>CANKVU010000006.1 GCA_947487205.1 uncultured Paracoccaceae bacterium | reverse complement strand
GTTGAGCATCCGGAACCTCCTCCCGTCGTGGGTCCGGCTCTCGACGAAGTCGTAGGACCAGACGTGGTTCGGCCACTCCGGCCGAAGACGGATGCATGACCCGTCGTTCAGCCAGAGCCGGCCCTTCTTCGGTTGTCTCGAGGGCACCTTCAGCCCCTCCCGTCGCCATATCCGTTCGACCCGCTTCACGTTCACGACCCACCCGGCATCACGCAGCAGGGCCGCGATCCGGCGATAGCCGTAGCGCCCATACTGGCTGGCCAGGGCGACAATGTCCGCGGTCAGCGCCTCCTCGTCGGTCCGTCCCCGCGGCACCTTCCGCTGGGTCGACCGATGCTGGCCCAGCACGCGGCAGGCCAGGCGTTCCGAGACCCGGAACTTCTGCCTGACATGGTCGATGCAGGCTCGGCGACGGGCGGGGCTCAGAAGTTTCCCGAGGCAACCTCCCGGAGGATCAGTTTCTCGAGCGTCAGATCGGAGACGGCCTTTCGCAGCCGCTCGTTCTCTTTCTCCAGCTCCTTCAGCCGCTTCACCTGGTCGGTCTTCAGCCCGCCGAACTCCTTGCGCCAGCGGTAGTAAGTGAACTGCGTCACGCCGATGGATCGCACCGCTTCGGCCACCGATCGGCCCTGCGATACCAGCACGTCGACCTGCCGAAGCTTCGCGACGATTTCCTCCGGTTTGTGCCTCTTCTGTCCCATTCCTCGTCCTCCATACGGCTCGAAAGCCTACTTCAGGGAGGACCACTTTTCAGGGGGCAGGCCAACTCGATGGGCGCGCCGGATCGGCAGCGACGCGATCGGCTGGTCTTCGACGGGCATTGGCCTCGCGGTCGAAATGGCGCTTCGCCACGCCTATTGCGCATTCGGGCTGATGCGGCCCCGAGCCGCCCCTGATAGGAATGGTCCCGTCAGCGGACCCCTCAAGGAGGAAGGCACGTCATGCACAGATCCCCCTGGACCCTCCCCGGTCTGATCCTGGGCTTCGGGCTCGGCGGCTTCTTCGACGGCATCCTGCTGCACCAGATCCTGCAATGGCACCACCTGCTCAGCCTCGTGCCGGACGTGGACGACCTGCGGCTGCAGGTGCTCTGGGACGGAATGTTCCACGCGCTGATGTACGTCATCGTCGCCGCCGGCCTATGGGGGCTGTGGCGGGCCCATCGGGACGGTGCTGCAATCGGCGGGCCGGCGCTCTATGGGGCGCTTCTGATGGGGTCGGGCACGTGGCACGTCATCGACGGGATCCTGTCGCACTGGATTCTCGGCATCCACCGGATCAAGATCGATGCCGATGAGCCGCTCCTGTGGGATCTGGCGTGGTTCGTCGTCTTCGGTCTCCTTCCGCTTGCCGCCGGATGGGTGCTGAACCGACGCGGCGGGTCCGGCGGCGGGGGCATGCGTCAGCGCACCCTGCTTCTGGCGCTGACGGTATCGAGCGCCGGGGCCGGGATCTGGGCCATGCAGCCGCCCGACGATCAACCCTTCACCACGGTGATCTTCCGCCCCGGCCAAACTCCCGCCAACGTCTTCGCCGCCCTCGTGGCGACGGATGCCCGCCTGGTCTGGAGCGATCGCGCGATGGGCGTCGTCATCGTCGACGTGGCCGAGGAAAACCGATGGACGTTCTACAGCCACGGCGCGCTTCTGGTCGGGGGGTCGGGTCTGCCGGCCGGGTGTTTCGACTGGGGCGCCGCGTGATCGCCGCGTGCCGCGCTGCGCCGTTCGAGACCGTCCCGCGGAGGGCCAGTCCGTCGGGCCTGAGATCGCAGCTCGCGTCGGTGTCCGATTTTCGGGAGCGCCTCAACGATCGCCCCGGTCGAGATCGGGGACGGGCGCGGGCCGTTGCTGCCTTCGACCGCTGCGCTCGATGCCGCGATGCGACCCGGCCATTCGTCGTGGCCGCAAGATCGAGAGGGTCCAGAACTCATGCCATGCGGGACGAAGCTGCCGACCAGGTCAACATGAGGGGCGGACCTCCTAGATTTTTCAATTTATACAGACATTTGGACTGCCGTGCGAACCCTGCTCCATGATCCATTCACGCGTGCCTCCAGCGCGGCCCAGGATCGCGGTCGATCGTTCGCGATCTTGATCCAGGGGCAGCGTCACCTCGACAATTCCTGTGAGAGCGCATGTCCGGCGATCCGCGCCGAAGCAAGCAGCCTGTCCACGTCATGTCCGCGGCGCGCCTTGGCCGAGAGACCGACCATCACCGTGCCGATGAAATTCGTCACGCGGTCTGCTGCCTCCGGAAACCGTTCGGCGACATAGGCGCGGATCACGCCTTCAGCCGCCACCTGGAAGGCGCTCGAGGCCGCGCGGGCGTCCGTGTCGTTGGCCCGCGATCCCTCCAGGACAAGACAGCCGGGAGTCTTGGGGTCCGCGCCGTATCGGCGGGCGGCATCCTCGAGCAGCGCTTTCAGGCAGTCGGCAACCGGTCTGTCGTCGCGCAGAATGTCCCCGAGGGGAATGGCGCCGGTTTCGGCATAGCGGTCCAGCACACGGGCGTAGAGCCCGTGCTTGCTGCCAAAGGCCGCGTAGAAGCTGGGCGGCTTTATCCTCAGGGCCTCGGTCAGCTCCGCCAGACTGACGCTGTCATAGCCCTTCGCATGGAACAATCCCTGCGCCGTTGCGACGGCCTGATCGGGATCGAAACGCCTGGGACGACCGGGGGTGCGATCCTTTTTTGTAGTCATCACTATAAAACCTCTTGACCGACAGCTCCTCCTATTTATGTAGCCGTCACTACAAATCATCAAGACGGGGCATACAGCCATGTCAGACACAAGATCCGTATTGGTTTTGGGGGGCAGCCGCGGCATCGGCGCAGCCATCGTGCGTCGCTTCGTCAAGGATGGCGCACGGGTGACCTTCACCTATGCCGGCTCGCGCGAGGCGGCGGAACGGCTCGCCCGGGAAACCGGCAGCGCTGCGGTCCGGACCGACAGCGCCGATCGGGATGCGGTGATCGCCCGCGTACGGGACAGTGGCCCCCTCGATGTCCTGGTGGTGAACTCGGGCATCGCGATTTTCGGAGATGCGCTCGAGCAGGACCCGGACGAGATCGACCGGCTGTTCCGGATCAACGTCCATGCGCCGTACCACGCCGCGGTGGAGGCCGCGCGGCAAATGCCGGATGGCGGCCGGATCATCGTGATCGGGTCCGTCAACGGAGACAGGATGCCCGTTCCCGAAATGGCGTCCTACGCGGTCAGCAAGTCCGCCCTGCAGGGACTGGCGCGCGGACTCGCCCGCGATTTCGGGCCACGTGGCATCACGATCAACGTGGTGCAGCCCGGGCCGATCGATACCGACGCCAATCCGGCGGACGGCCCGATGAAGGAGCTAATGCACAGCTTCATGGCGATAAAGCGCCACGGGCGACCGGAAGAAGTCGCGGGCATGGTTGCCTAACTGGCCGGGCCCGAGGCCAGCTTCGTAACGGGTGCCATGCACACGATCGACGGTGCATTCGGCGCCTGAGCGCCGCCCGCGTCGCGCGGCGGCGCTCAGGCGCCCCGGCGCGGGCCGGGGTCCGCGCGCAATGCTCATGGAAGGTCTAACCGGAGGCAATCGGGATCGGGATCCGTAGCGTCGAACGGAGTATGTCGAGCGCATTCGGACCAGGGGAGACGCGCATTCCGCTCCGCGCTCCGTTCCGGGGCCCTCGCTTTGCCAAGGACGTGACCCTGCCGGCGGTACGCTGGCACTGCCGGTCTCCGCTCTCCGGCCGCGACGTTCGAGACCTGCCGAGCGCGGGATCGTCGTCGGCGTGGCCACCGGGTCCCGTCGGGTCCAGAAGGTCGGCCCCGGGATCCGCAGACGGGCCTAGGGCCGGCATCGCAGGGGGCGCGGCCTGACAAGGGAGGTTGACGAGACCTGCCTGCGAGGGAACGGCCGCTGGTGCCACGTGTGGAGGGCCGTCGACCGGCCCCGAGGGCTCCTCGACCTCCGCCTGACGGCGCGGCGAACGGCCAGCGCGGCAAGGGCTTTCCCGCGCCAAGGCCATGCTCAGCGGTGTCGAGGCGTTCCGCGCGATCCGCCGCGGCAATGACGCCGCCGTGAACGACCAAGGCGTCCGCGGCCAGACAATCGCGACGATCTGGACATCTCAACATCCGGAATCACGACGAGAAAAATGGGGAAAAGTGGTAGCCCGTAGGGGAATCGAACCCCTCTTTCCAGGTTGAAAACCTGGCGTCCTAACCGATAGACGAACGGGCCATCCGTAGCGTGCGAGGGGTTTAGAAAAAGTCGTCCGGGGGTGCAAGCGGTTTTGGCAGAAATTTCCGGGCCGTCCGCCATCCTTCCCCTGCGGTTTCCCGGACGGACAGCGCGCATGAAAAGGACCGCACCGGGGGGGGTGCGGTCCTTTGCAAGAGATCGGCGCGGCAGATCAGGCCGCGGCCTGGCGGGCCTCCAGGACCGAGTCGATCTGACGCTGCGCCGCGGCCTCGTCATCGCCGGAGACGGCCGCGATCTCTCGTGTCAGGCGCTCGAGCGCCGCTTCGTAGAGCTGGCGTTCGGAATAGGATTGCTCGCGCTGGTCGTCGGTGCGGTGCAGATCGCGCACCACCTCGGCGATCGCGATCAGGTCGCCCGAATTGATCTTCTGTTCGTATTCCTGCGCGCGACGCGACCACATGGCCTTCTTCACCTTGGCCTTGCCCTTCAGCGTGGTCATCGCCTTGGTCACCACGTCGGGCGAGGACAGCTGACGCATCCCCACCTCGGTCGCCTTGTGGGTCGGCACACGCAGCGTCATCTTGTCCTTCTCGAACGAGATGACGAAGAGTTCGAGCTCCAGCCCGGCGACTTCCTGCTTCTCGATCGACAGGATCTGCCCCACACCGTGGGCCGGATAGACGACGTAATCGTTGGTGCGGAATTCAGGCTTCTTGGATTTGCTCATCGCTTTAGACGTTCCTTCACAGGCCCCACGACTGACCGCAAGAAAGGACGGCGGGGAAACGGTGCTTCCCCGGCGCCCCGGCCACTGGCCAAATCTGGTCAAGTCCGCGGACCATACCATAAAACGGCACGGCCCGCCAGAGGCGACGGATGACGCCTCCCGGCGCCGTCAGCCGCCCTCGCCCGGGGCCTCGGAGAAGAGCTCCATCTTGCCCGACTTGCCGTCCATCTCCTCGGCACCCGGCAACGGGTCCTTCTTGGTCACGATGACGGGCCAGGCCTCGGAGTACTTGCGGTTGAACTCCACCCACTTCTCCGCCTCGGGGTCGGTATCGGGCAGGATCGCCTCGGCCGGGCATTCCGGCTCGCAGACGCCGCAATCGATGCACTCGTCCGGGTGGATCACCAGCATGTTCTCGCCCTCGTAGAAACAATCCACGGGGCAGACCTCGACGCAGTCCGTGTACTTGCAGGCGATGCAGTTGTCGTTGACGATGTAGGTCATAGCGGGTGTCCAATCCGGTTCCGTATGCGGACCTAGACGAGGCCCGCGGGTCATTCAAGCGCGCCCGGTCACTCCTTCTCGACCGGCCGCTGCGCGTCGATGGCGCGGCGGTCCTTCTTCGTCGGCCGACCGCCCTTGTCGTATCGCGGCGCGGCGGGCGGCGCCGGCTCGTCCGGCGGGGTGCGATCCTCGTAGAGCGTCGCGGCCTCGCTCGCCGGCCCCCGCCGTTCGCCCGTTGCGACGACCAGCACGACCCGGACCCGGCGCCCCTGCGGAAAGGCCAGCGTGTCGCCCGCCCGCACGCTCGCCGAGGGCTTGGACAGGCGCGCGCCGTTCACGCGCACGCCACCGGCCGAGATCACCTTTGCGGCAAGACTGCGCGTCTTGAAGAAGCGCGCGTAGAAAAGCCACTTGTCGAGGCGAATCGCGGCGGCGTCCGCGCTCAAGTCTTGTCCTTCAGTCCCATCAGCGCGGCGGCGAAGGGGTTGTCGGGGTCGATCGGGCGGTCGCGCTTCGCCGGACGTGCCCCGTCTTGGCGCGATGGCGTGCCGTCGGGCTTGCGTCCCTTCTCGGGGCGGTCGCGACCCTTGCCGCGCGGCGCCTTGCGATCGCCGCGGGCCTTTCCGGGCGCATTGCCGCGGGCGCGCCCACCCCAGGTGAAGGTGTAGAACGCCTCCGTCTCGGGAGCGGCGGGAGCCCGGGACGCCTCGTCGCCGGCGGCGTCCGCATTCTCCATCATCGGGGTCTGCGCGGGGCCGCCCGGCTGGGGGACCTCGGAGGGCGGCGCGGGGGGCGCCTCTCCGGGCGGATCGGCCGGCGTTTCGCTCGGAGGGGAAGGCGGGGTTTCGTCGGGGGCGGGATCGGGCACGCCCGGCGGTTCGGACGGGGGCGCCTCGGGCGGCGCGCCCGGTTCGGACGGGTCCGGACCGGGGACCGTGTCGGGGGCGGGCGGCGTCTCTTCGGGGCCGGGCGCCTCCGAGGCCTTCTCGACCTTCGGCTGTGCCTTCGGGCCCGGGGCCTTCGTCCGCTCGCCCTTCTCGGCCTTGTATCCCAGGCCCTGCATCAGGGCGGCGAACTGTTCCAGCGTCATGCCCGTGATCGACAGCATGTCGGGCGTCGCCTCGAACCCCGCGCGGCTGTTCTGCGGCCGCAGGAGGTCTGCCAACCGTTCGAGCATATCGATGCGGATCGCCCGGTCCCCGGCGAGCCGATACCCCGCCATGGTGTGCGCCTCGCGCGACATGCCGCCGATGGCGGGGATGGTCACCATTCCGGGCGGCGGACTTTCGGGGAAGGTGTCGAACCCTTCGGCCAGCGACCACAGGACCAGCCGCAGGCGCGTGGGCGCGGGCTTCAGCAAGGCGGGCAGGAAGACGGTGAACTGGCCAAAACGGACGCCGTGCTTGCGGAGCGCGCCGCGTGCCGGCTGGTCGAGATCCTTCACCTCGTCGGCGACGCGATCGCGCGGGATGATGCCCATCGACTCGATCATGCGGAAGGCGAATCCCTTCGCGAGCCCTTCGAGGCCCGTGTCGCGCTGCATGGCGAGCAGCGGCTCGAAGAGCGCGGCGACCTTGCGGTCGACGAAATGCTGCAGGCGCCTCTGGACCTTCTGGAGCACCTCGGGGCCGGCCTCGTCGTCGACGAAGGGCACGATCTGCGGCTTCAGCGGGTCCTCGCCCCGGGACAGCCTGCCCACCGCCTGCTCGCCCCACATGAGCCCGCCCTGCTCGGTGAAGTCGATTTCGGTGTCGGGCGCGTTGTAGAACCGGTCGGCCCGGAGGTGGAATTGCGGCGCCAGCGCCGCGGTGCTGGCCTGACGCAGCGTCTTGGCCTCGTCCGGGCTCGCCGACTTGTCCTGCCGGAAGCGGAACCCTTCGAGCCGGCCGACATACTGGCCCTCGACGGCAACTTCGCCCTTGTCGTTCACTTCGGCCACCATGGCCTCCTTCTGCTTGAGCCGGCGCATCAGCACGCTGGTGCGCCGGTCCACGAATCTCTGGGTCAGCGCCGCGTGGAGCGCATCCGACAGGCGGTCTTCTACCGCGCGCGTCGCCCCGCGCCAATGCCGCTCGTCGTCGACCCAACCCTTGCGCTGCGCGACGTATGTCCACGTGCGGATATACGCCAGCCGTTTCGACAACGTCTCGATGTCGCCGTCGGTTCGATCGATCCGCTTCACCTGCCGCGCCAGCCAGTCGTCGGGCACCCTGCCCCACTCCCTGAGAAAGCCGAAGATCGCCTCGAGGAGGCCCGCATGTTCGCCGTGGCTGATCCCCCGGAAATCCGGAATGCGGCACACATCCCACAACAGGCGCACCGCCGTCGCCTCGCTGCAGGCCTGCCGGATCTCGGGCTGGTCGGACAGGGCGCGGAGCGCCGTGAGGTCGTCCGCCTCGCGCGCGCGGGCGAGGCGGGGATGCTCCGGCCGCTCCTCGAGCGAGGCGATGAGCCGCTCGGGCGAGCCGAAGTTCAGCCGCGGATTGCGCCATTGCAACATGCGGATGGGGGCGAAGCGGTGTTCGCAGATCGCCTCGGCGACGCCGCCGTCGAGCGGCGCGGCATCCCCGGTCACGCCGAACGTGCCGTCGTTCTGGTAGCGCCCCGCCCGTCCGGCGATCTGGGCCAGTTCGTTAGGCTGCAGGTCGCGCATCCGCCGGCCGTCGAACTTCCGCGTCGAGGAGAACGCGACGTGATCGATGTCGAGGTTCAGCCCCATCCCGATCGCGTCGGTGGCGACTAGGTAGTCCACGTCGCCGTTCTGGTACATCTCCACCTGCGCGTTGCGGGTGCGCGGGCTGAGCGCCCCCATCACCACCGCCGCGCCGCCCTTCTGCCGGCGCAGCAGCTCCGCGATGGCATAGACGTTGTCGACGGAGAAGCTGACGATGGCGGAGCGCGCCTTCATCCGGCTGATCTTGCGGCTTCCGGTGTAGAGCAGCGTGGAGAACCGCTCGCGGCGCACGAAGCTCGCTTCGGGCACGAGGTCGGCGATGGCGCCGCGCATCGTCTCGGCGCCGAGGAACATCGTCTCCACCGTGCCCCGGGCGCGCAGCAGGCGGTCGGTGAAGACATGACCGCGCTCCGGATCGGCGCAGAGCTGGACCTCGTCGATGGCCAGGAAATCGGTACCCATCGCCTCGGGCATCGCCTCGACCGTGCAGACCCAGTAGCGCGTGCGTTCGGGGACGATTCGCTCTTCGCCCGTCACGAGCGCCACGACCGAGGGCCCGCGAAGCGCCACCAGCTTGTCGTAGATCTCCCGGGCGAGGAGCCGCAGGGGTAGCCCGATGATCCCCGATCGGTACCCCAGCATCCGCTCCAGCGCGTAATGGGTCTTGCCGGTATTGGTGGGCCCCAGGACCGCGGTGATCCGTGCCATGAACGCCTTATCCTTGCCGCACGTCCCTAGATGACGACGGGCCTTCCGAGACTCAACCCCCGGGCAAGAGGTCCAGAAGGCCCCGCCGGCCGAAGGTCGCCCCCTGGCCGGGGCCGAAGGTGAAGGTCGCCTGCACGCCCACATAGGCGCCGTCGCTGCGCCCCAGGCCCGGCACGTCCACGTCCGCGGTTCCCAGTTCCGCCTCCACCCTCGCCGCGGGCGTCAGGGCGTAGCCCGCCGTCGCGGCGAGCCGGGTCACGTCCCGGTCGTCGTCGAACCGGCCGAGGTTCAGCCGCCCGCCGAGGTCGAGCCGCGGCGTGATCTCCTGATGCCCGTCGAGGCCCCAGACGGTTCCGTCGACGCCGCTGTCGTGTTCGCTCGCGGCCATGACGTAGCCCTCGATCGCGGTCACGCCGGTATCCACCGCGACCTCGCCGCCGAAATAGGTCACGTCCGCGTCGCCCGCCCGTTCGTAGCCGCCGAAGGCGCCGACGTGGGTCAGCGGGCTGATGGCATAGGCCCCGTGCAGCCCGATCGCCTGGCCGTAATCGCCGTCGGCATTGTAGCGATCGAGCGCCAGATCCGCCTGCGCGGCGAAATTGGCGCCGAGACCGAAGGACATCGCGCCCTCCAACGATGTCTTGGACGGGGTGTCCCCGCCCCGGTCGTCCCCGAACGCGCGTTCGTATCCGAAGCGCAATTCGCCGCCGGTCACGTCCACTTGCTGCGCCCCGGCCACGCCCGAAAATCCGGCCGCGAGGCCGAAGGTCATCCAGATGATCCGCATGATGTCCTCTGTTCCTGCTCTGCCGCCGCCTTGTTTGTTTTCGCGGTCGCCTGCAGTTCAGCACATCGCGCCCCCGATGTAGAGAGCGGAAATCCCCCATGGCCCTGCCCGTCCGGCGGCCCGGCGCTCAGAGGTCCTGTCCCTCCACCCGGCCGGCGAGGTCGGGGATGGCGCGCGCCGCCTCGGGGCTGGCGGGATAGATGCGCTCCACCTCGCGCCAGATCGCGAGGGAGGCGGACGGGCTGCCGATGTCATCGAGGATCAGCGCCATGCCGATCATGGCCCCGAAATGGCGCGGGTTGAGCGCCAGCACCTGCCGGATATCCGCCAGCGCGGGGCCGTATTGCCCGTCGTCGAAATACGCCGTCGCGCGGGCGTTGTAGCCCTCGGCGAAGTCGGGCGCGTTCTCCGTCAGCGCCGTCAGATGCCCGATGGCCGCGGCGGTATCGCCCGCGTCCAGCGCGTCGCGGCCCCGCGTCAGCAGAAGGTCGGCGGCGGGCGATCCGGATTTCGACCATTCGGCGGCGATCTTTCCGGCGATCTGCTGGGCATCGGGCCCTTCGGCGGTCGAGAGGGCGTCGAACAGCCCGTCGAGAGCGGCATCCTGCGCCGCGGCCCCGCCGGACAGGGTGCAGAGCACGACCGCAAGGGCCTTTGACATCGAGGCGGGGCGTATCATTTCGCCATTGACCTTAGCAGTCCCCATTCGCTTTGCATCCCCCCAAGCGCAACACGAAATCAGGAGAACCGGCATGAGCGAACTGATCGATCAGGCGGTAAAGGAATTGAACCAGAAGACCGGCGGAAGCTTCGACGGCGCGGCCAAGTTCGTCGTGACCGGCGAGGGCACGATCATGCTCGACGAGGCGGGCGCGCGCGAGGCGGACGAAGAGGCCGATGTCACCCTGACCGCGGATGCCGACACGTTCCGCGAGATCTTCGAGGGCGGCCTCGATCCCACATCGGCGTTCATGTCGGGCCGTCTGAAGATCGACGGCGACATGGGACAGGCCATGAAGCTCGCCCAGACGCTTTGAGCGTGCAGCCGGCACCGTTCCACGACGACGTGGCCGACGCGCCGGAGGGCGCGGTGCCGGTCTGGCTGCGGACCCGGGACGGCGTGCGGATCCGGGCGGCGCACTGGGCTCCGGACCGGGCCCGCGCCACGGTGCTGATCTTTCCCGGCCGGACCGAGTATATCGAGAAATACGGCGAGATCGTCGGCGATCTGGGCGCGCAGGGCCTGGCCGCCCTGATCGTGGATTGGCGCGGCCAGGGCCTGTCGGACCGGCTCCTGGCGGACCCGCATTCGGGGCACGTGGAGCGATTTTCGGATTATCAGCTGGATGTCGCGGCGCTGCTCGCCCATGCGCGGGCGGCAGACCTGCCGCGGCCGTACCTGCTGCTGGGACATTCCATGGGCGGGGCGATCGGCCTGCGCGCCCTGATCGACGGCCTGCCGGCGGAGCGGGCCGCCTTCTCGTCGCCGATGTGGGGGATCTCGCTATCGGCGGGATTGCGGCCCGCCGCCTGGGCGCTGTCCTGGACGGCCCGGCGGGTCGGCCTGTCCCATCTCTATGCTCCCGGAACGTCCGGCAGCGCCTACCCCCACGCGACGCCGTTCGAGGCGAACCTCCTGACCAACGACGAGACGCAATACGCCCGGATGGCGCGGCAGACCGACGGCCATCCGGAACTGGCGCTGGGCGGTCCGTCCCTCGGCTGGCTGAACGAAGCGATGCTGGAATGCGCGCGGCTGGCCGACCTGCCCTCGCCCGCGACACCCTGCGTGGCGGTCCTGGGCACCGACGAGAAGATCGTCGACGGCGAGGCGGTGGCCCGCAGGATGGCCGATTGGCGAAACGGCCGCCTGCTGTCGATCGACGGGGGACGCCACGAGACGCTGATGGACACCCCCGCCCGCCGGCAGCAGGCGCTGGGCGCGATCCTGGACCTGTTCTCCAATCATGATCTGGCGTGAATGTACATTTTCACTAGGATCGTACAGGACGACCTTCAGCAAGAGCACGAAGGTTCGCCCCCTCAGATCTCGATATCCCGGAAGGCGTCCCGCAGCGCTGCGGACCAGGCGCTGCTCATGGCCTGGAACGTCTCGTCCTCGGCGTCGATGCGCCGCTTCTCGGCGATCCGCTGGGTGCCGCTTTCGATCACGCACATGTCGAGCGGCATCCCGACGCTGAGATTCGACCGGAGCGTCGAATCCATCGACAGGAGCACCGCCTTCTGCGCGTCGACGAGCGACGTCTCGGGCGTCACGACCCGGTCGAGGATCGGCTTGCCGTATTTGTGCTCGCCGATCTGGAGATAGGGCGTGTCGGGCGTGGCCTCGATGAAGTTGCCCTCGGGATAGACGAGGAACAGGCGCGGCTCGCCGCCGCGCCGCTGCCCGGCCACGATCAGCGAGGCGCGCGCCGACTGGGCGCGCTCGCCCATGCGTTCGGCGACGCGGCGGGATACTTCTGACAGGGTTTCGCCGACGATCTCGGCCACTTCAAGCATGGTGGCGGCCGTCATGATCGACCGCTCCTCGGGGTTCGCGACCCCCTCCTCGATCCGGGCGAGCGTGGTTTGCGTCACCGACAGCGACCCGGCGGTCATGATCGCGATCACGCGTTCGCCCGGTTCCTCGAACGTGTACATCTTGCGATAGCAGGAGATGTTGTCCACGCCAGCATTCGTGCGGGTGTCCGACAAAAGGACGAAGCCCGCATCAAGCAATATTCCAACGCAATAGGTCATCGTTCATCCCGCCGTCGCTGAGACGCGGGCCGGCCGGACCCGCGAACCCCGTCAATGCGCGCCCGGCACCGAACGTTCCGTGAAGCTCATTGCTGGCGCTGGCCCGACTCCCGGCCGCCCTGGGACTGGGATTGAGATTGCGACTGGCCCTCGACCACGCGGACATCGACATCGAGCGTCTCGAGGCCGGGTCCGAGCGCGCGGCCCCGGATCGGGGCGGCATCGTGCGCGTCGAGGCCCGATCCCAGGCGGATGTAGCGCTCGTCGGGGCAGCAGCCGTTGGCGGCGTCGAAACCGACCCAGCCCAGACCGTCCACCCAGATTTCCGCCCAGGCATGGCTGGCCTGATCGACCGTTCCGTCCGAATTCGAATGGAGATAGCCCACGACGTACCGGCCCGGCATCCCGACCGCCCGCGCCAGGGCGATGGCCGTATGCGTCTGATCCTGACAGACGCCGCTGCCGAGCTCCAGCGCCTCGGCCGCGGTGGTGTCGGCCTCGGTCGTGCCGGGCGTGTAGGCGACCGCCTGTGCCACGGCGCGCGAGATCGCGTGGGCCCGATCGAGATCGCCGCCCTGGTCGGCGACGGCGTCGTGGGCCAGATCGCGCAGGGCCCCGTTCAGCCGGGTGGCGCGCGTCGGGCGGAGATAGGCGATCGGGGGCACCTTCTCGCGCAGCCCGCGCACCACGCCGTTGAGATCGGTCGTCTCGACCTCCCCCTCGACCACGATGGCCATGCCGGAGACGTTGCGGAGCGACACCGTCTCGATCCGGTCTCCTGCACCGTCCCGGAACGCCGCGCCGCGGTCGGCGGGATGACCGTCGACCGCGATCGACCAGGACCGCACGCGCTGGCCATCGAACTCGGTCGGCCAGAGGCGCAGCGACTGGATCAGGTGCCGCTTCGGCGTGTCGTAGCTGTATTCGGTGCGGTGTGTGACCGTCAGTCTCATCGCGCTTCCCCGCTGAGGTAACTGGCGCTGATCTCGCTGCCCAGATCCAGGACATCGCGCAGGTGGCTTTGCAGGAAATCGTGCAGGCCCTCGTCGAAGATGTCCGCCACGGTCATCTGCGACAGCCGCGCGACCATCTGCCGGCCCCTGGCGGTGGCTCCGGAACTGCGTCCGTATTGCCTGGCCAGCCGCTCCAGGTGGTCGAGCAATCCCTGCGCCGAGGAGATGAGCGACCGCGGCGCCTGGTCGTTCAGGACCAGGAAATCGACGATCTTGCTGGCCGTGACCTCGCCGCCATAGACCCAGGCGAACGCGCGCTGCGCGTTCATCGCGTGCAGCACCGTACGCCACTGGTAATTGTCGAGCCCCGAACCGACCATCGCCACGTTCGGCAGCAGGACGTAATACTTCACGTCGAGGATCCGCGCCGTCGAATCGGCCCGTTCCAGGTAATGGCCGATATTCATGAAGTCGTAGCCGTCGTTCCTGAGCTGCGTGGCCAGGATCGCGCCCCGCACCTGGGCCATGTGGCGCAGCGCGAAGTCCTTCATGTCCGAGGTGGAGAGCCGCGACCGCTCCTGCCGGCCGAGCTCGGTCATCTCGGCGGAGGCGGAGTTCAGCGCCTCCCAGACCTGGGTGGTCAGGGCGGTGCGCACGATCCGGCCGTTCTCCCGCGCCTGGTGGATGCAGGAGGCCACCGAGGAGGGATTGTCGCGGTCGAAGAACATGTGCGTCTCGACGTTGCGCTGAACGGGATCGCCGTATTTCTCGTCGAAGCCCTGCTTGGTTCCGGAGGCGTGGAGGACGGATTGCCATTCGTTGCGCATGCCCCCGCCTGTATCGGGCAGGAGCGCGTTCCTGGCGGCCACCTCCATCAGGCGGGCATTGGTTTCGGCCCGCTCGATGTAGCGCGCGAGCCAGTAGAGGTTCTCGGCGGTGCGGCTCAGCATGATCTCATTCCCCCGCCAGGACCCAGGTGTCCTTCACGCCGCCGCCCTGGGACGAATTGACGACGAGGCTGCCCTCCTTCAGGGCCACCCGCGTCAGGCCGCCGGGCACCAGCACCACGTCCTGGCCCACGAGGCAGTAGGGGCGCAGGTCGACATGGCGGGGCGCGACGCCCTCCGCGACGAAGGTCGGGCAGGCCGACAGTGCGAGCGTCGGCTGGGCGATGTAATTGTGCGGTTCCTCCTCGATCTTGGCGCGGAACAGCTCGATGTCGTCGCGGCTCGCCTTGGGCCCGACCAGCATCCCGTAGCCGCCCGATCCGTGCACTTCCTTGACGACCAGTTCGGGCAGGTTCTCGAGCACGTACCGGCGCTCGTCGTCCTTCGCGCATTGATAGGTCGGCACGTTCTTCAGGATCGGCTCCTCGCCGAGATAGAAACGCACCATCTCGGGCACGAAGGTGTAGATCGCCTTGTCGTCGGCGACGCCCGCGCCCGGTGCCGAGCAGATCGTCACGCCGCCCGAGCGGTAGACGTTCATCAGGCCCGGCACGCCCAGCATCGAATCGGGCCGGAAGCAGAGCGGGTCGAGGAACGCGTCGTCGATCCGCCGATAGATCACGTCGACCTTCTTGGGCCCCTCGGTGGTCTTCATCCAGCAGAAATCGCCCTCCACGAAGAGGTCCGACCCTTCCACCAGCTCGACCCCCATCATGTCGGCGAGGAAGGAATGCTCGTAATAGGCGGAGTTGAAATGCCCCGGCGTCAGCACGACCACGCACGGCGGGCCCTCGCATTTCTGCGGCGCGACGCTGTCGAAGGTCCGCTTGAGCTGTTGCGGATAGGTCTCGACCGGCGCGATCCGCTTCTCCTGGAACAGCGCGGGGAACATCCGCATCATGATCTCGCGGTTCTCCAGCATGTAGGAGACCCCGCTCGGCGTGCGGCAATTGTCCTCCAGCACGTAGAACTCGTCCGGTCCGACCCGCACGAGGTCGATCCCGACGACGTGGCTGAAGACCCCGTGGGGAGGCGTGAAGCCCGTCACCGCGATCTCGAACGCGTCGTTCTGGTAGACGAGATGGGCCGGAATGCGCCCCGCCCGCACGATCTCTCCGCGATCGTAGACATCGGCCAGGAACGCGTTCAGGGCCCGCGCGCGCTGCTTGATCCCGCGCTCCAGCTTCGCCCATTCCTCGGCGGCGAAGACGCGCGGGAACATGTCGAACGGGATCAGCCGGTCGGGGCTGCCGCCCTCGCCGTAGACGGCGAAGGTGATGCCGATGCGGCGGAACAGCGCCTCGGCCTCCGATTGCTTCAGGCCGCGCAACTCGTCGGGCATCTCGTCCGCCCAGCGCTCCAGCCCGCGATAGGGCGCACGAACTTGTCCGCCCTGGTACATCTCGTTGAACGTGTCTGGCATTGTGCCGGGAGCCCCTCGATCTTTGAGGGTCACACTAACCCCCCGTCAGGGGAGTTCAACTCGCCGACCGCGCACAGGGACACGTTTCGTTAAGTTGCGCGGCAGTATCGCTGCGTTGATCAACCAGTCATCGGACGTCGATCATGCTCCTGCAGACCATCTATGCCAGCGCCCGGCGCGCCGACGAATCCGGCGCCGACCTGCAGGACATCCTGTGGGCCTCGCGCCGGAACAACCCCGCCATCGACGTCACGGGCCTCCTCGTCATCCTGCCCGATCGCTATGTCCAGGCGCTCGAGGGGCCGGCGGGCTCCGTCGAGCCCCTGCTCGACTTCATTTCCGACGACGCGCGCCATGCCGGGATGCGGATCGTCACCCGCCTGCAGGCCGGGGAGCGCAGCTTCGCGCGGTTCGCGATGGCCGATTTCGCCCCGAGCTCCGACCCCGCGGCGCGGCTGACCGCGCGCGTGGACAATCTGATCGACCGCCCCGATCCCGCGGCGGGGCGCGACCTCTGGCGCGACCTGGCGCGCCTCTCCGTCGAGGCCTAGGCGGCGACCCCGCGCGCGTCCGGATGGTCGCCGGATCGCGCCCGCGCCCTACAAACAGGTCATGGCCGAGCCCGTCCTGACCTTCACCGACCGGGGCATCTACTGCCCCGCCGCCGATGTCTTCATCGATCCCTGGCGGCCCGTCGATCGCGCCCTGATCACCCATGGCCACGCCGACCACGCCCGCCCCGGCATGAACCGCTATCTCGCCACGCATGAGGCCGCGCCGGTGACGCGCCACCGGCTGGGCGACATCTCGATTGAGACGGTCGCATACGGCGAGACGCGGCGGATCGGTGGTGCAACGGTGTCGTTCCACCCAGCCGGACACGTCCCCGGATCGGCGCAGATCCGCGTCGAGGTCGGCGGCGAGATCTGGGTCGTCTCGGGCGATTACAAGGTCGAGGATGACGGCCTGTCCGAGCCCTTCGCGCCGGTCGGATGCCACGCCTTCATCACCGAATGCACCTTCGGCCTGCCGGTCTTCCGCTGGGAGAGGCAGCAGGAGGTCGCCGCGCAGATCGACGCCTGGTGGCGCGCCAACGCCGCGGCAGGACGCGCCTCGATCCTCGGCGCCTATGCCCTGGGCAAGGCGCAACGGCTGCTCGCGGCCATCGACGCCTCCATCGGGCCGATCCTCACCCACGGCGCGGTGGAGAACACCAACGAGGTGCTGCGCGGCCAGGGGGTCGCCCTGCCCGGCACGGTCCGGGTGACGCCCGAAACGGACCCCAAACGGTATCCAGGCGCGCTCGTCCTGGCCACGCCGTCGGCATTGGGCACGCCCTGGGCGCGCCGGTTCGGCCCCGCCTCGACCGGGTTCGCGAGCGGCTGGATGGCGCTGCGCGGGGTGCGGCGCCGGCGGGCCGCCGACCGGGGCTTCGTCCTGTCGGACCATGCCGATTGGGACGGACTGAACGCGGCGATCCGCGAAACCGGCGCGGAGCGGATCTTCGCGACCCATGGCTATACCGCGATCTTTCGCCGGTGGCTGGCGGAACAGGGCTACGATGCCGCGATCGTGGAGACGCAATACGAGGGGGAAAGCCTGGACACGCCCGAGGATGCGGCGTGACCCGAATTTTCGGCGAAAATTCGGCCCCGCGGCGATGAAGCGCTTCGTCCGCCTCTTCGCCGAGCTCGACCAGACGACGAAGACGACCGCCAAGGTCGATGCCCTGGCGCGCTATTTCGACGAGGCGCCGGAGCGCGACCGGCTGTGGACCATCGCGCTGCTGTCCGGCCGGCGGCCGAAGCGGACGGTCACCACCCGTCTGCTGCGGGCATGGGCGGCCGAGCGGGCAGGCCTGCCGCCCTGGATGGTGGAGGAGAGCTATCCGATCGTCGGCGACCTGGCGGAGACCATCGCCCTGATCCTGCCCGAACCCGCCCGCGACAGCGACATGGCCCTGTCCGAGTGGATCGACATCGTGCGCGGCCTGGCCCGGCTGCCCGAGCCGGAGCGGCGCGAGGCGATCCTCGATGCCTGGGACCGCCTTCCGGCGCGGGCCAGGTTCGTCTTCAACAAGCTCATCACCGGCGGCTTTCGGATGGGCGTCAGCCAGAAACTGATGACCCGCGCCCTGAGCCGCTCCACCGGGATCGCGGAATCCGACCTGGCGCATCGCCTGATGGGCGAATGGCGCCCCGAGACCACCAGCTTCGAGGCCCTGATCCGCGCCCCCGACCCGGTGGCGGAACTGTCGAAGCCCTATCCGTTCTACCTTGCCTATCAGCTCGATCACGGGCCGCGGGACCTCGACACGCCACCGGGGGAGTGGGCGGGGGAGCGCAAGTGGGACGGCATCCGCGGGCAGCTCGTCCTGCGGGGAGGGCAGCATTTCCTGTGGTCGCGAGGGGAGGAGCTGATGACGGACCGCTTCCCCGAACTGGCCCGCCTGACCGATTTCGTTCCGCCCGGCACCGTGATCGACGGCGAGGTGCTGGCCTGGGCGGATGGCCGACCGATGACCTTCAACGCCCTGCAGAAGCGCATCGGGCGGAAGAGCGTGCCGAAGAAGCTGCTGAGCGAGGCACCGGTGATCCTGTGCGCCTACGACCTTCTGGAATGGCACGGCGCGGATATCCGCGCGCGCCCCTTCGACGAACGACGGGCGTTGCTCGACGCATTGGTCGCGGACCTGCCCGATGAGGCGCCGTTGCGCGCCTCGCCGCTTCTCGACTTCGCGGACTGGGACGCGCTGGCCCGCATCAGGCAGCAGAGCCGCGCCCACAACGCCGAGGGCATCATGCTGAAGCGGCGCGACGCGCCCTATCGCGACGGCCGGCGCAAGGGCGATTGGTGGAAATGGAAGGTCGATCCGCTGGTGATCGACGCGGTGATGATCTATGCCCAGCAGGGGCACGGTCGCCGGGCCAACCTGTTCACGGACTTCACCTTCGCGGTTTGGGACGGAGACGCGCTGGTGCCCTTCACCAAGGCCTATTCCGGGCTGACGGATGCCGAATTCCGCAAGATCACCTGCTGGGTCCGTCGCAATACCCTGGAACGCTACGGACCAGTCCGGCAGGTCGCGCCGGAACATGTCTTCGAGATCGCCTTTGAGGGCATACAGGAGAGCCCCCGCCACAAGTCCGGGGTGGCGCTGCGCTTTCCCCGCATGGCGCGATGGCGGCACGACAAGCCGCCGGCCGAGGCCAACACGCTGACCGACCTGAAGGAGATGCTCGCAGCCTATGGATAACGACCAGGACCTCCCCGACGCCACGCCCGACCGGGATTACGACACGGTCTCGGAACTGCCCGCGGGCCTTGCCCCGTCAGACCGGCCGAAGGTTCCCTCGACCCTGCCGCCGCAGGGCGCCTGCGACGCCCACCTGCACCTGGTCGGCGGCAAGAAGGATTTTCCGCTGTGGGACAACCGGCCCGAGGATCCGGCGCCGGGACGCGGCTTCCAGGACTGGCTCGACCTGCTTCGCATGCACATGACCACGCTCGAGATGTCGCGCGGGGTGATCGTGCATTCGGTCCTCTACGGCGACGACAACCGCGTCACCATCGAGGCGCTGCGCCAGCTGGGACCGGGATTCCGCGGCGTGGGCCTCGTGGGTCCGGAGACCGGCGACGACCGCCTCGACCGGCTGGCCGCGAACCGAATCCGCGCCGTCCGGGTGAACGAGGTCTTTGACGGGCCGCTCGATTTCGAGGGGGCCTGCGACCTGGCGCCCCGGCTTGCGGAGCGGTCCATGCACCTGGAACTGCTGCTGCACGCGGAGCGCATCGCCGAAGTGAAGGACCGGATCGCCGCGCTGCCCTGCCCGGTGGTGCTCGACCACATGGGCTGGCCCGACGTGTCGGCGGGCCCGGACTCGCCCGGCTTCCGCGCGGTGCGGGATCTTCTGGCCGATGGCAAGGCGCATGTGAAGCTGTCCGCCCCCTACCGGCTGGCGCGGGCCCCTTACGACGACGTGGCCCCGTTCGTCGCGCTCCTCGCCGAGGAGGCGCCGGAGCGCTGCCTGTGGGGGTCGGACTGGCCGCATCTGCTGCTTCCGAACGACGACGTGCCGGATGCGGGCGTCCTTCTCGATGCGTTCTTCGAAACCGTCACCGGGTCGGAGGCGCGCCAGAAGATCCTCGTCGAGGCGCCCGAGCGGCTCTACGGTTTCTGAGGGGACGGGACGTCGCACGGTGCGAGCATGTCGCATAACCGGCGCCCCCGACCCCGCTACCTCCCTTGGCACGACACGCGATCAAAGGGAGACACACATGCTTCGCACCACCCTCATCGCGACCACGGCCACCTTCGCGCTCGCCGGCTCCGCCGCGCTGGCGCAGGATTCCGGCGACATGGGCACAATCGTGGAGACCGCGCAGGGCTCGGACGACTTCTCGACCCTCGTCAGCGCGGTCGAGAGCGCCGGACTGGCCGAGACCCTTTCGGGAGAGGGGCCCTTCACCGTCTTCGCCCCCACGAACGAGGCGTTCGAGGCTCTGCCCGAGGGCGCGCTCGACGACCTGATGATGGAGGAGAACAGCGAGCAGCTGACCTCGGTCCTGACCTACCACGTCGTCCCCTCCGCCGCGATGGCCGCCGACCTCAGCGATGGCCAGGAGCTGGAGACGGTCAACGGCGAGATGCTGGAGGTGTCGATCGACGGAGACACCGTCATGATCGGGGACGCGACCGTCACGCAGGCCGATATCGAGGCCTCGAACGGGGTGATCCACGCCATCGACACGGTGCTGATGCCGTCCGGCGACATGTGATCCCGAGGCGACATGCCACGAGCGGAAGGGTCGCCCATGGCGGCCCTTCCGTCATTCGGACCGACCGGCGGTCCGCCGGCGGCCTTGGCGGACGGGTCGCCAGCCCATATGTCCGGCCCGACCGAGACGAGGAGAGAGCATGACCCGCCAGCCGAACTTCGACGCCAATGCCGCCGCCGGGGGCGCGGACCTGAGCGACCTGCCCGCCTGGGACCTGACCGACCTCTACGCCGCCCCAGACGCGCCCGAGATCGAGCGCGATCTGGCCTGGCTGGAGACGGCCTGCAGCGAGTTCGCCACCGAGCACGAGGGCCGGCTTGCCGAACTCGATGCCGAAGGGATGCTGTCGGCCGTCCGGCGCTACGAGCGGATCGACCAGGTGACGGGGCGGATCATGTCCTATGCCGGGCTGCGCTATTACCAGCAAACCACGGATGCCGAACGCGCGGCCTTCCTGTCGGATTGCCAGGACCGCATCACCAGCGCCACGGCGCCGCTGGTCTTCTTCTCGCTCGAAGTGAACCGGATCGAGGAGGGCCGTCTTGCCGCGCTCCTCGACGCCGATCCGGAACTCGGGCGCTATCGCCCCGTCTTCGACCGTTTGCGCAAGATGCGGCCCCACCAATTGTCGGACGAGCTGGAGAAGTTCCTTCACGACCAGTCGGTCGTCGGGTCCGCCGCGTGGAACAAGCTCTTCGACGAGACGATCGCCGGGCTGGAATTCGAGATCGGCGGCGAGGTCGTGGGGATCGAGGGGGCGCTGAACGGCCTCACCGAACAGGATCGCGCGTACCGCGAGGCGGCCGCACGAGAGATCGGGCGCGTCTTCTCCGCCAATGTCCGCACCTTCGCGCGCGTCCACAACACCCTGACCAAGGAGAAGGAGGTCGAGGATCGCTGGCGCGGAATGCCCTCGCCGCAGACATCGCGCCACCTGGCCAACGACGTGGAGCCCGAGGTGGTCGAGGCGCTGCGCGATGCCGTGGTCGCGGCCTATCCCCGCCTTTCGCACCGCTATTACGAGTTGAAGCGCAAGTGGCTCGGCCTTGACCGGATGCAGGTCTGGGACCGCAACGCGCCCCTGCCGATGGAGGACGACCGCCGCGTCGGCTGGGCGGAGGCCCGCGATACGGTCATGGAGGCCTATGCCGGGTTCGACCCGAAGATGGCCGAGCTGGCGCAGCCCTTCTTCGACGAGGGCTGGATCGACGCCGCGGTGACCCCCGGCAAGGCCCCCGGCGCCTTCGCCCATCCCACGGTGACGGACGCGCATCCTTACGTGATGCTGAATTACCTCGGCAAGCCACGGGACGTGATGACGCTGGCCCACGAACTGGGTCACGGCGTGCACCAGCGCCTCGCGGCACCCCAGGGCGAGCTTCTGGCTAACACGCCGCTAACGCTGGCCGAGACGGCGAGCGTCTTCGGCGAGATGCTGACCTTCCGCAAGCTGCTCGACGGCGCGACGGACCAGAAGCAGCGCAAGGTGCTCCTCGCCGGCAAGGTCGAGGACATGATCAATACCGTCGTGCGGCAGATCGCCTTCTACGATTTCGAGTGCAAGCTGCACGAGGCGCGGCGCGGCGGCGAGTTGACCCCGGACGAGATCAACGCGCTCTGGATGTCGGTGCAGGCCGAGAGCCTCGGCCCGGCCTTCGACTACATGGACGATTACCAGGTGTTCTGGGCCTATATCCCGCATTTCGTCCACTCGCCGTTCTACGTCTATGCCTATGCCTTCGGCGACGGGCTGGTGAACGCGCTCTACGCCGCCTATGCCGAGGGGGCGCCGGACTTTCAGGAGAAGTATTTCGAGATGCTGCGCGCCGGCGGGTCGAAACACCACAGCGCGCTGCTCGAACCGTTCGGACTCGACGCGTCCGACCCCGCCTTCTGGCAGAAGGGGCTGTCAATGATCGAGGGCATGATCGACGAGTTGGAGGCGATGGAGGCCTGAAGCCTCTCAATCGGGCGGGGGCCATTTCGCCGGCCCCTCCTCCAGCACCACGAGGACGAAGGGCGCGTCATAGGGGAAGACCCGGTCGCCCGAGGCGATCCGGACGTTCACCCGCCCTCCGGTCGGGCGGCGCGCGACGAACCTTTCGTTGTCGAGGACTTCGCCGCGCAGCACCCGCTCCACCGGGTGGTCGGCCTCCTCGACCGGGGCCTCGGCGCCCGGCCGCACGAATTCGCCGCGAAGGAGGCATTCGGCGGGATCGCCGAACCCCGCCCCCATGGAACGGGCCGCCTCGTTCGCGAAGAGGACGCGCCCGTTCCGGTCGAACGCGACCACCGCGACCGGCAAACCTTCCGCGATCTGCTCGAGGAACCTGTTGCGCCGCCGCAGCGATTGCTGGGCGAGGTTTTCGGCCTGGGCGGTGCGGCTCAAGGTTTCGGCCGCGAAGAAGGTGAGCGCCGCCGTCAGCAGGAGCAGCCGCAGATCCGGATTCAGAAGCCCGGCCTGGGTGGACTTGGTCGCGACCAGCGCCAGAACCAGCGGGCCCAGGACCACGAGCGGCGCCAGGCGGCGGGCCGTCCGCGCGCCCTGCCCCTCTCCGAACACCGCATCGAGCCAGGTGGGTCGCGGGTCATAGAGGCAGATCGCCGAGAACAGCAGCAGGAAGCTCACCGCCGTCTGCAGCGACATGCCCTCGTAGGCCATGCTCCCAACCAGCGATCCGGGATTGAAGAGATACGCGAGGATCGCGACGTAGGAGATGAGAAGACCCGTCAGCATCATGGCCCTGACGACGCGGCCAGACCAGGCGCCGCGGATCGTCAGGCACAAGATGCTCGTCGCTGCGAGAAGGGTGCAGACCAGGATCATCGCCGTCATCCGGTAGCCCGAGATGCCGAAGGCGGACACCATCGTGGCCAGCCCGGCCCCGGGCCAGATCACGACCGCGAACGCGTCCGCGACCCCGACAGCGGCGACCAGCCCCGGCAGGATCCTGAGCCGCCACCGGTGCCGCCGATCCCCGACGCTGGGAAGCAGGATCAGCGCGACACCGAGCAGGACCAGGCAGAGCGCGCTCGACCAGGCCATGTGGGGATAGTCGGGGCGCAGGCGCGGCAGGCGCGTGCTTTCCTCAAGCCAGATGGCGCCGAGGATCACATCCCCCATCAGGATGACGAACGCCGCGAGTATCCGGGCGAGAAGGATTCGCCGTTCGGGGCGAATCCGGAAAACACTGGTCGCGGTCGTGGGCATGGATCGATCTGTCCTCGCATCGGGCGCTGGGGGTCGGCAGGCGCCCGAAAAGGCTGTCGATGCCGTGGTTAACCGCGCCGGAACCCTGCGCGCGGCACCCGTGGCGGAAGCGCAACGCTCCGCCGATCCGATCCGCGCTTCGGCAAGATCCCGCGCAAAAGGGCGCCGGAACGGAACGGACCCGGTAATGCCTTGTATGCGATTTCGCCTCTGGCTACGCACGGAACACGACCCGGGGCATACCCGGGCACTCCAAGGCAGGAGAGGCAGACGTGCAGACAGCTCGACAGAATGTCGTGACCAGGACGCTATCCCGAACCTTCCCAGAGCGTCGCCTCTTCCTCCGTTCCGACACCGAAACACGTTATGTCCGACTGAGCGCCGGCACGCAGGCCGTCGCGGTCGTCGGCTCGGCGCTCGTCGTCGGCTGGACCATCGTCGCCTCGGCGGTGGTGCTGATGGATACGGTCGGCGCGGGCAGCGTGCGCGATCACACCGCCCGCGAGCAGCGCGTCTATGAGGAACGGCTGAACGCGATGTCGGCCGAGCGCGACCAGGCCCTCGCGGACACGCAGGAGGCGAAGGAACGCTTCAGCGCGGCGCTCGACCGGGTCAGCGGAATGCAGTCGGAACTCCTCGCCTCGGAAACCCGGCGCGAGGAACTGGAACGCGGCATGGAGGTCGCCTATGCCGGCCTTCGCAAGGCGGTGAGCGACCGCGACGAGGCGAAGGCCGCGCTGCAGGACCTGGCGGGCTCCGAGACGGGCGTTCGGCTGGCGCGCCTCGACGAACAGCAGGCGACGATCGATGTCCTGGCCAAGGCGCTCGAATCGACCGCGGCGCAACGGGACGATTTCGCCTCCGAAGCCTCGGAGGCTGAGGCCTTCGCCGAGGAGCAGATCCTGAATGCGCGGCTCGAGGAGGATCGCAACGATCGCATCTTCGGCCAGCTCGAAGAGGCGCTGACCGTTTCCGTCAAGCCGCTGGACGAGATGTTCGAGGCCGCCGGCCTCGACCCCGACACGCTGCTGGATTCGGTCAAGCGCGACTATTCCGGACAGGGCGGCCCGCTGACGCCGATCACCTTCTCGACCAAGGGCGCACCGCCCGATGCGACATCGCGGCGCGCCAACACGATCATCGACAAGCTCGACCGGATGAACCTCTACCGGATCGCGGCCGAGAAGACCCCCTTCGCGCTCCCGGTGAAGGGCTCGTTCCGCTTCACCAGCGGCTTCGGGCCGCGCTGGGGGCGCATGCACAAGGGGACGGATTTCGCCGGCGCGCACGGGATGCCGATCTATGCCACGGCGGACGGGGTCGTGACCTATGCGGGGCGCATGTCGGGCTATGGCAACATCGTCAAGATCCAGCACGAATTCGGGCTGGAAACGCGGTATGCCCACATGTCGAGAACCCGCGTGGCCGTCGGGCAGCGCGTGACCCGCGGGGACCGGATTGGCGACATGGGCAATACCGGCCGTTCCACCGGGACGCATCTGCATTACGAAGTCCGGGTCGGCGGCAAGGCCGTGAACCCGATGACCTATATCAAGGCGGCCCAGAACGCCTATTGAGGGCGGCGGCGCCCCGCCGGCATAGGGGCGACCTGCGTTTCGAAAACAGACCAGGCCCGGCCTGCCTCGACCGATCCGGATTTCAAAGACGACAGGACCGGTGCGGCGAAGCCGGCGCCATCACTCTTCGGCGGCCGCCTCGGCACGGCTCTTGCCGGAGACATCGAGCGCCAGCGTCGCGGCCATGAACCGGTCGAGATCGCCGTTCAGCGTCCCTTGCGTGTCCGACGTTTCCACCCCGGTGCGGAGGTCCTTCACCATCTGGTAGGGTTGCAGCACGTAGGAGCGGATCTGGTTGCCCCAGCCGGCCTCGCCCTTCTGCTCGTGCGCCTCGGTGATCGCCGCGTTCCGGCGGTCCAGTTCCTGCTGGTAGAGGCGCGATTTCAGCGCCTTCATCGCGATCTCCCGGTTCTGGTGCTGCGACTTTTCCGAGCTGGTCACGACGATTCCCGTCGGCTCGTGCGTGATCCGCACGGCGGAATCGGTCGTGTTCACGTGCTGACCGCCGGCGCCCGAGGATCGGTACGTGTCGATCCGGATGTCGGCCGGGTTCACCTCGATCTCGATGTTGTCGTCGACCACCGGATAGACCCAGACCGAGGAAAACGAGGTGTGGCGCCGGGCCGCGCTGTCATAGGGCGAGATCCGGACGAGGCGGTGGACGCCCGATTCCGTCTTCAGCCAGCCATAGGCGTTGTGGCCGGAGATCTTGTAGGCGGCGGACTTGATGCCCGCCTCCTCGCCCGCACTCTCCGATTGCAACTCGACCTTGTAGCCCTTCTTCTCCGCCCAGCGGACATACATCCGCGCCAGCATGTTGGCCCAGTCGCAGGACTCGGTCCCGCCGGCGCCGGCGTTGATTTCCAGGAAGGTGTCGTTGGAATCCGCCTCGCCGTTCAGCAGGGCCTCGATCTCGGCAGACCCCGCCCGCGCCCTGAGCGCCAGGAGCGCGGCCTCGGCCTCTCGCACCACCTCGTCGTCGCCCTCGGCCTCCCCCATCTCGATCAGCTCGCGGCTGTCGGAGAGCTCCTGTGCCATCGCGTCATGGCGCTCCATCGCGTCCACCAGGGCCTGACGTTCCCGCATCAGTTTCTGAGCACTGTCGGGATCGTCCCAGAGCGTCGGGTCCTCGACCCGTGCGTTGAATTCCTCCAGCCGGAACGCCGCGGTCTCGTAGTCCATGCGCTGTCGAAGGAGTTCCAGCGATTTCTCGATGGCGTCGACGGCCGATTGTGACTCTGCGCGCATGGGGGGCTCCCGGACATGTCTGGACGTGCGATCTACCAATCCGCGGGGCGGACGGCAAGGCGGGCCCACGACCGACCGCACCCGCCGGTGGCCGCGGTGCGGGTCAGTAAAGGCCGCCGGAACTCATCGACCCGAACGTCGCCTTCTGCTTGGGGATCGTGACCGTGCGGCCGCTGCCGTTGCGAACCCGCTGGCCGGCGGAGGCGGATTGCCCCGCCTCCTGGAACAGCGGCAGGTTCGATCCCATGGCGAAGCCACCGTCGAAGGTCATGCCGAAGATCGGCTCCTGGCCCAGGCGGAAATACTCGGCGACGACATTCGGCCCCTCCGCGTCATCCGACAGTCGCGCGCCGGTGAAGCGGTCGATCTTGATGAACTTGCCGCCCGGCGGAACCTCGAACGGGCCGCCGCCGTACTTCTCGGTCGCGACCTGCATGAAGCGGTTGAAGACGGGCGCGCACATCCCCCCGCCGGAGGCATGGGCCCCGAGGCTGCGCGGCTGATCGTGGCCGATATAGCACCCCGCGGCGATGTTGGAGGTGAAGCCGATGAACCACACGTCCTTGGCGTCGTTCGTCGTCCCGGTCTTGCCGGCGACGGGAACGGGCAGGTTCACGGCGCCGCGCGCCGTCCCGCGCTCCACCACGCCCTTCATCATCGAGGTGAGCTGGTAGGCGGTGATCGCGTTCATCACCCGCTTGCGGTTCGACACGATGCGGGGCGAACGTCCGGGTTCCAGATCGGCCACGTCGCAATCGAGGCAGTCGCGGGCATCGTGGGTATAGACCGTCTCTCCCCAGCGATCCTGGACCCGGTCGACGAGCGTGGGCTCCACCTGCTCGCCGCCATTGGCGAACATCGAATAGGCGGCGACCATCTTGTAGAGCGTCGTCTCCTCGGAGCCGAGCGAATTGGCGAGGAAGGTCGACATGTTGTCGTAGACGCCGAACCGCTCGGCATAGCTCGCCACCACGTCCATGCCGACCTCCTGCGCCAGGCGCACGGTCATCAGGTTGCGGGATTGCTCGATACCGGTGCGCAGCGGGGTCGGGCCGTAGAACTTGTTGGAATAGTTCTTGGGCCGCCAGAGGCCCTGCGGCGTGTTGATCTCGATCGGCGCGTCCACGACGATCGTCGCCGGGGTAAAGCCGGAATCGAGCGCCGCGGCATAGACGAAGGGCTTGAAGCTCGACCCCGGCTGCCGCGTGGCCTGCGTGGCGCGGTTGAAGACCGAATGCTGGTAGGAAAAGCCGCCCTGAATGGCGAGCACCCGGCCGGTCTCCACGTCCATCGCCATGAAGGCGCCTTCGACCTCGGGCACCTGACGCAAGGTCCAGCGCACGAAGCTGCCGTCCGCGTCCGATGTCATCGCCCGGACATGGACCACGTCGCCACGCTCGAAATTGTCGAAGAAATCGCCTTTCAACCAAGAGATGTCCGCGCGCGGAACTTCTGCCTCGCCTTCACCCTCGACTCCGAGGCGCAGGCTCTGGTCGGCGATTTCGAGTACCACCGCCGGCGTCCATCGATTGCCGAGGTCGATGTCGCGCGCGACGTCGACCCGCGGCAAGGCGCGCTGCCAGGACTCCAGGTCCGCCTCGGGGATCGACTTGCCGGTGCCGCGCCAGCGGCCGAGGCTGCGATCGTATTCCTCGAGCGCCTGCTGCAACGACTGCGCCGCCACCTTCTGCAGCTCCGGGTCGATGGTCGCGCGGACCGACATGCCGCCGCCGAAGAGTTCGCCCTCGCCATAATCGCGGCTGAGCTGCCGGCGGATCTCGTCGGTGAAATAGTCTCGGGGCGGAAGCTGGGCGCGGAAGCTTTCGAAATCGCCGCCCTGTACGCTCTGCAGGGGCGCCACCCGCGCGGCTCGATACGCCGCCTCCGAGAGGTAGCCGTTCTCGAACATCTCGCGGAGGACGAAGTTGCGCCGGGTGATGGCGCGCTCCTCGTCGCGGACAGGGTGATAGTTCGACGGCGCCTTGGGCAAAGAGGCGAGATAGGCGGCTTCCTCGGGGCGGAGTTCCGACAGCGACTTGTTGAAATAGCTTTGCGCCGCCGCGGTCACGCCATAGCTGTTCTGGCCCAGGAAGATCTCGTTGAGGTAGAGTTCGAGGATCTTGTCCTTGTCCAGCGTCTCCTCGATCCGGGCGGCGAGGATCAGTTCCTTGACCTTGCGCTCGGCCGACCGCTCGCCGCCGAGGAGGAAATTCTTCATCACCTGCTGGGTGATGGTGGAGGCACCGCGCACCCCGTTCCCGGTCGCCGCGTCCAGGGCCGCGGCCACCATGCCGCGGGGATCGTAGCCCTGGTGGTTGTAGAAGTTCTTGTCCTCGGCCGAGATGAAGGCGTGCTTGACGAGGTCGGGGATCTCGGATGCCGGGGTGAAAAGCCGACGCTCCTCGGCGAATTCGTCGATGATCCGGCCCTCCGCCGAATAGATCCGGCTGATCGTCGGCGGCTGGTAGCGCGCCAGCTGGTCGGTGTCCGGAAGGTCGCGCCCGTAGATCCAGAAGACGGCCCCCACCGACAGGGCGGCGGCGAGCAGACCCATCGTGACGAGGGTGAAGAGACCACCGATAACGGACAGGAGGGCACGGATCACGAGGCGGGTCCCCTTCGCGGGCTGCGGCGGATTGCGCCCGTGTCTAGCGCGGCCGGGCGCATAGATCAAAAGCGGATCGCCGAAAAGCGCCTGTCACACGGCGCTGTGATCCGAGGTTCAGGGCGCGATATCGGTGACGATCCGCCGGGTGGGCCGCGGCCCGGTCGGCGCGGGGGCGGCCAGGCGCGAGAATTCCGCGGCGCTCGTCGGGGCCAGCTGCAACTTGAGGACCGCGCCCTCGCCGGCATCGGTCAGGCCCGCGGTCTCGATCCGCAGCGGCAGGCTCAAAGTCACCACGAGGTGCTGCCAGCCGGTCTGCGCCCCGGGTTCCACCCCGATGCCCGCCACGCCATCGGACTCGACGATAGCGGAGAGTTCCGCCTCTTCGAGGGTCAACCCGTCGAAGGCCAGAACCAGCCGGCGCGGCGCGTCGAGCATGTAGAGCCGCCATGGAACCGGACGCGACAATGCCAGTTCGATCCGCAGATCGGCGCCGAAATCCTCGATCCGGCTCAGGCCGCCATCCAGCGCGGCCGGCTCCGAGGGTTCCCGCGCGGCCACCGGCGGGGCCAGCCAGAGCAGGACCAAGAGGCCGAGAGCCATTTTCCCAAACATCACCCGCGCCCCGTGCTCGCTGCGAAGACTGCCGCTTCCCTTGGCGCCGACGTTAGCAAGTTTTCGCCGATCCCGAAAGACCGCTCACCGGCCATTCGCCCAGCGGGCCAGCCGGTCGAGCCCCTCCGCGATCTCGTCCCCCGCGCCCGCATAGGAGAGACGCAGCATGGTATTCCCGCGCGCCGGATCGAAATCCAGCCCCGGGGTCACGGCGACGCCGGCCTCGTCGAGGATCCGCGCCGACAGGTCGAGGCTGTCGGCCCCGAGATGGCTCGCATCGGCATAGACGTAGAACGCCCCGTCCGGCGGTGCGAAGCGCGGGAACCCGGCGGCACCGAGCCCCTCGATCATCATCTGACGGTTCGCGCGGTAGAGGGACAGGTTCGCCTCGAGTTCGGGGCCGCATTCGAAAGCGGCCTGTGCCGCGACCTGGCTTGCATGGGACGGGCAGATGAACATGTTCTGCGCCAGCCGTTCCACGATGCGAACGTGATCGGGCGGAACCACCATCCAGCCGACCCGCCATCCGGTCATGGAAAAGTACTTGGAAAAGGAATTGATCACGTAGGCGTCGTCGGTGATCTCCAGCGCGCTGACCGCGGGGCGGTCGTAGTGAAGGCCGTGATAGATCTCGTCGGAGATCAGCGCCACGTCCCGCTCCCGGCAGGCCTGGACGAGGGATGACAGCGCCGCGCGGTCGAGCATCGTCCCCGCGGGGTTCGACGGCGAGGCCAGGATGAGCCCGTCGAGATCCGCGCCAACCTGGTCGGGGCGGGGCTGGAACCGGTCTTCCATCGCGGTTTCGATCCCCGCCGCCTCCAGGCTAAGGGCCTTCAGGATGTGGCGGTAGGACGGGTATCCCGGCAGGCCTAGGCCGACCTTCTGTCCCGCCTCGAAGAGCGCGGTGAAGGCCAGCACGAACCCCGCCGAGGCCCCGGCCGTCACCACCACCCGCGCGGGGTCGAGGTCGACCCCGTGCCAATCGCGGTAATGCCGTGCGATGCGCGCCCGCAGGTCGGGCAGGCCGAGCGCCACGGTGTAGCCCAGCGGCTCGGACGCCATCGCGGCCGCCAACGCCGCGCGGGCGCCCGCGGGCGCGGGGGTGGCGGGCTGCCCCACCTCCATGTGGACGATGTGGCGTCCTGCCGCCTCTGCGGCCCGGGCGCGTTCCATCACGTCCATGACGATGAACGGATCGACCTGCCCGCGCGACGATGTCCGCATGTCCCGGCTCCCTGTGTTCCCCGTGCCCCGACTGCCCCGCCGCTTGCGGAGCGTCAATCACGTTCCGGCCAACGGCCTTGCGGAGCGGGCCACGCTGCCGCAGGGTCGCGCCGATCCCCCACAGGAGCCGCCCATGCTGAAGCCCCTCGCCCTCGCCCTGACCTTCGCCGCCGCGCCGGCCCTGGCCTTCGATATCGGCGCGATGTCGGATGCCGAGCGGCAGGCCTTTCGCGACGAGGTGCGCGCCTACCTTCTGGACCACCCCGACGTGCTGATGGAGGCGATCCAGGTACTGGAAAGCCGGGAGGCCGAGGCGCAGGTCGCCGCCGATGCCGACCTGATCGCCGAGAATGCCGACGCGCTCTTCGGTGACGATGCGTCCTGGGTCGGCGGCAACCCCGACGGCGACATCACCGTGGTCGAATTCATGGATTACCGCTGCGGCTATTGCCGGCGCGCCTTTCCCGAAGTGGCCGAACTGGTGGAAAGCGATGGCAACATCCGGTTCGTCGTCAAGGAATTCCCGATCCTGGGCGAGCAATCGCTCCTGGCCAGCCGGTTTGCCATCGCGACCCAGCGCGTCGCCGGCGACGCGGCCTATGCGGCCGTCCACGATGCGCTGATGACGGAGCGCGGCGACGTGACCGAGACGAGCCTGCAGGCGCTCGCCGAGGCGCAGGACCTCGACTGGGAGGCGATCTCCGACGAGATGGCGGCCCCGGAGGTCACCCAGCGGATCGGCGACGCGCATCGCCTGGGCTCGGCCCTCGGCATCCAGGGCACGCCGTCCTTCGTGATCGGCGATCAACTGGTGCGCGGATACCTGCCCCTCGACGAGATGCGCGACCTCGTCGGCGAGGAGCGGGGTTGATCGGTCAGCGCCGCTGGTACTTGATGAAATCCGTCAGCCGTCCGGCCCGGTCGTAGAGCCGCCGGGCGGTAACGTTGCCGCTTTGCGTCAGCCAGTAGACATCGGGCGCCCCGGCCGCGTCGGCGGCGCCGTAGACCGCCTCCAGCAACTGGCGCCCCAGCCCCTCCCCGCGCGCTTCGGGATCGACGTAGAGATCCTGGAGATAGCAGACCGGGGTCGTCTTCCAGCCATGGACATGCAGGACCAGGTGCGCGAGGCCGGCCAGCCGCGCGTCCCGCACCGCCACGAGGCCGCGGACCGTATCGGACGCCATCAGGCGGGACCATTGCGCGTCGAACACCTCCTCGGGCAGCACCGTGCCGTAGAAGTCGAGATATCCGCGCCAGAGCCGCTCCCATGCCGCGCGGTCGCCGGGCGCCACCGCCCGGATCGCGCTCATCGGCCCTGCCGGCGGGCCATGAAGGCCAGCCGCTCGAAGAGATGCACGTCCTGCTCGTTCTTCAGGAGCGCGCCGTGCAGCTTCGGCAGCGCGTCGGCGCCCTCCCGGGCGAGGTCGGCGGCGCTCAGGTCCTCGGCCAAGAGCAGCTTCAGCCAGTCGATCACCTCAGAGGTCGACGGCTTCTTCTTCAACCCCGGCTGCTCGCGGATCTCGTAGAACTGCGTCAGCGCGGCGGTAAGAAGCTGCTCCTTGATGCCGGGATGATGCACCGCGACGATACGCTTCAACGTCTCCATGTCCGGGAACCGGATGAAGTGGAAGAAGCACCGGCGCAGGAACGCGTCGGGCAGTTCCTTCTCGTTGTTCGAGGTGATCACCACGATGGGGCGCTGGCGGGCGCGCACCGTCTCGCCTGTCTCGTAGACGTGGAACTCCATCCGGTCGAGTTCCTGCAGAAGGTCGTTCGGGAACTCGATGTCGGCCTTGTCGATCTCGTCGATCAGCAGCACCACCCGCTCGCCGGCGTCGAACGCCTCCCACAGCTTGCCCTTGCGGATGTAATTGGCCACGTCGTGCACGCGCTCGTCGCCAAGCTGACTGTCGCGCAGGCGGCTCACGGCGTCGTATTCATAAAGTCCCTGCTGCGCCCGCGTGGTCGATTTCACGTGCCACTCGATCATCCGCAGGCCGAGGCTGTCGCTGACCTGGCGGGCGAGCTCGGTCTTGCCCGTCCCCGGTTCGCCCTTCACCAGGAGCGGACGCTCCAACGCGATGGCGGCATTGACCGCGACCTCGAGGTCCCGGGTGGCGACGTAGCGGTCGGTGGAGGCGAACTTCATGGGTTTCTCCGCGGGTCTCGGGGGCGTCGGGCGCGACCATATGGAGCGCGCTGCACCACCACAAGGCGCACCAGATGAGACGTGACAAGTCTGGGGCGCTGAGCTATTGCGCGGCCAGTGGAATAATGAGGATCGTGCGGGAAGCACGCCCGCACCACAGGGGAGTGCAAGGTATTATGAAGGTCGAGATGTTCCTGCCGGACGATTACCGGCCCGCCGAAGACGAACCGTTCATGAACGGTCGCCAGCTCGAATATTTTCGTCGCAAGCTGCAGGATTGGCGCGGCGACCTTCTGGACGAGAGCCGCTCCACCATCACCGGGCTGCAGGATGGGACCCGCAACATTCCCGACGTGGCCGACCGCGCCAGCGAGGAAACCGATCGCGCCATCGAGCTGCGCACCCGGGACCGGCAGCGCAAGCTCGTGGCAAAGATCGACGCCGCCCTGCGGCGCATCGAGAATGGCGAGTACGGCTATTGCGAGGTCACCGGTGAGCCGATCTCGCTCAAGCGGCTCGACGCCCGGCCGATCGCGACCCTGAGCCTCGAGGCGCAGGAGCGCCACGAGCGCCGCGAGAAGGTGCACCGCGAAGATTGATCCACGCCGGGCCGCTTGGGGCCCCGCAAGGGGACGGCCATGCGTGACGTGACCATCATCGGTGCGGGGATCGGCGGGCTTGCCTCCGCGCTGGCGCTGGCGGCGCGGGGAGCGCGCGTCCACGTGATCGAGCAGGCCCCCGCCCTGACCGAGGCCGGCGCGGGCCTTCAGATCAGCCCGAACGGCTATCGCGTCCTTGCCGCGCTGGGGCTCGGCCCCGCGATCGACGCGGCCGGGATCGCCACGCGGACCGTAGTCCTGGCAGACGGTGCGCGCGGGCGGGAGGTGGTCCGCATGGATCTGGGCGGGGCGCCCTTCCGTCTTCTCCATCGCGCCGACCTCGTCGCCATCCTTGCCGAGGCCGCGCGCGCGCGGGATGTCCGCATTTCGCTCGGCAGCCGCGTCCTTGGCGTGGAAGACGGCGCGCGGGCGCAGATCACCCTCGCGAACGGAGAGATGGACACGGATTTCGTCGTGGGGGCCGACGGGATCCGCTCCCGGGTCCGGCCGGTGCTGAACGGGCCCGCCGCCGCGACCTTCACCGGCCAGGTCGCGTGGCGCACCATCGTTCCGGGCGGGCTCGCGCCCGAGGCCCGGGTCGACATGGGGCCGGGCCGGCACCTCGTCCGCTACCCGCTGGCAGGGGATCGGGTGAACATGGTCGGGGTGGAGGAACGGGCCGCGTGGACCGCCGAGGGCTGGCACATCCCCGGGAACCCGGACGCCTTCCGCGCGGCCTTCGCGGGCTTCGCGGCGGCGCGCGATCACCTGGCCGCGGCCGATCACGTCCATATCTGGGGCCTCTTCCTCCATCCGGTAGCCGACCGCTGGCACGGCCGGAAGATCGCGCTTCTGGGCGATGCGGCACATCCCACCCTGCCCTTCCTCGCCCAGGGCGCGAACCTGGCGCTCGAAGATGCGTGGACGCTGGCCGCCGCCCTCGACGCGGGCGACCTGCCCGCCTGGCAGGCTGCGCGGCGCCCGCGCGTGGTGCGCGCCATCGGGGCCGCGGCGGCGAATGCGCGATCCTACCATCTGCGCGGACCGGTCCGCCACGTGGCCCATGCGGGGCTGCGCGCAGTGGGCCGGGTGGCGCCGGGCGTCCTGCCGCGCCGCTTCGACTGGCTATACGCACATGATGTGACGCAAGAGCCGGGCGCGGGGGCAATGGACGCAGATTTGCAACAAAACCGTTAATTCCCGGCCCTTCGCTTCGTGTGACGGAACGGGGCCCGTACGCTGGACGCGGGGACGCAGTTCCCCGCCTGCAAACCACGGGGACCTTCATGACAAGACATTTCGCACGCCTTCTGGCGGGCGCCGCCATCGTGTCGACCGCGGCACCGGCCTTCGCGCAGGGCTCAGACGCCGCATCGCGTATCGCCGCTCTGGAAGCGCGTGTCGCGGAACTCGAAGCGGACGATCAAGGCGCCGGACCGGACCTGACCTTCGGCTCCGGCCAAGCCTCGTCGATCGAGTTCTACGGCTTCATCCAGGTCGACTTCATCTACGATTTCGGTGCCGAGCTGGGTAATACCACCTTTCCGCTCATAGGCGTGACCGACGATGACCAGGGGGAGTTCTTCAACGCCACGGCCCAGGAGACGCGGCTGGGCTTCCGCACCACGACGCCCACGGCCCTCGGCGACCTGAAGACCGAGGTCGAGATTGACTTCTATGGCGCGTCGGGGGCCTTCGGCACCGACAATTCCTATGAGATCAGGGCCCGCAACGTCTATGCCGAGCTTGCCGGCTTCCGTATCGGCAAGAGCTGGAGCACCTTCCCCCCCTTCACCGTCTATCCCATCACGCTCGATTTCCAGGGGGTGGCCGGGATCGGCTTCGCCCGCACCGAGCAGATCCGGTACACGCACGAATTCGGCGACTTCCAGGCCGAGATCGCGGTGGAGAAGAACAACGGCGACAGCGATACCCCTGTCTTCGTGGCCGCGGGAACCTACGACACCGACAGCCTGCGGCTGCGCGCCGCCGGCATCGTCGGCGAGGTCCAGTCGAGCTTCGACACGGGCCGCATCGACGAGGCGGGTGCGGCGATCTTCGCCGAGTACGAAGAGGATTTCTACGGCATCGCGATCGACGGCTCGGCGGATCTGTGGGACGGCGGAAGCATCCAGGCCGGCTACCTCTTCGGCGACGGGATCGCCAATTACCTCGTCTTCCTCGGCGATCCGATCAATTCCGAGGGCGACACGATCAAGTCCCAGGGCGCCTATGCCGGCTTGACCCAGGAAGTCGGTGAAAAATGGACCTTCAAGGCGATCTATGGCTGGCGCAACAATGACGAGATCGGGCCCAGCGACGATACCGAAACGCTGACATCCATCCACCTCGACGCGCTCTACGAGATCGTCGAGAACACGACGGTCGGCATCGAATATTTCCACGGAACCCGGGAAACGTTCGGCGGAGAGGAATACGAGGTTGATCGGATCCAGACCTCGTTCATCTACAACTTCTGACCGGACGGTCGGGGCGCGCATTCCGCACCGGCGCGCGCGCCCCGGCCACCCGTTCCGCCCCCCGGCGGGGCCGTCATATCGGGATGATCGGCAGCGGGAGACGCGGACATGCAAAGGGCGGGGCCGCGTCCTCCCGCGCGGCCCCGCCCCTTGCCCCCGGCCTCGGCCGGGTCGCGACCTCCGGGGATCAGGCGTCGGTTTCGCCCTCGCCTTCCAGCGCCTCGACTTCCTTCTGCAGCTCGTCCTTCGTCACCTCGCGTTCCTGCACCTGGGCACGCTCGAAGATGTAGTCGACGACCTTGTCCTCGAAGATCGGCGCCTGAAGCTGCTGGCGCATCTGCGGATTCTGCTGCACGAATTCAAAAAATTGCCGTTCCTGGCCGGGATATTGCCGGGCCTGGTTCATGACCGCCTGGGTCATCTCGGCATCCGTGACCTCGATCTCGTTCTGCCGACCAAGTTCGGCCAGCAGCAGCCCCAGGCGCACGCGCCGCTCGGCAAGCTTCATGTGCTCGTCGCTGGGTTCGATCTTGTCGTGATCGTGGCCCTGGTGGTCGGGATTCTCCTCGTGCCAGAGTTGATGGGCAATCTGGTCCGCCTCGGCCTGGACCAGCGAGGGGGGCAGCTCGAAGCTGACCTTCTCGTCGAGGATGTCGAGGAGCTTGCGCTTCATGACCTGACGCCCGGCCTGGCTGTACTCGGCCTCCAGCCGCTCACGGATCTGGCCCTTCAGCGCGTCGAGATCCTCGGCGCCGTATTGCTTGGCCAGCTCGTCGTCGACCTCGGCGGGCTTCGGCGCCTTCACTTCCTTTACCTTGGTGGCGAAGACCGCGTCCTTGCCGGCCAGATGCTGGGCCTGGTATTCTGCGGGGAAGGAAACCGTGACCTCTTTCTCGTCGCCGGCCGTGACGCCCGTCAGCTGCTCCTCGAAGCCGGGGATGAAGCTGCCCGAGCCCAGCACCAGCGGATAATCGGTCGCCGTGCCGCCCTCGAACACCTCGCCGTCGACCGACCCTTCGAAGTCGATCACGACCTGGTCGCCCTCTTCGGCCGCCCCGTCCTTCGCCTCGAAGGCCTGCGCGTTCTTGGCCAGCGATTCCAGGGCCTCGTCCACGGCGGATTCGTCGGGCACGACCTTGAGCCGCTCGATCTCGATTCCGGAGGCGTCGAAATCGGGGATCTCGGGCAATTTCTCGTAGGTCATTTCGACCTCGACATCATCGCCCTTCTTCCACGCCTCGTTCGTCATCTTGACGTCTGGTTGCGCCGCGGGACGGTCGCCCGTCTCCTCGAAATGCTTCGACATGGCGCCGTCGACGGCTTCCTGCATCGCCTCGCCGAACAGCCGGTCGCCGAATTGCTTCTTCAGAAGCGCCAGCGGGACCTTGCCCTTGCGAAAGCCCTTCATCTCCACGTCGGGCTGAGCCTCGGCCAGCTTCTCGTCCACCTTCTGGTCGAGTTCGTCGGCCGTGACGGTGATCTGATAGCCGCGCTTCAAGCCCTCGTTCACGGTCTCGTTGACCTGCATCATGTCCTCATCAGCAAAAGTGGGATGCGCGCCGCCCGCTCCGGGCCTCGCGGGATTTGCGCGGTTCTAGTGTGACGGCCGGGAAATCGCAAGCCGTCCTGCCCCCACATCGGACGGCCGCTCGTGGCCGGGCCCGCGTGAACCGCCATCCGCGCCGACGGGACGGTTGGCTTCCGCGCCCGGTTCCGAAAGGATGGTGGCGATGACGTTCCGTGCCCTCATGCCGATCGCGATCGCGGCCCTCGCCTCTTGCGCGGGGCCGGAAGTGGCCATGCGGGACGCACGGGACCAGCCCCCCCTGCCACCGATGCGAACCTTCGCGACCGTGGAGGCCTCGCCACCCGGGCGGGCCAATGCCGATATCACCCGGGATTTCCTCGATCTGTCGTTTCGACTGGAAAGCGGGCGCGAGCTGGAGCGGTTCACCCGCTTCGAGGGTCCCGTGACACTCCGCGTCGCGGGCCCCGCCCCGCAAAGCCTCGACGCCGACCTGTCCCGCCTCCTCGACCGGCTACGCGGAGAGGCGCGGATCGACATTACGCGCGTTCCCGCCGACCAGGCGGCCAACGTCACCGTAGAGATCGTGCCGAGGGCCCAGATGCGGCGGGCCGTGCCCGCCGCGGCCTGCTTCGTCGTGCCGCGCATCGCCGATTGGGCGGATTTCCTGCGCAACCGCCGCGGGCCCGCCATAGACTGGTCGACCCTGGAGATCCGCGAGCGGCTGGCGATCTTCATCCCCGGGGACGTGGCCCCGCAAGAGGTCCGCGATTGCCTCCACGAGGAGCTCGCCCAGGCCCTCGGGCCGCTCAACGACCTGTATCGACTGCCCGACAGCGTCTTCAATGACGACAATTTCCACACCGTCCTGACCGGGTTCGACATGCTGATCCTGCGGGCCACCTATTCCGGAGACCTGCGATCGGGGATGACGCGGGCCGAGGTGGCGCGCCGCCTGCCCCGCATCCTTGCCCGGCTGAACCCCGCGGGCAAAGGGCCGCGCCCGGTCCCTGCCGGTCCGACGCCCCGGATCTGGATCGAGGCGATCGAGACGGCGTTCGGCCCCGACGTGCCGTCGGCGCGCCGCCAGGTCGCGGCGATGGATGCCGTGGCGATCGCCGGTGCGGAACGGTGGGAGGATGTCCGCCTCGCCTTCTCCCTCTATGCGTTGGGCCGGCTTTCGCTCGGCGATGCGCCCGACCTCGCGTTCGGAGCCTTCCTGCGCGCCGCCGGGATCTATGGCCGCGATCCGGCGACGCGCATCCACGGTGCCCACATCGCCATGCAGATCGCCGCCTTCGCGCTCGCCTCTGGCGAGCCCGCCGCCGCCGTGGAGATCGTCGACGCGAACACGGATGCGGTGATCGCGGCGCAGAACGCCGCCCTCCTGTCCACCCTCCTCATGGTAAAATCGGAGGCGTTGCGCGATATGGGGCGCGAAGGGGAATCGCAGCAGCTCCGGACCGAGGCACTCGGATGGGCGCGCTACGGATACGGCGACGCGACCGAGATCCGCCGCCGCGCCGCCGAAATCGCTGCGATCACCCCGCAACGAAGGGAAGCCGGATCGTGATCGTCATCGCCTGTGTGATCCTCGGGGCCGTGTTTGGCGCCCGCCTTGCCGCGCGTCACGGGGGCAAGCGCGCCGACAAGGTGCAATACGCCGCCGCCTGCGCGATCGGGGGCGCTCTGGTGGGCCTTGTCCTCACCATCGTGGTCGAACGTTTGGTCGCCTGATGTTCCTGCCCTTCTTCGAAGAGCTTCGCCGCCAGCGCGTTCCCACCTCCCTGCGCGAGTTCCTCGACTTCCTGGGGGTTCTTCGGAGCGGGCTGGTGACCTACGACGTGGACGGATTCTATTACCTGGCCCGCGCCGCCCTGGTGAAGGATGAGCGGCATATCGACCGGTTCGACCGCGCCTTCGCCACCGCCTTCTCGGGTCTGGAGGCGATCCCCCCCGGCGCCGTGACGGACGCGATGGACCTGCCCGAAGACTGGCTGCGCAAGATGGCCGAAAAGCACCTCAGCCCCGAGGAACGCGCCGAGATCGAGGCGCTCGGCGGCTTCGACAAGCTGATGGAGACGTTGCGCGAACGGCTGAAGGAGCAGGAAGGGCGCCACCAGGGCGGCAGCAAGTGGATCGGCACCGCGGGGACCTCGCCCTTCGGCGCCTACGGCTACAACCCCGAAGGGGTGCGGATCGGCCAGGCGGAAAGCCGTCACCGCCGCGCGGTGAAGGTGTGGGACAAGCGGGAGTTCCGGAACCTCGACGACGAGGTCGAGATCGGCACCCGCAACATCAAGGTGGCCTTGAAGCGCCTGCGCCGCTGGGCACGGGATGGCGCGCGAGAGGAACTGGATCTGCCCGCGACGATCCGGTCTACCGCGTCGAACGGCTATCTCGACGTGAAGACGCGGCCCGAACGCCGCAATGCGGCGCGGGTGCTGCTGTTCCTCGACGTGGGCGGGTCGATGGACGACCACGTGCAGGTCGTCTCGGAACTGTTCTCGGCCGCGAAATCGGAGTTCCGCCACCTGGAGCAGTATTATTTCCACAACTGCCTTTACGAGGGTGTTTGGCGAGACAACCGACGCCGCTGGACCGCGCAGGTTCCGACGGTGGAGGTGCTGCGGACCTACGGGCCGGAATGGCGCTGCATATTCGTAGGCGACGCCGCCATGAGCCCCTACGAGATCGCCATGCCCGGCGGGGCCAACGAACACTGGAACCGCGAGGCGGGCCAGGTCTGGCTGGAACGGGCACGGGAGCAGTGGCCCGACCACCTGTGGATCAACCCCGTGCCGGAGCGGTACTGGCCCACCACCCAGTCGACCGGGATGATCCAGGACATCTTCGGGCCGGAGCGCATGGTCCCCATGACGCTGGAGGGTCTGACGCGGGGAATGAAGCGTCTCGGATGACACGCTTACCCTTGGTCACCCCCTGCAAGACGGTGTGTTTCGCAGATGCGAATATTTTGACCGGATTTTCAGGCAATGAATTCAGTCGCTTGAAAATATCCGCAACTGCGTTAAGCCAAAATTAGCTTTTTCGCTGCGGCAGCATTGCCCCACCCCCGGCCTTGCCTATAGTTCCCCTCGAAGACGCAAAGCATGCGTACCGAATTGGAGAATGACTCATATGGCATTTCTGAAGACCTCCTCGATGATGGCGGCCGGCGCAGTGGCGCTGTTCGGCATGACAGGCGCCGCCTCGGCCGCGACCACGATCTTCGGCGAAGGCAGCCCCTCGCTGAGCGTCGGTGACTTCGTGCTGACGAACACCGAGCTGAGCGCCAGTGGCGACAGCGAGTCGATCGACTTCACCGCAACGGAGCGTTTGCGCCTCGACGCGTTCTCGCTGACCGGCAACGGCTTCAACAACGGCCTCGACCTGATGGACATCACCTTCGGCTACACCCGCGCCGACGGCAGCTCCGTGAGCGAGACCTTCGACGGCAACATCATCCGCAACCCGGGCGGGTCGACCGCCATCGCGTTCGACTTCCTCGACGGCTTCGACCTGGCCGCGGGCGAAAGCTTCTCGTTCACGTATGATTACGCCGGCGGCAGCCAGAACGCCGACGTGGACATGTCCTTCACCACGGCGGCCGTTCCGATCCCGGCTGCCGGCGGACTGCTGCTCGGCGCGCTGGGCCTCGGCGGCCTGGTGGCTCGCCGCAAGAAGGCGGCCGACGCCTGATCGCACGCATCGGATGCGGCGCTCGAACTTTCGGACCCCGGCCTGCTCGGCCGGGGTCCGTTTCGTTTCGCCCCTCGCCTGTCCCTTGGAAGGCACGCATTCGGCCCTATCCTCCGGGCCAGCACGGGAGGGAAGGCATGCAGATCGACGACCCGATCAACGTCCTGGGCGAAACGCTGGAGTGTTGTTCAACCGCGCCGAGGACCGGGTTCTTCCGGGACGGGCATTGCAACACCTGTGTCGAGGATCGCGGCAGCCACACGGTCTGCGCCGTCATGACGGACGAATTCCTCGCGCTGTCCCGGTATCTTGGCAACGATCTGACGACGCCGCGCCCGGAATACGGATTTCCGGGATTGAAGGCCGGGGATCGATGGTGCCTCTGCGCGTCCCGGTTCCTCCAGGCGGTATCGGAGGAATGCGCGCCGGCGGTGATCTTGTCCGCGACGCACGCGCGCGCCCTCGACATCGTCGCGATCGAGGTTCTGGAACGCCACGCTGCGGATGGGCGGGACGGCTGACGGCGCCAAAGGGCACGGCGCAGGATTCCACCCCGCAACATAAACCCCAAGATGCCCGTCGGGGCCGGATCAAGTCGGGGCACGCCCCTCCACCATGTGGCGAAGGGCGCAGTTACGGCGCGGTGGCTCAGGCTGGCTTCGAGATGTCCACCCCGAGCGCCTTGGCCACGGTGAAGATATCCTTGTCGCCCCGTCCACACATGTTCATGCAGATCAGGTGATCGGCCGGCAGTTCCGGCGCAATCTTCATCACGTGGGCCAGCGCGTGGCAGGGCTCGAGCGCGGGAATGATACCTTCGGTCTCGCAGCAAAAGGTGAAGGCCGCCAGCGCCTCGCGGTCGGTGATCGACACGTAATCGGCGCGCTTCGTCTCGTGCAGCCAGGCGTGCTCGGGACCGATGCCGGGGTAATCGAGGCCCGCGGAAATCGAGAACCCTTCGAGGATCTGACCGTCGTCATCCTGCAGCAGGTAGGTGCGGTTGCCGTGGAGGACGCCGGGGCGCCCTCCGGTCAGGGAGGCGCAGTGCTGCATCGTCTCGTCCACCCCCTTGCCGCCGGCCTCGACCCCGATGATGCGGACCGACCGGTCGTCGAGAAACGGGTGGAACAGGCCCATCGCATTCGACCCGCCTCCGATCGCGGCGATGATGGTGTCGGGCAGCCGCCCCTCGGCGGCCTGCATCTGATCCTTGGCCTCGGTGCCGATGATCGACTGGAAGTCGCGCACCATGGCCGGATAGGGATGGGGGCCGGCCACCGTCCCGATGCAGTAGAACGTATCGCGCACATTCGTCACCCAGTCGCGCAGCGCGTCGTTCATGGCATCCTTGAGCGTGCCGCGGCCGGAGGTGACGGGCACCACCTCGGCCCCCAGAAGGCGCATCCGGAACACGTTCGGCTGCTGCCGCTCGACATCGTGGGCGCCCATGTAGACCACGCATTTCAGCCCGAACTTGGCGCAGACCGTGGCGGTCGCGACCCCGTGCTGCCCCGCGCCGGTTTCGGCGATGATGCGCTCCTTGCCCATGCGGCGCGCCAGCAGGATCTGGCCCAGCACGTTGTTGATCTTGTGCGCGCCGGTATGGTTCAACTCGTCGCGCTTGAGATAGATCTTGGCGCCGCCCAGCCGTTCGGTCATCCGCGCCGCGTGATAGAGCGGCGAAGGCCGACCGACGTAATGGGTCCAGAGGTCGCGCATCTCGTCCCAGAAGGCGGGGTCGGTCTTGGCCCGCTCGTATTCCGCGTCGAGCCGCAGGATCAGGGGCATCAGCGTCTCGGACACGAACCGGCCGCCGAAATTCCCGAACCTGCCCTTCTCGTCGGGGCCGGTCTTGAAGCTGTTCAGAAGATCGTCGGGCATCGGGCGCCTCCCTCGTGGTCCCTGCTGCCTATCCTGCCCGGCCGGCCCTCGGCAAGCGTCAGCGATGCCGCCGCCGGAAGGATGTCAGGCGGCGCCGCACCCGGATCATCGCCGAGGTGATGAACGGGCGCAGCATCGGCATGTCGATGGCGAGCAAAAGCAGCCCGAGGGGCAGCATCCAGACCCCCAGGACCGGCAAGAAGGACAGGATGCCCCCCGCCACCAGAAGCAGACCAAGAGGGATCCGCAGGAGGGCGAGCCGCCGCTGACGCAGGTACCTGATGGGACCCGCCGCCGACGGAACCCCATGGGCCAGCGCATCCAACTGCCGATCGAGCCGGCGGCGCATCTTCTCTCGGCGTGACAGCGTATCCATGTGCCTCACGTGGGATCGACGGTTGCGGCGTCAATCCACATCGACCGTTTCACCCGGCAAATTGAGCGCCGGGGTCCACGCGCGCGTCACACGTTCGATCAGCCCGACAGGGCTGCGCCGAAGGCGGCGATCCGTTCGGGGTCCTTGACGCCCGGCGCGCTTTCCACCCCGGACGAGACATCGACCTGCGTCGCGCCGGTCACCCGCACCGCTTCGACGACGTTCCCGGGCGTCAGGCCACCGGCCAGCATCCACGGGCAGGTCCAGCGCCGCCCCGCGATCAGACGCCAGTCGAAGGCAAGGCCGTTGCCGCCGGGAAGGGCCGCACCCTCCGGCGGCTTGGCGTCGATCAGGAGCTGGTCGGCGACCTCGGCCAAGGCAGACACCGCGGGCAGATCCGCCTCGTCCCCCACGCCGACCGCCTTCATCACCGGCAGCCCGTAGCGATCCCGGACCTCTGCCACCCTGAGCGGCGTCTCGGTGCCGTGAAGCTGCAGCATGTCGAGCGGCACTGCTTCCAGGAGCGCGTCCAGTTCGGCGTCGGAGGCATTCACGGTAAGCGCGACCCGGGTCAGACCGCGGGGCACCGAAGCCGTCATCGCCGCCGCGGAGGCCAGATCCAGGTGCCGCGGCGATCTCGGGAAAAATACGAATCCCACATACGACGCCCCGGCGAGGATCGCGGCCGGGATGTCGGCCGGGTCCGTGAGGCCGCAGACCTTGAACCGCGTTCCTGTCACGATGCCTTCTTCTTAGGGGCCGAGCCGTCGTCGAGCAAGGCGAGGATGTCCTCACCCCCGTCCGTGCGCCGTGCGCCGCCCCGCGACTGGGTCATGCGGCGCTCCAGGGCCTCGCGCTCGCGCCGCTCCTCGCGGGCAGCCGCGCGATGCTTGGATTCGCGCGCGAATTCCCACAGGAATCCGATCAGTACGCCGATCGCGACCGATCCCAGGATGACCACGAACATCGGCAGCGTGACCGTCCAGGTCAGGCCCAGAAAGCCCGCCATCGCCTCGGGGACGAGCCGGAGCGTCATCGGCGCGGAATTCGCCAGTGCGACCGACACGAGGATCACGGCGAGGATCGCCAGTATGATAACCTTGACGTAACGCATCCGCGTTCAACTCCCGTTCAGCCTGTCCCTGAGCAGCTTGCCCGCCTTGAAGAATGGCACGTGCTTCTCCTCGACCGCAACCGACTCGCCGGTGCGGGGATTGCGCCCCTGCCGCGCGTCCCGCTTCTTGACCGAAAAGGCGCCGAACCCGCGCAATTCGACACGCCCGCCATCCGCCATCGCCTGGATGATCTCCTCGAAGATCGTGCCGACGATGCGTTCCACGTCGCGCTGGGTGAGATGCGGATTGTCGTCCGCCACCCTCTGGATCAGTTCCGACCGAATCATGCACCCCGTCCCCTTGTTCACCCGCGGCCGGACCCCGGCCGAGGCGGCTCAGGACAATCTAGACTGCGGAGAGTAAAGTCGATTCCCGCCCCGGACGGAACCCCCCGCGACGAACCGGACGACGCTTGCATACTCGTGGCAGAGACGGTAAGGCCCGCGCACTTCCGCAACAGACCGAGATCGGCGCAGGCTCTCGTGACCGGGGCGCGGAAGGATCGTCTCCCGGTCTATGAAATGCGCCCGTGACAAGGAACCGACCATGCCGCTTTATGAGCATGTCTTCATCTCCCGACAGGACCTGTCGAACGCGCAGGCCGAGGGACTCGTCGAACATTTCGGCTCGGTGCTGTCCGACAACGGCGGCAAGCTCGTCGACAGCGAGTACTGGGGCGTCAAGACGATGGCCTACAAGATCAACAAGAACCGCAAGGGGCATTACGCCTTCCTGCGTACCGATTCCCCCGCGCCCGCGGTAGAGGAGATGGAGCGCCTGATGCGCCTCCATGACGACGTGATGCGGGTCATGACGATCAAGGTCGACGCGCACGAGGAAGGCCCCTCGATCCAGATGCAGAAACGCGACGATCGCGACGATCGCCGCGGCCGCCGGTAAGAAGGAGCACCCACGATGGCCGCCAAACCGTTTTTCCGCCGTCGCAAGGTCTGCCCCTTCTCGGGGGACAATGCGCCGAAGATCGACTACAAGGACACCAAGCTGCTGCAGCGCTACATCTCCGAGCGCGGCAAGATCGTGCCCAGCCGCATCACCGCGGTTTCCTCCAAGAAGCAGCGAGAACTCGCGCGCGCCATCAAGCGTGCCCGGTTCCTCGCCCTTCTCCCCTACGCCGTGAAGTAAGGAGGACTTACCCATGGCCATGAACGTAATCTTGCTCGAGCGGGTCGCGAAGCTCGGCAACATGGGCGAGGTCGTCTCCGTCAAGGAGGGCTACGCCCGCAACTACCTGTTGCCGCAGAAGAAAGCGCTCTGGGCGTCGAAGGCGAATGTCGATGCCTTCGAACAGCAGAAGGCCGACCTCGAGGCGCGCAACGAAGAGACGAAGCGCGAGGCCGAGGGCCTGGCGCAACGGCTCGAGGGTCAGCAATTCGTCGTCATCCGCGCGGCCTCCGACGGCGGCGCGCTTTACGGCTCCGTCTCGACCCGCGACGTCTCCGAGGCCGCGGCCGAGGACGGGTTCGAGATCGACCGCAAGCAGGTCGCCCTGGTCTCTCCGATCAAGGATCTCGGGCTGCACAAGGCCACGGTCACGCTGCACCCCGAGGTGGAGGTGGTGATCGAGCTGAACGTGGCGCGCTCTCAGGAAGAGGCCGAGCTCCAGAAGCAGGGCAAGTCGATCCAGGAGATCGCCGCCGACGAGGAAGCCGCCGCGGAGTTCGAGATCCAGGAGCTTTTCGACGATATCGGCGCCGCCCAGATGGACGAGATGGAAACCGCCGTCGAGCAGCGGACCGAGCAGCCCTCGGTCCAGGAGAAATCCACGCTGGACGACAAGCTCGACCGCTGAGCCACTAGGCGGATCGAGCGGCTCTTCGGCCCGCCGTGCAACAGCGCGGCGGGCCGTTTCGCGTTTTGGAGCGACAGGGCTTGCCCGGCACGGCCTTCCGGCCGAGGATCGCCGCGATCAACCGGAGGAGGCAGAATGAGGCCCTGGATCATCGCTCTCGTCTGCGCGGTGTCCGCCGCGCCTGCCCTGGCCCGCGACGGGAGCGCCTGCGCCGACCTTGCCGATATCGCCCTGCCGAACGCGGACGTGACGCTTGCGCAGCCGGCCGCCGCGACGGACAGCCTGCCGGCCCATTGCAGGGTCCAGGGCACGATCTGGCCTGCGACGCGGTTCGAACTGCGGCTGCCCGACGAATGGAACGCGAAGTTCTACATGGCCGGCTGCGGCGGCTTCTGCGGACAGGTCCCCGCCGACTCGCCGGACAGGTTCAACGCGATCAACCATGCGCTCGTGCGGGGATACGCCGCCGCGACAATGAACGGTGGTCATTGGGGGACGGGGGCGACCGACGCACGCTGGGCCGCTGCCGATCCGGTGGCGGAAGCCGACTGGGGCTACCGCGCGGTCGAGGAGACCACAGCGGCGGCCAAGTCCCTGACCCGAGCCTTCTATGCCGCGGACCCGGATTATTCCTATTTCCAGGGCTGCTCCACGGGCGGCCGGATGGCCAACATGGCGGCGCTGCGTCGCCCTCAGGATTTCGACGGCATCATTTCCGGAGCCCCCGCGCTCGACTATCCCGGCCTTGTCGGGACCCATTTCGCTTGGCTCGCCCAGTCGAATATGGACGGCGATGGCGCCCCGATCCTCGAACCCGAGGACGCCAAGGTCGTGGCCGACGCGGTGCTCGCGGCCTGCGACGCGGATGACGGGGTCGAGGACGGGATGCTGTCCGACCCCGCATCCTGCGCCTTCGACCCGAGCATGCTCGACCTGCCGCCGGAAAAGATTGCGGTCCTGCGCGACTGGTACGCGCCCCCCCGGAACAGCGCCGGCGAGGTCCTTTACCCGGCATCGGTTCCGCTGGGCTCGGAACCCTACTGGCCGCTCTGGCTGACCGGCCTGCCCGGGGGGGACGGTGCGCTGGTGCCCAATGCCTTCGGCCCGAACTTCCTGCGCTACATGGCCTTTCCCACCGATCCGCCGGCGGAATGGTCGATCGCCGATTTCGACTTCGACGCCGATCCCGCGCGCATGGCGCCAATGGCCGGCATCTACAATTCGGACGATCCGGACCTTTCTGCCTTTCGCACAGCGGGCGGCAAGCTTCTGATGTACCACGGCATGGCCGACGCCATCGTGTTTCCGGGCAAGACGCTCGATTACTGGGAGCAGCTTGCGGAAACGACGGGAACGGATTTCGCGCGTCTGTTCATGATCCCCGGAATGGACCATTGCGGGATCCAGGGTACCGGGCCCGGGATCGACCAGGCGGGCTTCGACCCGCTGACCGCAATCGAGGATTGGGTGGAGCGTGGCTTGGCGCCCGACCGGCTGGCGACCACCAAGACACTGAACGGAGAGGAGCAATGGTCGCGGCCCGTCTGCGCCCATCCCGCCCGGGCGCGCTTCGACGGCGAGGGCGACTGGAGGCGTGCCGAAAGCTGGTCCTGCGATTGAGGCTCGACCGCCCAAATTCGAGGCACTGATGCGCGACCGACTTTCCCGCAGCCGTCACACCATACCAAAGCCCGTGCCGGAATGTTAGGCAGGCGTCCGGGACAACGCAATCGGAGACCCCCATGATCACGCGCAGATCTCTGCTCGGCGCCGCCGCCGTCGCGGCACTGGCAACCGCCGCCCCCGCCCAGGACAACCCCGTCAGGGTCGGCTTCATCTATGTCGGCCCGGTCGGCGACGGCGGGTGGACGTTCGAGCACAACGAGGCCCGCCTCGCCCTGGAGGAGGAGTTCGGCGACCGGATTGAAACCGTCTACCAGGAGAGCGTTCCCGAAGGCGCTGACGCCGAACGGGTGATGACGCAGATGGCGCTGTCGGGTGCCGACCTGATCTTCGCCACGTCGTTCGGCTACATGGACCCTGTCATGAATGTGGCCGAAAAGTTCCCGGACGTGAATTTCGAGCACGCGACCGGCTACAAGACGGCCCAGAACGTCTCGAACTATTCCGCCCGTTTCTACGAGGGGCGCGCGGTGCAGGGCCATATCGCCGGCTCGATGACCAAGACGAACAAGGTCGGCTACATCGCCTCCTTCCCCATCCCGGAGGTCATCCGGGGCATCAACGCCGCATTCCTCGCGGCGCGGAAGGTGAACCCGGACGTGCAGTTCAACGTGATCTGGGCCTTCACCTGGGTCGATCCGGCCAAGGAGGCCGACGCGGCCACGGCGTTGATCGAACAGGGGGCCGACGTGATCCTCCAGCATACCGATTCCACCGCCCCGCAGGCAGCCGCCGCCGAGGCGGGCGACGTGATCACCTTCGGCCAGGCCTCGGACATGTCGGAATACGCGCCATCACCCCGCGTCAGTTCCATCATCGACAATTGGGCGCCCTACTATATCGACCGGGTCCAGGCGCAGATCGACGGCACGTGGGAAAGCCAGTCCGTATGGCAGGGGATTGGCGACGGCATGGTCGGGATCGGCGAGATCACCAAGGCCGTCCCCGAGGAGGTCCGGGCCGAGGCGCTCGACATCAAGGAGCGCATCGCGTCGGGCGAGCTGCATCCCTTCACGGGTCCGATCAACCGGCAGGACGGCAGCAAATGGCTGGCCGAGGGTGAGACCGCCACCGACGAGGTGCTGCTCGGCATGGACTTCTTCGTCGAGGGTCTGACCGGCGAGATTCCCAACTGAGCGCCGGGCGGGCCCATGCCGGGCCCGCCCTCCGGCACGGCGCGGCGCGAGGCGTCCTTGTCGTCGGGACGGGCCGGGCCACGTCTGCACCATGACCCGCGTGACCTCGCCCGACGGCGCCCCGCCCTCCGCCCTGAGCTTCGGCGCCATGCAATTCGGCGAAAATGCCAGCGTCGAGGAGAGCCGGAACCTCTATCTCGCGTGCCGCGAACACGGGATCACCATGTTCGACACAGCCCACGTCTATGCGGGCGGCCGCTCCGAAGAGATCCTGGGCCCCCTCCTCCGCGCGGACCGCGATCGCGTCGTCGTGGCCACGAAAGCCGATCACAGGCGGGGAAACTCTCCAGAGGCGCTCCGCCAGAGCTGCGACGAAAGCCGCCGGCGGCTCGGCATCGACACGATCGATCTCTACTATCTCCACCGCTTCGACCAAAAGGTGCCGCTGGAGGCCACCATCGGGGCGCTGACCGACCTCCAGCAGGAGGGCCGGATCCGCTTCATCGGCGTCTCGAACTTCGCGGCGTGGCAGGTGATGAAGGCGCAGGCCCTTGCCCACGCGGCGGGAACGCGGATCGACGCTGTGCAACCCATGCTGAATCTCGTCAAGCGCCAGGTCGAGGTGGAGATCCTGCCCATGGCGCGTGACCAGGGCATCGACGTGTATCCGTATTCGCCGCTGGGCGGAGGGCTGCTGACCGGCAAGTACCGTGGGGGCGGCGTCGGGCGATTGACCACCTCGGACATCTACGCCCAGAGGTATGGCCCCGAATGGATGCACGCCACGGCCGGTGATCTTGCGACGCTGGGCAGGGAGGTGGGCATCGACCCGGCCACCCTTGCCGTCGCATGGGCCATGCGCCGCCCCGGCGTGACCGCGCCGATCATTTCCGCCCGGTCCGTCGATCAGCTGCTGCCGTCCCTCGCCGCTCTGGAGCTGGATTACGGGGCCGACCTCGATGCCCGGATCACGGCGCTGACACGGAATCCGGCCCCCGCGACCGATCGCCTGGAGGAACTCTGAACCCGCACCGCAACCGTGCGGCGTTATCTTTGACCACTGTTCGCGAGCTGCGCGATCTGGTACGAGCGCAAGGACACACCCGGCCAGGTCTGCCCATGTTCCGCCCGCTCCTCGTCGTGCTTGCCTTCGCGCTCCTCTCATGCGGCGGGCCGCAGCCCGTCGCCGTGACCACCGCCGCGCCGCGGTTCGACGACACCCAACCGGTGGACTGGCCGGACCGCGCCCCGCATCACCATCCCGTACACGGGATCGACCTCAGCCGCTATCAGGGCGATGTCGACTGGAGCCGCGCGCGCGCCGCCGGCGTGTCCTTCGCGTTCATCAAGGCCACAGAGGGGGGCGACCGGCTCGACCCCGCCTTCCGCGAGAACTGGGACGCGGCCGGCCGCGCCGGTGTCGCGCGCGGCGCCTACCACTTCTTCTACTGGTGCGGCCCGCCCGTCGAGCAGGCGGAATGGTTCATCCGCCACGTCCCGCGCAGTTCGGGCGCCCTGCCCCCGGTGCTCGATCTGGAATACACCCCCTTCTCGCCCACATGCACGCGGCGGCTGCCGCCGGCGGAAGTCCGCGCACGGGCCCGCGCCTTCATCGACGTTATCGCGCGCCATTACGGCCAGCGCCCCGTGATCTACACGACCACCGAATTCTGGCGCGAGAACGAGATCGACCGCCTGGGGGAGGAAGTCTGGCTCCGCTCCACCGCGCGGCACGTGAGCGACGCGTATCCCGACACCTCCTGGACGTTCTGGCAGTACAGCGGCACCGGGATCGTTCCCGGCATTGAGGGCGAGGTCGACCTCAACGCCTTCAACGGCGGGCCCGCCGAATGGCTGGCCTGGCTGGCGGCGCGGGGGCACTGACCGGACACGGATGACGGCGGGGCGGCGTTGACCGCCCTTCGTCATCACGGCATGGTCCCTCCGTTGCCGCCAGGAAGGATTTCGTGCTCGAATCGACCCAAACCGAGGCGGATTACGGTCAGTTCGGCCCGCCGATCTTCGACGATCCGTCTGTTCGCGCGCTCAGCCGCGTCGCCGTGATCGATATCGGATCGAACTCGATCCGGATGGTGATCTTCGACGGTGCCGCGCGCTCGCCGGCCTATTTCTTCAACGAGAAGGTGATGGCGGGCCTCGGGGCCGGTTTCGCCGAGACCGGCCGCCTCAATCCGCAGGGCAAGGTCCGGGCGATGGCCGCGATGAAGCGGTTCCGCCAGCTCATCAACGGGATGGGGGCGGCCCCGGTGATCGCCGTGGCCACCGCCGCCATGCGCGAAGCCGAGGACGGCGAGACGTTCCGCGCGGAGGTGGAGGCGGCGACGGGGATCGCGATCCGCATCATCGACGGCCCCGAAGAAGCGCGCCTCTCCGCTCAGGGGGTCCTGGTCGGCTGGCCGGACGCCGAGGGGCTGGTCTGCGATATCGGGGGATCGTCGATGGAGCTGGCCGAAGTCGGCCGCGGCCGGATCGGCAAGCGGTTGACCTCGCCGCTCGGCCCCCTGCGGCTGCAGGGGATCAAGGGCGGCAAGAAGGCGATCCGCGCCGAGATCAAGGACACCGTCCAGCGCTTGCGCGACGAAGTCGGCATCCGCCCCGACCGGCTCTTCCTTGTCGGTGGGTCGTGGCGCGCCATCGCGCGGATCGACATGGAGCGGCAGGCCTACCCGCTCCAGGTTCTGCACGAGTACCGCATGACGCCGAAGGATGTGCGCGCGACCGTCAAGTTCATCCAGAAATCCACCGTGCCCGACCTGCGGTCCGCGACCGGCATCGGTGAAAGCCGGATGTCGCTCGTCCCCCTTGCCTCCCAAGTCCTGCGGGAAGTGGTGAAGGCGCTGAAACCCAAGGAGATCGCGATCTCGTCCTACGGCATCCGCGAGGGGGTTCTGTTCGGGCAGATGCCGCAGCAGCTTCGCGACCGCGACCCGCTGATCGAGGCGTGCCGCTTCGCCGAGGCGAAGGACGCCCGGCAACCGGGATTCGGACGCGCGCTCTACCACTTCCTCCTGCCGCTCTTTCGCTCCGCTCCGGCGGCGCGGAAGCGGATCGTGCGGGCGGCCTGCCTGCTGCACGACGTGAACTGGCGGGCGCATCCCGATTACCGCCACGAAGCCTGCTTCGACAGCGCCACGCGGGCCAATCTGGGTGGCATGACCCACGCGGAACGGGTGTTCCTGGGGCTGGCGCTTCTGCACCGGTACAAGGGCGCGCGCGAGGGAACCCGGTTCGAGGAGATGATCTCGATCCTGTCGCAGGCAGAGATCGCGACAGCCGAGGTTCTGGGCCGGGCGATGCGCTTCGGCGCGATGTTCTCGGCCGAGGAACCACTCAGCCACGGAGAGTTGCGCTGGTTTCCCAAGAAGCGGCACCTGGAATTGCGGGTCCGCGACGCCGCCCTGGACCTTCTGGGCGAGGTCGCCGTGTCGCGTTTCACCGCGCTGGCCAACGCTCTGGGCGCCACGTCCGATATCCGCCGCGTCCGCGGCGGCCCGATCGTCGCCGCGTCGCGGTGATCACAGATCGATCTCACCCTCGGCCGGGGCGGGCCGCTTTCGCCTGATGATGATGTCGCCGTTTGGCAGGACCTCGGGCGGATCGTAGCGGCCGAGATCATCGATCCCGAGATCGTCGAAATCCCAGGCCTCCAGCGCTTCGGCCAGCGCGCGCATCCGCGGCTCCACCTCTCCCATGAGGCCGCGCAGCACCCGACGCGCGCCCTCGGCCAGAAGGTCCATGCCCTCCTCGAGATCGGCCGCGCCGTCCTCTTGCTGGGCGGTGGCCGGCCCGGTCGACGCCAGCGAAACGCAGAGGGCCGGGACCAGCCAGAGGGTCGCCGCCTTACGCATGATCCGCACCGGGACGCGACCTTTGCGCCGAGATCTCCTCCCAGGCCCGGTTGATCGCCTGCATCCGCCGTTCGGCCATCTTCACCGCCTCAGCCGGAACGCCCCGTGCGATCATCCGGTCTGGATGACTGTCGCGGACCAGGGCGCGCCATGCTTTCCGGACCTCCCCCATGGGAGCGTCGGGCGGAACGCCGAGGATCTCGTAGGGGTCGGGATCGGCGTCGGGCACGAACCGCGCGCGCATCCGGCGAAAGGCCGGCTCGCTCACGCCGAAGATTTCCTGGACCCGGCGAAGGAACGTCTCCTCGTCGGGGTGGTAGGCGCCGTCCGACACGGCGATGTAGAACAGGCCCTCCATCAGGTCGGACAGGGCGTCGGTCCCGTCGCCGAACATGCGTCGGATGCGGCGGGCATAATCCTCGAAACCCGCCACGTCCTGCCGGGCCAGATTGAAGACCCGGCCTGCCGCGGCCTCGTCCTCGGGGGGGATGTGGAACACGTCGCGAAACGCCGTGACCTCGTCGCGGGTCACCTGCCCGTCGGCCTTCGCCATCTTGGCGCCGAGCGCAATGACGGCGATCGTGAAGCCCACCGATTGCTCGGGCGGCGTCCGCAACCGGTCGAAGACCTCTGCGAGGCTTTCGCCGTGCCGGAGGGCGGACAACGCGTCGGCGATTCGGGACCAGATGGACATGGAGCCGTACCTAGCCGCGCCGTCGCCTACGGCAAAGCGTCAAAGGACCTTCCTCGGCAGATGCGGGTCGAGCCATCGCCCCGCCTTCCGTCCCAGTTCCGCCGGCACCGCCACCGCGGCACAGCCGCCGGCGAGATGGAAGGCCCGCCCGCCGGGATTGGCGCCGCCCACCGTGCGGATCCGGCGGTGCCCGCCCAAGCGAAATGCATGGTCCTCGAGCCCCCAACACCGCCCGGCCGATCCCATGCCCCAACGGCGCGCCCTGATAAGAGCCTCGATCCCCTGAGCCGATCGCGGGTCGCGGGCAGAAGGGAAAGACGTCTCGCGGATGATCGGCGTCCAGATCGCCGCCGCCCCCGCGGCATCCTCGGCCCTGGTGGGCCGGATCTCAGCCGATCGCGCCCGACAGGACTTTGAGCCCCCCGGGGGTTGCGATCTCGGCCCGCAACCCTGGCTGCGGCCCCACTTCGAGAACCAGGCCCGGCGTCTCAGCCAGCCGCGGCCAGGCCGCCTGGATGTCTCCCATTCGGGGATGGCTGAGCCGCAGCCGCTGGAGGGTCAGGCCGCTATCGGGCAGATGCCGGGCCGCCATCTCGCCGTCCCATGCGATCAGCGCCGGTATTACCCCGTCGAAGGGCAGATCGCCCGAGGGCGGCACCGTCAGTTGCCAAGAGAGATCCCCGCGCGACATCTGCACCGGATCGCCCATGCCCATGGGCGCCTCGGCCAGCGCACGCGACATCTCGGCGGGCCGTGCCACCCAGAAGGACAGGCGCGGGACATCTTGGGGCCGATCGAGGCCGAACCAGCGCGGCCGTCCCGGGGACGCGGCCGCGGGATCGACCGCGATCACCTCCAAGTAGCTCTCGCCGAGGGACAGCAGGCGGTTATGCGTCCCCATGGTCGGGTGCGCGCCCCCGGGCGCCGGATCGACGCCGAGATGTGTGCGGATCGCGGCGGCGCCCGCCTCCAGATCCGAGGCCGTGACGACCAGATGATCGATCCGCATCACGCCGCGACCTCCGCCCGCGCGGCGCGGATCAGGTCGAGGACGCGCGCCGCGGCCTTGGGGATGTTCGTTCCGGGCCCGAAGACCGCGGCGACGCCGGCCTCTTGCAGCACCGCGTGGTCCCGGCTGGGAATCACGCCACCGCAGACGACAAGGATGTCGCCCGCGCCGCGATCCCTCAGCGCCTGGATCAGCTTCGGTGCGTTGGTCATGTGACCCGCCGCCTGGGACGAGATGCCGACGACGTGCACGTCGTTGTCGACCGCGTCCTGCGCCGCCTCCTCCGGGGTCTGGAAGAGCGGGCCTACATCCACGTCGAAACCGATATCGGCGAAGGCGGTGGCGATCACCTTCGCCCCCCGGTCATGGCCGTCCTGGCCCATCTTCACGACCAGCATCCGGGGGCGGCGCCCCTCTTCGGCGGCGAACTCCTCCACGTCCTTCTGGATCTTCGCGTAGCCCTCGTCGCCCTCGTAGGCAGCACCGTAAACGCCCGAAAGCGTCCTGACCTCCGCCCGATGGCGGCCGAAGACCTGCTCCAGCGCCATCGAGATCTCACCCACGGTCGCTCGGGCCCGGGCGGCCGTCACCGCCAGGTCCAGAAGGTTGCCGTCGCCCCGGGCGCCCTCGGCCAGGGCGTCCAGCGCCGCGTCGCAGGCGGTCTGGTCTCGGTCCTGCCGCAGCGTCTTCAGCTTCTCCACCTGGCGGGTACGGACACCGGCATTGTCTACGACCCGGATGTCGAGGTCCTCTTCCTTTTCGAGGCGGAAGCGGTTCACACCGACGATGACCTCCTCGCCGCGGTCGATACGGGCCTGCTTGGCTGCCGCCGCCTCCTCGATCCGCAGCTTGGGCATGCCGCTCTCGACGGCCTTCGTCATGCCGCCCAGCTCGTCCACCTCGGCCATGAGCTCCCGCGCCTTTGCGATCAGGTCGGCCGTCAGCCGTTCGACGTAGTAGGACCCCGCGAGCGGATCGACCACGTTCGTCACGCCGGTCTCGTTCTGTAGGATCAACTGGGTGTTGCGGGCGATCCGGGCGGAGAAATCGGTGGGCAGCGCGATCGCCTCGTCGAAGGAATTCGTGTGCAGCGATTGGGTGCCGCCCAGGACCGCGCTCATCGCCTCATAGGCGGTACGGACCACGTTGTTGTAAGGGTCCTGTTCGGCAAGGGAGACGCCGCTCGTCTGACAATGGGTGCGCAGCATCTTGGAGCGTTCGTCCTTCGCGCCCATCTCCTCCATGATCTCGTGCCAGAGGAACCGGGCGGCGCGCAGCTTCGCCGCCTCCATGAAGAAGTTCATGCCGATGGCGAAGAAGAAGGACAGCCGGCCGGCAAAGCGGTCCACGTCCATGCCGCGGGCCACCGCCGTCTTCACGTATTCCTTGCCGTCGGCGAGGGTGAAGGCCAGTTCCTGGACGAGGTTCGCGCCGGCCTCCTGCATGTGGTAGCCGGAAATCGAGATGGAGTTGAAACGCGGCATCTCGCGGGCGGTGTAGTCGATGATGTCGGCCACGATCCGCATCGAAGGCTCGGGCGGATAGATATACGTATTTCGGACCATGAACTCCTTGAGGATGTCGTTCTGGATGGTCCCGGAGAGCTGCTTGCGCTCCACCCCCTGCTCCTCGCCGGCGACGATGAAGGATGCGAGGATCGGGATCACCGCGCCGTTCATGGTCATCGACACCGACACGTCCTGAAGCGGGATACCGTCGAACAGGATCTTCATGTCCTCGACCGAATCGATGGCGACGCCGGCCTTGCCCACGTCGCCCTCCACCCGCTCGTGATCGCTGTCGTAGCCGCGGTGGGTGGCGAGGTCGAAGGCGACCGAGACGCCCTGCTGGCCCGCGTCGAGCGCCTGGCGGTAGAACTTGTTGGATTCCTCGGCGGTGGAGAAACCGGCGTATTGCCGGATCGTCCAGGGCCGGCCGGCATACATCGTCGCCTTGGGCCCGCGGGTGAAGGGCGGCAGGCCGGGCATGGCGCCCATATGGGCCAGTCCCTCGATATCCTCGGCCGAATGGACCGGCGCGATGCGGATCCCCTCGGCCGTTTCCCAGGTCAGATCCTCCGGGGAGCGGCCTTTCAGTTCCTTCTCGGCCCGCGATTTCCACTCGCTCATCTGGCGCTCTCCTCTTCTCGTGATCCAGGCCGCGACAACGCGTGCCGAGGACAGGCTGTATGCCGCGCAGGATACTGACTATATCAGGGGTATGACGGCGACCCGCATCCTTTCCCTCTCCGCGTTCCTAATCATACTCGGCGGCCTTGTCCCGGTGTTAGCGCAAGAACCGGACGCCGTGCAGAGGTGGCGGGACGATCCGACCACGATCTTCGAGGCCGACGAGATCGACCTCGACGCCTTCCGCTGGATCGCCCGCCCGGTCATCGTCTTCGCCGAGGCGCCCCAGATGCCCGCGTTCCAGGAACAGATGGGATATATCGCGGACGATATCGGCCAGCTGGTGCGCCGCGACGTGGTGATCGTGACCGATACCGACCCCGCCGCGATGTCCGAGATCCGCCAGCGCCTGCGCCCGCGTGGCTTCCAGCTGACATTGCTGGGCAAGGACGGAGCGGTGGAGCTCAGGAAACCGTTTCCCTGGCACATGCGCGAATTGTCTCGATCCATCGACAAGATGCCGATCCGGCAGAGGGAAATTCGCGAGGGCAGTTGATCCGTTGTACCGTGACCGCCTTCCACATATATTGAATGCATGAAGGAGGACGCGATCATGCCAGAGCGTGACACATATACGCCGCGACCCATTACCGGCCGGACGGGTCCCCGCCCGGGTTACTGACCCGCGTCGTCATCTCGGCGATCTCGCGCCTCAATTCCGGCGCACGCCGCCGAAGGCTGCTTGCATCCCGTTCCGCCAGCGCCGTTTCAATCTGGCGCACCCGTTCCGCCCCCCCGGACAGGAACCCGCCCATCATCAACATCGCGTCGCGTCCCAGGACCAGCGCCTCTGTCTTCATGGCGACGTAATCCTCATAGACGCGTGCCGCCCGCTCCGCTCCGATCCGGTCCTTGTCGAGGCTGCGCAGATCGCGGATCATCGTCTCGATCGCGACCAGTTGCGAATAGTAGACGGCGACCGGATCGACCACCGCCCGCGGCAGGACATGGATGTCGCCCACCACGGCCGAGAAGATGGTACGGTTCCGCTCATGCGGGATGAGGGGGAAGAAGTCCGCCTCAGCCCGGATCCGCGCCGCCATTTCCCGCGCATAGGCCGGCGCCGATCCCTCGGCGAAGCCATCCCGCTCCAGAACCGCAACATAGGCGCGGATCTCGGCATAGAGCGCGCGCTGGACATCGTTCACGCGTTCTCGCCTAAGGCGATCCTGATGGCGCCGCGATTGCCATCCGTTCACCACCCAGCCCATCGCAACGAACAGGCCGGCGATGACGGCCTGCCAGATACGAGGATCGATCACCTCGGTCATCGCACCGCGATCACTCGAATTCCATGATCACCTCGTCCACCGCCAGGCTGTCGCCCTCGCCCGCGTTGATGACCGAGACGGTGGCGCGCCGTTCGGCGCGCAGGATATTCTCCATCTTCATGGCCTCTATGGTGCAGAGCGCCTGACCCTCCTGCACCTCGGTGCCGGCCTCGACATGCAGCTTCACCATCAATCCGGGCATCGGGCAAAGCAGCATGCGCGACGTGTCGGCCGCCTCCTTCTCGGGCATGTGCCGCACCAGTTCGGCCTGGCGGGGCGAATAGACCTTCACCACCAGGTCCGCCCCGCGGGTGCGCAGGCGGAACCCGCCGGTCAACCGGCCGACCTTCAGGACCAGCGGCTCTCCGTCCACCTCCAGGCGCGCCAACGGTTCTCCGGGGCGCCAATCCGAGGTCACGCGCATCGCCCGCCCGTCGGGGAACCGGACGGTTGCGCCCTCCCGATCCGCGTCGATGGTGACGGGCATCTCGCGGCCCTGCGCGATCACCACCCAATCGTCGCCGACCTTGCGCTCGTGGTTGTCCATCCGCCCCGAGATCCGCGTGCGCCGGATCTCGACCACGCGGTTCATCGCCGCGGCCGCCGCGGCCACGCGGTCCAGCCGTTCGTCGGGCAGATCCACTCCCGCGAACCCGTCGGGATATTCCTCGCCGATGAAGGCCGTCGTCATCTCCCCGGCGGCGAAGGTCGGATGGTCCATCACGGCCGACAGGAACGGAAGGTTGTGTCCGATCCCCTCCACCTCGAAGCGATCGAGCGCCAGCCGCATCGCTTCGAGCGCGGTGTCTCGGTCCTTCCCCCAGGTGCAAAGCTTGGCGATCATCGGATCGTAATACATCGAGATCTCGCCGCCCTCGAAGACGCCGGTATCATTGCGGACCGCCGTGTCACCCCGGGGGGCGTCCGCCCCCCCGACCAGCGGCAGCCACTTGCCGCTTTCGTCGAGCGGGCCGGCGGCCTGCTCGGGCGGCGGACGGTACCGCGTCAGGCGCCCGATCGAGGGAAGAAAGCCGCGATACGGATCCTCGGCGTAGAGCCGGCTTTCAAGGGCCCAGCCGGAAAGGCGCACATCCTCCTGGCGGAGTGACAATTCCTCCCCGGCCGCCACGCGGATCATCTGCTCGACCAAGTCGATCCCGGTGATGAGTTCGGTGACCGGATGCTCCACCTGCAGCCGCGTGTTCATTTCGAGGAAGTAGAAGTTCCGCGCGCCGTCGACGATGAACTCCACCGTACCGGCCGAGGTGTACCCGACGGCTTGCGCCAGGGCGACGGCCTGCTCGCCCATCGCCTTGCGGGTCGCCGCGTCGAGGAACGGCGAAGGCGCCTCCTCGATGACTTTCTGGTTGCGCCGCTGGATCGAGCATTCCCGCTCGCCAAGATAGATGCAGTTGCCGTGTCCGTCGGCCAGCACCTGGATCTCGATATGGCGCGGCTGGGTCACGAACTTCTCGATGAAGATCCGGTCGTCGCCGAAGGAGTTGGCCGCTTCGTTCTTTGATGATTGGAAACCTTCCCGCGCCTCGGCTTCGTCCCAGGCGATCCGCATCCCCTTCCCGCCGCCGCCGGCGCTGGCCTTGATCATCACCGGATACCCGATGCCCTGGGCGATCCGGACCGCCTCGTCCGCGTCCTCGATCAGGCCCATATGCCCGGGCACCGTCGAGACCCCGGCCTCGTCGGCCAGCTTCTTCGAGGTGATCTTGTCCCCCATGGCCTCGATGGCGCGCCGGGGCGGACCGATGAAGGCAACGTCGGCGGCCTCCAGCGCGGCGGCGAATTTCGGGTTCTCCGACAGGAAGCCGTATCCCGGATGCACCGCCTCGGCACCGCTGTCTTGGATGGCCTGCATCACCTTCTCGATGACGATGTAGGACTGGTTCGCGGGGGCGGGGCCGATATGGATGGCCTCGTCGGCCATTCGGACATGCAGCGCGTTGCGGTCCGCGTCCGAGTACACCGCCACCGTCGCGATCCCCATGCGGCGGGCCGTCTTGATGACCCGGCAGGCGATCTCTCCCCGGTTCGCGATCAGGATTTTCTGGAACATCCGGCCCTCCTCAGCGCGGGCACAATTGCGGAACGACGCCCTTGCAAGGGTCGTCGGGCGCATATTGCGGCGTGCCCGACAAATAGGGCTCGTCCCCGCCTACCGTAATCACGCGGTCAGTCGGCTGGCACGCCGAGACGATGGATGCCAGAACGGCCGCGGCACAGGCCCTCATGGGAACGGATGTCATCTGAGCCCTCCAGTTTGTCCGCAGGGTGATGCCACCGGCACAAACCGGGCACAATCCTTGTGGACGAGGATTGCGCCGGATTAGGGTCTGAGGGACACGAAACGTCTCGGGAGGGAGGGGATGGACTCCGATCCAGCCGGGGAAAGCCGGATCGGGCCATTCGGGGTACGTCTTCTATAGTCCGAGCCGTAATCGCGGCCCGAGGGGGAACATAGGCGCGGACGGCATCTGGCCAATGGCCGGCCGACGTCGGCTGCCGCGCCGGCCCGATTTCGCCGACGGGACGGCATTCCGCCGGCGGAATTCTTCCGCTCAGGAGAAGACGTCAGGAAAGGCCGCGCGGGCCCTGCCCTCATCCACGCGGAGACGCGCCTCGTAGCTTTCGGGGTCGAAGGGATCCTCGGCGGCGACAACCTCGCGCCCGAAGAGCCAGGATAGCCGTCCGGCGTCGAGGTTGCCACGCTCGAACGGCGCGTCTCCGAATTGTTGCCAGAGCGCGGCGAGGAAGGCTGCGTCGGCCAGCCGGTCCGCGGGGCGGCGGTCCCGGAACCGCTCGCGCGCGACGAGCCGCGTCGCGCCCTTCGGATTGGCACGGCGGATGGTGAACTGGAATTCCGACCCCGGCAGGCGTCCGGGGAATCCGCGATGTTTCAGCATGGGCGCGCAGAAGCCGGGCGGCGCCGAGCCGCCCGGCCACCGATCTCAGTACTTGCTGTACGTCGGCTCGGCCTGCACCGGGGCGGGTGCGGCGGGCTCGCTGTAGGTCATCGGCGGCTCTTCGCGAGAACAGGCCGCAGCCACGGTCACGAGGGCCAGTCCGAGGACGATCTTCACACTGTTCGACATGTCTTGCTCCGTCATTTTGGGGCGCGGCGGGTCCGCGCCGGGTTGGCAAGCCGTACATCGCGCCGGCTTGCCGCGCACCATAGGACACCGGCGCAGCCGGGGACAGTGGCTCTGCGCGGATCGGCGCCGCTGCGGCTCCGATGTGCGCGGCTTCGATGCGTCAGGGAAACAGGGCGTTCAGGGTGCGCTGGTCCGGCAAGCCGCTTTCCTCCAGCCCGCGTCCGGATTGGTAGGATCGCAGCGCCGCGGCGAAGTCCGCGTCGAAGGATCCCTCCGGGGTCGACAACGCCTCGCCCGTCTCTGCCTCGATGGCGCCGCGGACCCGAGCGAGGACGGCGGCCGGCACCGCCACGGCACGGCCGCCGGTGCGCGCCTGGACCGTCTCGCTGGGCTCGGTCAATCGATGCGGCTCGAGAACCGCGACGAGCCGGCCTAGCGCCACCACGACGCCCAGATCGGGATTGGCCGCGCAATAGGTCCCGAGCTTGCCCATCAGGAGCGGCGCGGTCTGCCACGGGGTGATGTCGAACGTGTCATCCCTGAACACGTTGACGCCCGTCATGAACCCTTCGATCCAGGATGCGTAATAGCCGAGCGCCTGCCGATCCTGTCCCTTTGCGGCCTCCAGGAACGCGCTGCAGCTCTGGCTTCCGATCCCGTCCGCCGCAAACGCGCCGTCTGACGTCGCGGCGTAAGAGGTCGGCGCGGACAGGCACAGGACGAAGGCGGCGGGTGAGATCAGGCGCATGGTTGCAACCCTAGGTCAGCCCGCCTTCCCTGTCCAACCCCCTCAGGCCAGGGGCCGGCGCCCGGCGGCTCCGATCATGCCCAGGCCGCCCAGCAGGAACAACGCGGACGCCGGCAGCGGCACCGGAGAGACAGGACCGCCCGTGTCTCCGCCGACCGGCGTCTTCGTAAGGGTGATCGAGGAAAGGCCCCCGTCGATCGCGGCGAACGACAGACCCGTGACGAAGGTCGATCCCGATTCGGGATCGAGTCCCAAGGCTGGATCGATGCCCAGGATCTGGAACATCGTCACCGGGGTCGCGAAATCGTAGGTCTCCCCCGCCGCGAGCGCGACGGTCGTGCCGTCGACGCTGAGCATATAGCCGTCCGGATCGGGCACGGAATCGAGGCTCGGAGCGGTGACGGAGGCGAATTCGGCGCCTGTCACCTCATAGGTGTAGCCGACCGCAACCGCCGGATCGACCCAGACGATCTGATCTTCCGACACCAAATCCACCGGAATGTCGAAGACGAATTCGTCGATCACGCCGTCTACCGGCGGATCGTTGGACGGCAGCAGCGGCATCTCTTCGCTCGATCCCGGGGCCGGAGGCGCCATCGGACCGCCGGTGCCGAAGAGCGTGGAGGTCGTGTAGGTCGCGCTTTGCCCCGCTTCGAGCGAGAAGGCGTTCCGCAAGGTCATGGTCACGTCGTAGGGCACGTCGATCACGCCGTCACCGTCGGTGTCCCCCGCAACCGCATCATCGAGGGGCGCGGGCACGTCGCAGCACGGGCCGATGCTGAACCGCCCGGTTTCGGGCACCGTACCCCCCTCGGCCGTCATGCCGAGGAACGGGTTGTCCGGCCCCGGGTCGCCCACGGCATCGGTCTGGTAGAGCACCGTCCGGCCGTCGCGCTCCATCACCCCGCCACCGTCCCCGGGCGCCGCACCCGTCAGGAAAAGATCTCCGTCGAGGTAACGGTAGAGGTCGAAATCCGCCGCCTCGGCGGCAAGATTCGTGATCGCGAACTCTTGGGTCAGTACCGACCCCGCCCGCGCGGCCCCGCGCGCGGCGTCCCGCACCGTTTGCGTCAGCGTGAAGCGCAGGTCGTCCACGTTGAACCGCGTCACAAGCTCGGATGCCGACTGGCGCACGATCGTGGTGTCCGCCGGATCGGAGAAATCGAGCGTTTCGATTGCGTCCCCGTCCCCACGCGAGACGTAGGAACTGAACACAACGTCGCCGCCCCCGACGCTGCCCACGGGGTCGAAGAAGGCACCGAAGACAAATCCGTACTCGCTGACCTCGACGGCCACGTCTCCGTCACCGGACCCGTTCGTCAACGTCGCCGCCGCGCCCTGAACGGCCAGAAGCGGAACGATAGCTGCGGACAGCGCGAGGCAAGATTTGAACGTCATTGCAATCTCCGAACTCAATTTTCCGTCCCTTTTCCACACTTGCTTAATCAACCAGAAATGGAAAAGCGGCCGGGCAGCACCGGAAAACCGTTTTGGCACCTCCGGCTTTGGCCTAGGTCTAACTTCGTTAACCACTCGTTCAAGGCAAATTTCCGCCTACGGACGGAATAAATCATCCCGCCGCAAAAATCGTTTCGGCTTTGGCGCCAAACTGGCCTAGAGCGGAATATTGTCGTGTTTTTTCCACGGATTCTGCAGCTTCTTCGACCTCAGCGAGGCAAAGGCGCGAGACACCCTGCGGCGAGTGGAGTGGGGCATGATCACCTCGTCGATGAACCCGCGCTCTGCCGCCTTGAAGGGATTCGCGAAATTCTCCTCGTATTCCTTCGTTCGCGACTCGATTTTATCTGGGTCGCCCAATTCGGAGCGGTAAAGGATCTCGGTCGCGCCTTTGGCGCCCATGACGGCGATTTCCGCGGTGGGCCAGGCGTAATTGAAATCCCCGCGCAGATGCTTCGAGGACATGACATCGTAGGCCCCGCCATAGGCCTTGCGCGTGATCACCGTCACCTTCGGAACGGTCGCCTCGCCATAGGCAAAGAGCAGCTTCGCCCCGTGCTTGATGACCCCGCCGAATTCCTGCCCCGTCCCGGGCAGGAAGCCGGGCACGTCCACGAAGGTCAGGATCGGGATCTCGAATGCGTCGCAAAAGCGCACGAAGCGCGCCGCCTTGCGGCTCGAATCGATGTCGAGGCATCCGGCCAGCACCATCGGCTGGTTCGCCACGACGCCCACCGTGCGCCCCTCCAGGCGGACGAAGCCGGTCAGGATGTTCTTTGCGAACATCTCCTGGATCTCATAGAAATCGCCCTCGTCGGCGATCTTCGCGATCACCTCCTTCATGTCGTAGGGCATGTTGGGATTGTCGGGGATCAACGTGTCGAGGCTGTCCTCGACCCGGTCTGGACGGTCGAAGAACGGCCTGACCGGCACGCCGGAGCGGTTCGACTGGGGCAGCAGGTCCACCAGCCGGCGCACCTCGATCAGCGCCTCCACGTCGTTCTCGAAGGCGGCGTCGGCGACGGAGGACTTGCGGGTATGGGTGGTGGCGCCGCCCAGTTCCTCGGCGGTGACGACCTCGTTCGTGACCGTCTTGACCACGTCGGGGCCGGTGACGAACATGTAGCTGGAATCCTTCACCATGAAGATGAAGTCGGTCATCGCCGGGGAATAGACGGCACCGCCCGCGCAGGGGCCCATGATGACACTGATCTGCGGAATGACACCCGAGGCCAGGACGTTCTTCTGGAACACCTCGGCATAGCCCGCGAGGCTCGCCACCCCCTCCTGGATGCGGGCGCCGCCCGAATCGTTCAGCCCGATCACCGGCGCGCCGTTCTGCATCGCCATGTCCATGATCTTGCAGATCTTGCCGGCATGGGTCTCGGACAGCGATCCGCCCAGGACGGTGAAATCCTGGGAGAAGACATAGACCTGCCGGCCGTTGATCGTGCCCCAGCCGGTGACCACGCCGTCGCCCGGAACCTTGTTCTCGGCCATTCCGAAATCCGTGGCCCGGTGGGTCACGAACATGTCGAACTCCTCGAACGACCCGTCGTCGAGCAACAGGTCGAGCCGTTCCCGCGCGGTGAGCTTGCCCTTGCCGTGCTGCGACTCGATGCGGGCATCGCCGCCGCCCTTGCGCGCGACGGCGCGGCGCCGGTCCAACTGCTCCAGTATGTCCTTCATCGCGCCGTCCCTTCGATCGTTTCGTTCCTCGCTTGTGCGGCGCAACATACGGAGCGTCGCGCAGGCCCGAAAGGCCCGAAATCCACGTATCCGCAAACGCCTGCACCGCAGCGTGGACGCGGGGCCCCGCGCGGCATAGCTAAGCGCCCATGCCAGCCGCCAGACCCGCCCGCCTGCTCGACCGATCGAGCCCGCCGCACATCGCCACGATGATCGCGCTGACATCGCTGGCCGCGCTGTCGATGAACCTGTTCCTGCCCTCGCTGCCGGGGATGACGGCGCATTTCGGCACCACCTACGGGGTCATGCAGATCGCCGTGGCCGGCTATCTGGGCGTCAACGCCGTGATGCAGTTGGGGATAGGTCCGATCTCGGACCGCTTCGGCCGGCGCAGCGTCATGCTCTGGGCCATCGCGATCTTCTGCCTGGCCACGATCGGCTGCCTCCTGGCGACCCATGTCGCCGTGTTCCTGTTCTTTCGCATGATGCAGGCGGCGATCGTCGCGGGTCTGGTCCTGCCCCGCGCGGCGATCCGCGACCTCTATTCCCAGGACGAAAGCGCCTCGATGATCGGCTACGTCACCATGGGCATGTCGGTTGCGCCGATGCTGGCGCCCGCGCTCGGCGGCGTGCTCGACGGGCTCTTCGGCTGGCAGGCGAGCTTCGTCGCGCTGCTCTTCGCCGGGATCGCCACCGGGGCGCTCGCCTTCTGGGACATGGGCGAGACGGCCACGCGCACCACCAGCAACTTCCGCCAGCAGGTCGCGCAATATCCCGACCTGCTGACGGCGCCGCGCTTCTGGGGCTATGCCGGCACGGCGGCGCTGTCGTCGGGGGCCTTCTTCGCCTATCTGGGCGGCGCCCCCTATGTCGGGTCGACCGTCTTCGGCCTGTCGCCCGAGACGCTCGGCATCTATTTCGGCGCGCCTGCCATCGGCTACCTCGTCGGCAACGGCCTGACCGGGCGCTACGCCCGCCGCGCCGGCACCAACCGGATGGTCCTGATCGGCAGCCTCGTCAATGCGGGCGGCCTCGCCCTGTCGCTGGCGCTCTCCTATGCCGGGTTCGGCGGGCCGCTGGCCTTCTTCGGCTTCATGACCTTCGTGGGCCTCGGCAACGGCCTCGTGATCCCGAACGCCACCGCCGGCTCTCTCTCCGTCCGCCCGCATCTCGCCGGCACCGCCTCGGGGCTGGGCGGGGCGATCATGATCGGCGGCGGCGCCGCGCTCTCGGCACTGGCGGGCGTCCTCCTGACCGGGGCGGGGTCCAGCCGGCCGCTCCTGTGGCTGATGCTCCTGACCGCGATCGGGTCGGTGGTCGCGATCCTGCTGGTGATCCGGCGCGAGGCCCGGCTCAGTGGATCTCGGGCGCGTATCTGAGGATCACCGGCACGACGAGGTCCTCCTCGTCGGTCAGGTGCCGGTCGATGAAGCTCCCGAAATCGGACAGCCGCGTGTCGAGCCGTCCCGCGCCGGCCAGAGGATCGGGCCCCTGCAATCCCGACAGCATCTCGTTCGTCCCCTGCGCCAGGTCGTTCATGTGCCCGTCGAGCGCGTGGTGATCGGCGTCGAGCAGGACGAATCCCTTCTCCAGCCGGTCGTCCAGGGCCTGCAGGACCGGGAAGTAATGGTGATCCTCGATCGAATGGTGCCCGTGCAGTTCCTGCAGCAGGAACTGCGCCATCCGCGCCGTCTGCCGGCCATAGGCCCGTGCCTCCGCCCTGCCGTCGAGAAAGGCGCGCGTGTCGCCCTGCAACCGCTCCAGCACCTCGCGGAACATCAGATGGCGCTGCAGCCAGAACCGCGTCAGGGGCGAGAAATTGGGATGCGCCTCCCAGGTCCCGCGCGGCAATTCGTCCACCAGAACGCGCAGCGCGTCCGGCAGGCCGTCTCGGCGCTCCAGCGCCCGGATCTCGTCGTCGGTCATGTCCGGGATCTAGCCGCGACCCCGCCCGCCGTCACCCTTTCGCGAGCGCGCATCGCACACTAGGTCCCGTTCGCATGCGCACCTTCCTCGCCCTCGATCCGCCCGAACCCATGCGCGACGCCCTCGACAATCTGGTCGAGGGGCTGCGCTGCGGGCGTTACGTGGACATCGACGACCTGCACCTGACGCTCGCCTTCATGGCCGACGCGCCCCTCTCCGCCCTGGAAGAGCTGAACCTCGACCTCGAGATGCTGCGCCCGGGCCCCGTCCCGCTGGAGATGCGCGGCCTCGGCACCTTCGGGTCGGAGCATCCGCGCTTGGTCTATGCCGCCGCCGAGCCCCACCCCGCGCTTCTCCACCTGCAAAAGAAACTCGCCACGGCCATTCGCCGCGCGGGCATCGACCTGCCCGCGACCCGCTTCGTCCCGCACGTGACCCTCGCCCGTTTCCCCCACCGGATGCCGCCGGAGGACCACGCCCGGCTCGCACGCTTCCTGTCGGGCCACGGCAGGTTCCGCCTCGAGGCGCATGTGATCGACACCGTGTCGCTCTACCGCTCGACCGTCACCCATCACGGGTCACGCTACGAGCTGCTGGAAAGCTATCCGCTGGCCTGATGGGGCTTGCCGTCCCGCCGCGCCCCGCCCTAGGGAGGGGCCGCAGACCGCCCGGAGGACCCGATGACGTTCGACCGCCAGATCAAGATCGCCCCGTCGATCCTCTCCGCCGATTTCGCCGATTTCGGGCGCGAGATCCGCGCGATCGAGGATCAGGGCGCCGACTGGGTCCATGTGGACGTGATGGACGGCCATTTCGTGCCCAACCTGACCTTCGGCCCCCCGGCGGTGAAGGCGTTCCGCCGCCATGTGCGCACGGTGATGGACGTGCACCTGATGATCGCGCCGGTCGATCCCTATATCGCGGCCTTCGCCGATGCCGGGGCCGACATCCTGACCGCCCACGTGGAGGCTGGCCCGCATATCCACCGCACCCTTCAGGCGATCCGCGCGGCGGGAATGCGGGCCGGCGTGGCGCTCAACCCCGGCACGCCCGCCGATGCGGTGGACCCCCTCCTCGACCTGGCCGACCTCGTTTGCGTGATGACGGTCAACCCGGGATTCGGGGGCCAGAGCTTCCTCGACCTGACGGCCAAGGTCCGGCGCCTGCGTGCGATGATCGGCGACCGCCCCGTCCATATCGCGATCGACGGCGGTGTGGACACGACCACCGCGCCGATGGTCTGCCGCGCCGGGGCCGACGTGCTTGTGGCGGGATCGGCCGTCTTCCGCGGCGGATCGGCGGACGAGCCCTCCGCCTATGGCGCCAACATCGCCGCGATCCGACGCGCCGCGCAATCCGCCACCGGGGCGATGGCCTGAAGGCGGCGCCCCTTGCCGGGGCCCGCTGGAGGGCATAGACGGTAGGTCAGCGAAGGAGGCTCGACGAATGTCCGCTCTGCAGATCGAGAAGGGGTCCTCGCGCCATTCGGCCTACGACCTCCGTGACCCCAATTCCGATGTGATCGAGCGCCATACCCTTGCCGTCGTCGTCGACAACGAGGCCGGGGTTCTTGCCCGCGTCATCGGATTGTTCTCGGGGCGGGGCTACAACATCGAGAGCCTCACCGTGGCCGAGATCGACCATACCGGGCACACGTCGCGGATCACGATCGTCACGACCGGCACGCCCGCGGTGATCGAGCAGATCAAGGCCCAGCTCGGCCGCATCGTCCCCGTCCACGAAGTCCACGATCTCACGGTCGAGGGCGCCAGTGTGGAGCGCGAACTGGCGCTCTTCAAGGTCGCCGGCGAAGGCGAGAAGCGGGTCGAGGCACTGCGCCTTGCAGACATCTTCCGCGCCAGCGTGGTCGATTCGACGCTGAAGAACTTCACCTTCGAGATCACCGGTGCGCCGCAGAAGATCGATGCCTTCGCCGATCTCATGCGCCCGCTCGGCCTGTTCGAGATGGCCAGGACGGGCGTCGCCGCCCTTTCGCGCGGCTAGGTCTCCCTGGTTGGCGGCGCCCGCCCGCGGGAGAGCGGGGCGCGGCCGGCGATGTCAGGCGGCGGCCACCGCCCGCTTCGTCATCACCTTGACAAGGTGGGCCCGGTAATCGCCCGATCCGTGCAAATCCGAGATCATGTCGGCCCCGTCTGGCGTCGCCAAGCCGTCGATCGCGCCCGCGTCGAACCCCGACGACAACGCCTCCTCCGCCTCCGTCCAACGGAAGACCCCCATCTCGGAGGCGCCGGTTACCGCGACGCGGACGCCATCATCAAACTTCGCCACGTACACGGCCGTCAGCGGAAAGCGGGACGCAGGCTGTATGAACTTCGCGTAGTGGGCGCGTTCCGGAACTTGCATCTTGACCGCCGTGACGATCTCTCCCTCTTCTAGGGCGGTCATGAACATGCCCTGAAAAAATTCGTCGGCCGGGATCTCCCGCCGATCGGTGACGATCACCCCCTTCGAGGCGAGCGTTCCGGCGGGGTAGCAGGCCGAGGGATCGTTGTTGGCGACGGAGCCGCCGATCGTCCCGCGGGAGCGTACCGAGGGATCGCCGATCCGCCCGGCCAGCGACGACATCGCCGGATAGCTTTCGGCCAGTTCGCGCTTGACCGTCGCATGCGTGGTCGCTCCGCCGATCCAGAGGGACGTGCCGTCCAGTCGCACGCCCTTCATCTCGTCGATGGCGGTCAGGCTCACCACCTTCGACGGCATGGCAAGCCGTTGCTTCATCGTGGGCATCAACGTCTGCCCGCCCGAGAAGGCGATCGCCTCCTCGGCCTTCAGGGCCTCGACGGCATCCTGGATCGTGGTCGGGCGTTCGAAGTCGAAATCGTACATGGCTCTATCCTGTCTGGTCCCGGATGGCTGCCGGGGCGGCGCTGGCCGCCCCGAGCCACGATCTCACGGCGTGCCGACCGAACGGCCGCCGGCGGTATCCTCCGACCGGGCGGCAGGCTGGGCGGCGCCCAGGTTGGCGCCCGCGCCCTGCATCGCGGCCCAGACCCGGGCCGGGGACAGGGGCATGTCGATATGATCGACCGCAATCCCACCCCGGTTCAGGGCATCGAGCACGGCATTGACGACCGCCGGCGGCGATCCGATCGCACCGGCCTCGCCGCACCCCTTCACGCCCAGCGGATTATGCGTGCAGGGCGTGACGCAGGAATGGTCGACCTTGAACATCGGCAGGTCGGTGGAACGCGGCATCGCGTAATCCATGTAGCTGGCCGAAAGGAGCTGCCCGTCCGCGTCGTAGGCGCAATTCTCCCACAAGGCCTGGCCGATCCCCTGCGCGAGGCCGCCGTGGACCTGCCCTTCGACGATCATCGGGTTGATCACGTTTCCGAAATCGTCCGCGGCGGCAAAGCCCACGACCTCCACGAGCCCCGTCTCCGAGTCGACTTCGACTTCGCAACCGTAGCCACCCGAGGGGTAGGTAAAGTTCGCCGGATCGTAGAATGCGGTTTCCTCGAGCCCCGGCTCGATCTCCTCCAGCGGATAATTGTGCGGCACGTAGGCGGCGAGCGTCACGTCGCCCCAGGCCACCGACTTGTCGGTGCCCGCGACCGTGAACTGGCCGTCCTTCAACTCGATGTCGCCCTCGGAGGCCTCCATCAGGTGCGCGGCGATCTTCTTGGCCTTGTTGATCACCTTCTCGGCCGCGCGGACCATGGCCGATCCGCCGACCGCGATGGAGCGCGACCCGTAAGTGCCCATTCCCATCGGCGTCCGCGCGGTATCGCCGTGCACGATGTCCACCTGATCGGCGTCGATCCCGATCATCTCGGCGATGACCTGCGCGAAAGTGGTCTCGTGACCCTGGCCATGACTGTGGCTGCCGGTCATCACGCTGATCGAGCCGGTGGCATTCACCCGGACGGTCGCGCTCTCGTAGAGTCCGGCCCTCGCTCCGAGCTGTCCCACCAGGTTCGACGGCGCGATCCCGCAGGCCTCGATATAGTGCGAGATGCCGAAGCCGCGCAGCTTGCCCTTCTTCCGCGATTCCTCGGCCCGCGCCTCGAACCCGGCGTGGTCGGCAATATCCAGAAGCTTGTCCATCGTCGCGTGGTAATCGCCCGTGTCGTACTGGACGGCGACCGGCGTCTGGTATGGAAACTCCGTGATGAAGTTCTGCCGCCTGAGCGCGATGGGATCGACGCCCAACTCGCGCGCGGCCTTGTCCACGATCCGTTCAAGCTGATACGTCGCTTCGGGCCGGCCGGCGCCGCGATACGCATCCACCGGGACGGTGTTGGTGAACACCGCCTTCACGTTGACGTAGACGAGCGGTGTCTTGTAATTGCCCGCCATCAGCGTGCCGTGGAGCCAGGTCGGCACCGACGGCGCGAAGGTGGAGAGGTACGCCCCCATATTCGCGTGGGTATCGGTCCTGAGCGCGGTGAAGTTGTTGTCCTCGTCCAGCGCCAGCTCGATCTTCGTCACGTGATCGCGTCCGTGGGCGTCGGACATGAACGCCTCGGATCGGGTGGACGTCCACTTGACAGGCCGCCTGAGCTGCTTGGCCGCGAAGGTGCAGAACGCCTCTTCGGCATAATGAAAGATCTTCGTGCCGAACCCGCCTCCCACGTCGGGGGCCACCACGCGCAACTTGTGCTCGGGGATGTTCAGCACGAACGCCCCCATCAGCAGCCGGATCACGTGCGGGTTCTGGCTGGTGGTATAGAGCGTGGATTCGTCGGAATGGGCGGCATAGTCGCCGACCGCCACGCGCGGTTCCATCGGGTTGGCGATCATGCGGTTGTTCACCAGTTCCAGCGTCGTGACGTGCGCCGCCTCCTTGATCGCCCGATCGACCGCCTCGCGGTTCTCCTCGACGAAGCCCCAATCGTAGCAGAGGTTCGAACTCAGCTCGTCATGAACCTTCGGCGCGTCGTCGGCCAATGCCGCCTTCATGTCGACGATCGCCGGCAGATCCTCGATGTCGGGCATTACCGCCTCGGCCGCGTCACGGGCCTGGGCCAGCGTCTCGGCCACCACGACGGCGATCGGGTCTCCAACATGGCGCACCTTGCCCTCCGCGAGGATCGGGTGCTTGGGTTCCTGCATGACGTTGCCGTCGCGCGACGTGATTTGCCAGCCGCAGGGAACGCCGCCGCAGCCCTCGAAGTCCCTGGCGGTGAATATCCGGATCACGCCCGGCATGTCCGCTGCAGCCTCGGTGTCGATGCCGTTCAGGCGGCCATGCGCCACATCGGAGCGCACGAAGACCGCGTAGGCCTGGCCGTGCAGATTGATGTCGTCGGTATACCGGCCGGTTCCGCTGAGAAACCGGACGTCCTCGCGTCGCTTCGGGCTCGTGCCGATGCCGCCGTCCTTGGGCATGTCTGTCCTCCCTGGGTGCCGATTCTTCGAGGAAGAATCGCGCCTGAGTTCAATATGTCATTCCGCCGCGACGGGGGTCACGTCCTGTCCGCTGGCGGCCTGAACCGCCTTGACGATGTTGTGGTATCCCGTGCACCGACAGATGTTGCCCTCCAGGTGGTGCCGGATCTCGGCCTCCGAGGGCGTCGGGTTCTCTTCCAGAAGCGCCGTGGCCGCCATCACCATGCCCGGGGTGCAGAAACCGCATTGCAGGCCGTGATAATCCTGGAAGGCCTGCTGCATCGACGACAGCGACCCGTCGGCATTCGCCATCCCCTCGATCGTGGTGATCCGGGCGCCCGCGCATTCTGCAGCCAGGACCGAGCACGATTTCACCGGCTCCCCGTCGAGGTGGATCGTGCAGGCGCCGCACTGGGTCGTGTCGCACCCCACATGGGTCCCCGTCAGCAGCAGGGTCTGCCGGATGAAATCGACGAGCAACGTGCGCCCTTCCACCTCGCCCGACACCGGGCGCCCGTTCACCGTCATCTCGATCTTGATCATCGCACTTTCTCCCTTAGATAGCCTCAGTCCGCGCGCTTGCGCCCGAACCAGCCGCCTTTCTTGGAGGCCCCGCTTTCGCCCTCTGCGGGTTCGGGGCTGCCGGCGGCCACGCCGCCATCGGCCTCCGAGGGGCCTTCGACCTGCGTCTTGAAGTTCTCGAAGAACTGGTCGGCCATCTTCTTCGCGAACCCGTCGATGACGCGGCTGCCTAATTGCGCGAGCTTGCCGCCGACCTTCGCCTCCACATCGTAATCGAGCCGGGTCGCCCCATTCGCCTCCTCCGACAGGCGGCAATCGGCGCCGCCCTTGGCGAACCCGGCCGCGCCGCCCTTGCCCTCGCCCGAAAGCGTCAAGCTGTCGGGCCGCTTCATGTCCTCGAGCCGCACGTCGCCCTTGAACGTCGCCTTCACCGGGCCGACTTTCTGCACCACCGTGGCCTCGAACCCCTCCTCCGGGGTGCCCGACATCTCGGTGCAACCGGGCACGCAGGCCTTCAGGACGGCGGGATCCAGAAGCGCCTCCCAGACTTGCTCCCGAGGCGCGTCGATCACCCGGTGTCCGCTGAGTTCCATGTGCCGCATCCTCCCCGTTCTGGCCGCAGGCTAGGGCCGACCTCCGCGCCGGCGATATAAGACCTAAGAACAGGTCGGCGATCTCGCGGAAGCGTCAGGACCGGATTGCGTCCCGGCCCCGCCGCGCGGCGATATGAGAGCGCTTCGGAAACCGCCTCGTCAACCACCCGAACGCCCCCGAGCCGATGTCAGCCCCGGCCGCCTGCCGCGACCGTGACGGCCCGACACGGCGGCGCCCTGCGGGCCTGCCGTTCGGCCCGCTCACCCTTTCGTCAAATACCCCGGTCCCGGACGACAGCCATTTGCACCGCGCGTCGGTTTCAGCGAGGGTCCCGCCATGATCCGAACCATTCTCGCGCCCCGTCCAGTCCGATCGCGCCGCTTGATCGGTCGCGGCGGCACGCGAAAGCTGTGCGGACTGTGCGATCCGCGTTCCACGCCGTGACCGCCGATCCGACGACGTGCACCGGGCGCGGCCCCGGCGATCCTGCGCCGGGGCTTTCCGTCGAGGATCTGTCTTTCTCCTACGGCGACAGGCGGGCCCTCGACCGGATCGGGTTCGCGTGCCCGCCGGGGCGGTTCACCGCTCTGCTCGGGCCCAACGGCGCCGGCAAGTCCACCCTCTTCGCCCTGTTGACGCGGCTCTTCACGTCCCGCTCGGGGCGCATTCGGATCGGCGGGGCGGATCTGTCGCGATCACCGCGCAGGGCATTGGCCGCCATGGGGATCGTGTTCCAGCAGCCAACCCTCGACCTCGACCTGACGGTGCGGCAGAACCTGACCTATTTCGCCGCCCTGCATGGCATCTCCGGCCGCGACGCGCGTTTGCGGATCGCGGAATGCCTCGACCGGCTCGGCATGGCCGAACGGGCGCGGGAACGGGCACGCGACCTGAACGGCGGGCACCGCCGCCGGACCGAGCTCGCCCGCGCGCTACTCCACCGGCCCACCGTCCTTCTGTGCGACGAACCCACGGTGGGGCTCGACGCTGCCTCCCGCAGCGCCATCGTCGATCATGTCCACGACCTTGCCGCATGGGGGCTGACGGTCTTGTGGGCGACGCATCTGACAGACGAGGTACGACACGACGATCACCTTCTCATCCTCCATCGCGGCCGCATCCTGCGTGATGGCCGCGCGTCGGAGATATGCGGGGGGGCGACCATTTCGGAAACGTTGCTAAGATTGACGGAGGCGGGCTCGTGACATGGGTGACGGCCCTGCTGGCCATCGTCGCGCGGGAGGCGCTGCGGTTCGCCCATCAGCGGGAACGCTTCCTCGCGGCCCTCGTCCGCCCGCTGGTGTGGTTGCTCGTCTTCGCTGCCGGTTTCCGCGCCGCGCTCGGCCTGTCGATCATCCCGCCATACCAGACCTACATAACCTACGAGACGTATATCGTCCCCGGCCTGTGCGGCATGATCCTTCTCTTCAACGGGATGCAATCCTCGCTGAGCCTCGTCTACGACCGCGAGATGGGATCCATGCGGCTGTTGCTGACGGCCCCCCTGCCCAGGTGGTGGCTCCTGGTTTCGAAGCTCGTCGCGTCGACAGCGATCTCCATCCTGCAGGTCTATGCGTTCCTCGCGATCGCGTGGATCTTCGGGATCGAGATGGCGGCGTGGGGGTACGTCGCGGTTCTGCCGGCTCTGGCCGTATCCGGGGTGATGCTGGGGGCATTGGGACTTGCCCTGTCATCGTTCGTCAAACAGCTCGAGAACTTCGCCGGTGTCATGAACTTCGTGATCTTCCCGATGTTCTTTCTCAGTTCCGCGCTCTATCCCCTCTGGAAGATGGCGGAATCCTCTCCGTTGCTGAGGGATGTCTGCACGGCGAACCCGTTCACCCACGCGGTCGAACTGATCCGCTTCGCGCTATACCTGCAATTCAATGCGGCGGCGCTGGCCTGGACCGGCCTCGCCGCCGCCGCCTTCCTGGCCATGGCGCTCTGGGGCTACGATCCCGCCCGGGGCCTGGTTCGGCGCAAGGGCTGATCCCTCCGGACCACCGCCCCGGACGGCCGAAAGCCGCGCAGGTCCGAGATCCCCGGACAACACCTGCGCTTCCGCGCCGGCGGGAGCGAATTATGGCGGAGGTTGTCATTCGCGGCATTTACGCTACCATTAGCGACATCCAAAGTATCGAGGCAACTAATGATGGATCGCGTTCAAGCGGCGGTATCCCGCGTGTGGTCGGATCTCAATCCCAGAGAGCCGAGCCCGCTCTACCTAGCCAAGCTCATGGCGGCGATGCTGACCTGCTTCGCCATCGGCCTCATGGTCCACTTCGCCCAGGTGAGTCCCTAGACGGGCGGTACAACCACCCGCCAGCAGACATCCATGCGAGGCCGGCTTAAACGGCCTTGGCATATATCAGGTGAACTTAGGTAGGTCGGCCACCGCCACGTCGGACATCACGGACTTGCCCCCTTCTGGAAGGGCAGCGTCTTTTCTTGATGCCCCATGAGAGCGTCGGATCGCTACGGGATTAGTCGCAGTTAGGCTTTCGTGTAAATTTTGAGCGCCTCCTCGGCCCCGTCAGACCATATGCGCGCAAGCCAAGCATCGAAGGCATCGGCGAAGCGGGACGCCTCTGCAAGATCACCATAAATCCGCTTTTGATCTAGCCAGGCGCGGGGCCGCTCTCGGGCAGCACGCGCAGCTTGCTGCAGATCATCCCAGATCGGATCGTTCGGCTCGATCGTGGTTCCGTCTTCGCGGGTACCTTCGCACATACGTGCCCAGAGCGCCTCGGTCAGGGCGAGCCCCTCTATCGGAGTGCCGGCCTTCAATGCGTCGCGGATCACCGGCAGGACGAAACCGGTATGCCGAGAGGACCCGTCGAAGGCCACACGGCGGGTCGTGTCCCGGATTTCCCGATTGGCAAAGCGGCGATCGATCAGGTCCACATATTCCTGCGGTGTCATGCCAGGTACCGGATCGACATGAGGCACGATCTCTTCCAGTTCGACCTTGCGGAAGAAACCGTGGATCAGCGGATGCTCCATGCACCCGGCGATGGTCTCGACCCCCAGGATCTCGCCCGGGTCGGCGATGACCTGATGGCCGCCGTTCAGGCAACGGATCTTCATGGCCTCGTAGGCGTGGACATCGTCGGTGAAGGTGGCCCCCGCCCGGTCCCAATCCGGCCGCCCCGCGCAGAACCGGTCCTCGATCACCCACTGGCGAAAGTTCTCGTGCGTGACGGGGACCTCGTCGGCGATCCCGAATTCCCGCACCAGCGCCCGCTCGGCCGGGCCCGTTGCCGGCACGATGCAATCGACCATGGAATTGGGAAAGGTGCAGGCCCGCTCGATCCAGTCGGCAAGCTCGGGATCCTGCATCCGCGCGAGACCCAGGATCGTCCGGCGCAATACGTCGCCGTTGGCCTGCAGGTTGTCGCAGCTCTGGCACGTGAACGGCCCGGCGCCCGCCTCCCGTCGACGGCGCAGGGCCGCGATCATCGCGCCGAATGCGGTGCCCGGCGCGTCCGGAGAGGCGACATCGTGGCGAATGTCGGGATGGTCGCCGTCGAACCCCCCGGTGCCGTCCTGGTAATAGCCGCCCTCGGTCACCGTCAGGGAAACGACCCGGATCCGCGGATCGGCCATCTGCGCGATCAGGCTCCCGTTGCCATCGTCCACAGGAACGAAACCGATCATCGATCCCGTCACCTCGGCCGATTTCCCGGACGGGTCGAGTTCGATCAGGGTGGTCAGGCAATCCTGGGCCAGCATCTTTTCCCGCGCAGCCGCGTCGGCCGGGCGCACGCCAGCACCGAGGATGGCCCAGTCCAGCGCGAGCCCCTCGTCCATTAGACGATGCAGGTACCACGCCTGATGCGCACGATGAAAATTGCCGAGGCCGATATGGACGATTCCGGGCGTCAGCCGGTCGCGGTCGTAGCGGGGCGTCCGCACACCGTCGGGCATATCGGGCAGGGTCGCCTGCGTCAGGGGCGTCAGTTCACTCATTGGCCATGGTCCAAGTTGCAAGTTCGGAAACAGACATGGGAAGGCGGGTCACCCCCTCCGTCCGGGCGCCGATTACGATCCCTGTCGGCAGGTTCGGGTCGTCCGGGACTGCACCATCCATTCCGCCGGGACCGGGGCGCCAATCCTGTCTACGGATGGCGCATCCCGCATGCGCGAGAGGGCGCCCGGAGGCGCTTTGAGGCGGCAGGCGTTCGTCTTACGCGCGGCTCTGCCGTCCCGTCTCATGCGATCCGCAGCCCTTCCCAGTCAAAGCGATGGAGCTTGTCCATCTGCGGAGAGAGGCTGATGCGATCCCCCGCGCGATGACTGTTCTCTCCGGGCGCGCGCACGGTGACGACATCGGCCAGGCCGGTATCGTGGACGTGGAAGAACGTGTCCGACCCCAGATGCTCGGATACGCCGACCGTCCCCTCCCAGGGGCCCTCGCCCACGTCGATATGCTCGGGCCGGATGCCGATCGCGTGCGCATCGTGGCGGGACGCCTCCTCGCCATCGACGATGTTCATCTTGGGCGAGCCGATGAACTCGGCCACGAAACGGTTGCGAGGGGTGCGATAGAGATCCAGGGGCGATCCCACCTGCTCGATATGGCCGGCGCGCAGCACCACGATCTTGTCGGCCATCGTCATCGCCTCGACCTGGTCGTGGGTGACATAGATCATCGTCGTTTCCAGCCGCTTGTGCAGCTCGCTGATCTCCAGCCGCATGCCGACCCGCAGAGCGGCGTCGAGGTTCGACAGCGGCTCGTCGAAGAGGAAGGCGGCCGGCTCACGCACGATGGCGCGCCCGATGGCGACCCGCTGCCGCTGCCCCCCCGAAAGCTGACCAGGCCGGCGGTCGAGATAATCGGCAAGGTTCAGCACGCTGGCGGCGCGCTCGACGCGGCGGGTCTTCTCCGCCTCGTCCATGCCCGCCATCTTGAGCGGGAAGGCGATATTCTTGCGCACCGTCATGTGGGGATAGAGGGCGTAGGACTGGAAGACCATTGCCAGGCGCCGCTTGGCGGGCGGCAGGTCGGTGGCGTTCGTGCCGTCGATGCGGATCTCGCCGCCGCTGACATCCTCGAGCCCGGCGATCAGGCGCAGGAGGGTGGACTTGCCGCAGCCGGAGGGACCGACGAAGACGACGAACTCGCCGTCCTCGATGGTCAGGTCCAGCGGCGGAATGACCTCCGTCTCGCCGAACTTCTTTTGCACCTTGTCGAGCGTGATGCGTCCCATTTCTCAGGTCTCCCTACTTCACCGCGCCGAAGGTCAGGCCGCGGACGAGCTGCTTCTGGCTGAACCAGCCCATGATGAGGATCGGCGCGATGGCCATGGTCGAGGCGGCCGAGAGCTTGGCGTAGAACAGGCCCTCGGGGCTCGAATAGCTCGCGATGAAGGCGGTCAGCGGCGCGGCGTTGGCGGCCACCAGATTGAGGGTCCAGAACGCCTCGTTCCAGGCGAGGATGATGTTGAGAAGGAGCGTGGACGCGATGCCCGGCACCGCCATCGGCAAGAGGACGTGGATCACCTCGGACTGCAAGGTGGCGCCGTCCATCCGCGCCGCCTCGAGGATGTCGCTCGGGATCTCTCGGAAATAGGTATAGAGCATCCACACGATGATTGGCAGGTTGATGAGCGTCAGGACGATCACCAGGCCGACGCGCGTATCCAGAAGCCCCCAATCCCTGAAGATGAGGTAGATCGGGACCAGAACGCCCACGGGCGGCAGCATCTTGGTGGAGAGCATCCACATCAGGACGTTCTTGGTCTGCCGACCGGGGACGAATGCCATCGCCCAGGCGGCCGGAATGGCGATCGCCAGCCCGAGCACCGTGGAGCCCACCGAGATGATCACCGAGTTCATGAAGTGGCCGAAATAGTCCGACCGCTCCTGGACGGTGGTGTAGTTCTCCATCGTCCAGTCGAAGAACAGGAAGACCGGCGGATCGGCGATGGCGGCCCCTTCCGTCTTGAACGAGGTCAGGATGGTCCAGAGGATCGGGAAGAAGATGAGGATCGCGATGATCCAGGCGATGGCGGTATTGCGTGCCTTGACGCTGTTCGGGACGGCGCGGGCCATGATCTCTCCTCCTCAGGCGTCCAGGTTCTTGCCGATCATCCGCATCAGGAAGATCGCGACGATGTTTGCCAGGATGATGGCGACGACGCCCCCGGCGCTGGCGGTGCCCACGTCGTACCGCTGCAAGCTCTCCTGAAAGACCAGGTAGGTGAGGTTGATCGAGGCGTTGCCCGGCCCGCCGGCGGTGGTCACGTAGATCTCGGCGAAGATCGACAGGAGGAAGATCGTCTGGATGAGCACGACCACGGTGATGGCGCGTGCCAGGTGCGGGAGCTTGATGTAGTAGAACCGGCTCCAGGCGGAGGCTCCGTCAATTTCCGCGGCTTCGAGCTGTTCGCTGTCGAGCGATTGCATCGCGGTCAGCAGGATCAGCGTGGCGAATGGCAGCCATTGCCACGACACGATGCCGATGATCGAAGCGAGCGGCGCGGCGGTCAGGAAATCGAACGCCGGCAGGCCGAGAACTCCGGCGACATAGGCGAAGAGGCCGTTGACGGGGTTCATGAACATGTTCTTCCACACCAGCGCCGAGACGGTGGGCATGACGAAGAAGGGCGAGATCACCATGATCCGCACGATCCCCGTTCCCCACATCGGCTGGTCCAGAAGAACGGCGAGGCCGATCCCGCCGCAGACCGTGATGAGAAGGATCCCACCCACCAGCAAAAGCGTGTTGACGATCGCCGTCTGGAATGCCGGATCGGTCAGGAAATAGCTGTAATTCTCGAACCCGACGAACGGATTGTCGCCGGGCATCAGTAGGTTGTAGCGCAGGAGCGAGAACCAGATGGTCATCCCCAGCGGGATCAGCATCCACGCGAGAAGCAGAACGACCGACGGCGCGATCATGAACCGCGCCGCGGCGCGGGAATGCTGGGTGGCCATTCTAGATCCCTCCCTTGGCCCTCGATATCCCCGGCCCCCTCCCCGGGGCCGGCGGCGGGGACCGCGTTGCACGCGGTCCCCTCTTTGTCAGTTCGAGGTATAGCCCGCGCGATCGATCTCACGCTGGGTCGAACGCTGCGCGTTGTCGAGCGCCTGGCTCGCATCGACCTGCCCCGCGAGCGCGGCGGAGAATTGCTGCCCGACCGCCGTCCCGATGCCCTGGAACTCGGGGATCGCGACGAATTGCGCGCCCGTATAGGGGGTCTCCTGGACCGAGGGGCTTTGCGTGTCGACCGCGTTCATCGATTGCAGGGTCATCTCGGCGAAGGGGGCGGCCTCCTGATAGTCGGAGTTCTCGTAGAGGGATGTCCGGGTCCCCGGAGGCGCCGCGCGCCAGCCCTCGTCCTCTGCGACCATCTGGGTGTATTCTTGGCTGGTCGCCCAGGTGATGAAGTCGGTCGCCACGTCCACCTGCTCGGAGGAGGCCGGGATCGCCAGGTTCCAGGACCACAGCCAGTTGCCGTGATTGTCCACGCCCTCCCGGTTGGGGAACTGGGCGAACTCGACGCCGTCGGCGACCTGGCTGTCCTCGGGATCTGTCACGAAGCTGGCGGCGACGGTCGCGTCGATCCAGATGCCGCACTTGCCCTGCTGGAACAGCGACAGGTTCTCGTTGAAGCCGTTCGCCGCGGCGCCCGGTGGGCCATACTCGTTCATCATTTCGAGGTAGTCGGTCAGGGTGGCCTGCCATTCCTCGCTGTCGAACTGGGCCTGCCAGTCGGTATCGAACCAGCGAGCCCCGTAGGAATTCGCCATCGCGGTCAGGAACGCCATGTTCTCGCCCCAGCCGGGCTTGCCCCGCAGGCAGATCCCGTAGGTGCCGCTCTCCGTGTCGGTCATCGCCTCGGCGGCGGTACGGATCTCGGACCAGGTGGGGCTGTCGGGGATCTCCACCCCGGCCTCCTCGGCCAGGTCGCTCCGGTACATCACCATCGCCGATTCGCCGTAGAACGGCAGGGCGTAGAGCGTTCCGTCGACCGACAGGGCCTCGCGGATCGAGGGCAGAATGTCATCGACATTGTAATCGTCGGGAAGGTTGTCGAGCGGGGCAAGCCAATCCTGCTCGGCCCAGATCGGAACCTCGTAATTGCCGATGGTCAGCACGTCGAACTGCCCACCGCCGGTGGCAATGTCCTGGGTAACGCGCTGCCGCAACGTGTTCTCTTCCAGGACGACCCAGTTGATGGTGTTGCCGGTCTCCTCCTCCCACCGGGAGGACAGTTCCTGCATCCGGATCATGTCGCCGTTGTTGACGGTCGCGACCGTGAGTTCGGCCGCCGTCGCGGCAGTTGCCAGACCGGCCGCCAGCCCAAGTCCGGCCGCAGACCCGAGAAGGGCGCGGGTGGTGGTCATGGATATCCTCCCTACGTGTCTTTACACGCGTCAAATATACACCAAAGCGGCCTTATGCGTCAAAGGATATTTTCGCAGCCCGCCCCGAAGCGCATCAATTCGCCTCGGATCACGCCGATTCCCGCACTTTTAGTACCCCATCAAAGAGATCGACGGATTGCGCCCTTGCCCGCGTCTCGCCCTTGATCTTCGCGACGAGGCGGGCGACGGCCGCCCTTCCGATCGCCTCCACATCCTGCGCGACGGTCGTCAGGGTCGGCACCGTGAAGGGGCAGAGAGGATAATCGTCATGGCCGGCGATCCGCAATCCGCCCCGCCGTCTGGCCCCGGGTTCCAGCCCGTGGCGGGCGGCGGCGCGCAGGGCGCCGATGGCAACGCGGTCGTTGACGCAGAGGATCGAGCGGTCGGTGAGCCGGCCGCGGGAGAATTCGCGATCCAGGACCGCAAGGCCGTGGGCCTCGAAATGCCAGTCGGCATCGATCGCCTCCGTCCCGATGATTTCAGGGTCATGCCCCAGCGCCCGCATCCGGGCCACGTAGGCGTTCTCGCGTTCCAGCGCGTTGAAATTGACCCGTGGCATTGCCAGGAAGGCCGGTGGCGCGCCCTTGCGGCAGAGATACTCGGTCACGAGTCCGGTGCTCTGCAGGTGGTCGGATCCCACGAAATCGACGTGCGCCATGTTGCGCGGACGCGAATCCACCAGGACGAAGGGCAGCCGCGCGTTCAGGCGCTCATGCGCCTCGAAATCGCTCACGTTGCCGAGCGGTGCGACCAGCGCGCCGTCGACGCTCATCGATAGGAAGGTTTCCGCCGCCCGCGCTTCCACGTCCGGGCTGGAATGGGAGCATTGCGTGATCACGGTGTAGCCTTCGCCCATCGCCGCGACCTCGATCGATTCCAGCAACCTGGTGAAGAACAGGTCGTTCAGGTAAGGAATGATCACCCCGATCATGCCGGTCGATTGCCGGTTCATCCGCGTCGCGAAAAAATTCGGCGTATATTCCACGCGCTCCAGACCCCGGCGGATCTTTTCCAGCGAGGTCCGGCTGACCCGCCCGGGATCCTGGAAATACCGCGACAGCGTCGGCCGCGACACGCCGATCGCCGCGGAGAGTTCCTCCATGGTGCCGATCAAGGGCTTGCCAGTCGAGCCGGACATCGTCGCCTCCCGCTTCGTGATCAAAAGTTTACGCGCGACAATCCCATTTGCGCAAGGGCCGTGTGTCAGGGGGCTTTGACCCCCCGCCATGCCGGCATTAGGAAGACCCGGATCGAGGCGGGGACACGATGACGGACGAAACGATCCTGAAAGCCGCGGCGCGCGTGCTGGCCACGGAGGCCGAGGCGCTGTCCGACCTGGCCGCAAACCTGCCGGCAGAATTCGCCGCGGCGGTCCGGGCGATCCGCGCCGCGCCCGGCCGCGTGGTCGTGGCCGGCGTGGGGAAATCCGGCCATGTGGGCCGCAAGCTCTCGGCCACCTTCGCCTCCACGGGAACCCCGTCCCTGTTCGTGCATCCCACCGAGGCGAGCCACGGCGATCTGGGCATGATCGGGGCGGACGACATCTGCCTCTTGCTGTCCAATTCCGGCGAGACGGCGGAACTGGGCGACATGCTGGCCTATTGCCGCCGCTTCGGGATCCCGATCGTCGCCATCACGAGCCGGGCGGCATCGACCCTGGGGCGGGCGGCGACGCATGCGCTCGTGCTCCCGGCCGCGCCGGAGGCCTGCCCGATGGGCCTCGCCCCCACCACCTCGACGACGCTGGCGCTCGCGCTCGGCGATGCCCTCGCGGTGGCGCTGATGGAGGACCGCGGCTTCACCCGCGAGACGTTCTCGGTCTTCCACCCTGGCGGCAAGCTCGGGGCTCAACTCGCCCGGGTGGGACACCTGATGCATGGCGGGACCGAGGTTCCGCGCGTCTCGGTCGACACTCCCATGGCGGAGACGCTGATCGAGATGACCTCGAAGGGCTTCGGGGTCGCTGCCGTGGTGGGGCCGGAAGGACGGCTGGCCGGCGTCGTCACCGACGGCGACCTGCGCCGGAACATGGCCGACCTGCTTCACCGAAACGCGGGGGACGTGGCCACGCCGGACCCCGTCACCGTCGGCCCCGGCATGCTCGCGGCCGAGGCGATGGCGCTGCTTCAAGCCAAGCGGATCCTGGTGCTCATCGTGGTGGACGAGGACGCTTTGCCGGTCGGGGTGCTCAGCATCCACGACCTTCTTCGCGCCGGTGTCGCGTGATGCGGACCGCGATCCTGATCCCGGCGCGCTATGCCTCCTCGCGCTTCCCCGGCAAGCCGCTGGCCGAGCTGGAATTACCCGGCGGCGCGCGGAAATCCCTGATCCGCCTGACATGGGAGGCGGCACGAACCGTGGCCGGCGAAGCGGAAATCCACGTCTGCACCGACGACCACCGCATCCGCGCCCATGCCGAGGAATTCGGCGCCAGCGTCATCATGACGCCCGACACCTGCCGCAACGGGACGGAACGCTGTGCCGCCGCGGTTGCCGCGGCAGGGATCGAGGCGGAGGTGATCGTGAACCTCCAGGGCGACGCCCCCCTTACCCCGCCATGGTTCGTCGAGGCGCTGATCGACGCGATGGCGGCGGGCGGATCCTCCGTCGCCACCCCGGTTCTCAGATGCGATGCGACGACCTACGGCCATTTCGTCGAGGACAGGAAGGCCGGACGCGTCGGCGGCACCACGGCCGTCTTCGACCGCGTCGGTCGCGCGCTCTACTTCTCGAAAGAGGTGATCCCGTGGCTTGACCCCGCCCGCCTTGATCCCGGCGCCATCCCGGTTTTCCACCACGTGGGGGTCTATGCCTATAGCCGCGCCGCGCTTGCCGCCTATGCGGAACTTCCCGAGGGGATGCTCGAGCGGCTCGAAGGGCTGGAGCAGCTGCGCTTCGTCGAGAATGGCTGGAATGTGGCGTGCGTCGAAGTCGAGGCCCGCGGCCGCGTGTTCTGGGAGTTGAACAATCCGGGCGATATCGCGCGGATCGAATCCGTCCTGCGGGAGATCGAGGCATGACCGTCACAATCCGCGACATCGAGATCGGCGCGCACCACCCCTTCGCGCTCATCACCGGCCCCTGCCAGCTCGAAAGCCTCGACCATGCCCGCATGATGGCAGAGCGCATCGCGGCGGCCTGCGCCCCCACCGGTACGCGGTTTATCTTCAAGGCGAGCTACGACAAGGCCAACCGCTCGTCGCTCGGCTCGATGCGGGGTCTTGGCATGGACGAAGGGCTGTCGATCCTGTCCACGATCGGCCGCGAGTTCGGCTGCCCGGTCCTGACCGACGTACACCTGCCCGACCATTGCGCCCCCGCGGCCGAGGCCTGCGACGTGATCCAGATCCCCGCCTTCCTGTGCCGGCAGACCGACCTTCTGCTCGCGGCCGGAGAGACCGGGGCCGCGGTCAACGTCAAGAAGGGTCAGTTCCTCGCGCCCTGGGACATGGCCAATGTTGCCGCCAAGATCGCCTCCACCGGAAATGACAGGATCCTGCTGTGCGAGCGCGGCACCTCCTTCGGATACAACGCCCTCGTCTCCGATTTCCGCGGCCTGCCGATCATGGCACGGACGGGCTACCCGATCGTGTTCGACGCCACCCATTCCGTCCAGCAGCCAGGCGGTCAGGGCGCCACCAGCGGCGGACAGCGTGAATTCGCGCCGGTGCTGGCCCGCGCCGCCTGCGCGGTCGGCATATCGGCGCTCTTCATCGAGACGCACGAAGATCCCGACGCCGCCCCCTCGGACGGCCCGAACATGATCCCCGTCGATCGGATGGAGGACCTTATCGGGCGCCTGCGCGCCATCGACGATCTCGTGAAAGCGGGCTGAGATACGGTCGCCCGCGCGTCCTCGGGCGAGAAGTCGAATCCTACTGCCGGTAGACGATCACGGTTGGCAGATCGGTCAGCGCCACGTTCAGGAGCCGCATCGCCGATAGGGAGAGCTGCGCACCGCCCTCCCCCTCGAGCGGGATCAGCTCGACGGTGGCGCCGGCGCCCGAACCCTCGACCACGACCCGCCCCGATTGCCGTGACTCGACGAGACCCGTCCGCATCCAGATGCCCGGATCGGTCGGATCGCCGAGCGACGCCGTCACCTCTCCCAACCGCTCGCCCTCGGCTGTGGGCGGCGCCGTGGCGGCGGCGCGCTGCTCCTCCGTCGCCGTATCGAGCGCATCGACCGTGTTCGCGCCCCGGCGGGGCGGCGGGGCGACGCGTGCCTCGGGCTGGACGGAAGTCGCCCCATCATCCCGACCGGGCCGGTCGTCCCCTTGATCGAGAGGGGCACAAGCGGCAATGATCGGAAACACGGCGAAAAGAATGCGGGACGTGCCTGTCATGCCGCCGAGCCTATCCGCGCGCGGGGGGCTCCACAATACCATCGGCCCTTGCCGCCCACCCTGACGGCCCATAAGTTCCGGCCATGGATGCACCACTTATCGACCCGTTCCAGCGCGCCATTTCGTACCTGCGGGTGTCGGTCACGGACCGCTGCGACTTTCGTTGCGTCTATTGCATGTCGGAGAACATGCAATTCCTGCCCAAGAAGGAGCTCCTGACCCTGGAAGAGCTGGACCGCATGTGCTCCACCTTCGTCGGGCTCGGGGTGCGCAAGCTCAGGATCACCGGCGGCGAGCCCCTGGTGCGCCGGGACATCATGACCTTCTTCCACCGCATGGGCCGGCATCTCGACACCGGGGCGATGGACGAATTGACCCTGACCACCAACGGGTCACAACTCCACCGCTTTGCCGACGACCTTTATGCCGCCGGTGTGCGACGTGTGAACATCTCCCTCGACACCCTGGACGAGGCCAAGTTCGCCCGGGTCACCCGCTGGGGCCGACTGCCCCAGGTCCTGAAGGGGATCGATGCCGCGCAGCGCGCAGGTTTGCGGGTGAAGATCAACACCGTGGCGCTGAAGGGCTTCAACGAGGACGAACTCTTCGACCTCGTATCGTGGTGCGCGGACCGCGACATGGACCTGACCTTCATCGAGGTGATGCCGATGGGCGACCTCGGAAACGAGGACCGCGTCGGCCAGTACTGGTCGCTGAAGGATCTGCGCTCCCAGCTTGCGGATCGGTATACCCTGACGGATACGCCCCGGCGATCCGGCGGTCCGGCGCGCTATGCGCGGATCGAGGAGACGGGGCAGGACATCGGGTTCATCACGCCGCTGACGCACAATTTCTGCGAAAGCTGCAACAGGGTCCGTCTGACCTGTACCGGCGAACTCTATATGTGCCTCGGCCAGGAAGACATGGCGGACCTGCGTGCGCCACTGCGCCAATCCACCGACAACAGGGTTCTGGAGGAGGCGATCCGCGCGGCGATCTCTCTCAAGCCCAAGGGGCACGATTTCGACTACTCCCGGCAGGAGGTTGCCGGCCAGATGTCCCGGCACATGAGTCACACCGGTGGTTAGGCGCCAGAAGGGACCTCTCTCCTACCGGCTCTACAAGCGGGGGGCCATGTACGCCGCACCCGCCATGTTGCCGCATCTGCAGCGCCGCTTCGTCGCGAAAGGCGGCGACCCCGCGCGCTGGTCCGAACGCTTGGGCCGCAGCAGGGTGCCCCGCCCCGAAGGGTCGGTGATCTGGATCCACGCCGTGAGCGTCGGCGAGATGACCTCCGCCCTACCGCTGATCGACGCGTTGCGGTCGGAACGCCCCGAGGCGACGATCCTTCTGACCACGACCACCGCGAGCGCCGCGGATCTGGCCGCGCAGCGCCTGCCGGCAGGCGTCGAACACAGATATGCCCCGCTCGACCATCGCCCGACCATACGGCGATTCCTCGATCACTGGCGCCCCGAGCGGGCGATCTTCGTGGAAAGCGAGATCTGGCCGGTCCAGGTCACGGAACTGGCGCATCGCCGCATTCCCCTCGCCGTCGTGTCCGCTCGTCTTACGGAGCGTTCGGCGATGCGGTGGAAACGGATTGCGCCGCGTCTTGCTCGCTGGACCTTCGGGCGTATCGACCTGATCCTGGCGCAGGATCAGGCCACCGCCGACCGCGCCCGCGCGCTCGGGGCCGCGCGGGTCGAGGTCGCCGGATCGCTGAAGACCGCGGCCGCCCGGCTCCCGGTGGAGGCCCGAGCCCGAGGGGAGCTGTCCGCCGCGATCGGAAGCCGGCCCACCTGGGTCGCCGCCTCCACCCATGACGGCGAGGAAGAAGCTGTCGCCGCTGCCCATCGCCGTGTGCTCGCCCGTCATCCGGACGCGCTCTGCATCCTCGCGCCGCGCCACGCCGAACGCGCGGAGCGGATCCGTGCTCGCCTTGGCAACTCCCTGTTGGCACAACGCAGCCGGGGGGAAATGCCGACGCCGGAAACGCAGATCTACCTTGCCGACACACTGGGCGAGATGGGGACGTGGTACGACCTGGCGCCGGTCGCATTCCTCGGCGGCAGCCTCGTTCCGGGCATCGGAGGGCACAATCCCCTGGAGGCCGCAGCCTTCGGGTGTCGCATCCTGACCGGCCCGCATACCGTGAACGCCGACGCCGAGTTCAAGCGGCTGATCGCGGACGGTCAGGCGGTTCGGATCGGCAGCGCGGCCGAGCTCGGCCACGCCGTGGCCGACCGCCTTGGCTCGAATGCGGTGCGCCGGTCCCGGGAGCAGGCCGATCCCCACCTCGCTATCCGGATCGCCCGGGCCTGTCTTGCCCTGGCCTGAGGGCACGCTCGGGGTCGCGCGGGGCGGAGAGGAATGATGCCGGAGCTGTTCGTCACCAATTTCAACGCGCGATATACGGGCGTCTCCGCCACCGCGGAAAGGATGGCACAGGCGCATCTCGGCCGATACGATCTGTCCCTGGTCGGGCAGCCGCTCGACGGATTGCCCGCGCCGATCAGTGCGGCCGAGGCGCGGCGGCAGAGCCGCCGCCCGTCGAACGGCCGCCCCTTCGCGATCTGGCACGTCCGGCGCGATCCCGAGATGATGTCGGCGCTCTATGCCCGGGACGTGCTTCGATTGCCGATCCGCACCGTCTTCACCTCGGCTGCCCAGCATCGGCATTCCGCGATCCCCCGGTGGCTGATCGGCCGGATGGACGCGGTGATCGCCACCTCGCCACAGGCGGCCTCGTTCTTTCCCGGGGTGGCCGCGACCCTGACACACGGGGTGGATGTGGAAGCGTGCCGGCCCACGACGGACCGCGCATCGGCCTGGGCGGCCCTGCCTTATGGCGGGCGCAGGGGCGTCGCCATCGTCGGCCGCGTGCGGCCATCCAAGGGCACGGACGTCTTCGTGGACGCGATGATCGAGGTGATGCGGAGGGATACGCAGGTCACGGCCCTCGTCATCGGCATGACCAAGCCGCCAGAAGCCCAATTCCTCCGCGGCATGCAGGAGCGCATCGCCGCCGCGGGCCTGTCCGACAGGTTCCACTTCACCGGCTTCGTTCCCAACGAGCAGATCCGGCGGGACATTCTGCCCGCTCTCTCGCTGGTGGTGAACGTGGCACGGTACGAGCCTTTCGGCGTCGTACCGGCCGAGGGGATGGCGGCGGGAACGCCGTTCGTGTGTTCCGACACCGGCTATTACCGGGCGTTCTCGGATGGGGGGCGCACCGGAATGATCGTGCCGCCGGGCGACCCGGATGCGACGGCGGCTGCAGTATCGACGCTTCTGGCCGACCCTGAACGGATCGAGCGGATGGGTCGGGCCGGACGCGAGAAGGCGGTCCGGGACCATTCGATCCGGCGCGAAGCGGACGGGGCGGCGGAGATCTACGAGCGTCTCTGGGCCGGAGAGACGCTCGCCTTCCACCGGGGGTGATCACGGGTCGACCGTGGTCGCCCGGGCCAGCGGCAGGCGTCTCTGGGCCAGTTCCACCCACCAAGAGCAGCCCGCCGGGATCGCGGCATCCGAGAAATCGAAGACAGGGGAATGGAGCGGTGCCGAATCGCCGTTTCCCACGAGGATGTAGGCGCCCGGTCGCGCGTCCAGCATATAGGCGAAATCCTCGCCCCCCATGACCAGATCCGCCTCGGCGCAATCGCCGGCGACGGCGCGGGCCGCTTCGGCGGCGAAGCCCGTCTCCCGGTCGTGGTTCGCCATGACCGGGTAATTGCGCTCGTAGCGGATCTTGACCCGGGCACCATGGGCCGCGGCGATGCCCTCGCAGATTTGGGCGATCCGATCCTCGACCAGATCCCGCGTGGCAGGATCGAGGGTACGGACCGTCCCCTTCATCTCCACCGCTTCCGGGATTACGTTGTAGGTATCTGAGGAGGAACGCAGTCCCGTCACCGACACAACCACCTGTCGCACCGGGTCCACCACGCGGGAGGCGAGGGTCTGCAATGCGGTGACGATCTGCGCGGCGACGACCGTCGCATCGACCGTTTCGTGGGGCTTGGCGGCATGTCCCCCCTGCCCCGCCACCTCGATGTTGAAGATGTCGGTCGCCGCGAAGAACGGGCCGGGTCGGATGGCGAAAGTCCCGAGTTCCAGCCCCGGCCAATTATGCATGCCGTAGACCTCGGCGATGGCGAAACGCTCCAGCATCCCGTCGGCCACCATCTCGCGGCCCCCGCCGCCGCCCTCCTCGGCGGGCTGGAAGATGAGTGCGACGGTCCCGTCGAAGGCGCGCGTCTCGACAAGGTATCGCGCCGCGCCAAGCAACATCGCGGTGTGGTCGTCATGACCGCAGGCATGCATGCGACCGGGGATCTCGCTGGCATAGTCCGCGCCCGTGGCCTCGGTGATCGGCAGGGCGTCCATGTCGGCCCGCAAGCCGATGCACCGGCCCGGGCCGGCGCGGCCATGGATCAGGCCCACCACCCCGGTCCGCCCGATCCCCTCTTGCACGTCGTCGCAACCCATGTCCCGCAGCGTCCGGGCCACGAAGGCGGCTGTCTCATGCGTGTCGAAGAGGATCTCGGGACGGCGATGGAGGTGCTGGCGCCACCCGGCGATCTCGGGCAGCCAGTCGGAAAAGCGGTTCTTCATAGGCATGAGGTCCTCACGGAGGAACGGGGTCGGCGGCGATCCGGGCCGCTGCGCCAGGACCGAACGCCGGCAAGATCCCGAAGATCTATGTCCCGCCGGCGCGAAGGTCGATTCGAATGGCGTGAACGGCGCCTCGCGCCCGGAGCAGCGGCCTGGAAATCCTCTGCCCACACACGGCCAAGCCGGTCGGTCAGGGGTGGAGCCCGCGCTTGATGCGTCGCAGCGCGAGCCACACCGCGCCAACGACCACGGGGACAAGTAGCGCCGTCCCCACGTTCTTGTCGAGGCCTGCCTGGCCCATGAGCGGCGCTGCGGCATAGACGGCGAGGTTCAGCGCGTAATAGCTGATGGCCACGACCGACAATCCCTCCACCGTCCGCTGAAGCCGCAGCTGAAGGTCGGCGCGGCGATCCATGCTTTCCAGCAATGCCTGGTTCTGCGCCGATCGCTCCACATCCACCCGGGTCCTGAGAAGCTCCCCCGCGCGGAGCGCCCGATCGCTCATGTCCCTGAGCCGCTCCTTGGTCGCCTTGACCGTCCGCATCGCCGGATCGAAGCGGCGCATCATGAATTCCGCGAATGTCTGGCGGCCCTCGAACCGGGATTCCCGCAGGGCATTTATGCGTTGCGCGACTAGCGCCTCGTAGGCCTCGGTCGCGCCGAAGCGGAAGGAGGATTGGGCCAGAACCGTCTCCAGTTCCGCCCAGACACGCAGAAGCGCCTTCAGCGTCTCTTCCGGTCGCGACGTGTCGCCGGTCATATCGTCCATCAGCACCGAGAGATCGCGGTTGAGCTCGCTCATCTTCGGCGCGAGGCTGCGCGATCGCGCGAGGCCCATCATGGACATCGTCTTGTACGTCTCGATCTCGCACAGTCTCTGGACGACGCGGCCGGTCCGGCGCCGCCCGATATCCGGTGCGGCAAACACGGCAATTCGCATGTGCCCGCCCGTATCGATGCGGAAATCGCTGGCAACCAGCGCCGCGCCTTCGAGGACCTCGCTCACGGCGAGACTTTCGGGAACGAACCAGTCCCGGATCTTGTCGCGCACCACCTGCGGGTCCTCGGGCCGGACCTCCAGCCGGATCAGGGCGGACGTGATCCGGACCCCCGGGGCCTCGGCCAGCCAATCCTCGGGAAAGACCTTGAACACGTCGCGGTCGAAGGGCCTTTCGGCGACGCCCTCCCCGAACACGGTGTAGGTGACGAACTCGGTATGGCTCTCCCACTTCAGGCGATGCCGCCCGATATCGCCGAACCAGTGGGTCGCGTCCGGCACCGGATGCTGGGCGCCGAACCGGTCGATGAGCGACAACAGGTGCCGGCGGTCGAGTTCCCGGTCCCGTCGCGCCGCATCGTTGGGCTGCTTGATTGCGACGTAGGCCGCGTAACACGGGGCGTCGAGCGATGGGAAAGGCCGTGCGTGCAACTCGTTGGCGAGGATGTATCGCAGCGGATGGTCTTGTAACTCGCCCATGGAACTCCCCTTCGGCCGTTGGGGCGAGCATACCGGCGAAACGGCCCCGGGCAACGCGGGATCAGTCGCGTTTCCGGGGCCTTAGGTGTATGCCGGCGTATTCCGAAGGTCGATCAGGACGACTTGTTGGCGGCGCGCTTTGCGGTCTTCTCGACCTTGGAGACCGATTCGTCGATCTGCGATTGCATCGAGCGATAGGCCTCCTCGTTGGCGTCGCGGGCATTGTCGGCCATCTTGCGCATCAGCTTGAGGGCCTCCTCGACCGCCTCGTTGATCGCATGGGTGCGGGCCTTGATCGCGTCGGGGCCTGCATTCTCCTCGGTCCATTCGTATTGCTGCCGTGCGACATGGGTCAGCTTCTCGAAGATCTCCATCTGCTTGTCGAGCAGGTCCTTGTACGCCTCGGCCGCGGACTTGTTCGCCTCCGACATGGCATCGAAATTGCGCTGGTTGGCGCGGATGACCTGCTCCATGTCGAACATCTGGGCCTGCGGCTGCTGGAACATCTGCATCATCGTCTGCGGGTTCCACATCCGGGCGATCCGTTCGGGATCGAACGCCTGCATGTACTCGCTCATGTCGAACGGGTTCTTGTTCTGGGCCATCTCGCTGTCCTCCTCCTGATCGGCGGGCCGGGCCCGCCGGTGCAGGTTTAGCTAGGCGGGACCCCACCGCCTTCAAGAATGCGTCCCCGTGGACCGGGCCTGCGCCATGGCGCAGGCCCGCGAGCCCGTGGTGCCCCCTTCCCCGTGATCAGCAGACCGACATCACGGCGTTGCGCGCGTCGCGCACATCGTACCGGTCGAGCATCATCACCTTGTGCCAGGCCTTTACGAAATCGCGCACCAGCCGCTCTTCGCCATCGGCCGATCCATAGACCTCGGCCACCTGACGCAGTTGCGAGTTAGACCCGAAGACGAGGTCGCAGCGCGTGGCCCGGTATTTCGTCTCTCCCGTCCGCCGATCGGCGATCTCGAAGATGCGCTCGTCCTCGTCGGCGGGCTTCCACTCGTAATCCATGCTGACGAGAACCCTGAAGAAATCATTCGAAAGGACGCCCGGCCGTTCGGTGAAGACCCCGTGATCCGACCCGTCCCAGTTCTGGTCGAGCACCCGCAGCCCACCCGTCAGAGCGGTCCATTCCGGTGCCGTCAGCGACAGGAGCGCCGCACGGTCGAGGAACATGTGCTCGGGCGGAACATGGTAGCCGACGCGCTCGTCCAGGTAGTTGCGGAACCCGTCCGCCACCGGCTTGAGGAAGTCGATCTGTTCGGGATCGGTCATCTCGTCGGTGGCGTCCGTCCGCCCCGGCACGAAGGGAACGGTCACGTCGTGCCCCGCCTCGCGCGCCGCCTTCTCGACGGCGGCGCCGCCGGCGAGCACGATCAGGTCGGCCATCGAGATCTTCTTGCCGCCCTCCGCCGCCCCGTCGAAGTCGTTTTTCACCTTTTTCAGCGCGTCGATAACCCGAGCCAGATCGGCCGGGCGATTCACCTCCCAGTGCACCTGCGGGGCGAGCTGGATGCGGGCCCCGTTCGCCCCGCCGCGCTTGTCGCTGTCACGGTAGGTGGAGGCCGAAGCCCAGGCCGCCGACACGAGGTCGCGCACCGACAGACCGGTACCCAGCACCGCCTCCTTCAGGTGGACCATGTCGGTTTCGTCGACCAGCGGGTGATCCACGTCCGGGACCGGGTCCTGCCAGATGTAGTCACCGCCGGCGTCGGGGCCGAGGTACCGCGCCTTCGGGCCCATGTCGCGGTGGATGAGCTTGTGCCACGCCTTGGAGAAAGCTTCGGTGAAGTAGTCGAAATCGGCCAGGAACCGTTCGCAGATCCGGCGGTACTCGGGATCGACCTTGAAGGCGATGTCGGAGGTCATCATCATCAGCGGGTGGGATCGGCCCTCGACATGGGCATCGGGCGTCTTGGGGGCGTCGGGATCCTTTGGTTGCCACTGGACGGAGCCGGCGGGCGAGGTCGTCCGCTCCCACTCGTGGGCAAAGAGGTTTTCCAGGTATTCGTTGTCCCAACGGGTCGGCACCGGCGTCCAGGACCCCTCGATCCCATTGGTCATCGTGTACTGGGCGAACCCCGTGCCGCGCGGGTTCTGCCAGCCCATTCCCATGGCCTGGATCGGCGCGCCCTCCGGAGCGGGGCCGATCTCCTCGGCCGGGACCGCCCCGTGGGACTTGCCGAAGGCATGGCCGCCGGCGACGAGCGCAACGGTCTCCTCGTCGTTCATGGCCATCCGGGCGAAGGTCTCGCGAATGTCGCGGGCCGAATCCATAGGATCGCCATTGCCGTTCGGCCCTTCGGGGTCGACGTAGATCAGCGCCTGATGCGATGCCGCGAGCGGGTTCTCCAGATCGTAGTATTCGTCCTTCACGTCGCCTTTCCAGCGCAGGTCACGAGTCACCATCTGGTTCGGGTGGCCTGCGCGCGGACCGGACGGCACCTCGTCGGGGCGCTTGCCGTTCCAGCCCTCCGGACCCCAATAGGTCGCGCGGTCGGCCTCCCACGCGTCTTCCCGCCCGAAGGCGAAGCCCCGGAGCGGCAGGCCCATATCCTCCAATGCCAGCGTACCGGCGAGCATCATCAGGTCCGCCCAGCTCAACGCGGCGCCGTATTTCTGCTTGATTGGCAGCAAGAGCCGCCGCGACTTGTCGGTATTGCCGTTGTCCCACCACGAATTGATCGGAGCGAAACGCTGCATGCCCTCGCCCGATCCGCCGCGGCCGTCTGCGATCCGATAGGTGCCGGCAGAATGCCATGACATCCGCACCATCTGCGGCCCGTAATGGCCGTAATCGGACGGCCACCATTCCTCGGACGAGTGCAGCAGCGCGCGCACGTCCTCTTTCACCTGCGCGACATCGAGCGCCTCGAACGCCTTGGCGTAATCCCAATGCGAGCCATAGGGATTCGCCTGGACCGGGTCCTGGTGCAAAAGCTCGACCTTCAGCCGGTTCGGCCACCAATGGTCCAGCTGCGGCTCGGATCCGGAGGCGCCACCGATGCGGGTCCCCCGGAACGGGCACGCGCCCTGCGTCGCTGCGTGATCTTTCATGGTTTCACTCCCCTGGGATCTGGGTTTTGCCTCGACCGGCGCGTCTTCGTACGTCTTGCCTGCGACGCACACAAATGGACGCCGCGCGCGGCCACGCCGCAGAAATCTAGCCCGGCGGAGGCGCCAATCCGATCGGTGCGACGAAACGTGCCGGCCACTGCCCGCGCCCACCGGAGCGCAGCGCAATACGTCGTCTTACCCGCATGGCCCGTACCCGCCGGCGCACTCCACCTCCCGCGCGCTGTCGATCACCGGAGCGTGGAACCGTGCGGCAGTGGCTTCCCCCAAAGGTCATGGTGCGGCGGCGAACGTCACCCGGTTCCGAAGCGCGGCTCGGCCCGGCCCCATCACGACCGCCCCTCGATGGTCATTTGCAAACAAAATTGCGGAGTGGCGGCACACTCGAGCCGTGCGGACGCCGCCCCGGCGGGTCCGCGCAAGGCGTACATCGGCAGGGGATGCAAAGCCTGACCGAAGGGTTTATCTGCTGCCCCCAGTGTCGCAGGGAGCCTCGCATGAAGACCGCCGCCAGCTACTTCACATGGGCTTTCGCCGTAACCGCGCTCGGCCTCGCGCTCTCGGTGTGGGTGGGCTGGTCCTTCACCGGCACCGTGGAGGGAACGGCGGGCCTGTTCTTCATCTCGCTCGTCCTCGCGGCCCTGGAGATCTCGCTCAGTTTCGACAACGCCATCGTCAACGCAAATGTCCTGAAGCGCATGGATCCCGTGTGGCAGCGCCGGTTCCTGACCTGGGGCATCGTGATCGCCGTCTTCGGCATGCGGATCATCTTCCCGCTCGCGATCGTCGCCATCGCGGCGCAGACTGGGCCGATCTCGGCCCTTGTTCTGGCGGCCAACGACCCCGGCGAATACGCGCGGATCATGGACGAGGCGCATCCCGACATCGCAGCCTTCGGCGGCACCTTCCTGATGATGGTCGCCCTGTCGTTCTTCCTCGACCCGGAGAAGGGGTCGCACTGGATTGCCGGCCCGGAGCGGTGGGTGGCGCGGCATGGCGGAACGCGGGGAACGGACGTGGCGGTCACGGCGCTCGTGGTGCTGACCGTCTCCCAGTTCTTTCCCGATGGCGCGGACGGCCGGTTCGTCACCATGGCCCTCTGGGGGCTCGTCACGTATCTCATCGTCCACGTCCTCGGCACGGCGCTCGACAAGGGCGGCGCCGACAAGGTCGCGGCACAGGGGGGTCTGGGGGCGTTCCTCTACCTGGAAATGCTGGACGCGAGCTTTTCCTTCGACGGGGTGATCGGCGCCTTCGCGCTGACCCAGAACCTCTTCATCATCGCCATCGGCCTCGGGATCGGCGCGATGTATGTCCGCTCGATGACGATCATGCTGGTCGAGAAGGGAACGCTCGCCGCATACGCGTACCTGGAGCACGGCGCCTTCTACGCGATCTTCCTGCTGGCCGTGATCATGTTCCTCCAGCCGCTCGTCCACGTGCCCGAGGTGATCACCGGGCTCATCGGCGTGGCGCTTATCGCCGCCTCGCTCTGGTCCTCGGTGCGCGAGAACAGGGCCGCCGCCGCATGAGGCGGCGCCTCTTCGACGCGGAACGGGACGGGATGGCCGGCTGGCGCTGCGTATCGGACCAGGTAATGGGCGGCGCCAGCGTTGGCACGCTGCGGCAGGAGCGGGTGGCGGGCCGCGTGGCGCTTCGCCTGACGGGCGAAGTCTCGCTCGAAAACGATGGTGGCTTCCTCCAGATGGCGACGGATATGGGCGCGGCCCCGACCTCCGACGGGATCGAGATCGAGGTTCTGGGCGACTGCGCGGAGTACAATCTGCACCTCAAGACCGACGCGGTGGAGAAGCCCTGGCAAAGCTATCGCGCCACGTTCCGCGCCGGGCCGGAATGGACCCGGATCCGCCTGCCCTTCGCGGGTCTGGAGGCCCACAGGATCGACGCACCGTTCGATCCGGGCGGTCTGCGCCGGATCGGGCTGGTGGCATTCGGGCGGGCCTTCCGCCCCGACCTGTCGCTCGCGGCGCTGGATCTCTTCGGAGAAAATTAACAAGGCGCGGTCGCCGAAACGTGATTGCCCCCTAGGTGAACCCCTTACACTCGCAGAAGGGGTTCAGCCATGAAAGCATTGGCCGACCGACTAGGACTTCGCACCGACCCGACAATCTTCTTCGTCTCCGCCGGTTTCATGATCCTGTTCGTGGCCGCGCTCGCCATTGCACCCGGACCGATCAACGAGCTCTTCGCCGCCGCGCGAAGCTGGATCGTGGCCAAGCTGGGCTGGTTCTTCATCCTGGGCGTCAATGTGTGGCTGGGCTTCCTGCTCTTCGCCGCGTTTTCCAGCTACGGACATATCCGCCTGGGCGGTCCCTCGGCGCGCCCGGAATATTCCGGATTGTCGTGGTTCACGATGCTTTTCGCCGGCGGCATCGGAACGGTGCTGATGTTCTGGGGCGTCGCGGAGCCGATCTCCCATTTCTCGACGCCGCCGATCACCGGCGTCGAACCCTACAGCGAAGAGGCGGCGAACTACGCCATCTCCATCGCGATCTATCACCTCGGGCTGCATACTTGGACGATCTTCGCCCTGCCCGGCCTGGCGTTTGCCTACTTCATCTACCGGTACAAGCTCCCGGTCCGGGTCAGCTCGGTGTTCTGGCCGCTCCTCGGGACGCGGATCTACGGACCGATCGGCAAGACGATCGACGTGTTCGGCATCCTCGGGACGATCTTCGGCGTGGCCGTGTCGCTTGGGCTCGGAACAAGCCAGATCGGCGCGGGGCTCGAGGCGCTCTTCGGGTGGCCGGACGGCGTTCCGCTGCGCATCGCGATCCTCGCGGTACTGACCGCGGTCGCGGTCGGCTCCATCGTCGCGGGCCTCGATTCAGGCGTGAAACTGTTGTCGAACATCAATATCGCCATGGCGGTGGCACTGATGATCTTCGTGCTGCTGACCGGGTCGACGCTGTTCCTGCTGCGCGGCATCGTCCAGACATTCGGCCTCTACTTCGAGAACCTGCCCCATCTGGCGTTCTGGAACGACATGATGGCGGGATACCTGCCCGATACCGACGGTTGGGGGTGGCAAGGGTCCTGGACGGTCTTCTACTGGGCCTGGACGGTGACGTGGTCGCCCTTCATCGGCCTGTTCGTCGCCCGGATCTCCTATGGGCGGACGATCCGCGAATTCGTGCTTGGCGTACTCTTCGCGCCGTCGATGTTCACCCTCGTCTGGTTCGCGATCTTCGGCTGGTCGGCGATGTCGATCGACGGGATCGGGGATGCGATGCGCAACCAGATGGGCGACGACGCGGGCCGGATCTCGGAGGCCGTGTCGAACTCGATCCCGCTGGCGATGTTCGCCTTCTTCGAAAGCTTTCCGGCCACGCAACTGATCCAGGGCATCGCGATCGTCATCGTGGCGATCTTCTTCGCCACCTCGTCGGACTCGGCCTCGCTCGTGGTGGACATGCTCTGCTCGGGCTCACCGGATGCCGGGCCGGTCCATCAGCGCGTCTTCTGGGGCCTTTCCGAGGGGTTGGTGGCGGCGATCCTGATGATCATGGCCGGGGATCAGGCCCTCGAGGCGTTGCAGCAGGTCATCACGGTGGTCGGACTGCCGATCTTCATCATGGTCTCCATGATGATGGTGTCGATGATCGTGGCCTTCCGGCGCGAGGGGATCGACCGCGTCGACATCGACGAGCCCGACATCCCCGATCATGCCAGGGATACCGGCCCCGCCAAATGACGATCAGGTCCGCAGCGCGTCCAGCACGGCGCGCTGCGCCTCCGGGATCGGGGCCTTGACGCCGCTGCCCCGGTCGACGTTCACGTGCACGAAGAAACCCTCGGCCGAGGCCTCATCCCGGTCTCCCCCGAAGAGGGCGATCTCGTAGCGGACGGACGACGTGCCAAGGTGTCCGACCCGGACCCCCACGGTCACCTCTTCGGGAAAGCCAAGCGCGGCGAAGTAGCGACACCCCGATTCCACTACCAGATAGATCTGGTCCGAGCCGGTGGGATCGAACACGCCCTCGTCGATCATGTGCAGCGTGACCGCGCTATCGAAGAAACGGTAATGGACCGCGTTGTTCATGTGTCCGTAGGCATCGTTGTCGGACCAACGGGTCTGCATCCGGCGAAGGGTCGGGTAGTCGGAACGGCGCCCGGGCATCAGAAGAACGCCTGCAGACCCGTCTGAGCGCGCCCGAGGATCAGCGCATGGACATCGTGCGTCCCCTCGTAGGTGTTCACCGTCTCGAGGTTGATCATGTGGCGCATGACCTTGTATTCCTCGCTGATCCCGTTGCCGCCATGCATGTCGCGCGCCGTCCGCGCGATCTCCAACGCCTTGCCGCAATTGTTGCGCTTCATGAGGCTCACGAGTTCCGGCGCGGCAAGCCCCTCGTCCATCATGCGTCCGAGCCGCAGAGATCCCTGCAGGCCGAGCGCGATCTCGGTCTGCATGTCGGCGAGCTTCTTCTGGAACAGTTGCGTGCCGGCGATGGGCTTGTCGAACTGCTTGCGTTCCAGACCGTAGGACCGGGCGGCGTGCCAACAGGCCTCGGCGGCGCCCATCGCGCCCCAGGAAATGCCGTAACGCGCGCGGTTGAGGCAGCCGAACGGCCCCTTCAACCCCTGGACGTTCGGCAGCAGCGCGTCCTCGCCGACCTCGACGTTGTCCATGACGATCTCGCCGGTGGTCGAGGCGCGCAGGCTCAGCTTGCCGCCGATTTTCGGTGCCGACAGGCCGGTCATTCCCTTTTCCAGCACGAAGCCGTGGATCTTGCCCTCATGCGCTTCGGATTTCGCCCAGACGACGAAGACATCCGCAAAGGGCGAGTTGGAGATCCACATCTTGGATCCGTTCAGGACATAGCCGTCGTCGGTCCTGCGCGCCGTCGTCTTCATACCGCCCGGATCGGAGCCGGCATCCGGTTCGGTCAAGCCGAAGCAGCCGATCAGGTCGCCGCTCGCGAGCCCGGGTAGAAACTTCTGTTTCTGCTCCTCCGATCCGTAGGCCTCGATCGGATACATGACGAGCGAGGACTGGACCGACATCATCGAGCGATAGCCGGAATCGATCCGCTCCACCTCGCGGGCGACAAGACCATAGGTGACGTAATTCGCCCCGAGGCCACCATAAGCCTCGTCGACGGTCACGCCGAGAAGCCCCGCCCCGCCCATGAGCGGGAACAGTTCGGGATCGGCCTTCTCGGTGGCGTATCCTTCGGCCACCCGTGGCGCCAGCACCTCGTCGGCGAACTGGCGCGCCGCGTCACGCAGCATGCGTTCGTCCTCGGTCAGCTGGCGTTCCAGCAACATCGGGTCTTGCCATTCGAAGGTGCCGAGTTCGGGGCCGTGGCCCTGGATGTCCTTGGGCATGTCAGTCGTTCCTGTCATGGGCCGAGATCCTCTCGGCAAAGGTGTCGAGAAGCTTGTGCTTGAGTATCTTGCCCGTGGCCGCGGCCGGCAGTGCATCGACCACGAAGATCGCGCTCGGGCACTTGTAGCCAGAAAGGCGCTCGGCCACGAACGCCGCCAGCGCGGCCGGTTCGATCCCCCCCGCGGCCGACTGGACGAAGGCGAGGATGTCCTCGTTCCCGGCGCGCGCGCGGCCGATGACGGCCGACTGCACCACCTGCGGATGATCGTTCAACGCCGCCTCCACCTCCGGCGGATAGATGTTGAAGCCCGACCGGATGATCAGCTCCTTCTTGCGTCCGACCACATGGAGGCGCCCGCGATCGTCGATCCGCCCCAGATCCCCAGTCGACAACCAGCCCGCCTCCGACAGAACCTCGGCGGTCAGCGCCGGCTCGCGGTAATATCCCTTCATCACGTGGGGCCCACGGGTCAGGATCTCGCCCACCCCGGTCGCGTCGGGCGCGGCGATCTCCACCTCGCATCCCGGCAGCGGCGGGCCGACGGAGATGTCGGGATCGCCGAACGCGTTTAGCGTCCCGCTGATCCCGGCGGTCGATTCCGTCATCCCGTAGCCGTTCTGCAGCGGCAGACCGTAGAACTCCTCGGCCTTGCGCTTCCAGGCCGGATCGAGCGGCGCTGCCCCGGACGAGACGTAGCGCAGCTTGGCCTCCTCCAGCCGGGCCAGTCCGGCCTCCGCCGTATGTTTCATGAGAAGCGCATGCATCTGGGGGACCGCCGGCAGGACCGTCACCCCGTCCCTCAGCGCCGCTAGAAGCGCGTGCGGCGAGAATCGCGCCTCGAGTTGCACTTCCGCACCGGCGACCGCGCCCGCCGTCAACATGGACGCCAAGCCAAAGACATGGGTCAGGGGCAGCGCCCCGTAGACCCTGTCGCGCGGTGTCATCGACCGCAGGCGGGCCGAGGCGGCACCCGCGAAATCGAGGTTCTCGTGCGTCAGCATCACCCCCTTGGGGGCGCCGGTCGTGCCGGTGGTATACAGGATCACGGCAACATCGTGGCCGTCCTCGGCGATGGCGTGCGGATCCGTCGCGATCCGGATGTCGCCGAACCCCGTCGTGACACCCTCCGCCTGCCCGCCATGGCGGGCCGCGTCACACGACGCCCCGGACGTGAAGACGGACACACGCGGCGTGGCATGCGCGACAATCCGGGCAAGTTCCGCATCAGTCATCCGGGCATTGACGGGGACCGCCCGGGCTCCAAGCCGGCTCGCACCGAAGACGAAGGCGGCGGTCGCGACGCAATTTTCGGCCACGATCAGGATCCGGTCCCCGGCCCGCGCGCCGTGATCCCGCAGGATCGCCGCCGCGCGCTCGCTCGCGGCGTGGTATCCCGCCCAGTCGAGCACCACGCCGTCACTGTCGCGGATCGCCGGCATGCCGGGGCGCTGCCCTGCATGGCCGTCAATGTGGTCGTGGATGCGGACCGCATCGATCATTTCCGCAGCCTCCCGAACTCGGGCTGGCGCTTTTCGAGCCGGGCCGAAATCCCCTCCTCGGCTTCCGGACCGCCCTGCGCGCGGGCCATCGAATCGCGTTCCGCGACCAGTTGCTCGTCGAGCGACGCCGCGCGCGCGGCGTGCGCCAGGCGCTTGATGCGGACCTGCGCCTCGCGCGGTCCGTGTCCCAGTCGATTGGCGAGCGTTCGGGCCCGGGCCACCGTCTCGCCAGGGGGGGCGATCTCGCTGATCGCGCCCAGGGAAAGCAGCCTCTCGGCCGTTATGGGATCGCCGGTCAGGAGCAATGGCAGCACCGTTTGCGGCGCCAGCGATTGGGAGAGGGCATGGGTCAGACCGCCATCCGGCGTCAGACCGGCACGGACATAGGAGGCGGCGAACTCCGCACCCTCCGCCGCGATCACCACGTCGCAGGCCATTGCCAGCGCGAATCCGGCGCCTGCCGCGCCGCCTTCGACGGCCGCGATCACCGGGGCGGGACAGTCGCGCATCGCCCGGATCACGTCGTGCAGACGTTCGACCAGATCGGCCCGCTCCCGCTTGGGCAGATCGCGGCGCGTGGCCAGCGCTTCCAGATCGCCGCCGGAGCAGAAGTAGTCCCCCTCCCCGGCCAGGATCACCGCCCCGATATCGCCGTCCGCCGCAGCCTCGGCGACGCCCTGCCGCAGCGTGTCGTAATACGATCCGGACAGGGCATTCCGCTTTGCCGGATTGTCGTTCCAGACTATCAAGGCATGGTGCCCCCGCTCGATCCGTCCGGTCATGCGCGGCGTTCCTTCGGCAGAGGCTTGAAGGTTCCGGTCGCGGTGGCGATCAAGCGGCCGACCCGGTCGCGCAGTTCGCCGTCGATGAAGCGGATCGAACGTCCGCCTCCGGTCAGGCGACCGGTGGCCGTCAGTTCGTCCCCCTCGTTGGCGGCGGCGACGAAATTCGTCGTCATCGACAGGGTGACCATCGGCCAGAGGCCGCTGTCATCGACCGATAACGAGCCCGTGGCCCCCATCGCGTTATCCAGAAGGCAGGCCACGATCCCGCCATGAAGCGCCCCGTGGCGGTTCGTGTGGCGCGCGTCCACGGTCAGGCGGCAGCGCGCGCTTCCATCCCCGGCCGTGAGGTCTAGCACATAGCCGAGCGTGCGCTGCGTGCCGGTCTCGTCGTGGAGCAGGCCGCCGCTCATGCCGCGCGAAGCCGCGCGAAACGGCCGAGATGATAGAGCGTGTCGCCCAGCCGATGTTCGGTCATTGTCAGACGGCGCGCGAAATGGCCCAGGTCGTATTCCATCGTCATGCCGATCCCGCCATGCATCTGAATGGATTCCTCCACCACGAGCTTCGCCGTCTGCCCGACAAGTTGCTTGGTGGCGGAAACGTGTATCTCGCGCTCGTCGCGCGGCGCATCGAGGTGGCCCGCCAGGTTGATGACGGCCGAGCGGGCCTGCTCGACCTCTATCAGAAGCTCGGACATGCGATGCTGCAGCGCCTGGAATTTTCCGATCGGCTGGCCGAATTGCTTGCGCTGCGACAGGTAGTCGATCGTCAAGTCCTTGGACCGCTCCATCAAACCCAGCGCCTCGGCGGTCAGGGCGCAAGTCGCGCGCGCGACGGCGGTCTCGATCGGCGCGAAGGCCCCGCCTACCGCGCCGAGCAGCGCTTCACCCGGAAGGGGCGTGTCCTCGAACGTGAGTTCCGCTCCCCGCCCGCCCCCGGCTAGCGGATAGGCGCGGATATCCAGGCCGGGCACGTCGTTCGGGACCAGGAAGAGGGAAATACCCTCCCGGTCGTCGACCTCCCCAGAGGTGCGCGCCGAGACGACCAAGTAATCGGCCTCGCCGCCGTTCGCCACGACCGATTTCCGCCCCGTCAGAACCCAGCCGTCACCGTCCTGGCGCGCCTTCGCCGCCACCCGCTCCAGATCGTAGCGCGAACCCGGCTCTCCGTGGGCGAAGGCGAGCTGCGTTCCGCCGCCGATCACCTCCTCCAGGTGGGCGGTCTGGGCCTCGGATCCCAGTTCCGCGATCAGCCCCCCGGCCAACACGATTTCTAGCAGCGGCTCGGGGGCGCCGGCGCGGCCCATCTCCTCGAACACCACCATCAGGTCGAAACCGGCGCCGCCGAAGCCGCCCTGCTCTTCGGAAAAAAGCGCGCCGATCACGCCCATCTCGGCCAGCGCCGCCCAGCTCTCCGCCGACCAGGGATGCTTTCCCTCGACCACCGCCTTCAGGTCGGTCTTGTCGGCCAGCAGCCTCCGGAGCCCGTCGGCCAGCATCTGCCTCTCGTCGGTCAGCTCGAAATTCATGGCTTTAGGCCTCCAGCATCGTCTTGGCGATGATCGACTTCTGCACCTCGTTCGACCCGCCGTAGATCGAGAGCTTGCGATTGTTGAAATACTCCGCCGTCGCCGGCATCGCGTAGGCCGGACCGACCGGCTCGATGTTGGACCCGGGCTCCAGCGCCTCGGAGACGAAGGGCACGGCATAGGGCCCGCAGGCAAGCCGGGTCAGGTTGTTGATCTCCTGCCGGATCACGGTGCCCTTCACTTTCAACATGGAGCTTTCCACCCCCGGCGCCGACCCGTCGGCCGCGGCCGAGACGACGCGGAGATTGGTCGTGGCCATCGCCATAAGGGCGATCTCCAGTTTCGCGACCTCGGCCGCAAAAAGCGGGTCTTCGATCAGGGGGCGCCCGTGCTGCATCTCCGCCCCAGCGATCCGCTTGAGGTTCGCGAGCGCCTGCGAGGCGAACCCGACACCGGCGATGTTGGTCCGCTCATGGGTCAGCAGGTACTTGGCGATGGTCCAGCCCTTGTGCTCCTCGCCCACGAGGTTCTTCGCCGGAACGCGAACGTCGTTGAAGAACACCTCGTTCACCTCGGCCTCGCCGTCGATGAGCACGATGGGCCGGACCTCGATCCCCGGATCGTCCATGTCGATCAGGAGGAAGCTGATCCCCTCCTGCGGCTTCCCCTCCTTCCTGGTGCGCACCAGGCAGAAGATGTGGTCGGCGAACTGCGCCAGCGTCGTCCACGTCTTCTGCCCGTTGACGACGTAATGATCGCCGTCGCGTTCGGCCGTGGTCTTCAGGCTCGCAAGGTCCGAACCGGCGCCGGGCTCGGAATATCCCTGACACCACCAGTCGGTCCCGTCGAGGATGCGCGGCAGCCAATGCGCCTTCTGCGCGTCGCTGCCGAACTTCATCAGCACGGGGCCCAGCATGGCGATGCCGAAGGGCACGATCCGCGGCGCGTGGGCGCGGGTCGTCTCCTCTTCGAAGATATGGCGTTCGACGGCGTTCCAGCCTGCGCCGCCATGCTCCTCGGGCCAGTGGCCGGCCAGCCAGTTGCGCTCCTGCAGCGTGGCGTGCCACGCCTCGTGGTCTTCCTTCGAGAGGCGCTGCCCGAGCTTGACCTTGTCGGACAGGTGCTTGGGCAGCTTCTCGTCGAGGAAGGCGCGCAACTCGTCGCGAAAGGCCTGCTGTCGGTCGGTATAGCTCAGGTCCATGTGATCCCCCTAGTAGATGTCGAAGAGGCCGGCCGCACCCTGGCCGCCGCCGATGCACATGGTAACGATACCGCGCTTTGCGCCCCGGCGATGCCCCTCGATCAGCAAATGCCCGGTCATCCGCGCGCCGGTCATGCCGAACGGATGGCCGACCGCGATGGACCCGCCGTCGACGTTCAGGATGTCGTTCGGAATCTCCAGCCGGTCGCGGCAGTAAAGGAGCTGCGACGCGAAGGCCTCGTTCAGCTCCCACAGGTCGATGTCGTCCATCGACACCCCGTGTCGCTGCATCAGGCGCGGCACGGCGAAGACCGGGCCGATCCCCATCTCGTCCGGCTCGCATCCCGCCACGGCGAAACCGCGAAACGCGCCCAGCGGCTCCAATCCGGCGCGCTCGGCCTCGGTCGCGCTCATCATCACGAGCGCCGCGGCCCCGTCCGACAACTGGCTGGCATTTCCCGCGGTGATGTACTTCCCCGCCCCGCGCACCGGATCGAGGCCCTTGAGGGCCTCCAGCGTGGTGGTGGGACGGTTGCATTCGTCGGTGTCGATCACGCGGGTCCGGTGGGAAATCTCTCCGGTCGCCTTGTCCTTCACCGCCTGGGTGACCTCCATCGGCGCGATCTCGGCATCGAAGCGGCCGGCCTTCTGCGCCTCGGCCGTCCGCATCTGGGATTGGTATCCCAGTTCGTCCTGCGCCTCCCGGCCGATGCCGTAGCGTTCCGCGACGATGTCGGCGGTGTCGATCATCGGCAGGTAGAGATCGGGCTTGTGCGCGAGGATCCAGTCGTTCGGCGCCTCGTCCGGAGGGGGCTGCACGCGGGAGATCGACTCGACCCCGCCGACGAGCACCGCCTTCGCCCCTTCCTCGCGGATCATGTGCCCCCCCATGGCGATAGCCTGCAGGCCGCTTGCGCAGAACCGGTTGACCGTCGTGCCCGCCACCTCGACGGGGAGGCCCGCGCGGATCACCGCCTGCCGGGCGATGTTGCGGCCCGTGGCGCCCTGCGGATAGCCGCATCCCCAGACCGAATCCTCGATCAGCGCCGGGTCGATCCCGGCGCGCTCGACCGCGTGGCGGGTCGCGTGACCGGCCATTTCCACCCCGTGGGTGATGTTGAAGGCGCCGCGATGCGCCTTGCCGATGGGCGTGCGCGCGACGGACACGATGACGGCTTCGTCGGTCATCAGTTCAGATCCTTGAATTGCTTTTCGTTGTCCGCAAGATCGGCGAGCAGGGGCGCGATCTGCCAGAAATCGGGATTGTCCCTGGCATAGCGTTCGACGCGCTCTCGGATCGTGGCAAGGCCCACGTGATCGGCGTACATCATCGGTCCGCCGCGCCAGCGCGGAAACCCGTAGCCGAAGAGCAGAACCGCATCGACGTCGAGAGGCCGCTTGGCGATGCCCTCGCCGACGACGCGGGCCGCCTCGTTGACCATTGCCGTCAGGTACCGCTCGACGATCTCGCTGTCGCCGAACTCCCGTGCGCGCACCCCCCGGTCTGACCGGACCCCCTCGACGATCTCCGTCACCTCGGGGTCCAGGCGGCCTTTGGGGCTTTCCTCGTCATAGATGTAGTAGCCGCGGCCGGTCTTGCGTCCGAGGCGGCCCATCTCGTTCAGCCGGTCGTCCCAATCGGGATTGACCTCGCCCCGGCGAGGTCCCTTTCGCGCCCGCGTCGCGTGGCCGATATCGAGCCCCGCCAGATCGGCGACCCGGAACGGCCCCATGGCGAAACCGAACCCCTCCAGCGCCGCGTCGATCCGGTAGGGGGACGCGCCCTGCAAGACCATCTCGGTCGCGGCCGCGCGGTAATGACTGAGAAGGCGGTTGCCGATGAACCCGTCGCAGACGCCGGAGCGGACGGCGATCTTGTTCAACTTCTTCGCCAACGCGAACGCCGTCGCCACAACCTCGGGATCGGTTTCGTCGGCGACGACGACCTCGAGCAGCTTCATCACATGGGCGGGAGAGAAGAAGTGCAAACCGATCACGTCGGCCGGCCGCCTCGTCACCGCGGCGATCTTGTTCACGTCGAGATAGGAGGTGTTGGTGGCCAGGATCGCCCCGTCCTTCATCACGCGGTCAAGCATGTCGAAGACCTGCCGCTTCACGTCCATGGATTCGAACACCGCCTCGATGACCACATCGGCCTCGGACAGCGCCTCGTAGTCCGTGGTCGTGGTCAGGTCGATCCGCGCGCGCACCTCCTCAGACAGCTTGCCGCGCCGCACCGCCCCGTCGAGGTTCTTCTCGACAGCGAGGCGCGCCGCTTCGGCGGCCTCGACCGATTGCTCAACCAGCGTGGCCGGCAATCCCGACAGCAGCACCGCGGTCGCGATGCCGGTGCCCATGGTGCCGCCGCCCACGATCCCGACGGCATCGACCGAGCGCGGCTCCATCCCCTTCAGTTCGGGCAGCTTCGACACCTGCCGCTCCAGGAAGAAGGCGTGGACCAGCGCCTCCCGCTGGCGCGTTTCCATCAATTCCCGGAACAGGCGCCGCTCTTCTGCAAGGCCGTCGGCAAAGGACATCTCGCACGCGGCCCGAACCGCGCGGGCCGCCTTCTGCTGGGCCACCTCCCCGGGATACGCCCGTTTCAGCTCGTCATCCCAGGTCTCCCAGTCCCGCGCCGGCGCTTCGGGTGCGGGCATGTCGCAAACCGGGCGCGCGGGCGCGCCTTGCTCCAGCAGCTCGCCTGCATAGGCAAGTCCCGCGATGCGGGGATCGTCCCCCTCGACCATGCGGTCGACCAAGCCCGCCACCTTGGCGCGGGTCGCATCGACCGGCGCCCCGGTGGTCACCAGTTCCAGTGCGGCATCGGTGCCGGTCAGGCGGGGCGTCCGTTGGGTCCCGCCGGCGCCTGGGAGGATCCCGAGCTTCACCTCGGGAAATCCGAGCTTGGCCCCCTCCAGGGCAACCCGGTAATGGCAGCCCAGGGCAACCTCCATGCCCCCGCCCAGCGCGGCGCCGTGGATCGCGGCGACGACCGGCTTCGAGGCCCGCTCGATCCGCGAGACGACCTCGGGCAGCCACGGATCGCGGGGCGGTTTGCCGAACTCGGACACGTCGGCGCCGCCAAGGAACAGCTTCACCGACCCGACGAGAACGGCGATTTCCGCGTCGTCGGCCTCGAACCGGTCGATGGCCGCCACGAGGTCCCGGCGGACCGCGTGGCCTAGCGCGTTGACGGGGGGATTGTCCACGGTCAGGACGGCGATCTGCCCCTCGCGATCGTAATGCACGGTCTCTGTCACGTTTCTCTCCGTCTTGGCGGTGTCGCCGGGGCCAACGCTGCCGGCCCCGGCGTCGTTCAGCGTCTCAGCGGCGCGGGCGGCAATCCGAGGGCGGATTCGAGTTCCCTCACGGCCGCGCGCAGCTTTGGCCCGACCTCCTCCCGCATCCGCGACAATGTCAGGTCGGCCGGCGTGGCCCCGCAGGAGAAGACCACCGGCTCCGACAGGTCGCGGGGGAAGAACGGGGTGGAGACGGCGTGGATGTTCGGGGCGAAGTATTCCGCCGGATCGGTGATGGCGAAGCCCTGCGCCAGAAGCTGGCCGTAGGCCTCCCGCCGGATTTCCGCGAGCCTCTCGCCGGAAAGGCCGCGGTCGCCCGACGCCTCTTGGAGGACGCGCGTCGCCGCGTCATCCGAGAGGGCCGCGAGGAAGCAATGCCCCGAGGACGATCCCGACAAGGGCAGCCGGTGCCCGACCTCGAGCCAGATCGAACTGACCCCGGACGGACGCCACGCCTTGGTCAGGACCAGCCGTCCGCGATCTCGGACCGCGAGCAGCGACAGCGTGCGCGTCTCGTCCGCGAGGCGGCGCATGATCGGACCGGCGATCTCGACGAAGGAGATCGACGCGGCGGCGACATTCCCCATGGCCAGAAGCGCGGGGCCGGGCCGGTAGCGTTCGCCGTGACGCGCATGGGTAAGGTAGCCCAGCACATGCAGCGTATAGGTCAGCCGCGACACCGTGGATTTCGGCAGGCCCGTACGCTCGGCGATCTCGGCATTGCCCAGCCCGTCGTCCGAGGGACGGAAGGCGCGCAGCACCGACAGGCCCCGGGCGAGGGTCGTGGCGAAGCGGCCGTCGGTTTCCGACAGGTCGTTCATTGGACCGACCCCGGGATCGCGAGACTGAGGGCCGGAACCGCCATGATGACCACGAGCACCAGCACGTCCACGGTAAGGAACCGCACGAGGCCCGAGAAGATCCGGTCGATCGGCACCTCGCGTCCGACGACCGACGAGATCACGAAGACATTGAGCCCCACGGGCGGCGTGATGAGACCGATCTCGAGGAGCTTGATGACCACGACGCCGAACCAGATGAGGTCGAGACCGTAGCTTTCGATCACCGGAACGACGAGCGGCAGGGTCAGGACCATGATTCCGATCGGATCGAGGAACATGCCGAGTACGAGGTAGATGGCCGCGATCGCCGCCATCAGCACGATGACGTTCGGCTCGGCCCCTGTCACCGCCCCGACGATCTGGGGTGCGACCCCGGTCAGCGCGATGAAGGCGACGAAGATCTTCGCCCCCGCGGCGATGAAGAAGATGGAGGTGGTCTGAATTCCTGTCTCCCGCACCGCGTCCCAGAAGGTGCGCAAGGTCAGCTTGCGCTGCGCGAACCCGATCAGCGTGACGAGGGCCACCGACACCGCCGCCGCCTCGGTCGCGGTGAAGAATCCGCCATAGATACCACCGACGATGATCGCGAAAAGCGCCACCGCGGGCCACGCGGCGAGCGCGGCGCGGCGCCGCTCGACAGCATCGATCGTGCCCGTATAGGCCGGGGCGTCGCCCGGACGCTGGCGCACCCAGATCCAGATCACCAGGAGGAAGCCGGCGAGCGACAGGATGCCCGGCAGGATGCCGGCGAGGAACAGCGCCGAGATCGAGGTTTCGGTGAAGATGCCGTAGATTATGAACAGTACCGATGGCGGGATCAGCGATCCGAGCGTCCCGCCTGCCGCGACGGAGGCGGTCGCGAGGCGCTTGTCGTACCCCATCGACAGCATCTCGGGCGAACAGATCCGCCCCATGGTCGAGGCGCAGGCGATCGACGAGCCCGAGATTGCCGAGAAGCCGCCGCAGCCCACGACGGACGCCATCGCCACCCCGCCGGGAATCCGGGCCAGCCAGACGCGGGCGGCGTGATAGATGGCGGTCGTGATCTCCGCCCGGTAGGCGATGTGGCCCAGCGCCACGAAGAGCGGGATCATCGACAGGTCGTAACTGTGGATAAGGTCGAACGAATTGGAGAAGACGAGGCTGGAAGTCGGCCGGATCGCCCGGTCGGGCATGAACGTCCCGGTCCGGAATGCGAAGAAGACGAAGGTGCCCAGCGCCGCGACGCCGGCCAGCGCAAAGGCGATGGGGACGCGGATCGCCAACAGGAGGATGACTAGGCCGAAGGCCACGATGCCCAGAAGCGTGCCGTTCATCGCTCAGGCCTCCTCTTCCATGAGGGGCCCTGTATCCGTGTCGATGTGGCGGCCCGAGAGGATGGTCCCGATGTCGCCCGCCACCTGCACGGCCAGCCGCAGCCAGCAGGCGGCGATGCCGAACAGGAACAGGACCCGCCCGGGCCATTTCGGAAGGTTCAGTTCGCCGAAATAAAATCCGCCGCTGGTCAGCGCCGAATGCGCCTCGCGCCACCCCGCCCAGATCAGGGGCGCCAGCGCCAAGAGACCGAAGACACCGCCGAAGACGATCAGCCAGTCCTGCACCCGCTGGGGGAAATGCTGAGACAGGACCTCGACGACGATGTTGGCGCGCGCCGCGACCGTCGCCGCCAGCGGCAGCAGGATCGCGGCCACCATCAATTCGGTCACCATCACGACAGAATCCGGAATGCCGGAATTGAGCGTGATCCGCAGGACCACGCTCAGCGTGATCAGCGCGCCGAGGACGACGATCGCGGCGCCCGCGAGGTCAAGAAGAAGCCGTTCGATATGTCGCAGCATGCCATCGCCCCCATCGGGATCGGTCCGGCGGGCCGCCCGGTCGCGCTCAGCGCTCCCAGGGGTATCCCTGCTCGTCCCGGATCCGGGTGTATTTGTCGATCAGCCCCCGGTACTGCTCCAGCAGCGCCTCGCCGTCGAGCCCGGCCGCCGCGGCGGTTTCCTTCCAGTCATCGACATAGGCCGACCCGGCCTCCAGCAGCGCCTCCCGCCCTGCCTCGGGCATCTCGACCACATCGATGCCTTGCTCGCGCATCATCTCCACCGCCTCGTCGTTGTCGGTGGACAGGATCCGGCCCAGTTCGTCGGGGATCTTCCGCCCGGCGGCCGTCAGGGCCTCCTGCTGGGCGGGCTCCAGACCGTCGTACATGTCCTTGTTCATGAACACGCCCAGCGCGCCGACCTGCCCCCAGTTCAGGATCGTGTAGCTGTCGATCACCTCCTGCCACTGGAGCGCGGGAACCACGTAGCTGTAGCCTTGCGAGCAATCGATGAGGCCGCTGTCGAGTCCCTGGTAGGCGTCGTAGATCGACATCGAGACGAGGTTGGCACCCTCGTCGGCGAAGGCCTGTCCGTAGGCGCCGACGCCACGGACCTTCAGCCCCGCGATGTCGTCGATCGAATCGATCGTGGCGCCCTTGCAGCCGATGTTGATGGCGGACGTGGTGAAGGTGCCGATATAGACGAGGTTCTGATCGGCGAGGTTCTGCACGAGCGTCTCGTTCGTCCGCATCAGCTCGTCGGTGGCCTTCATCCCGACCCAGGCGTCGGGGTTCAGGATCGGCAGGTCCGCGATGCCGTAGCCGGCCATCTCCTGCGGAAAGTAGACTGCAATGATGGTGCCCGCATCGGCCACGCCGTCGGCGATGCCGGATCGTGCCGCGCCGGCCTTGAAAAGCGCCCCGCCCCACTGGACGTCGAAGGTCAGGTCTCCCCCGCTTTCCTCGGCGACCTGGTCGACGAAGTACTGGATCGCCTCCGCCCGGGCGCCGCGATTGGGGCCGGCCTCGCCGAAGAACAGCGTCGTCTGCGCGCCAGCCGAAGTTGCGGCGAGGGCGAGCGCCGTGGCGGCGCCCGTCAGGAAACGGGTCATCGTGGATCCTCCCAGATCTACAATTCCACATAGCGGAATATAGTTCGACTTAATGAAACGTACCAGACCGGCCAATGGCTGGCAAGCGTTCCCTGCCTGCAAAACGCGCATATCCGAGCTTTCGCGAGGCGGGAATCGGGGAACCCCGGCACGGCGGACCGGGAGGAACGCATGCGGCCGGCGGCCCTCCGGCGAAAGTCGGTCGGATCGCGGACACGCTTCTTTTGTCGATAGAGCCGACAAGGCCGGTCGCGGGGCGCGCGGCTGTCGCCGCATGCCTGCAGCGCCACGATCCTGGCGGTCGGCACGCATCGGGCGCCCAAAAGTCGGGCAGCCGTCTCCGCACGCCCGGCTCGTGATCGACACCGTCGGACTTCGGCGGCACGCTCGGTATCCGAGGAATGACGACGAAGAGAACGGACATGGCCGTCACCGCGATCGGGACTCCGGACCAGTTGCGCGATCCGAACTACACGCCCCCCTTGGCACAGGCGATCCCGCTCGGCATCCAGCATGTCCTAGCGATGTTCGTGTCGAACGTGACGCCGGCGATCATCGTGGCCGGGGCTGCAGGGTTCGGGTTCGGCTCCGAGTCGCCGGACGTTCCGGAGCTGCTCTACCTGATCCAGATGTCGATGCTCTTCGCCGGCATCGCGACGCTGCTCCAAACCGTCACCATCGGGCGGGTCGGCGCGGCGCTGCCCATCGTGCAGGGGACGAGCTTCGCCTTCCTGCCGATCATGATCCCCCTCGTCGCGGGTCGGGGCGTCGATGCGCTGGCCGCGCTTTTCACCGGGGCGGTGCTCGGCAGGCTGTTCCACGCCTGTCTGGGCTTCGTCGTGGGGCGGATCCGGTTCGCGCTGCCGCCGCTGGTGACCGGGCTGGTCGTGACGCTGATCGGGCTGGCGCTGATCCCGGTGGGCATCCAGTATGCCGCCGGAGGTGTGCCCGCACAGGGCACTCCGGAATACGGGTCGGCCCTGAACTGGGCCGCGGCGCTCGTCGTGATCGTCGTGACGATGGCGCTCAAGTTCTTCACCCGAGGGCTCCTGTCGGTTTCGGCCGTGCTGGTCGGATTGGTCGCGGGATACCTCTTCGCCATGGCCACGGGGATGCTGACGACCGGCGCGGTGGCGGAGTCGTGGTCCGGCGCCGCCGCCTTCGCCTTGCCCGATCCGTTCCGCTACGGGGTGACATTCTCGGCCGCGGCGGTGCTCGGGTTCTGTCTGATGGCGGTGGTTTCGGCGATCGAGACGGTAGGCGACGTGTCCGGTATCGCCAAGAGTGGAGCGGGCCGCGAGGCCACGGATGCCGAGATCTCGGGCGCCACCTTCGCCGACGGGCTGGGAACGGCGCTTGCCGGAATCTTCGGCGGATTTCCGAACACCTCCTTCAGCCAGAACGTCGGCCTGATCGCGATGACCGGGGTGATGAGCCGCCACGTCGTCACCATCGGCGCGCTGTTCCTGATCCTGTGCGGGCTCGTCCCCAAGGTGGGCAGCGTCATCCGCACGGTCCCGATCGAGGTTCTGGGCGGCGGCGTCATCGTGATGTTCGGGATGGTCGTGGCGGCCGGGGTGGCGATGCTGGCCGACGTGGACTGGAACCGCCGCAACATGGTCATCTTCGCGGTGTCGCTGTCGCTCGGCCTCGGCCTGCAGCTGGAGCCCGAGGCGGTGGCGGGGCTTTCGGACTGGATCCGGGTGCTGATGGTTTCGGGCCTGGTTCCGTCGGCGACGCTGGCGATCGGCCTGAACCTGCTGCTTCCACACGAACCCGAGGCTGCGCCCGCCGGGGCCGCCGGCGCGTCGCAGCCGGGCACCCCGGCACCGGGCCCTGCCACCCGCCCACCACACGCCTGAGGCGAATTCGCCGCAATTCCTGCGCGTTCGACGGAAATGCGCGCCCGCCCCTTTCCCGCATCCATGCGGCTGCTATAAGGCCCCGGCGATCTCAGGGGCAGCGTCACATGAGCAGTTTCACCGGCATATTCTCGTCCGACATGGCGATCGACCTCGGCACGGCGAACACGCTGATCTACGTGAAGGGCAAAGGAATCGTGCTGAACGAGCCCTCGGTGGTCGCCTATCACGTCAAGGAGGGCCGCAAGCAGGTCCTAGCCGTGGGCGAGGACGCCAAGATGATGCTGGGACGCACGCCCGGCTCGATCCAGGCGATCCGGCCCATGCGCGAGGGGGTGATCGCGGATTTCGACGTGGCCGAAGAGATGATCAAGGAATTCATCCGCAAGGTGCATCGGCGCACGGGCTTCTCGAAGCCTAAGATCATCGTCTGCGTGCCGGACGGCGCCACCCCGGTGGAGAAGCGGGCGATCCGGCAATCGGTCATGTCGGCGGGAGCCCGCAAGGCCGGCCTCATCTCCGAGCCCATCGCTGCGGCGATCGGTGCGGGAATGCCGATCACCGATCCGACCGGGTCCATGGTCGTCGATATCGGCGGTGGCACAACCGAGGTCGCGGTCCTGTCGCTGGGCGACATCGTCTATGCCCGGTCGGTTCGGGTCGGCGGTGACCGGATGGACGAGGCGATCATCGGCTATCTGCGCCGTCAGCAGAACATCCTGATCGGCGAGGCCACGGCGGAGCGGATCAAGACCACGATCGGCACCGCGCGGATGCCCGAGGACGGCTACGGCGCCTCGATGCAGATCCGCGGCCGGGATCTGGTCAACGGCGTCCCCAAGGAAATCGAGATCAGCCAGGCCCAGGTGGCCGAGGCGCTGGCCGAACCGATGCAGGCGATCTGCGAGGCGGTCATGACCGCGCTCGAGACGACGCCGCCCGACCTCGCCGCCGACATCGTCGATCGCGGCGTGATGCTGACGGGCGGCGGGGCGCTTCTGGGCGAACTGGACCTGGCGCTGCGCGAGCAGACCGGACTGGCGGTGTCGATCGCAGAGAATCCGCTCGATTGCGTTGCGCTCGGCACCGGCAAGGCGCTGGAATACGAAAAGCAGCTCCAGCATGTGATAGACTACGACAGCTGACCCCCCTCCTCGCCCCAGACATCCCCGCATGGCGACACGACATCATTCCCGCGGCGAATATGCCCGCCCCGTCCGGCGGATCCTCGTCGGCGCGATCCTGATCCTTCTGGTGGGCATCTTCCTCTTCTGGCGCATCGACGGGCCACGGGCAGAGCGGGTGCGGGCCGAGATCGTCGACCAGGTGGTTCCGCCGATGGACTGGGCGCTCTTGCCGGCAAGGAAACTGGCCGTGATGGCCGAGGGGTTCCAGTCCTATGCCCGGATCTGGGAGCAGAACCAGGAACTGCGCCGCGAATTGCAGCAGATGAAGGCCTGGAAAGAGGCCGCCCTGCAGCTCGAGCAGCAGAATGCCAAGCTTCTCGACCTCAACAAGGTCCGGCTGGACCCGAGCCTGACCTACATCACCGGTGTGGTGCTCGCCGATGCGGGTTCGCCCTTCCGCCGGTCGGTCCTGCTGAACATCGGCGGGCGCGACGGGATCCGCGACGGGTGGGCCGCGACCGACGGGCTGGGCCTTGTGGGGCGGATCTCGGGCGTCGGGCGATCCTCGTCCCGGGTGATCCTGCTGACCGATTCCAACAGCCGCATCCCAGTGACGATCCAGCCTTCCGGGCAGCACGCGGTCCTGTCGGGGGACAATTCCAAGATCCCGCCGCTCGATTTCCTCGAGGCTCCCGACCAGGTGCGGCCGGGCGATCGCGTGATCAGTTCGGGAGAGGGCGGCGTGTTGCCCGCGGGCCTCCTGGTCGGACAGGTGGTGCTCGATTCCCGCGATGCGCTTCGCGTCCGCCTCGCCGCCGATTACGAGCGCCTGGAATTCCTTCGCGTCCTGCGCTCGACCCCTTCGGAGCGCATCGATACCGCCGGGGGGTTGGTGGCCCCGCTGGGCGAGGCGCAGACGGTGCCCCTGCCGCTGGACGCCGCGGATGGGTGATCCGTCCGCCCTCCGCCGGACCGGCTTCCGGGCCCTGTTCCTGGGTGTGGCGGCGATCGTGGTCTTCTTCCGGATCCTGCCGGTCCACGTCGCTCGGGACGGGCTCCCGGCGCCGGACCTTCTCCTGCTTCTGATCTTCGCCTGGGTGCTGCGACGGCCGGGCGACCTGCCGGTCTGGCTGGTGGGCGCGGTCGCCCTCTTTGCCGATGCGGTCTACATGCGGCCGCTGGGCCTCTGGGCGCTGCTGGCGGTGATCGGGGCCGAAGCGCTTCGCCGGCGCAGCCGCCTGACCGCCGAACAGCCGTTCCCCGTCGAATGGATGCGCGTCGCAGGCGTGCTTCTGGCAATGACGGTGGCGCGGACGCTGATCCTTGCCGTCACCCTCGTGCCTCAGCCGCCGCTGGGCGCGGTGGCGCTGGAATACGCCGTGACCGTCGCCGCCTATCCGCTCGTCGTTCTCGGCTGCACCCTCTGCCTCGGGGTCCGCGCGCCGGATGCGGCGCATCGCGATGCGGGGTGGCGGTCATGAAGCGCCCGCCCACCGATCCCGAAGCACAGGCAAGCCGGATTCCGCGCCGCGCCCTCGTGCTTGGCCTGGGACAAATGGGCGTCGCGGGCCTTCTGGGATGGCGGATGCGCCAGATGCAGGTCGAGCAGGCGGAGGAATTTCGCCTTCTGGCCGAGGAGAACCGCATCAACATGCGGCTGATCGCGCCGGGGCGCGGCCTCATCTTCGACCGGAACGGCATTCCGCTGGCCGAGAACGCCCAGAATTACCGCATCGTCATCGTGCGAGAGGAAGCGGGCGATGTCGACGCGGCGCTGGACAAGCTGCGGCGGCTGATCTTCGTCGACGCCGCCGAGATGGAGCGCGCGCGCCGCGAGATCTCTAGGCGCTCCTCCTTCGTGCCGGTGACGATCACCGACCAGCGCAGCTGGGAGGACGTGGCGAAGGTCGCCATCAACGCCCCCGCCCTGCCCGGGATCACGCCCGATGTCGGCCTGACGCGAAACTATCCGCTGGGGCAAGATTACGCCCATGTGGTCGGGTATGTCGGCCCGGTTTCGGATTACGACCTCGGCCGGATGGAGGACGACGATCCCCTTCTCCAGATCCCGAAATTCCAGATCGGCAAGACCGGGGTGGAACAGAAATACGAGCAGAGCCTGCGCGGCAAGGCCGGCTCGCGCCAGATCGAGGTGAACGCCGCGGGTCGGGTGATGCGGGAACTTGGGCGCGATCCGGGCGTCCCCGGAACCGACCTGCAATTGACCGTGGAGAGCCGGCTGCAGAACTTCGTCGAGGCCCGCCTGGCGCTTGGATTGTCCGCGTCCGCCGTGGTGATGGACGTGAATAACGGCGATCTTCTGGCGGTCGGCAACGCACCCTCCTTCGATCCGAACAAGTTCGTCCGCGGCATCTCCGTCGCCGATTACGGCGAGCTGACGGGCAACAAGTATCGCCCCCTGGGCAACAAGGCGGTGCAGGGCGCATACCCGCCGGGCTCCACCTTCAAGATGATGGTCACGCTCGCCGCGCTGGAGGCGGGGCTCCTCTCGCCCTCCGAGACAATCTATTGCGGCGGATACCAGAGGCTCGGGAACAGGCGGTTCCATTGCTGGAAACGGGGCGGCCACGGTCACGTGAACCTGGAAAAGAGCCTGCAGCAAAGCTGCGACGTCTTCTATTACGAGCTCGCGCAGCGGGTCGGCATCGACCGCATCGCCCGGACGGCGCGCCAGTTCGGCCACGGACAGCGCTTCGACCTGCCGATGTCGGCGGTCACGGCCGGCGTGATGCCCGACCGGGCCTGGATCCGTGAAACCTATGACCAGTCCTGGCGCGTGGGCGACAGCCTCAACGCCTCGATCGGTCAGGGCTATGTCCTGTCCTCGCCGCTCCAGCTCGCTGTGATGACGGCCCGGATCGCCAGCGGGCGGCGGGTGATGCCGCGGCTTGTGCGCGCCGCCGGCGGCATGGAGATCGACATCGAGGGCGGCGAGGCGCTGGAGATCGAGCCGCGCCACCTGGATCTGGTGCGGCAGGGCATGTTCGCCGTCTCGAACTCCAACCGCGGCACCGCCTATCGCTCCCGGATCGACAATGCGGGGCTTCGAATGGCCGGCAAGACCGGAACGAGCCAAGTCCGTTCCACCGTCGTGGACAACGCCGAGGTTCCCTGGGAAGAGCGGGACCACGCGCTCTTCGTGGGCTATGCGCCGTACGAGGCGCCGCGCTATGCCGTGAGCGTCGTCGTGGAGCATGGCGGCGGCGGGTCGAGCGCCGCGGCGCCGGTGGCGCGAGACCTCATGCTGTTCGCGCTCCACGGACAGCTCCCCCCGCTCGATAATTACCCCGCTGGCGAGCGCGCAGAGGTCGAGGAAATGTTCGCCGGGCTGGATCTGCGCGACGATTTTCGACCGACCCGCATCGGGCGGAGCCGCGCATGACCCATCCCGACACCGATCCCCGGCACGGGCCACACGGCCCCGCGAAGGTGCTTCACCTCAACTGGCCGCTGATCCTGCTTCTCACGGCCGTGGCGGCGGCGGGATTCCTGATGCTCTATTCCGTCGCCGGAGGCACGCTCGACCGGTGGGCAGAGCCGCAGATGGAGCGCTTCGCGCTCGGTCTGGCGGTGATGTTCTGCGTTGCGATGGTGCCGATCGGGGTCTGGCGCGGCCTCTCGACGCCGGCCTATCTCGTCTCCGTCGCGCTGCTCGTCGGGGTGGAGGTGGCCGGCACGACCGGCATGGGCGCGCAACGCTGGATCGACCTCGGGATCGTGCGCCTGCAGCCCTCGGAGCTGACCAAGATCACGCTGGCGATGGTCCTGGCCGCCTATTACCACTGGCTCGATCCGCGCAAGGTGTCCCGCCCGCTCTGGGTAATCCCGCCGCTGATCCTGATTGCGATCCCTACTGCCCTCGTCCTCGACCAACCCGACCTGGGGACCGCGCTTCTGCTCGTCATGGGCGGTGGGGTCGTGATGTTCGTCGCGGGCGTATCGTGGTGGTATTTCGGCGCGGTGGCTGCGGGGGCGGCGGCGCTTGTCTCGGCGGTCTTCTCGTCGCGCGGCACGCCATGGCAATTGCTCAAGGATTATCAGTACCGGCGGATCGACACGTTCCTCGACCCCGCGTCGGACCCGCTGGGCGCGGGCTACCACATCACCCAGTCGAAAATCGCACTGGGATCGGGCGGCTGGACCGGGCGGGGGTTCATGCAGGGCACGCAATCGCGCCTGAACTTCCTTCCCGAGAAGCACACCGACTTCATCTTCACCACGCTGGCCGAGGAATTCGGCTTCGTGGGCGGCGTCTCGCTCCTCGCCGCCTATATGGGGATCGTCGTCTTCTGCCTCGTATCGGCGGTCCGGAACCGGAACCGGTTCGGCGCGCTGCTAACCGTCGGGGTCGGAACGACCTTCTTCCTCTTCTTCGCCGTCAACATGGCGATGGTCATGGGTCTGGCGCCGGTGGTCGGCGTGCCGTTGCCGCTGGTCAGCTACGGCGGGTCGGCCATGCTGGTCCTGATGGCCGCCTTCGGGCTCGTGCAATCGGCCCACATCCACAGACCGAGGACGCGATGATCAAGGTGCTCTTTGCCGGCGGCGCGGACCGCTGGCCCACATGGGAGGCGCCCTTGCGCGCCGCACTGGCCGAGGCGGAGGTGCAGGCGGACCTGTCCACCCAACACCCGCCGGACGAGGTCGATGTCATCGTCTTCGCCCCCAACCCGGACCTGACGGATTTCCGTCCCTTCACCCGCGCCCGCGCCGTCCTGAGCCTGTGGGCGGGGGTAGAGACGATCGTGCAGAACGAGACGCTGACCCAGCCGCTGGCCCGGATGGTCGATCCGGGCCTGACGGAGGGGATGGTGGAATACGTCACCGCCCATGTCCTGCGCCATCACCTGGGGATCGACGCCTACCTGAGGGCGCCCGACTGGCACGGCGACGCCCCGCCGCTGGCACGCGACCGCCCTGTGGGCATCCTGGGCCTCGGCGCCCTCGGGGCGGCCTGTGCCGAGGCCCTGTCGCGCCTGAACTTCGAGGTGCTGGGCTGGTCCCGCCGGCAAAAGACGCTGGTGGGCGTGTCGTGCCACGCCGGAGAGGACGGCCTGATCACGGTGCTGGAACGCGCCGAGATCCTGGTGCTGCTGCTGCCCCTGACCGACGAGACGGCCGACCTCATCGACGGCGCGGCGTTGGCACGGATGCCGCGCGGGGCAGCGCTGATCAATCCGGGCCGCGGCGGGCTGGTGGTGGACGACGACCTCCTCTCGGCCCTCGACGGTGACCGGCTCTCGCATGCCACGCTCGACGTGTTCCGAACCGAGCCGTTGCCGCAGGACCACCCGTTCTGGGATCATCCACGCGTGACCGTCACGCCCCATATCGCTTCTGCCACGCGCCCGGCCACGGCGGCCGGCGCCATCGCGGAGAACGTCCGCCGCGTGGCCGAGGGACGGCCGTTGCGTCACCTCGTGGACCGCGACCGGGGCTATTGACGCACATCGCCCAGGATCTCGGCCTCCACGGGGCCGGGTCCTTGCATGACGCTCACGTCGCCGGTCGATTCGAGCACCACTGCACGGACATCGGCCAGCCTGTGAACGTTGGCCTCGCGCAGCTTGCCCAGCAGGTCGGCGCGCGTGATCTGCCCCCGGGTCAGGTTGTCTTCCAGGATCTCGCCGTCGCGCATCAGGAACATCGGCGCATTGTCGACGCCCCGCGCCGCCGCAGAGGAGCGCTGCCGGACCCGAGAGATGGCGCCCTGGATCACGAACAACGCCGCCATCGCCGCCATCGCGGTCCAGAACTGGCCGGGGCTTGTCGCCAAGACGGCCGAGGCGAGCACCGAGCCCTTGGCGACGGTGATGGCGAAATCGTAGCTCGACATCTTGGAAAAGCTGCGCAGGCCGTTGGCCCGCGTGAGCGCGATCACCAGCAAGATCACCAAGGCCGCGCGGCCGAGCGCGTAGAAGATGTCCATGATCCCCCCATTCCTGTCGCGGCCCAATCGACATGGCGCAGATCGGTTCCCCGGGGTGACGCAGGAGCCCCCGGCGCTACTCTCGTCCGGAACGCCATAGGGAGGAGACAGGACGATGGACGAAGCACGCCGCGTGATCGTGACCGGCGCCGTGCAGGGGGTGGGGTTTCGCGCCTGGGCACGGGATACCGCCGAGGAACTGGGCCTGACCGGATGGGTGCGGAACTGCCCCGACGGCACGGTCGAAACCCATATCGAGGGATCGGGGCACGCTCTGTCGCAGATGATGGAACGGTTGAATGCCGGCCCCCCTTCGGGGCGGGTGGAGCACATCTCCGCCGAGGCGGCGGAGCCGTCGAAACAGGACGAATTTGAGATACGCGGCTGATCTCGCGCTCGATCCGCGGTTGGCGGAACGGCCCGCGCCGTGCTAGCCTTCTTTGGTGGCAGAGCCCCGGGAGATCGGAGGGACATCCGGCACCGGGCCCAGAGAGGCAGTATCCATGATCAGATTATCCGCATTCGCCCTGTCGGGCCTCCTGTTCGCCGGCGTCGCCCATGCCGGTGCGATCGAAAGCGCCTGCACGAGGTCCGAACGGGGCGCCGGCAATCCCGCCTTGTGTCGCTGCATTCAGCAGGTGGCCGACATGACCCTCGACCGCCGCGACCAGCGCCAGGCGGCGCGGTTCTTTCGCGATCCGCACATGGCTCAGGAGGTGCGCATGTCGGGCGACCGGGGCGACGAGGTGTTCTGGCGCAAGTACCGCACCTTCGGATCCACCGCGGAGCGCTATTGCAGCTGAGCGATCAGCCCGTCGGCCGCGCGTTCCACCAATGCGAGCGCACCGTCGAAATCGTCGGTGAAATAGGGGTCCGGGATCGCCCGGAGGCCATTGCCCGCATAGGGCGCGAAAAGGCTCAGGGGCGTGGTGTCGCCGGCGGGCCGCAGGGCCTCCACGTCGGCGAGGTTCTCTTCGTCGGCCGCAAGGATCAGGTCGAAGCGTCCGAAATCCCCCGCCGAGATCTGCCGTGCGCGCACGCCCGACAGGTCGTAGCCGGCCCTCAGGGCAGCGCGAACCATGGGGGGATGCGGCGGCTCGCCCACATGCCAATCCCCGGTTCCGGCGCTGTCGACGACAAGGTCGATGCCCGCCGCCCGCGCCTTGTCCCGCAGGACCACCTCCGCCGTCGGTGAGCGGCAGATGTTGCCAAGGCAGACGATCAGGATCTTGCGTGCCATCATGGCGCAGGATCATAGGGCCCGGACTTACCGCTGCCATCCCTGCCGTGTCTCCCTTGCCGTCGCCGCGCGCGGCTCCACGTCGGACCCCGTGACCGGCCGAGGGAGGGAGCGCCATGATCTTCGTTCTGACAGGTGCGGGCCTGTCCGCCGAAAGCGGGCTTGGCACCTTTCGCGACGAGGGCGGATTGTGGACGCAATACGATCTGAGCGAGGTCGCGACGCCCGAGGGCTATGCCCGCAATCCCGTCAAGGTGCTCGACTTCTACAATGCGCGGCGCGCGAACGCGGCGGGGGCCGTGCCGAACCGCGCCCATGACGCCCTGGCGCGACTGGATCGGGCCGGACGGGCGCGGCTCGTGACCCAGAACGTCGATACCCTGCTCGAACGCGCCGGAGCGCGGGACGTGTGGCACATGCACGGCCGGGTGGACCATGCGAAATGCGACAAGTGCGGGGCGACATGGCCCGCGCCGGAACGGATGTGCCCGTTCGACACCTGCGGTGCCTGCGGCGCGCAGAAGGTGCGCCCGGACGTCGTGTGGTTCGGCGAAATGCCCTATCACCTGGACGAGATCGAGGCGGCGCTGGCCGAGGCGGATCTCTTCGTCGCGGTGGGGACCAGCGGAACGGTCTACCCGGCCGCGGGCTTCGTCGAACATGCGCGGATGCTCGGCACCCGAACCCTGGAGCTGAACCTCGAACCGTCCGGGGCGCCGTTCGACGACGGGCGATACGGTCCAGCCAGCCGCATCGTCCCGGCCTGGGTGGAGGAAATCCTCGACTGAGGGGGTCGCAACGCAAAAGACCCCGCCATGGGCGGGGCCTGGAACGCGACGCGCAAAGGCGATCAGGCGGAGGCGCGGGCCTTCGCGATGTCCTTCTTGATCTTCAGCGCCCGCGCCGACAGATCGACATCCTTCGCGCGGTCGAGGAAACCGTCAAGACCGCCGCGGTGATCGACGGTCCGCAGCGCGGACGACGAGATTTTCAGCTTCACCGTCCGGCCCAGCGTCTCCGACATCAGCGTCACATCGTTGAGGTTGGGCAGGAAGCGACGCTTCGTCTTGTTGTTGGCGTGGCTCACGTTGTTGCCCACGGCGGGGCCCTTGCCGGTCAGTTCGCAGACGCGCGACATGGAATCGTCCTCGTATTGCGGGTCCGGGCCCGGGGCGCACGGACGGAATGGGTTCGGGTCGCGGTCCATTAGGGGATCGCCCGGGGCGCGTCAACCCGCAAGCGGTCATCCCCCCTCCGGGTTTTCGGGCCCCTCCGCCTTCGTCCCCAGCAACCGGCCCAGCATTTCTTCCGCGGCGGCGGAGGGCGCGGCCCGGCCGTGGGCCACCGCCTCCCCCAGCGCGGCCATGCGGTCCCGGGTCGCGGGGTCGCCGGCGAGATGGCGCATGAGGCCGTGGCGCACCGCCTCCTCGAACCAGTGGCGGTTCTGCGCGGCGCGGGTGCGGTCCCAATGGCCGGTCGCGCGGCGATGATCGGCGAGGCCGCGCATCTCGGCCCACGCCAGGTCGAGTCCGACGCCATCCACCGCCGAGACGGCAAGGGCCTTGGGAAAGCCGTCCGGATCCCCCTGCCGGCGCCGCAGCAGGCGGAGGGCGCCGGCATAATCGGCCCGGGTCGATTCGGCTTGGCGCCGCATGGCCCCGTCGGCCTTGTTGATCAGGATCAGGTCGGCGATTTCCATGATACCGCGCTTCACGCCCTGCAATTCGTCCCCGCCCCCGGGCGCCAGAAGCAGGACGAACAGGTCGGTCATGCGGGCCACGAGGGTCTCGGACTGGCCCACCCCGACCGTTTCCACCAGCACCACGTCGAAGCCGGCGGCTTCGCACAGGGCGATCGCCTCGCGGGTGCGGCGCGCCACGCCGCCAAGCTCGGTCTGGCTGGGAGAGGGCCGGATGAAGGCGGACGGATCCCGCGCGAGATGCGGCATCCGGGTCTTGTCACCCAGGATCGAGCCGCCCGATCGGGCGGATGACGGATCGACCGCGAGCACCGCCACCCTGTGCCCCTGCCCGGTCAACATCTTGCCGAACGCCTCGATGAAGGTGGATTTGCCCACGCCCGGCGTGCCCGACAGGCCGATCCGCATGGCCTGCCGGTCGGGGTCGGCGATCCGCTCCAGCAGGGCGGCAGCATCGCGGCGATGGTCGTCGCGGCTCGATTCGACGAGCGTGATCGCGCGGGAGAGCGCGCGGCGGTCCCCCCGGCGGAGGCGGTCGGAAAGAGTATCCAGGTCCATGCCCCGGGATATGGCCGCGCCCCGGGACCCTTGTCCAGTGCGAGGCGATCCAACGGCGGCGGGGAGCCAGCCGGTGGAGGCGGCGGTGGGCATCCGGCCGCGGGAGGGTTAGGAACAGGCATGGATCTGCCCATCGACGAGGTTCTGGAAGAGGTGCGCGCCGCGATCGCCGGGGTCGGCCGGGTCGTGCTGCAAGCCCCGCCCGGGGCGGGCAAGACGACCCGCATTCCCTTGGCGCTCCTCGGCGACGTGCCTGGACGGATCGTGATGCTGGAGCCGCGGCGCCTGGCCGCCCGCGCCGCAGCCGAGCGGATGGCCGAAACACTGGGCGAGCCGGTCGGCCGGACCGTGGGCTATGCCGTCAGGGGCGAGCGCAAGGTGTCGGACGCGACGCGGATCGAGGTCGTGACCGAGGGAATCCTGACGCGCCGGATCCAGCGCGATCCCGAACTCGCCGACATCGGCTGCGTGATCTTCGACGAGTTTCACGAACGGTCCCTGAACGCCGACCTGGGCCTGGCGCTGGTCTGGGAGGTCCGCCAGGCGCTGCGCGCGGACCTCGCGATCGTGGTCATGTCGGCGACGCTGGATGCCGGCCCGGTCGCGGCGCTCCTCCACGATGCCCCGGTGGTGACGAGCGCGGGGCGGGCATATCCGGTCGCGACGCGATGGCTCGACCGCCCCCCGCCCGCGGGCCAGCGGTTCGAGGAGGCCATGGCGGCGCTCGTCGCTCGTGCCGTCGAGGAGGAGGAAGGTGGCGTTCTGGCCTTCCTCCCCGGCGAGGGGGAAATTCGGCGCGTCATGGCGCGGCTGGACCTGCCCGGCATGGAGGTCCATCCGCTCTATGGCGCGTTGCCCTTCGCCCGTCAGAGGGCCGCGATCGGCGCCTCGGCTGCGCGAAAGGTGGTCCTGGCCACATCGATCGCGGAGACCTCACTGACCATCGAAGATGTCCGCGTGGTGGTCGACGGCGGTCGTGCCCGTCGCGCCCGCTTCGACCCAGGGTCGGGAATGACGCGGTTGCACACCGAACGCGTCAGCCGGGCCGAGGCGGCACAGCGAGCCGGCCGCGCGGGGCGGGTCGCCGCCGGCATCGCCTGGAAGCTTTGGACCCGGGGCGAAGACGGGGCGCTTCCGGGACAGCCGCCGCCCGAGATCGCGGTGGCCGACCTGGCGGGCCTGGCGCTCGACCTGGCGCTTTGGGGCGATCCCGAAGGACGCGCCCTGCCCTTCCTGACCCCGCCCCCCGAAGGCGCGCTGGCCGAGGCGCGTGAATTGCTGCACGGCCTCGGGGCGCTGAGGAACGGGACCATCACCGATCACGGCCGGGCGCTGGCGTCCATGCCGCTGCATCCGCGCTTGGCCCACATGCTGGTCCAGGCGGGTGGGCCGGCCGCAGGATTGGCCGCCCTGCTTTCGGACCGCGACATCCTGCGCGACCGCGGCGCCGACCTGACGCTGCGCCTACGGGCACTCGCGGCGCCGGAGGAATTCGGCCTGGCCAGGGCGGCGGTGTCGCGAATCCGCTCCGAGGCGGGGCGCCTGCGGCGGATGGCCGGCCCGGACGTGGACCTGTCACCCGCCCAGCATGCCGCGCTCGCCTATCCAGACCGGATCGGGCTGCGCCGGCGGGGCACGGCGCCGCGATACCTGCTGTCGGGGGGCAAGGGCGCCCGAATGCCCGATGGTGACGGGCTGGCCGACCAACGGCTGATCGTCGTGACCGACACGGACGGCCATCCCCGCGACGCCACGATCCGCCAGGCGATCGCCCTTCCCGAGGCAGGGCTGCGCGAGGTGCACCACGCCTCCATCGGTTGGGTCGATGTCTGTCGCTGGTCGCGCCGGGAGGGGCGCGTGCTGGCCCGCCGGCAGGAGCGGTTCGGTGCCATCGCGCTCGACGATCGCCCCTGGACCGACGCGCCCGCGGATCGCGTGGCACGCGCGATGCTCGACGGGGTGCGGGAGTTGGGACTGTTCCCGGCCGGCGCGGCGCGGCGCTTCCTGTCGCGGGTGGCGCTCCTCGATCTCTTCGACACGTCCGAGGCGGCGTTGCTGGCCGAGGCGGAGGCGTGGCTGCTCCCTTTTCTCGGCGGCGTCACGACCGTCGCGGACTGGAAGGCGTTCGACCTGCTTCCGCCGCTGCGCGCGCGGTTGTCCTTCGACGACATGCACCGCCTCGACCGGGAGGCGCCGGCGCGGCTGACCACGCCCCTGCAGCGCGACATCCCGATCGATTACGGCGGCGAGGCGCCCGAGGTGGCGGTCCGGGTGCAGGAGCTGTTCGGAATGGACACCCATCCTGTGGTCGCCGGACGACCGCTGAAACTGACGCTGCTATCGCCGGCCGGGCGGCCCGTCCAGGTGACGATGGACCTGCCCGGCTTCTGGGCCGGAAGCTATGCCGATGTCGCCAAGGACATGCGGGCCAGATACCCCCGCCATCCCTGGCCCGAGGATCCGGGGTCCGCCGACCCGACCCTGCGCGCCAAACCGCGCAAGCGATAGCACGGCGAAGATCACCGCGCGGGCGGTCCCGTCAGGACAGCGCCTCCACGAGGCGGACGAAATGTTCGCCCCGGCGCTCGAAATCCGGGTATTGGTCGAAAGAGGCGGCGGCCGGGGCCAGAAGCACGACCTCGCCGGGCTCCGCTTCGGCCGCGGCCCGGGCGACGGCCACATCCATCGTGTCGCAGATCTCCACGGGAACGCTCGTCAGCTGGACCGCGAAATCGCGCGCCGAATGGCCGATCAGGTACGCCTTGGCCACCGCGCCCAGATGCGGCTCCAGAGATGCCACGCCACCCTCCTTGCCGAGCCCCCCGGCGATCCAGCGAACTCGCTCGAAGGCCTGCAGCGCCTTGGCGGCCGAATCGACGTTCGTGGCCTTCGAATCGTTCACGAACCGCACGCCGCGACGCTCCGCCACCAGTTGCGAACGGTGCGGCAGGCCCGCGAAACTGTGGAACGCGGCCTCGATGGCACGCGGTGCGAGGCCCAGCGACCGGGCGGCGGCATAGGCCGCGCAGGCATTCTGGTGGTTGTGCGCTCCCGGCAATCCCCCGATCGACCGCAGGTCGATCGCGCCGACCTGGCGCGCCTTGCGCCATTCCGCCAGGAACCCCTTGCGGGCCACCACGGACCAGCCGGGCCCCGGCAGGCGCCGGTCGACCGAAATCCGGATGACGCGATCGTCGCCCATCCCCTCCATCATCTGGTTCGCAAGGAACCGTCCCTCGGGCTCGTCGACGCCGATCACGGCGCGATCCGGCCCCCCCTCGGCGAACAGCCGCCGCTTCGCCGCGAAATACCCGCCCATGCCGCCGTGCCGGTCGAGGTGGTCGGGGCTGAGATTGGTGAAGACCGCCACGTCCGGCGTCAGCGCCCGCGCCAGTTCGATCTGGTAGGACGACAGTTCCAGCACGACCACGTCGCCCTCGTCCGGCGGGTCAAGATCGAGGACGCCGCGCCCGATATTGCCCGCCAGCTGCACCGACCGGCCGGCCTCGGCCAGAACGTGGTAGACGAGCGCCGCCGTGGTCGACTTTCCGTTCGACCCGGTGACGGCGATCACCTTAGGTGGCGTGTCGGACGCCGCTCCGGCCGAGCGGAAGAAGAGGCCGATATCGTTGTCCACCGGCACGCCTGCGGCCAGCGCCGCGGCCACGACCTGGTGCGGCCGGGGATAGAGGTGCGGGATGCCGGGCGACACGATCAGGCTCTCGACCCCCGTGAAGGCGTCGGCGCGCGTCAGATCGCACAGGTCGAACCCCTCGGCCTCGGCCCGGCCGCGCCCCTCGGCGCCGTCGTCCCAGCACAGGGGCGTCCCGCCGCCCGCGCGGATCGCCCGCGCGGCCGAGAGGCCCGAACGGCCCAGCCCCAGCACCGCGACGCGGCGCCCCCCCACTCCGGACACGGGGATCATGGCCGCACCGCGTCGTCTCTGCGTTCCAAAATCCGCATCACGGGCCCGATCTCAGCGAAGCTTCAGGGTGGCGAGGCCGATCAGCGCCAGGATCAGCGAGATGATCCAGAACCGGATGACGATCTGCGGCTCGGCCCAGCCCCGTTTCTCGAAATGGTGGTGGATCGGCGCCATCAGGAAGACGCGCTTGCCCGTGCGCTTGAAGTACATGACCTGCACGATCACCGACAGGGCCTCGGCCACGAAGAGGCCGCCGACGATGCCGAGCACCAGTTCGTGCTTGATCGCCACCGCGATCGCCCCGAGCGCGCCCCCCAGGGCGAGGCTCCCGGTATCCCCCATGAAGACGGCCGCAGGGGGGGCGTTGTACCACAGGAAACCCAGCCCGCCGCCGATCAGCGCCGAGGTGAAGATCAGGATCTCTCCGGTGCCCGGTACGTAATGCACGTCGAGATAGGTGGTGAAATCGGTCCGCCCGACCGTGTAGGCGATGATGCCGAGCGTGGCGCCGGCGATCATCACCGGCATGATGGCGAGCCCGTCGAGCCCGTCGGTCAGGTTCACCGCGTTGGCCGCCCCGACGATCACCAGCATGGCGAAGGGCACGAAGACGTATCCGAGATTGACGAGCACGTTCTTGAACACCGGGAAGGCCAGCTGGTTGGACAGCTCCGCGGGATGGAACCACGTGGCCCAGGCCGCCGCCACGGCCGCGATCGCGAAGCCCAGTCCCAGCCGCACCTTTCCCGAAAGCCCGGCATGGGTGTTCCTGGTGATCTTCGCGTAATCGTCCATGAACCCGATCCATCCGAAGGAGCCGGTCACGAACAGCAGCATCCAGATGTAGGGGTTGTCGAGCCGTCCCCAAAGCAGGGTCGACACGATGAGCGCCCCCAGGATCAGCACGCCCCCCATCGTCGGCGTGCCCGCCTTCGTCTTGAGGTGGCTTTCCGGGCCGTCGAGCCGGATCGGCTGCCCGTAGCGCTGCCGCCGGCGCAACAGGTTGATCAACGGCTGACCAAAGACGAAGCCGAAGATCAGCGCCGTGAAGAAGGCCATGCCCGACCGGAAGGTGATGTACTGGAAGAGGTTGAACACCCCTCCCCCGTCCGACAGACCGGTCAGCCAGTAGAGCATCTCTCAGGTGTCCTTAAGGGCGGGTTCCCGCTCGCGATGGCCCAGATCGCGGATGGCGTCAACGACCCGCGCGGTGCGGGCGCTCTTGGACCCCTTGACCATCACCACGTCCCCGGGATGGACCAGATGGCGGATCTCGGCGGCAAGCTCCTCGGCCTCGGGGCGCCATTCCCCGCGCCGGGTGGCCGGCAACGCGTCGAATGCGGCGCGGATGCGGGGCCCGGCGGCGTGCACGGTGTCGATCGCCTCCATCGCCGGATGCTGCGCCAGCGCTGCGTGAAGCGCGATCTCGTCCGCCCCCAGTTCCAGCATGTCGCCGAGCACCGCCACCCGGCGTCCACCCGCACCGGGCCGCGCCGCCGCGAGCCGATCCAGCGCCGCCGCCATCGACGCGGGATTGGCGTTGAAGGCGTCGTCGATCAAGTCGAGCGCGCGATCCTCCACCGGGTCGAGAACGATCCGTTCGCGGGTGCCCCGACCCGCGGGGGGCGACCACCCGGACAGGGCCTGCGCGGTCACGTCCGGATCGGCCCCGAGCGGGCCCGAGGCCGCGATCACGGCAGCGGCGTTCATCGCCAGGTGGCGCCCCACCCCGCCGATGCGGAACAGGATCGCCTGGCCCCGCTCACTTGCACGCACGACGGTCGTGTCGTCGTGCAACTGCACGTCGAGGATCCGCAGATCCGCCTCCGCGCTCTCGCCGAAGGTCAGGGCCGTGCGCCCGCGGGCGGCCTCCCGCAGGATCGGTGTCACCGCGAGGTCGGCGTTCAGGATCGCGGTCCCGTTCGCGGTCAGCCCGACAAAGATCGCCGCCTTTTCGCGCGCGATGGCCTCCAGACTTCCGAAGGCAGCCAGGTGCGCCGGCCCCACGGTGGTGACGATGGCGGCGTGGGGTTGGACGATGCGAGCCAGCGGCGCGATCTCGCCGGGATTGCTCATGCCGATCTCGATGACGGCCAGATCGGCGTCGGGCGCGCAGCGGGCGAGGGTGAGCGGCACGCCCCAATGGTTGTTATAGCTCGCCTCTGCGGCGTGAACGTCCATCTGCGCGCCGAAGGCGACGCGCGCCATTTCCTTGGCGGTGGTCTTGCCGACGGAGCCGGTGATGGCCAGGACCCGTCCGGTCATGCGCGCGCGCGCGGCCCGGCCAAGATCCTCGAGCGCGGCCTGCACGTCCGCGACCACGAGCAGGGGGGCATCGCTCGCCACACCGTCGGGGACGCGGGAAACCAGCGCGGCAGCGGCGCCACGTTCCAGCGCCCGGGGCACGAAATCGTGGCCGTCGCGCGCGGCGGTCAGTGCGACGAACAGGTCACCCGGCCGGATGGTCCGGGTATCGATCGAGACGCCGTCGGCCTGCCAAGCCCGCGTCGCACGCCCGCCGGTGGCGCGCGCGGCGTCGGTCGCGCTCCACAGGCTCATGCGACGCGGCCGTCGAGGGCCGCCACCGCCAGGCTCGCCTGCTCGGCATCGTCGAAGGGATAGACCGTGTCGCCCACGATTTGGCCTGATTCGTGCCCCTTGCCCGCGACGAGGAGCGCATCCCCCTCCTCCAGCGCATCGACGCCGCGCAGGATCGCCTCGGCCCGGTCGCCGACCTCGATCGCCTCCGGGTCGGCCTCCAGGATCGCCCTCCGGATCGCCGCGGGATCCTCTGTCCGGGGATTGTCGTCGGTCACGATCCGCAGGTCCGCATGGTTCCGGGCCGCGTGCCCCATCAGCGGGCGCTTGCCGCGGTCGCGGTCGCCGCCGGCGCCGTAGACGACGATGAGCCGCCCCAGCACATGCGGCCGGAGCGCGGCCAGCGCCGTCTCGAGCGCGGCGGGCGTATGGGCATAATCGACGAAGACCGCCGCCCCCGTCCCGCGCGTCGCCACGAGCTGCATCCGGCCGCGCACGGTAGACAGGTGCGGCAACGCGGCGAAGACCTGCGCAGGCTCGGCCCCGCAGGCGATTGCCAGGCCGACGGAGAGGAGCACGTTCTCGGCCTGGAATCCGCCGATCAGGCCCAGCCGGACCTGCCGGGCCGAGCCGTTCCAGGAAAAGCGCAGATCCTGGCCCGTGGCGTCGAATCTCTGGCCCACGATCCGTAGCGCCGCATCCGGCCGCCGCCCGACCGTCAGGACGTCCTGGCCCCGCCCCTGGGCGATGGCCACGATGTCGTCGCCGTGCGCGTCCTCCACGTTCACCACAGCCGTGCCGTCCTCGGGCAGGACGCGACGGAAAAGGCCCGCCTTGGCCGCGAAATACGCCTCGAAATTCGCGTGGTAGTCGAGGTGGTCCTGGGTGAGGTTCGTGAACGCGGCCGCCTGAAGGTCCACCCCGTCGAGCCTGTACTGGTCGAGCCCGTGGGAAGAGGCCTCCATCGCCGCATGGGTGATCCCCGCGCGGGAGGCCTCCGCGAGGGTCCGGTGGAGCGTGATCGGGTCCGGCGTGGTATGGTGCAGGGCCGCCTCCCAATCCCCCTCGACGCCGGTGGTGCCGAGGTTGATCGCGGCGTCGCCCATGGCCTGCCAGATCTGGCGGGTGAAGGTCGCGACCGATGTCTTGCCGTTCGTCCCCGTCACCGCGACCGCCGTTCCCGGCGCCTCCGTGAACCACAGCGCCGCGGCGAAGGCCAAGGCCTGCCGCGGCTCCTCGGCGACGACGAGGGCGGCGCTGGTCCGCGCGAGCGCATCGGCGGCCCGGCGCGCACCGTCCCGATCGGTCAGGATCGCGGCCGCCCCCGCTTCCAGCGCCGCCGGGATGAACTCGGCCCCGTGGATGCGGGAGCCGTGCAGCGCGGCAAACAGATGACCGGGCCGGGTGTCGCGGCTGTCCACGCTCAGGCCGGTGATGCGCGCCTCGGCGCCGCCTTGCGCGGTCAGGCCCAGTCCCGCCAGCGTTCGTGTCGTCGTATCCATGCCCCTGTGCCCCTCAGTTCGAGGTCGAGGTCAGTGTTAGCGTGGATGGGTCGACGGGTTCAATCGCGGGCGCCAGCCCGAGAAGCGGCGCGGTCCGCCGGATCACCTCGGCGGCGACGGGAACCGCGGTCCACCCGGCGGTGCGCCGCGGCTCGGGCCCGCTGTTGTCGCTGGCCTCGTCGAGCGATACGACCAGCACGTAGCGCGGGTCGGAGGCCGGGAAGACGCTGGCGAACGTGTTGATGTTCTTGTCGTTGTGATAGCCACGACCGGTCTTCAGCGGCTTATTCGCGGTTCCCGTCTTGCCGCCCACCTCGTAGCCCGGCACGGCGCCGAAGCTGGCCGTCCCGCGCAGGACCACCTGCCGCAGCATCTGGGCCGCATCCCGGCTGACCTCGGGACGGACGAGACGGGGGCCTGGGGCCACCTCGTCGCGTTTCAAAAGCGTGGGCGTCACCTTCGTGCCCCCGTTCAGAAGCGACGCGTAGGCCGTCGCCAGGTGCAGTGGAGAAGCGGAGAAGCCATGTCCGTAGGAGGCGGTGATGGTCACGATATCGGACCATTTCGGCGGCACCAGCGGCTTGGCGTAGGGTGCCTCGACCAGCTCCACCGGGGTCGGCTCGAAGACGCCGAACTTCGACAGGAAGTCCTTCTGCCGGGCCCCGCCGATCTGCAGGGCGATGTTCGCGGTCCCGACATTGGAGCTCTTGACGATGACGTCGGTTGCCGACAGCAGCGGGCCGTAATTCTTGTGCTCGAACTCGCGGATCGTGTACCGGCCCCATTTCAGCGGCGCATCCGCATCGACGAGCGTGGATGGCGTCACGAGGCCCAGTTCCATCGCCTGGGCCACGGCGAAGATCTTGAACGTGGAGCCCAATTCATAGACCCCCTGCACCGCCCGATTGAAGATCGGGCTGTCGGCGGCATCGCCCGAGCTGGGCGCGACCGGACGGTCGTTGGGGTCGAAATCGGGCAACGAGACCATGGACACGATCTCGCCGGTATGCACGTCCATCAGGATGCCCGCGGCGCCCTTCGCGTTCATCAGCCGCATGCCGCCCCACAGCACTTCGCGCATCGTGCTCTGGACGCTGGTGTCGAGGCTCAGCACCAGCGGCGCGCCGGCACGCGCGGGGTCGCGCAACTCGGCATCCATCGCTTTTTCGATCCCCGCGACCCCGATCAGTTCGGCCGAGCGCACGCCCTCGCGGCCGAAACTCGCCCCCCCAAGGACATGCGCGGCCAGATGCCCGTTGGGATAGAGACGCATCTCCCGCGGACCGAAAAGAAGGCCGGGCTCGCCCATGTCGTGAACGGCCTGGCGCTGTTCGGGGGAGACCTTCTTCTTGATCCAGAGGAACTTGCGCTTGCCGGTGAAGTCCCTCAGCAGCCGCTCTTCGTCGAGGTCGGGAAAGATCCGCGCGAGCTTCTTGGCGGCGCCGGCCTTGTCCACCATGTGCGGCGGCTGGGCATAGAGCGCATAGGTCGACAGGTTCGTGGCCAGGATGCGTCCGTTGCGGTCGGTGATGTCGGCGCGCTGTGCGGCGATCGCCTGGCCGGCAAGCTCGACATTCGGCTCCTCGGGGGCGGAGGCCGCAAGAAGGCCCATCCGCCCCCCCACCACGGCAAAGGCTATGAGGAACGAGGCGGCCAGCAGCAGAAGCCGCCCCTCGGCCCGGCGGCGGGCGCGGTCCCGCCCCTGTTCGCGCCGTAGGCGCAGGTTCTCGCGCTCGATCGCCTCGGGGTTCTCTCCCTTGGCGCGCGCCTCCAGGATGCGGGCGAGCGGGCGGAGCGGGGTGCGGATCATCGGCCGGCCTCGCTCATCAGCGGGATCGGGGTGGAAAGCGGGCCGATCCTGGGCGGCGGATAGGGAATTTCGCTCGCCCCGGCGAAATGCTCCGGCGCGAGGGGGAGCAGTTCGAGGGCGTCGAAATTCATGAAGGCAAGTTCGCGGAGCCGTTCGGGGCGGTTCAGATACGCCCATTCCGCCTTGAGGATCGCCAGCGTCTCGTGCTCGCTGGCGATCTGGCGCTGCAGGTCACGCACGTGTCGCAGCGACTTCTGGGTCTCGTAATTCTCGGAATACGCCCAGAAGGCCAGCGCGATGATGGCGAGCCCCGGCATGAGATAGGCGAGCGTCCGCATCTCAGATCTCCTTCAGCTGGACAATGGCGGGCAGGCCGAGCGCGGCACGGTCGGCCACCCCCGCGGGTGCCTCCGTGCGCCGGGCGATCCGCAGCCTGGCGGACCGGGCGCGCGGATTGCGGTCGCGTTCCGCCGCGTCGGCGGCAAGCCCCTTGGAGAGGTCCGTGAACCGCGGTTCGGGGGCCTCAACCGCCGGCTGGAAGCGATTGCCGCCCCTCGTCTTGCCGGACCGCCCCTGAAGGAAACGTTTCACCACGCGGTCCTCCATCGAATGAAAGCTGACGACGGCGAGCCAACCACCGGGGGCCAGCGCCCGCTCGGCGGCCTCGAGGCCCGAGACAAGCTGCCCGAACTCGTCGTTGACGGCGATCCGGAGCGCCTGGAAGCTGCGGGTCGCGGGGTGGCTCTGACCGGGTTTCGGGCGTGGCAGAACGCCCTCGATGATGCGGGCGAAGTGATGGGTGGTGCGGATCGGCGCCTCCCCCCGGGCACGGACCACGGCGCGGGCGATCCGGCGCGCGGCGCGCTCCTCGCCGTAATGGAACAGGATGTCGGCGAGCCGCGCCTCGTCCGCCTCGGCCACGATGTCCGCGGCGCTCTGGCCGCCCTCGCCCATCCGCATGTCGAGCGGGCCGTCGCGCATGAAGGAAAAGCCGCGCTCCGGCTGGTCGAGTTGCATGGACGACACCCCAAGGTCGAGCACCACGCCGTCGACCGGTCCGCCGGCATGGGTGTCGAGCTCCGAAAAGGTGCCCTGGACCAGGCGAAGGACGCCTTCGCGGGATACCGCCCACTCCGCCGCAAGGGCAAAGACATGGGGATCGCGGTCGATGCCGATCACCTGCTCGGCGCCCGCGTCGAGCAATCCGCGCGCATAGCCCCCCGCCCCGAACGTGCCGTCGACCCACGTGCCGCGGATCGGCGCGCAGTGGCGCAGGATCGGTTCCAGAAGGACAGGTACGTGCGGTGTCGTCATCAGCGGCGATCCCAGTCCTCTTCGCTGCCCAGATAGGACATGGGATCCTTGGTCGGCTCGTAGCCGATCTCGGGAACGGCGGCGGGACGGGTCTTCTTCGCCAACCGGGTGCCGGGCTCCCAGACCTGAAAGGTCTCGCCGCGACCGACGATCATCGCCTTGTCGCCCAGTCCGAGCTTCTCCCGCGCCGCCGGGGGCACCACGATGCGCCCGGTCTCGTCGACCGAGATCTGCACCGAAAGCTCGTACAGGACCTCTTCGAGATCCAGGCGACGGGGATCGGCGACATCCATGCGACGAATCTGGCGCCGCAGGTTGGCGCCGCGTTCCACGGTCATGCCCTCGACGTAATCGGTGCGCTCGTCGCCCACGACGAGCAGGAGGCGGGGATAGGTTCCCACGTCGCGTTCCGGATCGCCCTTGTCGAGAACCTTGCGGAATTCGGCGGGAATCGACATGCGGCCCTTCGCGTCGATCTTGTTTTCGTGTCGTCCGATGAAAACGTCGAACACCGAAAACCCCTCTTGACCACTTCGCCCCGTTAAGATTCAGGTGATTCAGAGAAACGGAAACGGCGATCCGAACTGCTGCCACCGTTCGGATCGCCGTCTGCAGCCCGTCTCCGGGTTCGTCCGCTGGCCTGGACCACCTGGGGGGATTGTTATTGCCCTCGGCCGCGGATCTTTGTGTCGAAGAAGCAGAGGAAAGTTTGCCTGTATGTTACCTTAAGCCTCTGTTTTTATTATGGACCTTTTCGGGTCTTCCGCCCGTTGGCCCGCTGCCCTTCGATACATTAGGGATGCCATGGGAAATCGTGGGCGGCAAGCAAAAATCTGTTAATCGGGGCGGCTCGACGGCCCTAGATATGACCTGAATCCCACACTTCGTTGCCAGAACATTAACAGTGCCGCAACATGCTGTGGTTCCGCCTGGCACCTGGCGTATATGTAGGATCATTTTTTCCTGCCTCTTGGCGGTGCAACCGGCAACTTCCTGCAGCGCGACCCCGCGAACGGCGACAAATGCCTTAATTTGTGGGCTGGATCCGCCCTCGGATCCGCCGGGTCCAGAATCGCCCACGAAATCCCACGCGAACGCGAAACCTCCCTCACCGACGCCGCGGATCCCACGCGGACCCATTCCGGGACCACCCGGGGACAACAAGGGGGTCTCGTCTCAATCCCGCCCACAAGTGCGGCAGGAGCGATGCCCGATTGTGAAAGTTTGGTATATGCACTTGCTGCATAGCAGCATTGAGCCTGCGAAGGATTGTGCATCTGCAGCGAGCCGCTATTTCTAATCCAACGCCGACGAAACACGGTGCCAGACGGAAGAGACGCGATGACTTTGCTGAGTTCGATGTACGCCCCCGCCCAGGGCCTTGGCCGCCTGGCGCCGCTGCGCGGCGACCTGCGGGCCCGCTACGAGGCGTGGAAGGTGTACCGCACGACAGTACGGGAGTTGAGCGCGCTTTCCAACCGCGAACTCGCGGATCTGGGCGTGAGCCGCAGCGGCATCGACGAGATCGCACGCGAGGCCGCATACGGCGAATGAAACAAGAATTCGGGGCGTCCCCTCCTCCCTCGGACGCTCTGATCCCCGCGGTGGCACCGACCTCCTCCCCGGTGCCACCGCGACCGAGACACAGAGTTACGGGCGCCCCCTCCTCCTCCCTGGGGCGTGCGTGAAATGGCGGCGGCGCCTACCTCCTCCCGGGCGTCGCCGTCACAAAGTTACCCAGTTGCGGGCCTTCCGACCTCCTCCCCGGAAGGTTCGTCCAGCGGCGGCGCCGACCTCCTCCCCGGTGCCGCCGCTAAAGAATGACAGAGTTGCGGGCGCCCCCTCCTCCTCCCTGGGGCGTACGTGAAGCGGCGGCGGCGCCTATCCTCCTCCCGGGCGTCGCCGCCACGAGATTTCCCGGATCGGGCGTCCCTCCTCCTCCCTAGGGGCGTCCGTCATCGAGCGGCGGCACCGACCTCCTCCCCGGTGCCGCCGTTTTCGTGCGCGCTTCCGCGATGTCAGAACGGCACGTCACCCGCCGCGTCGGCGGCGATCAGGAACCGGCCAACCACCTTCTTGGACCCGGCCTTGTCGAACGCCACCGCCAGCTTGTCGCCCTCGATGCCTTCCACCGTGCCATAGCCGAACTTCTGGTGAAAAACCCGGTCGCCCGTCGCATGGTCGGACACAGCTTCGGCGTCCACGACCATGGTCTTCGTCTCGCGTGGCTGGCTTACGGGGCGGGCACGGGACCGGGACTGCATCCGCTTCCATCCGGGCGAATTGTAGACATCAGCGCGACCGGCCCGGTCGTGCAGGTCGGATTCCTGCGCGGCCATGATCTGCGGCGAGGCGCTCGCGGCCATGCCCGCCGCGCCGTAGCCGCCACCGTACAATCCCGGGGGTGTCAGAACGTCCACATGATCCGCCGGCAATTCGTCGATGAACCGCGATGGCAGCGCCGATTGCCACTGACCATAGACCCGCCGGTTCGCCGCGAAGGAGATCGTCGCGACCTCCTCGGCCCGAGTGATGCCGACATAGGCCAGCCGGCGCTCTTCTTCGAGTCCCTTGAGCCCCGATTCGTCCATGGACCGCTGGCTGGGAAATAGGCCGTCCTCCCAGCCGGGCAGGAACACCGCGGGAAATTCCAGTCCCTTGGCGGCGTGCAGCGTCATGATCGATACCTTCGGCCCGCCCTGCTCTGTCTCGTTGTCCATGATCAGCGCGACGTGTTCCAGCAACCCCTGCAGGTTCTCGAATCCGTCGAGCGCCTTCACCAGTTCCTTCAGGTTCTCGAGCCGCCCCGGAGCCTCGGGCGTCTTGTCGGCCTGCCACATCGCCGTGTAGCCGGATTCCTCCAGGATCGTCTCGGCCAGGTCGACGTGATGCTGTTCCTGATCGCGGGCGGCATGCGTCCATCGCGCGACGGCATCGACGAGCATCCGCAGCTCGGCAGCCCCCCTGCCCCCCAATCCACCGTCGCTCAGCAGAATGCGTGCCCCGTCGAGGAGCGAGACGCCATTCTCCCGCGCGGTCACCTGGATCTTCTGCTGCGCCTTGTCGCCCAGGCCTCGTTTCGGCGTATTCACGATCCGCTCGAAGGCGAGATCGTCGTCGGGGCTGGTGGCGAGGCGGAAATAGGCCATCGCGTCGCGGATCTCCATCCGCTCGTAGAAGCGCGGGCCGCCAATCACCCGGTAGGGAAGGCCGATGGTGAGAAAACGGTCCTCGAAGGCGCGCATCTGGTGCGAGGCGCGAACGAGGATCGCGATCCCGTCGAGCCCGACCGGACGCAGGCCGCGGGTGCCCGGACCCATCGCCGCGATCTCCTCGCCGATCCAGCGAGCTTCCTCGTCGCCGTCCCAATGGCCGATGAGCCGGACCTTGTGGCCCTCCTGCTCGGCGGTCCAGAGCGTCTTGCCGAGCCGCCCCCGATTGGCGTCGATCACGCCCCCCGCGGCGGCCAGGATATGCGGGGTGGACCGATAATTCTGTTCCAGCCGCACGATGCGGGCACCGGGGAAGTCCTTTTCGAAGCGCAGGATGTTGCCGACTTCGGCCCCGCGCCAGCCGTAGATCGACTGGTCGTCGTCCCCCACGCAGCAGATGTTGCGATGCTCCTGCGCCAGCAGGCGCAGCCACATGTATTGCGCGACATTAGTGTCCTGGTATTCGTCCACGAGGATATAGCGGAACCAGCGCTGATACCGGGCGAGCACGTCGGGATTGTCGCGAAAGATCGTCAGCATGTGGAGCAGCAGGTCGCCGAAATCGACGGCGTTCAGCGCCCTCAAGCGCTGCTGGTAATAGTCGTAGAGTTCCGTGCCGCGATTGTTGAAGGCGGAGGCCTCGCTTGCCGGCACCTTGTCGGGCGTCCAGGCCCGGTTCTTCCAGTGGTCGATCAGACCGGCGAGCTGCCGGGGCGTCCAGCGCTTCTCGTCGATGTTCTCGGCCACGATCAGCTGCTTCATCAGCCGCTGCTGGTCGTCGGTGTCGAGGATGGTGAAATTCGATTTCAGCCCGACCAGTTCCGCGTGGCGGCGGAGCAGCTTGACGCAGATCGCGTGGAACGTGCCGAGCCACGGCATCCCCTCCACCGTCTCGCCCAGGAGCGCCCCCACCCGGCCCTTCATTTCCCGTGCGGCCTTGTTGGTGAAGGTCACGGCCAGGATCTCGTTCGACCGGGCCCGGCCCTGCACCATCAGGTGCGCAATGCGCGCGGTCAGGGCTTTGGTCTTCCCGGTCCCGGCCCCGGCGAGCATCAGCACGGGCCCGTCGAGCGCCTCCACCGCCTCGCGCTGCGCGGGGTTCAGGTCGTCGAGATAGGGCGCCGGCCGCGCTGCCGCGGCGCGCTGCGATAGGGGAACCGCGCTTTCGAACGCGTCGGATTCGTCAAAATCGTCCATGCTGGAAGGCTAACGTCTCTTGCGTGGAAACGGAAGCGTAATGTTCCCTATTTGTTCCATGAAGCGTCCACGTTCCGCCGCTTGAGCCCTGGCACCCCCGACCCACCCGGCCCGTTCGTGTCATAGCCGGTCGCAGCCCGGCTGCGTCTTTCCCCGCGGGGCCCTGGCGGCTAGGAGTGGGCATGGATCTCGACGACCGCTATCCCGCCCTGTCGGACCTCGCTCGCGCGGCGCGACGGCGCCTGCCGCGCTTCGTGTGGGAATACCTCGACAGCGGAACCGGCAACGAGGCCGCGGCGCGCGCGAATACCGCGGCCCTCGACCGGGTCCGCCTTCTGACGCGGGTCCTGTCGCCGGCGGAACCGGACCCCGCGATCCGCCTCCTCGGGCACGATTGGGCCCTGCCCGTGGGGATCGCGCCGGTGGGCATGTCGGGGCTGGTCCGGCCCGGGGCCGAACGGATCATGGCCGCCACCGCCGCACGCGCCGGCATTCCCTACTGCCTGTCGACGGTCGCTGCGATGACCCCCGAGGAGGTGGGGCCCGCCACGATGGGGCGCGGCTGGTTCCAGCTTTATCCCCCGCGGGATCCGCAAGTCCGGCGGGACCTGCTTGCACGGGCGCGCAGGGCCGGCTTCGACACGCTGGTGGTGACCGTCGATCTGGCCGCGCCCTCCCGGCGCGAGCGCCAGCGGCGCGCCCGGCTGACGAACCCGATGCGCCTGACCCCGCGGATCCTGTGGCAGGCGGCCATGGCGCCCGCGTGGTCCCTGCGGATGCTGCAGGCCGGCATTCCCAGGCTCCGGACTTTGGAGCCCTATGCCCCCGCCGCGGCCGGCGGCACCACGTCCCACGCGGGATACGCGCTGCGTGTCGCGCCGGACATCGACTATCTCCGCGCGTGCCGCGCGGAGTGGGACGGGCCGCTGGTGGTCAAGGGCATCCTCGACCCCGGGGACGCGGTCCGCGCCGCCCCGGTCGCGGACGCGCTGTGGGTGTCGAACCATGGCGGCCGCCAGTTCGAGGCCGCGCCGCCCGCCGCCGCCGTCCTGCCCGCGATCAGGGCCGCCGTGGGAGAGGAGATGCCGCTGATCGCCGACGGGGGCGTGCGCTCGGGAACCGATGTCCTGCGGCTCGTCGCCCTGGGGGCGGACATGGCGATGCTGGGCCGCGGCGTTCACCACGGGCTGGCGGCGCTGGGCCCGCGGGGCGTCGACCATGCCATCCACATCCTGCGCGCGGGCCTTCTGGCCGATATGGGACAGATGGGTGCGCACCGGCCGCAGGAGGCGCGGGGGCGGGTCTGGAGGTGACCGCATTGCCATCGCGGGGCCGTCGACCTACGATTTTGCTGCATCTGCGAAAGGGACGCGAGCGATGACAGATTTCAAGAAGATCCTGATCGCCAACCGGGGCGAGATCGCGATCCGCGTCATGCGCGCGGCGAACGAGATGGGCAAGCGGACGGTCGCGATCTTCGCCGAGGAGGACAAGCTCTCGCTCCACCGCTTCAAGGCCGACGAGGCCTATCGGATCGGCGAGGGGCTGGGCCCCGTCCAGGCCTATCTGTCGATCCCCGAAATCATCCGCGTCGCGCAGGAATGCGGCGCCGACGCGATCCACCCGGGCTATGGCCTGCTGTCCGAGAACCCCGGCTTCGTGGATGCCTGCGCCGAGGCGGGCATCGCCTTCATCGGCCCCTCCGCCGACACGATGCGCGCCTTGGGCGACAAGGCCAGTGCGCGCCGCGTGGCGATCGAGGCCGGGGTGCCCGTCGTGCCCGCCTCAGAGGTGCTGGGCGACGACATGGACCAGGCGCGCGCCGCCGCCGACGAGATCGGCTATCCGCTGATGCTCAAGGCCAGCTGGGGCGGCGGCGGCCGCGGGATGCGTGCGATCGCCGGCCCCGGCGAGCTGGAGGAAAAGGTCCGCGAGGGCCGCCGGGAGGCCGAGGCGGCGTTCGGCAACGGCGAGGGCTATCTGGAAAAGATGATCACCCGTGCCCGTCACGTCGAGGTGCAGATCCTGGGCGACAAGCACGGCAACATCTACCACCTGTGGGAGCGGGACTGCTCGGTCCAGCGGCGCAACCAGAAGGTCGTGGAACGCGCACCCGCCCCCTACCTGTCGGGTGCCCAGCGCGAACGGTTGTGCAATCTGGGTCGCAAGATCGCGGCCCATGTGGGCTACGAATGCGCGGGAACCATCGAGTTCCTGATGGACATGGAAACCGGCGATTTCTTCTTCATCGAGGTCAATCCCCGCATCCAGGTCGAACACACCGTCACCGAGGAAGTGACGGGCATCGACATCGTGCGCGCCCAGATCCTGATCGCCGAGGGCAAGTCGCTGATGGAGGCGACCGGCACGGCCAGCCAGTACGACGTGGAATTGTCGGGCCACGCGATCCAGTGCCGCATCACCACCGAGGATCCGACCAACAATTTCATCCCCGATTACGGCCGCATCACCGCCTATCGCGGCGCCACGGGGATGGGCATCCGCCTGGATGGGGGCACCGCCTATTCCGGCGCCGTCATCACCCGGTACTACGATTCCCTGCTCGAGAAGGTGACGGCCTGGGCGCCGACGCCCGAGGCCGCCATCGCGCGCATGGACCGCGCGCTCAGGGAATTCCGCATCCGCGGGGTGTCGACGAACATCGACTTCGTCATCAACCTGCTGCGCCACCCGACCTTCGTGTCGAACGAGTATCACACGCGGTTCATCGACGAGACGCCGGAACTCTTTGACTTCAAGCCGCGCCGCGACCGGGCGACGAAGATCCTGAACTACATCGCCGACGTGACCGTGAACGGCCACCCCGAGACAAAGGACCGCGACAAGCCTGCGGCGGAGGCCCGGTCCCCGGTTCCGCCCCGGAGCCGGGCGGAGAATCCCCGCCCCGGCTCCCGCCAGATCCTCGAGGAGTTCGGCCCCCAGGCGGTCGCCGACTGGCTGGCCGACCAGACGCAGCTCCTGATCACCGACACGACCATGCGCGACGGGCACCAGTCGCTCCTGGCCACGCGGATGCGCTCCATCGACATGATCCGGGTCGCGCCGGTCTATGCGCGCAACCTGCCCGAGCTCTTCTCCATAGAATGCTGGGGCGGGGCGACTTTCGACGTGGCCTACCGGTTCCTGCAGGAATGTCCGTGGCAGCGGTTGCGCGACCTGCGCGCGGCGCTTCCGAACGTAATGACGCAGATGCTGCTGCGCGGATCGAACGGCGTTGGATACACGAACTATCCCGACAACGTGGTGCAGGGCTTCGTCCGGCGCGCCGCCGAATCCGGCATCGACGTGTTCCGCGTCTTTGACAGCCTCAACTGGGTCGAGAACATGCGCGTCTCGATGGACGCGGTGATCGAGGCGAACAAGGTCTGCGAGGGGACGGTCTGCTATACCGGGAACATCCTCGATCCCGACCGTGCGAAATACGACCTCGACTATTACGTGACGATGGCCACGGACCTGAAGTCCGCCGGCGCCCATATCCTCGGGGTCAAGGACATGGCCGGCCTGCTGAAGCCAGCCGCCGCCCGGGTCCTCTTCAAGGCGCTCAAGGAGGAGGTCGGCTTGCCGATCCACTTCCACACCCACGACACCGCCGGCATCGCCGCAGGCACCATCCTGGCAGCGGCCGAATCCGGCGTCGACGCGGTCGATTGCGCGATGGACGCCTTGTCGGGGAACACTTCCCAGGCGACGCTCGGCACGGTGGTCGAGGCGCTCGCCGGGTCCGAGCGGGCGACCGGGCTCGACATCGACGCGATCCGCGAGATCTCGAATTACTGGGAAGGGGTGCGCGGCTATTACGCGGCCTTCGAATCGGGGATGCAGGCGCCCGCCTCCGAGGTCTATCTCCACGAGATGCCCGGCGGGCAGTTCACCAACCTCAAGGCCCAGGCCCGCGCCATGGGGCTGGAGGAGCGCTGGCACGAGGTCGCCCATACCTATGCCGAGGTGAACCAGATGTTCGGCGACATCGTGAAGGTCACGCCCTCCTCCAAGGTGGTGGGGGACATGGCCCTGATGATGGTCGCCCAGGGCCTGACCCGCGAGGAGGTCGAGGACCCCGCCGTGGAGGTCAGCTTTCCCGACTCGGTCGTCGAGATGATGAAGGGCCATCTCGGACAGCCCCCGGGCGGGTGGCCCGAACGCCTGCAGAAAAAGATCCTCAAGAAGGAGAAGGCCTTCACCGACCGGCCCGGGAAGCACATGAAGCCCGTCGACCTCGAGGCCGCGCGCCGGGAGGCGTCCGAAAAGGCCGGCGGCGTCGAGATCGACGACGAGGACCTCTTCGGATATCTCATGTATCCCAAGGTCTTCGTGGAATATCGCTTGCGGAACGAGGAATACGGCCCGGTCCGCACCCTGCCGACGCGCACCTTCTTCTACGGCATGGAGCCCGGCGAAGAGATCTCGGCCGAGATCGACCCCGGCAAGACGCTCGAGATCCGCTGCCAGGCCCTGGGCGAAACCGGAGCGGACGGCATGGCGAAGGTCTTCTTCGAACTGAACGGCCAGCCCCGCTCGGCCCGGGTCGCCAATCGCAAGGTGGCGGGCAGCGCCGCCGCGAAGCCCAAGGCCGACATCGCCAACCCCGCCCATGTCGGCGCGCCCATGCCGGGCGTGATCGCCTCGGTCGTGGCCGAGGCGGGCAAGCCGGTGAAGCAGGGTGACCTCATCCTGACCATCGAGGCGATGAAGATGGAATCTGGCCTGCACGCGGACCGCGACGCCACGGTGAAGGCGGTCCATGTCAGCCCCGGAACGCAGATCGACGCCAAGGACCTGCTGGTCGAATACGAATGACCCGCGACCGTCGGCGGGGCGAGGTCAGGCCGGTCGGACCGGGACGCCCGACCCGTCGCCGATGCCGCGGCGCGGCTCCCGGGCGCGGCCCGTTCCCGCGACGGATTACGGGGCTGGCGGTCGATGCCGGTGCGGAACCGAATGGCTGGCTGGCGCGATGATCCGCAGTCGCGCCGGCGCGAGGCCGCGCGTTGGAGGGAGCCATCACACATGACGATTTTCCGGGGATTGATCTGCATAACCGCGCTCGGGGCCTTGGCGGCCTGCGGTGAAACGGCCGCCGGGCGGGCGGCGACGGGTGGCATCGGCGGCGCGGTGGTCGCGGGCCCGGCGGGCGCCGTCGTCGGCGGCACGGTCGGGGCCGCCACGGCGGAGTAACGGCGCAGCCCCCCGGCCGGGTCGTCCACGACCTGGACGGGCCGGCCGGATCTGGGGCGATTTCCTCTTGCAGCCCCCGGCCGGGTTGTCTAATTCCCGCCTCACCAATGGTGAGCGGGCGTAGCTCAGGGGTAGAGCATTACCTTGCCAAGGTAAGGGTCGTGAGTTCGAATCTCATCGCCCGCTCCATTGGACGGACCGACGATGACGCGGGCGTAGCTCAGGGGTAGAGCATTACCTTGCCAAGGTAAGGGTCGTGAGTTCGAATCTCATCGCCCGCTCCATCGTTCCGGCCGGCTGTATCCATCCCCTCCCTACCGATCTGGCGGGCGCCATCCACGGGCCCGCGCATCAGGCCGTCGCGGCGCGTGCGGCGATACCCGCCTTGCGGATCTCGCTCAGCGATTGGCGCGGCGTCAGCGCCTCGGGTCCGATCGCCAGGTCAAGCAGGGCACCGGTCGAGGATGCGACGGCGCGCGCGAAGGCGGCGGCGAAATCCTCGCTGCGCTCCACCCGTTCGGCGTGGAAGCCGTAGGCGCGCGCGAGCGCCGCGAAGTCCGGGTTCCGCATCTCCGTCCCGGAGACGCGCTCGGGGTAGGCGCGCTCCTGATGCGCCCGGATCGTGCCGTAGATCCCGTTATTCAGCACCAGGATGATCGGCTGCGCGCCGGCCTGCATCGCCGTGCCCAGCTCGCCACAAGTCATCTGGAAATCCCCGTCGCCGGCGAAGCAGACCACCATGCGGCCGGGATCGGCGATCCTGGCCGCAATCGCGGCCGGCACACCGTATCCCATCGCCCCCGATTGGGGTGCGAGCAGGCGCTGCCCGGGCCCGAACTTGAAGAACCGCCCCGCCCAGACGGCGAAGTTTCCCGCCCCATTGGTCAGGATCGCGTCGTCAGGCAACACCTCGCGCAGATGCGCCATCACCTGGCCCATATCCACCGGCGAGGGTTGCGCGGGCAGATCGAAGCCCGCCTCGTAGGCTGCGCGCCCCTCGGCGGCCCATGTGCCGTCGCACCCGTCGAGGCCGCCACCAGCGTCGAGCGCCGCGACGAAGGCGCTTGGATCGGCGTGGACCGCCAGCGCGGGCCGATAGACCTTTCCCAGTTCCCGCTCCGAACGGTGGACATGGATCACTCGCTGGACGGGCTCGGGCACGGATAGAAGGGTGTAACCGCCGGTGGAGTTCTCTCCGAACCGGTTTCCGAGCGCCAGGATCACGTCCGCCTTGCCGATCAGTTTCCTGATCGAGGCCACCATTCCCACGCCCGCCTCGCCGCAGAAGGCCGGCGAATGGTTGTCGAACTGGTCCTGGTAGCGGAACGCCGCCACCACGGGGATGCCGGCCCTTTCGGCGAAGGATTGCAGCGCGCGCGCGCCAGCCCAGCCCCAGTCGCATCCGCCATAGAGGATCACCGGGCGCCGAGCCGTGGACAGGATCTCCCGCGCCTGCTCTACCGCCCGGGCGGAGGGCTGCGGCGGTTCGACCTCCAGGGGGGCCGAAAGCGACACAACCTCCGTCGTGGTGCGCAGCATGTCCTCGGGCAGGGCCACGACGACCGGGCCAGGGCGGCCGGACCGCGCGATTGTCCAGGCTCGCGACAGGATCTCGGGGAGGCGCTCTACCCGGTCGATCTCGACCGCCCATTTGGCCATCGTGCCGAACACCGCCCGGTAATCGAGTTCCTGGAACGCCTCCCGGCCGGTCATGTCGGTGCCGACCTGGCCCACGAACAGCAGCATCGGCACACTGTCTTGCATGGCGGTGTGCACGCCGATGGCCGCGTTCGTGGCCCCCGGTCCCCGCGTCACGAAGGCGATCCCGGGCGTTCCCGTCAGCTTGGCGTACGCCGCCGCCATGAAGGCCGCGCCACCCTCGTTCCGGCAGGTGACGTAATCAAGCCGCCCGACCGTATCGTGCAGCGCATCGAGCACCGCCAAATAACTTTCGCCGGGCACACCGAACCCCTTGCGGGCCCCGAGCGCCACCAGGCTCTCGACAAGAAGACGCCCGCCGTGTCGTTTCATGCCAGATCTCCGTTCCGTGGCTCCGGGCGAGGGTGCGCGCCACCAGGAGCGCGCGCAATCGGGTTGATCGAGGATACCTCGTACCGTGTCGCGGAAAAGACGCGGGCGCCCATCCGGTGTCTGTCGGCGGCGCAAGATGCCCGCCCGGTCCGTGACGGAACTTCCTGCTGCATTCGGCGCCCAAACCGGCTACGCGCGGCCCTGCGCGGAATCGGCATCCGCGGCGGACGGGCCCGCGCCGACCGCCTCCGCGCTGCATGACAGGAGGGGCCATGTCCACTAAGTTCCGGCTCGCGATCGGCAGCATCCTGATCGGCATCGTCGTCCTTCTGATCAAGGGCGTGGCCTGGTGGATCACCGGGTCCGTGGCGCTGTTGTCCGATGCGCTGGAAAGCACCGTGAACGTGGCGACGGCCATCGCCGCGCTGGTCGCGATCAACATTGCCGCCCGTCCCGCCGATGCGACGCATCCCTACGGCCACGACAAGGCGGAGTTCTTCAGCGCGGTGCTGGAGGGGGTGATGATCATCCTCGCCGCGCTCCTGATCCTGCGCGAGGCCTGGCATGGGCTCCTCGCCCCCGCCCCGGTCGCGGCCCCCGTGACGGGGATCGTCGTGAGCCTTCTGGCTACGGTGCTGAACGCAATCTGGTCGCAGATCCTCATCCGCAAGGGGCGGACCGAGCAATCGCCCGCCCTGGTCGCCGACGGCCGCCACCTCTGGACCGATGTCGTCACGTCGATCGGCGTCGTCGTCGGCGTCGCGCTGGCCGTCCGCACCGGCATCTGGATCCTCGACCCGATCCTGGCCGGGCTCGTGGCGCTGAACATCCTCTGGTCGGGCTGGCGGGTCGTCACCGAATCGCTGTCGGGGCTCATGGACGAGGCGGTGTCCGACGAGTGCCTGAACCGGATCCGCGAGATCATCGCGATGAACGCCGAGGGCGCGCGCGAGGCTCATGACCTGCGCACCCGCCACGCCGGAACGACGACCTTCATCGATTTCCACCTGATCGTGCCGGGCGACATGACGGTTCACGACGCCCACGAGATCTGCGACCGCATCGAGAACCGGCTGGAGGAAAGCCTCGGCGACGCCCGCGTCACGATCCATATCGAGCCCGAGCACAAGTCGAAGCACGAGGGCGTCGTCGTCCTGCCCTAACAGGAAAGGGCCGGCCCGCGGCCCTACCCGACCAGCAGGATCGGCACCTTGCAGGCGCGCATCATCTCAAGGCTCGTCGATCCGACGAAGAGCGAGCGCAATCGAGAATGACCGGACCGTCCCATCACCAGATGGTCGAACGGCGCCTCCTCCACCAGCTTGCCCAGCGCCTCCTCGGGCTCGCCGTCGAGGATCTCCATCTCGGGGTCGAGCCCGGCGGCCGACAGCCGCGCCGCAGCGTCGGCCAGCCCGCGCCGCACCGCGTCGGTCCCGGCCCCGACGGTCACGACCCGCACACCCAGTCCGGCATAGAGCGGGCTGCGCGAAACGTATTCGACGGCCCGTATCGCGCTGGCGCTGCCATCATACGCGAGGAGCACCCGCTCGATCGGCCGGAATGCGCGCGAAGCGACGAAGAGCGGCCTCGTCGCGGCCCGCACCACCCGCTCCAGGTTGGAGCCGAGGTGCTCCTTGGCAAAATCGGCCGCCTCGCCGCGCTTGCCGACCAGGATCATGTCGGCCGTTTTCTCGGCTTCCGCGACCGCCTCGATCAGGTCGCCGTGGCGGAGCTGCGCGCGCGACGCGACCCCCGCCTCGTCCAGGAGCGAGGTCGCGTCCTCCAGGATGGCCCGGCCCCGGTGAACGACCAGCCGCGCGCGCTGCTCGTCGAGCTTCGAGAGGTCGTCGAGCAGCGCGCTGCGGGCGCCCAGCGCGATCGCGCCCGACAGGTCCGTGCCGCCGCCCCCCTCGCGCCGGCCGAGGACATGCATCAGCTCGACGGCATAACCACCCCGCTCGGCTATCCACGCGGCATGGTCGCAAACGCTTTTCGAATAGGTGGAACCATCCACAAGGGCGATGATCTTCTGGGTCATGTCGGCTCCTTCCTCAATGCGCCATCAGCTTGTCCATCGCGCCAGGCTCGTCGTGCAAGGCAAGCCTGTCGACGATGGTCTTCGACGCTTCGTTCATGCCGACGATCTCGACATCCGCCCCATCTCGACGGAACTTCAGCACGGCCATGTCGAGCGCCGCAATCGAGGAGATGTCCCAGATATGCGCGCGGCTCACATCGATCACCACGTGGTCGGCGGCTTCCCTGAAGTCGAAGGCGTCCATGAACGCTTCGGCCGAGGCGAAGAAGAGCTGCCCCTCGACATGGTAGGTCCGCAAACGCCCGTCGTCGGACAGGGACGACGTGACCCGGAAGAGCTGTGCAATCTTGCCGGCGAAGAACAGGCCGGAGAGCAGCACGCCGACGAGCACGCCGATGGCGAGGTTGTGGGTGTAGACCACCACCGCGACCGTCGCGAGCATCACGACCGAGGACGAGCGCGGATGCGTCTTCAGCTGCTTGATCGAGGACCAGGAGAACGTGCCGATCGAGACCATGATCATGATCGCCACCAGTGCCGCCATCGGGATCTGCGCCACGAGATCCCCAAGCGCCACCACCATGAACAGCAGGAACACCCCGGCCACGAAGCAGGACAGCCGGCCGCGACCGCCCGACTTGATGTTGATGATCGACTGGCCGATCATCGCGCAGCCCGCCATGCCGCCGATGAAGCCGGTGGCGGTGTTGGCGAGGCCCTGACCGATGCACTCCTGATTGCGATCCGACTTGGTGTCGGTCAGGTCGTCGACGATGTTCTCGGTCATCAAGCTTTCGAGGAGGCCGACGACCGCCACGGCCGCCGCATAGGGCAGGATGATCGTCAGCGTCTCGAAGTTGAGCGGAATGTCGGGGATCAGGAAGACCGGCAGCGTATCGGGCAGAGCACCCATGTCGCCGACGGTTCTCACGTCCCAGCCCATGACCATGACCACGGCCGTCAGGACGATGATCGTCACCAGCGGCGACGGCACGGCCCGCGTGAGATAGGGAAAGAGATAGATGATCCCAAGGCCCGCCGCGACGAGCGGATAGGTGAGCCACGGCACACCCGTCAGTTCCGGGATCTGCGCCATGAAGATCAGGATCGCCAGCGCGTTGACGAACCCCGTCATCACCGACCGCGACACGAAGCGCATCAGTCGCCCCAGCCGCGCGAAGCCGGCCGCGATCTGGAGAAGCCCCGCGAGCACCGTGGTCGCCAGCAGGTATTGCAGCCCGTGATCGGCGACGAGCGTCACCATCAGCACGGCCGTCGCGGCCGTCGCGGCCGAGATCATGCCGGGCCGCCCCCCGGCGATGGCCGTGACGACGGCGATGGAGAACGAGGCGTAGAGGCCGATCTTCGGATCCACGCCGGCGATGATCGAGAAGGCGATGGCCTCGGGGATGAGGGCGAGCGCGACGACGAGGCCCGAAAGCAGGTCGCCACGCACGTTGCCGAGCCATTGGCGTCGGTAGGCGTCGAGGGTCATAATCAGGAGGTTCCGTTCCCGCCCGGCCCGGCGGCACCGCCGCGCCGGTCATCCTTGCAGATGGTCTTGGTTGGCCCGGCGGATCGGCGGCCGGGAGAGCCACCCGGGGATTTCACCCGGGTCCGGACGATCGCCGCCCTCCTAGGCCCGCCGCCCGGGAAGTGCAACCGCCCGCTGGTCCGCGACCGGGGCATTGCCGCATCCCGGCTCGCCGGCATCGGGCATGGTGCGCGCCCCGGGCGCGGCCGCCGAGGCCGGTTCGCCGGCCGCCGGTGGCGCTTTCCAGGCAAGCGCGCCTCGATATCCAATGCCCGAGGTGTAGTTCGTACCGGACTTCGATCGCGGCCCCGCGGCGGGCACCCGCCACCCGCTCCGTGTCGCCCCGATCGCGCGCCGGATAAGAAAGGAACGACCATGCCGCTGACCATGAACCGCGAGGTTTTCATCACCTGCGCCGTCACCGGCTCCGGTCTGACGCAGGACCGCTCCGAGCACGTCCCGCGCAGCCCGGCCGAGATCGCGGCCAGCGCGATCGAGGCCGCCCGCGCCGGGGCCGCCATCGTCCATTGCCACGTCCGCGACCCGGAGACCGGCGCGCCCGCGCACGATCCGGCGCTCTTCCGCGAGGTGACGGAGCGCATCCGGGACAGCGACACGGATGTGGTCCTCAACCTGACGGCGGGGATGGGCGGGGACCTCGTCTTCGGCGGGACCGAGGCGCCACTCCCGCTCGATGCGGAGGCGACCGACATGCGGGGTGCGAGCGACCGCCTTGCGCATGTCGCGCTCTGCCGGCCCGAAATCTGCACGCTCGATTGCGGCACGATGAATTTCGCCGAGGCCGATTACGTGATGACCAACACGCCCGGCATGTTACGCGCCATGGGGGCGATGATGACGGAGCTGGGCGTGCGTCCCGAGATCGAGGCCTTCGACACCGGTCACCTGTGGTTCGCCAAGGAACTGGCGCAAAAGGGCGTCCTCGACGCCCCCGCGCTGGTCCAGCTCTGCATGGGCGTGCCGTGGGGGGCGCCGAACGACCTCGGGACCTTTCTCGCCATGGTCGCTGCGATCCCGGACGAGTGGACCTGGTCGGCCTTCAGCCTCGGGCGGGACCAGATGGCCTATGTCGCCGCGTCGGTCCTGGCCGGCGGCAATGTCCGCGTCGGGCTGGAGGACAACCTCATGCTCGACCGGGGCGTGCTCGCAACCAACGCCCAGCTGGTGGACCGGGCCGTGGGGATCATCGAACGCATGGGCGCGCGGGTGATCGGCCCCGCCGCGGTGCGCGACCGGCTCGCCCTGACCAAGAGGGCGCCGGCATGACCCGCAGGGCGGCGATCGTCGGCGGCGGCGTCATCGGCGGCGGCTGGGCCGCCCGCTTCCTCCTCAACGGCTGGGACGTGGCTGTCTTCGACCCCGACGCCCGGCGCAAGGTCGAGGAGGTCTTGGTGGGCGCCCGCCGGGCCCTGCCCGCCCTCTATGACCGCCCCCTGCCCCCCGAAGGCGAGCTGTGCTTCCACGACGGCATCGCGGCCGCGGTGGCGGACGCCGACTGGGTGCAGGAAAGCGTCCCCGAACGGCTCGCGGCAAAACACGCCGTGCTGGCCGAGATCGGGGCCGCCGCGCCGGCAAAGGCCGTGATCGGCTCTTCCACCTCGGGTTTCAAGCCGTCGGAACTGGCAGGGCAAGGCGCCCGCGTGATCGTTGCCCATCCGTTCAACCCGGTCTACCTGCTGCCGCTCGTGGAGCTGGTCGGCGCGCCCGACCATTGCGACCGCGCGGCAGAGATTCTGCGCCTGATCGGGATGCATCCCCTCGTGCTGCGCAAGGAGATCGACGCCCATGTCGCCGATCGCCTCCTCGAAGCCGTATGGCGCGAGAGCCTTTGGCTCGTCACCGACAGCATCGCCACGACGGCCGAGATCGACGACGCGATCCGCATGGGATTCGGCCTCAGATGGGCGCAGATGGGACTTTTCGAGACCTACCGGATCGCCGGAGGCGAGGCCGGGATGAAGCATTTCATGGCGCAATTCGGCCCGGCGCTGGAATGGCCCTGGACGCGGCTGATGGACGTGCCCGCCTTCACGCCCGAGCTTGTCGACACGATCGCCGCGCAATCCGACGCCCAGTCGGGCCACATGTCGATCCGGGATCTGGAACGTCTGCGCGACGACAACCTCGTGGGCATCCTGCGCGCCCTGCGCCGCACCGGGTCCGGGGCCGGCGGCGTGATCGCGCGGCACGAGGCTGCGCTGCCCACACCCGATACGGCCGAGGCACCCGTCGAAACGGTGCGCCAGACGGTGCCCGTCACCTGGACGGATTACAACGGCCACATGAACGAGGCGCATTACCTCGAGATCGCCGGCCAAGCATCCGACCGCCTGATGGAGATGGTTGGCGCGGACGCGGCCTACGTCGCCGCCGGCAGATCCTACTTCACGGTGGAGACCCATCTGTGCCACCACGCCGAAGTCAGATCCGGAGAGACGCTCCATGTCACCACGCAAGTCGCCTCCGGCGCGGGAAAGAAGATGCATCTCTTCCACCGTATCCAGCGCGGCGAGGTGGTGGTCGCCACCGCCGAGACGCTGCTTCTGCATGTGGATCTCCGGACCCGTCGCGCCTGCCCGCCGGAAGGTCCCGTCGCCCGGGCGCTCGGCGACCTGGCCGCCCGCCACGCCCACCTGCCCACCCCCACCGAGCTCGGGCGCTCCGTGGGGGCGCCGCGCTGAGGCACCGGCCCCCGGACCGGCCCGCCCCATGCCCGCCGCTCGGCCGGAACGGAAGCCCGGGCCGCCGGTATCCTTGCGTGGGGGCGGCGCCCGCGATCAGGCGAGGCGATCCGCCATCCCGCCCGCGCCCCCGGGGGGCAGACCTTCGATGACACGCCCCGCAGCCGCGGCACCCGCACCATGATCGGCAGTCCCGGCGGCCGCAATCGGCTGGGTGGCCTGATGATGGTGGCGACGCTCGTTCTCTCCGTCCCGCACGAATTCACGGGGCGCCCGGCCTTCGCGTGGCTCGCCGGCGCGACCACGATCCTCGGGCTGGCCTGCTTCGCGGCCCAGATCCGCATCTCCCGAAAGGTCTTTCTCGGCATCGGGCTGACGCTCGCGGCGATCGCAGCCGCGGTACTGCCGGATTGGGACGGGGCGATCCTCGACGCGCTGTCCCGGGCCAGCTTCATCGCCGCGCTCTTCACCGCCCTGACCGCGATCCGCAGCGCCGCAATCACCGATCCCGGGATCGTGGAATGCGGCCGCTTCCTCGCCGGGCAACCGCCCGGGCGGCGCTACTTCGCGCTGACCATCGGCGGGCATCTGTTCGGACTGGTGCTCCTTTACGGCGCGATCTCGCTCCTCGGGGGACTGGCGACCGAGAGCGCCTCAAATGAGCCCGACGAACGGATCCGCAGGATCCGCACGCGGCGGATGCTCATCGCCATCCAGCGCGGTTTCGTATCCACCCTGATGTGGTCGCCGCTGACCTTTTCGATGGCGATCACGCTATCGGTCGTGCCCGGCGCAAGCTGGTCCGGTGCCCTTCCCCTCTGCGCCCTCGGCTCCCTGGGGCTGGCGGGCCTGGGCTGGGCGCTCGACACCCTCTTCAAGCCGCCGCCTTCGGCGGGGGGGCGTGCGGGCCGAACGCAGGCCGAAGGCGGCTGGATGCACCACATGCGCCCCCTCTACGTCCTTCTGGCCGTCATTCTCGTCTCCTCCGCGGCGGTCCATTTCGCCGCGGACATCCGCATCTTCGGCGCCGTCATGGGCACCGTCCCCCTGATCGCGCTGGCTTGGGTGGCGATGCAGCCCGACGCGGCGGGGCACCGGATCACCGTACCCGCGCGCCGCGCCGCCGATTTCGCGCTCCGGGACGTCCCGGACCTAAACGGCGAGCTGACGCTCCTCATCATGGCGGGGTTCATCGGCACCCTGGGTGCGTCCATCGCGGCGCCGCTCGTGGCGGCCTCCGGCCTCGACCTGGCCGCCATACCGGCGTCGGCCCTCCTCGTGGGATTGTTCTGGCTGATCCCGATCACCGGGCAGGTGGGGATGAACCCGATCCTCGCCGTCTCGCTCCTGGGGCCGCTGCTGCCTTCGCCCGAAACGCTGGGTGTCGCGCCCGCGCTCATGGTCTTCGCGATCACCGCCGGCTGGTCCCTGAGCGGCGTGACCTCGCCCTATACCGCCTCGGTCCTCCTGGTCGGCGCTTATGGCAGGGTCGGACCGACCCGCGTCGGATTGTGCTGGAACGGACCCTACGCCCTGACCTGCGGCGCGGTCGTGTCGCTCTCGCTGCCGCTTCTCGCGGCGCTCCTCTGATCGCGTCGCACGGCCCCGGGCCCCGCCTCAGCGGGCAAGGACCAGATCGGCGCGCAAGCCGCCCAGCCGCTCCGAGCTGCCCAGGCGCAGGGTTCCGCCATGCTGGCGCGCCACGTCCCGCGCGATGGACAGGCCAAGGCCCACGCCGCCGCCCGCATCCTGGTTCCGCGCATGGTCCAACCGGGTGAACGCGCGCATCGCCTCCTCCCGCTGCGGTTCGGGAATTCCCGGCCCGTCATCCTCCACCGTAAAGATCACCGCGCTGTCGAGTGCCGCCAGCGACAGCGCGCAACGGCCCCCGTGGCGCAGGGCGTTCGAGACGAGGTTCTCGACCGCCCGGCTGACCGCGAGCGGCCGAAGCGGCATGCTCCCGATCGGGTCGATCACCCCCATCTCCACCGTTGCACCGCCCCGCCGGGCCTTCTCGGCCGCGTCGCGGAGGATGGCGGCCGGATCGGCCGGCTCCGGCTCGTCCAGGGCGCCGTCGCGCGCAAAATCGAGAAAGGCGTCGAGCATCCGCCGCATCTCGTCCACGTCGGCCCGCATCGGCCCGGCCTCGGCGTCGTCGATCATCGCGAGCCCCAGGTTCAGCCGGGTCAGCGGCGTCCGCAGGTCATGGCTGATCCCCGACAGCATGGTCGTGCGCTGCTCGATCTGACGTTCGATCCGGTGGCGCATGTCCAGGAAGGCCGCGCCCGCCTCGCGGACCTCCGTCGCGCCCGAGGGTCGGTAGGGCACCGAGCGGCCGCGCCCGAACGCCGTTGCGGCCTCGGCCATGCGCTTGATCGGCCGCAGCTGATTGCGCAGGAAAAGATACGCGACCCCGGTCATCAGCATTGCCGTCAGGAAGGTGATCACCAGAAGCTGGTGGGGATTCTCCGCCGACACCCGGTCCCGGTCGAAGGACAGCCCCAGCGGCCCCTTCGACGTGGCGATCGTCAGGTCGACGAGCTTCTTGTCGGCCATCAGGTCCACCCCACCGAGCCCCGCCAGCGCCTCCTCGAGGGTCGGAATCACCAGCCGCCCCGACAGGTCCCAGGCGACGCGCCGGCTCTGCTCGACCGGCGCGGGGTCCGGAAGCGCCCAGTCGATGCGCAACTCGTCGGCCGTGGCCGCCAGCCAATATTGCGCGACCTCCAGGTTCGGGGCCTCCTCCACGAGGTCTCGGAGATAGCCCAGCTCCACCGCCAGGTTGCCGGTCATCTGCGCCGTCACGTCCTCGAAAAGCCGCTGCACGAAGACGACCGACAGGACCGTCTGCAGGACCACGACGGGGAGCACCAGGATGAGCGCCGCCCGCAGATAGAGCGAACGGGGAACATAGCGTTTGAGCCAGCGGAATGTCATGGTCGCCACGCTAGACCGGACGAACGCGAGGCGGAAGCATGGGCAGGATCACGCAGCTCGAACCGGGTCTGAAACGGCTCGTCGCCCCCAATCCCTCGCCGATGACCGAGCGGGGCACCAATACCTACATCCTCGGGACGGGCCCGGTCCTCGTCATCGATCCCGGCCCCGACGATCCTGCCCATCTCGAGGCGATCCTGTCGGCCGTCGGCGACGCGCCGGTCCGCCGCATCCTCGTCACCCACACCCATCTCGACCACAGCGCCCTCGCCCCGCGCCTCGCCGCCCGCACGGGCGCCCCGGTCGCGGCCTTCGGGGACTGCCGCGCGGGGCGGTCCCCGGCGATGGAGGGGCTGGACGGGCTCGGCGGTGGCGAGGGGCTCGACCGCGACTTCGTTCCTGACGAGGTGCTCGCCGACGGAGCGGTGCTCGACGCCCACCCGGGGCGGGTGGAAGCGATGTGGACGCCGGGCCATCTCGGCAACCACCTGACCTTCCTGTGGAACGGTGCGGCCTTCTGCGGGGATCTCGTGATGGGCTGGGCCACCTCCCTCGTCTCGCCGCCGGACGGGGACCTCACCCGCTTCATGACCTCCTGCCGCGCCCTCGCCGCGCGGGCGCCGCGCGTCCTCTATCCCGGTCACGGCGACCCGGTCACGGCGCCCGCGGATCGGATCGCCTGGCTCCTGGCGCACCGCGACACGCGCGAGGCCCAGATCCTGGCAGCGCTGAATGCGGGTCCCCTGACCCCCCGCGAAATCGCCGGCCGTCTCTATGCCGATGTGGACCCTCACCTCCTGCCGGCGGCCGAACGCAACGTCCTCGCCCACCTGATCGACCTGTCGGCCCGCGATCGGGTCAGATCCCCCACCGCCCCCTCTCCCACGGCCCCCTACGATCTCCCGTAGTTTTTGCCCAGGCACCCTTGCGGCCCCCGATTCCCGTTGCTATACGCGCCGCCAGTGTTCCGGCGTAGCTCAGCGGTAGAGCAGTTGACTGTTAATCAATTGGTCGTAGGTTCGATCCCTACCGCCGGAGCCAAAATCCCAGCAAGCCCCTGAAAACAAGGCCTTTCCGAGATCCGGAATTGGAGCTCGACGACGAGGTGCACATCAAGGTGCACCCGGCGGTGCACATCGTGTGCACAGGAGGGCATCTCCCATGCCCCGGAATCGGAGCTTGCCGCCCCATCTCGAGATCCGCCGGGCCGGCTACGCCTGGCGCAGACGCCTGCCCCGGTCCCTACGGGACCGGGGCGACGCGGGCCCCGAGCCCGGGGACAAAGAAGACCGCTCTCCGTAAAGAAAGTCGTTTTTGTGCTTTTCGCTCCGCACCCATCTCCCCCGCGACGCGAAGATCCTGGCCCGCCGCCTCACCGAGATGAGCGACCTGGTCTTCGCCGCGGATGCGGAGACGATGATGGCGATTGTGCCCGAAATACAGGTTCAGCTGCTGGAAGGCCTCGCTCGGTTCGAGATCGCGGCCTTCGAGCAGGCGCGCGCCGTCGCCGGTCCCCGCAGCGCCGAGGCCGCCGCCCTGGATCTGCGGCGCGAAGAAGCGCTCCAGGCCACCCTGCGCCAGGCCCTCTGGCTCGGGGACCGGGAGGTCGCGCTGCGCCCGCTCCGCCATGTCGCCATGCACCTCGGCATCGAGCTCGACGAAGCAGACGCGGACTGGACGGCCCTCGCCTACGAGGCGACCAAGGTCCTGCTCGATGTCAGCCAGGAACGGGCGCGCCGGCAGCAGGGCGTCTACGACCAGCCGACCGCATTCTTCCGCAGCGCGGTCAGCACCGCCGCCCCGGTCGCGGTGCCGCACCGGACCGCTTCGACGGGCATCACGGTGGCACCGGCCTCGTTCGCGACCTGCGAGGCCGGGTCGGTTCCTCCTGCGTCCGCCCCTGCCTCCACTGCCGCGAATACGGATGGGGCGGCTCCGAAAACACCCCCCGCATCCGCGCCATCTCCCGCTCCGGACCGTCAGGAAGACGCGACGTCGGCAGAGGAACGGCCCGCCCGCGGGTCCTCGCTTGCCGGGTCCACCTCCCTGACCCAGGTGATCGTCCCGGCCGGGCTGGACCGCCCCGAGGGCTACGACGATGAAGCTTGGCAAAAGGCGCGCATCGCGGCCCGCCCGCCCCGTATCCTGGTCGACCGGAAGCTTCTGTCGGAGGAGTCCCGCGCCGCCCTCGAGAAACAGCGGGGCATCACGCTCGTCGAGGCGATCGAACTCCATTTCGAGATCCTGAGCCTGGGATACCGGGCGCCGTTCAGCAAAGCCCAGAAACGCAAGGCGATCCCAGTGAACATGAAGAACGCCACGGTCGAGGAGCGTCTCTGCGAGGACCACAGGAGCAAGCGCCGCCTCGCACTCGACTTCTGGCCCTCCGCGCTCGGTGACGAACCTGTCGACGAGATCCATGTCGACGAGGTGAACGATGCCCTGGAGCGCCTCTCTCGGGTCCCGGCGAACCACAGCAAGTCCGAGAAGGATCGCGGCAGATACAATCTCATGGAACTGATCGAGAAGGCCGATGCCAGGCAGGCCCAGCTTGAGAGAGACATCGAGGCCGAACGAGCCCGCGGCGCAGGATCCGAGAAGATCGACAGGATGCGCCTCCAGCGCCAGGAGGCCCGCATCACGGTCACGACCTTTATCAAGCACGGCCGCGTGCTGCGGGCCGTCGGCGAGATGCTGATGGACATGCAGCTGATCGACCAGAACCCGTTCAGCGTGTGCACCTGGAGCAACAGCGACGAGAAGGAGCTCAAGAGCACCGAAGGCGAAAGCAAGCGGCAGGCCTGGGACGATCGGATCTACGATCTCTGGGGATCACGCATTTTCCAGGAGCCGCTCGAGGATGTAGGAGACCTCTTGTTCTGGGCGCCGCTCATCGCGCGGCACCAGGGGATGCGCATGGAAGAGATCCTCCAGCTGGGACCGGAGGATTTCGGCGTGGACAAGGGAATTCAATATCTCCGGATCCGCCACACGATCGTCAACGGCGTGAAGACCCTCAGCAGCGCGCGGACACTGCCGATCCACCCGCAACTGATCGAGCTCGGTCTCTTGAAACTGGTCGAACTGCGCAAGAAACAGGGGCATCTCCGGCTCTTCCCCTTCCTCAACAGGGGCAAGCAGATGGGCACCTTCTCCGCGAATTACAGCAAGGCCTTCGGCTATTACTGACGGACCAACGCGTGCTACTGGCCCGGGCGCGACTTCCATGCGCTTCGCACGACGTTCCATCACGACCTCCTGGGGGACGACAAGTCGGATGCCATCCGCTGCCGTCTCATGGGGCACACCTATACCGACGAGGGCGACCGCTCCTACGGACAGAATCTCGGGATCGAGAAGCTCGCCGCGCGCATGAAGTCCGTCGTGGTCGACATCTCCATGATCCGGCGGCCGTTCGACGACCCTTCCGTCGTCACGGAGGCACGGGCCAGGGAGCGTGAGCTTAGGGTCGTGGCGTAGCGCCGCGATCCCTTCCGGCCCGCGATCCAACGCCGAGGAGATCTCCATTGCCCCATCGCGCCTGCGGCTCGGCTTGAAACCGGGACACCGCACAGTATCGGGGAACGTGGACCGGTCCTCCGGATCCGCACGCGAGCCAGGCGGTCTCCCGCCACCACGAGAGCGCAGCCGCGTATCGAGGCGACCATGGCCTGCCGTGATCGCCTGGACGCGGGCGGCGAACCGGCACCTCGTCAGGGAATGCCGTCACCGCGCCGCCCGGAGGCGGCGCGGCCGTTCGTCTCTGCCGCAGAGCTCACCCTGACGCGTGGCGGAAGACCAGCCGTTCCGCCTGCAGGCGCGCCCGGCAGATCTCCCGCATGTTCAGGTAGACGCGGAGCTTCGAGTCCAGCCGGTCGATCCGCTTGCCGCGATCGGACAGAACGCGAACTTCGTGCACGGTGCCGATCGAGCCGACTTCGGGATCGTGGGATCCGCAAAATTCAGAACCCCGATCGAGCGTCTCCGCATCGAGCTCGCGCGCGAGGATCTCGCCGAGGGCGGCAAGTCCGCCGTCGTTGTGCTCTCCCACCACCGTCTCTGCAGTCATCCGCTCCAGCGTCCGCCGGATAGCTGCAGCTTCATGGGAATCCTTCGCAATATCCGCCGCCGGGAACTCCGTCGCAAATCGGCTGCCCTCCAGTATCGTGCGCGCGCAAATTTCCTCGGCCGGCATCTTGATCCATTCGTTGTACATTTCGTCCCACCTCCGGGGTCTGGCGCCGCAGGATCGCTGCGCCTTCAAAGGTCGCCGGCCCGGAGGCCGGCATCCCCGGGATCAGGCCGCCCAATCGGCCACGGCCGCTTTCGCCGCCGCAGCGAACTTGTCCTCCCCTTCTGCAAGAGCCTTCAACAGCTCGAGAAGCCGATCGGCGAGCAGGCAGAGGTCGTGCACCCGCGAATCGATGGGATCGATCTCCACGAAGCGCGCGGTTTCCTCTCGATCAGGATCGCCGACATGCTCGAGCATCAGCAGACGGTGGATCTCGATCAGATCGAGGACGTCCGGGCGCACAAGCGAAAGGGCCTCCCGGAGACGGGATAGCAGCCGGAGGCACCGGCGTTTGGCGGCGGGACCGCCGAGCAGCAAACTTGCGGAGCACAGGGCCTCGCCGTGTTCCGCCGCGAAGGCCCGGACGAGCGCCAGCGAGTGGTCCGCAGTGCCACGGGTGAGGTGAAGAATCGTGGTCGACATCGTCGATCTCCTGTCTGGAAGCGATCCGTCTCTCGGGACGGGTCAGGCCGCGTTCCTCCTTTCCGTGCGGCGTGGCATGCGCGTCTTTCCGGGGAGCAGCCGGGCGGACAGACGTTGCTCATCGGTGTCCCGGGCTCCGGTCACCCGTGTTCCCCCGTTTCGGGGTCGCCGGGCCGGTCCGGGGTCTCGACCAGAGGACCCCGGGACGATCCGGCGACCCGATCGGGCAGCCATTTGCGATCGACGAGACGGTTTCGCGGCAGCCCAGACCTTGCCCGGACCGTGCGTGTTTGGCGTCCCGGCGGCTCAGCCGGCTGCGAGGCCCGCGCGCATGGTGGCCCAGGATCGGGCCGCCGCCTCGCCCTCCGCCTGGGCCCGGTAGCTCTCGCCGGCGCCGGGGCTCGCATGTCCCAGGTGGGTTCCGATCACGGCCGCCGCCGTTTCCGGATCGTGGAGGCGCAGGTAATCGGCTGCGATGGTGCGCAGGTCATGCAGCGGCACCCCGATCGCCGCCTGGACCATGCCGCTGGGCCAGCGCGATGCCGGCTGCGTCCCAGAGAGCGTCAGCCAGTTCAGGCCGGCAAGGTCGCGATATCTCAGATGGATGAACCGCTCTGGCCGGCCTCCCAGGATGAACTCGTCGAGCATCTCGGAGACCTCGGGCCAGAGCGCGCCCGCATCGGTCTCGCGACCGGTCTTCTCCTGCACCCATCCGAGGCGCCAGCGCGCAACGTCGCCGGTCCGTCCCGGCTTGTTCATGTTCACCGCGCACAGAACGGCCTTCTGCAGCAGACGGACCTTTTCCGCGGAATGGTCGGGGAGCGCCATAGCCTCTCGGCGGAGCGCACCGATCCTGTCCGCGACACAGTCGAATCCGCCCTTCTCCAGGAGTCCGGCGATCCGGGCGAATTTCAGCTTGTCGCCGGCATCTGCGACGTCCCGCAGGTGATCGCGCACGAACCGCACTCCCGCGAGCGCCTCCGGGTCCGCGCCGCCATGCCGGCCCAGGACCACCAGGCCGTCGATGTAGTTCGCGACCGTGCAGGGCCGCAGCGGCGCACGGCTGCGTCCCTTGCGGCGATCCGTCTTCAGGGCCTCCCCGAGGCGGTGGGCCGTGAGGAAGTTCAGCTCCTCCGTCGCGACCCCCTCTGTTACAAGTTGCGCGCATCGATGGATCGAGGCCCGGTGGCGGCGCAAGCTGCTCGGCTTGATCCGGGCGGCCTCGACACCGACCCAGTGCGCTTGCCAGCTCGGGGGCCAGGTGCGGATGTCGATCCGGGTCCCGCGCAGATCGCCTCTCGCCGTTCCCTTGCACGCCACCTTTGGCTTCGGGCGCCGCGCCACCCATTCCGCCTTCACTGGGAGTGCACCGGCCGTCGAGACCGTCGGCGCATGCGCGGTCAGCGTTCGGAGAAGGCACCGGAACGTCGATTCCGACGTCGCGGCCTCGCGAAAGCTCTGCGCGCTCGGCGCGGCGATCGGTTCGCGACGCTCCCCCACGATCCCGAAGAACCGTCCGGTGACGGCCGCTGCTCCAGGCTCCAGCGTCTCGGCCTGCGCGAGCAGGCTGCGCCGGACCTGTGGCGGTACGGGGTCCAGATGCTCGTCGAGGGTCGGACGGGTCATGCAAGTCTCCTCTTCATGCGCTTGAAGATGTCGGGATGGCGGGAGAGCAGCGCCGCGCGCACCGCCTGAGCCGCCTGTTCCCCGCTGTCGCGCCCGTAATGCCGGCGCACGGTCTCCTCGGTATCTCCGAGCACCGCCGCCGCCTTGTCGAAGTTGCCGGGTTCCACGGCGAGGATGAGCGTCGCCACGGCGTGCCGGCAGACATGGGGTGAAATCCCGAGACCGATCCGCTCGTCGCCAAGCGCCCAGACCTCGGCCATGGTCGAAGGTGCCATGCAGCCTTCCGGCAGCGTGATCGCGTCCTTGACGAAGCGGGGTCGCGCGGTGCCGGGGAAGACATAGGGGCTGTCCGGCAGGTCCCGCAGCGCGAGGAATTTCTGCCGGTACACCTCCAGCCACAGCCGGAGGATCTTCGCGTCCTCCCCCAGAACATGCATCGTGACGACCCGGTCGTTCTTGATCTCGCCCTTCAGGAAGCGAAGTTCGGCATGCTCGCCCTTCCGGATCCACGTGATGTTGCCGGCGATCTCCTGCGCGCCGCGGCATCGCAGGGCAATCAGGTTCGAGGTCCGGAGCGGGCGCGAGGCCTGGATCGCCTGCAGGGTGGCGGCAGCGTAGAGCCGCAGACCGGCATCCACCCCGTCCCGATCCCCGGCGGCCTCGGCCTCCGCGATCGCCGCCTCCGCGTCACGCGCCAGTGTGCCCGGAGCGTTGACGAACCGCGCCGCGAGATCCGGTCGCTGCTGGAGCATCCGGCAGGTCCGGTCGGCCTCCTCGGTCATCTGTTTCGGCGTGACGATGTAGTCGTGGTAGGCCACCTTGAGGACGTCAAAATGGGCGACGATCTCGGGATCATGCAGCCCGTGTCGCGCGATCGTCCTGAGGTTGGTCAGCCGGTTCGCCAGGGTCTGGCTCTTGGACGCGTTCTTCAGGTGGGGCGATGCGTCGGAGCGGGCGATCTGATCGTCGATGGCGCTGGTGATCAGGTCCCGGGACATCATGTCCCGAAGTGTCGGCAAGGCCTCCAGCGATCCCGTCCGCTGCTTGTGCCGACGCACCAGCCAGGTGACGGCGCCCTTGTAGCCGGCCAGCGCCGTCGTCGAGTTCTTGGGACGGCGACCGCGGTCTTTGACCCTCTCGCTGACGACCCTGTTGATCTCTTCCGAGCCGACCCCGGCGGCCATCTGCTGGGTGACCCAGGCAGAAAGATCCGCAGGGGTCAGCAGGATCTCGCGAAAGACATCTTCCGCCCCGTGGCGAAAGGCGTCCGGCAGCGAGGTCCACGGAAGGCGCTCGGCCCGGTCGGACGTCTTCGGTACCGAGAGCACTGGTGCCGGTAGCAGCGGCGTGATGTCCGGCCAGCGATTGTGCCCCCGCTTCAGCTCGTTCAGAAGATGAATCGCGCGGCGCAGCGCGCGGCGCTTCTCGGACGTGGCCTCCCGGAACACACGATCGACCTCGGCCTGGTTAAGGGCTTCGAGCGCGACGTGGCACCGCGCGCGCAGGGCGAAGAGCGACTTGTGCCGCGAGGCCGGGAACGCCGCGCCCTCTTCGGTGAATCCTTCGCGTTCCTTGACCGCCGCGATGAGGGGATCGTAGCTCGCCGCCACATCCACCGGCTTGGCGGACCCATGCGCCGCGTGAAATCGCTCCAGCAGCTTGTTGAGACGCGAATTGCCGCGCCGGCGGGCCTTCTCCAGGTCGCGCGCCCTGGAGACCATGCCATAGGGCGTCGCGGCGATCACGTGGTGGAAATGCAAGAGGTCGGCCGGGATCAACCCGATGTCCTCGTCCGCCATGTCCATGCGAGCCGGCACCTTCTCCAGTTCGTAGATCGCGTCGCGCGCCTCGCCCGTGGATTTCGCCCAGCTGAGCACGTCGCCGCAGGTTGCGGTCTGACTCGGTGAGATCGGGGTCTGAGAGGTCATCTTTTCTTCTCCTGGTTCGGGAGCCGGGACCCGGCGTCTTCCCGCGGAAAGACGACGAGGACCGGCTCCGATCAGGCCGCGTCCCGGCGGCCAGTCAGGAGATCGCGCTCGGGGGCGCGGTTCGCACAGCGTGGCGCGATTTTTCCGGGTTTCGCACGCTGGGACGCGAACACAACGCCGATAAATGTTCGGGGGCGATTGTGCGACGGGCACCGGCACGCCGCTCCCGTCGCGAGGACGCCTGTCGCTCTTGTGCGGAAGCCGATCATGCCTGCCACCACCCGTCGGGCAGGTCGACATCCATGGCCTGCCGCATCCAGTCCGCGACATCGTGCGGATTGCAGCGAACGGCGCCGAAAACGGCCCGGGTCGGCAATCCGCCCGCGATCCAGCGCTCGACGGTTCTCGCGCTGACGCCGAGAGCGCGCGCGATCTCCTTCTTCTTCAGCAGGCGGTCCTGGTAGCGCCTGATCCGTGCGCCCTTCGGCATCGGGCCTTCCTCGCAGGCCCAGACATCGCTCCAGTCCAGCCGGTAGCTGCGGCGCATGCGGATGGCGTTGATGTGCCCCGCGCGTATCTTGCGCCGGACGGTGTCGGGGCGAAGCCCGTAATGATTGGCAACATGTTCCACAGACAGCATTTTTTCCTCCTCACGCTGGTCTCGAGGGGGAATTAGTCGCCAGACGACCGCGCCTGAAACGCCTGTGGGCAAGAGCAAAGGTGTCGCGGCGCAATTGGGACTATCAATTGAGGCGCGGCACCTTTGCCGACGCGCCATCCCTCGCGCTGTCGTGATCCCACGGGTTTCTGCGCGACAGCGCCTGCGCCCAGGTCCTCCGAAACGGAGGATGCGGATGAAGCACGAACCAGAACTCGAAACGGCCGTCCGGGTCCCGCGATGGACGAGGCCATCCGAGGCACGGGAGCAGCTCGACCAGGAGATCGATCTTTTCGTGAGAGCGGCGGCGCGGGCGACAGCAACACCCGGCGCCGCCCTTGCGCTGAAGGTCACAGCCGGGCTCGGGAAGACCGCGACGACGCTGCGCGCGCTCGCGCGTCACGGAGAGGCCCTGCTGGCGCGCGGACACGTTCTGATCCACCTGCCAACGCTCGACCTCGCGGAACGGGCCTGCGGCGAGTTCCGGACCATTGCGCCGGAACTTCCCTCCCGGGTGATCCGGGGACGCGACGCCGCGCGCCCGGGCGACAGCAAGACCAAGATGTGCGAGCGCGCCGAGATCGCGGAAGCGATCGCAGGGTTCGTTCCCTCGGTCACCCAGGCGCTCTGCCGGGGTCAGGACCCGGACGGGAATTTCGTCCAATCTCCGTGCGCCTCCGGATGTGCCTACCTGCAGCAGAAGGACCTTGCAGGGCCCCATGTCGTCTTCCTGTCCCACGCCTATCTGACCGTCGATCCTCCGGTCGATCGCGACTACCCGGTCGTGCTCCGCGTGGTCGACGAGAAGGTCTGGCCGGCCCTGACCCGCAGGTCACACCTCGCCGTCGACGATCTCATGCGCGCGCCCCCGACGACCTTCCCGGAGAACCTCCTCGGCGCGCTCTCCCGCGCCAGGGCTGCCCTCATCGACGGCCTGCAGCGCAACCTCCCGCTCCACGACCATGTCCGGAACGCCCGCATCGATACCGAGCAGTTGAAGCGCCTCGCGAAGGCGGAACGCCAATCCCGGACCGGCCTCGAGATCGGACCATGGCAGACCACCGAAGCGGTCGCGTTTCGCGTCGAGACCTTCGACAGGAGGTCCTTCATCGCCTCGAAGCGGCGGCAGCGCCTGTTCGAACGCCTGTCCGAAAGGGAGACTGGACACTGCGTCGGATTGAGCCTTGTCGAGGTAACGACGGAGGGCGGATCTCACCAGGTGATCGAGTCCTCCGGATTCGATGTCGTCGGTCGCGAGGCGCCGCTGCTTCTTCTCGACGCGGATGCCGATCCCGACATCACCGAGCGCATCGCTCCCGGTGCCAAGTTCATCACGATCCAGTCGCCGCCGATCGCCGACATCGTTCAGGTTTCCGACCTGACGCTCTCCAACAGCTGGCTGCTCCACCCGGACAAGGGCGCGCAGAGGCGGACTGCGATACGGACGATCCTCGAACGAGAAATTGAAAAAGCCGCGGGCGGGGGAGTCCTCGTCGTGGCGACGAAATCCGTTCTCGCGGCCCTGCACCGGGAGGCCGGCACGCTGCTGGATGCCAGCGCTGAGGGCTCCCTCAGGCAACCGCTCCTCGGTGCGCAGCCGCGCTGGTTCGGCCCGCGGATGCAGGGCGTGAACGATTTCGAGGACTATGCGGCGATCGTTGTCATTGGGCGTCTCCAACCGGGTATTGCCGACGTCGAGGCTTCGGCGCGCGCGGTTTTCGCGCAGGACACCCAGCCGATCACGGCGCATGCCTCGGGCCCTCTGCCGGCGACCGGGTCACGGATCATCATGGCCGACGGCGCGGTCCGGGACACCGATGTCCGGGCCCACCCGGACCCGCGGGTCCAGACGATCCTGGCTCAGACGCGGGAATGCGGCACGCTCCAGGCCATCGCCCGGCTCCGCCTCCTGTCCCCCAACCGCGAAAAACGCGTCGTTATCCTGAGCAGCCTGCCGCTGCCGGATTTCCCGGTCACACGCCTGACGACATTGGCCGCCCTCGAGCGGGGTCTCGAAGGGGAACCGGACTGGCAGGGATATGTCCGGATAGAAAAGGCCCTTCGCGCTACGCTGGGACGACCGGTGCGCGGGACCCGGCTGTCGGCCGCAGGTCTCGCCGCGGACCTTCCGCGCGACTTCGAGACCGGTGCCGAGCGTTTCCGCCGGGGCCGTTCGACCTCGCAGATGGTATCGCTCTGCCAGCGTGTCGCGGCAGCCAACGACTGGCCGATCACGCCTCTCCTGCTGCGGAGACCCACAGGGGGCAAAGTCGTGCCTGCGATCATCCTCGAGGATCATGGCGACCCGCTCATGATGGCCGGGACCCTCTGGCCGGAATTCGCGGCGCAATTGGCCTGATACCGTATGGAATCCGTCCGGTTATCGTGATCGCTCCGGCCTTCAGCGCGATGCAGCTGAACTTACCCGTTGGCAAGTCTGCAAATGCCTTGCGGGCCTTCGAGACATCCAAGGCAAAAACCTGATCCTGGTCTGCTCCGGAGTTTTCCTCGGGCCGGAAACGAACCGATCTCCTCGCTATCAGCAACGCCGGGCCGGGTTTGGCAAATCCGGTTTGGCATACCGAAAGGCAAACATCCCATGGTACAGACCGCCGAAACCAGGTCCGCGGGCGGCCGCCCGAAAACCTATGCGCCCAGCCAGGTGCGCGCCGTGATCGGCGCCCTCGTGGCCGAAGGGAGCACCATCGAGCAGATCACCGCCAAGATGGTGAAGGCGCGGCTCTGCGCGGATCACGGCATCAGCCAGGGGATCCGCGAAGACAGCCTGGCCGCGCTGGTGGCGCAGATCCACGAGGAAACCGCCGAGGAAGAACGCCGGCGCCTTCTGAAGGCCCTGCCGGAAACGACCACTCCGGTGGTGGACGAGGTGATCGCATCCGTGAGGCAGGACCTGCTGTTGCTCGTCGCGCGGCAGAACGATGTCTGCAGGACCGCCGCGGAGCGGGACTGCGAGGACCTGCGCGCGAACAAGAGAAATGCCAACTGGCGGATCGCCGAGCTGGAAGCCGAGATCGCGCGGAAGGACGAGGCGGTCTCGGAACTTGAGCGTGAACGGGATGCGGCGAGATCGGAGCTCGCCGATTTGCGGGAAGAGCATCGCCTGGCGCGAAGCGAGATCGAGCGTCTCGGGCGGGAGACAGGTGCGCTGGACCGCCTTTTTACCGAACTTCGCGACCTCTCCGTGATGAGCGAGATTCGGGCCGCACTCTCGGGAATTGTCACGACCGACTCGAAGGCCCCGCAACGCTGAGGCGACGGCCTGAAGCGCGAGGGTTCACCACCTCTGGAAGCGTCATGGTCAGGATCGCTCCACCCACCCCTCGGGACACGCGCCAGGCACCTTCTTGCGGGGTGGTGGCAAACCTGCCGATCAAGACGCTCTCCCACCGCCGTTCCTGCTCCAGACCGCCGGATCGGGTTCACCCGTACCAGTGACGATATCGCATGATTTACAGGAACCACCGGGCGGTGTTTCCTGCAGACGAGTTCTCGTATCCGGTGCAATCATCTCCTACGGAAACGCCATCGTCCTCCTGCGGCTGGCCGATCTCGCCGCCTCACGTCATGCCGGCGTGACGCTCGAGGAGATCTCCGCCGAGTTCGGCGTGTCCGAACGCACGGCCCAGAGGATGGTCCGCGCCCTCGGCGAGGCGTTGCCGCACGCAGTCGAGGTTCGGGATGGGGATGATCGCCGCCGGCGATGGCGTCTGAAGGAAACGCCCATCGCGCGCCTGAGACTCGATGGTGCGGACGAGCTCGAGGCCCTCGAGGCCGCGATCGGGGCGCTCGGCGCACAGGGCGGCGAGCGGCAGGCCCGGGCGCTCGGGGGCCTGCGCGACCGGTTGATGGCGGCCCTGCCCGCCAGCCGGGCCCGCGCGGCCGAGGCGGACGCCGACGCGCTGCTGGAGGCGCACGGAGTGGCGACCCGTCCCGGTCCGGCGGTCATGGCCGATCCGGACCTCAATGACATCCTCGCCGAAGCGTTGCGGGGGCCGTTCCGCCTCGCCTTCTCCTATGGCCAGGAGCGCCGCGTGGTCGAGCCCTACGGCATCCTGATCGGATCCCGCCGCTACCTTGTCGCCCGGCAGCCGGCGAAGGACCACGCGCTCCGTCACTTTCGGTTGGACCGCATTACTGATGCGCAGGTAGTTCGGGAGGTGTTTGCGCGGGATCCCGGTTTCAGCCTCGCCGACCATGCGGCCCGCGCCTTCGGATCCTACCAGGCGGAGGCCGAGTTCGGCGAGGTCGTCTGGCGGTTCTCGGCGGATGCGGCGGAGAGAGCCGCGGAATGGCGGTTCCATCCGACCCAGATCACGGAACGGCTGCCCGACGGGCGTCTCGAGGTGCGCTTCACCGCATCGGGCTGGCTGGAGATGGCTTGGCATCTGCTGAGCTGGGGCGATTCGGTCGAGGTGGTCGCACCGAGGGAGCTGAGCACGTTGCTGGCGGATCCGAAGAGAAACAATGGTGTGCTGCCCTGAACGATTCACGATTGGTTCACGATATTCCACCCACTTTCCCGGTGACGGAAGCGAGGTACGACAGGATCTGTCGTCCCGACCCTGCAGGTTGCGAAGCGTTCGAGGGCGCGTACGCCGCGCCGGGTATTTCGAAAGGCTGCTTTGATGACCGAGTTCCGTTTCATCCATTCCTCCGACCTGCATCTCGGCCGGCATTTCGGTTCGATCCCGCAGCCCGCCGACGGCAACATCCGCGGCCGGCTCATGGAGGCCCGCCATGGCGCCATTGCCCGCCTCGCCACTGCTGCGCGGGACCACGGGGCGGGCCACGTCCTCCTGGCCGGTGATACTTTCGACACCCCCACGCCCTCCCCTACGGTCCTGCAGCAAGCACTGGCGGCCATGGGCGAGGCCGCGGACCTGACCTGGTGGCTGCTGCCCGGCAACCATGACAACCTGCGCGAGGGAGAGCCGCTCTGGGACGCGGTGCGTGACGGCCCCGGCAATGTCCGCGCCCTGACGGAAGCGGCGCCGGTGGAGCTTGAGCCCGGCGCCACCCTCCTGCCCTGCCCCGTTGAATGGCGTTCCGCCGGCCGCGATCCGAGCGCACCGCTCGCGGAGATGCCGAGCGACGAGGGAAGTCTCCGGATCGGACTCGCCCATGGCGGCATCACGGATTTTACCGAGAGCGGCGACAGCATCCCGCCTGATAGGGACCGCACCGCACAGCTCGACTACCTCGGCCTGGGCGACTGGCATGGTCGCATGGAGGTGAGCCCGCGCGTGCAGTATTGCGGCACGCCAGAGCAGGACCGGTTCAAGCATGGCCGCCGCGGCGTCTGCCTCGCGGTGACCGTGCCCGGGCCGGGGGCTGCACCACAGGTCCGCGAGATCGAGACTGGCGCCTTTCTCTGGGCCGAGGACGAGTTGCCGCTTTCGCCCCGGCAGGATACCGCAGCGGCGCTGGAGGTGCTGCTGCCCGCGACGGGTCGGCGCGACACGCTCCTGCACGTCAACGTCACCGGTTGGACCGGGCTGCCGGAACAGGCGGATCTTGCCCGCGCGGCCGGTCGGGTCGGTCCGGACTTCGCCCATTTCGAGCTCCTGACCCGGCACCTCGGCACCCATTACGAGCGGGCGGATCTCGACGAGATCGACCGGGCGGGGGCCCTGCGCCTGGCCGCGGAGAGGCTGCTGGAAGAAGCAGAGGACGAGAGCCGGAGCGCCGCGGACCGGTCGATCGCCGGCGATGCGCTGGTCCGGCTCTACGCCTATGCAAAGGAGGCGGCGCAATGAAGATCCGCAGCATCACCCTCGTGAATGTCCGCCGCTTCACCCGTGAAACGCGCGTCGACGGCATCTGCGACGGGCTAAACGTCCTCTGCCAGCCAAACGAAATCGGCAAGTCCACGCTCTTCGACGCGCTCCAGGCGCTGTTCTTCAAGCCCCACGGGTCTCGGGACAAGGAGGTCAAGGCGCTCCAGCCCCATGCCGGAGGGGCGCCCGAGATCCGGGTCGAGATCGAGACGCCGGAAGGCCTGCTGAAGATCACCAAGCGCTGGCTGTCGAAGCCCGATGCTCGGGTCGAGCGGGACGGTCACCTTCTCGCGCAGGCCGACTCGGCGGAGGATCGCATTGCCCGCCTTCTCGGGACGAGCGGCGATGGACCCTCGGGTCTCCTCTGGGTGCGCCAGGGCCTGACCGGCCTGTCCAGCGGCAGCCAGAAGGAGGACCGCGCGGCGGCCGAGGCGCGGCGCGACCTGATGTCCTCGGTGGGCCACGAGGTGGAAGCGATGACCGGGGGCCGGCGGATGGACGCCGCCCTCGACCGCTGCCGTGCAGAGCTGGCCCAGTATCTCACTCCATCAGGACGGATAAAGGCGAACGGCCCCTGGAAGGTCGCGCAGGATCGGGTGGAGACGCTGACGGCGGAGCGCGACCGGCTCGCCGCCACGGCGGCGGACCTCCACGACGCCCTCGAGGCGCGGCGCCGGCACCGCCGCGCTCTCGCCGAGCTGGAAGCTCCCGAGGCGGCGGAGGAACGTCGGGAGCGTCTCGCGACGGCGACCGCTGCCCATGAGGCCGCCACCCGCCACGCGGAGCAGGTCGAGGCCGAGCGGGGGAAGGTGGACGCTGCCCGCCTGGCGGCGGACCGGGCACGGGAGCGGCGCGACGCCCTGCGCGCGCTTCTCACCGAGCACGGCGCGGCGACGGAGGCCGCCATCGCGGCTCGAGAGGATACTGCGAAGGCAATCGCCGCCCGAGACGCGACGGCGGCCGAGCTGAAAACCGCGCGCACCGCCTTGGCGGAGGCGGAAAACCGGGAGAAGACCGCCATTACGGCGCGGGATGCAGCCGAGCGGCGACGCCGCGCCAGCGAAGGCGCTGCCCGCCGAACCGATCTCGAAGCCCGGATTGCGCGGGCCGAGGCCGCCCGAAAAGAAATGGAAGAAGCGGGGGCTGCGGCCGCGCAGGGGCCGGACGAGCGGGCCCTCCGAAAGCTCGAGGCTCTGGCCGCCCGGTACGCCACAGCCATAGCGACCCGGGATGCGACCGCCACGCAGGTGACCGTGCGCTACGCGGATGGCCGAGCGGGGATGGTCCGCCTCGCAGGCCGGGCGCTCGAGGATGGTGAGGCCGTTCCTGTTCCCCGTTTCGCGCGGCTCGAGATCGAGGGAATTGGCGCCATCGACGTCGAACCTTCTGACGACGGACAGGACAGCGCGGATGTCGCCGCGGCGCAGACGGCGCTGAGAGATGCGCTCGCGCTACTCGGCATGGCCGACCCCGACGAGGCCCGCCGCGCGGCTGCGACCCGCGCCGAGGCGACCCGGCGCCTGGGCGAGGCTCGCGCCGTCTTCGGGAGCCTCGCCCCCGAGGGCCTCGACCCGCTTCGGGCGGCGCTGGCCGCGATCCCGAAGGTGGAGGAGGTCGCTGAGGGCCCCGATCCGGCCGAGGCGGATCGCGCACTGGCCGATGCGGAAGCCGCCCGGATTGCCGCGCAGTCGGCGCACGCCGCGGCGACCGAACGCCATGGTGATGCACGTCTCGAGGCGACCCGCGCGGAAACCACCGCCACGGCGGCAGAGCAGCGACTGACCCGCGCCAACGATGCGATGGCGGGAGCCGGACCGGAGGAGCCCGGAACCCTGGACGAGGCGGTAGCGGCATCCATCGCGGCACTCGAAGCTGCGAGCCTGCGGCTGGAGGAAATCACGCGCGATGCCCCGGATCTCGGGGCTGCGGAGGCCGCGCTTCTCCGGGCCCGCTCGGTGGACCACGAAGCGCGCGAGGCGATCGGCCGCCTGCGTCCGGAGATCGCCCGCCTCGACGAGCGGATCTCCCGCGGCGCGGGCGAAGCGGTAGAGGAACGGCTGTCCGTCGCGGAGCAGGATCTTGCCGCCGCCGAAGCCGAGCTTGCGCGCATCGAACACGATGTCGCCGTGCTGCAGAGGCTGGAACAGGCGCTCGATGCGGCGAAGGCGGAGGCGCGGGACCGCTACTTCGCCCCCGTCGCCGCCGAGCTCCGTCCCCTCCTGTCGCTCCTCTGGCCCGACGCGGAGCTGACCTGGGAAACCGAGACGATCCTGCCGAGCGCCCTCGTCCGCAACGGCATGGCCGAGCCGGTGGAAATCCTATCGGGCGGCACGCAGGAGCAGGTGGCGCTGCTGGTCCGTCTCGCCTTCGCCCGGATGCTGGCGAAGGCCGGGCGGCACGCGCCCGTGATCCTCGACGATGCTCTGGTCTTCACCGACGACGACCGGATCGAGCGGATGTTCGACGCGCTGCATCGGCAGGCGGGCGACCTTCAGCTCATCGTCCTCTCCTGCCGCCAGAGGGCCTTCCGCGCCCTGGGCGGCCGCACCCTGCAGTTCGAGACCGCCGGGACCGCCGCGGAGGACGCGGCATGAGGTTCGACGGCGACCAGGTCCGCCTCTCCGCGTCGGACCTGATGACTTTCATGGCCTGTGCGCACGCGACCGCCCTCGATCTCGCGCGCCTCCGTGGCGAAGGGCCGGACCCGGTCGACGACAGCGCCGACGCCGCGCTGCTCCAGCGGCAGGGTGACGCGCACGAAGCCGAACATCTCGCCCGCCTGAAGCAAACGAGCGACGTCGTCGAGATTCCTCGCAGCGGCGATCTCACCTCGGATGCCGACGCCACGCGGCATGCCCTCGCCTCGGGGCCCGGCACGATCTTCCAGGGGGCGCTTGACGGCGGCGCCTGGGGAGGCTGGTCCGACTTCCTCGAACGGGTCGACCTGCCCTCCGATCTCGGCGCCTTCTCCTACGAGGTCGCGGACACGAAGCTGAAGCGCAAGCCCGCCCCGGGCCACCTTCTCCAGCTGGTCCTCTACTCGGACCTGCTGGCCGAGCAGCAGGGGCGGATGCCGGAACGGGCCCACGTGCTCCTCGGCGACGGAACACGCGCCAGCTTCCGCCTCGGAGAATACGTCGCCTATGCCCGAGCTGCCCGAGACCGCTTGGAGCGGTTCGTGGCCGAGCCGTGGGACACGCGGCCGGTGCCCTGTGCCAAATGCGACCTCTGCCGCTGGCGGGATCATTGCGCCGGCGTCTGGGAGGCGGAGGACAGCCTCGTCCGCATTGCCGGAATCACCCGAGGCCAGGTCCGCAAGATCGAGGCGTCAGGTCTCTCCACCATGGCAGAGCTTGCCCATCACGAGGGCCGCATCCCGCGCCTCGCCGACCCGACCCTCGAGAGGCTTAGGCTGCAGGCGCGGCTGCAAAGCGACCGCGCCGCGAAGGGTCCGCATCACGTCCTGCGCCCGGTCATCGCCGGGAAAGGATTCGATCTGCTGCCGCGGCCCGACCCGGGCGATCTTTTCTACGACATCGAGGGAGATCCATTCTACGCCGAGGGCGATGTCGAGGGGCTCGAATATCTCCACGGCGTCTGGGACGGAGACAACTTCACCGCGCTCTGGGCACATGACCACGCGGCGGAGCGGGACGCCCTGGTCGCGCTCTTCGACCTGTTCGACGCGCGATTGACGGCGCATCCGACCGCCCACATCTACCACTACGCGCCCTACGAAATCACAGCGCTCCGCCGCCTCTGCACCCGGCACGGTGTCGGCGAGGCCCGGCTCGACCGCTGGCTGCGCGAGCGGCGCTTCTGCGATCTCTTCGCCGTCGTCCGGGGCGGCGTGGCCGCCTCCGAGCCCTCCTATTCCATCAAGGACATGGAGGCGCTCTACGGATTCGAGCGGACCGGCGAGGTCAAGACCGCCGGCGGATCCGTCGTGGCCTACGAGGCCTGGCGTGACAGCCAGGACGACGCGATCCTCACCGAGATCGAGGCCTACAACCGCCTCGACTGCGTCTCGACCGAAGATCTGCGCGACTGGCTCGTCGACCAGCGTCCCGACGCGCCATGGCCTGCCATAGCCCCCGCCCAGAACGAGCAGCATGACGAGCACGACGCCGAGGTGGAGGCCTTGCACGCCCGCCTCATCGGCGCAGACCTGCCTGAGGGACGCGGCCAGCTCCTCTTCGATCTCGCCCAGTTCCACGCCCGCGAGGCCAAACCCGCCGCCTGGGCGGTCTTCGACGCGGCCGCGAAGACCTCCGAGGAACTCTGCGAGGACATGGAGAGCCTCGGCGGTCTCACGGCCGTCGCCGCGCAGGAACCCGAGAAGAGATCGATCAAGCGGACGTATCGCTACCCGGCGCAGGAGACCAAGCTGAAGGCCGGATCCGACGCTTGCATCGCGATCGCAGACGGCATCGCCAATCTCTCGGTGCTGGAGTTGGACCGAGCCAGTCGGCAAGTCACCGTGAAGATGGGCCCCTCCGCCGGGGATCGTCTTCCCGACCGGCTCGATTTGCTGCCAAGCTTCGCTCTCAACACGCGTCCGATCCCTGAGGCGATCATGAGCGTGGTGGAGGACCAGCTCGGGCCCCGCACCAACCGTGCCGCAGACGACCTTCTGGCCCGCCGCGCCCCGCGCTTCCGGCAGAAGGCGCCACTCCCCGTAGCGGACGACGACGATCCAGTGAACGCGGTCATCGCGGCGACAGAGGCGATGGACGACACCGTCCTTGCGATGCAAGGCCCCCCGGGCACCGGCAAGACCTATGTCACCGCGCGCGCGATTCTGAACCTCGTACGGCGGGGAAAGCGCATCGCCGTCGCGTCGAATTCCCATGCGGCGATCACCAACGTTTTGATGGGCTGCATCGACGCGTTGGAGGGCGACGATGAGGATGTCACTGTCGAGGACCTCTCGATCACCCAGAAGGGCAAGGCCGAGGACGCACCGCTGCGGCCACCCTACGACCGCATCGCCCAGGCGCGCGGCAACGATGACCCGGGGATTGCCGCCGCGGACGTGGTCGGCGGCACCGCTTGGCTCTTCTCGCGCCCGGAACTGGCCGGCGTCTTCGATTATCTCTTCGTGGACGAGGCCGGACAGGTGTCCCTCGCCAATCTCGTCGCCATGTCGAACGCGGCCCGCAACCTCGTGCTGGTGGGTGATCCGAACCAGCTGCCCCAGGTGGTCCAGGGCGCGCATCCCGACCCCGCGAACCTCTCCTGCCTCGACTGGATGCTGGGCGGTGCGACGACGATCCCGCCGGAGCGCGGCATCTTCCTCCCCGTCACGCGACGAATGCATCCCGATCTCTGCGACTACGTGTCGGAGCAGTTCTACGAGGGCCGGCTCCGCGCCCACGAGGCCACCGCGCGGCAGGCGATCACCGCCGCGGGTCTCCCGTCGAGCGGCGCCTGGCTCGTCCCGGTGGAGCACGACGGCCGCGCCCAAGAGAGCCCGGAGGAAATCGAGGCGATCCGGTCGCAGGTCGCCCGACTCCTCGCCGGCACCTGGACGGACCGCGAGGGACGAACACGGCCAATCCGGACCTCCGACATCATCGTCGTCGCGCCCTACAACGTGCAGGTGAATGCCCTCGCCGATGCGCTTCCCGACATCCGTGTTGGCACCGTGGATCGGTTCCAGGGCCAGGAAGCCCCCGTCGCTCTCGTCTCCATGACGGCCTCCTCGGCCGAGGAGACAGCGCGCGGCCTCGATTTCCTGTTGTCGCGGGAAAGGCTCAACGTCGCCGTGAGCCGCGGCAAGGCACTGAGCCTCGTCTTCGCCGCGCCACGGCTCTGCGAGACACCCTGCGTGACGGTCGAGCAGATACGTCTCGTGAACACGCTCTGCGCACTGCCGCGATGGAGAGCAGGCGAGTGATCGGTTTCAGCTCTCGCAATTGGCTCGATCCGGCGGAGATCGTCTTCGACGATGTCCTCCTGGATCGGATTGTCGGTGATCTTAGATCCGATTCTGCTCCAGCCATTTGGAGAGTCCGCAGATTGATTTCTGAGGCTACGCGGCGTGCATTGCCAGTCCCTTCTGCACCACGAACTCCGCCGGCGGAATAATCCAGATGCCGGAATGGGGGTGACGTCCCTGAACGTGGTGTAGGGTCAGGACCCATTGATTGCAGCGGAGGGGCATGATTCATCGCGCGAAAACAGAGCGGTGACATGTCTGATCTC
>CANKVU010000005.1 GCA_947487205.1 uncultured Paracoccaceae bacterium | reverse complement strand
TTGAACAGGTCCAGCCAATCGATAACGTCGCATGACGCGTTGGACGAAACGCCCTCCGGGTAAGCCGGGGCGGTTCACGTCCGGCGGAAGGCGAGCGTCCCCGGCGGCTTCAGCCGCACAGTGACCTGTGCCGGTCGCTTTGCGCCGGTTTCGAATGCGACCCGGAAGGTGATCTCGCCCAACCGCCAGCCCCGGCCGAACCGCACCTCACTGCCCCGGAAATGCGTCAGCGCGCCGCCGGACGCGTCTTTCGATTCCCAACTACGCACATGTCTCCAGCGCTGATCCTCCTCATCCCGCTCGAAGAGGTCAGCGGCAGCGGCAACGATCCGGACCTCCTTGATGGACTCGTCATAGCGATGCTGGAACGCGAAATCGGGCCCGGCATCGCTGATCGGATCGAGCGTATAGAGATCGCGCGCGTCCCGCCCCGAGAAGAAGCCCGGCCGCCTCAGGATATGCCGGGCGAAAAGCTCGGCGATCTCGCCTTGCTGCGCCTTGACGACGCCGCCCACGAACAGGCGCCCCTCCACCGGGGAGTACCGCAGCACCGCATATTTGACCGCGCGAAGTGTGATGATCTCTTCGCGATCCCCGGTGACCACCGGCGTTGTGGTCACTTGCGCGCCGTGGCTGATCACCAGGTTGATTTCGCCGTCTTCCTCATAAGGCCCAAGGCGGCAATATTGACCCTGCAGGTCCTGCGAAAACAGAATGATCACCGCGGCCTTGAAAGCCTCGGTCATTTCTTCAGTCAGGTCCGCACCCACGTCTCGCTCTGGGCCGCGGAACTCCGCAGGCGATGTCGGCGCACGCAGGGCATGAAAGTCGGCTGCTGCCTCGAAAACGCGGTGATGCAGCAGATAGGTGTGCAGCGCGACGTGTTTGGGATCATGGCGCATGGGTGCTGCCTCGGCGTCGTCAGGGTCGGGCTCGGGATAGAGAACCACGCCACGACGACGGGCCTCGTTCAGAATAAGCTGCATGCCCTCGCTGGTTCCAAGCTCGGCAACCCGATGCAAATCGGCGACCATTCCGGCGTTCCAGCCAGCAACGGTTCCCTCAAAATGCGCCGCCAGAGCTGCCCGAATGGTTGGGGCCTCTCCCTCGAATGACACAGGCAGTTCATCCTCGCCGAAGTGCCGAACGAACAAAACCCGCATCAGGACCGGATCAATGGTTTTGAGAAACTTCGGATTAACAAATTTCTTGAGATCGGAACCCACGGGAATACCTCGCAAATGGCCGGCATGTTCTGATTATGTTCTAAACGATTGATCAACCATGAGTCGAGTCCGGCCTTTCGCATAACCGCCACCTTTCCCTGTGGGACGTTTCTCGGATCGGCTGAGTAGAGGCAGGGCAAGCCAACACGGACTTGCTCGCATGAAACGCCCCAATCCACTGCCGCCCTCTCAGATGACCGCCACCGAGCGCCGCGTCGAATTGTGCGGGCTGCTCGCCCTCGGGCTGGTGCGGCTGATGCAGCGAGAGCGGGGGGAACCTTCTGACGATGCTGGAGAAATTCGCCTACACTATCCGGCCGACCGATGCCGTCATGCAACCCCGAACCCAACGGAGACCGCATGACGACTCACGACACCATCCCCGCGCGCCTGGCCGCGCTGAAGACCACGCCGACGCCCGACCTGAAGCAGCAGTGGCGCGAGTTGTTCGAGAGCGAACCGCCGCCGTTCAACCGGCGCTACCTCGAAAGCAGGCTGGCCTACCGCATTCAGGAACTCGCCTATGGCGGGCTGAAGCCCGAGACCGTCCGGCGGCTGGAACGGCTGGGTGAGGAACTCGATGGCGGGGACAAGATGAAGCGCGGACTGCGCCTCGACCGCGACCGCCCCATCACCGGCACGCGGCTGCTGCGCGAATGGCAGGGCGTCGAATACATCGTCACGGTCACCGCTGACGGCTTCGAATGGCAGGGGCGGCCGTACAAGTCGCTGTCCGCCATCGCGCGCGCTATCACCGGCACGCGCTGGAACGGCTGGGTCTTCTTCGGGCTCAAGAACCACAGGGGGCGGACATGACGAAACCCGTCGTCCGCAAGCTGCGCTGCGCAGTCTACACCCGGAAATCCTCCGAGGAAGGGCTGGAGCAGGAGTTCAACAGCCTCCACGCCCAACGAGAGGCCTGCGAAGCCTACATCGCCAGCCAGCGGTCCGAGGGCTGGGTGCTGGTGCGCGATCAGTATGACGACGGCGGCATCTCCGGCGGGACGCTGGAGCGCCCCGGCCTGAAGCGGTTGATGGCCGATATCGAGGACGGGCTGGTCGATGTGGTCGTCGTCTACAAGATCGACCGCCTCAGCCGCTCGCTGGCCGACTTCGCCAAGCTGGTCGAGGTGTTCGACCGGAACGGCGTGACCTTCGTCTCGGTGACGCAGTCCTTCAACACCACCACCTCGATGGGGCGGCTGACATTGAACATCCTGCTCTCCTTCGCCCAGTTCGAGCGGGAGGTGACGGCTGAGCGCATCCGCGACAAGGTCGCCGCCAGCCGCAAGAAGGGCATGTGGATGGGTGGGGTGCCGCCCTTCGGCTACCGGGTGGAAAATCGGAAGCTGTTGGTCGACGCGGACACCGCCGCGCATGTGCGCTGGATCTTCGCCCGCTTCATCGAGATCGGCTCCTGCACGGTGCTGGCCCGCGAGGTCGACGCACGGGGGCTCGGGACGCCTCGTGGCAACCGGATCGACAAGAAGTATCTCTACCGGATGCTTGCGAACCGGGCATACCTTGGCGAGTCGGTCCACAAGGGCGACAGCTATCCCGGCGAACACGACGCGATCATCGACCGCGAGACTTGGGACAAGGTTCACGCCATCCTGCAGGAAAGCCCCCGCAAGCGCGCCGCCCGGACTCGCGCCGACACGCCCGCGCTGCTGAAGGGACTACTCTTCGGTCCCGATGGCGCCGCGTTCTCGCCGACCCACACCCGCAAGGGCGGCAGGCTCTACCGCTACTATGTCAGCCAGACGGTGCTGAAGCACGGCGCGGGGGCGTGTCCCATCGGCCGGGTGCCTGCGGGGGAGATTGAGGCCGCCGTCATCGACCAGCTTCGCGCCGTGTTCCGCCAGCCCGAGATCGTGGCTGGGACATGGAAGTCGGCGCGGACGCAGGACGACGGAATCACTGAGGCAGACGCTCGCGCAGCCCTCCAGAAGCTCGATCCATTGTGGGACGAGCTCTTCCCGGCTGAACAGGCGCGCATTGTGGCCCTGTTGGCCGAGCGGGTCGAGATCGGCGTCAGCGGGATCAAACTCCGCCTGCGCATGGAGGGGCTGGCGGCACTGGCGCGCGAAATGGCTATCGACATTGGAGCAGCAGCATGACCCGCGACACGCCGATCCCCGACACCATCACCATCCATGTCCCGTTCCGCGTCGTGAAGCGCGGCGGGCGGAAGGAGATGGTGCTGCCGGAGGGCGCCGCACAAGCACGAAAGCTGGACAACACGCTGGTCAAAGCGCTGGCGCGCGCGTTTCGCTGGAAGCGGATGCTGGAGTCGGGCGAGTTCGCGTCGATTTCCGAGCTGGCCGAGAAGGAGGGGATCGCCTTCACCTACATGGCGCGGCTGATGCGGTTGTCGCTTCTTTCCCCCGAACTCGTCGATGCCGTGATGGACGGCCGCCACCCCGCGAATATTACACTCGCCAATTTGATGGACCCGTTTCCAGCCGACTGGAAAGAGCAGCACGCGCTCTGGTCCGACGTTAACTGATTCCCGCGTGCAAAATGGCAATCGGCGCGATAGGTAATTTAAAACAAGACCTTTTCGTGAGTTTCTGCGCCGCATGTCCGACATTTCCGACCTGATCCTGACCCTGTCACCCGAAGACGGTTCCACCATCGGCAACGGGGCCATGCTGGCGCTGCTGCGCGAGCACATGCCGGACCTGGCCGAGGACGACTACATCGCCGCGCGCGATGCGCTGATCGATGAGGGTGTGCTGGGGCGTGGCAAGGGACGTGGCGGGTCGATCTTCCGCGTGACCGACGATCCGGACGATGAGGATGACGACCTCGACGAGGATGAGAGCGACGAGGACGATGGGTTCGAACTGACCCACACCGAAGAGGCCGCGCCGCGCAAGCCGCGGGCCAAGGTCGGGAAGAAGGCCGCGCGCAGGCCGGATGGGCCGGTGCAGGTGCTGTCCTACCGCCATGGCGAGACGCGGGTGAACAACCCCGAGGTTGGGATGGTCCATGCCGGCACCGATCCTGATGGGGACAAGACGGTCTGGGCCTACGACCCGCATCTCGACCCGGTGCTAAACTTCGACTCTGCGCGGGCGGGGATCGAACGGCTGATCGACGAGGCGCTGGCCTCGGGCGACCCCGAACGGATGAAGGACGCGCTGCAGGAGCTGAAGCGGCTGCAGGCGCCCTATCTGAACTGGACGGGCAAGGCGGAGCGGACGAGCGTCGAGGTCGATACCGTCTCGCTGCATGTGCACGAACGGGTGGACCCGGCGACGATCCTCGCCAATGCGGCGAAGCGGCTGAAGGGCAAGGAACCTGCCACGCAGTGGCGGCAGCCGGACCTGTTCGCGGCACCGTTCGAGAACCTGCCGCTGCGCCAGGCGTTGGATTTCTACCACCACGAAAAGGGCTGGTCGAACCGGCTGGTGGCGGGCGACAGCCTCTTGGTGATGAACTCGCTCCTGACCAAGGAGAGCATGGGCGGCAAGGTCCAGATGATCTACATCGACCCGCCCTATGGCATCAAATATGGGTCGAACTTCCAGCCCTTCACCAACAAGCGCGACGTGAAGGACCGGTCAGACGCCGACCTGACGCAAGAACCCGAGATGATCAAGGCGTTCCGCGACACCTGGGAACTCGGCATCCACTCCTACCTCACCTATCTGCGCGACCGACTGATGCTGTCGCGGGAACTCTTGACCGAGAGCGGGTCGGTGTTCGTGCAGATTTCGGATGAAAACCTGCACCATGTTCGGGAGATGATGGACGAAGTTATGGGCGCGGAAAACTTCCGTGCGATCATCCCGTTCAAGAAAACCTCGTCTGTTGGGAGCGCAGGGCTGGATCAGATTAATGATTACCTTGTCTGGTATTCGAGATCCGATGCTATGAAGTATCACCAAATTTTCCAGAGTGTTGAAGGCGACACATACGCGTTCCCCGCGGTGGAGTTTGCCAGCGGTGAATGGCGTAGGCTCACTGCCGCAGAGAAGCGAACCGGAGAATATGAAGGTAAGCTATTTCGAACCTCGAACATCACCTCTCAGAGCGGCGGTGAGAAGACGGGTTTCAATGTCGAGATTTTTGGGCAATCGTTAAAGCCTTCGGCGAACTCCTATTGGAAAACCAACGAGAAAGGCATGACCCGGCTCGCGAAGGGCGGGCGGCTTCTTCCGGTTGGCAACACACTCACCTACAAACGCTTCAGCGAAGATTTCCCCGTTAAAGCTATCACCAATTGGTGGGACGATACGGTCCAGAGCACCTTCGCAATTGAAAAGGACTACGTCGTCCAAACCTATACTCGAGTGGTAGAACGCTGCCTTCTGATGACCACCGATCCCGGCGATCTGGTACTCGATCCCACCTGCGGCTCCGGCACCACCGCCTTCGTTGCCGAGAAATGGGGGCGGCGCTGGATCACCTGTGACACGTCTCGCGTGGCGATCACGCTGGCCAAGCAGCGGCTGATGACCGCCAGCTTCGACTATTACGCCCTGCGCTATCCGCATGAGGGGCTGGGCGGCGGTTTCGACTATGAAACCGTGCCGCACATCACGCTGAAAAGCATCGCCAACAACCCCGACCTCGACACGATCTACGACGAGGACCGCCCGAAGATCGCGGCGGCGCTGGCCGACCTCAACACCGCCCTGACCGCCAGCCCGCCGAAACCGCTCAAGCCCACGCAGGGCGTGCGCAAGGGCAAGCCGGTGGATTTCGCCAAGGGCGACACGCTGCACGAATGGGAGGTGCCCTTCGACTGGCCGCTCGACAAGGATGACCACCCGCTCTGGCCCGATGCCGCCCGCGCATCCTTCGACGCATTCCACTCCGCCCGGCAGGCGATGCAGCGCCGCATGGATCAAAGCATCAGTGACCATGCCGAGCAGGAAACGCTCTACGACAAGCCGCGCGTCGACAAATCCAAGCTGCGCATTTGCGGCCCCTTCTCGGTCGAGGCGGTGCCGGCGCCCACCGTCCTGTCGCTGGACGACAGCATCCCGCCGCAAGAGGCCAACGAGACCCTCGCCCGCTCCGGCGAGACCTCGCGCCAGGCGTTGTGGCGCGACGAACTCTTGAAGACCGGCGTGCGCGGCAAGGGCGGCGCCATGCTGCGCTTCGCCGAGTTCGAGACGCTGCCGGGGTTGAAACACATCCACGCCAGCGGATCGCTGACTGATTCGGGCGAGCGTGTCGTCGTCAGCTTTGGCCCCGAACACGCGGCGCTGGAGCAGCGGCAGGTGGAACTGGCGCTGACCGAGGCCGAGACCCTGCGCCCTTCGCCGAAATTCATCCTGTTCTGCGCCTTCACCTTCGACCCGGAGGCCGCGAAGGACATCGACGAGGTGAACTGGCCGGGCGTGACGCTGCTCAAGGCGCAGATGAACACCGACCTCTTGACCGAGGATCTGAAGAAGGGCCGAAGTTCCAACCAGTCGTTCTGGCTGATGGGCCAACCCGATGTGGACCTGCGCAAGCGCAAGGACGGGTTGTGGGAGGTTCAGGTCAACGGCTTCGACTATTTCGATCCGCGCAAAGGCGATCTGGTCTCGGGCGGCACCAAGCAGATCGCCATGTGGTCGCTGGATGTGGATTACGACAACCGCTCGCTGATGCCGCATCAGGTGTTCTTCCCGATGGCGGATGCCAAGGGCGGCTGGAACCGCCTGCGCAAGACGGTGCGGGCAGAGCTGGACGAGGATCTGCTGGAACAGTTCCACGGAACCGTCTCGCTGCCCTTTGAGGCGGGCGAGAACCGCCGGATCGCGGTCAAGATCGTGGACGACCGCGGGATCGAGTCGCTCAAGATCATGCCGCTGGAGGGATAAGCCCATGTCCCTCATCATCAATTCGCCGTTCGTCTGCCCGGCGCAGCATTGGGTCGAAGCCAAGGGCGGCAAGCTGGAGATCAAGTCTGAGCGGCGGCCCGCGAGCTACGAGGTCTTTGACGCGCGCAGCAACACCAAGCGCACCGAGGTGCTGGATCTGGTGAACACGATCCGCACCCGCGTGGATCAGTGGCGCGACGACGGTTGGCCCGGCGTGACCATCGTCACCCGCAAGCTGCTGGAGCATTGGCACGACCGCGAGGCGCGGCAGCATCCGTTCTACTTCTGCCAGCTTGAGGCGATCGAGACGCTGATCTGGTGGGTCGAAGGCGCCGAAGCCTACAAGCAGGGCATCGCGATCCCCGGCGATGGCGGGGTGTGGGAGCGTCTCTGCAACAAGATGGCGACGGGCGCGGGCAAGACCACGGTGATGGCGATGATCATCACCTGGCAGGTGCTGAACGCGCTGACCTATCCGAAGCGGAACAAGGATTTCAGCCGCGTCGTGTTCATCGTGGCACCGGGGCTGACCGTGAAGGAACGGCTGCAGGTGCTGCTGCCCAGCGAGGGCAGCTACTATGACGAGTTCAACCTTTGCCCGTCCGAGGCCCTGCGCCAGAAGCTGAACCAGGCTGAGGTGCTGATCGAGAACTGGCACACGCTGATGCCGCTGAAGGAAGCGGAGCGATCCGTGGTGAAGAAAGGGCGCGAGTCCGACGAGGCCTTCACGCGGCGCGTGCTGGGCAAGCTGGCGGCGCACAAGGATATCATCGTCATCAACGACGAGGCGCACCACGCCTATCGCAAACCGCCCGAGGTGAAGATCAGCAAGAAGCATGCCGAGGAGCATGGCATCGACCTCGACGAGGCGACGCGCTGGATCGAAGGCCTCGACCGCATCCACAAAACCCGGCGCATCCAGCGCTGCTTCGACCTCTCGGCCACGCCCTTCGCGCCGACTGGCAAGAAGAGCACCGATACGGCTCTGTTCGACTGGATCATCTCGGATTTCGGCCTGAACGACGCGATCGAGGCCGGGCTGGTGAAGACACCGCGCGTGGTCGTCCGCGACGATGCGGTTCCGGATGCGAAGACGCTGCGTTCAAAGCTCTACCACATCTACCGCGACCCGACCGTTTCCGAAGACCTGAACCGCAAGGCCGAAGCGCACGAGGCGCTGCCAAAGCTGGTCCAGGACGCGTATACGTTGCTCGGTGCCGACTGGCGGGAAACCCGGGCGCAATGGCAGGAGGCCGGGCATCATTCCCCGCCGGTCATGTTGACGGTCTGCAACCGCACCGAAACCGCAGCCCGCATCGAGACCTATTTCAACAAGGGCGATGCGCACTGGCCCGAACTGCACGCACCGACCCGAACGCTCCGGGTCGATTCCAAGGTGCTGGAAAAGGCTGAGATCGGCGAGACCGCGACATCCGACAAGGATTACGAGGCGCGGCTGAAGGCAATCATCGACGCCGCGACCATCCCCGAGACCCGCCGCCAACAGTTCCGCGCCCTGAAGAAGGAAGAACTGCTGCGCGAGATCGTGGACAATGTCGGGAAGCGGGGAGCGGCCGGACAAGACCTGCAGAACGTCATATCGGTCGCGATGCTGTCGGAGGGATGGGACGCCAAGAACGTCACGCACATCATGGGTCTCCGCGCCTTCACATCCCAGCTACTCTGCGAACAGGTCGTCGGGCGAGGATTGCGTAGGGTGTCCTACGACACTGACGAGAATGGCCTGTTCCTGCCCGAATACGTCAATGTCTTCGGTGTGCCGCTTTCCATTTCGGAAACAGGCGAAGGCGGGGAAGCTCCGCCGCCGCCGAAGCCGACCACCCAGATCGAAGTCGTGCCCGAGCGGGCCCACCTGGAAATTCGCTGGCCGAACGTGCTGCGGGTTGAAACGGTCGTGAGACCGCAGCTGACCATAGACTGGGGCAAGGTAGCGCCGCTCGTGCTCGACCCTGCCAGCACGCCGATCAGCGCGGAATTGGCTCCTGCGCTCGGCGGCGCGACGGATATGGGCAAGGTGACAGCCATCGACCTCGAGAAGCTGCCAGACGGCTTCCGCCTGCAACGTCTCGTCTTTCAGGCAGCGCGGAAGGCCTTCGCCGAACTCAGCCACGGCTTTTCGGGTAGCCATGAGTATCTCGCGGCGCAGCTGGTCAGGATCGTCGAGGCGTTCCTCAACTCCGACCGCCTCGACATCCCGTCGCTGTTCCACTCTGACCCGCTTCGGCGGCGGATTCTGATCGCACTCAACATCGACCTTGTCGTTCAGCATGTGCTGAGCAACGTGACCGAGCAGAACACGGAGCGCCTGACGCCGGTGTTCGACGAGGAAAACCCGATCGGCGCCACCGGCCAGATGCGGACCTGGTACACCACCAAGCCCTGCTTTCCGACCACCAAGTCGCATATCAGCCATCTCGTCGGGGATTCGTCTTGGGAGGGACATGCCGCCAACATCTTCGAGAAGCGCCAAGACGTCATCGCCTATGCCAAGAACGATCATCTCGGCTTCCAGATCTATTACATGTGGTCCGGTTCACGACGCCGGTATGTTCCTGATTTCCTCGTGCGCCTTGCCAGCGGCACCATTCTGGCGCTTGAGATCAAGGGCACCGACAGCCCCCAGAACAAGGCCAAGCGGGACGCGTTGAACGAGTGGGTGAAGGCGGTCAACGCCGCGGGCGGCTTCGGCCACTGGGCATGGGATGTCGCGTTCAAGCCCGCGGAAATTCAGGACATTGTCACGAAGCACTCGGCCGTTGTGGAACCCGTTTCATAGTTGGATCCGGCGACCATCCGTCGAAGCCCGACCTGACCGCGAATGGCTAACTGGGCAGTTTGGCTTCCCCGCGGGAGATGGTCGCAAGGAATGACTCATCCAGCTTCGGTTCGTCCCATCGTTCGGCGACGGTCAGCCAACGGTCGAGGTGGTCGCGGAACCCCTGATCGTCAGCCTTGAGGTGAAAGGTGTAGAGCCGGTCGACGATCTGCCGCATCAGGCTTCGCATCTGGTCGTCGTCGAGATGGGACGCGTCAGACCATCGAATCTGGCGGCCGTCGGCGTCGGTGATGAACACGTCCGAATAACCGCCCGTGTGGGTGACCGGGACGGTCCCCGCGTGCAATTCCTCGATCCCCGTGTTGCGCACACAGATCATCGCCATCAGTTTGGCCAGACGCGCCGCGATGCGGTCTTCATCGGTCGATTTCATGGTTCGGACCTTGCTGGATTCTTCGACTGCGGCTTCACGAACAACTCGGCGAGAGCCGCCTCCGCTCGCGCCAGCCCATCTTCCGTTAGGGCGAGCGATTTCGTCTTGCCGATGGGATCGTGGATCAGCCCCTTGGCGTGCAGCCGGTCGGTGATCGACCAGTCGATCCCTTTCCAGACGCGATTGCCGTCATGCAGCGTCAGGCTGAGGATCGCCAGCGCCGCGTCGTCGAGCTTATCGGTGTCGAGGTCCGGTTCCGCCATGTATAGCCTCCTTCACCGACAGGATGCCGTCGTCCGCGGAAATTCTCAATGGCGGAAGGGGCTTGCGAGGCTTCAGGAAAAAGAGCTGGTTGGATTTCCGTTCCTTTCCGTGAACGCCACTGGCATCGAAGTGTTCAGGTGGCGCGAGGAATTGGTCCAATGTTTTCCTCTGGTTACGGGCTCTACACCGAATGCGCGCAGTCGAGAGGTCCGGAGAATGTCGGGCTCAAGAGAACGTGTCCGCCTGCTATGGCGAGGACGTCGGTGCAAAGCCCCTCCCGCATAACCCTCGAAAACAACGGAAAAATCCGGCCTGAGCCGGATCGGGAGAACGCTTTCGCGAGGGCAAGTGGCGGAGAGGAAGGGATTCGAACCCTCGAGACGGTTTCCCGCCTACACACTTTCCAGGCGTGCGCCTTCGACCACTCGGCCACCTCTCCGCCGGCGGGTGTAGTCCGTCTTGGCGGGGACTTGCAAGGGGTCGAGGGGCGTCTTCTGCCGAACCGGGCGCGGGTCGGGAGAGGGCGCGCGGCGCGGGCCTATCAGCCCGTGGCCGCGAGCGCCTTGGCGAGCTTGGGCAGGCGGGCGCGCTTCAGCAGCGGGCGCAGCGGCAGCGCCTCCCCCGAGAGGCGGCACGCGGTGGCGTGGGTCGCCGCGACCGCCCCGTCGATGGCGCCTTCATGGTCGGGCCGGAGCCGCGCCAGAAGCTGGTCGGGATCGAGGCGCTCGATCCCCTCCAGCGCCAGTGTCCGGCGGGGAAAGTCGCGGGCGTTGAACGTGCACAGAATGTCGGCGCTGCCCGCGATCGCCGCCGCGAGGACATGGACGTCCTCGGGATCGGGGAGATGGAGGCGCGAGAGGTCGCTGTCCCGGGGCCGCATCTCGGCGTCGCGGAACGCGGCGCGCAGCGCGGCGATCTCGGCCCGGGCCACCGCCGCGCCCTCCGGTCCCAGGCGGGCGGCGGCCAGGGCCCATTCCTCGAGGATGCGCGGCGACCAGACGGGCCGGAACGCCCCCCGCGCCGCGGCCCCCGTCAGGATCTCGCGCAGGATGGTCGGATAGAGCACGCAGGCATCGAGGCACACCCTCACAGGCGGAACACCACGGCCTTGAGGTAGCCCGATTCCGCCAGCTGCGGCAGCAGCGGATGGTCCGGCCCGGCAAACCCGGTATGGACGATCTGGCCGCGCCGCCCGGCCTTGCCGATCCCGCGCGCCGAGGCGCCCCGGAACGCCGCGAGGTCTGCGGCATGGGAGCAGGAGCACAGGCACAGATAGCCCCCCTCGGCCACCAGCGGCGCGGCCAGCCGCGCGATCCGCTCGTAGGCGCGCAGGCCCGGCTCCCGCGCCGACTTGCTCGGCGCGAAGGCGGGGGGATCGCAGACCACCACGTCGAAGACCTCGCCCGCCAGGGATGCGAGCGCCGCGAAGGCATCCTCGTGGCGGGTGTCGAAGCGGTCGGCGACGCCCGTCGCCTCGGCGCCCCGGCGGGCCAGGTCGAGCGCCGCGGCCGAACCGTCGACGGCCAGGACGCGCGCGGCCCCCGCAGCCAGCGCCGCGAGCCCGAAGCCGCCCACATGGGAGAACACGTCGAGCACCCGCCCGCCGCGCGCCAGCCGCGCCACCGCCGCGTGGTTGTCGCGCTGGTCGTAGAAAAGGCCCGTCTTCTGGCCGCCGGTCAGGTCGGCCATGTAGGTGGCCCCGTTCATCGGCACCGGCACCGGCCCCGCCACGCCGCCCCTCAGTACCGCGTCGACGTCGTCGAGCCCCTCAAGCGCCCGCGCCCGGCCGCCCGCGCCCTTCAGGATCGTGGTGACGCCCGCGACCTCGGCCACCGCCTGGGCCAGGGGGTCGAGCGCCGCCTCGGCCCAGGCGGCATTCGGCTGGATCACCGCCGCCGCGCCGAACCGGTCGATCACCACGCCCGGCAATCCGTCCGCCTCGGCATGGACCAGGCGGTAGAAGGGCGCGTCGTAGATCCGCTCGCGATGCGCCAGGGCGCGGCCGATGCGGTCGCGGAACCAGGCCGCGTCGATCGTCGCCGCGGGGTCGCGGTCGATCATCCGGCAGGCGATCTTGGACCGGGTGTTGACGGTCACGAGCCCCATCGCCCGCCGCTCGGGGTCCTCGAGCACGGCGAGCGTGCCCGGCGCCAGCGCCGAGGTGCGCCGGTCGGCGACCAGCTCGCTGGCATAGACCCACGGGAACCCGTGGCGGATCGCCTGGGGCTTCGATTTCGGCTTCAGGCGGACGATCGGGCGCGGGGGACTCGACATGACCCCGCGCATAGGCGGTTTTGCCCGCGCCGAAAAGCGGGGCCCCTGTCTGGTAGCGCTAGCGCGCCTATGTTAGGCGGGACGCACGATGCCAGCGCCCCGTTCCCTGGGAGGAGCCATGCCCCTCAACGACACCATCGCCGCCGTGACCGAGCGGATCGTCACGCGCTCCCGCGACAGCCGCGCGACCTATCTGGACCGCATGGCGCAGGCCGCCGAGGAAGGGCCGCGCCGCGCCCATCTCTCCTGCGGCAACCAGGCCCATGCCTACGCCGCCATGGGCGCCGATCAGGACCGGTTGGCCACCGGCCGGCAGCCCAACCTGGGCATCGTCACCGCCTATAACGACATGCTCTCGGCCCATCAGCCCTTCGAGCGCTTCCCCGACCTGATCCGCGCCGCGGCCCGCGACGCCGGCGCCACCGCCCAGGTCGCGGGCGGCGTGCCGGCGATGTGCGACGGCGTCACGCAAGGCCAGGTCGGCATGGAGCTGTCGCTGTTCTCGCGCGACGTGATCGCGCTGGCGACCGGCGTGGCGCTCAGCCACAACACCTTCGACTCGGCCGTCTATCTCGGCGTCTGCGACAAGATCGTGCCCGGCCTCGTCATCGCCGCGGCCACGTTCGGCTACATCCCGGCGGTGTTCCTGCCCGCCGGTCCCATGACCTCCGGCCTGCCCAACGACGAGAAGTCCAAGGTGCGCCAGAAATTCGCCGCCGGCGAGGTCGGGCGCGACGAGCTGATGAAGGCCGAGATGGAAAGCTATCACGGCCCCGGCACCTGCACCTTCTACGGCACGGCCAATTCCAACCAGATGCTGATGGAGTTCATGGGCCTGCACCTGCCCGGCGCCTCCTTCGTCAACCCCAACACGCCGCTGCGCGACGCGCTGACCCGCGCCGGCGCCCGGCGCGCGACCGAGATCACGAACCTCGGCAACGATTACCGCCCCGCCGCGCACGTCCTGGACGAGAAGGCCTTCGTGAACGGCATGGTGGGCCTGATGGCCACGGGCGGCTCCACCAACCTGCTGATCCACCTGCCGGCCATGGCGCGCGCCGCGGGCATCCACCTGGATCTGCAGGACTTCGCCGACATCTCCTCGGTCACGCCGCTGATGGCCAAGGTCTACCCGAACGGCCTGGCCGACGTGAACCATTTCCACGCGGCCGGCGGGCTCACCTACATGATCGGCGAGCTTCTCGATGCGGGGCTCCTGCACGACGACACCCGCACGGTGATGGGCAACGGGCTCAGGGATTACGTCAAGGAACCCAAGATCCGGGACGAGCGCGTCGTCTGGGAGGAGGCCGACCGCACCACCCGGAACGACAGGATCCTGCGCCCCGCCTCGGACCCGTTCCAGAAGACCGGCGGCCTCGCCGACCTGCAGGGCAATCTGGGCCGCGCCGCGATCAAGGTCTCGGCCGTCGACCCCGAGCGCCACGTGATCGAGGCCAAGGCCCGCGTCTTCCAGGACCAGCAGGAGGTCAAGGACGCCTTCAAGCGCGGCGAGTTCACCGAGGACACCGTGGTCGTCGTCCGCTTCCAGGGACCGCGCGCCAACGGGATGCCGGAACTGCATTCCCTGACCCCGACCCTCGCGGTGCTGCAGGATCGCGGGCTCAAGGTCGCGCTCGTGACCGACGGGCGCATGTCGGGGGCGAGCGGGAAGGTTCCCGCCGCCATCCACCTCTCGCCCGAGGCCGCCGATGGCGGCCCGATCGCCAAGCTGCGCGACGGCGACGTGGTCCGGGTGGACGCGACCCGCGGCACGATCGAGGCGGTGGGGGTGGATCTCGACACCCGCGAGGCGGTGCAGGCCGACCTCTCCGGCAACGGCCACGGCATCGGGCGCGAACTCTTCCAGGTGTTCCGCCAGAATGTGGGCCTCGCCAGCCAGGGGGCGGGCGTCGTCGTCTGACGCGCCCCCCTCCCCGCTTTTGCCCCACACCCGGCCCAATGCCAGCAACAGGAGCCGCCGATGACGCCCCAAGAGGCCAGCACCGCATCCGAAAAGATCTGCCGTCTCGCCCCCGTGATCCCCGTCCTCGTGGTTCACGACGCCGCCCATGCGCGCCCCCTGGCCGAGGCGCTGGTCAAGGGCGGCCTGCCCGCGCTCGAGGTGACGCTGCGGACCCCCGCCGCGCTCGAGGTGATCGCCGAGATGAGCCGGGTCGAGGGCGGAACGGTCGGGGCCGGCACGCTCCTGACGCCCGATGACGTGACGAAGGCCGTCGAGGCCGGCGCGCGGTTCGGCGTCTCGCCCGGCGTCACCGACCGCCTGCTCGACGCCGCCGAGGAGGCGGGCCTGCCGATGCTGCCCGGCATCGCGACCTGCGGCGAGGCGATGCGCCTTCTCGACCGGGGCTACACGGTGGCGAAGTTCTTCCCCGCCGAGGCCAATGGCGGCGCCAAGGCCCTCAAGGCGATCGGCGCCCCCCTGCCCCGGATCCGCTTCTGCCCCACCGGCGGCGTCAGCCTCGGCAACGCGCGCGACTATCTCGGCCTGTCGAACACGCTCTGCGTCGGCGGCTCCTGGGTCGCGCCGCAGGACAAGGTGGAGTCCGGCGATTGGGACGGGATCGCCGCGCTGGCGCGCGAGGCCGCCGCCCTCTCCGCGTGACGGCGCCGCGTGCTCAGACGGGCACGCCCCGCCGGCCGGCCAGATCGGTGAAGAATTGCCAGGCCACGCGGCCCGATCGCGATCCGCGCGTGGCCTGCCATTCGATCGCCTGGGCGCGCAGATCCGCGTCGTCGATCCCGATCCCCCAGGCATCGCAATACCCGCGGATCATCGCCAGGTAGGCGTCCTGGTCGCAGGGATGGAATCCCAGCCACAAGCCGAACCGGTCCGACAGGGACACCTTCTCCTCGACCGCCTCGCCGGGCTGGATCGCGGTGGCGCGCTCGTTCTCGATCATGTCGCGCGGCATCAGGTGGCGCCGGTTCGACGTGGCATAGAACAGCACGTTTTCCGGCCGGCCCGCCACGCCGCCGTCCAGCACCGCCTTCAGCGACTTGTAGTGCTGGTCGTCCCCGCCGAAGGACAGGTCGTCGCAGAAGAGCACGAACCGCCGACCGGGCGCGGCCCGCAGCAGGTCCAGCAGGCGGCCGACCGACGCCAGGTCCTCGCGCGCCAATTCCACGATCTTCAATGGATGTTCTGCCGCAACCTCGGCATGCACCGCCTTGACGAGGCTGGACTTTCCCATCCCCCGCGCCCCCCAGAGGAGCGCGTTGTTGGCGCCGTACCCGCGCGCGAACTGGCGCGTGTTGGCCAGCAGCGTGTCGCGCGCCCGCTCGATCCCCAGAAGGAGCGACAGGTCCACCCGCGCGACATTCTCCACCGGACGCAGGCGGTCGGGCGCCACCTGCCAGACGAAGGCGTCGGCGGCGTCGAGATCGGGCACCTCGGGCGGCGGCGGCGCCATGCGCTCCAGCGCCTCCGCGATCCGGGTCGCCGTGTCGGTCATGGGCGCTTGGTCTCGTCGTCGGGTTCCTCGTCGGCCAGCTCGGCCTCGTCGTAATCGTAGAGCTCCTCGTCCTCGCCCAGGATGCCTTCGGCGCGCAATTCCTCGGTGCGCTTGCGCTCCACCCGGCGGACGAGGAAGATCGAGATCTCGTAGAGGCCGTAGACGACCGCGAACAGGATCACCTGGGTGATCACGTCCGGCGGCGTCACCAGCGCGGCCAGGACCAGGATGCCCACGACCGCGTATTTGCGGACATCGGCCAGGCCCCGCGCCGTGACCAGCCCGGCCTTGCCAAGCAGCGTCAGCAGCACCGGCAACTGGAAGCACAGCCCGAACGAGACGATGAACTTGATCGTGAGGTTGAGGTATTCCTGCGCCGAGCCCTGGAACACCACCGAGAGCGGCGCCCCCTCCTGCGGGGTGATCGCCTCGCCCTCGGCGCCGAATTGCTGAAAGCCCAGGAAGAAGTCGTAGGCCAGCGGCGTGACCACGTAGAAGGCGAAGGCCGCCCCGATCACGAACATGAACGGGGACGAGACCAGGAACGGCAGCATCGCCCCCCGTTCCGTCCGATAGAGCCCCGGCGCCACGAAGCGCCACAGCTGGTGGGCGATGATCGGGAACGACAAAAACAGGCCGCCCAGCATCGACACCTTGATCGCGACGAAGAAGCCCTCCTGCGGCGAGATGAAGATCAGGTCGCAATCCTGTCCCCGGTCGGCCAGCACCTGGCAGAGCGGCTCGGTCAGGAAGTTGAAGATCGGCGTCGCGACGGTGAAGCAGATCACCATGCCCGCGACGAAGGCCGCGACCGACCGGATCAGCCGGTGGCGCAGTTCGGCCAGGTGCTCGATCAGGGGGGCGGCGCTGTCCTCGATCTCGTCGCGGTCGGCTGCGCTCATTTATCGGGGTCCCCGGCGGCAAGGGGGCTGTCGGCGGCGGTGCCGGTATCCTTCGCGGGGGCGGCGGACCGCTCGGCGGCGGCGCGCGCCCGCTCCTTGGCCGCGCCCTGGCGCGCCTCCGCGAGCTTGGCCGTCTCGGGGCCGCGGGCCGGGGCGGCGGGCTTGGCCGCGGCCGCCCGCCCCGATTTGGGGGATTTCACGGGGTCCCACTTCTCGAACTGGTCGGCGGCCTCGTTCAGCTTGTCGAGCCCGTAGCGCTTCGGGTTGGAATAGCCCTTCAGGTCGCGGCCGATATCCTTCACGCCCGATTCGTCGGCCGCGTCCTCCATCGCGCGCTGGAATTCCCGCGCCATGCCGCGCATCTTGCCGGTGAACCGGCCCAGGGTGCGGAACATCCCCGGCAGGTCCTTGGGACCGACGACGATCAGCGCGACGATGCCGATGACCAGCAGTTCGGTCATCCCGATATCGAACATGGGGGGTGCCCTTCGGGGTCAGGCGATCAGCTGTTGCGGCTCTGTACGGTCTCGCGCTCGGCGGTGTTGGAGGCCGAGGCCGGCGAGTCGGTGGTGTGGACGGCCGGCGCGGGCACGTCCGCCTCCAGGCGGCGGGCGCTCTCGGTCTCGTCGCCCTCCTTCGATCCCTCGCTGACGCCGCGCTTGAAGGCGGTGATGCCCTTGCCCACCTCGCCCATCAGCGACGAGATCTTGCCGCGGCCGAACAGGACGAGGACCACGACCGCGATCAGCAGAAGGCCCGGCAGGCCGATGTTGTTGAGCATGGGAGTCTCCCTTCCCCGGCTGGAACGGGCCCTGTCTATGCGATGCGGGGCGCGAGGTGAAGGACCAAACGATCACGGTTCGGGCACGGGCGGGGCGCGGCGTTACCGCCCGCGCGCGGCGGTGGCGCTCGCCCCCGATCTGCGGCATCCTCGGGCGCGACGGGCGCGGCCCGCGTCCACCCCCCGCCCGAGCCCCGGAGGCATCATGACCCGGATGGAACCCTTCACCGACCGCGAATTGCGCGACGCCTTCGGCCGCTTCGCCACCGGCGTCACCGTCGTGACCACGCGGGCGCAGAGCGGCCCGCTCGGGATCACGGCGAACAGCTTCGCCTCGGTCTCGCTCGACCCCCCGCTGGTGCTGTGGCTCCCGGCCAAGGGGTCGTCGCGCTTCGCGCCCTTCACCGAATGCGCCGCCTTCGCCATCCACATCATGGGCGCCGCCCAGACCGAGGTGTCGTCGGCCTTCGTGCGCGAGGGCGACATCTTCGACCGGCTGGACTGGCACGCCGCCCCGGACGGCACACCGCTCATCGACGACTGCATCGCCCGGTTCCACTGCCAGACCCATGCCGTCCACGATGCCGGCGACCACGCCATCGTGCTGGGGCGCGTGCTCGACGCCGATCACCGCGAGGGCGAGCCGCTGGTGTTCCAGTCGGGCCGGTTCGGCGGCTTCCGGTCGGGCTGAGGCGGGCGGGCTAGCCCTCGGGGTCGGGGGGGCGCCGTTCCACCCAGCTCGTGACGAGCAGCGCCACCGCCAGACCCACCACGGCGGCCGCGATCCCCAGCAGGAACGGCCCCGTGGCCTGGTCCACCTCCAGCACGATCAGTTTCCGCACCACCGCCAGCATGCCGATCACGATCACCGTGCGGACCTGCCGCAGGCCGTGCTCGCCCGCGACGAGCTGGCCGATGGAGCGCGCCAGCTCCAGCGCGATCACCGCCGCCAGCACCCGGTCGAACAGGGTCTGGAACTGCGCGTAATCCAGCGTTCCGCGCGTCTCGTATCCCAGCGTCCAGAGGGTGAGGAAGAACGACCAGACCGCGAAGGCCACGACCACGACCATGCCGAGCAGCACCAGCGCCGAGACGGCCTGTTCGACGAGGTGATAGGCGCGCAGGACGCGATTTTCGGAATCTTGGTCCACCGGGCCGATGGTGGCGCGCCGGGCGGCGGAAATCAACGCCCTTGCCCTTGCGCCCCGTCCTCCCTATCAGGCCCGCGAACGCGAGAGGGAGGCGGCCGATGTCGCGCCTTGTGATGAAGTTCGGCGGCACGTCCGTGGCCACGCCCGACCGGATCCGCCGGGCGGCCAAGCGTGTCGCGCGCGAGGTGGCCAACGGGCACGAGGTGATCGTCGTCGTCTCGGCCATGGCCGGCAAGACCAACGAGCTCGTGGGCTTCGTGAACGAGATCTCGCCCTTCTACGACGCGCGCGAATACGACGCCGTCGTCTCGTCGGGGGAGGCGGTGACGGCCGGCCTCATGGCCCTCACCCTGCAGGAGATGGAGATCCCGGCCCGCTCCTGGCAGGGCTGGCAGGTGCCGCTGATCACCAACGGCGCCCACGGCGCCGCCCGGATCGACGAGATCCCGACCGCCAACATGGACGCCAAGTTCGCCGAGGGGATGCGCGTCGCCGTCGTCGCCGGCTTCCAGGGTATCAGCCCCGAGGGACGGATCACCACGCTGGGGCGCGGCGGCTCGGACACGACCGCGGTCGCCTTCGCCGCCGCCTTCGGCGCGGTGCGCTGCGACATCTATACCGACGTGGACGGCGTCTACACGACCGATCCCCGGATCACCTCGAAGGCCCGCAAGCTCGACCGCATCGCCTTCGAGGAGATGCTGGAACTGGCCTCGCTCGGCGCCAAGGTGCTCCAGACCCGGTCGGTGGAACTGGCCATGCGCTTCGGCGTGAAGGTCCGGGTGCTGTCCTCGTTCGGGGATTACGACGAAACGGCCGGAACGCTGGTCTGTGCGGAGGACGAGATCGTGGAAAGCAATGTCGTGAACGGCGTCGCCTACAGCCGCGAAGAGGCGAAGATGACGCTTCTGGGCGTCGAGGACCGGCCCGGCATCGCCGCCGGGATCTTCGGGCCCTTGGCCGAAGCGGGGGTGAACGTAGACATGATCGTCCAGAACATCTCCGAACGGGGCAAGACCGACATGACGTTCTCCTGCCCCGTCGACCAGGTGCCGCGCGCCCGCAAGGCGCTGGAAGGCTCCCGGGACGCGGGCGCGATCGGCTACGGCGAGCTCGTCGCCGATACCGAGGTCGCCAAGGTCTCGGTGGTGGGGATCGGGATGCGCTCCCATGCCGGTGTCGCCGCGCGGATGTTCGAGGCGCTGAAGGACGACAACATCAACATCAAGGTCATCGCCACGTCCGAGATCAAGATCTCGGTCCTGATCGAGCGCAAGTACATGGAACTGGCCGTGCAGACGCTGCACGACGCCTTCGGGCTCGACCGGGCCGGCTCGGCGGCCTGACCGCTCAGCGCCCGCCCAGGTCCTCGCGGGCGATGGCCACCGATTTCACCACCGCATGGGCGCTGCCGCCCACCGCGAGCCCCATCCGCTCGGCCGAGCGCCGGGTGATGCGCGCCAGCACGGTCCCGCCCGGCGTGGCCAGCGACACCAGGACGCCCGGCCCCTCGCCGGCGCGGATCGCCTCGATCCGGCCCGGCAGGACGTTCACCGCCGACAGGCCGCGCGGAGGCTCCAGCGACAGGATCACCTCCTGGGCCGGGATGCGGACGCGGATCGTGGCCCCCGCCGGCCGCTCCACCCGCGGCACGAACAGCGCGACGCCGCCCGCGTCCAGTTCCGACAGCCCGTCGGGATGGTGGCGCGCGACGCGCACCTCCAGCACCGCGCCCGCCGCCCGGATGCCCGCCGGCACCACGTTCGGATCGGCCAGGATCTCGGCGGCGGGCCCGGCCGCCAGGACGCGCCCGCCCTCCAGCGCCACGACGGTCGTGGCCAGCCGCGCCACCTCGGCCGCGTCGTGGCTGACATAGAGGATCGGCACCGCCACCTCGTCCCGCAGCCGTTCGAAATAGGGCATGATCTCGGCCTTCCGCGACTGGTCCAGCGCGGCCAGCGGCTCGTCGGCCACGATCAGGCGGGGCCGCGCCAGAAGCGCCCGGCCGATCCCCACCCGCGCCCGCTCGCCCCCCGACAGCCCGCCGGGGCGGCGGTCCAGAAGCGCCCCGATCCCCAGCATCTCGACGATCCGCGCCTCCAGCGCGCGGTCCCGGCCCCGCCCCGAGAAGCGCCGCCCGTAATCGAGGTTGCCCCTGACCGTCAGATGCGGAAAGAGGCGCCCGTCCTGGAACACCACGCCCAGCCGGCGCCGGTGCGGCGGCGTCCAGATGCCCCGGTCGGTGTCGCACAGGACCTCTCCGTCCACCGCGATCCGGCCCCGCTGCGGGCGGAGCAGCCCCGCCACGGCGTCCACCACGCTCGTCTTGCCCGATCCCGACCGTCCGAACAGGACGGTCACCCCCGGCGGCGCGACGAACGCCGCCTCCAGCGCGAAGGCGCCCAGCCGGTGGCCCAGCGTCACGTCGAGGCTCATCGTCCCGCGACCCGCCGCGCGAGCCATCCGCCCAGCAGCTCCGACAGCGCGAGCGCCGTCATCGCCACCGCGACCGACACCCCCACCAGCATCAGCGCCGCCGCCTCGCCGCCCGGCACCTGCAGGAAGGCGTAGATCGCGGTCGGCAGGGTCTGGGTCTGGCCGGGAATGTTCGACACGAAGGTGATCGTCGCCCCGAATTCCCCCATCGCCTTGGCGAAGGCCAGGATCGCCCCGGTCAGGATGCCCGGCAGGATCAGCGGCAGCGTGACGGTGGCGAAGACCCAGGGGCGCGACGCCCCGAGCGTCCCGGCCGCCTGTTCGAGGCGCGGATCCACCGCCTCGATCGACAGCCGGATCGCCCGCACCATCAGCGGAAAGGCCATGATCGCCGCGGCCAGCGCCGCCCCCGTCCAGCGGAACGCGACCCCGATCCCCAGCGCCTCCAGCGGTGCCCCGAACGGACCCTGAGGGCCGAATCCCAGGAGCAGCAGATAGCCGGTGACCACCGGCGGCAGGATCAGCGGCAGGTGCACGAGACCGTTCAGAAACCCGCGCCCCGGAAACCGCCAGCGCGCCAGCGCATGGGCCGCCAGCACCCCCAGGGGCAGGCTCGCCAGCGTCGCCCAGAACGACACCTTGAGCGACAGGAGCAGCGCCTGCTGCGCCTCCGGGGGCAGCCAGCCCATCTCAGCCGGGCGGCGGACCGAAGCCGAGGTCGGCGAAGACCCCGCGCGCCTCGGCGCCGCCCAGCCAGTCGAGGAACGCCGCCGCCGCCGGATCCGCCCCCGCCACCAGCGCCGCCGGATAGACGATCGGCGGATGGCTGTCGCGGGGCAGCTTTGCGACCACCGCCACCCGCGGCTCCGCCGCCGCGTCGGTCGCATAGACGATCCCGTAGGGCGCGGCCCCCGCCGCCACCAGCGCCATCGCGGCGCGCACGTTGTCGGCCTGCGCCACGCGCGGGGCCAGGTCCCCCCACAGGCCCAGGCTCTCCAGCGCCGCGCGCCCGTAGATCCCCGCCGGGACCGCCTCGACCATCGCCATGGCCAGGCGCCCCTCCCCGAGCGCGGCGGGCAGGTCCTCCAGGTCGACGGGGTCCGCCCCCGCGCCCGAGATCACGACCAGCGCATTGCCCAGAAGGTCGCGCCGCGTCCCCGGCACGAGGCGCCCCTCCGCCGCCACCCAGTCCATCCAGCCCGCATTGGCCGAGACGAAGACATCCGCCGGCGCCCCCTGGCCGATCTGGCGGGCGAGCGCGGCCGAGCCGGCCAGCGCCACCGTCACCTCGTCGTCCGACGCCCCTTCGTAGAGCGGCGCCAGGCGGTCCATCGCGGTCTTGAGGCTCGCCGCGGCGAAGACGGTGATCTCGGCGCCCGGGGCGGGCGGTGCGGCGAGCGTCAGCCCGGCCGCGAGAAGGAGCGCAGGTCGCATGGCCGGACCATCGCCCCGCCCTGCCCGCCTTGCAAGCGATATGTTCCCAAGGACATGCCGCGCCCCGCGACCCGGTCGGGCGGCGGGGCGGCGAGCCTGCGCGCGGCGGGGGCCGGACGTGCCGGCCCCCGGGCGATCAGCCCTTCTTCTTCTTCTTCGGCGGCACCAGGTCGGTGATCGTCCCCTCGAACATCTCGGCCGAGAAGTTCACCGTCTCCGACAGCGTCGGGTGGGGGTGGATCGTGTGGCTCAGATCCACCGCGTCGGCGCCCATCTCGATCGCCAGCGCCACCTCCGAGATCAGGTCGCCCGCGTTGGTGCCGACGATGGCGCCGCCCACGACCCGGTCGTCCTCGGGGTCGAAGAGCAGCTTCGTCATCCCCTCGGCGCGCCCGTTCGCCTGGGCGCGGCCCGAGGCGGCCCAGGGAAAGACGCCCTTCTCGACCTTGATGCCCTGCTCCTTGGCCTGCGCCTCGGTCAACCCGCACCAGGCGACCTCCGGGTCGGTATAGGCGACCGACGGGATCACCCGCGCGTCGAAGCCGCGCTTCTCGCCGGCGCAGACCTCGGCGGCCACCTTGCCCTCGTGCACCGCCTTGTGGGCCAGCATCGGCTGCCCCACCACGTCGCCGATGGCGAAGATATGGGGGACGTTGGTGCGCTGCTGGTCGTCCACCTCGATGAAGCCGCGATCGGTGACCTTCACGCCCGCCTTTTCGGCGCCGATCTTGGCCCCGTTCGGGGTCCGGCCGACGGCCACGAGCATCTTGTCGAAGGTCTCGGTCGTGCTCTCGCCCTTCTCGTCTTCCCAGGTCACCTTGAGGCCGTTCTTCTGCGCCTTGACCTCCGTCACCTTGGACTTGGTGTGGATGGTCATGCGACCCTCCATCCGCTTCTGGAGCGGCTTGACCACGTCCTTGTCGGCGCCGGGCAGGATCTGGTCCATCATCTCGATGACCGTCACGTTCGAGCCGAGCGCGTCATAGACGGTCGCCATCTCGAAGCCGATGATGCCGCCACCGAGCGCGCAGAGCTTCTTCGGGATCGGGTCGAGCTCCAGCGCCCCCGTGGACGTGACCACCCGCTCGTCGTCATGCGGCACGAAGGGCAGCTTCACCGCGTCGGAGCCGGCGGCGATGATGCACTGGTCGAAGGTCACGGTCTTCTTGCCGTCCGCGGTCTCCACCTCGATGGAATTCGGCCCGGTGAAGGTGCCCGACCCCTCGACGGTGGTGACCTTGCGCTGCTTGGCCATGCCGGCGAGCCCGCCGGTCATCTTCTTGACGACGCTGTCCTTCCAGTCGCGCAGACCCTTGGCGTCGACCTTCACCTTGCCGAAGGAGAGGCCATGCTCGGACATCTCCTCGGTCTCGGCGATGACCCGCGAGGCATGGAGGAGCGCCTTGGACGGGATGCAGCCCACGTTGAGGCAGACGCCGCCCAGCGACGAATAGCGCTCGATCAGCACCACCTTCTTGCCGAGATCCGCGGCGCGGAACGCCGCCGTGTAGCCCCCCGGGCCCGAGCCCAGGACGACCACCTCGCCGTGGATGTCGCCGGAGCCGGACTTGGTGCCCTCGGCGGCGGCCGGCGCGGGGGCATCGTCGGTCTTCTTCCCGTCCTTGGCCGTCTCCTTGGTCTCGGGCTTTTCCTCGTCGCCGTCGTCCGAGGACGACCCGCCGTCGTCTCCCGACTCCGCTTCCTCGACCACCAGGATCACGTCGCCCTCGGTGACCGTGTCGCCCTCGGCCACCTTGATCTCGGTGACCTTGCCGGCATGGGACGACGGAACCTCCATCGTCGCCTTGTCGGATTCCAGCTCGATGAGCGGATCCTCCTTCTCGATCGTGTCGCCGACCGAGACCAGGACGGCGATCACCGGCACGTCCGAGAAATCGCCGATATCGGGAACCTTCACGTCAGTCATTGCGGGCCCCTTACAGCATCAGCCGGCGCACGTCGCCGAGCAGGAATTTCAGATGCGCGGCGAAGCGCGCGGCGAGCGCCCCGTCGATGGCGCGGTGGTCGTAGGACAGGCTCATGGGCAGCATGTTGCGCGGCACGAACTCATCGCCGTTCCAGACCGGCTTCATCTCCGCCCGCGTCAGCCCGAGGATCGCGACCTCGGGCGCGTTGACGATCGGCGTGAAGGAGGTGCCCCCGATCCCGCCGAGGCTCGAGATGGTGAAGGTCGCGCCCTTCATGTCGTCGCCCTTCAGCTTGCCGTCGCGCGCCGCGGCGGAGAGGTCCAGCAGGTCGCGGCTGATCTGCTCGATCCCTTTGCGGTCGGCATCCTTGATGACCGGAACCATCAGACCGTTCGGCGTGTCGGCGGCGAAGCCGATATTGTAGAAGTCCTTCTTGATCAGCTTGTCGCCGTCGGGGTGGATCGAGGCGTTGAACTCCCAGTGCTTGCGGAGCGCCGAGACGCTGGCCTTGATCACGAAGGACAGGAGCGTCACGCGATAGCCCTCCTCCTTCGCCGCCGTGTCGAGCTCCTTGCGGTACTTGTCGAGCTCGGTGATGTCGGCGCTCTCGTGGTGGGTGACATGCGGGATGTTCAGCCACGAGCGGTGCAGCGCCGGCCCCGAGATCTTCTTGATCCGGGACATCTCGACCTCTTCGACGGGGCCGAACTTGGAGAAGTCCACCGGCGGGATCGGCGGGATGCCCATACCGCCCTGGGCCTGCTGGCCGCCGCCTGCAGGCTGGGACTGGCCCTTCAGCGCCTTCTCCACGTCCTCGCGCAGGATCCGGCCCTTGCGGCCCGACCCGTTCACCTGGCGCAGGTCCACCTCCACCCGGCGGGCGAAGGCGCGCACCGACGGAGAGGCATGGACCTTCGACGAGCCGGTATCGACCTTGGAGCCGCCGCTCGCGCCGGCGCGGTCCTCGGGCTCGGGCTGCGTGCCCTGGCTGCGCTTGCCGCCGTCGCCATAGCCCTCGGGCCCGCCGCCCTTGGCCTCGGCGCCGCCGGCGCTCTCCTGGTCCTTTTCCTCGGAGGTGGCCTCCTCGCCGTCCTCCCCGTCGGAGCCGGACTCGCCGCCCTCCTCGGCCTCCTCGACCAGCAGGATCACGGTGCCCTCCGAGGCGCTGTCACCCTCCTTGAGCTTCACTTCCTTGACGGTTCCGGCGTGGCTCGACGGGACCTCCATCGTCGCCTTGTCGGATTCCAGTTCGATCAGGGGATCTTCCTTCTCGATCTTGTCCCCTTCGCTCACCAGCACGGCGACCACCGGAACGTCGTCGAAATCGCCGATATCCGGTACCTTGACCTCGGTTGCCATCTGTCTCGTCCCTCTCGTCTTGGCCGCTCAGTTCAGGCGCGGGTTGGGCTTGTCGCCGTCGATCTCGTATTTCTTCACCGCCTTCTGCATGTCGGATTTCGACACGGTCCCGGCCTTGAAGAGCTCGTGCATCGCCGCGGCAGCGATGTGGTTCGCGTCCACCTCGAAGAAGCGGCGCAGGTTCTCGCGGCTGTCGGACCGCCCGAACCCGTCGGTGCCGAGACAGGTATAGGGCTGCTCGACGAAGGCGCGGATCTGCTCCGAGAAGGTCTTGATGTAATCGGTCGCCGCGATCACCGGCCCCTTCGCGTTCTGCAGGGTCTGCGTGACATAGGGGACCTTCGGCTCCTCGGTGGGGTTCAGCCGGTTCCACCGCATGCAATCCTGCCCCTCGCGCGCCAGCTCGTTGAACGAGGTCGCCGACCAGATGTCGGCGGTCACGCCGAAATCCTCCTCCAGCATCTCGGCGGCCTTGATCGCCTGCATGAGGATCGCGCCCGACCCCATCAGGTTGACGTGCTTCTTGCCTGGTTTGTCGGTCTTCTTGAACCGGTAGAGGCCCTTCACGATCCCCTCTTCGGACCCCATCGGCATCTCGGGGTGGCCGTAATTCTCGTTCAGCAGGGTGATGTAGTAATAGACATCCTCCTGGTCGGCGAACATGCGCTGCATCCCCGATTGCACGATCACCGCCACCTCGTAGGAGAAGGTCGGATCGTAGCTGATGCAGTTCGGCACGGTGGAGGCCAGGACCTGGCTGTGCCCGTCCTCGTGCTGCAGCCCCTCGCCGTTCAGCGTCGTGCGCCCCGCGGTGCCGCCCAGAAGGAAGCCGCGCGACCGCGAATCGCCCGCCGCCCAGCACAGGTCGCCGACGCGCTGGAACCCGAACATCGAGTAGAAGATGTAGAACGGGATCATCGGCACGCCGTGGTTGGAATACGACGTGGCCGCCGCGATCCAGTCGGCCATGGAGCCGGCCTCGTTGATCCCCTCCTGCAGGACCTGCCCGTCCTTCGATTCCTTGTAATAGGACATCTGGTCGGCGTCCTGGGGCGTGTATTGCTGCCCCAGCGGGTTGTAGATCCCGACCGACCGGAACAGCCCCTCCATGCCGAAGGTGCGGCTCTCGTCCGGCACGATCGGCACCACGCGCTCGCCGATCTTCTTGTCCCGCAGAAGCGCGGTCAGGATCCGCACGAAGGCCATGGTGGTGGAGAATTCGCGGTCGCCCGACGATTGCAGCTCGCGCTTGAACTTGTCGAGCCCGGGCACCTCCAGGCTCGGCGCGTCGCGGTAGCGCGCCGGGAACGGCCCGCCCAGGTCCTTGCGGCGGTCGGCCAGATAGGCCTTCTGCGCGTTGTTGAGCGTGACGAAGGGCGCCTTGGCGATCTCGTCGTCCTCGACCGGGATCTTGAAGCGGTCCCGCATCGCCTTCAGCTGGTCCTCGTCGAGCTTCTTGGACTGGTGGGCGGTGTTGGCGCCCTCGCCCGCCTTGCCCATGCCGTAGCCCTTGACCGTCTTGATCAGCAGGCAGGAGGGCTTGCCCTCCACCTCGGTCGCGCGCTTGTAGGCGGTATAGACCTTCTGCGCGTCATGCCCGCCGCGGCGGAGCGCGAAGATCTCCTCGTCGGTCCAGTCCTCGACCAGCGCCGCCGTCTCGGGATACTTGCCGAAGAAGTGCTCGCGGATATAGGCGCCGTCCTTGGCCTTGAAGGTCTGGTAATCGCCGTCGATCGTCTCGTCCATCAGCTGGCGCAGCTTGCCGCTCGTGTCCCGCTCCAGGAGCGCGTCCCAGCCCTTGCCCCAGAGGACCTTGATCACCTCCCAGCCCGAACCGCGGAAGGTGCCCTCCAGCTCCTGGACGATCTTGCCGTTGCCGCGCACCGGCCCGTCGAGCCGCTGCAGGTTGCAGTTGATGACGAAGATGAGGTTGTCGAGCCCCTCGCGCGCGGCGATGTTGATCGCGCCCACGCTTTCGGGCTCGTCCATCTCGCCGTCGCCCAGGAACGCCCAGACCTTGCGGTCGGACTTCTCGATCAGGCCGCGATTCTCCATATATTTCATGAACCTGGCCTGGTAGACGGCCATCAGCGGCCCCAGCCCCATCGAGACGGTGGGGAATTGCCAGTAATCGGGCATCAGCCAGGGATGCGGGTAGGAGGACAGCCCCTTGCCCTGCGTCTCCAGGCGGAAATTCGTCAGGTCCTCCTCCGATAGGCGCCCCTCCATGAAGGAGCGCGCGTAGATGCCGGGGATCACGTGCCCCTGGAAGAACACCATGTCGCCGCCATGAGTGGCCGAGCGCGCGCGCCAGAAATGGTTCAGCCCGATATCGTACATCGCCGCGGAGGACGCGAAGGAGGCGATGTGCCCGCCGATCCCGTCGGTGCCCTTGTTGGCGCGCACCACCGTCGCCATCGCGTTCCAGCGGTTGATCGACCGGATGCGCTTCTCCATCTCGGCGTCGCCCGGGATCTCCAGCAGGTCGTCGGCGGGGATGGTGTTCTGGTAGGGCGTCGTGGCGCTGAACGGCAGCACCGCGCCCGCCGCGCGGGCCTGGCTCACCGCCTTGTCGAGGAGGAAATGCGCCCGGTCGGGGCCGTCACGCGCGATGACGTCCTCGATCGCCTCCTGCCATTCCTGGGATTCCACCGGATCGATGTCGTCGCGGTTGTCTTTCATCGCGGCCTCCTTCGCAATGCGCCGAAGGGGACAGGCGCGTGCGGCGACGGCCCGCGCGGCAGTTCCTCCCCCGACTGTCCTTACCGACTTAGGGTGTAGCCGGTGCCCATCCAGTATGCGACCGCGCGAAGCGCAATGCCGCCATGTACCGGGCGCGCCTCCCCCCGCCGGCCGTGATCACGTCAGGGTAGCCCACACCATTTCACGCCGATTGGAAAGCGGCGATTGAGGGGTATTTCCGCCCCCGTCCGCCGCGGGCCGCCAACCCGGCCTTCCCCCGCCCCGCCCCACCCGCTAGAGGGGGCGGCGACGGACAAGGAGCGGCCCCATGCGCAATGCCAGCATCACCCGCAAGACCGCCGAGACCGACATCACCGTGATGGTCGACCTCGATGGCACCGGCGCGGCCGACATGGCCACCGGCATCGGCTTCTTCGACCACATGCTCGACCAGCTCGCGCGCCATTCGCTGATCGACATGAAGGTCAAGGCCGCCGGCGACCTGCATATCGACGCCCACCACAGCGTGGAGGATACCGGCATCGCGCTCGGCCGCGCCCTGCGCGAGGCGGTGGGAGAGAAGCGCGGCATCGCCCGCTACGGGCAATGCGCCCTGCCCATGGACGACGCCCTGGTGACCTGCGCGCTCGACCTCTCGGGGCGGCCGTGGCTGGGCTGGAACCTGCCCTTCCCGACCGAGAAGATCGGCACCTTCGACACCGAGCTCGTGCGCGAATTCTTCCAGGCGCTCGCCACCCATGCAGGCATCACGCTCCATGTCGACCTGGTCCGCGGCCTGAACAGCCACCACATCGCCGAGGCCGCGTTCAAGGCCGTGGCCCGGTCGCTGCGGACCGCGATCGAGATCGACCCGCGCAAGGGCCACGCCGTGCCCTCGACCAAGGGCACGCTCTGACCGACATTCCGGGCCCCGCGCGGGGGCCGAGGGACACTCCGACAGGGAATTCGCGCAGATGTTGACGGTCCTGATCGACACCGACAGCGGCAATCTCCACTCCGCCGAGAAGGCCTTCCAGCGCATGGCGCAGGAGGTGGGCGGCGGCCGCATAGAGGTTTCCGCCGACCCCGACACGGTGGCGCGCGCCGACCGCGTGGTGCTGCCGGGCGACGGGGCCTTTCCCGCCTGCGCCCGCGCGCTGATGCGCGACCGGGCCGCCCTGCACGAGGCGCTGCTCGAGGCGGTGGACCGCAAGGGCCGTCCGTTTCTCGGCATCTGCGTGGGCATGCAGCTCATGGCCGAGCGGGGCCACGAATACGAGGAGGTCCGGGGCCTCGGCTGGATCGACGGCGAGGTGGTGCCGATCGCCCCCGGCGATGCCCGCCTCAAGGTGCCGCATATGGGGTGGAACGACCTGGTGGTCGACCGGCCGCATCCGCTTCTCGACGGCATCGCCACGGGCGACCACGCCTATTTCGTCCACTCCTTCCACATGGAGACGAAGGTCGCCTCGGAACGTCTCGCGCATTGCGAGTATGGGACCGAGGTGACGGCCATCGTCGCCAACGGGACCCGCCTCGGCACGCAGTTCCACCCCGAGAAGAGCCAGGCGACCGGCCTGCGCCTGATCGCCAACTTCCTGCGCTGGTCGCCTTGAGCCATTGGCCCGGACCCCTTATTTTGCATGGGACCTGACAGGAGTCGTGCCCCATGTTCGCCATTCCCGGCAAGCAAGCCGTCACCATTACCCCCGCCGCCGTGCGCCAGATCGTCAAGTTGATGGACCGCGACGGACATGAGGGGCTGCGCATCGGCCTGAAGAAGGGCGGCTGCGCGGGCATGGAATACACCATGGACTACGTCGACACGGTCGATGCCCATGACGAGGTGGTGGAACAGGACGGCGCCCGCGTCATGATCGCGCCGATGGCGCAGATGTTCCTCTTCGGCACCGAGATCGACTACGAGACCTCGCTGCTGGAATCGGGGTTCCGGTTCCGCAATCCGAACGTCGTCGATGCCTGCGGCTGTGGCGAATCGATCAAGTTCAAGGATGTCGAGGAATTGTCGGCCGAGCGCCAGGCCTGACGCGGGACCCGAATTTTCGTCGAAAATTCGCGCCCGGCGGCCGGCGGATCACTCCGCCGGCTCGACCTCGGGGGTCGTTTCCGCCTCGATCTCGGCGGCCCGCTTCTCGACCTGCTCCACGATGTGCTCGACCATCTCGTCGTTCGACATCTTGTGGCTCTGCTTGCCGGCCAAGTAGACCATGCCCGCCCCCGCGCCGCCGCCGGTGAAGCCGACATCGGTCATCAGCGCCTCGCCCGGCCCGTTCACCACGCAGCCGATGATCGACAGCGACATGGGCGTCTTGATATGCGCCAGCCGCTCCTCCAGTGCCTCGACCGTCTTGATCACGTCGAATCCCTGCCGCGCGCAGGACGGGCAGGAGATGATGTTGACCCCCCGGTGGCGGAGACCGAGGCCCTTCAGGATCTCGTAGCCGACGCGCACCTCCTCCACCGGATCGGCCGAGAGCGAGACGCGGAGCGTGTCGCCGATCCCCATCCACAGCAGGTTGCCGAGACCGATCGCCGACTTGATCGTGCCCGACATCAGCCCGCCCGCCTCGGTGATGCCGAGGTGGATCGGCGCGTCCGTCGCCTCCGCGATGCCCTGGTAGGCGGCCGCCGACAGGAACACGTCGGACGCCTTCACCGAGATCTTGAACTCGTGGAAATCGTTGTCCTCGAGGATCTTGATGTGGTCGAGCCCGCTTTCGACCATCGCCTCGGGGCAGGGTTCGCCGTATTTCTCCAGAAGGTCCCGCTCCAGGCTGCCGGCATTCACCCCGATCCGGATCGCGCAGCCATGGTCCTTCGCCGCGCGGATCACCTCCTTGACGCGGGCATCGTCGCCGATGTTCCCGGGATTGATCCTGAGGCAGGCGGCGCCCGCCTCGGCGGCCTCGATGGCGCGCTTGTAGTGGAAATGGATGTCGGCCACGATCGGCACCGGGCTCTCGCGGCAGATCTCCTTCAGCGCGGTGGTCGTGTCCCGGTCGGGGCACGAGATCCGGACGATGTCCGCCCCCGCCTCGGCGCAATCGGTGACCTGCTTCAGGGTGGCGCGGACATCGGTGCCGTCGGTGTTGGTCATGGTCTGCACCGCGATGGGCGCGTCGCCCCCCACCGGGACGGAGCCGACCATGATCTGCCGCGACGCGCGGCGATAGATGTTCTTCCAGGGGCGGACGTGGTTCAGGGACATCGGGGGCCTGACGGGTTCGGGACGTTCCGCCCTTAACTAGGCGCGTCGATGGGCCGTGCCAACCGGTCCGCGGCGTTCACTCGGCCGCGGGCGCGCCGGGACGCCGGGGCGGATCGGCCTGCAACTCCACCACGACGCGCGACAGCGCCGTGTCCGAGGCCGGGTCGGCGACCTCGTAGGTCTCGACCAGCGAGGCCGCGGCGAGCGGAACGTTCCCCGTCACCGCGCCGGGGCGCCCCGCGGGCCCGTAGGGCGTGCCCGCGACCGAGAAGTAGATCGCGCCCGATTCGCCCGTCCGCAGGGTCGCCGGCGCCTCCGTGGCGGGCAGGACGAACCGGTCGCCCTCCTCCATGATCGCCTCGTAGAGCGTCGTCCCCTCGGCCGAGCGGATCCGCACCCAGGACGGCCGGACGGCGAAGACGACCACTTCGGGGACCGTGTCGGCGACGACCTGCGGGCGGGGAGACGCCTCCTCGTCCGGGCCCGCCGCGAGGGCCGCGCGGGCCGCCTCGCCCTCGGGGACCTGCCCCAAGGCGGCCAGCACGGCGCGTTCGGTGGCCGTCGGCACGCGGTCGCGCGATCCCGCCAGGGCGCCGATCCCCGGCACCAGGTCGATGGAGGAGGACGCCACCCGATCGGCTCCCAATCCGGCCAGCGCCCCGGTCTGATCGGGGTCGAGGGTCGCGATCGGCCCGTCGCGGGCGATGATCACCGGCACGTCCAGCGGATCGGGGCGATAGAGGCGGTCGAACCCGGCCGCCGCGACGGCCGCCTCGGGGCCCGCGGCGGTGTCGGGGATCGGCTCGGCCGCATCGAGCGGGTCGATCTCGGCCACGACCTCGGGCGCCTCCTCGACGGGGACGAGCTGCACCTGCTGGATCTCGGTCAGGACGGCATAGCCGCCATAGCCCAGGACGGCGATCAGGCCGACCAGGATCGCGACCGACCCGATGGCGCCCAGCTCGATCCGCGCCAGGATGCCGTGGTGGGACGGCGGAACCCCGAGCCCCGTGAAGGGCTGCGATCCGCCCCTGCGCGCCGCTGGCGCGGGCGCGGGCGCCGGTGCGGCCTTCGGCGCCGGTCCGGTGAAGCCGCTCTCGTCACGGAAGGCGCCATAGGCCCATTCCGGGTCGAGGCCCAGGTAGCGGGCATAGGAGCGCACGTATCCGGCGACGAAGCCCGGCGTCTCGAACGGCGTGGTGTCGGCGCGCTCGATCGCGGCGATGTAGGTCGCCTTGATCTTCAACTCTCGCTGCACGTCGAGAAGCGATTTCCCGAGATCCGCGCGTTTGTCGCGCAGCACCTCGCCAAGGCCCGGATGGGCGTCCGCCTGTCCGACGGCCGCCGTTTCCTCCTGACGGAAACGTCCGATCATCTTCGTCCCCTGTAAACGCCTGCCTGCGGGGACCGTCGAAACCGTGAAGCCGGCGCGCGGTCCCATTCTTTGACTTTACCCTAACACAAGTCAACGAAGCGTGAACAGGACTTCCGGGCGCGCTAGGCGCTCAAGTCGGCGCGATTGAGCGCACATTGCGACCAGAGATGGTCCATCGCGTTCACCAATGCGTCGATCTCGCGCGGACCGTGCACGGGCGACGGGGTGAATCGCAGCCGCTCCGTGCCCCGCGGAACGGTGGGAAAGTTGATCGGCTGCACGTAGATCCCGTGATCCTCGAGCAGCACGTCCGACATCATCTTGCAATGCACCGGGTTGCCGACATGGACCGGCACGATGTGGCTGCCATGGTCGATCAGCGGCAGGCCCGTCCCCTTCAGCCGCATCTTGAGGATGCGCGCCTGGGTCTGGTGGCGTTCGCGCAGAAGCTGGTCGGTCTTCAGGTGCGCCACGCTGGCGGCGGCGCCCGCCGCGACCGAGGGCGGCAGCGACGTGGTGAAGATGAAGCCCGGCGCGTAGGAGCGGATCGCGTCGCACATCCTGGCCGAGGCGGCGATATAGCCGCCCATCACGCCATAGGCCTTGGCGAGCGTCCCGTTGATGATGTCGATGCGGTGGGCCAGCCGGTCCCGCTCGGTCACGCCGCCGCCGCGGGGGCCGTACATGCCGACCGCGTGCACCTCGTCGATATAGGTCAGGCAGCCGAATTCGTCGGCCAGGTCGCACAGCGCCGCGATCGGGCCGAAATCGCCGTCCATGGAATAGACCGATTCGAAGGCGATGAGCTTCGGCACCGCCGGATCGTCCGCCTCGAGCAATTCGCGCAGGTGATCCACGTCGTTGTGGCGAAAGATCCGCTTGGCGCCGCCGTTCCGCCGCACCCCCTCGATCATGCTCGCATGGTTCAGCGCGTCGGAATAGATGATGAGCCCGGGAAAGATCTTGGGCAGGGTCGACAGCGTCGCGTCGTTGGCGATGTAGGCGGAGGTGAAGAGCAGCGCCGCCTCCTTGCCGTGAAGGTCGGCCAGCTCCGCCTCCAGCCGCTTGTGATAGACGGTGGTGCCCGAGATGTTGCGCGTCCCGCCCGATCCGGCGCCGGCGGCATCGACCGCGTCGTGCATCGCCCCGAGGACGGCCGGGTGCTGCCCCATGCCCAGGTAATCGTTGCCGCACCACACCGTCACCGCGCGCTCGGTCCCGTCGGGACGGGTCCAGGTCGCGTGGGGGAAATTGCCGCGCGTCCTCTCGATATCGATGAAGGTCCGGTAGCGGCCTTCGTCATGGAGCTTCTGCAGGGCGGCGTCGATGCTGGCGTCGTAGGTCACTCGGCTGGCTTTCCTGTATATTGTGCGCCTACCTTAACGGGTGGGACGCCGGTGTCACGGGGTCAATCGGCCGCGACCCGCGCCCACCGTCCCGCCGGGGCGACTGGACGCCGCCTCCCGCACTGATACCTTGCCCCCGATACCCTGCCCCGCCGCCGAACGCGACCCGGAGATTGCATGACCCTGACCGCCGTTCTCGACCGGATCGACGCCGGCCTTCCCCGCAGCCTCGAGCGGCTGACGGACTTCCTCCGCATCCCGTCGATCTCGACCGACAGCGATTACGCCGCCGCGTGCCGCCGCGCCGCCGAATGGCTGGTCGCCGAGCTGACGGCGCTGGGCGCGCGGGCCGAGCTGCGCGACACGCCCGGCCATCCGATGGTGGTCGCGCGCACCGGCGGCGCCGGGCGCCCGATCCTGTTCTACGGCCATTACGACGTGCAGCCGGTCGACCCGCTCGACCTGTGGGACCGCGACCCGTTCGACCCCGCCATCGAGGAGACCCCGGACGGCCGGGTGATCCGCGGCCGGGGCGCGGCGGACGACAAGGGCCAGCTCATGACCTTCGTCGAGGCCTGCCGCGCCTGGAAGGACGTGCACGGGGACTTGCCGGGCAACGTCACCTTCCTCTTCGAGGGGGAGGAGGAATCGGGTTCGCCCTCCCTCGTCCCGTTCCTGGAGGAGAACGCCGCGGAACTCGGCGCCGACCTGGCGCTGATCTGCGACACCGGGCTCTTCGCGGCCGACCGCCCCGGCATCGTCACCCAGCTGCGCGGCCTCCTGGGGGAGGAGGTCGTGATCCGCGGCGCCGACAAGGACCTCCATTCCGGCTCCTTCGGGGGGCTGGCGGCGAACCCGGTCCGCGCGCTCGCCCGGATCGTGGCCAGCCTCCACGACGAGGCGGGCCGCGTCACCGTGCCGGGCTTCTACGACGGCGTGCCCGACCTGACGGCGGAGCTGGCCGCGCAATGGGACGCGCTGGGCTTCGACGCGGGCCTCTTCCTGTCGGGCGTCGGCCTCTCGATCCCCGCGGGCGAGGCGGGCCGCAGCGCGCTGGAACAGCTCTGGTCGCGGCCCACCTGCGAGGTCAACGGCATCCGCGGCGGCTATGCGGGGCGCGGCTTCAAGACCGTTCTCCCCGCCGAGGCGGCGGCCAAGATCAGCTTCCGCCTCGTGGGGAGCCAGGACCCGCTGGCGATCCGCGACAGCTTCCGCGCCATGGTCCGCGACATGGTCCCGGCCGATTGCACGGTGGAGTTCCACGACCACGGCGCCGCCCCGGCGAGCCGCATGGACACCTCCGACCCCGCCTTCGAGGCCGCGCGCCGGGCCCTGTCCGCGGAATGGCCCCACGAGGCCGCCTATATCGGCGCGGGCGGCTCGATCCCGATCGCCGGTCACTTCCAGTCGATCCTCGGCATGGATTCGATGCTGATCGGGTTCGGCCGCGACGACGACCGCATCCACAGCCCGAACGAGAAATACGACGTGGCGAGCTTTCACCGCGGCGCGCGGTCCTGGGCGCGGATCCTCGACGCGATCCGATGAGCGGGGCGGACCCCTCCGCGCCCGTCCGCCTGGCGGAGGCGCCCGACTGGATCTACCTCCTGCGGGAGTTCGAGGCGCTCTATCGCCACGGCTCGGCCGGCGGCAGCGCCGCGATCCGCTCCCACCGCAAGCGCGTGCGCGAGGCGCTGTCGGCCGTCATCGCCGACGCCCCCGAGGTGGTCGCCCGCCCCGGCGCGGACCTGCCGGTCACCGCCCACCTGCCCCGGGCGCTGGACCTGGGCGAACGGGCGGCGATGCAGGGCATGGCGCGGGCGCTGCGCGGCGTCTCCGGACGGCTCTGCTGGGAGCACGGCTATGCGCGCATGCCCCGGGCGCTGGCGCGCAAATACGCCTATTGCGAGGTGCTGGGCCCGCGCGGGCCGGTGCGGACCGACCGGCTGATCCTGGGATTCGTGCTCTTCGCGCCCACCACCACCTATCCCCAGCACAGCCATGCCGGCATCGAGGAAAGCTACATTTCGGTCGCCGGCGCCTGGTCCGAGAACGACGCGGCCGTCTACGCGCCCGGATCGCTGATCCTGAACCGCGCCGGCGACGAGCACCGCATCACCACCGGCGAGCTCGATCCCTGCCTGCTTGCCTATGCCTGGACGGGCCCGCCCGACCGGCTGTCCGCCCCCGACATGAAACTGTCCCCGCCGCGCCGGAGCAAAGATGCCTGACCCCGCCAAGATCATCATCGACACCGACCCCGGACAGGACGACGCCATCGCGATCCTGATGGCGCTGGCCTCGCCGGAGCTGGAGGTGATGGGGATCACCGCCGTGGCCGGCAACGTGCCGCTGGAGCTGACGGCCCGCAATGCCCGCATCGTCTGCGAACTGGCCGGGCGCCGCGACGTGCCCGTCTTCGCGGGCGCGCGCCAGCCGCTCCGCCGCCGGCTCGTCACCGCCGAGCACGTCCACGGCCGCACCGGGCTCGACGGGCCGGTCCTGCCCGATCCCACGATGCCGCTCGATCCCCGGCCGGGGGTCGGCTGGCTCATCGACACGCTCCGGTCCGAGCCCAGGGGATCGGTCACGATCTGCGCGCTGGGCCCGCTCACCAACCTCGCCCTGGCGCTGCTGAAGGCGCCCGACATCGCCGCCCGGATCGGGCGCATCGTGCTGATGGGCGGCGCCTATTTCGAGGTCGGCAACATCACCCCGGCGGCGGAGTTCAACATCCATGTCGATCCCGAGGCGGCGCAGGTCGTGTTCCGCGCCGGCGTGCCGGTGACCGTCCTGCCGCTCGACGCCACCCACAAGGCGCTGGTCACCGGCGCGCGCAACGACGCGTTCCGCGCCCTCGGCACGCCGGTCGGCACCGCGGTGGCCGAGATGACGGATTTCTTCGAGCGGTTCGACCTCGAGAAATACGGCTCGGACGGGGCGCCGCTCCACGATCCCTGCGTCATCGGCTGGCTGCTGCGGCCCGACCTCTTCTCGGGCCGCAGCATCAACGTCGAGATCGAGACCCTGTCGGACCTGACCCGCGGCATGACGGTGGCGGATTGGTGGCGGGTGACGCCGCGCCCGGCAAACGCGTTCTTCGTCGGCGACCTCGACGCGGCGGGCTTCTTCGATCTGCTGACCGAACGGCTGGCGCGGCTCTGACCGTGCGGGGGGAAATGCAATCGCGCCGGGACACGCCGGCGCCGAAATCGCGCCGGGGACGCGCGTCGCCTCTGGCCTCTTGCGCGCGGCGGCGTTACCCCGATGGCGCATCCCGCCCCAGCCCCCGAGGATCCGCCCGATGAGCGTCACGCTGAGGATCGCCCGCCCCGAGGACGAAGAGCGCGTGATGCGCCTGGTCCTCGCCTGCCACGACGAGACCGGCCTCGCCCCCGACCCGACGGCCCGCGATGCCGCGATCGCCGCCCTCCTGTCCGGCGAGGCGCCGGGCACGCTCTACCTGGTCGGCCCGCCGTCGAGCCCGGTGGGCTACCTGTCGGTGTCCTTCGGCCACTCGATCTCGGCCGGCGGGACCGAGGCGCATATGGACGAACTCTACATCCGCCCCTCGGTGCGGCGGCGCGGCATGGCGAGCGAGGCGATCTCGGCCCTGACCAAGATGCTCTCCCAGCACAAGGTCCGCGCCCTGCATGTCCGCATTCCCGGCCAGGCGCCGGGATTCCTGACCAGGATGCGCTTCTCCCCCGACGCGGCGACGCGGCTGACGCGCCACCTCTGAGCGGTCACTCGGGCGCCGCCATCTCCAGCGTCACGGCGGCGTACCAGTCCGAGACGGCGCGGATCTCGGCATCCGACAGATCGGCGGCGATGGGGGACATCACCTCGTTCTCGCGCCGCCCCGAGCGGAACGCCTTGAGCTGCGTCTCGATATAGATGTTGGGCTCGCCGGCGAGGTTCGGCGCCCCCTCGACCACCGCGATCCCGTCGGCACCGTGGCAGCCCGCGCACAATTCGGGCGCCTCCGCCGCGTCGGCGTCCAGCGTGGCCGTCGGCACCTGCGCGGCGTACCAGGCCGTCACGTCCGCGATCTGCTGGTCCGACAGCGACGAGGCGACGACGCTCATCATCTCGTTCTCCCGCGCCCCCGAGCGGAAGGCCCGCAGCTGGCCGGCCAGGTAATCCTGCGGCTCGCCGCCGATATTCGGCGCGACCGGGATCTCGGCCAGCCCGGTCAGCCCGTGGCAGGTGCGGCATTGCCCCGCGACCTGCCGTCCGGCCTCCGGATCGCCCGCCTGGGCGCAGAGCGGCCCGGCGAGGAGAACCCCGCCGAGCGCCAGGAAAGCCGCCCTCACTGGCCGCCCTCGTAGCTGATGCGATAGATCGCCCCGGCCAGGTCGTCCGAGACCAGGATCGAGCCGTCGCGCATCTGCGCGACATCGACCGGGCGGCCCAGATATTCGCCGTTCTCGTCGAGCCAGCCTTCCGCGAAGGGCTCGGTCGTGGCGTTGCCCTCGTCGTCGATCCGGGTCACCATCACGCGCGCTCCCACCGGCTCGGTGCGGTTCCACGACCCGTGCTGGGCCGAGAAGATCGCGTTGCGGTACTCCTCGGGGAACATCGACCCGGTATAGAAGGTCATGCCCAGGTCGGCCGCGTGGGCGACCGTCTCCACCGCCGGCATCACCACGTCGGCGGGCGGCTCCTCGCCCTCGTATTCGGCCGTCCGCACGTCGCCGCCCCCGTAATAGGGGAAGCCGAAATGCTGGCCCATCTCGGTCTGGCGGTTGATCTCGCCCGGCGGGATGTCGTCGCCCATCCCGTCCACCTGGTTGTCGGTGAACCACAGATCCCCCGTCTCGGGGTGGAAATCGTGGCCGACGGAATTGCGGATGCCGTTGGTATAGACCTCGCGCTCGGTCCCGTCGGGGTTCATCCGGATCATGCCGCCGATGCCGACCTCGTTGTAGAGGTCGACCTTGTCGGCGGGCGGCACGTTATGGGGCTGGCCGAGCGAGACATAGAGCTTGCCGTCCGGGCCCATCCGGCAGACCCGGGCCGAGTGGTTGAACGATTCCTCCTCCGACGGGATCAGCTCGCCCTGCGCCACGACCTGCCCCACGGCCACGTCGGGGCTCTCGTAGAAGAACTCCGCCGCGGGGAAGACGAGGATGCGGTTCTGCTCCACGGTATAGAGCATGCCGTCCGGGCTGAAGCAGACGCCGTTCGGAATGGTGAGGGTCAGCGACGGCGCGAAATCCTTCACCTCGTCGGCCACGCGGTCCTTGTTGCGGTCGGTCACCGCCCAGATCTTGTCCTTGCGCGTGCCCACGAAGGTCACGATCCCCTGCGGCCCCACCGCCATGTGGCGCGCATCCGGCACCACGGCATAGAGCTCGATCTGGAAGCCGTCGGGCAGCTCGATGCGCTCCAGCGTCTGGCGGATGCCGTCGGCGTACTCGCCCGATTGCTCGATCTGCTGGAACTCGGACGTGCCGGTGGACTGCATGTTCTGCAGACGCTCGATATTGTCGGGCATCTCGGCCTGCTGGGCCGATGCGGCCGTCGACAGGACGGCCAATGCCGCCGCGCCGGTCGCCTTCATCATCGTCATGGTGTCTCCTCCTCTGTTGCCAAATCCGATCAATCCCGTCGCCCGCCCGACGAGGTCGCGAGGTCCCAGCCGGCCAGCGCCAGCGTCAGGGCGATCACCGCGATCAGGTCGGGTTCGGGTACTTTCCGCGCCAGGATCCCCAGGAACACGGCGAGCGTCGCGAAGGCCAGAAGCGCCAGGATGCGTCTCATCACGTTCCTCCTTGGGTGGCGGCCCAATCATAGAGCCATTGCGCGGCCGCCAGGCAACGCGCGTCATCGCCGCGCCCGGCGATGACCTGGACGCCCATCGGCAGCCCCTCCTCCGAGGTGAAGAGCGGCACGCTGACCGCCGGGAAGCCGACGAAGGTCCACAACCCGTTGAAGACCGGGTCGCCGGTCGTGCCCATCTCGGGCGCGGGTCCAGGCGCGGCGGGACACAGGATCGCGTCGGCGCGGCGCAGGATCTCGGCCAGCCCCGACGAGAGCACGCCGCGCCAGTCGAGCGCCGAGAGGTAATCGCGCGCCGGGATCCTCAGACCCCGTTCGAGGGCCAGGCGCAGCGGCGGCGACAGCTCGTCGGCCCGCTCGGCATAGCGGCGATAGGCATGGGCCATCTCGGCCAGGTTGACGCGCTCGCGCTGCGGCTGCGCCTCGGCGAAAAGGCTCGGCAGCCCGGTGGCGAAGGCGTTCTCTCCCAGCGCCTCGGCCAGTTCCTCGAAGGCGGCGCGGGTCTGCGGCTCGGCCTCCTCCCAGCCGGGCGGCTGCAGCACGGCGAAGGTCGGGGCGACGGCGGGGCCGGCGGCGGTGGCCGCCGACAGGCGCGGGCGCGGGCGCGGGGCCGTCGCGGGGTCGGCCGGGTCGTGGCCGAACAGCGCCTCGGCCACCATCGCGGCGCCGTGCGGCGTCGCCGCGAAGATCCCCACCGTGTCGAGGGAGGGCGATTGCGGCAGGATCCCGGTGCGCGGGATCGCCCCGAAGGACGGCTTGTAGCCCGTCACCCCGCAGAACGAGGCCGGCCGGATCACCGATCCGTTGGTCTGCGTCCCGATCGCGAAGGGCACGATGCCGGCCGCGACCGCCGCGGCCGATCCCGACGACGACCCGCCGGGCGAGCGCGTCCGGTCATGCGGGTTGCGGGTCGGCGAGGCGGCCATGAAGGCCAGCTCGGTCGTCGTGGCCTTGCCGGCGATCAGCGCCCCCTCGCCCTTCAGCCGGTCGACGATCCAGGCGTCGCGCCGGGGCATCCGGCCCGCGTCGATCGGGGTGCCGTTCTCGGTCGCGATCCCGGCGGTGTCGACGATGTCCTTCAGCGCCACCGGCAGGCCGTGAAGCCTCCCCGTGCCCCGCCCGGCGCGCCGCTCGGCCTCGCGCCGCTCGGCCTGCTCGGCCAGGTGGTCGGAATCGTGCCAGACCAGCGCGTGCAGGTCGGGGTTGAGCCGCGCCACCCGGTCCGAGACGGCCCGCGCGACCTCGGTGGCGCGGACCGCGCCGCTGGCCAGCCGCTCGGCCAGCGCGCCCGGTGGCAGGTCCAGCATGTCAGTTCCCATAGATCTGGTCCGGCAGGTAGAAGACGCTTCCCGGCCAGATATAGACCAGGGCCATCGCCAGGAACACGCAGAGGAGGAACGGCATGCACCCGCGGAAGATCATCGTCAGCCGCACCTCCGGGGGCGCGATCCCCTTGAGGTAATAGGCCGACATCGCCATCGGCGGCGTCAGGAAGCTGGTCTGGAGATTGAGCGCCACCAGCACGCCGAAGAACAGCGGATCGATCTCGAAGAAGGCCAGCAGCGGCAGGAAGATCGGCACGAAGATGATGATGATCTCGGACCATTCCAGCGGCCATCCCAGCAGGAAGATGATGAGCTGCGCGCAGATCAGGAAGGTCAGCGGCGACAGGTCGAGCGATTGCACGAATTCCGAGATCACCTCCTCCCCGCCGAGATAGGAGAACACCGACGAGAAGATGTAGGAGCCGACGAAGAGCCAGCACACCATCGCCGTGGTCCGCACCGTCAGGTAGACGCTTTCCCTCAGGCGTTGCCAGGTCATGGCGCGATAGATCACCGCCAGCGCCATGCCCCCCAGCGCGCCGATCGAGGCCGCCTCGGTCGGCGTCGCGAGGCCGAAGAGGATCGAGCCCAGCACCGCGAAGATCAGCACGGCGAGCGGCAGGAACGAGGTCAGGATCATCCACAGCAGGCGCCCGGTCGAGACCTCCTCGACCTCGCCCGGCTCGGGGCGCGGCGCGGCAGAGGGCTGCAGGATCGAGCGGCCGACGATGTAGATGAGGTAGAGCCCGACCAGGAACAGCCCCGGGATCAGCGCCCCGGCATAGAGGCGCACGATCGACACGTTCGAGGCCGCCGCATAGACGATCAGCATGATCGAGGGCGGGATCAGGATGCCGAGCGTGCCGCCCGCGCAGATGATGCCGGCCGCGAAGCTCTCGTCGTAGCGCGCCTTCAGCATGGCGGGCAGCGCCAGCAGGCCCATCAGCGTCACCACCGCGCCGACGATGCCCGTGGCGGTGGCGAAGAGCGCGCAGGTGATCAGCGCCGCGACGCCCATCGACCCGGGCACGTTCTTCGAGGCGATGTTGAGCGTCGAGAACAGCCGGTCGACGATGTTGGCCCGCTCCACGATGTAGCCCATGAACAGGAACAGCGGCACCGCCGTCAGCACCTCGTTCGACATCACCGTGAAGGTCTGGTTGATGAAGAGGTCGAAGACCCGGTTCTGCAGGAACCCGTCGAACCAGGTCGTCCATCGCTCCCAGATGGAGGCCCCCTCCTCCAGCCGGTCGAAGGACCGGAACATGCGGCGGGCATCGAAATAGGCGTAATAGCCGAAGCCGATCCCCACGGCCATCAGCGTGAAGGCGATGGGAAAGCCCAGGAACACGGCGAAGATGAAGAGCCCCAGCATCAGCAGGGCGATCTGCGGGTCCGTCACGTGCGGTTGTCCTTCTCGGCTTCGTTGGCCTTGCGCATCAGGAGGTCCTCGGTCTCGAACACGTCCTCCTCCGCCTCGAGCCATTCGTTCGTGCGGATCGCGATGATGCAGCGCATCACCTGGGCGATGCCTTGCACGAAGAGCAGCAGGCCGGCGGCGACGATGACGGTCTTGAACTGGTAGATCGGGATACCGGCCGGGCTCGCGACCGAGACCTCGCCATAGGCCCAGGAGCGGGCGGCGTATTTCCACCCCGCGAAGATCAGCGCGAGGATGCCGGGAAAGAAGAAGACGACGTAGAGCACCAGGTCCACCGCCCCCTGCACCCGCGGCGACCACATGCGATAGACGAAGTCGCCGCGGACATGGCCGCCGCGCGACAGGGTATAGGCTCCCCCCATCATGAAGAGCGTGCCATAGAGGATCCACGACACGTCGAGCGCCCAAGCGGTGGGCGCGTTCAGCACGTAGCGGACGAAGACCTCGTAGCCGGTCCCTACGGACATCATGATGATGAGCCAGCCGAACGCCTTGCCGAACCACGCCGACAGGGCGTCGGCGAAGCGGATGAACGGGATCACGCGCACCTCCCCGGTTGCTGTACTCGATGGCCCGGCGGCGTCCGCCGCCGGGCGGGTCGTCAGGTCAGAGCTTCAGCTTGTCGGGGAAGTAGTGGTTGTAGGCCAGCTGGTAGTCGGGCGCGTTCATCAGCTCGTAATAGGAGACCCGCTCCACCCAGGCGCGCTGGCTGTCCAGGGTCTTCTTGATGAACGGATCCTGCTCCAGGTCCTCGATCAGGACGTCCCAGGCATCGAGCTGGGCGGCCAGGATCTCGTCCGAGGTGCGATGCACCGTCACGCCGTCCTCGTTCATCAGCGTCTGAAGGTCGGCCGAATACCGGTCCGCCGCCTTCGCCTTGTTGGCGGTGGAGGCCGCCTCGACCCCGTAGACGAGGATCGCGCGCAGGTCGTCGTCCAGATCCTCCATGAAGGTGCGCGAGAACAGGAACTCGAACGCCTCCGAGGCCTGGTGATACGAGGCCAGGTAGTAATCCTTGGCCACGTCCTGGGCGCCGAAATCGCGGTCCGAGGACGGGTTGTTGAACTCGAACGCGTCGATCACGCCACGCTCCATCGCCGGCACGATCTCTCCGCCCGGAAGCTGGGCGACGGACATGCCCATTTCCTGCATCAGGTCGGCGGCCAGGCCCACGGTGCGGTATTTCAGCCCCTGCAGGCTGTCGACGCCCTCGACGGGATTGGTGAACCAGCCCAGCGGCTGGGCATACATCGGGAAGCCGAAATAGCCGTCGATGTCGAGGCCCATGTTCTGCTGGGTCAGCTCGTCGAACAGCTCCTTGCCGCCGCCCTGGTAGAACCAGCCGAGCATGTTCTCGGGCGAGCCGCCGAAGACCGGCCCGGTCCCGAACAGCGACGCGGCGCGGTTCTTGCCGTACCAGTAGGCGGACACCGAATGGGAGGCGTCGATCAGGCCGTCGGACACCGCGTCGAGCACCTGGAACGGCGCCACGACCGCGCCGGCGGGCAGCAGGTCGATCTTCAGCCGGCCGCCCGACATCGCCTCGACCCGGTCGGCGTAATCCTGCGCCATCTCCTGCCAGATGTTGGAGGACGGCCACGAGGTCTGCATCTTCACCACCATGGGCGACTGCGCCAGCACCGCCGGCGCGGCCAGCGTGCCGGCGGCGGCGGCCCCTCCCCCGAGCGCGGTGCGGGTCAGGAACCCGCGGCGGTTCAGCTTCGGATTGGTCATCGTCTTCCTCCCTTGGTCCGGCCGGTTGGGCCCGGCTCGCGGCGAAGGATGACCCGTTCGCAAAGCACTTGGCAAGCCATGCTTTCTTCCCGGTTTACCTCCGCCGGCGGCCTGGATCCCTAGCCGCGGAAGATTCGCGTCATTTCCGTGTCGAACCGGGTCCAGGTCATCGTCGCGCGGTTGCCGGCATGGCCGTGATAATGCGACCGGCCCGACGAATTCGGCAACCCGGCCCAGATCTTCGCCAGATTGTTCATGAAGGCCCGCCGGTCCATCTGCCCCGCCGTGAACTCGGCATAGCCCGCATCGTGCAGCAGCAGGTCGGCCAGCCGGTCCTGCAGGTCGGGCGAATAGACCTCGTCGAGCCCCGCGCCCAGCCGCCGGACCAGGTGTTTCAGCGTCGACGGAATCATCTGGTAGCGTCCGATGGCATGCGGCTGGCCCGGCGTCGCGGCGATCCAGCGATAGATCTCGGCCAGCGTCATCGCCGTCGGCGGCTTCGGCGGGCGGATGCGCGCGCCGTGCTGGACCGCGTCATAGCCGTCGCGCCCCGCCTCGGCACTGGCGATCAGGTGCTTGAGCCGCGCCGCCCGCGTCCCGAAGGTCGGGATCGGGCCGGGGGCGCCCGCCGAACCGGCGGCGGCGTCGGGCTCCGCCATCGGCTCGCGCGGGGCGAAGAACGTGCCCGCCTCGCGGCCCCGGAACAGGCTGGGGGCGCCCGCCCCCGTCGCCGGCGCCGAGGCGCGGATCAGCCGTTCCGGCGTCCGCGCCTCTCCCAGGAACATCGAATCGCGGACGAGGGAGAAGGCCTGCGCGGCGGCGGTGTCGGGGCCCGTCAGGGCCAAGGTCGCGACGATCACGCTGAGCGCGCGCAAGCTCGGAATCATGCCAGCCTCGTTCGATCCGGGAACGGGGCGACCTTGGCGCGAGAGGGTTGAGATTCGGTGGACGGTTCCCCGTCACGAGCGGACCGGCGCGGGCGGGGCCGCGCCGGTCGCGGGTCACTTCTTCAGCGACCACCAGCCCCGCTTCTTGGGCTTGTCGCCGCCATCCTCCTCGGCGGAGGTGTCGGCGCTCGCCATCTCGGGCGTGCGCGGCTCGGCCGGCGCATCGGACGGCACCTCTGCGGCGGACGGACGCTCCGGGTCCGCCCCGGCCTCGGCCGGCGCGTCCTGCGGTTCGGGCCCGCGATCCGGCGCGGCCTCGGCCGCCGGCTCGTCAACCGGCGCGGGCGCGGCCTCGGCGGCCGGCGCGGGTTCGGGCGCGGCCTCCGGGGCATCGCCCGCCGTTCCGGCCGCCTCGACCGGCGCCGCGGCGCCCTCGTCGGATTTCCGCGTCCGCGAGCGGGAGCGGCGGCGCTTGGGCTTCGCGGGCGCCTCCCCGGCCTCGGCCTCCGGTGCCGGCGCATCCCCGCCGGCGGCGGCGTCCTCGTCGGTGGCTTCCGTCCGCGGCTCGGCCTCGCCGTCCGTATCCGACGCGTCGGACCCGTTCTCGCCGTTCTCGCCGTTCTCCTTGCCGCCCTTGCGGCGGCGACGGCGGCGGCGCTTCTTCTTGGGCTTGTCGTCCGTCTCTGCGGGATCGGCGGCCTCGGGCGCGGGCGGCGCCTCGGAGGCGTCGATCTCCTCGGCATCCTCCTCGACCTCGACCTCGTCATCCTCGATCTCGTCGATGGCGAGCGCGGCATGGGTGATCGCGGGCGACGGCTCGACCGTGCGGATGGTCTGGTGCTTCAGCTTGTCGAGCTTGAAGTCGGGGCTGACCAGCGCGGGATCGGCCTCCAGCCGCACCGCCATGCCGTAGCGCGCCTCGATCAGGGCGATATGCTCGCGCTTGTGGTTCATGAGGTAGTTGCAGATCGCCACGGGGACGGTGACGCAGACTTCCTTGCTCTTCTTGCGCGTCCCCTCCTCCTCCAGGAGGCGCAGGATGGCGAGCGCCACGCTGTCGTCCGAGCGCAGCAGGCCGGTGCCGTGGCAATGCGAGCAGGGCTGCGTCGTGGCCTCGATCATGCCGGGGCGCAGGCGCTGGCGCGACATCTCGAGCAGGCCGAAGCCGCTGATCTTGCCGACCTGGATGCGGGCGCGATCGGTCTTCAGCTTGTCCTTGAAATGCTTCTCGACATTGGCGTTGTGCTTGCGATCCTCCATGTCGATGAAGTCGATCACGATCAGCCCGGCCAGGTCGCGCAGGCGCAGCTGGCGCGCCACCTCCTCGGCGGCCTCCATGTTGGTCTTGTAGGCCGTCTCCTCGATCGAGCCCTCGCGCGTCGCCTTGCCCGAGTTCACGTCGATGGCGACCAGCGCCTCGGTCACGCCGATGACGATATAGCCGCCCGACGGCAGCTGCACCGTGGGATTGAACATGCCGCCCAGGTAGCTCTCCACCTGGTGGCGCGCGAAGAGCGGCATCTGGTCGCTGTAATGCTTCACGTTCTTGGCATGGGACGGCATGATCATCTTCATGAAGTCCTTGGCCGTCCGGTAGCCTTCCGGCCCCTCCACGAAGACCTCGTCGATCTCGCGGTTGTAGAGGTCGCGGATCGAGCGCTTGATCAGGTTGCCCTCCTCGTAGATCGGGGCGGGCGCCACGGATTTGAGCGTCAGTTCGCGGATCTGCTCCCACATCCGCTGAAGGTACTCGTAGTCGCGCTTGATCTCGGTCTTGGTGCGCTTGGCCCCCGCGGTGCGGATGATCAGGCCCGCGCCCTTCGGCACGTCGATCGAGGCGGCGATCTCCTTCAGCTTCTTGCGGTCGGGGGCGTTGGTGATCTTGCGGCTGATCCCGCCGCCGCGGGCGGTGTTGGGCATCAGCACGCAGTAGCGCCCGGCGAGCGACAGGTAGGTGGTCAGCGCCGCGCCCTTGTTGCCCCGCTCCTCCTTGACGACCTGCACGAGCAGGATCTGGCGGACCTTGATGACCTCCTGGATCTTGTACTTCTTCGCCCGCGGCTTGCGCGACGGACGCACCTCGTCGGTCACGTCGTCGTCGGCGACGGATTCGATCGTCTCGTCATGCGCGGAGGCGTCGCGCGCCTGTTCCTCGCCGGAATTGCGGGGATCGCCGGGCGCGGTCGCGCCCTCGTCGTCGCCTGCGCCCACATCGACCACGTCCATGCCGGGGATCTCGGCCGCGATCCGGGCGGCCTGCACGTCGGCGGCGGTGTCGCCGCCGATCTCGGCGTCGCGGGAGCGGCGCGCATCGGGCGTCTCGGACCGCGCCGCCGCCGGACGGGGGGCGGCGTCGCCCTCGTTCTCGCGCTCGGCGTCGGCGGCGGCCTGCTCCTCGTCGAGGAGCGCCTGCCGGTCGGCGACCGGGATCTGGTAATAGTCGGGATGGATTTCCGAGAAGGCGAGGAAGCCGTGCCGGTTGCCGCCGTAATCGACGAACGCCGCCTGCAGCGACGGTTCGACCCGCGTGACCTTCGCTAGATAGATGTTTCCGGCGAGCTGCCGCTTGTTCTCGGATTCGAAGTCGAATTCCTCGACCTTGTTTCCGTCCACCACCACGACGCGGGTTTCCTCCGCGTGGGTGGCGTCGATGAGCATTTTCTTGGCCATGTATCCGTATTCCGCACCCGGCGGCCCGGGCCGCGCACGGGGCGCGAACACGATGCGGCGGGGTGATCGATCTGGACGTGCGTCGGCGCCCGGTGCGTCCCGCCGAGGCCCCATGAGGGCGTCGAAACGGTCCGGTCTGTCGAGGGCGTGCCGCGCATCGCGTATACAACTCCGGCGCAGCGGTCGGCCGCGCCCATGAACGGGGGCCCGGCACGCATGCGGCGCGACGCGGGCTGCGATCTGTCTGGCGGCTCCACATTCGGGTCGCCACCAGCGAAATCAACTTAGGGTTGAAAAGTCCTCAGCGGTTTCCCACCCGTGTGTCGGACAATAGGGCGGATCGGCGGGAAAAGACAATCCGTTTTTCCTAACCCGCAAGATAGTCCGACCGCGTGAGCCCGTATTTCGCCATTTTCTCGTTCAGCGTGCGGCGCGGCAGGCACAGCTCATCCATGACCGCGACGATGGAGCCGCGATGGCGCCGCATGGTGTTGTCGATGAGCATCCTCTCGAACGCCTCGACATATTCCTTGAGCGGCTTGCCCTCGGTGGTCATGCCCGGCTCGCCGTCGTCCTCGCCGGCCATCAGCAGCGACGAGATGGTGCCCGTCCCGCGCCGGTTCTGCATCGCCGCGCGCTCGGCCACGTTGATGAGCTGGCGGATATTGCCCGGCCAGGGCGCCTGCAGCAGCTGCGCGGCCTCCTGGGCGGACAGTTCCGGCGCCTCGCCGCCGTAATCCTCGGCCGCCTGCTCGGTGAAGCGGGTGAACAGCGTCAGGATGTCCTCGCCCCGCGTCCGGAGCGGCGGCAGGGTGATCTTCATCGCCGCCAACCGGTAATAGAGGTCGGGCCGCAGCACGTCCTCGCAGGTCATGCCCTGCTGGCTGAGATTGGAGATCGCGACCACCCGCGTCTCGGCCGGGCTCCCCTGGTCGTTGATCCACCCCAGGAGGCGCGCCTGCACGCTGACCGGCAGCGCGTCGATATCCTCCAGCACCAGGGTTCCGCCGCGCGCCTGCTCGATCAGCGGGATCTTCGACTCGGAGGGTCCGAAGAGCCGCGCGCTCAGCACCTCCTCGTCCTGCCCCGCGCAGGAGAACAGGACGAATTTCTGCCGCGCCCGCGCCCCCACGGCGTGGAGCGCGTGGGCGGTCAGCGTCTTGCCGGTCCCGGTCTCGCCGTCGATCAGGACGTGGCCGTCGGCCTGGCCCAGGTCGAGGATGTCCTCGCGCAGCCGCTCCATCACCGGCGACGAGCCGATGAGCTTCTTCATGATGCCCGCGCCCCCGGCCAGTTCCCGGCGCAGGGTGCGGTTGTCGAGCGTCAGGCGGCGATGGGTCGCGGCCCGCTTGGCCAGGTCGGTCATCTTCTCGGGGTCGAAGGGCTTCTCGAGGAAGTCGAAGGCCCCGACCTGCATCGCCTCCACCGCCATGGGCACGTCGCCGTGGCCGGTGATCATGATCACCGGCAGCGACGAATCGATGCTCATCAGCCGCTTGAGGAAGGCCATCCCGTCCATCCCCGGCATCTTGATGTCCGAGATCACGATGCCGGGATAATCCGTCGCGATCCCCTTCAGCGCCTCCTCGGCGCTGGGGAACACGTCGGTGTCGTATCCCGACAGCGCCAACCATTGGCTGATCGACTGACGCATGTCCTTCTCGTCGTCGACGATTGCGATTTTCATGGCATGGGCCATCACTTACTCCGCTGCTTTCACGTCTTCCCGCAAGGGAAGCTGCATCTCGAACACCGCGCCGCCGGAGCGGCCGTTGCGGGCCGTCAGCCGCCCGCCCAGATCGCCGACGATCCCGGACGAGATGGCGAGGCCCAGCCCGGTGCCGTCACCCGGGGCCTTGGTCGTATAGAAGGGCTCGAACAACTGGTCGAGGTCGCCGATCCCGACGCCGTTGTCGCGCACCGTCAGGGTGGCCGCGCCCCCCGTCCCGGTCAGAAGGATCTTGATTTGCGGATCGGCGACATCCTTGGTCGCGTCGATCGCGTTGCGAAAGAGGTTCACGATCACCTGCTCGACGCGGATGCGGTCCGCGACCACGGGCACCGGGTCGATCGGCACCGTGCGCTCGATGCGGACATCGCGGCGGCGCAGCTGCGGCTCCATCAGCGCCAGCGCCGAGGACACGCATTCCCGCAGGTCCAGCGGCTCCAGCGCATCGCCCCCCTTGCGGGCATAGCTCTTCAACTGGCGCGTGATCGCCCCCATCCGTTCGATCAGGTCGTCGATGCGGTGGAACGAGGCCAGCGCCTCGTCGGGACGCTTGCGCTGCACCAGCAGGCGCGCGCCGGCCAGATAGGTCTTCATCGCCGCCAGCGGCTGGTTCAGCTCGTGGCTGACCGCGGCCGACATCTCGCCCAGCACCGCGAGCTTGGAGGTCTGCTGCACCGTCTGCTCGGCGACCTCGAGGTTCTTCTCCGCCCGCTCCCGCTCGGCCACCTCGCGCTGGAGCGCCGAGTTGAGGCGCCGCAGCTCGATCGATTCCCTCTGGAAGAAGCTCAGCCGGAGAAGCGCCTTGCGGCTGACGAGCCACAGCATCGCCGCGAGGACGAGCGCGAAGCCCATGATCTCGATGGCGAGGATGCCGTTCACCCGCTCGCGCACGCTGGTGTAATTCGTGAAACTCGTCATCCGCCAGCCCTGGAACCGGATGCGGGTCGATTGGCGCATCACCGCCTCGCCGGCGACATAGGCATCGACCGGGACCACCGTCCAGTCGGCCGTGGCCCGGATCGCGCGCTGGATCGCGCCGGTGGCCGAGCGCCGGGCCAGCGCCGCCTCCTCGGTCAGGCCGCGCCACCGGCTCTCGGTGGCCAGGATGATCTGGCCGTCGCTGTCGGTGACCATCACCGCGTCGGCGAACCCAGCCCAGTTCTCCTCGAACTGGCGCAGGTCGACGCCGACCACGACCACGCCGGCCAGGCTGCCATCCACGTCGATGCGCCGCGAATAGCTGAACGCGAAGCCGCCGCTCTCGCGCCGCGCAACGCTGAACACCGTATCGGGGGAGCGCTGCGCGGACACGAAGGCGGGCGAGGTGCTCATGTTGGCACCCAGCCGGCTGCGGTCTGAGGAGGCGACGATGCGCCCCGTCTCGTCCAGGAGCGTCAGCGACGCCGCCCCGATCTCGTCGAGATAGGAGATCAGGAGCTGCGTGGTCTGCGTATAGTCGCGCGATGTCAGCGCCCCGATCAGGGCGGGATCGCGCGACAGCAGAAGCGGCACCACCCCCGCCCGCTGCAGCGCGCTGATCAGGTTCCCCGAATAGAGCGCCAGCCGGACCTCGGCGCGGTTGCGGGTGCTCTCGGTGAACCGCTCGGTCAGGAACGCGTTCGTGACCCACACGGTGGCCACGGCGATGGCGAAGAACACCACCGCTGCGGCGCGCAGGATCCAGCGTCGCCGCGCCTCGCGATGCGCGATGATGTCGGAGACCTCGCTCATGGGCGGAAACTACCTGCCCGGCGGCCGGGCAACAAGTTCAGGCCGGCAGCGCGGCACCGGCCAATCCGGCGAAAAGCCGCCGACCGTCGGTGAAGCCCAGGGCCGGATCGTTCGCTCGCTCGGGATGCGGCATCATGCCGAGGACCCGCCGATTGTCGCTGAGGACGCCGGCGATGTCGTGCATGGACCCGTTGGGGTTGTCTCCATAGGTGAACGCGACCCGCCCTTCGCCCCGGATGCGCTCCAGCGTGTCCGCGTCGGCGGTGTAATTGCCGTCGTGATGGGCGATCGGGATCTCGATCCGCTCGCCGGCCGCGTAGCGGGCGGTGAACACGCTTTCGGCGGCGCCGACGACGAGCGGCACCGGGCGGCACAGATACTTGATCCGCCGGTTCCGCATCAGCGCGCCGGGCAGCAGGCCCGCCTCGGTCAGGATCTGGAAGCCGTTGCAGATGCCCAGCACGTAGCCGCCCCGCACCGCGTGGTCGGCCAGCGCCCGGCAGACGGGCGAATTGGCCGCGATGGCGCCCGAGCGCAGATAATCGCCGTAGGAAAACCCGCCCGGCACGCCCACCACGTCGACGCCGTCGGGCAGCGTCGTCTCCTTGTGCCACACCATCGTGGTGGCGAAGCCCGCGTCGCGGAACGCCACCGCCAGGTCGCGGTCGCAATTCGAGCCCGGAAAGACGAGGATTGCCGCCTTCATTGCATCTCCTCCGCCGCGATGTGATCCATCAGGTCCGGCGCCGCGTCCCACGACGACAGCCGCCACGCCACGTCGGCGCCGTGATTGTGCAGGGCGTCGAAACAGACGCCGATCCCGCCGAACCCGTCGAAATGGCGCGGCGAATCGTCGATCAGCACATCGGCCGCGATGATGCTCTTGTCGCCGCAGAGCACCAGGTTCAGCGGGTCGATCGCCGGCAGGTGGCGCGCCATCCACGCGACCTTGTGGGCGCAGCTCGCCGGGTATTCCATCGCCGCGGTCGCCACGAACACCTCGTGCCGGGCGGCCAGCCGCTCCACCGCCGCGGCCGCGCCGGGCATGGGCGCCACGTTGGCGAAGAACATGCCCTTCTGCATCTCGGCCTCCACCGCGGCCTCGACCGCGTCGGGGGCGAGGTCGCCGAGCTTGCGGCCCCGCAAGTCCGCGTCCGGCCACGACCAGCCCAGATCGGCATAGAGCGCGGCCTTCGCGGCATGGGTGTCGGCCAGCACCTCGTCCATGTCGATGGCGATCCGCATCACGCGGTCTCGATCCGGTAGCTCTCGATCACGGTATTGGCCAGGAGCCGCTCGCACATGGCGCGGATCTCCTCCTCGCCGGTTCCGGGGGCCAGGTCCAGCTCGATCACCTTGCCCTGGCGCACGCCCTCGACCCCGTCGAAGCCCAGCGCCCCCAGCGCGTGGCGGATCGCGTCGCCCTGGGGGTCCAGCACCCCGTCCTTCAGCATCACGATCACCCGCGCCTTCATGGGCTCGCCCCTTCCTTGCAATCTCGGTCCGGTCGCGCGTCCGCGCCTCAGTTGATCAGTGTCGGCTTGGCCGCGTGCGTGACGTTAGAGGGGAGCACGCCCAGCCGCCGCGCCACCTCGGTATAGGCGTCCGACAGGCTGCCCAGGTCGCGGCGGAACACGTCCTTGTCGAGCTTCTGGCCCGATTCCATGTCCCACAGGCGGCACGAATCCGGGCTGATCTCGTCGGCCACGATCAGGCGCTGGAAATCGTTGTCCCAGACCCGGCCGATCTCGATCTTGAAATCCACCAGCTTGATCCCGGCGGCCAGCATCACCCCCGACATGAAGTCGTTCACCCGCAGCGCCAGCGCGACCATGTCGTCGAGGTCCTGCTGCGTGGCCCAGCCGAAGGCCATGATGTGCTCCTCGCTCACGAACGGGTCGCCCAGCTTGTCGTCCTTCAGGCAGAACTCGACGATCGGGCGCGGCAGCGCCGTGCCCTCCGGCATGCCGAGCCGCGTCGACATCGAGCCGGCGGCGAAGTTGCGGACGATCACCTCCAGCGGGATGATCTCGACCTGGCGGATGAGCTGCTCGCGCATGTTCAGCCGCTTGAGGAAATGGTTCGGGATGCCGACCTGCGCGAGCCCCTTCATGAAGAACTCCGACAGGCGGTTGTTCAGCACGCCCTTGCCCTCCACCGTCGCCCGCTTCTCGGCGTTGAAGGCGGTGGCGTCGTCCTTGAAGTACTGAACGAGCGTTCCCGGCTCGGGGCCTTCATAGAGGATCTTCGCCTTGCCCTCGTAAATCTTCTTGCGGCGTGCCATGGGCGGTCCCTTCCGGTGTCGCTGCCGCCTATATGGCAATCTCCCCCCACCCACAAGAAGCCGGACTTGAGCGCCCCCCGCGACATCCCCATCTTGGATGGAAAAGAGGGAGGATGGAAACCATGTCCACGTCGATCTTCGAGGACCGCGAACGCGCGTTCGAGAACGAATGGGCCCGGCGCGCCGAATTCGAGACGCGCATCCGGGCCCGCCGCAACCGCCTCTTCGCCGAATGGGCGGCCGCGCAGGCCGGGCTCGCCGGAGCGGAGGCCGCCGACCGCGCGCGCGCCTGGGTCAAGCTCGACTTCGAGCCGACCGGAGAGGCGGCGATGCTCGCCGGGGTGGCCCGCGACCTCGGCCGGACGGTCGAGACGCTGCGCCCCGAACTGGCCGCCTGCGAGCGCCGGGCCCGCGACGAGGTGACGGGCTGAGCGCGTTTGCGCCCCGGACGCCGTCGGTCTATCTGCGGTGCGACACGCACCGAAAGGACGATCCATGGCCGACGCGCTGAGCGAGCTCCTCTCCACCCGCGACTGGCTCCTGGCCGACGGCGCGACGGGCACGAACCTCTTCAACATGGGTCTCGGGTCGGGCGACAGCCCCGAGATCTGGAACGTCGAGAAGCCCGAGGCGATTCGCGCCCTCTATCGCGGGCCGATCGAGGCGGGCTCGGACATCTTCCTCACCAACACGTTCGGGGGCAATGCCAGCCGCCTGACGCTCCACCACATGCAGGACCGCGTGGGCGAGCTGAACCGCGCCGGCGCCGAGATCGGCCGCGAGATGGCTGACCGCGCCGGCCGCAAGGTCGTCGTCGCCGGCTCCATGGGCCCCACCGGAGAGGTCATGTCGCCGCTCGGCGCGCTGACCCACGACCGCGCCGTCGAGATGTTCGAGGAACAGGCCCAGGGCCTGAAGGCCGGCGGCGTCGACGTGCTGTGGATCGAGACGATCTCGGCGCCCGAGGAATACCGCGCCGCCGCCGAGGCCGCCAACCGGGTGGGCCTGCCCTGGTGCGGGACCATGTCCTTCGACACCGCCGGGCGGACGATGATGGGCACCACCTCGGCCGACATGACGACGCTGGTGGGCCGGATGGATCCCGGCCCCCTCGCCTTCGGGGCCAATTGCGGCGTCGGCGCCTCGGACCTCCTCAGGACCGTGCTGGGCTTCGTCGAGGCCGGCGCGCCGCGGCCCGTCATCGCCAAGGGCAATGCCGGGATCCCGAAATACGTCGAGGGCCACATCCATTACGACGGCACGCCGAGCGTCATGGCCGATTACGCGGTCCTCGCCCGCGATTGCGGCGCGCGGATCATCGGCGGCTGCTGCGGCACCACGCCCGACCACCTCGTCGCCATGCGCGAGGCGCTGGAGAGGCGCCCGCGCGGCGAGCGCCCCACGCTGGAGCGGATCGAGGCGGCGCTCGGCGGCTTCTCCTCGGCCGGGGACGGCACCGGCGAGGACACGACGCCCAAGCGCGAGCGTCGCGGCCGCCGCCGCGGCTGACCGCGCGGCTCAGAACAGCGACGGCTGCGCGGCCGTTCCCAGCGGCACGGCGAAGAGGTCGCGGCGGAGCGGCGGCAGCCCCTCCGCCAGGCCCAGCCGCCGGGCGGCGATGTCGAACCGGCGCGCGATCAGCTCGGCGAAGACCCCCTCGCCGCGCATCCGGTGCCCCCATTCGGCGGAATAATCCCGCCCGCCATGCATCTCGCGGATCCGCGCCATGACCTTGTCGCGCCGGCCGGGCGCGTGCACCTCCAGCCAGCGGCGAAAGAGGCCCGCCACCTCGAACGGCAGGCGCAGCATCACCCAGCTCGCCGCCACCGCGCCCGCGTCGCGGGCCGCGGCCAGGATCGCCTCGATCTCCGCGTCGGTCAGCCCCGGAACGACCGGCGACACCATCGCCCGCACCTCGATCCCCGCCCGCGCCAGCCGCTCGATCGTGGCCAGCCGGCGCGCGGGGGACGGCGCGCGCGGCTCCATCGTCCGCGCCAGATCCGCGTCGAGCGTGGTGAGGCTGATCCCGACCCGGGCCAGGCGGTCGGCGGCCATCCCGCCCAGGATGTCGGCGTCCCGCTCGACGAGCGTGCCCTTGGTCGCGATCGTCAGCGGATGGCGGAAATCCCGCAGCACCTCCAGCAGGCCGCGCATGACCCGCCATTCCCGTTCGATCGGCTGGTAGGGATCGGTGTTGGTTCCCAGCGCGATCACGTCGGGCCGGTATCCCGGGGCGCGCAATTCGCGGTCCAGGACGGCCGGCGCCTCCGGCCGGGCGACCAGCCGCGTCTCGAAATCGAGGCCGGGCGACAGGCCCAGATAGGCGTGGCTCGGTCGCGCGAAGCAATAGACGCACCCGTGTTCGCAGCCCCGGTAGGGATTGATCGACCGGTCGAAGCCGATATCGGGCGAGGTGTTCCGCGTCAGCACCCGGCGGGGCCGCTCCACCGCCACCTCGGTCCGCAGCAGCGGCAGGTCCTCCTCCACCGCCCAGCCATCGTCCACCGGCACCCGGACATGGGCGTCGTGGCGGGTCGCGGGGTTGCTCTCGGTGCCGCGGGCCCGCAGGCGCCGGCGCGGCGGGGGATCGGATCGGGACATGGAGGCAGAATAGAACATTTCGGGAACACAACACAAGTCTGTGGTCAAGCGCCCGTCACGGTCCTAGGATGGACGCATCCGTCCAGGAGTGTCCCATGCGCCACCTCGCATTCTGCACCATCGGCCTTGCCGCCCTCGCCTCGGCGGGCCAGGCGGCCACCCTCGATGCGCTCGTCTTCGGCGACAGCCTCAGCGATCCGTTCGTCGCCGGCCTCGCCACCGAGGCGCGGCAATACACCAACGGCGATACCTGGGCGGTGCAGATCGGCGCGACCTCTCCGGCGGCGGGCAACTTCGCCCAGGCGGGCGCGGTGGCGCTCTCCGACGGCGATGACGCCACCGACCAGGATTTCGACGGACAGATCGCGACCTTCGCCATGTCGGACCTGCGGTCGGACGGCGATCGGGTGGCCTATGTCTGGTTCGGCGGCAACGACGCCGCCGCCGCGGTCGAGCGCGCCGCGCCGCTGGCCGCGACCGGCGCCCCCGACGCCGCGATCGCCGCGGCGCTGTCGGCGCGGATCGGCCCCGCCGTCACCGACATGGGCGACGGCCTCGTCCGGCTCATCGATTCCGGCGTGGACCAGATCGTCGTCTTCACCGCGCCCGATATCGGCCTGACCCCGCTCCTGTCGGGGCTGGGATTGTCGGCCCTGGGCACGCAGGCCTCGGCGCTCTTCAACGCGGGGCTCCGCGACATCGTCGCGGGCCTGCCGCGAACGGCCAGCGTCGGCCTCGTCGACAGCGACGCGGTGATCGCGCCGGCCCTCGCCGACCCGGCCGCCTACGGGCTGACGAACCTCACCGATCCCTGCATCCTCGACGCCGAGATCCAGAGCGGGGCGGGATGCGACGGCTACGCCTTCTTCGACCCGTTCCACCCGGGCGAGACGATCCACGGCTTGTTCGCCGACGCCGCGCGCGAGGCGGTCACCGACCCCGCCCCGGTGCCGCTGCCCGGAACGGCGCCGCTCCTGCTGCTGGCGCTCGGCGGCGCCGCCGCGATCCGGCGCCGCACCGCCTGAGCCGGCGGGCAATCGGGGCCGGACCCGCCGGCGCCCTCATGATCGTCATGCATGATACGCATTTGACGCCGTGTCGCCTGCGGCCCAAGTCACGTCGCAAACCGATCAGACCTGCACCGCTTTTGGCGCAGATGTGGCCGGACACCGTTACGCGAGGCGACCATGGCCGAAGACGAAGAGCTGATCCTGTCCGAACTGGACGACGACGAACTTGTCCAGCAGATGATGGACGACCTCTATGACGGCATGCGGGAGGAGATCGAGGAAAGCGTCAACATCCTGCTGGAGCGCGGCTGGGCCCCCTACCGCATCCTGACCGAGGCGCTGGTGGCCGGGATGACGATCGTCGGCCACGATTTCCGCGACGGCATCCTCTTCGTGCCCGAGGTCCTGCTGGCCGCCAACGCGATGAAGGGCGGCATGGCGATCCTCAAGCCCCTCCTGGCCGAGACCGGGGCGCCCAAGCAGGGCAAGATGGTCATCGGCACCGTCAAGGGCGACATCCACGACATCGGCAAGAACCTCGTCTCGATGATGATGGAAGGCGCCGGGTTCGAGGTCGTGGACCTCGGCATCAACAACGCGGTGGAGGCCTATCTCGAGGCGCTAGAGACCGAGCAGCCGCAGATCCTCGGCATGTCGGCGCTGCTGACCACGACCATGCCCTACATGAAGGTCGTGATCGACACGATGAAGGAGAAGGGCATCCGCGACGATTACATCGTTCTCGTCGGCGGCGCCCCCCTGAACGAGGAATTCGGCAAGGCGATCGGCGCCGACGCCTATTGCCGCGACGCCGCCGTCGCGGTGGAGACGGCCAAGGAGCATGTCGCGCGGCGCCACAACCAAGGCGCGGCGGCGACCTGACGCTTGGCGCGGCCGCCCGGCATCCCCATCTGTCGGTAAAAGGAGATGCCGATGCCGCCGCGCCGTTTTGCCCTGCTCCTCGGAGCCGTCCTTCTCGCCGCCGCCGTGACGGTGGGCGGCGCGGCCCTGCTCGCGGGCCCGTCCTGGGTCGCCGGGGCCGCGCCGACATTGCTTGTCGCGACGCTGGCCGCGGCCCTCGCCCTGCGCCTCGCCGGGGGGCGGCGCTGAACGGAGCGCGCGCGGCCTCGTCCCGACATCCGCCCGACGCGCGCCCGGCGCGCGCCCGACAGGGAGCTGCCCCATGACGGTCCTGCCGCCCGACGCCGAGCTGACGCAGGCGGGACTGCCCGCCGCCGGGTCGGGCCGGGTCCTGATCTTGGCCTGCGGAGCCCTCGCCCGCGAGATCACGGCCCTGAAACGGCTGAACGGCTGGGACCACATGGACCTCGCCTGCCTGCCCGCGATCCTGCACAACACCCCCGACCGGATTCCGTCCGCGGTGCGCGACGCGGTCCTCGCCCATCGCGACCGCTACGACCGGATCCTCGTCGGATACGGCGATTGCGGCACCGGCGGCGGGCTCGACAGGGTCTGCGCCGAGCTGGGCCTGGAGCGGCTGCCGGGACCGCATTGCTATGCCTTCTTCTCGGGCACGGACGAGTTCCTGTCGCGGGCCGAAGACGAGATCGGCGCGTTCTACCTCACTGATTTCCTTGCGAAACAATTCGACGCCTTCGTCATCCGTCCGCTCGGGCTCGACCGTCATCCGCAGCTGCGCGACATGTATTTCGCCCATTACGACCGGCTGGTCTATCTGGCCCAGACCGACGATCACGACCTGACCGAACGGGCGCGGGCGGCGGCGGCCCGGCTCGGCCTCGCCTTCGAGCGGCGCTTCACCGGCTTCGGCGAGCTCGCGACCGCGCTGGCCCGCGCCTGAACGGGCTCAGACGAGCCCGAGCGACCGGAACCGCGCGCCCATGTCGACCTGCGGCCGCGGGCCCACATGGCCGATGACCTCCGCTCCCGCCACGACGCCCATCCGCCCGCAGGTCTCCAGGTCCAACCCCTTGGAATAGCCGAAAAGAAACCCGGCCGCGAACTGGTCGCCCGCGCCGGTGGCGTCCACCGGCACGACCCGCTCCACCGCAACCTCGAGCCGGTCCGCCCCCGAGATCAGGATCACCGGATCGCCCGATCGGGTGCAGACCACCGTCCCGCAGGCCCGCGCCGCGCGGTCGAGCGCGCCGTCGAGATCGGTCTCGTAGAGGGTGGTCCATTCCGCCTCGTTGCCGATGACGAAATCCATCTCGCCGGCGATCAGGGACTGGAAATCGGCGCGATGGCGATCGGTGCAGAACGGATCCGACAGGGTGATCCCCGCCCGTCCGCCGGCGGCGTGCATCAGCTCCGCCGCGCGGCGGAAGGCGGTCTTACCCTCGTCCTTGTCGAAGAGGTAGCCCTCGAGGAACAGGATCCCGCCGCCCGCGAAGGGCGCGTCCGGCACGTCCCGCGCGGCGAGGTCGGCGCCCGCGCCGAGATAGGTGTTCATCGACCGCTCCCCGTCCGGGGAGACGAAGATCATGCAGCGCGAGGTGGGCGCCTCGGCGCCCGCAACCGGCGCGTTCGGAAACGAGATCCCGTCGGCCTCCATCCCGTCGGCATAGGATTGGCCGAGCGCGTCGTCACGCACCTTGCCCACGAAGGCGGCCGACAGGCCGAGCCGCCCCAGCCCGGCGATGGTGTTGGCGACCGACCCGCCCGGCGTCTGCGTCCGGTCCGTCATCGCGGCGTAGAGGAGTTCGGCGCGGGGGCGGTCGACGAGCTGCATGATGCCCTTCTCGATCCCCATGTGGTCGAGGAAGGCGTCGTCGGCGTGGGAGATCACGTCGACCATGGCATTGCCGATGCCGATCACGTCGTGGCTCATCTTTCTGTCTTCTCCGGATAGGGGCAGAGGTCGCGGATCAGGCAATCCGGGCAGCGGGGCTTGCGCGCGAGGCAGACATAGCGCCCGTGCAGGATCAGCCAGTGATGCGCGTGAAGCTGGTATTCGGCCGGCACGTTGTCCTCGATGGCGCGCTCCACCGCGACGGTGTCCTTGCCGGGGGCGATCCGGGTGCGGTTGCCGACGCGGAAGATGTGCGTGTCGACGGCCTGTGCGGGGTGGCGCCACCACATGTTCAGGACCACGTTGGCCGTCTTGCGGCCCACGCCCGGCAGGCTTTCGAGCGCGGCGCGGGACGAGGGGACCTCGCCGCCGTACTCCTCCACGAGGATGCGGGAGAGCTTGATGACGTTCTTCGCCTTGTTGCGGTAGAGGCCGATGGACTTGATGTAGTCCGTCAGACCCTCCTCCCCGAGCGCGAGCATCTTCTCGGGGGTGTCGGCGACCTCGAAGAGCGGGCCGGTGGCGCGGTTGACGCCCGCGTCGGTGGCCTGGGCGGAGAGCGCGACCGCCACCACCAGCGTATAGGCGTTGAGGTGGCGAAGCTCGCCCTCGGGTTCGGGTTCGGCCGCGTGGAAACGGGCGAAGATCTCCCGCTGGGCGGCATAGGACAGGGGACGGGCCATGATGCGTGTCTGCCCCGCGCCCGGCGCGGTGGCAAGCGCCGGGACCGGGGTACTTGAAAAAGGGTGAAGGCCCCGCGCGATTGCGCAAGCTTCGGGTCGCGGGGAAGGCGGCGGGCCGGTAGATGGGGGGCATGGACCATCATGCCGATATCGAGAGCCGCTACCATTGGCAGTTGATGCGCCGCGCGATCGCGCGGCTCGACGCGGGCCGGGACCTGTCGCTGGAGGAGATCGCGGCCGAGATGGGGCTGAGTCCGGCGCATTTCCAGCGCCTCTTCTCCCGTTGGGCCGGGATCAGCCCCAAGCGGTTCCAGCAATACCTGACGCTAGGCCACGCCAAGCACCTGCTGGAGGCGCGCCACACCACCCTTGCCACGGCCGGCGCCGTCGGCCTGTCCGGCGGGGGGCGGCTGCACGACCTGTTCGTCACCTGGGAGGCGATGAGCCCGGGCGACTACGCCCGCCGCGGGGACGGCCTGACGATCCGCTGGGCCACGGGAGAGGGCCCGTTCGGCCCGATGCTGGGGATGGCGACCGAGCGGGGGCTGGCCGGGCTGGCCTTCACCGCCGAGACGGGGCGGGAGGCGGCCTTCGCCGACCTGTCCGCGCGCTGGCCGAGGGCCCGGTTCGCGCCCGAGCCGCAGGCGCTCGCCCCCCATTTCGCCGCGCTCGCGTCGGGGCGCGGATCGACGCGGCTGCACCTGATGGGCGGGCCGTTCCAGATCAAGGTCTGGGAGGCGCTGCTGGCGGTGCCGGAGGGACGGGTGACGACCTATGCCGAGATCGCGCGCGCCATCGGCCATCCCCGGGCGCATCGCGCGGTCGGGACCGCGGTGGGGCGCAACCCGATCGGCTGGCTGATCCCCTGCCATCGCGCGCTGCGCTCGAGCGGCGGCCTTGGCGGATATCACTGGGGGCTGCCGGTCAAGCGGGCCCTGCTCGCCGACGAGGCCGCGCGCGCCGGGACCTGATCGGCGGTTTCCCGCCGATCCTGGCGGGCGTTAGCGGATCGCGCGTCGGCCTTCGATATAAGGCGGGCGGGATGTGCCCCACCAATCGACCGAGGACGAGAATGACCTTCGCTAGACCCTCCCTGCTCCTGGCCATGGCGGGGACGCTCGCATTGACCGCCTGCGTGCAGTCGACCGCCACCGGCACCGGGCCCGGCAACCCGAACCGCGTCCGCACCGGGGCGCTGATCGGCGCCGCGGCGGGGGCGCTTGCCGGCGCGACCCAGGGCGACGACACGAACGACCGGCTGCGCAACGCCGCCATCGGCGCCACCATCGGCGGCGGCGCCGGCGCCGTGACCGGCGGCTTCCTGGAGCGGCAGGCGCAGGAGCTGCGCGCCCAGCTGGGCGAAGGGATCATCATCCAGAACACCGGCGACGCGCTGATCGTGCGGATGCCGCAGGACATCCTGTTCCCCGTCGACAGCGACCAGCTTTCGCCCGGGATCTATGGGGACCTGCGCATCCTCGCCTCCAGCCTGAACCAGTATTCGGCCAGCCGGATCGAGATCCAGGGCCATACCGACAATACCGGGACCGCCGCCTACAACCAGAACCTGTCGGAGCGCCGCGCGCAATCGGTCACGCAGGTGCTGATCCGCAACGGCGTCAGTCCCGCGCGCCTGCGCGCGGTCGGTTATGGCGAGGCCCAGCCGATCGCCACCAACGCCTCTCCCGAGGGCCGGCAGCAGAACCGCCGCGTCCAGGTGGTCATCCGCCCGACCGGGCAATGAGCCTCCGCCCCCCGCCGGTCAGCCGGCGGGGGGCGCATTCGGGGTTTCCTTCGGCGGCCGGGCGACTATCATGCGCGCCATGATGACCTGTCGTCCCCTCGGCCTGCTTCTCCTTACGCGCCTCTGAGCGTGCCGGACGGCGCACGCGCTCAGGGGTGGTGAGTGGCGCCGGCGAGAGAGACACACCAGACGACATCAAGGACATCCCCCATGAATCCCGATACCAAAGCCGTCGCTCGCGAGCCGCAGCGCGTGCTGATCTTCGACACGACGCTGCGCGATGGCGAGCAATCGCCCGGCGCCACCATGTCCCACGCCGAGAAGCTGGAGATCGCCGAACTGCTGGACGAGATGGGCGTCGACATCATCGAGGCCGGATTTCCCATCGCCTCCGAAGGCGATTTCGCCGCGGTGAAGGAGATCGCCGAGCGGACCGGGCGCGCGACGATCTGCGGGCTGGCCCGCGCCAACCCCACCGATATCGACCGTGCCTGGGAGGCGGTGCGCGCGGCCCGCTCGCCCCGCATCCACACCTTCATCGGCACCTCGCCGCTGCACCGCGCGATCCCGAACCTGACCCAGGACGAGATGGCCGAGCGCATCCACCAGACGGTCACCCATGCCCGCAACCTGTGCGACAACGTCCAATGGTCGCCGATGGACGCGACGCGGACCGAGTGGGACTACCTGCGCCGGGTGGTGGAGATCGCGATCAAGGCGGGCGCCACGACGATCAACATCCCCGATACGGTGGGCTATACCGCGCCGGTCGAATCGGCCGACCTGATCCGCCGGCTGATCGCCGAGGTCGAGGGGGCCGAGGACGTGATCTTCGCCACCCATTGTCACGACGACCTCGGGATGGCGACGGCCAACAGCCTCGCCGCCGTCGAGGGCGGCGCGCGGCAGATCGAATGCACGATCAACGGCCTGGGCGAGCGCGCGGGCAACACCGCGCTGGAAGAGGTGGTGATGGCGCTGAAGGTGCGGGGCGACATCCTGCCGTACCATACCGAGATCGACACCACCCGGATCATGAACATCTCGCGCCGCGTCTCCACCGTCTCGGGGTTCCCGGTGCAGTTCAACAAGGCGATCGTGGGCAAGAACGCCTTCGCGCACGAATCGGGCATCCACCAGGACGGGATGCTGAAGAACGCCGAGACGTTCGAGATCATGCGCCCCGCCGATGTCGGCCTGAAGGAAACGAGCCTGGTGATGGGCAAGCATTCCGGCCGGGCCGCCCTGCGCTCCAAGCTGAAGGAACTGGGCCACGATATCGGCGACAATCAGTTGCAGGACATCTTCGTGCGGTTCAAGGCGCTGGCCGACCGCAAGAAGGAGGTCTACGACGAGGATATCGACGCGCTGATCCGGGCCCAGGGCGCGGCCGAGGACGCGCTGGAGCTGACCTTCCTGCGCGTGATCTGCGGCACCGAGGCGCCCCAATCGGCCGACCTGACGCTCAAGGTCGATGGCGAGGATCGCCAGGTCACCGCGCAGGGCGACGGGCCGGTCGACGCGACCTTCAACGCCATCAAGGCGCTGATCGACCACGCCGCGACCTTGCAGCTCTACCAGGTCCACGCGGTGACGGAGGGGACCGACGCGCAGGCCACCGTGACCGTCCGGCTGGAGGAGGCCGGTCGCATCGTCACCGGGCAATCCTCGGACACCGATACCGTGGTGGCCAGCGCCAAGGCCTATATCTCGGCCCTGAACCGCCTGCTGGTGAAGCGGCGCCTCGTGCCCGAGGGGGCCGACACGCGGGCGATCAGCTACCGCGACGTGGTCTGAGGCCATCCCCCCTCGGCGGTGCGGCGCCGAGGGGGGGGGTCACCGGCTACGGGGATGGGGCCGGGCCGGGCTTTCCTTCAGGAGGCCGCCGACGCCCATCCGGGCGATGTCGGCCGCGTCCGGCTCGATCCCGCAGCAGATCCGCTCCAGCACCCAATCGGCGCCATTCAGCGCCGGGGACCGCGCGCATCCCGGCAGGCCGATCACCGGCCGCCGGCCCAGCCGGCCATAGAACAGCAGGTTGCCCGGATCGACCGGCATCCCGAACCGCGTCAGGCTGCCGCCGGCGGCGACGAGGCCGCGCGGCCCCACGTCGCGGGCATCGGACGTGGCCGAGGCGGTCAGGAGCAGCGCCAGGTCGCTTCGGACCGCCGCGAGCGCCGCGGCGATCGGGTCGATTGCATGGGCCACGACCTCGACCGCGTCGAGGCTCATGCCCAGGCGGTCGAGCCGCGCGGCCATCGCCCGCTCTCCCTTGCCGGGCCCCTGCCCCATCTCGGTCACGATCAGCGTCGCCCCGCGCAGCACCACGGGCGCCACCGCGATCACGTCCGCCGCCGCCTCGGCCGCCGCCGCGACCGCCGCGCCGGGAACCGCGTAGGAGATGATCTTGACCGTGGCGACCATCATGCCCTCTGCGACCCGCGCATGGGGGGCGAGGGTCGCCACGGTGATCATCGGGTCCAGCATGTTGAGCCGGTGGATCGCCTCGGCATCGAGGCGCAGGATCCCCGGCCCGGTGGCGTGAAGGTTGACCCGGCCGGTGCGGGCCTCGGTCACGCGCAGCCCCGCGCCGACCGGATCGGGGCAGAGCGCGGCGCCGATGCGCGCCGCGGCGGCGTCCTCGTCCACGTCCCCCGGCGCCGGGTCGGCGACGACCACCGCGTCGATCCCGGCGCCGCGCAATGCCGCGATATCCGCCCCGTCGAGGCGCCGCCCCTTGCGGATCCGCCCCCCTTCGGTGCGATGGGAATGCGCCAGGATCATGCCCCCGGCGCGGTCGACCGGAACCTCGCCGAATTCCATCAGCCGCGCCTCAACGTCTGGACGATCTCGGCCATGATCGCGACCGCGATCTCGGCCGGGCTGCGCGCCCCGATATCGAGCCCCACCGGGGCGTGGATGCGATCCGGCGCCAGGCCCTTCTCGGCCAGCCGGGCGACGCGCTTGGCGTGCGTGCGGGTGGAGCCGAGGCAGCCGAGATAGAAGGCCTCGGTGCCCAGGACGTATTCGATCGCGGGATCGTCGAGCTTGGGGTCGTGGGTCAGGGTCACCACCGCGGTCCGGGCATCGACCCCGTGGGCGGCCAGCGCCTCGTCCGGCCAATCGTGGAGGAGGCGCTCGCCGGGGAACCGCGCCGGGCTGGCGAAGCTGTCCCGGGGATCGACCAGAACGGCGTCGAACCCGGCAAGCCGCGCCATCTGCATCAGCGGCTGCGCGATATGGACCCCGCCCACGACCACCATCCTGAGCGGCGGGTTGTGGATCGCCACGAAGCGGTGCTCGTCGTCGAGAAAGCCGGACCGGTCGAGGCGGAACCGCGCGGCATGCTCGGGCGGCCGCAGGAGGCGGCGGGTCCAGTCGCCCGTGTCGACCTCGTAGGCGATCTGCTGCCGCGCCGCCCGTGCCGTGACGAGATCGGCCAGGAGGTTAGGCGACAGGTCGTCCTCCCGGACCGGTTCCACCAGCACCCGGATCCGGCCCCCACAGGCGAGGCCCACGGCGAAGGCCTCGTCGTCCGACACGCCGAACTCGAGGATCCGTGCGCCGCCCGCCTCCACCGCCTCCATCGCCTCGACGATCACGGCGCCCTCGACGCAGCCCCCCGAGACCGAGCCGGCGATGTCGCCCGCCCCCGAGATGGCCAGCTGGCTGCCCACCGGGCGCGGCGCGGAGCCCCAGGTCTCGATCACCGTCGCGAGGACGGCCCCCCGTCCGGCGCGATGCCAGTCGAGCGCGGTTTCGGGAATGGCGTCGAAGGTCATGTCGTTCATGCCCCCTATCTGGGGCGGACCGAGCCCGGTTGCCAGCGCGACCATGGTTCGGCCCCGCGGGATCGACCCCGCGCGGGGTGGTCCGACGGCGCGCGGGCAGGCACAATGCCCCCTCCTGCCGACCGGAAGAGAGACATGGCCGCGACCTCCCACCCGCTCGACTGGCCCGACGCCTATCCCCGCACCCCCGCGCGCCGTCGGACCAGATCGACCTTCAAGATCTCCGCCCGCCGCGCGCAGGTGGAGCTTCTGGCCGAGATCGCCCGAATGGACGGGCGCGACGCGGTGATCTCCACCGATCTTCGGATGCGGCGGAGCGACGGCCAGCCCTTCGCGCGGGGGCTGAACCGCCGCTCGGACGATCCGGGGGTCGCCGTCTACTTTCGCCGCGGCGACGCGCGGATCTGCGTCGCCTGCGACCTGCACGTCCAGACATGGGAGAACATCCACGCCATCGGCCTGACCCTCCAGGGCATCAACGCGGCGGCCCGGCACGGCGCCTCTGGCGTGCTGGACCGGGCGCTGCAGGGATTCGCCGCGCCGGCGCCGGCGCCGGCGCCGCCCGATCCGGGCCCGTCCGACCCGGGCCGCTGGCACGAGATCCTTCACGTCAGCCCCGACGCGCCGGCGGCGGTGATCGGCGGCGCGTGGCGCGCGCTGTCGAAACAGGCGAGCGCCGCGGCGCAGCTCGACCTCAACCTCGCGCGGGACGAGGGGCTGGCCGCGCGCGGGGGCGGGCCGGACAGGGGCGAAAGCTGACGCCCCCGGACGCCCGGTCCGGATTTCGGGGGTGGGGGGGGGCGGACAGGAAAGGCGGTCCAAGCGGCACGGGGGCCAACGGGATCGCGACCTGGGAAGGAACCTGCGGGAGCGGTGGAGGCGAGTACCGGAATCGAACCGGTGTACACGGATTTGCAATCCGCTGCGTAACCACTCCGCCAACTCGCCGAAGCAGGGGGACGCTTAGGGGCATGCGCCCCGACGGTCAAGCCGATTGTCGCCCTAGCCGTTGCCCCGGGCGCGCACGAACCGGGCCGCCTCCTCGGCGGCGCGGCGCAAGGCGCGCGCCTTGTTCACCGTCTCCTGGTACTCGGCCTCGGGGTCGCTGTCGAAGACCACGCCGCCGCCGGACTGGATGTAGAGACGTCCGTCCTGGACGACCGCGGTCCGCAGCGCGATGCACATGTCCATGTCGCCGCGGGCGCTGAAATAGCCCAGCCCGCCGCCGTAGACGCCGCGCTTCTCGGGCTCCAGCTCGTCGATGATCTCCATCGCGCGCACCTTCGGCGCCCCGGAGACGGTGCCGGCCGGCAACCCCGCGAGGAGGGCCGAGAGCGCGTCCTCGCCCTCCCGCAATTCGCCCACCACGTTGGAGACGATGTGCATGACGTGGGAATAGCGCTCGATGACGAATTCCTCGGTCGGATGGACGCTGCCGATGCGGGCCACGCGGCCCACGTCGTTGCGCCCCAGATCGAGCAGCATCAGGTGCTCGGCCCTCTCCTTGGCGTCGGCCAGCAGATCGGCCTCGTGGGCGCGATCCTCCTCGGGCGTGCGGCCGCGCGGCCGGGTCCCGGCGATGGGCCGGATCGTGACCTCGCCGCCCATGACGCGGACCAGGATCTCCGGGCTGGCCCCCACGACCTGGAAGCCGCCAAAATTGAAGTAGAACATGAACGGAGAAGGATTAGTCCTTCTCAGGGAACGATAAAGCGCGAATGGCGGCAGGGGGAATTCCTGCGTCCAGCGCTGCGACGGCACCACCTGGAAGATGTCGCCCGCGGCGATGTATTCCTTGGCCCGCCGGACGAGGCGCAGGTATTCGTCATGGCCGATATTCGACACCGGCTCGGGCAAGGGACCCGCCTCTCCCAGGTCGCGCGCCTCGGCCGGGGTGGCGCGATCGAGGTCGCGCAGGGCGTCCATGACGCGTTCGGCGGCCTGGGCATAGGCGGCGCGCGCCGACATGGCCCCGTCCGCCCAGGCCGGCGCGACCACCGTCACCTCGCCCTTCACCCCGTCGAGAACCGCCACCACGGAGGGCCGGATCATGAGCGCGTCGGGCAGGCCCAGCGGATCGGGATTGACGTGGGGCAGCCGCTCGACCAGGCGGATCATGTCGTAGCCGAGATAGCCGAAGAGCCCCGCCGAGGCGGCGGGCAGGTCGTCGGGCAGGTCGATCCGGCTTTCGGCGAGGATCCGGCGCAAGGTGTCGAGCGGCGGCCCCGGCATGTCCTCGAACGCGCCGTCGTCGAAGCGGGCCTGCCGGTTCAGCCGCGCCGTCTCTCCGCGGCATTCCCAGACCAGGTCGGGCTTCATCCCGACGATGGAATAGCGTCCGCGCACCTCTCCGCCGGTGACGGATTCCAGGACGAAGGTGTCCCGACCGGCCTGGCCGAGCTTCAGCATCAACGACACGGGCGTGTCGAGATCCGCGGCGATCCGGGCATGCACGACCTGGTTGCGGCCGGCCTCGTACCCCGCGGCGAACGTGTCGAAATCGGGGAGGAGCTGCATCAGTTGAACTGGGACAGGACGGCGTTGACGGCCGATTGGTCGAGCGAGATCCCCTTCTGCGCCTCGATCGCGCGGGTGAAGGCCTGCGTGATGTCTCCGGCGATGCCCTGCCCGGCCGCCTGCCGCACGCCCTGCTTGACCGCCTGCGCCTCCTCGGTGGCGTCGCCGGGCATGGTCACGGCATCGACCATCACGATCGCCGCGCCGTCCGGCGTCGGCAGGGCGTCCGCCGCGCCTTCGTCCAGGGCGAAGGCGGCCTCGATCAGGCGCGGCGGCAGGCCCTCCAGCGTCTCGTCGCGCTGCACGTCGGCCTCGCGCCGCAGCGTGCCGCCGACCTCGGAGGCGGGCGTGCCGTCGCGGATCGCCTCCATCGCCGCCCGCGTCCGCTCCATCAGCCGCGCCCGCACCGCCTCGGCCGTCCAGCCCTGGACGACTTCGGCGCGCACCGCGTCGAGGGGCTGCAATTCGGGCTCCAGCACCTCGTCCACGCGCAGCGCGAAGAGGCCGCCATCGGACAATTCCGCGATCTCGGGGAAATCGCCCGGCTCGGCCTCCAGCGCGGCGGCCCGGAACGCCTCGTAGGCGTCGATATCGGCCCCGGCGGCGCTGGCCTCGCCCGGGCTCCACACCGTCTCGCCCAGCTGCAGCGAGGTCTCCGCCGCGATCTCCTCCAGGGTCGCTCCCCCGGCCAGAAGGTCGGCCACGGGCTCGCGCGTGTCCCGCAGCTCCCGCTGGGCGGCGCTCACCGCGTATTCGTCCCGCAGGTCGGGCCGCGCCTCCTCGAAGGGGATGGTCTGGGCGGAGAGGATGGCGTTGACGCGGAAGAGGGCGGGCCCCAGCGGCGTGTCCACCGGGCCGGCGATGCCCGGCTGGTCCAGGCCGAAGACCGCCTCGCCTGCCGGGCCGAGATCCTGCCGCGACCGGGTGCCCAGATCCACGTCCGAGGTCTCCAGGCCGCGATCCGCGATCAGGGTGTCGAAATCCGTCTCCCCGGCCTCGAGGGCGGCCTGCGCCGCCTCGGCCGCCGCCATGTCCTCGAAGACCAGGCGCTCGAGCAGGCGGCGCTCGGGCTGGTCGTATTCCGCCGACCGCTCCTCGTAGAGGCGCCGAAGGGCGTCCTTGCTCACCTCGACCGTGCCGGTCAGCATCTCGGGCGTGGCCCAGGCATAGGTGATGCGCTTGCGCCGCGGCAGCGTGAAGAGATCCTCGTTGGCCTCGTAATAGGCGGTCAAGTCCGACTCGTCCGGCTCCGGCACGGCCTCGTCGAGGTCGTCCGGGCCGAAGGTGACGAAGGTCAGGTCCCGCGCCTCGCGGGCATAGGCGTAGAGCGTGTCGACGAAGGTCCCGGGCGGCTGGATCCCCGCGACCAGCGCGCCCTGCAGGATCGACCGCGCCGTCTCGGCGCGCAGCTGCGCCTCGAATTCCGAGGCCGACAGCCCGGCCTGTTCGAGCGCGAAGCGGTACGCCTCGCGGTCGAAGGACCCGTCCATGCCCTGGAATGCCGGGATCTGGCGCACCTGCTCGGCGACGACGGCATCACCCACCGACAGGCCCAGGTCGTCGGCCTCGTCCTCCAGCGCGGTCAGGGAGACGAGGTTCTGCAGCACCACCCGATCGACGCCGCGCTCGCGCGCCTCGGCGATGGGCAACCGCTCGCCCGTCTCGGCCTCGATCGCGCGGAGTTCCTGCTGCAGGGCGCGGGCGTAGCGGTCGAGGCCGATCTCGGTGTCGCCGACCGACCCCACGACCTGGGTCGAGCCGCCGAAATTCGTGGCCCCGAACCCCGCGAGGCCGACGATCAGCAGCAGCAGGACGACATAGACGACGGCCTTGCTGATCGAATTCCTGGCGCCCTTCGCCATGTGGTCCTCCTGCGCGGGAAAAACGTCCCGGCGGGTGTAGGCGAAGGGGGCGGTCGTCTCAAGGGATGATGCGCGTGTACTTGGTCCCCGCGAGCGACGCCCCGGCCAGCAGCCCTGCCTGGCCGAACACCACCCCGATCACCGGCGACAGCTGCGTCACCGTCGAGGCCGACAGGTTCGCCCCCCGGTCGTTCAGCGCGTATTCGATGTCGGCGCCAGCGGTCCATCCCGGCGAGGTCCGGAAATCGTAGAGCGCGTCGTTCGTCATGAAGTAGAGGACGTGGGCGTATTGCTGCGCGCCGAGCTGGAAGCCGAGGCTCGCCTGCGCGGCGGAGTAATAGTCGATCGTCGCCCCGTCGACGGACAGGGCCCCGCGTCCGAACGCGCCCCCCGCGCCCAGCGCCGCCTTGGTCATCAGCGGCATGACGAGCGTTCCCGCGGCCTTCTCGTTCAGCTGCACGGTCGAGGGATAGGCGGAATGGAGATAGCTCTGGGTCGAGGCGACCCGGGCGTCGATCGTCGCCGCCCCGTTCGAGCCGATGCCGTTGTCGCAGGCCGCCAGGCCCGCGGCCCCCGCGCCGAGCAGGAGGGCGCGCCTCGTGAGGTTCGTCATGGAGATGTCCTTTGCACTGCCGATGCCTCTGGACGGCCTGTCGCCGGCCGCTCGGTGTTAACCCTATCCCGGGCGGCCGGCGCTGTCATCCTCGTGCGGGCCGCGCGCGCTCAGCCCTGCGACAGCCTGCGGAGCCTCGCGATCAGGGCCGAGGTGTCCCAGCGGCTGCCGCCCATCGCCTGGACGTCCTTGTAGAACTGGTCCACCAGCGCGGTCACGGGCAGCGGCGCGCCGATCTCGTCGGCGGTGCTGAGGCAGATGCCCAGATCCTTGCGCATCCAGTCGATGGCGAAGCCGTGGTCGAACTTGTCGTCGAGCATGGTCTCGTAGCGGTTCTGCATCTGCCACGATCCCGCCGCACCCTGGCTGATCACCTCCACCACCGCGCGGCCGTCGAGGCCCGCGCGCTCGGCGAAATGCAGCGCCTCGGACAATCCCTGGACCAGCCCGGCGATGGCGATCTGGTTGCACATCTTCGTGGTCTGCCCGGCGCCCGTCTCGCCGATCCGACGGCAGATCTTGGCGTAGCATTCCATCACCGGCAGGGCGCGGTCGAACGCGTCCTGGGGCCCGCCGCACATGATCGAGAGCTGGCCGTTCTCGGCCCCCGCCTGCCCGCCCGAGATCGGCGCGTCCACATAGGCGACGCCGCGCGCCTCCGCCGCCTCGGCCATCTCGCGCGTGACGGCGGCCGAGACGGTCGTGTGATCGACGAAGACCGTGCCCTCGCCCATCCCCGCGAAGGCGCCTTCGGGCCCCGTGCAGACCGCGCGCAGGTCGGCGTCGTTGCCCACGCAGGCGAAGACGAATTCCGAGGCCGTCGCCGCCTCGGCCGGCGTCGGCGCCGAGGCGCCGCCATGGTCGGACACCCAGGACTTCGCCTTGGCCTCGGTCCGGTTGTAGACGGTCACGTCGTGCCCCGCCGCCTTCAGGTGGCCCGCCATGGGATATCCCATCACGCCCAGTCCGAGAAATGTCACCCGCGCCATGCCTTCACCTCGCCTGTCCGATTGTCTAGTGCTGGTCCTAATTCCCCCGAACCGCCGGTCAACCGGCCCTGCCGGAGACTCCCATGGCCACCACGTTCCGCTGGCTGCTCCGCATCTTCCTGGCGCTTGCGGCGCTGGCGGCGCTGGGGATCGGCCTCGCCTACTGGTTCGTCTCGCGCAGCCTGCCCGATTACGAGGCGCGCGTCGAGGTCGCGGGAATCACCGCCCCGGTCGAGATCGTCCGCGACACCGCCAGCGTGCCCCACATCTTCGGCGAGAGCGACGCGGATGTCTTCTACGGGCTGGGCTTCGCCCACGCGCAGGACCGGCTGTGGCAGATGACGCTGATGCGGCGCACCGCGCAGGGACGGTTGAGCGAGATCTTCGGGGCGCGGACCCTGCGCACGGACGAGCTGATGCGGCGGCTCGACCTCTATCCCCTCGCCCAGCGCTCGGTCGCGGCGCAGGACGCGCCGACGCTGGCGGCTCTCGAGGCCTATGCCGCCGGGGTGAACGCCCGGATCGCGCAGGTGAACCGCGAGGGGCTGGGACGGGGCGCGCCGGAATTCTGGCTGTTCCCGCCCCGGATCGCGCCCTGGCAGCCCGCCGACAGCCTGGCGGTGATCAAGATGATGTCGCTGCAGCTGGCCTCCCACGTCTCCGAGGAGGTGCTGCGCGCGCGGACCTCGCTGGCGCTGGAGGACGAAGACCGGCTTGCGGACATCATGCCCGACGCGCCCGGATCGGGACTTGCGGCCCTGCCCGAATATTCCGCGCTCCTTCCCGGCGCGGCGGCGCGGCGCCTCGCCGCCGCGGCGCCCGACGACGGGCGGGGCGCCCTTTCCCCCCTGGCTAAGCGGGGCATGGGAGGCGCCTCGAACGCGTGGGCGGCGGGGCCGGCGCGCTCGGCCACGGGCGGCACGCTTCTGGCCAACGACCCCCATCTGGACCTGAGCGCCCCCTCGATCTGGTACCTCGCCCGGCTGGAGCTGTCCTCGGGCGGGGTAATCGGGGCCACGATCCCGGGGATGCCCGCGGTGCTGCTCGGGCGGTCGGCCGACCTGGGCTGGGGGCTGACCTCGTCCTATGCCGACGACATGGATGTCCATATCGAGCGGCTGGACCCCGAGGATCCCACCCGGGTGCTGACGCCCGACGGATACGCGCCGCTGATCTCCCGCCCCTCGGTGGTGAAGGTCAAGGACGGCGACGACATCACGCTGACGCTGCGCTGGTCCGAGAACGGACCGATCCTGCCCGGGCGGCACTGGAACCTCGGCACGATCACCCCGCCGGGCCACGTCGCCTCGCTGTCCTGGACGGCGCTGTCGCCGCGCGACACGTCGATGATGGCGGCCTTGCGCCTCATGGCGGCGAAGAGCGTCGAGGAGGGGATCGCGGCGGCGCGCGGGTTCCTTGCCCCGTCCCAGAACCTGATGCTGGCCGACGACTCCTCGATCGCGATGAAGACGATCGGCGCCCTGCCCCGCCGGAACGTCGAGCACCAGTCGAAGGGCCGCCTGCCGACGCCCGGCTGGCTGGCCCGGAACCGGTGGGACGGGCGTCTGCCCTACGAGGACAACCCCGAATTCGTGGACCCCGCGGGCGCCATCCTGGGGAACACCAACAACAAGGTCATCGACCGCCCCTTCCCCGAACACATGTCCTATCACTGGGGCGACACCCAGCGCATCCAGCGCTGGCGCCGGCTGATGCAGAGCCGCGAGGTGCATACCCGCGAAAGCTTCATGGAGGCCCAGCTCGACACCGTCAGCCCGACCGCGCGGGCGCTTCTGCCGCTGGTCGGCGCGGATCTGTGGTTCACGGGCGAAGCGGCGGCCGAGGGAACCCCCGAGCGGCTGCGCCAGCGCGCGCTGACCCTGCTGGCGAGCTGGAACGGCGAGATGAGCGAGCACCTGCCGGAACCGCTCCTCTACGCCGCGTGGATGCGCGCGCTCCAGGACCGGCTCATCCGCGACGAGCTCGGCCCGCTCGCCGACGCCTTCGAGCGCCTCGAGCCGCTGTTCATCGAACGGGTGTTCCGGGACGTGGGCGGGGCCGCCGCCTGGTGCAACGTGGTCCGCTCGGCGGAGCGGGAGACCTGCACCGACATGGCGCGGCTCGCGCTCGACGACGCGCTGGTGGAGATCTCCGAGACCTACGGCACGGCGCTGGAATCGCTGCGCTGGGGCGACGCGCACCAGGCGCTCCACGATCACCCGGTCCTGGGAGAGGTTCCGGGCCTCGGCTGGTTCGTCAATATCCGCCAATCGGTCAGCGGCGGCGACAACACCCTGCTGCGCGGCGTGACGCAGGGAACCGGGCCCCGGCCGTTCACCAACGTCGCCGGCGCGGGCTATCGCGGGACCTACGATTTCGCCGACCCGGATTCGTCTGTCTTCGTGATCGCGACCGGGCAATCGGGCCATCCGCTCAGCCGCCATTACGACGACCTGGGCCAGCTCTGGCGGCGCGGGGAATACGTGCCCATGACGCTCGACCCCGACCTGGCCCGCGCGGGCGGGGTGGGCGTCACCACCCTGGTCCCGTCGGAGGCGGGCGTCGGCGAGTGAGGCGCGGGCGATGGCCGGCGGGATCGCCGCCGGCGGGGGGCCTGTCAGCCCGCTTGACCGTCCGCGAGCCCCGCATTACCGTGGCGCCAATCACAAAGGCCGGCCAGTCCGCCAGGGAAACGACTTCGGATAAGGGACCCCTCACCGGGGTCCCTTTCTCGTCCGGGGTGCAAATCCGACCTGACATGCCCGATCCGACCTGCTAAGGCGCGGGAAGATCCGAACAGCAACAGCAGGTGAACCGCGTCGATGCCCAACCTACTGAAAACCCTCTCGGCCGTCGCTCTTCTTGCCCTCTCCGGCCCGGCCTGGGCGCAGGAAGAAGACGGCGCAGAAGAGCCATCGACCCAGCAGAGCGCGCCCGCGGGCGTCGAAGCCGAGACCGACACCGCCCCCGACGCGGCGCCCTCCGGCGAGGAGGACGGCGCCGAGGACGAGGCCCAGACCGACCTGGTCGAGCCGTCGGGCACCGACAACCTCAGCATGGGCGAGCCCGCGAACGAGGGCGACCAGCCCGGCAGCACCTATGTCGAGGGCGAGTTCGACGCCTGGGAGCAGCGCTGCGTGCGCACCGAGGACGGGACCGATCCGTGCCAGCTCTATCAGCTCCTGCGCGACCAGGAGGGCAACGCGGTCGCCGAGATGAGCGTGTTCCCCCTGCCCGCGGGTCGCGAGGCCGCCGCCGGGTCGACCATCATCACGCCGCTCGAAACGCTGCTGACCCGCAACATCCGCCTGTCGGTCGATGGCGGCCAGGCCAAGCGCTATCCGTTCGACTTCTGCGCCCAGCAGGGCTGCTTCGCGCGGATCGGCCTCACCCAGGCGGAAGTGCAGCAATTCCGCCGCGGCGCCGAGGCGCAGCTGACGATCGTGCCCGCCGCCGCCCCCGACCAGGAGATCAACCTCGTCATCTCCCTGTCGGGCTTCACCGCCGGCTACGACGCCGTGGCCGAGGCCAACGCCCGGTAGGTTGCGGCCCCGGGGCGGTCGCTCAGCCCGCCCCGACCACGAAATCCGCGGCGATCCGCATGTCCCGCAAGGGCCGGATCGCCGCGATCCCCGCCAGATAGATCGGATGGGCCTTGTAGGACGCCAGCGCCGCGTCGTCGGCGAAGAGCGCGGTCAGCACCACGTCCGCCTCGTCCGAGAGGGGATCGGACTTGCGGTTCAGGCCCACCTCCAGCGCCTGCACGCCCGGGATCTCGGAATAGCCCCGCAAGGTCCGCGCGATCGTCTCCACGTCCGCGCGGCGCCGGGCGCTGAACAGGACGACATGGCGGATCACGGCGCCGCGCGGAGCGCCAGCACGGCGTTCAGCCCCCCGAAGGCGAAGGCATTCGACAACGCGACCTCGACGCGCGCCTCGCGCGCCTCGTTGGGAACCACGTCCAGCGCGCATTCGGGGTCGGGCTCCTCGTAGCCGATCGTGGGCGCCACCACGCCGTCGCGCAGCGCCATGATGCAGGCCAGAAGTTCCACCGCCCCCGTCCCGCCGATGAGGTGGCCGTGCATCGACTTGGTGGAGGAGATCATCAGGTCGTTCGCGTGCTTGCCGAACGCGTCGGCGACGGCGGCGCATTCGGTCTTGTCGTTGGCCGCCGTGCCGGTGCCGTGGGCGTTGATGTAGCCGACCGCCTCGCGGTCGATGCGCGCATCGGCCAGCGCGCCCGAGATCGCCCGCGCCGCGCCCTTCTTGGACGGCATGACGATGTCGACGGCGTCCGAGGTCATGGCAAAGCCGATCACCTCGGCCAGGATCTCGGCCCCGCGGGCGGCCGCGTGCTCGTATTCCTCGAAGACGAACATGCCCGCGCCCTCGCCCTGGACCATGCCGTTGCGCGTGGCCGAGAACGGCCGGCATCCGTCGCGCGACATGACGCGCAAGCCCTCCCAGGCCTTCACGCCGCCGAAGCACAGCATCGCCTCGGACCCGCCCGTCACCATCGCGTCGGCCAGGCCGGAGCGGATCATCGCGAAGGCCTGGCCCATCGCGTGGTTCGACGAGGCGCAGGCGGTGGCCACGGTGAAGGACGGGCCTTGCAGGTTCCACTGCATCGAGACGTGGCTCGCGGCGGCGTTGTTCATCAGCTTGGGCACCACGAAGGGATGCACGCGGTTCTTGCCCTCTTCGTAGACGACGCGGTAATTCTCGTCCTGGGTGTTCAGCCCGCCGCCCGACGTGCCCATGATCACCCCGGCCCGCGCCGCGAGCTCGCCCTCGAACACGAGGCCGGACTGGCCGACCGCCTCGGCGGCGGAGAGCAGCGCGAACTGGGTGAACCGGTCGTAGAGCGCGATCTGCTGGCGGTTGAAATGCGCGCTCTCGTCGTAATCGCGGATCTGCGCCCCGATCTGCACCGTCAGCCGGTCGATGTCCCGGATCTCGAGCGGGCCGATGCCGCACCGCCCCTCCCGCATCGCCTCGAGCGTGGCGGGGACCGAGGCGCCCAGCGCGTTGATCGTGCCGGCGCCGGTGATGACGACGCGCCTCACGCCTTCTGGGCCGCCACGAGTCCCTCGACCGCCCCGACGATCGAGGCCACGGACGAGATGTCGAACTCGCTCTTGGCGGGCTCGTTGGCGTTGAAGGGCACCTGGATGTCGAACTCCTCCTCGATGGCGAAAATAGATTCGACGAGGCCCAGGGAATCGATCCCGATCTCCTCCAGCGATTGCGTCATCGAGATGTCGGCAGGGTCCAGCATCGCCTGCTCGGCGATGATCCGGATCACCTTGTCCTTCACGTCGTCTGCCATTGTGCCGCCTCTGTCCGTTCGCGGCGGAGATTTACTGACCCTCGGCGTCTTTTGAAACAGCTTTCTGGCGCGGTCCGAGATCGCGCAGGACGCGCGGCAGCCGCCGCAGCGCCTTGTACATGTCCACGTGCTGGTCCATCCGCACCGCCGGGTAGCCCAGCATCACCCGGCCCCCGGCCACGTTCGAGAGCACCTTGGAGCCGCCGCCGAGGATCACGTCCGAGCCCACGCGCAGGTTGTCGGCGATCCCCGTCTGGCCGCCGCACACCACGCGGTCGCCGATCTGCGTGGACCCCGCGATCCCGGTCTGCCCGGCCAGCAGGCAATCCGCGCCCAGCACCACGTTGTGGGCGATGTGGCACAGATTGTCGATCTTGCAGCCGCGGCCGATCCGCGTGGCGCGGATCGTGCCCCGGTCGATGCAGGTATTGGCGCCCAGCTCCACGTCGTCGCCGATCTCGACCGCGCCCAGGGAATGGATCCGGGTCCATCCCTGCGCGACGATCTCGCCCTGGTCGCCCATCGTCTCGCGCGCGCGCTCGACGCCCGACATCTCGGGGGTGACGAAGGACAGGCCGTCGGCGCCCACCACCGCGCCGGGCTGCGACACGAAGCGGTGCCCGATCCGCACCCGCGCCCCGATCCGCACGCCGGCCGAGAGGAGCGCGTCGTCTCCGATCGCGGCCGCTTCGGCGATGCTCGCATGGGCCGCGATCCGCGCCCGCGCGCCGATCCGCGCGCCCGGCCCCACCACCACCAGCGGGCCGATCGCGGCGCCGGCGCCGATCTCGGCGGTGTCGTCGATGACGGCGGTGGGGTGGATGCCCGGCGCGATCGCGGGCCCGGGATCGAGCCGGGCGGTCAGGTGCGCCATGGCGAGCCGCGGCCGCTGCACGAAGAGCGCCGCCTCGAGGCCGAGCGCCCGCCAATCCGCACCCTCCCACAGGATCGCGGCGCGGGCGCGCCCGTCGGGCAGGCGCTCGGCATAGGCGGGCTGCATCGCCAACGCCAGGTCCCCCGGCCCCGCCTCGGCCGGCTCGGCGGCGCCGGTGATGGCAATCGCGCCGTCCCCTTCGAGCCGGGCCGACAGGGCCGCCGCGATGTCGCTCAGGCGTTCCGCCATGTTCCCCTCCGGGCCTTGGATCTGGCCGGACCCTAGTCGCCCGCGGTCGAAAGCGCCAGTTGCCGGTCGAGGCCGGGGATCCGCACGCCCCGCGTCATCAGCGCGTCGAGGATGCGCGCGTCGCGGCCGTAGATGTCGTCGCGGTATTCCATGCCGCCGTCGGGCTTGGCCATCGCGGTGCGATAGACGAGGTGCACGGGCAACGGGTCGGACAGGTCCACCCGCCGGTTGTCGCCCGATTGCAGGTGGCGCCGGAACGTCCCCTCGGGATCGGCATCGCCGTCGAGGCGCAGGAGCGCGCGGGCGAAATCGTACGGCTCGTCGAGGCGGATGCAGCCGTGGCTGAAGGCCCGCACCGGCTCCGAGAAGAGATGCTGGGACGGCGTGTCGTGGAGGTAGATGTTGTAGCGGTTGGGGAACATGAACTTCACCCGCCCGAGGGCGTTCGACGGCCCCGGCTCCTGGCGCATCGAATAGGGAAAGTCGCGCGCGGAATAGCGGGCGAAGCTCTGGTTGCGACCGACGACGCGGCCCTGCCGGTCGAGGATCTGCAGCTGCCCGTGGGCGCGCGGGTTGCGGCGCAGGTCGGGCAGGTATTCCTCCACCACGATGGACCGGGGCACGTACCAGTAGGGGTTGATGACCATGTGGTCCATCGTGTCCGAGAATTCCGGCGTCTGGTGCTCGCGCTTGCCGATCACCGACCGGGTGCGGAACCGGGTTTCGCCGCCGACCACGATCCGGGCGTGGAAATCGGTGAGGTTCACCCAGATATGGGCGTCGCCCAGGTCGCGGTTCATCCAGCGTTCCCGCTCCATCGCGACCAGCACCTGTCCCAGCCGGCGCTCGGGGCTGGCATTCAGCTCCCGCAGGGTGCGGTCGCCGGCGATGCCGTCCGCCGCCAGGCCGTGATCGCCCTGGAACGCCGTCACCGCCCGTTCCAGCCGGGCGTCGAACTCGGGCAGCGCCGAGGGCGCCATGTAGCCCATGGCCACCAGGCGGTCGCGCAGCGCCACGACCTCGGGGCCGGTATCGCCCCGCTCCAGGCGGGAGGCCCGCACCGGCTCGCCCCAGCCGCCGGCGCGGATCGCGGCCTCCAGGTCGTGCTTCGCCCCGATCAGGCGGGCATATTCCTGCCCGCCGGGAGCGAGCCCGGCCATGAAGGCCGAAGCCGGCACGCGCGACAAGTCGCGCAGGATCGCCTGCCGGTCGCGCCGCGGCGCCTCGCGCCGGATCTCGGCCACGACCTCGCCCGGCTCCAGAATCCCCGATTGCAGGTCGGCGGCGAAGCGCAGGAAGAGGGTGGAAAGCTCGACCTCCAGCCGGGCGCGGTCCCGTGCCGTGGCCGCGTCCCGCAGCGCGCGCCGGACCCGGTCGGCGTCGTAGCGCCCGGCGGGCAGGCCGTGCGTCTCGGCGCCGCCGAGCGCGGCCAGGAGCGCCGCGCGCCGGTCCCGGTCGTCCGCCTCGGACCCGACCCAGAGCGGGTCGTAGCCCGCGTCCCGGTAATAGGCGGAAAGGTCGTCGTCATCCGCCGCCGCGGCCGCGAGGCCGAGCGCGAAGGGCGTGATCTCGGCCGTGGCGGGCGCCGCGCCGAGGCTCGCGGCGGCCAGGGCCAGGGCGGTGCAGGCAATCTTGGCGGCGGCCGGAATCATGGCGTGGTCCCCTGTCGTCGATCCCCGGTGAAATGCCGGGCGATGCGGTTCCGTTTCACCCCCGGGGGTTGCGGACGCCACGTCACGCCCGTGTTCGCCCCGGTTTCGAAAGTCACAAGATACTCTCGAAGTGTTGCGACCCGTTTAAGCGAAAACCTGCCGGTGGGATGGAACTTTTTTGCGTGTGGCCGCTGAACGCTTCCGTTGCGGCCTTCGGCATGGCATAGGAGAGGGACGCCTGAACGGGCATACAATCGCGGACAACGCGAGATTTCGAGACGAGCAGTTCGACTAGCACGGGACGTACAGGACATGACCGAAATGACCAGCGGGCTGACCCGCCGGACCCTTCTGGGTGCCTTCGCGGCCACGGGCCTCGCGGCCGCGCCGACCTATGCCAACGCCTTCGGCTTCCTCAGGGGCGCCGGGGACATCCGCCGGATCAAGATGTACAACGGCCGGACCGGCGAGAACCTCGACACCATCTACTGGATCGAGGGTAAGTATGTCGGGTCCGCCCTCGACGAGATCAACCACTTCATGCGCGATTGGCGTAACAACCAGATCAAGCAGATCGATCCCAACGCGCTCGACATCATGTCCGCCGCGCACAACCTTCTCGACACGACCGAGCCCTACATGCTGATCTCGGGCTATCGCAGCCCCGAGACCAACGCGATGCTGCGCCGGCGCTCCTCGGGGGTGGCCAAGAATTCGCGCCACCTGCGCGGCCAGGCCGCCGACCTGCGGCTCCAGTCCCGTTCGGTCGCACAGATGTTCAACGCCGCCTCGGCCTGCCGGGCGGGCGGCGTCGGGCGCTACACCTCCTCCAACTTCGTGCACATGGATTGCGGCCCGGTCCGAAGCTGGGGCCGCTGACCGCACGCCTCGGGACCGCGGGTCCCCGCTCCGCGGCCGCCGCTCCCCCACCGGGACGGCGGCCGTTGCGCGCCCGGGCCCCCGCCATGGGCGACGGTTGACCCTGTCGGTCATTTGTCCTTCAACACTGCCCGACGGACCGGCCACGGGGGCCGTCCGAATTCTGGAGGATACCCATGGCAGTCAAGGTCGCCATCAACGGCTTCGGCCGAATCGGCCGCAATGTCCTGCGCAGCATCGTCGAGCGGGGCCGCACCGACATCGAGGTCGTGGCCATCAACGACCTCGGCCCGGTCGAGACCAACGCCCACCTGTTGCGCTACGATTCCGTGCACGGCCGCTTCCCGTCGGACGTGTCCTCCGGCGAGGACTGGATCGACGCGGGCCAGGGCCGCATCCGCGTGACCTCCATCAAGGACCCCAAGGAACTGCCCTGGTCGGACATCGACGTGGCGCTCGAATGTACCGGCATCTTCACCAGCCGCGAGAAGGCCGCGCTCCATCTCGAGAACGGCTCGGGCCGGGTGCTCGTCTCGGCGCCCTGCTCGGAGGCGCACAAGACCATCGTTTATGGCGTCAACCACGACAGCCTGACCGCCGAGGACAAGGTCGTCTCCAACGCGTCCTGCACGACGAACTGCCTCGCGCCGGTGGCCAAGGTCCTGAACGACGCGATCGGGATCGAGCGCGGCTTCATGACCACGATCCATTCCTATACCGGCGACCAGCCGACGCTCGACACGCTTCACAAGGACCTCTACCGCGCCCGCGCGGCGGGGCTGAACATGATCCCGACCTCCACCGGCGCGGCCAAGGCGGTCGGCCTCGTGCTGCCCGACCTTCAGGGCAAGCTCGACGGGGTGGCGATCCGGGTGCCGACGCCGAACGTGTCGGTGGTGGACCTGACCTTCACCGCGGCGCGCGAGACCAGCGTCGAGGAGATCAACGAGGCCGTCCGCAGCGCCGCCGGCGGCCCGCTCGAGGGCATCCTCGGCTTCACCGACGACAAGCTGGTGTCGAGCGACTTCAACCACGACGCGCATTCGTCGATCTTCCACATGGACCAGACCAAGGTCATGGAAGGCACCATGTGCCGGATCCTTTCGTGGTACGACAACGAATGGGGCTTCTCGAACCGGATGGCCGACACCGCCGTCGCCATGGGCCGCCTCTGATCGCCCGCGCGCCCGCGACCGCGCGGGCGCGCATCACCCGAGGAAGAGCACCGCGCAATAGGCCGCGTAGGCCGCGACGAGCGCCGCGCCCTCGCCGCGCGTGACGCGCCAGCCGGTCACCGCCACCGCCGTCAGCGCGACCGTCGCGGCCAGCATCACCCAGATGTCGAACGCCGCGATCTCGGGCGGGACCGGGATCGGCCGGACCAGGGCCGTCACGCCCAGGATCCCCAGGATGTTGTAGATGTTCGATCCCACGACGTTGCCGAAGGCGATGTCGCCCTGGCGCCGCATCGCGGCGACGACCGCCGTCGCCAGTTCGGGCAGCGACGTGCCCACCGCCACCACCGTCAGCCCGATCACCGTCTCGGGCACGCCCCAGGCCGTGGCCAGGTCGGTCGCCCCCTGCACCAGGAGCCGCGCCCCGAACACCGTCAGCGCGATGCCCCCGAGCGCCAGCGCCGCGGCGACCGCGGGACCGTGGCGCGGCGGCGCGGCGTCGGGGTCGGCGCTCCCCCGGTCGCGCCAGAACGCGACGGCGATATAGGCGCCCAGGCCCAGCACCAGGAGCGCCCCCGCGGGGCGCGACAGGGCCCCGGCCAGCACGACCGCGACCGCCGCGAGCGCCGCGATCAGCGCCACGCCGCCGTCGCGCAGGAACGCGCGGCGATCGACCGCCACCGGCATCAGCAGCGCCGCGATCCCCAGGATCAGCAGGATGTTGGCGATGTTCGACCCGATCACGTTGCCGACCGCGATCCCGGGCGCCCCGGCGAAGGCGGCGTCGAGGCTGGTGACCAGTTCGGGGGTCGAGGTGCCGAAACCGACCACCGTCAACCCGACAAGGAGCGGCGACACGCCCAGCCGCGCGGCCAGGGCCACGGCGCCACGGACGAGAACCTCGCCCCCCGCCATGAGCAGCACGAATCCCGCGAGGATGAACAGGTACAGCATGTCTGGCTCCGGCCCTTGGGTGATGCCGGGCGGAGGATGGCCCGGCCGCGCCGCCGATCAAGTCCCGGGCGGCAGGGGGCCGTCCCTTGGCCCTTGCACGCGCTGCATGGCGGGTCTGGCGGAAGGTACCTTCTCTGCACCGCAGCACGGTGCCAGATGCTCCGTGAACGCAGACGAAGGACCGACCACCATGCGCCGCCTCACGCAACTCTTCCACGATCACTCCGCCTATGTCCGCACCCGGCGCGCGATCGCGCAGATGCCGCCCCATGTCGCCCGCGACCTCGGCATCGATCCCGCCCGTGCCGCCGATTACGCCAGCCGCGCCGTCTACGGCTGCTGATCACCGAAACCCTCACCACACAGGAGGAAACCATGGGATACTTCATGCAAGCGATGCGCGACCGCGCCCGCTATGTCGAACTGCGCCGCGACATCGCCCGGATGTCCGATGCCCAGGCGCAGCGCCTGGGCCTCGACCCGGACCGGGCCGAGAGCATCGCTGCGCGCCACGTCTACGGGTCGTGAGCGGCCCGCGGGCCGGCCGCGATCAGTCGGCCGGCATGTACGCGCTCGTCATCACGTAATCCTTGCGCGGCCCGCGCACCCGCCATTCGGCCCGCCATTCCGGCCAGCCGCCGAGGTCGTAGGACACGTCGTAGATGTCGGGCGCGCAATCGTGACGCGCCGACGGGGTCGCGACCCCCGGCTCGAAACAGTGGAACGGCCGTCCGTCGTTGAACACGACGCAGATCCGCGTTCCCTCCTGGCGCCAGAAATGGGATTGCTCGGCCGCCATCGCCACGCCCCCCATCGTCAGCTCCCCCCATTCGCGATAGAGCAGCGTCGCCCCCCGCGGCGCGAAGCTCGCCATGCCGCGCAGCCGCCCGTCGCGACCCGATCGATCGTCGCGGATGCGCCGGTTCAGCCGCCAGCGTCCGGCGAAATCCTTCAACCCGATCCCCATTGGGCCTCCTTGCCGTGCCGGAACCGCTGGTCTAGGACCGGCATCGTCCCTGATAACAGGAAGGTGAGCGCCGATGATCCCCCGCTATTCCCGCCCCGACATGGTTGCGGTCTGGGCGCCACAGTCCAGGTTCCGGATCTGGTTCGAGATCGAGGCGCATGCCGGCGACGCCATGGCGGAGCTGGGCACCATCCCGCGCGAGAACGCCGACGCGGTCTGGACGGCGAAGGACGCCGAGTTCGACATCGCCCGCATCGACGAGATCGAGGCCGAGACGAAGCACGACGTGATCGCCTTCCTCACCCATCTGAGCGAGATCGTCGGCGCCGAGAACGCCCGCTTCGTCCACCAGGGCATGACCTCGTCGGATGTGCTCGACACCTGCTTCAACGTGCAGCTGACGCGTGCCGCCGACATCCTGATCGCCGACATGGAGGCGCTCCTCGCCGCGCTGAAGCGGCGCGCCTACGAGCACAAGGACACCGTCCGCATCGGCCGCTCGCACGGCATCCACGCCGAGCCCACCACGATGGGCCTGACCTTCGCGCGCTTCTATGCCGAGATGGACCGCAACCTGTCGCGCCTGCGCGACGCCCGCGCCGAGATCGCCACCGGCGCGCTGTCGGGCGCGGTCGGCACCTTCGCCAATATCGATCCGGCGGTGGAGGAGCATGTCTGCGACCGGATGGGCCTGGTGCCCGAGCCGATCTCGACCCAGGTGATCCCGCGCGACCGCCACGCCGCCTTCTTCGCGACGCTGGGCGTGGTCGCCAGCTCCATCGAGAACATCGCGGTCGAGATCCGGCACGGCCAGCGCACCGAGGTCCGCGAGCTGGAGGAATTCTTCTCCAAGGGGCAGAAGGGCTCCTCGGCCATGCCGCACAAGCGCAATCCCGTCCTGTCGGAGAACCTGACCGGGCTCGCGCGGCTCGTCCGCATGGCCGTGATCCCGGCGATGGAGAACGTGGCGCTCTGGCACGAGCGCGACATCTCCCATTCGAGCGTGGAGCGCAATATCGGCCCCGACGCCACCGTGACGCTCGATTTCGCGCTGGCGCGCCTGACCGGGCTGATCGACAACCTCGTCGTCTATCCCGACCGGATGCTGGAGAACCTGCACCGCTATCGCGGCCTCGTCATGTCGCAGCGCGTGCTGCTGGCGCTGACCCAGGCCGGCGCCAGCCGCGAGGACGCCTATGCCATGGTGCAGCGCAACGCGATGAAGGTGTGGACCGACGACAGCGACTTCCAGACCGAGCTGGAAGCCGATCCCGAGGTCACGGCGATCCTGTCCCGCGACCAGATCGCCGAGAAGTTCGACCTCGCCTATCACACCGCGCAGGTCGACACGATCTTTGCCCGCGTCTTCGGCGAGGGCTGAGCGCGGCCCCGGCGATGCGACAAAGCGACCATCGGCGCCGAAACCGCGCGCCGGTGGGCCGATCCGTGCTAGGATCGAGGCGCACATGCACAGGGAGACGGATGATGAGAACGTTGCTGACCTGCCTCGTCCTGACGCTCGCCCCGGCCGCGGCCTTCGCCGCCTGCGGGCACGACCGGACCGCCATGTCCTGTTCCGACGGCACGATCTACGACGCCGACCAGCAGCGCTGCGTGCCGACGACCGGGTGATGCGCCGCCGCCGGGCAACCGGACATTAACGGCCCGCGCCTTAGGGTCGCCCCCGAGACGGAACGAACACGGGGGCTGACATGGCGACGGAACTGGCGACGCGGAGCGATTCGGAGCCGAAGGCCGCGCCGCCTCTGCGCCAGCGGGGCCGCACGCCCCTGAGCCAGCGGCAGAAGGCCGCCATCGTCGTCCGCCTGCTGCTGGCCGAAGGCGCCACCCTGCCGATCCGCAACCTGCCCGAGACGCTGCAGGCGGAACTGACCACCCAGATCGCCGGCATGTCCTTCATCGACCGCGACACGCTTCGCGCGGTGGTCGAGGAATTCGCCACCGAGCTCGACTCGATCGGGCTCAGCTTTCCCGGCGGGCTGGACGGGGCGCTGCAGGTTCTGGAGGGGGCGATCAATCCGGACCTCGCGGCGCGTCTGCGCGCGCAATCGGGCCAGCTCTGGGCCGACGATCCCTGGGACGCGATCGCGGATTTCTCGAACCAGCGCCTGTCCGAGATCCTGCAGCGCGAAAGCTCCGAGATCGGCGCCGTGATCCTGTCGAAACTGCCCGTGGCCAAGGCCGCGGACCTTCTGAACGCCCTGCCCGGCCCCGAGGCGCGGCGCCTGACCCTCGCGGTCAGCGAGACCGCGGACGTGGCCCCCTCCATCGTCGCGCGGATCGGCCTGGCGCTGGCCGCCGAGCTGCGGGCCGAGCCGCCGCGCGCCTTCACCTCCGCGGCGGTGCAGCGGCTGGGGGCGATCCTCGATGTCTCGGCCGGGCCGACCCGCGACGATGTCCTGGCGGGGCTGGCGGAAGAGGACGAGGACCTGGCCGAGCGGGTGCGGCAGGCGATCTTCACCTTCGCGGACATCCCCGCCCGGGTGGCCCACCGCGACGTGCCCGCCATCGCCCGCTCGGTCGATCAGGCCGAGCTGATCCGGGCCATCGCGGGGGCCGGAAGCGAGCCGGGACTGAAGGCCGCGGCCGACTTCCTGCTCGAGAACCTGCCCGGGCGGCTCGCCGACGCGATCCGCGAGGGCGCCGCCGAACTGGGAGAGGTCCCGCCCAAGGCCGCCGAGGCGGCGCAGATCGCCGTCGTCCGCGCGGTGCGCGCCATGGCCGACGGCGGCGATATCCGGCTCGCCGGCTGATCTTGTGATCACCTGCCCCCGCTAGTAGAGAGCGGCAGGCACGCAAGGGGAACCCGTCCGTGGCCAGAGAGGACCGATCCGACTTCGTCGACGCGGTACAGGACATGGCGATGCGCGGCACGCTCTCGCTCGTCCAGGCGCTGCCCTATCGCCGGCGGGTGCCCCTGATGGGGTGGCTCGCGAGCCGCGTCGTCGCGCCGCTGGCCGGGTGGCGCGCGCGGATCCGCGAGAACCTCGCCCATGCCCGCCCGGACCTGGATGCCGCCGAGGTCGAGCGCCTGGTCCGCGAGGTGCCCGACAATGTCGGACGCACGCTGATCGAGATTTATTCGGGGGCCGAGTTCAAGGCGCACCTCGCGGGGACCGCGCTGCGCGGCCCGGGCGTCGAGGTGCTGGCCGAGGCGCGGGCGGCGGGCCGTCCGGTGGTGCTCGTGACCGCGCATCTGGGCAATTTCGACGCCCTGCGCGCCACGCTCGTGCCCCGCGGCTACGAGCTGGCGGCGCTCTACCGGCCGATGAACAACCCCCGGTTCAACGCGCATTACGTCCGCGCCCTGTCCGAGATCGGGACCCCGCTCTATCCCCGGTCCCGGCAGGGGATCGTGAAATACGTCCGCCACCTGGCCACCGGCGGCATGGTCGGCATCCTCACCGATGTCTATTCCAGCAAGGGCGCCGACATCACCTTCTTCGGCCGCCCCGCGCCGACCTCCACCGCGGCCTGCGCCTGGGCGCTGAAACACGGTGCGACGGTGATCCCGTGCTACGGGATCCGGCGCGAGAACGGGCTCGATTTCGACGTGGTCCTCGAGGCGCCGGTGGCCCACCGCGACGCCGTCGAGATGACGCAGGAGATCACCGACCGGCTGGAGGAGGTGGTCCGCGCGCATATGGATCAATGGTTCTGGATCCACCGCCGGTGGAAGCCGGAGCGCCAGAAGAAGCGGCGCCGCGCCCGCGCCTGAGCGTCAGTCGATCCGCGCCGCGCCCAGGATGGCGCCGGGCCCGGGCTGCTGGACCAGGATCGCGCCCGGCCCCTCCACCGGGGGGACCTCGCTCGTCCAGGTGCCCCGGCCGTCCCAATGGCCGATCACCGTCCAGTCGCGGACGATGTTGACGTAGTTCATCACCGCCCCGGCATTCTCGCCGCCGTTGATCTCCACCCGCTCATGCGGCGTGTAGGTGACGAGCTGGATCAGCATCTCCCCCGGCGTGCCCGCCTGCGCCGTGGCCTCGACGCGGAGCCCCCGGTCGGTCCGGTGCAGATCCACGTCGACGGGGTGCGGCGTCTCGCGGTGGGCCTGGATCAGGTCGGCGACCTGCATCGCGCGGCTGCCGATGACGCGGTCCGACCCGCCGACGATCATCTGCGGGGTATAGATCATCCGCTCTCCCGCCGCCTTGGCATAGGCCTTCTGGCGGTGGGTGAAGGCGGGGTCGGCGAAGCGGTCCGGCCAGCCGATGTAATCCCAGTAATCGACGTGGAGCGCCAGCGGCAGGACGTCCTCCTTCTTGGCGAGTTCCGCCATCAGCGCGTCGGCCGGCGGGCAGGACGCGCAGCCCTGCGAGGTGAAGAGTTCCACCACCACCGGCTGGTCCTCGTCCGCCCTCGCCCCCGCCCCCGATACGGCCAGCGCCGTCACGGCAGCGGTCAGGAGCGATGTAGCGGGGAAGGACATGGGGGGTCTCCGGAACGGCCTGCTGCCGGGCAGGTCTAGACCGGCCCACCGGACCGTGCCAATCAAGGTTTTGCGATAGATTGTAGGACACCGCCCCCGGCTTTGCATACTGTTGCATACCGATTGGAAACGCTCTAGGGGCTCGCTACGTAACACAGAGACCCGCAGCCATTTTCTGACGATCCGCCAGGACAAGGAGACAGCCATGCCCATCGAGGTTGGACACGACAGCAGCAACACGCGCCGCACCCTGGACGTGGACGGGACCAGCTACGGCTATTATTCCCTCGACGCCGCGAAGGATGCCGGCCTGGGCGATTTCTCCGACCTGCCCAAGTCGCTGAAGGCCCTGGTGGAGAACATCCTGAGGTTCGAGGACGGCGAGACCACCACCGTCGAGGACGTGAAGGCCTTCGCCACCTGGGCGCAGAACGGCGGCAAGGTCGAGCACGAGATCGGCTATCGCCCGGCCCGCGTCCTCATGCAGGATTTCACCGGCGTGCCCGCGGTGGTCGACCTCGCCGCGATGCGCGACGGGATCGAGGCACTGGCCGGCGACGCGCAGAAGATCAACCCGCTCAACCCCGTCGATCTGGTGATCGACCATTCGGTGATGATCGACGAATTCGGCAATCCCCGTGCCTTCCAGCACAACGTGGAGCGGGAATACGAGCGCAACATCGAACGCTATACCTTCCTCAAATGGGGTCAGAAGGCGTTCCAGAACTTCCGCGTCGTGCCGCCGGGCACCGGCATCTGCCACCAGGTGAACCTCGAATATCTGGGCCGCGCGGTGTGGCAGGACGAGGACCAGAACGGCGACCTCGTCGCCTATCCCGACACGCTGGTGGGCACCGACAGCCACACCACGATGATCAACGGCCTGGGCGTGCTCGGCTGGGGCGTCGGCGGCATCGAGGCCGAGGCCGCGATGCTGGGACAGCCCGTCTCGATGCTGATCCCCGAGGTCGTCGGCTTCAAGCTGACCGGCGCCATGCCCGAGGGCACGACCGCCACCGACCTGGTGCTGAAGGTCTGCGAGATGCTGCGCGAGAAGGGCGTGGTGCAGAAATTCGTGGAATTCTACGGCGACGGGCTCGACAACGTGCCGCTGGCCAACCGGGCCACGATCGGCAACATGAGCCCCGAATTCGGCGGCACCTGCGCCTTCTTCCCCATCGACGACGAGACGCTGCGCTATCTCGCCCAGACGGGTCGCGACGAGGCCACCATCAAGCTGGTCGAGGCCTATGCCAAGGAGCAGGGCCTGTGGCGCAAGCCCGGCGAGGAGCCGATCTTCTCCGACACGCTGGAACTCGACATGGCGACGGTGAAGCCCGCCATCTCGGGGCCGAAGCACCCCCAGCAGCACATCGACCTCGACGCCGCGGCGAAGACCTTCCACGCCTATATCGAGGATCAGCGCAAGGGCGGCTCCACCGGCGAGTCCGAGGCGACGCGCTGGACGGCCGAGGGCGGCCAGCCCGCCCCCAAGGAGATCCCCGGCGACAAGGGCAACCACAAGCGCGCCCGCGTCACGATGGAGGATATCGACGGCGAGGAGAAGACGGTCGAGCTGCATGACGGCTCCATCGTCATCGCCTCGATCACCTCGTGCACGAACACGTCGAACCCCTACGTGATGATCGGCGCCGGCCTGATCGCGCGGAAGGCGCGCGAACTCGGCCTCGACCGCAAGCCCTGGGTCAAGACCTCGCTCGCGCCCGGCTCGCAGGTCGTGTCCTCCTACCTCGAGGAGACGGGCCTGCAGGACGATCTGGACGCGATCGGCTTCCACCTCGTGGGCTATGGCTGCACCACCTGCATCGGCAATTCCGGGCCGATCCCCGAGGAGCTCAGCACCGCGATCTCCGAGAACGACCTGATCGCGTGCTCGGTCCTGTCGGGCAACCGCAACTTCGAGGGCCGGATCAGCCCCGACGTGCGCGCCAACTACCTCGCCTCGCCGCCGCTGGTCGTGGCCTATGCTCTGGTGGGCGACATGAATGTCGACATCACCTCCGAGCCGCTCGGCCAGGACAAGGACGGCAACGACGTGTTCCTCAAGGATCTCTGGCCCAGCCAGAACGAGATCGCGGAACTGGTCGAGAAGACCGTGACCTCGGAGCGGTTCAAGGAGAAGTACGCGGACGTCTTCGAGGGGGACGAGCGCTGGCGCGAGATCGACACCACCGACGAGAAGACCTACGACTGGCCGGCCGGCTCGACCTACGTCCAGGAACCGCCCTTCTTCAAGGACATGGACAAGACCCCCGGCAAGATCTCGAACATCGAGAACGCCAAGATGCTCGCGATGCTGGGCGACATGGTCACCACCGACCACATCTCCCCGGCCGGGTCCTTCAAGGAGGCCTCGCCTGCCGGCCAGTACCTCAGGGAGCGCCAGGTCAGCCCGCGCGAGTTCAACTCTTACGGGTCGCGCCGCGGCAACCACGAGGTGATGATGCGCGGCACCTTCGCCAATATCCGCATCCGCAACGAGATGCTGGACGGGGTCGAGGGCGGCTTCACCAAGGGGCCCGACGGCGAGCAGAAGCCGATCTACGACGCGGCGATGGAATATGTCGAGGCCGGCACGCCGCTGGTGCTGATCGCGGGGCAGCAATACGGCGCCGGCTCGTCGCGCGACTGGGCGGCCAAGGGCACCGCGCTCCTGGGCGTCAAGGCGGTCATCGCCGAGAGCTACGAGCGGATCCACCGCTCCAACCTCGTCGGCATGGGCGTCCTGCCCTTCGAGTTCACGAACGGCGAGGGCCGCGAGAGCCTCGGCCTGACCGGCGAGGAGACGTTCTCGATCCACGGGCTCGAGGAGGATTTCGGCCCGGGCGCGGTGGTGCCCTGCACCATCACCTATGCCGACGGGACCACGAAGGAGATCGAGATCAAGAGCCGGATCGATACCGGGATCGAGATCGACTACGTCAAGAACGGCGGCGTGCTGCACTACGTGCTGCGGCGCCTCGCCGGAGCGGCCGAAGCCGCCTGATCGACGGCCCGATCCGCGACAGGGCCCGCCTCCCCACCGGGGGGCGGGCCCTGTCCGTCCGGGGGCCGGACGCGATCGTCCAGCGCGACCGCGCCCGCCTCCAGCACCGAGGCGTACCAGCCGCCATGGCCGCGCACGGCGCTGTAGCCGCCCGGCCCGAACGCCTCTTCCATGCGCGAGCAGGGCGGGCACGGCCCCTCCACCCGCAGGCGCGCCGTGCCGATCCGCAGCTCCGCCCCGCGCAGCGCCGCGAGGTTCAGGCCCGCCACCCCCAAATTGCGGCGCAGATCCTCGGGCCGCACGCTCGGCCGCCCCAGAAGCGCCGCGATCACCGCCAGGTGCTCCGCCTGGAAGAGCGTGACCGCCCGCTTTCCCGCCCGCCCGTGATCGCCCTCGAGCCCGTCCGCCGCGATCCGGGCGCGGGCGAGCGGCTCGACCGGGGCCCGCCGCGCCGGCCGCCGACCGATCCACGTCACCCGCCCGTGCTGCGCGTGGCGGGCCATCATTTCGTGCAGGGCGCTCATGCGCCGAACGGCTCCAGCGCGGGGCGATGCACGAGGCAGAGCTTGTTGCCCGCGGGATCGCGCAGATAGGCCCCGAAATAGTCCGGGCCGTACCGCACCCGCAGGCCCGGCGCGCCCTCCGACATGCCCCCCGCCGCGCAGCCCGCCTGCCAGGCGGTGCGGACCGCGGCGCGCGACGGGGCGATGAAGGACAGCATCGCCCCGTTTCCCGCGCGCGCCGGACGCCCGTCGAAGGGGCGATAGACGTAGAAGCGGGGATAGGGCGCGCGCGCGCCGACCCAGCACAGGGCGTCGGGCCCGCCATCGGGCTCGACCGCCCGCCGCCGCGATCCCAGGGGCGAGAGCACCGCATCCCAGAACCGGCCCGCCGCCTCAAGGTCGTCGGCGCCCACCGTGACGTGGCTGAACATGGGCCTTCCCCTGACACCGGGCGCGACCGCCCTATCTGGCGGATCGACGCGATCCTGCGGAGGGGACACCACATGATGAACCGCCGTCAACTGCTGTCGGCCGGGGCGGCGCTGCCGCTCCTGCCCGCCGGGGCCAGGGCCCAGTCGGGCGCGCCCGACCCCGCCCCGCTGGCCGACGCCCAGCGCTTCGCCGTGGGCGAGGTGCGGGTGACGGCCCTCCTGGACGGCAGCATCCCTATCGGCCCCGAGGCGCTCCAGGGGATCGACGCCGCGGGCTACGCCACCCTGATGGAGGAGCAGTTCCGCGATCCCCAGGCGTTCCGCGCCCCCGTCAACGGATGGCTGATCGAGGCGCCGGGCGGCGAGGTCACGCTCGTCGATGCCGGGGCCGGCAGCACCATGGGCGACGGGCTGGGCCGCCTGGCCGACAACCTGCGCGCGGCGGGGGTCGATCCGGGGGAGGTGACGCGCCTCGTCGCCACCCACCTCCATCCCGACCATGTCGGCGGCGCCCTCCTCGACGGGGAGGCGGCGTTCCCGGAGGCCGAGCTGGTCGTACCCGAGGCTGAGCGGGCCTACTGGACGGACGACGCCAACATGACCGAGGCCACCGAACCGTTCTTCCGGACGGCCCGCACGGTGCTCGACCGCTACGGCGACCGGCTCGACCCGATCTCTGGCGAGGCGGAGGTGACATCCACCCTGACGGCGGTGCCGCTGCCGGGCCATACGCCCGGCCATACCGGCTACCGCGTCGCGTCGGGAGATCAGAGCCTGCTGATCTGGGCGGACATCGTGCATGTCCTGCCGGTGCAATTCGCCCGGCCGGCGGTGACGATCGGCTTCGACGTGGAGCCCGACGCGGCGGCGCGCACGCGCGAGCGGATCCTCGACCAGGTCGTCGCGGACCGGACGATGATCGCCGGATCGCATATCGACTTTCCTGGGCTCGGCCACGTGAAGCGGGACGGCGGCGGCTACCGCCTGGTCGCCGCGCCCTACCCCTACCAGACCTGAAGGATACCGGAATGACCCGACTTCCCGACGCCCAGCGCCGCCACGTGGGCGGCATCCGCGTCACCGCCCTGTCCGACGGGCCGCTGCCCCTCGGCCACGACAACCTACAGGGCATCGAGCGCGCGGATTACGGGCGCATCCTACGCGACCGCCACGCCGATCCCGAGACGTGGCGCTCGGGCCTGAACGCCTTCGTCGTCGAGACGGGCGACCGCACGATCCTGGTCGATGCCGGCGTGGCGGGGAACATGGGCCCCGAAACCGGCCGCGTGATGGCGAATCTCGGCGCCGCGGGCTTTGCCCCCGACGACATCGACACCGTCTATGTCACGCATATGCATGCCGACCACGTGGCGGGCCTCCTTGCGGACGGAGAGGCCGCCTTCCCCCGGGCCACGCTCCGGGTCCATGCCGCCGACCGCGCGCATTTCGAGGGGTCCGACGACACCGCCACCGCCGTGCTCTCGACCTATGGCGACCGGGTCGAGACGTTCGAAGGCGAGACCGACATCGCCCCCGGCCTGCGCTCCCTTCCCCTGCCCGGGCACACGCCCGGCCATTCGGGGCTGGAGATCGCCGACGGCGACCAGACCCTTCTGATCTGGACCGACATCGTCCATATCGCCCCGGTCCAGCTCGCCCGGCCCGACGTGGGCACCGGCTTCGACGTAGATATCGACCAGGCCCGCGACACGCGGGCGCGGATGCTCGACCGCGTATCGGCCGACCGGACGCTGATCGCCGGCAGCCATATCGGGTTCCCCGGCATCGGCTGGATCGAGCGGGCCGCCGAGGGCTTCGCCTTCGTCCCCGCCCGCTACACCCACGATACCTGATCGATGACGGTCCCGGCTTTCGCCCTTGTGGCACTGTTCGTCCTGGCCTTCCCCGCGGCGGCCCAGGACTTGCGCCCGTGGTGCGGGGCGGGGCCGCTCAACGCCGCAGAACGCACGATCTGCGGCACCGACGAGCTCGCCCGCCTCGACCGGCGGCTGGCCGAGATCTATGGCAGCCTGCGCTCGGCCGATACGCGGCAGGATGCCTGGCTCCGGTCCGACCGGGATGCCTGCGGAGCGGACGTGGCCTGCCTGCGCGCGGCCTATGTCGACCGCATCCGCCTTCTGCGGATCCGCCAGAGCCTCGGACCGCCCGACGATGACGGTTGAGCCGTTCTCCTTCGGCGGACGGCGCATCGCGGCGGGCGAGGCCGAGACCGTCGACCTGCCGATCTCGGTCCTGACCGATCACACCCCGGCCACCATGTCCGTCCGGGTGTTCCACGGGCGCCGACCCGGCCCCACCCTGTTCGTCTCGGCCGCGATCCACGGCGACGAGATCATCGGGGTCGAGGTCTGCCGGCGCCTGATGCAGGCGCCGCAGCTGGCCTCGCTCCGGGGCACGCTCCTGGTCGTGCCCATCGTCAACACGTTCGGGTTCCTGAACCAGTCCCGCTACCTGCCCGACCGGCGCGACCTCAACCGCTGCTTTCCGGGATCGGAGCGCGGCTCCCTCGCCTCCCGCCTCGCCAACATCTTCATGACCGAGATCGCCGCCCGGTCCGACCTGGGGATCGACCTGCATTCGGCGGCGCTGCACCGGACCAACCTGCCCCAGATCCGCGTCTCCGCCTCCAGCCGCGAGACGCTGGACCTCGCCCGCGCCTTCGGCGCGCCCCTGGTGATCCGCGCCCGCCTGCGCGAGGGCTCGATGCGCGAGGCGGCCCGGAACGCGGGCTGCGACGTGCTGCTCTACGAGGCCGGCGAGGCGTTGCGCTTCGACGAGATGTCGGCGCGGATCGGCGCCTCGGGGATCCTGCGGGTCATGCGCGCGATGAAGATGATCCCGGCCAAGGGCCTGCCGAAACGCGAGGCCCAGCCCGTCGTGGTCAACGGATCGGCCTGGGTGCGCGCGCCGGCCTCCGGCCTGTTGCGGCTGTTCCGCGACGTGGGCGAGCATGTCGCGGACGGGCAGCTTCTGGCCATCGTCGCCAGCCCCTTCGGGACCGCCGAGGCCGAGATCCGGGCGCCGGCGGCGGGCGTCCTGATGGGCCGCGCCACCATGCCCGTCGTCAACGAGGGCGACGCCGTCTATCACCTCGCCGACGTGCCCGTGGACGATGCCGAGGATCGGCTGAGCCAGCTCGCCGCCGACCTGGAGGCCGATCCGATGTTCGACGAGGACGAGATCCTGTGACACGGACGACCGCTCGGTGCCCGGGCGGGAACGCGGGGTCGGATCGGCGCCACGGTCCCGGCGCGAATCCCGGCCCCGGACGAGCGCGCGTTGACACGGCCCCGCCGGTCGCGCTCCCCTGCGTTTGACGGGTCACGTACGGAAAGGGTCCGGCATGGTGCTGCGCCATGTCCCTGCCGCCCTGGCGGCGGCCGCTCTGCTCTCCGCGCCGTCGGCGCGGGGCGAGGACGGGACGGCCTCCCTTCTCGTCTTCGGCGGGGAAAGCGTGGAGGGTCACGTCTGGCAGGAGGATGCGCTGCCCTTTGCGGCCCATTCGGGCCACCAGGTGCAGATCGGAGCCGCGCTCGCCGATATGCCGCTGCGTCTGCCCTGGGGGTTCAGCGCGGGGTTCGAGGCGGGGATCGCGCTGCGGCACGACGGCGATCGGTACGGTCCCTCCGGCAGCTCGGCCGAGATCTGGGCCGGTCCCGCGATCCGCCATGACGGGATCGCGGTCGGTCCGATCCGCCTGCATCCGGCCCTGACCGTGGGCTATTCCGCCGTCACCGAATCGCACGGGCTCGAGCGGACGCGCGAGATCGAGGCGGATGGAGAGGCCGCGCTCCTCTACTTCATGGCGCCGGAAATCGCCGTCTCGTCCGCCCGCCATCCCGGCATCGAGCTCGTCTACCGCGTTCAGCACCGCTCCGGCGGCGTCAATATCGGCTTGCCGGCGCTCGGGCGCCTGGGCGATACGACGAATGCCAACGTGCTGGGCCTGCGCTGGCGGTTCTGACCGCCTTCCAGCTCAGGCGCGAATGTCCTAAGGACATCGGACACACTTACGAGAATCGGACCCCCGCGATTCCGGCCCGGCGTCCGCGCGCCGCCGGACGCGCGCAGGCAGGAGCGAATCGGACCGCGCCCGGACGCAGCACCGAGCCTTGGAACGGTCCCACGAGGAAAGGCGCCACATGATGCCCAGGATGACCTTGACGAAGACCGGCGCGCCCATCGGACCGACCCGTGCCACCCCCGGTCAGACGACGACGCCCCGCATGCCCCCTCGCGCGCAACACGGTCCGGACGGCCGGCCGATCCGTCTTCCATGAACGGCCATTCAGCCTCGCCGGCACCGGCCGTGCGAAAATCAGGGCTGGATGCCTAACCCCAGGTGACGGGTCCGGCGTCGATGTCACCCGGCGCCAGTGCCCTCGCCAAGAATCCTCCCTTCTCCCAGCAGATCGAAGAAACACAGCACCATGGCAAATTACCAGTTCGTCTATCACATGGATGGCGTCTCCAAGACGATCCCCGGCGGCAAGAAGCTGTTCGAGAACATCAAGCTGAACTTCCTTCCCGGCGTGAAGATCGGCGTCGTCGGCGTCAACGGCGCGGGCAAGTCCACCCTGCTCAAGATCATGGCCGGGATGGACAAGGACTTCACCGGCGAGGCCTGGCATGCCGAGGGCGCCCGCGTCGGCTACCTCGCCCAGGAGCCGGAACTGGACGACGCGCTCGACGTGCGCGGCAACGTCATGCAGGGCGTCGCGGGCAAGCAGGCCAAGCTCGACCGCTTCAATGAGCTGGCGATGAACTATTCCGACGATACGGCCGAGGAGATGGCCACCCTCCAGGACGAGATCGACAGCGAGAATCTCTGGGATCTCGACAGCCAGATCGACATCGCCATGGAGGCCCTGCGCTGCCCGCCCGACGACGCCCCCGTCGACACGCTCTCGGGCGGCGAGCGACGCCGGGTCGCGCTCTGCCGACTGCTGCTCGAGCAGCCCGACATGCTGCTTCTCGACGAGCCGACGAACCACCTCGATGCGGAGACCATCGCCTGGCTCCAGTCCCACCTGATCGGGTACAAGGGCACGATCCTGATCGTCACCCACGACCGTTACTTCCTCGACGAGATCACCGGCTGGATCCTCGAGATCGAGCGCGGTCGCGGTATCCCCTACGAGGGCAATTATTCGGACTGGCTCGATCAGAAGGCGAAGCGGCTGGAGCAGGAGGCGCGCGAGGACAAGGCCAAGCAACGCACGCTCAGCCGGGAGCTCGACTGGATCCGTCAGGGCGCCAAGGCGCGCCAGGCGAAGTCGAAGGCGCGGATCTCCGCTTACGAGAAGCTTGCGAACCAATCCGAGCGCGAGCGCGTCGGGAAGGCCCAGATCGTCATTCCCAACGGCGAGCGCTTGGGCAACAAGGTGCTGGAGGTCGAGGACCTGCGCCTGGTCAAGGGCGACCACCTGCTGATCGACAACCTCTCGTTCCAGCTTCCCCCCGGCGGGATCGTGGGCGTGATCGGCCCCAACGGTGCCGGCAAGACCTCCCTCTTCCGCTGCCTCACGGGGCAGGACGAGCCCGACCAGGGCCGGATCGACTGGGGCGACACGGTGGACCTCTCCTATGTCGACCAGTCCCGCGACGCCCTCAACCCCGAGAACACCGTGTGGGAGGAGATCTCCGGCGGGGCCGAGGTGATCGATCTCGGCGACGCGCAGATGAACTCCCGCGCCTATTGCGGCGCCTTCAATTTCAAGGGTGGTGCCCAGCAGCAGAAGGTCGGCCTGTCATCGGGGGGCGAACGTAATCGCGTTCACCTGGCCAAGCTCCTGAAGTCCGGCGGCAACGTCCTGCTGCTCGACGAGCCGACCAACGACCTCGACGTGGAGACGCTCCGCGCTCTCGAGGATGCGCTTGAGGATTTCGCCGGCTGCGCGGTCATCATCTCGCACGACCGCTTCTTCCTCGACCGGCTCTGCACCCACATGCTGGCCTTCGAGGGCGATGCCCACGTGGAATGGTTCGAGGGCAACTTCGCTGCCTACGAGGAGGACAAGAAGCGCCGCTTGGGGGAAGAGGCCGTGCGCCCGACGCGGGTGAAGCACAAGAAATTCACGCGCTGAAAGCTCCGGGGCGATCGATGCGCGATCGCCCCTCCGTCACGGCAAACGGGCGCGTCGCGGTACTTCGCCGTGTGTGGACCAAGCGGAATGGTACCGGACCCGTCGGCGCGCAACACACCTGCGCCCGGGGCTTTGTCGTCCTCAGCCCCGTTTGATCGGCCAGATCAGATTCGAACGGAATCGGACCGGGGGCGGAACCCGCCCGCCCCCGCGTCGAACCCGCGTGGAAGATGGCGGATCATGGATCGCCCCCACCTTCCCTTGCGGGTGTCAAAGCTTCTTCTTCGCCACCCGGGCCGCGCTCTTGGCGAGGTCGGCCTTGGGGCTGGACCGGGTGCCCGTGGGGCGGGGTCCGGTCGATCCCACCTTGCCGGGGCCGCGTGTCTTGGACTTGCCGAATGCCGAAACGGCGCGGCGAACGATGCTGCCGATATTCATGGCGTGTCTCCCTGACTGGGCGGCGACTTCCGCCGCCTCTGGCACATCCAACGTCATGCCGGCGGCGCGCGTTCCACGTATCTCGCCGGCGGTCTGGGCGGCCGGCCGCTCATGCGGTGTCGCGCGCCGCCCGCCGCCGCCGCCCGGCAATGCCGCCGAACGCCATCAGGCCCGCGAGCAGCAGCGGCATCGCGGCCGGTGCGGGGACCGGAGCGGGACTTTCGGGCGCGACGGTGAACGGCCTCCCGTCCGAGATGTCGTCGGGAATGTAGGACGCGCTCCAGTACCCGCTGCTGCGTTCGATCCGCATGCCCCGGTTGTCGTCCTCGACGACGCGCGTCGGCGTCAGGGTCAGGATATCGTCGTGATCGGCGAGGTATCCGCGCAACTCGACCGATCCCGGCCGGACGCGGATCGCGTAGGAAATGTCGTCATACCCGCCCAGATGACCGTCGGGGCGCGAGAGCAGCGTCGCGTCGTACGGGTTGACGACGCTCGCTCCGCTGAACCTCCACAAGGGGGCGTCGAAGGCGAAATCGAACACCGGCTCGTGCAGGTCCGACACCTCGAACAGGAATTGCCGGCTGACCGGCGCCACCGTGTAGATCTCCGGCGCCATGGAATATTGGTAATCCACGACCTGTGTCGGGCCGCCGATCCAGTCGATGCCGAGCGTTCCCGCCATGGCCGTGCTGCCGGAGCAGGCGACGAGGATAGCGACCGTCACTGCCTTCATGGAACCTCCTTCGTGGCAACGAAGGCTCCCTTTCACGGCGGATCGGAATGGTCCAGTCCCGCCCTGCATCCATCGTCCTGCCTCGCCGGCCGGCCGGGCGGCGCGCATGAAAAAGGGCGCCCGCAGGCGCCCTCGATCCGTCGCATCCGGCGGGCCGAGCCCGCCGATGGGATCACACCAGTTCCAGGTTTCCGGCGGATTCACGGCCGTCGCGGCCGGATTGCAGCTCGTACTGCACCTTCTGGTTGTCGGCGAGGCCGGTCAGGCCGGCGCGCTCGACAGCCGAGATGTGGACGAACACGTCCTTGCCGCCCGAATCGGGCTGGATGAAGCCGAAGCCTTTGGTGGGGTTGAACCATTTCACGGTGCCGGTGGCCATCGTGAGATCTCCTGTAGTCATGTCCTGTTCGCGGAAGTGCAACAGTCTGGCAAAGTGTGCCCGGTTCGAAAGCGCTGCAGGTCCGTTAGGAAAGTACAGGGTATCGACGGTGTAGCTTGCACCCCTTTCCTACCCTCGATCTCCGCAGATGTCCAGACCGTTTGCCCGGGCGCGACGGCGTGCGGTCGGGTAAGCGCGACCTGCCCCATGCAGAGGTGTGGGGGGCTGGCGCCGCTTGCTGGCCACCTCGACCCGGCGCCCCCCGCATTCCCGGGCCATGCGTGCGGCGCGCCCCGCGCGAAACGCGCGTACCGCGCTGCGGGGCGCAGCCCTCCCGGCATGCCACCCTCCGAAGAGGCCGATCTGCGCTGCGGCCGGATCCGACCTGCAAGGCATATCGGCGCGGGGCCCGCTCCGAACCCGCGATCCACAATCTCGGCGGTTCGTCAATTCTTCGCTTTGCAGGACCGCACAACCGTGGCTTTATCGCCTCAGGAGAGATGGCATGATGATGATTCTGTTCCTCGCGTCCCTCGTGCTCGCCCTGCCGCTGGCGGTCGTGGCGGTCTTCCTGGGCAATTTCGGCGTTCTGGCCTGCCTGTGCGCCTATGCCGTCTCGGCCAGCGTCGCGGCGTCGACGACCCTCTGGCGGCGCAGCTAGAGCGCCGACATCACCTCGTCCCTCAGCGCCTCCACCTCGGCGGTCCAGGCCCCGCGGCCCTTTTCCAGCACGCCCCTGCCCTGTCCCAATGCCTCGGCATAGACGACGCGGTTGCCCAGCACCGTGGCGGCGCGGCGCACCTCGCGCTCGGCCAGCATCCCCTCGACCTCCTCCGAGACATGCGTTCCGGCCTTGTAGCGGTTGAGCACCACCATCGCGGGCACTCCGACGCGCTCCGTCAGGTCCAGGATCGAATCCAGCGCCCACACGTCCACGGCGCTGGTGGCGACCGGCACCAGCACGATGTCGCTTTCGCGCAGCGCCGGGCGAAGGTCGGAATCCACCTTGGGCGGCGTATCGACCAGCACCACGTCGCAGGACCGGGCAAGCTTCTTCATCTCGTAGCCCACGCCCCAGGCCGAGGCGGTGGAGAATTCCATGTCCGGCTCACCCGACTCGATCCGGGTCATGAACCACCGGCCGAGCGAGCCTTGCGGGTCGGTGTCGAGGAGCGCGACCGACCGCCCCTCCTGAACCAGGGCCACGGCCAGGTTCGCCACGAGCGTCGTCTTGCCCGAGCCGCCCTTCTGCTGTGCCACGGTGATGACCTGTCCCATAGGCGCCCTCGCTCCCTCTTTGCCGGCGACGGTAGACGCCGCGGCACGAGGCCGCAATCAGAGGGTGGCGAGACCGGTGAACACCGTGACCGGAATGGCGAGCGCGACGCAGAGGACCACGAGGCCCGCGATGACGAACAGCCCGTCCCCCGACAGCAGGCCGGTGCAGAACAGCAGCACCGCCAGCCCCAGGACGGAGGAGGAGAACGGCACCACCTCCAGGAACGGCATCGACAGCCCGGCGAGCAGGCAGGCGAGCAGGACGGGGACGTTGGCCCCCCGCCCGACCAGCGCGGGCAGCCGCCCATGGGCGTGGCGGTCGATCCAGTCGGCCAGGCGGCGCAGCCGGCGCGCCCCGTCATGGAGCCGCGCCCCCTCGATCCGCCGGCGCTGCAGCACCTGCGGCAGCCATAACCGGCGTCGGCCCGCCAGCATCTGTCCCGCCACGAGGGCGATGGTAAGCCCGCAGAGGCTGGAAAAAAGCGGAATGCCGGAGAGCGGCGAGATCACCAGCAGCGCCGGCACCATCATGACGGGCAGGAAGGCCGAGGCCCCGAACGCGCCCACGATATCGGCGACCGCCACGGGCCCGTCCCCGGCCACGCCGTCCAGGCGGTCGACGATATTCGTGACGGTATGGCGATTCTCGCGCATGACCTCGCAGATGAGGGCGATGCCTTGCGTTCCAAGCCCTTGTCCCCGCCTTCCGCGCGATTCAATGTGCCCCCATACAGGCGGAGGCGGCACGATGCGGATGACCCGACGGCAGATCGGACTTGGATTGGGGGCGCTGGGCCTGTCGGCCTGCGGGGGCACGCCGGGCATCGCGCCCGCCCCCGCCCCGCGCGAGGAGGTGATGCGCGCGGTGGCCAATCCGGGGTGGGACGCCTGGGTGGCCGCGTTCCGCCCCCGGGCGCGCGCCCGGGGCGTATCCGACGCCACCTGGGCGCGCGCCTTCGCGCGGGCGGGATACCTTCCCGGGGTGATCGAACGCGACCGGAACCAGACCGAGTTCACCCGCACGCTCGAGGATTACCTCCAGATCGCCGCGAACGAGGAGAAGGTCGCGCGTGGCCGCGCGGCCTTCGCCCGGCAGGCGCCGGTGCTGCGCGCGATCGAGGACCGCCACGGTGTCGAGGCCGAGGTGGTCGCCGCGATCTGGGGCATGGAGAGCGATTTCGGGCGGCGGCGGGGCGCGATCCCGGTCGTCTCGGCGCTGTCGACCCTGGCCTATGACGGCCGCCGCGGCGCCTTCTTCGCGGATCAGCTCGTCGCCGCGCTGTTGATCCTCGAACGCGGGGACATCGCCCCCGAGCGGATGGTCGGCAGCTGGGCGGGGGCAATGGGCCACACGCAGTTCATCCCCACCTCCTACCAGGCCTACGCGGTCGATTTCACGGGCGACGGCCGGCGCGACATCTGGGCCGACGACCCCGCCGACGCGCTCGCCTCGGCCGCCAATTACCTGGCGCGGGCGGGATGGCGCCGGGGCCAGCCATGGTCGACCGAGGCGGTCGCCGGCACCGCCGGGGGCCGCGTCATCACCCCGCAGCCCGGTGGACCGGGTTTCCGGGTCTATCCCAATTTCGACGTGATCAAGCGCTACAACAATTCGACGAATTACGCGCTCGGCGTGGGATATCTCGCGCATCGGCTGGGAGGCGGCGGGCCGATCCGGGGCGCCTTTCCGCCCGACGCCTACGGGTTGACGAAGGACCAGCGCGTCGCGCTCCAGGCGGGTCTCAACCGGCGCGGCTTCGACGCCGGCACGCCGGACGGCGTGATCGGGTCCGGCACCCGCGCGGCGATCGAAGCGTTCCAGCGGTCCCGCGGCCTGGCGGTGACCGGCGACCCCTCGCCGGGGCTTCTGGCGCGGCTCTGAGCCGGCCAGTCCGGGTGGCGGGGGACGCGCCGGGCCCGTCCCCGGCCCCTCGCGGAATAAAAAATCCGCCGCGCATCCGGGGGGATGGCGGCGGAGAGGTGCGGGGTCGGCCCGATCGGGACAGAGGCGCGTCCGAAGGGCGGGCGGCGGCCGGCAGATTGGCCGCCGCCTCGGAACCGGGACTGATCGACCCCCAGGCAGAAACGGTCACAGATACGGCAGGTGGAGCCCCGCGATCAGAAGCACGGTCAGCGCCACGCAGCCCACGAAATCGGCAAGGCTCGTTTCCCCGCGGCGGAGGGATTGGCGAAATTGGCGGATCATGGCGGCCTCCCAGTGTTTCGTTGCCACTTTGTTCTCACATCGACCTGCCCCGATCAAGAACTTTTTAGGAACATTCGCCGAACACCCGCCTCAGACCCCCAGCAGGCGGATGCCCTTGTCCTGCTCCATCAGCCACAGGAGCGTCCGCATCGCGGCGCCGCGCGGCGATGTCAGGCCCGGATCGTCGGCCAGCAGACGGCGCGCGTCCCGCTGCGCCACCTGCAAGAGGTCCGGCTGGCGCTCCACGTCGGCGATCCGGAACCGCGGCAGGCCGGACTGGGCGTGGCCCAGCATGTCGCCCGCGCCGCGCAGGGCCAGGTCCTCCTCGGCGATGCGGAACCCGTCCTCGGTGCCCCGCAGGATCTCCAGCCGGCGGCGCGCCGTCTCTCCGGGATCGGGGCCGTGGATCAGGAGGCAGGTGGATTGCGCCGCCCCCCGGCCCACCCGTCCGCGCAGCTGGTGCAGTTGCGCCAGCCCGAACGCCTCGGCCCGCTCGATCACCATGATCGAGGCATTGGGCACGTCGACGCCGACCTCGATCACCGTCGTGGCGACCAGAACGCCCGTTTCGCCGGCCGCGAACCGCGCCATGGCCGCGTCCTTGTCGGCCGGGGCCAGCCGCCCGTGGACGAGGTCCACGCGCCCCTCCCCCAGCGCGGCGCGCAGTCCGGCGAACCGGTCCTGGGCGGCGGTCAGGTCGCTGACCTCGCTCTCCTCCACCAGCGGGCAGACCCAGTAGGCCTGCCGGCCCTCGTCGACCGCGCGGCGCAGGCGGGCGACCACGTCGTCGAGCCGGTCGGTGGAGACCAGCGCCGTGGTGACCGGCGTGCGCCCGGGCGGCTTCTCGTCCAGGACCGAAACCTCCATGTGGCCGAACTGCGCCAGGCTGAGCGAGCGCGGGATCGGGGTGGCGGTCATGACGAGCGTGTCCACCTTTTCGCCCTTGCGCCCCAGTTCCAGCCGCTGCGACACGCCGAAGCGATGCTGTTCGTCCACGACCGCGAGCCGCAGGTCGTGGAATTCCACGTCGCGCGAGAACACCGCGTGGGTGCCGACCAGGATGCCGGTTTCGCCGGCGGCAAGCGCGGCGAGCTTTGCGGCGCGCTCCGCTCCCTTGTCGCGGCCGGTCAGGATCTCGACCGTCACGCCGGCGGCGCGGGCCAGCGGCGCCACGCCGTCGAGATGCTGGCGGGCCAGGATGCCGGTCGGCGCCATCAGGACCCCCTGCCCCCCGGCCTCCACCGCGTCGAGCAGCGCCATCACCGCGACGAGCGTCTTTCCCGATCCCACATCGCCCTGCAGCAACCGGCTCATCCGGTGGGGCGCGGCCATGTCGGCGGCGATCTCGGCGATGGCCCGCTCCTGCGCGCCGGTGGGCGCGAAGGGCAACGCGGCGCGCGCCGCCCCGCTCAGCCGGCCCGCCGCCGCGGTGGGCCGGCCCGCGCGCCGGCGCCGCTCCGCCCGGATCAGGGCCAGCGTCATCTGGTGGGCGAGGAACTCGTCATAGGCGAGCCTGCGGCGCGCCGGCGTGTCGGGCCCGGCGGCGTCCGGCGCCCCCGGCGCATGGGCGGCGGCGAGGGCCGCGCGCCAATCCGGCCAGCCCTCGCGCGCGACGACGCCCGGATCGGCCCATTCCGCGACCTGCGGCGCCCGGTCGAGCGCCGCGGCGGCGGCCCGGGCCATCGCGCGTTGGCCCAGTCCGGTCGTCAGCGGATAGACCGGCTCGAAATCCGGGATCGAGCCGGCCTCGTCGGGGCGCAGGACGTGGTCGGGATGGGCCATCTGGGCGATGCCGTCGAACAGCTCCACCCGCCCCGAGACGATCCGCCGCTCCCCCACCGGCAGGGCCCGGGCCAGCCAGTCGCCGCGGGCCCGGAAATAGACGATCTGGAACGTCGCCGCGCCATCCTGCACCTCGATCCGCGTCGGGCCCCGCCCGGACGGGGCGCGATGGGAGAGCACCGTCACCTCGACGGTGAGGGTGGCGGGCAGGTCGGCGCCCCGGATCGTGTCGCGGCGGCGGCGGTCGATCACCGAATGGGGAAGCGTGAACAGAAGGTCGCGCGGCGTCTCGATCTTCAACTGCGCCAGGAGGCCGGCCGTCTTCGGGCCGACGCCGGGCAGACCGGTCAGGTCGCCGAAGAGCGGCCAGAGCGCCTCGGGCCGGCTCATGCGTCGCCGATCAGCCGCAGCCAGTCGTCCTCGTCGATGGTCTCGACCCCCAGTTCGACGGCCTTCTTCGCCTTGGACCCCGCGCCGGGACCCGCGACGAGCAGGTCGGTCCGGGCCGAGACCGACCCGGACACCTTGGCGCCCAGCGATTCCGCCCGCGCCTTCGCCTCGGCGCGGGTCATCTTCTCCAGCGTGCCGGTGAACACCACGATCTTGCCGGCGACGGGGCTGCCCTGCATCCGCGGACGCTCCGCCTCCTGCACGTCGAGATGCGCGACGAGCCGCTCCATCGAGGCCCGCTCCGCCTCCTGCGCGAAGGCGGTGACGAGCGAGCGCGCCATCACCCGCCCCACCCCGTCGATGGCCAGCAGGTCGTCCCAGGCCTCGCCCGCCTGCGGCTCGGCGGCCCGCATCGCCGCCTCGAAGGCCGCCCAGGTGCCGTAATGGCGCGCGAGAAGCCGCGCGTTGATCTCGCCCACATGGCGAATCCCCAGGGCAAAGATCAGCCGTTCCAGCGGGATGCGCCGCCGCGCGTCGATCGCCTCGAAGAGCTTGGCCGCGCTCGTCTCGCCCCAGCCCTCGCGGTTCTTCAATTGCTGCGGCCGCCCGGGGCCGAAACGCTCCTTCAGCGTGAAGATGTCGGCGGGCTCGCGAATCCAGCCGTCGCGGTAGAGCTCCTCCACCAGCTTCGCCCCGAGCCCGTCGATGTCGAAGGCGGCGCGCGATACGACGTGCTTCAGCCGCTCCACCGCCTGGGCGGGGCAGATGAGGCCGCCCGAGCAGCGCCGCACCGAATCCCCCTCCTCGCGCGGCGCGTCCGAGCCGCATTCCGGGCAGGTCGTGGGGAAGTCGAAGGGCACCGCGTCGTCGGGCCGCCCCGACAGGTCCACGTCGGCGATCTTGGGGATCACGTCGCCCGCCCGATAGACCTGCACCCGGTCGCCCGCGCGGATGTCGCGTCCGCCCCGTATCGGCGCCCCGCGCGAATCCCGCCCGGCAATGTAATCCTCGTTGTGCAGTGTCGCGTTCGACACCACGACGCCGCCGACCGTCACCGGCGTCAGGCGGGCCACCGGGCTCAGCGCCCCGGTCCGCCCGACCTGGATCTCGATCCGCTCGAGCAGCGTCCAGGCAAGCTCGGCAGGAAACTTGTGCGCGATGGCCCAGCGCGGCGTGGTGGCGCGGAAGCCCAGGCGGCGCTGCCGCGACAGGTCGTCGACCTTGTAGACGACGCCGTCGATGTCGTAGCCGAGCGTCGCCCGCTCCGCCTCGATCCGGGCGTAATGGTCGAGCATCGCCTCCAGGTCCGCGCAGCGGACGGTCAGCGGGTTGGTGGCGAATCCCAGGTCGGACAGGCGGGCGACGCTGCCGGACTGGGTGTCGGCCAGGGGGGCGCTGATCTCGCCCCAGGCATAGGCGAAGAAGCGCAGCGGCCGCCGCGCGGTGATCGACGGGTCGAGCTGGCGCAGCGACCCGGCGGCCGCGTTGCGCGGATTGGCGAAGATCTTCGAGCCCTCGGCGGCCGCGCGCGCGTTCAGCGCCGCGAAATCGGGATGGGACATGTAGACCTCGCCCCGGACCTCCAGCACCTCGGGCGCCCCCGAGAGGCGTTCGGGGATGTCGTCGATCGTGCGGGCATTGGCGGTCACGTTCTCGCCCACCACCCCGTCGCCCCGCGTCGCGGCCTGGACGAGGATCCCGCCCTCGTAGCGGAGCGAGAGCGACAGGCCGTCGATCTTGGGCTCGGCGGTGAACGGCAGGCCGGCCTCTTCCTCGAGGTTGAGGTAGCTTCTGACCGAGCGCACGAAATCGGCCACCCCGCCCGGATCGAAGGCGTTGTCGAGGGACATCATCCTCTGGGCGTGGCGCACCTTGGCGAAGCCCGCCGCGGGGGCGAAGCCGACCTGGTCCGAGGGGGAATCGCCCCGCTTGAGGTCGGGGAATCGCGCCTCGATCGCCGCGTTGCGCTGCTTCAGCCGGTCATAGGCGGCGTCGTCGATCTCGGGGGCGTCGTCGCGATGATAGGCGGCGCTGGCCTGGGCGAGCCGCTCCGCGAGGCGGGCGAGTTCCGCCCGGGCCTCCTGGTGGCTGAGCGCCCCGACCTCCCTTTCGATGCCGTCGTCCACGTCGCCCCCGGATCAGGTCCGGGCCGCATGCTCCGCGGCCCGGGTCTTTCGCCCCGGGTTCTAGGCGCGCGGGCCCGGCCCGTCCAGCGGGTCAGCCGGCGCGGGCGGCGGGCTGGGTGCCGACGGCCGGCTCGGGATCGCGCAGGACATAGCCGCGACCCCAGACGGTCTCGATATACGTCTCGCCGCCGGTCGCGAGGCTGAGCTTCTTGCGCAACTTGCAGATGAACACGTCGATGATCTTCAGTTCCGGCTCGTCCATGCCGCCATAGAGATGGTTGAGGAACATCTCCTTGGTCAGCGTCGTGCCCTTCCGCAGGCTGAGGAGTTCCAGCATCTGGTACTCCTTGCCGGTCAGGTGGATGGACTGGCCGTTCGCCTCCACCGACTTCGCGTCCAGGTTGACGGTGATCTGCCCCGTCGTGATGACCGATTGCGAATGGCCCTTCGAGCGGCGGATGATCGCGTGGATGCGCGCGATCAGCTCCTCGCGGTGGAACGGCTTGGTCAGGTAATCGTCCGCGCCGAAGCCGAACCCCTTGATTTTCGTCTCGGTATCGTCCGCGCCCGTCAGGATCAGGATCGGCGTGTTGATCCGTGCCAGGCGCAGCTTGCGCAGCACGTCATGGCCATGCATGTCCGGAAGGTTCAGGTCGAGAAGGATGAGGTCGTAATCGTAAAGCTTGGCGAGATCGACCCCCTCCTCGCCCATGTCCGTGCAATACACGTTCAGGTTGGCATGGGTGAGCATCATCTCGATGCTGCGGGAGGTAGTGGGGTCATCCTCGACAAGAAGTACTCGCATCATTCTCTCCGTCAGCGGGCTGTGAGTGACTGATGCCATAAGAAAGGTTAACGCATCGTTACTCCACCTGACGATGCATCGGATTCCCCGTTTATACAAGTTAAAGTTGTCTATACTTCTGGAGGAAGGTCGTCTTCAGCGCCGGCTCCCCGTGGCGTTCCACCGCGCTCGCCCAGCTGTCGAGCTCGTCGTCCGACAGGGCGTATCGCTCGCAGGCCTCCGCCCGGGTGATGAGGCCCGCCGCGACCGCGCGGACGACGGCGGCCTTGCGGCTCGCGACCCAGCGCCGCGTCTCCCGGCCAGGCAGGTCCGACAGGGTCATGGTCGTGCCGTCGGGAAGGGTCACCGATTTGGGGCCGTTCGTCTTCTTGAGGTACATCTGTCCGTTCCCAGCCGACTTTTGCCCATAAGCCCCGCTCAGCCTTAAGGAGCGGTGAAACGCGGCCTTGCAGATTCCGCGCATTTTCCTATATTTTCCACCCTTTCCGCCCGCCGCCCGGAGATACCGCCATGGCACTCGACGCCCACCCCGTGAACACGCTCGGCTTCGCCAAGCCGCCGGCAGAGACGCGCGTGATCGTCGCGATGTCGGGCGGCGTGGATTCCTCCGTCGTGGCCGCCGAACTGGCCGCCGAGGGCTACGACGTGGTCGGCATCACGCTGCAGCTCTACGATCACGGCGCGGCGCTCGCCAAGAAGGGGGCCTGCTGCGCGGGCCGCGACATCCACGACGCCCGCCGCGTGGCCGAGACGATGGGCTTTCCGCATTACGTCCTCGATTACGAGGACACGTTCCGCGCTTCGGTGATCGACGAATTCGCCGACAGCTACTTGGCCGGCGCGACGCCCGTGCCCTGCATCCGCTGCAACGAGCGGGTCAAGTTCCGCGACCTGCTGGAAACGGCGAAGGACCTCGATGCCGATTGCATGGCGACCGGGCACTACATCCGGCGCGCGGCGGGCGCGCGCGGCCCGGAGCTGCACCGCGCCGCCGATCCCGAGCGCGACCAGAGCTATTTCCTGTTCTCGACCACGCCCGACCAGCTCGACTACCTGCGCTTCCCCCTGGGCGGGCTCGCGACCAAGGCGGAGACGCGGGCGCTGGCCGCGAAACACGGCCTGTCGGTCGCCGACAAGCCCGACAGCCAGGACATCTGCTTCGTGCCGAACGGCAATTATGCCGCGGTGATCGAGAAGCTGCGCCCGGGCGCGGCCGATCCGGGCGAGATCGTGCATGTCGACGGCCGGGTCCTGGGCGCCCATGGCGGCGTCATCCACTACACCGTCGGGCAGCGCCGCGGCCTCGGCATCGGCGGCCTCGACGAGCCGCTCTACGTGGTGAAGCTCGACGTGGCGGCGCGCCGCGTGGTCGTCGGCCCCAAGGAGATGCTCTCGACCCGCACGGTGCCGGTCAGGGAGGTGAACTGGCTGGGCGACGCGCCCTTCGCCTCGCGCCCCGAATGGCATCTGGGCGTCAAGGTCCGCTCCACCCGCCCCCCGCGGGAGGCGATGATCCGCCCCCTCTCCGACACCGAGGCCGAGGTCGAGCTGATCGTGCCCGAGGAAGGCGTGGCGCCCGGCCAGGCCTGCGTCTTCTACGCCCCCGAAGGCAGCCGCGTCTTCGGCGGCGGCTGGATCCACAAGGGCTAGGCCCCCAGCCCCTCCAGCACCGCCTGCGCGGCCCGCTGCCCGGGCGGCGGACCGTCGCGCCCCAGCGCCACCATCGTCCGGTCGAGGGCGGCCAACTGCGCCTGCGGCGCATCGAGCACCGCCGCCAGGGCCGCGGCGATGGGCCCGGGCCGGCAGGCGGGGCCGAGGAATTCCGGCACCACCGTCTCCCCCTCGATGAGGTTCACGAGCGTCGCCGTGTCCACCCGCACCATCGCCCGGGCGATGGCCCAGGTCAGCCGGTTCATGTCATAGGCCACGACCATCGGCGTCCCGGCGGCGGCCAGTTCCAGCGATACGGTGCCGGATTTCGCCAGCGCCGCCGCCGCGCCGCCGAAGGCCGCCGCCTTGGTGGCCGCATCCGCCCCGCTCAGCAGGCGCACCTGCGGCCAGCCGGCGGTGAGCTCGGCCACCTCCCGTTCCAGCCCGGGCGCCACCGGCACCACCACCGGCAGGCCCGGCCGTCGCGCGGCGAGCTCGCGCAGCGCCGCGCCGAAGACCGGCGCCAGCCGCGCCACCTCCGTGCGCCGCGATCCCGGCAGCGCCAGCAGATAGCGCCCCGTCCCCAGGTCGAGGTCGCGCCGCAGGCGCGCGATGCCCTCGGCGGTGGCCCGCGGCCCGGACACGACGGGGTGGCCCACGAAGTCGCAGCGCATTCCCGCCGCCTCCATCCATGGCGGCTCGAAGGGCAGGAGCGCCAGCACCTGGTCCACATGAGGCGCCATCTTCTTCGCCCGGCCCGGCCGCCAGGCCCAGACCGAGGGCGCCACGTAATGCACGATGCGGATTTCCGGCGCCGCCGCCCTGACCCGCGCGGCCACCCGCAGGCAGAAATCCGGGCTGTCGATGCCGATCAGAACGTCGGGCCGCGCCGCCAGCACCGCCGCCACCGTCTGCAACAGCCGCCGGCGCAGATGGGCATAGCGCGGCAGGATCTCGGCCAGCCCCATCACGCTCAGCTCGTCGTAGGGAAAGAGGCTCTCGAGACCCTCGGCGCGCATCGCCGGACCGCCGACCCCGGTGAACGAGATGCCCGGCGCGGCCGCGCGCAGGCCCGCCATCAGGGCGCCGCCCAGCTGGTCCCCCGACGCCTCTCCGGCGACGAGGGCCGCCCTCACGCCACGCCCCACAGGAACATGCCCGCGGAATCAGCCGCCGCGATCGTGGCCGCGCGGTCGAGGATCAGGACGCCGCCCGCCTCGACGGCGATCCCGGCCAGCCCGGCGGCCGCGGCGCGGCGCACCGTGTCCGGCCCGATCGCCGGCAGGTCCACGCGGCGATCCTGCCCGGATTTGGGCCGCTTCATCAGAAGCCCCCCGGCCGGCACGGCGGGACCGTCGCGGCGCAGGGCGGCGATCGTCTCCAGCATCCAGTCGGTGCCCGGCAGCGCCTCCACCGCCAGGACCTGTCCGCCCGCCACGACGCAGCCCTGGCCCAGATCCGCCGGGCCGGTCGCGGACAGGAGCGCGGCGGCCCGCGCCGCGTCGCGCTCCGCCGCCGCGTCGGGGCCGACCGCGCCCAGCGGCCCCGCATCGGCCAGCAATTCGGGCATCAGATCGGCCGCGCCCACGACGCGCATCCCCGCCTCCTCGAAGAAGGCGACGACGGTCCGCAGGGCCGCGTCGTCGCCGCCGCCCATCGCGGCCTGGATGCGCGGCACCAGCGGCAGCGTCGCGGGGTCGAGCCGCGCCGGGTCGATGCGCGGACGCCGGATCGCGCCGGCGAAGCACACCTGCCGCACCCCGCGCCGGGGCAGCTCGGCCAGGACCCGGCCGATCTCCTCCAGGCCGAAGGCCGGCACGTCCGCGGGGGCGAACCCCGCCACCCCCAGCACCTCGGCCTGCGGGCAGGCCCGGCGCAGGATGCCGGGCAGCGCCCCCTCTCCGACGATCAGGGCAAGCTCGCTCACGGCGTCAGGAACCCGCGCTCGCTGCCCCCGGCGACGAAGCGGACGATCTCTTGCACCAGGGCGCTGTCGCTCTGCTCGCCCAGCCGGGCGGCGCGGTCCTGGAACGCGCCCTCGCCCTCGGCCAGGGCGGCGAGCGCGGCGCGCAGGGCCGCGATCTCCTGGCGGGAGACGCCGCGGCGCTTCAACCCCACGAGGTTCAGCCCGTCGAGCACGCCGCTCGGACCCTGGACCAGCGCATGCGGGATCACGTCCGACGACACCTTGGTCAGCCCGCCGATGATCGCGCCCGCGCCGATGCGGACGAACTGGTGCACGCCGGACAGGCCGCCGATGATCGCCCCGTCGCCCACGGTGCAATGGCCCGCCAGCCCGGCATGGTTGACCAGGATCACCCGGTCGCCGATCTGGCAATCGTGGGCGACGTGCGTTCCGGCCATGAAGAGCCCGTCATCGCCGATCCGGGTGACGCCGCCGCCGCCCTCGGTGCCGGGATTCATGGTGACGTGCTCGCGGATGCGGTTGCGCGCCCCGATCTCCAGCCGCGTCTCCTCGCCGCCGTATTTGAGGTCCTGCGGCACCTCGCCCAGGCAGGTGAACGGAAAGACCTGCGTGCCCGCCCCGATCCGGGTCCGGCCGGCGATCACGACATGGCTCTTGATCGTCACGTCGGCGCCCAGCTCGACCTCCGCCCCGAGGACCGAGAACGGCCCCACCCAGGAATTGGCGCCGATCACGGCCCCCTCTTCGACGATGGCCTGGGGATGGATCGTGGCCGTCGGATGGATGCCGCTCATTTCGGGGCTTCCATCATCGCGGTGAAGCCGGCCTCGCAGGCCAGGTCGCCGTCGACCTCCGCGCGCCCCTCGAACTTCCAGACCTTGCCGCCGCCGCGCCGGGTGGTCACGTGCAGCCGCAGGATGTCGCCTGGCACCACCTTGCGCCGGAACTTGGCGCTCTCGATGCCCATGAAGTAGACGAGGAACCGCTTGTCGGCCAGGTCCTGGGCCACGCCGACCATCACGGCGGCGGTCTGGGCCATCGCCTCGATGATCGTCACCCCGGGCATGATCGGGGCGCCGGGGAAATGGCCCTGGAAATGCGGCTCGTTGAAGGTGACGTTCTTGATCCCGGTGGCCGAGTTCGCCCCGTCGATATCGGCCACCCGGTCGATCAGGAGAAACGGGTACCGGTGCGGGATGATGCGCTGGATCAGGTCGATATCGGCGTGGGCGAGCCCGGACATGGAGCCTCCGTCAGATGTTCGCCGAGCCTTAGCAACACCGCCCGACGGCGGCAAGGAAGCCTACCGCTCCGGCGCGTCCCCGTCTCCCGCCCCGTCCCCGATGGCCGCGTCGATCCGCTCCACCGCCTCTCCGGTGATGTCGGCGGCGTCCTCCACCGCCAGCACGACCCGCCGGTCGAGCAGGATCGTCGCCGCGCTCTCCTCCAGGAGGTCCGACAGGACCGGCGCGGCGCGGGCCGCGAAATCCTGGCGCGCCGTCTCCTGGTAGCCCGCCAGCGCGCGGGCCTTGGCGTCCTGTTCGGCGCGAATGCCGCGCACCTTCTCGTCGAAGGCCTGGGCGCGCTGCCGGAACTCCGCCGGATCGAGCGAGGGGCGCAGATCCGTCAGCGCCCGCTCCTCCGCGATCAGCTCGGCCTCGATCCGCCGGTTCTCGGTGGCCAGGTCCTCGCCGCGGCGGTCGATCTCCGCCAGCACCCGCTGGCCGAAGGCGCTCTGGCTGAACATGCGCTCCTGATCGACGACCGCGATGGCCCCGTCCTGCTGGGCCGATGCCGGCCCCGCCAAGGACAGAAGGACCGCCAGCAGAAGGGCGAGACGGCTCAAAACTCGGTGGAGATCGTGACGTTGAAGTTCCGCGGCCGGTCGTAATCCTCGCTCTGCAACTGCTCGGCGAAGTTGAACCGCAAGGGCCCGATCGGCGTGGTCCAGAACAACGACAGGCCGATCGACGACCTCAGGTTGAAGCCGTCATCCACCTCGTTGCCCTCGTATCCGTCGGTATCCTCCAGACCCCAGACCGACCCCGCGTCGAGGAACACGCCGCCCCGGATTCCGTATTCCTCGGGGATGCCGAGGGGGAAATCGGCCTCGAGCCGCGCCACCGCGTAGTAATTGCCGCCCAGGGCGTCCTCGTTCGGCGCCTCCAGGTCGCGGGGGCCGACGCCCAGCGGCTCGAAGCCCCGCAATTGCCGCGAGGAGAGGAAGTAGCGGTCGGTCAGGCGCGTCGAATAATCCCCGAGCCCGTTGATCACGCCGCCCTCGATCGTGGCGCTCAGGTTGATCTCCTCGTTGGCGACGGCCTTCTCGTAGCGGGCGAGGGCGCGCGTCTCCACGTAATCCACGTCGCCGGCCACCCCTGCGAAATCCTGGCTGAACCGCAGCAGGAAGCCGGAGGTCGGGTCGATCCCCTCGTTGCGCGTGTCGTAGGTGTAGGAATAGCCGATGGCCGAGGTCAGCTCCTCGCCCGCCTCGCGCCGCAGGATCGGCGAGCTGCGCCGCGTCACGTCCGAGATCTCGTCCTGCGAGAAGAGATAGCGAAGCGACAGCCGGCCGTTGCGACTGACCGGGAAGGTCAGCGAGGGCGAGAACCCGTAGGACCGGGTGTTGTAGGCGGCCTGGTCGAAATCCGAGGTCTCGTAGAACAGCTCGATCCGCCCGGTCAGGTCGCGGCCGAACAGCGCCGGCTCGCCGAAGGTGAGGCTGGCGCTGTCGGCATCGGTCCCGGTCGTGACATCGAAGGACAGGAACTGCCCCCGGCCCAGGAAATTCCGCTCCGTCAGGCCGATATTCACGCCAAATCCCGAATCGGTGGAATAGGAGCCGCCGAAGCTCAGGCTGCCGGTCGGCTGTTCCTCGACATCCACGTCGACGATCACCTGGTCGGCGGTGGTGCCCTGCCGCGATTCGACCTGCGCGTCCGAGAAATAGCCGAGCGCCCGGATGCGCTCCGCCGCCGCGCGGATCTCGCGCGGGTTGAACGGATCGCCCTCGACGGTGTCGAACTGGCGCCGGATCACCCGGTCGAGCGTGGTCGAGTTGCCCTCGATGTCGATCCGCTCGACGAAGATCCGCGGCCCCCGCTCGATCGCGAAATTCACGTCGAGCTGGCGGTTGCGGTCGTCGCGCTCGATCTCGGGGTCGGCGCGCACGAAAGCCAGGCCGCGCCGCGTCGCCAGGCGCTCCATCCGCGCCACCGCCCGGTCGATCGCGGCGGGGCTGTAGACCTGGCCCGCCCGGATGCCCGACAGGCGCAGAAATTCCTGCGCGTCGACGCCCGGAACGTCCGTGCTCGCGGTGATCTGGTCGAACCGGTAACGCTGGCCTTCCTGGATCGTGTATTGCGTGAAGAAGGCGTCGCGCTCGCGCGCGAACTCGTTCGACACGTTCTGGATGCGGAAATCGATATAGCCGCGGGAGCGGTAGAAATCGGTCAGCAATTGCTGGTCGAACTGCGCGCGGTCCGCCGCATAGGTGTCCCGGCCGATGAACTGGCGCAAAAGGCCCGCCTGCTTGGTTGCCAGCGCCCGGCGCAGGCGCCGGTCGGAATAGGCGCGGTTGCCGACGAAGGACAGCCGCTCGATCTCGACGACCTGCCCCTCGGCGACCTCGAAGATCACGTCGACGCGGTCGCCCTCGCGGCGGATGATCCGCGGCGTGACGGAGGCGGCGAACCGTCCGCCCGCCTCGTAGGCCCCGGCGATGGCGCGGGCGTCCTGCTCCACCTGGGCGGGGTTGTAGACCCGGTTCGGCACCGAGCCGATCAGCTCCTGCAGCTGTTCGTCCCCCAGCCGCGCATTGCCCTCGATCACGATCTCGCCGACGGTGGGGTATTCCTCCACCGTGACCACCAGGGTGCCGCCCTGCGGCGTGATGTCGACGCTGCGGAACAGGCCGGATTGCTGCAGCCGCTGGTAGGCGGCGTTCAGCTCGCCGGCCGAGACCTGGCCGCGCGGCAATTGCAGGTAGTTCGTGACCGTGCTGGCATCGACGCGCGCGTTCCCGACGACGCGCACGTCGTTGACCTGGAACGCCTGCGCCGCGGCGGCATGCGGCACGAGCGCCGCCCCGACGGAGAGGCCGATCACCGTGGTCGCGCGCATCGCCGCGGCCAGTCCGACACCGCGCATGTAGCGGCCTCTTTCCACGCTCATCATGAAACTTCCATCGCCAGCTGTCCCGTCCCGGTGACTAGCCCGATTGCGGCCCGGTGTCAAAACGCGATCCCCCCGGTGTCACCTCGCCGACACGCAATTTTTTATCGCGGCGATAGGGGGTTACGAAAATCCCCCCGGGCACGTGGCCGCGCCGGGGCGATCCTCCGCCGGGCCGCGCGGCGCGCGGGCGCGTCTGCGATCCGGCCCGGCCGGGCCCGGCGGGGTCAGGGGCAGAGCACGTCGTTGGTGATGGCAAAGACCATGAGCGTGCCGATCAGCGCGATGCCCGCGGCCATCAGCACGTTCAGCGCCTTTTCCGAGGGCGCCCGCCCCACCACCGCCTCGTAGGCGTATAGGACCAGGTGCCCGCCATCGAGGACCGGGATCGGAAAGAGGTTCACCAAGCCCACCGCCGTCGACAGCACCGCGATGAACCACACGAAGCTCAGCACGCCCGCGCTCGCCGCCGCGCCGCTCGTCTGGGCGATGCCGATGGGGCCTTGCAGGTTGCACGACGAAATGGCCCCGGCCGCCATGTGATAGAGGCCCGAGAGCGATTGCTCGACGATATAGACGACCTGCCCCGCGCCATAGGCCAGCGCCGAGAGCGGGCCGGGGGTCGTCGTCCGGGGCGTCACGTAGAGGCCGCCGGTGATGCCGATCAGCCAGCGCGTCTCGAACCCGCCCTCCGGCAGCGGAAGGTCCATGCGGCGGGGTTGAAGCTCGATCTCGCCCAAGTCCTGCCCGGCCCGCCAGACGCTCAGGTCCACGGCGCCGCCATCCGACCCTCCGACCACGTCGCGGACCTGCGAGAACGCGAAGACCTCCTGCCCGTCGACGGCGGTGATCACGTCCCCCTCCCGAAGGCCCGCCGCCTGCGCCGCCGATTGCGGGTTCACGCCCCCCACGATCGGCGGAAACGGATAGGGCGCCTCGATCTCCAGCCTCTCGCCGTCGCGGTCGATCACGTATGGCAGGCGCGGCTCCACCGGCAGCGCGTCGTAGAAGCTGCCGAGCTCGGCCACGGGCGGCACCTCCTGCCCGGCGATGGAAAGCAGCCGGTCGCCCGGCAGGATGCGCGCCTCGACACCCGGAAGCGGCCGCACCTCGTCGACGGTCAGCGGATCGCTGGCCACTCCGCGGAGCGACAGGACCACCGCAAAGACCGCGATCGAGAGCAGGAAGTTGAAGGCGGGGCCGGCCGCGACCGTGGCCGCCCGCGCCCAAAGCGGGGCGCCCGCCATGGTCTGGCGCCGGGTCTCGGCGTCGAGGCCGGGCGTGTCGGCCTGCCTGAGGCTCGCCGCGTCCGCGTCGCCCCGGAACTTGACGTAGCCGCCCACCGGAAAGGCCGCGATCTGCCAGCGCGTGCCGCGCCGGTCCATCCGCGACGCGATCACCGGCCCCATGCCGATCGAGAACACGTCCGCCTCGATCCCCGACCAGCGGCCGACGATGTAGTGGCCGTATTCGTGGATCGCGACGATCACGCTCAATGCCGCGACGAAGGCCAGGACCGTGACGATGAGCGAGCCGAAATCGGGGATCAGTCCCACGATGTCCATGTGGTCTCCTTCAGGCGGTCAGCGCGCCGAGGGTTTCGTCCGCCAGCGCGCGCGCGCGGGCATCGGCGTCGCGGACCATATCGAGCGTCGGCACCCGATTGCCAAGGCGGTCTGACGACATCTTGTCCAGCACCCGTTCCACCAGCTCGGCCATCTGCAAAAATCCGATCCGCCGGCCCAGGAAATGGTCGAGCGCGCGTTCCTTCGCGGCGTTGAAGACGGCGCCCGACAATCCCCCGTCGCGCATCACGTCCCGGGCCAGCCGCAGCGCCGGGTGCCGCGCCTCGTCGGGCGCCGCGAAGGTCAGCTGCCCGATCCGGGCCAGGTCCAGCCGCTCCACGGGCAGGTCGCGCCGCTCGGGCCAGTTCAGCGCGAAGCCGATCGCGTGGCGCATGTCGGGCGGGCCGATATGCGCCATCAGCGCCCCGTCGGCGAACCCGACCAGCGCATGGACCAGCGATTCGGGATGGATCAGGACCTCGATCCGGTCCGGGTCGATGCCGAAGAATTCCTTCGTCTCGATCAGTTCGAGCGCCTTGTTGAAGAGCGAGGCGCTGTCGATCGTGATCCGCTGGCCCATGTCCCAGTTGGGATGGGTCGCGGCCTCCTCCGGGGTGGCCTGGGCGAGCCGCTCCGGCGGCCAGTCGCGGAACGCGCCCCCCGAGGCGGTGATGACGATCCGCTCGACCGCCGCGCTGTCCTCCCCGATCAGCGCCTGGAAGACCGCCGAATGCTCGCTGTCGACGGGCAGCACCCGCGCGCCGTGGGCCCGCGCCGTCTCCATCAGCAGCGGCCCGGCGCAGACGAGGCTCTCCTTGTTGGCCAGCGCCAGCGTCGTGCCCTGTTCGAGCGCCACCAGCCCGGGTTCGAGCCCGGCGGCGCCGACGATGCCCGACATGATCCAGTCCGCCGGCCGGCGCGCGGCCTCGACCAACGCCGCGGGCCCGGCGGCGGCCTCGATCCCCGATCCGGCGAGCGCCGCGCGCAGCTCGTCCAGCCGGTCGGCATGGGCGGTGACGGCGATCTCGGCGCCGACGGCCCGGGCCTGCGCGGCCAGCCGCGCGACATTCGTCCCGCCCGTCAGCGCCACCACCCGGAAGGCGTCCGGCCGCCGCGCGATCAGGTCGAGCGTGCTGCACCCGATGGACCCGGTGGAGCCGAACACGGTGACGCGCCGCATCCCGGTCAACCCGCGACGATCCCCGGCGGGAAGTCGATGATCTGCGCGACCAGCAGGAAGAAGACCGCCGCGCCCAGCATCCCGTCGAACCGGTCGAAGAGCCCGCCATGTCCCGGCAGGAGCGACGAGCTGTCCTTCACCCCGGCGCGGCGCTTGACGGCGGATTCGGCGATGTCGCCGATCTGGGCGGCCATGCTGAGCGCGATCGACACCGGGATGATCTCGGCGTTCGCCTCGGTGAAGGTCATGAAGATTGCCCCGACCCCGCCGGCCGCGGCCCAACCGGCCAGCGTTCCCGACCAGGTCTTGTTGGGGCTGACCCTCGGCCAGAGTTTCGGCCCGCCGAGCTGCCGCCCGACGAGATAGCCGAACACGTCGGTGGCGATGACGGCCAGCGCCAGCCACAGCATCCAGATCGCGCCGTTCTCGGTCCGCAGGATATAGAGGCCGAGCCCCGCCAGGACGATCAGCACGGTGAACACGGCATAGGTGGCGCGGCGCCGTTTCAGAAGCGTCACCCCGAGGAAGATCGGCCCGAGGAGCAGCGGCAGCGCGTAGGCGGGGGGGACGATCTCGGCCACGATCAACCCGGCGGCCGAGGCGAGCGCCAGCCGCACGGCCGGCGCGTCGGCGTCGAGCATCCGCACCAGTTCCCAGACCATGACCGCGCTGATGACGACCGTCAGCGCCCCGAAGACGAAGCCGCCGAACCACACGCAGACGAGCCCGATCCCGGCAACGACGGCGCCGACCCCGATCCGTTCACCCAGATCGTTCCAGCGCCCGACCTTCATGCAACCACGGCGCCGTACCTGCGCTCGCGCCGCCCATAGCGCGACACCGTCTGCGCGAAGATCTCGGCGGTGAAGTCGGGCCAGAGCGTGTCGATGAACTCGTATTCGGAATAGGCCGATTGCCAGAGCAGGAAGTTGGAGATCCGCGCCTCGCCGCTGGTGCGGATCACCAAGTCCGGATCGGGCAGGAAATGGGTGTCGAGGTACCGCGCCAGCGTCGTCTCGTCCACGTCCGAGGCCTTGACGCGGCCGGTCGCGACCTCGGTGGCGAGCCGCTTGGTCGCCCGCCCGATCTCGTCCCGGCTGCCATAGTTCAGCGCGACCGTCATGTGCAGCTTGTCGTTCTTCGAGGTCAGCAATTCCAGCTGGTCCATCATCGTGACCAGCTTGGGGTCGAGCCGCACCCGGTCGCCGATGAAGCGCACGCGCACGCCGGCCGCCAGAAGCTCGTTCGCCTCGGATTGGATGTAGCGGCGGAACAGCTTCATCAGGCCGGCGACCTCGGCCTGGGTCCGCTTCCAGTTCTCGGTCGAGAAGGCGAAGACGGTCAGGTACTCGATCCCCAGCTCGGGACAGGCCTTCACCACCTCCTTGACGCGCCGCGCGCCGGCATGGTGGCCGAACAGCCGCGGTTTGCCCCGGGCCTGCGCCCAGCGCCCGTTTCCATCCATGATGCACGCCACGTGGCGCGGACCGCCGGTCATCCTCTGAGCCATCGCCATTCGCTCTCGCCTTGGTTCGGACTGGTACATGCCTGCTCGGCGCCGGCAGGTCTACCCGTCGAAACCTTTACAATCTGGTAAGGTCGACGCCCGCATCGCGGCTCAGACCTGCATGATCTCTTCTTGCTTGGTCTCCAGCGCCTCGTCGACCCGCTTGATGTAATCGTCCGTCATCTCCTGGACCTCGGTCTGCCACAGCTTCTGGTCGTCCTCGGACATGCCGTTGGCCTTGGCCTTCTTCAGCCGGTCCATTCCGTCCCGGCGGATGTTGCGGATCGCCACGCGGGTGTTCTCGGCATAGCTGCCCGCGACCTTGGCGAGTTCCTTGCGCCGTTCCTCGTTCAGCTCGGGGATGGGCAGGCGGATCGTCGTGCCGTCGACCACCGGGTTGATCCCGAGGCCGCTCTCGCGGATCGCCCGCTCGGCCTTGCCGACGAGGGACTTGTCCCAGATCGAGATGGTGACCATCCGCGGCTCGGGCACGTTGACAGTGCCGACCTGGTTGATCGGCGTCGGCTGGCCATAGGCCTCGACCATCACCGGCTCGACCATCTGGGCGGAGGCGCGCCCGGTCCGCAGCGAGGCGAATTCCTGCCGGAGCGCGGTCATCGCGCCGTCCATGCGCCGCTTCAGGTCGTCGGTATCGAAGTCGATGTCGTCAGCCATGGGTGCCTCTTCGGGTCTCTCGCCGGCGAGGTATGCCGCAACGGCGCCCGGATTTCCAGTGCGCGCGTCGCCGGGCCCCCGCCGTCTCAATCATCGACGATGGTGAAGGTCCCCTCGCCCCTCAGGATGCCGCGGAACCCGCCCGGCTCGTCGAGCGAGAAGACGATGATCGGCAGGTGGTTGTCGCGCGCCAGCGCGATCGCCGAGGCGTCCATGACGTTGAGGTGCTTCTGCAGGACCTCGTCATAGCTCACCCGGTCGTAGCGCACCGCCTCGGGGTGCTGCGCCGGGTCCATGTCGTAGACCCCGTCGACCTTCGTTCCCTTGAAGATCGCCTGGCAGTTCATCTCGTTGGCCCGGAGCGTGGCGGCCGTGTCGGTGGTGAAATACGGGTTTCCGGTCCCGGCGGCGAAGATGCAGACCCGCTTCTTCTCCAGGTGCCGGACCGCGCGGCGGCGGATATAGGGCTCGGCCACCTCGTTCATCGTGATCGCCGAGATGACGCGCGTGTGGATGCCGTGCGATTCGAGCGCCCCCTGCATCGCCAGCGCGTTCATCACCGTGGCCAGCATCCCCATGTAGTCGGCGGTCGTCCGCTCCATCCCCTGGGCGGAGCCCTGCAGCCCGCGAAAGATGTTGCCGCCCCCGATCACCATGCAGATCTCGACGCCCAGGTCGTGGACCGACTTGACCTCCTCGGCGATGCGGCGGACCGTGGGCGGGTGAAGGCCGAAGCCCTGATCGCCCATCAGCGCCTCGCCCGAGATCTTCAGAAGAACCCTGTCGTAGCGCCGGGTTCCGTGTGCCTCGACCATGCAATCCCCCGTTTTGCGTCCGCCGGATAAATGTCGGAAAAGCGGCGCCGATACAACATCGCGAGGACGACAAACATGACGCCCGACGCAGCGATCGCCGGCGCGGCCGGGGATCGGCCCGTCCTGATCGCCGGCCCCACCGCGAGCGGCAAGTCCGGCCTCGCCCTCGCCATCGCCGAGGCGCATGGCGGGCGCGTCGTCAACGCCGACGCGCTGCAGGTCTATGCCACCTGGCGGATCCTGACGGCCCGCCCGGGCGCCGGCGACCTCGCCCGCGCGCCGCATCTCCTCTACGGGCACGTGGAGGCGGGGCGCGCCTATTCCGTCGGTCACTGGCTGCGCGAGGTGGCCCCGCTCCTGCCGGGGCCGCGCCCGATCGTCGTCGGGGGAACCGGGCTCTACCTCACCGCCCTGACGGAGGGGCTGGCCGACATTCCCCCGGTCCCGCCCGAGGTGCGCCGCCGCGCCGACGCGATGGGCCACGCCGACCTGCTGGCCGCGCTCGACCCCGAGACCCGCGCCCGGATCGACCCGTGCAACCCGGCCCGCGTCAAGCGCGCCTGGGAGGTCCTGACCGCCACCGGATGCCCCCTGGCCCGCTGGCAGGATCGTACCCCGCCGCCGCTCCTACCCCGCGGATCGGCGACCGCCTTTGTCGTCCACGCCCCGCCCGAGGCGCTCGCGCCCCGCATCGAGCGCCGCTTCGACGCGATGCTGGCGGCCGGCGCGCTCGACGAGGTGCGGCGGGTGCTGCCCGCCTACGACCCCGCCCTGCCCGCCCACCGCGCCATCGGCGCCCCCGAACTGGTGGCGTACCTGCGCGGCGAGACGGACCTGGCCACCGCACGCGAGCGCGCCGTGATCGCGACCCGCCGCTACGCGAAGCGCCAGCGGACCTGGTTCCGCGCCCGCATGGCCGACTGGACCCCGGTGGAGATGCCGGGGTGAGCGCTGCCGCGAATGGTCGCGCCGCTGTGAGGCCGTGCGCCGTTGACGGCGCCGTCCGGTTCGTGCCGAATGGGTCGACGGGGATGCGGGATGGCGGGCCGGTGCGGCCCGCGCGTCCTGCGGCGCACGGGCCGAAGGGGATCAGCGTGAGATCGAGACCGCGCGGCCACGGCCGGGCCCGCCCGGACGTCCCCCGGTGGGGCATGTCCCGACACATCCCTGGCGGATGCCGCCGGGGCTTTCGCGCCGGCCCATGCCTGGCCCGTTCGGCCCGTCCGGCCACCTGATCCAGCTCAGCCGGGAAACACGACATGGGTGCCTTTCTTCTCCGACGCGTCGCGTTGATGCTGGCCACGGCCCTGTGCCTGACCTTCGTGGTCTTCGCGCTGACCAACCTCGCCCCCAACCTCGAGAAGATGGCCAAGAGCCAGGGCAACACGCGCATGACCGATGCCGAGGTCGCCTCCTGGCTCGAAAGCCGGGGCTACGACCGCAACCTCTTCGTCAAGTACGGCGAATGGCTGGGCGTGGTGCCGGGCCATGTCGTGCGCCAGGCCGACGGATCGGTGCGCGGCCGCTGTTTCGGCGAGGCGCCCGAGCCGCCCCCCAACGCGGCCGCCTTCTGCGGCGTCCTGCAGGGGAATTGGGGCTATTCCACCGTCTTCCGGGAGGATGTGGGCGCCATCGTCGCGACCCGCCTCGCCCTCACCGGAAAGCTGATGGGCTGGACGCTCCTGCTGATGATCCCCGCCGCGCTCGTCATCGGCGTCCTGGCGGGCATGCGCGAGGGCAGCCGGACCGACCGGACGCTGTCCTCGGTCGCAGTCCTCTCCACGGCCACGCCGGAATACGTCTCGGGGGTGATCCTGATCACCGTCTTCGCCTCGTCGGCGGCCGGGGTCGGCTGGTTCAAGGGCACCGCCACCTCGGCGATGGAGGACGCCACCTTCTGGAACTTCTTCCTGCCGGTGCTCACCATCGCGCTCTACGGGATGGGCTACGTCGCCCGCATGACCCGCGCGGCGATGGCCGAGGTGATGACCCAGCAATACATCCGCACCGCCCGCCTCAAGGGAGTGCGGTTCCGCGACGTGGTACTGCGCCACGCGTTGCGGAACGCCCTGATCGCGCCCTTCACGGTGATCATGCTGCAGGTGCCGTGGCTCCTGAACGGCGTCGTGATCGTCGAGACGCTTTTCAACTACAAGGGGTTCGGCTGGACCCTGGTGCAGGCGGCCGGGAACAACGACATCGAGCTGTTGCTGGCGGTGTCGGTCGTCTCCGTGGTGGTCGTGCTGCTGACCCAGCTGATCTCGGATATCGGCTATATCTACCTCAACCCGAGGATCTCGGTGACGTGACGCATCCCGCTCCGGACCCCGCCCCGCACCGCCAGGAGGATAGGCCGTGGACGCCCTGACCTGGACGGGCGTGCTGGCGCCGCTCCTGCCCGTGCTGGGGGTGCTGGCGGCGGCGCCGCCGGCGCTCGCCGCGATCCGCCTCCTCCTGGGCGCGCTGTCCGCGCCGGCCGGCCCGGTGCCGGGCGGGATCGACCGCGCCCTCGCGTGGTCCTCGGCCGCCCTCGTGCTGGCGGTGGCGGGCCTTCTGGCCGCCGGCGCGGCGCTCGGAACGGACGCCGGCATCCTCGGCGGGATGGCGCGACGGCTCCTGCCGGTCTGGATCGCGCTCGCGCTCGTGCTGGCGCTGTCGCGGCTGCTGCGCCGGCGGCTCGGCCTCTACGGCAAGCTCTTCGACTCGCCCATCGGCACGGCCGGCTTCGCGCTGGCGGCGTTCTGGGTCCTCGCGGCGATCTTCGGGGCGGCGGACCTGATCCTCACCCACGATCCACTGGCCCAGTCCGGTGCGATGAAGAACGCGCCGCCGGGCACGCCCTTCACCCAGATGCTGGGCGAGGCGCCGGCGGGCGCCTACCCCTTTTACCTGCTCGGGGGCGACAACCTGGGCCGCGATGTCTTCTCCCGCATGATCGCGGGCGCCTGGACGGTGGTCCAGATCGCGCCGCTGGCCACCGGCTTCTCGTTCATGGTCGGCATCACGCTGGGCCTGCCCGCCGCCTATGTCGGCGGGCGGCTCGACATGGGCCTGACCTTCGTCGCCAACCTGATCCTCGCCTTCCCGGTGATCCTGCTCTTCTACCTCCTCGTCACGCCCGAGATCGTCGCGACCGGCATCCCGACCTACATGGCGATGGTGCTGTTCGTCTTTCCCATCGTCTTCGTCGCGGTGCTCCTCAACGCCCGTTACCGGACGCGGCCGCGCCTTCTGGCGCCGCTCCTGGCGGCGACGATCGGCGGGCTCGGATGGCTCTATCTCTCGCTCGTCTCCGAACCCGCGGGCCCGGTGCGCGTCCTGCCGCCCGGCGCGGACCTCTTCGACGTGCCGGGCGGCATCCTCGTGGTCTTCGTGGCGGTGGTCTTCGTCAACGCGCCGACCGTGTTCCGCATCGTCCGCGGGATCGCGCTCGACGTGAAGACGCGCGATTACGTCGCCGCCGCCCGCACCAGGGGCGAGGGGCCGTGGTACGTGATGCTGTGGGAGATCCTGCCGAACGCCCGCGGTCCGCTGATCGTCGATTTCTGCCTGCGGATCGGCTACACGACGATCCTTCTGGGTACGCTGGGCTTCTTCGGCCTGGGGCTTCCCCCCGAGAGCCCCGACTGGGGCACCACGATCAACGAGGGGCGCAAGCTTCTGGCCATCTATCCGCACCCCGCGCTGGCGCCCGCCCTGGCCCTTCTGAGCCTCGTTCTGGGCCTCAACCTGCTGGCCGACGGGCTGCGCGAGGAATCGCTGCGCGAGTGACGGAGGCGGACCGGGGCGCCGCCCCGGACCCCGGGGTACTTGGAAAAAGGATGAAGGACGCGCGATGACGGAGACGCCGATCCTCGAGTTCGAGTCGCTCTCGATCTCCTTCTTCACCCGCCGGCGGGAGATCCCGGCGGTGATGGATTTCTCGGCCCGGCTCATGCCCGGCGAGGCGATGGGGCTGGTGGGCGAATCGGGGTGCGGCAAGTCCACCGTGGCGCTCGGGGTGATGCGCGACCTGGGCGCCACGGGGCGCATCACCGGCGGGACGATCCGCTACCGGGGCCGCGACATGGCCACGCTGTCGCCGGACGAGCTGCGCGCGCTCCGCGGCCGCGAGATCGCGATGATCTACCAGGAGCCGATGGCCTCGCTGAACCCGGCCATGCGGATCGGGCGCCAGTTGATGGAGGTGCCGATCATCCACGAGGGCGTGTCGAAGCCGGAGGCGCGGGCGCGCGCGCTCGACGTGGTGCGGGACGTGCAGCTTCCCGATCCGGAGCGCATCCTGCGGGCCTATCCCCACGAGCTGTCGGGCGGCCAGCAGCAGCGCATCGTCATCGCCATGGCGCTGATGGCCAGCCCCGCCCTGCTGATCCTCGACGAACCGACGACCGCGCTCGACGTGACGGTCGAGGCCGCGGTGCTGGACCTCGTCCGGGACCTGGGCCGCAAATACGGCACCTCGATGCTCTTCATCAGCCACAACCTGGGCCTGGTGCTGGAGACCTGCGACCGGATCTGCGTGATGTATTCCGGCGAGGCCGTCGAGACCGGGGCGATCGGCGACGTGTTCGACACCATGCGCCACCCCTACACCCAGGCCCTGTTCCGGGCGATCCCGCTGCCCGGCGCGGACAAGACCGCCAAGCCGCTGGTGGCCATCCCGGGCAATTTCCCCCTGCCCGACGAGCGCCCGCCGGGCTGCAATTTCGGGCCGCGCTGCGCGCATTTCCGGGCCGGGCGCTGCGACACGCAGGAGATCCCGATGTTCGACGTGCCGGGCGACCGGCGACACCGCACCCGCTGCCTGCGCCACGACGAGATCGACTGGAGCCGCATGGCGCTCGGCGGCGCGCCGGACACGGCGGCGCGGATCGGCGGCCCGGTGCTGCGCCTCGAGGGGGTGCGGAAATATTACGAGGTCGCCGGCGCGGGATGGTTCGGGTCCGGCGGGACGCAGGTCGTCAAGGCGAACGAGGACCTCTCCTTCGAGGCCCGGGAGGCCGAGACGCTGGCCATCGTCGGCGAATCGGGCTGCGGCAAGTCGACCCTGGCGCGGATGCTCACGGGGCTCGAGACGGCGACGGCCGGGACGATCACCCTCGACGGCCGCTCGATCGGGGACGTGCCCGTGCACAGGCGCGGCCCCGGCACCGTGGCCGACATCCAGATGATCTTCCAGAATCCGTTCGACACCCTGAACCCGTCCATGACCGTCGGCCGGCAGATCCGGCGCGCGCTCGAGGTCTTCGGCGTGGGCCGGAGCGAGCGCGAGCGGCGCGACCGCATGCTCGACCTGCTGGACCTGGTCAAGCTGCCCCGCGAATTCGCCTCCCGTCTGCCGCGCCAGCTCTCGGGGGGGCAGAAGCAGCGCGTGGGCATCGCCCGCGCCTTCGGCGGCGACGCGCGGATCGTCGTCGCTGACGAGCCGGTCTCGGCGCTCGACGTGTCCGTGCAGGCGGCGGTCGCGGACCTCCTGATGGAGATCCAGCGCCAGCACCGCACGACCCTCCTCTTCATCAGCCACGACCTGTCGATCGTGCGCTACCTCGCGGACCGGGTGCTGGTCATGTATCTCGGCCACGTGGTCGAGATCGGCGATACCGCGGACGTCTTCGCCCCGCCCTATCACCCCTATACCGAGGCGCTGCTGTCGGCGGTCCCGGTGGCCGACACGCGGGTCCGCAAGAAGCATGTCGTGCTGGAGGGGGAGGTGCCCTCGGCCATGGACCCGCCGCCGGGCTGCCCGTTCCAGACGCGCTGCCGGTGGAAGTCGCGGGTTCCCGACGGGCTCTGCGAGCGGGAAGTGCCGCCGATGGTCGCCTTCGGTCCCGGGGGGCGCCACCAAATCAAGTGTCACCTGGCCCGCGCCGAGCTCGAGGCCATGGACCCGGTCATCACCCGCGCGCCCGATTGAGGAACGACCGGGCCGCGGGGGGTGTTCATCCCGAAACGGGGAACGGAGGGCGAGATGGCGCGCGACGGAGATTTCGACTGGGCGATCCCGGTCATGCGGACGGGCTATGCCGGGCGGGCGCTGGTCTACGTGGTGGTGGCGGGGATCTCGCTGTGGTCGATCCTGCATGGCGGCGAGGGCGAGGGCACGTCCTCGGCGCTGGGTCAGCTCGAACGCAGCACCTGGGGCATTCCGGTGCTCCTCGCCGTGTTTCTCGGCATGGCCTGCTACGCGGTCTGGCGCCTGGTCGACGCCGCCTGGGACCTCGAATGCTACGGCAGCGACGGCGAGGGGATCATCGCCCGGATCGGCATGTGCGTGACCGGGATCATCCACCTGGCCATCGGTATCGGTGCCCTCCTCATCGTCTTCACCGCCTCGGGCGGTGGCGGCGAAAGCTCGATCTCCAAGGCGGTCGGGGTGATCCTCGGCTGGCCGGGCGGCCGCTGGATCCTGCTGCTGGCGGGCGTCGTGACCTTCGCCGCGGGCGGCTATTACGGCAAGAAGGCCTATGCCCGGGATTACCGCAAGCACCTGATGGGCAACCATTTCACCCGCAACTGGGACACCGTCCTGCGGGTGGGCGTCGCGGCCCAGGGATTCGTGGTCGCGGTCATCGGATTCCTGATCGGATACGCGGCCTGGACCTATTCGCCCGACAGCGCGGGCGGGCTCGGATCGGTGTTCTCGTGGCTGTCGGACCAGCCCTACGGGCAGGCCCTGATCCTGGCGCTCTGCGCGGGGCTTCTGTGCTTTGCCATCTTCTGTGCGGTCAACGCGGTCTATCGCATCGTGCCCCGGGCGAGCGATCCCGACATCCAGACCCTGGCGGCGCGGATCAAGGCCCGCGCCGAGGCCGGCTAGTGGCCCAGGATCGCCGCCACGTAGGCGGTGGTCTCGGCATAGGGCGGTACGCCGCCATGGCGCTCCACCGCGCCCGGGCCGGCATTGTAGGCCGCGAGCGCCAGGCGCCAATCGCCGAAGCGGCGGTATTGCTGCGCCAGGTACCGCGCCCCCCCGTCGAGGTTCTGCGCCGGATCGGCCGGATCCACCCGCAGCAGGCGGGCCGTCGACGGCATCAACTGCGCCAGGCCGATCGCGCCCTTGTGGGACAGGGCCGCGGGGTTCCACCCGGATTCCCGCTGCACCAGGCGCAGGAACACCGTCTCGGGGATGCCATGGCGGCGCGCCGCCTCCCGCGCGGGGTCGAGCCACTGGCCGCGATAGCGCCCCGTGAAGGCGGCGGTGACCGCGGCCGGGCGTCCCGCCTGCTCGGGCCCGGGCTTTACCTTGGGCTGCAACCGGGCGGAGCTTTCGTATTGCGCGGCCGCGCGGCCGTCCAGCACGTTGAGCTTCGCGCGAAATCCCGACTGCCCCTTGCTGGAGAAAAGCGTGTCCGCCTGCACGCCGAGCGGCAGCGCGGCGAGGATCGCCGCATGCACCAGAAATCGCATTCTGTCCCTCGTCTTCCTGTCCCCCGGACAGCCTGTAACCCGGCGCGTCGATTCGAACCAGTCCCGCGATCGCGCCCGGCCGGCCCCCGGTCGCCGCCCGGCCCCTCGCCATCCTTTGGGCAACGTGCGACAGATCGCCGAAACCCGACTCGGCAAGGAGAGACGCGATGGCCGGATCCGTGAACAAGGTGATCCTGATCGGCAACCTGGGACGCGACCCCGAGACGCGGACCTTCTCGAACGGCGGCAAGGTCTGCAACCTGCGCATCGCCACGTCCGAGACGTGGAAGGACCGCAATACCGGCGAGCGGCGCGAGCGCACCGAATGGCACTCGGTCGCGATCTTCGCCGAACCGCTGGCGCGCGTCGCCGAGCAATACCTCAAGAAGGGCTCGAAGGTCTATATCGAGGGCCAGCTCGAAACCCGCAAATGGCAGGACCAGAGCGGCCAGGACCGCTACTCGACCGAGGTCGTCCTGCGGCCCTACCGCTCCGAGCTGACGATGCTCGACGGCCGCGGCGAGGGCGGCGGCAGTGGCGGCGGGGGCGGCTACCAGGACGACAGGGGCGGCTATGGCGGCGGCTACGGCGGCGGCGGATCGTCGCCCGAGGGCGGCGGCGGCAGTGGTGGCGGCGGCTATCAGGACAGCGACGACGAGATCCCGTTCTAGGGGTCGAGCGTCGCGAACCGCGCCTTCCACAGCGCCTCCTCGTACTCGCCGCGGGCCGTGCTGTCATGCACGACCCCGCCGCCCACGTTCAGCCTCACCCGGCCCGACGGCCAGAGGGTGAGGGTGCGGATCGCGACCGACAGCGACAGCGCCCCGTCCGGCGCGATCCACCCCGTCGCGCCGCAATAGGCGCCGCGGGGGGCGGTCTCCAGCTCGCGGATGATCTGCATCGCGCGGATCTTCGGCGCCCCGGTCACCGATCCGCAGGGAAAGAGCGCCGCCAGCGTCTCGGCCAGCGTCACGCCGGGGCGCAACCGTCCGGTCACGTCCGACACCATCTGGTGCACCGTCCGGTAGCTCTCCACGTGGAAAAGCCGCGGCACCGCGACCGAGCCGATGCGCGCGATCCGGCCCACGTCGTTGCGCAGCAGATCGACGATCATCAGGTTCTCGGCGCGGTCCTTCTCGGACCCGGCCAGGGCGATCCGGGCGGCGGCGTCGGCCGCCGGATTGTCGCCCCGCGGCGCGGTTCCCTTCATCGGCCGGGTCAGGATCGCGCCGTCCGCGTCGATCCTGACCAGCAATTCCGGAGAGCGCGACAGGATCGCGAGGTCGTCCATCTCCACCAGCGCGCCGTGGCCCACCGGCTGGCGCGCGGCGAGCCGGGCATAGAGCGCCTCCGCCCCGCCGGTCGCCTCGGCCCGCAGCGGAAAGGTCAGGTTCGCCTGATAGATGTCGCCCGCGGCGATATAGTCCCGCACCCGGTCGAAGGCGCGCGCATAACGCGCCCCGCTCCATTCCGGCGCTGGCGGCGACAGCGACGCGCGCCCGCCCGCCCCGCCGGGCGCCGCCGCCCCGGGGGCGCGGAACGCGCCGAACGCCAGGAGCGGGGTGTCCCGCGCCGGCGGCATCAGCGCGGCCAGTTTCGGCACGATCGCGTAGCCCAGCTCGTAGCTGGCCATCCCGGCCAGCCACAATCCGTCGGCCCGCGCAGCCTCCATCCGCTCCAGCGCCGCGGGCACCTCGTCGGGGCGATCCGCGCGGATCACGGCCTCGGGCCCGGCAAAGAAAGCCGCGCCTCCCCCCGGCCCGGCGTCGAACCGCGCCCGCAGCGTCACCGCCCCGCCAGCCCCGCCTCCAGCACCCCCCGCAGCGCGTCGCGCGGCACATCCTCGGCCACGAAGGCGCGCCCGATCCCCCGCGCCAGGATCAGGCGCAGCCGGCCGTCGACGACCTTCTTGTCCTGCCCCATCAGGTCGAGCAGCGCCTCGGCGCCCGGCAGGTCCCCGGGGATGTCGGCCAGGTCGCGCTTGGCCCCCATCGCGGCGAGATGCGCGCGCACGCGGGACGGCTCCTCCTGCGCGCACAGGCCCAGCCGGGCCGACAGGTCGAAGGCCAGGGCGCAGCCGATCGCCACGCCCTCCCCGTGCAAGAGCCGGTCGGAATACCCCGTCGCCGCCTCCAGCGCGTGGCAGAACGTGTGCCCGAGGTTCAGAAGCGCCCGGTCCCCCTGCTCGGTCTCGTCGCGCGCGACGATATCGGCCTTCATCCGCACCGAGCGGCCCACCGCCTCGGCGCGCAGCGCCCGGTCGCCCGCGGCCATCGCCGGCCCGTTCGCCTCCAGCCAGTCGAAGAACGCCTCATCGCCCAGAAGGCCGTATTTCGCGACCTCCCCGTATCCCGCCAGGAACGCCCGCGCGCCGAGCGTCTCGAGCGCGGCGATGTCGGCCAGCACCAGCGCGGGCTGGTGGAAGGCGCCGATCAGGTTCTTGCCGGCCGCGGCATTCACCCCGGTCTTGCCCCCGACCGAGGAATCGACCTGCGCCAGGAGCGATGTCGGCACCTGCACGAAGCGCACGCCGCGGCGCAGGATCGCCGCGGCGAAGCCCGCCAGGTCGCCGATCACGCCGCCGCCCAGCGCCACGACCATGTCGCGCCGCTCGATCCGCTCGGCCAGCAGCCACTCGACCGTCCGGCCGAGCATCGGCCAGGATTTCGTCCCCTCCCCGGGCGGCAGCGTCAGCGCCGAGGCGGCGATCCCTTCCGCGGCCAGCGCCGCCTCCAGGTCGGCCAGGTGGTGCCGCGCCACGGTCTCGTCGGTCACGATGGCCACGCGGGGGCGCGACAGGAGCGGCCGGATCTCGGCTCCCGCCCGCCCGATCAGCCCGGCATCGATGCGCACGTCATAGCTGCGCTCTCCCAGCGCGACGCGGATATCGGCCATGCTCATTCCTCCTCCAGCACGTCGGGCCGAGTGGCGATGCACCCGATCACCTTCCTCGCCATCGCCTCGACGCTCAGGCCCTCCTCGGCATCGACGGCCAGATCGGCGCAGGCATAGCACGGCTCCCGCTCGGCGATCAGCGCGAACAGCGTCGCGCGCGGATCTGGCGTCCGCAGCAGCGGCCGGGTATCCTTGTGCCGCACCCGCTTCCACAGCAGCTCGCGCTCCACCCGGATCCAGAGCGCGACGCCGCGAGCCGCGATCGCCTCGCGGTTCCGGGGCGACAGGTACGCGCCGCCGCCGGTCGACAGGATCGCGGGCGGCCCGCCCAGCAGGCGCTCGATCACATGCGTCTCGCGCGCGCGAAAGAAGGCCTCGCCGTCGCGGGCGAAGATCTCGGGGATGGTGGCGTTCGCCGCCTTCTGGATCTCGGTGTCGGAATCGAGGAACGGCACGCCCAGCATGCGCGCGACGGCGCCGCCCACCGCCGTCTTGCCGGCCCCCATCATCCCGACCATGACGACGGTCTTCTTCAATCGGCGCATCGCTCCGGCAATGTCCCGCATTGGGTCAAAAAATCGGGGCCTGAATGACGTGATCTTGCCCGGAAGACCAGCTATAATCCCGCTCGACCGGTCGCCAGAACCGGAGGATCGAGGCAGTCGGAACGAGGCATGGCGTGTTGAGGCTCATCAAATTCGCAGTGTACGGCATCGTGCTGGCGCTGGTCGGCGTGGCCGGCTTCGCCTATCTCGGGGATCTCTCCCCCCAGCGCCAGGAGCACAGCGAGCCCGTGTCGCTGGATGCGCAGTAGCGCCCTCCTGATCGCCGTGGCGCTCTGGACGGCTCCGGCGGGCGCGCAGACATCGCCCGCGCCGGGGGCCGCGTCGGGGCCGGGATGGCTGTCGCGCACGGTCGCGCAGCCCCCCGCCGGCCCGCCCGTGGCCGACGATGCCCGGCCCGAACCGATCGTGGTCGAATCCCTCGACCGGCCGGTGCCCGACACCGTGGGCCTGGCCGATCCCGCGGCGGCGGGGTTGCCCGGCGCCATGTGGTCCGCCTCCGAGGCGCAGACGCTCGCCCGGCAATTGTCGGCCATCGGCGCGCCGCGGCTGCAGCCCACGCAGGAACTCTGGCAGGCGATGCTGGTCGCGACCGCCGACGCCCCCCAGGGCAGCGGCGGCGAATCGTTCTTCCTCGCGCGCATCGACGCGCTGATGGGGGCGGGCGCCTTCGATCCCGCCCGCCGGCTGATGGAACGCGCGGGCTACGACCGGCCGGGAATCTTCCGGCGGTGGTTCGACCTGGCGCTGCTGACCGGTCAGGAAGAGGCGGCCTGCGCCCGGATGCGCGCCGCGCCGCGGATCACGCCCACCTATCCCGCCCGGATATTCTGTCTCGCCCGGTCCGGGGACTGGCCCGCCGCCGCCGTGACGCTGGAGACCGCCCGCGCGCTGGCGGTCGTCACCCCGGCCGAGACCGACCGCCTCGCGCGGTTCCTCGACGCCTATGCCGAAGGCGTGGCGCTGCCGCCGCCCGATCGGCCGACCCCCCTCGACTACATGCTCTACGAGGCGATGGGAGAGCCGTTGCGAAGCGCCGCCCTGCCCCTGCCCTTCGCCCATGCCGACCTGCGCCACCATATCGGCTGGAAGGCCCGGATCGGCGCGGCCGAGCGGCTGGCCCGCGCCGGCGGGATCGACCCCGACCGCCTGTGGGAGGTCTACGGCGAACACGATCCCGCCGCCTCCGGCCAGCCCTGGGACCGGGTCGCGGGCGCGCAGGCGCTCTCCCGCGCGATCGCCGCGGGCGACACGGACGCGATCGCCGACCGTCTGCCGCCGGTCTGGGCGGACATGCGCGCCGCCGGGCTGGCCTCCGTCCTGGCCCGCAACGTCGCGCCGGATCTCGACCCCGCCGCGCTGGACGGACCCGCCGCCGACATCGCGCGCCGCATCCGGCGGCTGGCCGAGCGCGATCCGCCGCGGCCCGATCCCACCGGCGATGCCGGCCTCGACGCCGCCATCGCCGCGGGCCTCGACGGCCAGGCGGCGACGGGCCGCGGCGCCGAGCTTCTCGCCGACGGCCGGACCGGAGAGGCGCTGCTGTTCGCCATCGAGCTTCTGGACCTCGGCGCCCAGGGCAATCTCGACGCGCTGCGCGACGGGCTCGCGACGCTCGTCGCCGCCGGGCAGGACGGCGTCGCGCGCCGGGCGGCGACCGCCATCGCGCTGACGGGCAAGGCGCCATGACCGTGACCATGACGGCCCGCATCTCGGTCTATCTGGAGGCGCAATCGGCCGAGGCGGGCGCGGCCGCCAACACCCAGCTCGCCTATGCCCGCGACCTGCGCGACTTCGCCGCCTGGCTCGACGCCGAGGGGAGCGATTTCGACCGCACCGACCGCGACGGGATCGAGCGCTACCTGATCCATTGCGCCGACCAGGGCCTGGCGCTCTCGACCCGGGCGCGGCGGCTCTCGGCCATCAAGGGCCTCTTCCGCTTCGCCTACGAGGAAGGGTGGCGCGGCGACAACCCCGCGATCCGGATCAAGGGGCCGGGTCGGCAGAAGCGCCTGCCCAAGACCCTCGAGGTGGAGGAGGTCGACCGCCTGATCTGCGCCGCCGCGGCCACCGGGCGCACCGAGGCGGACCGGGTCCGCAACGCCTGCCTGATGGAGGTCCTCTATGCCACGGGCATGCGGGTGAGCGAACTGGTGTCCCTGCCCCTCGCCGCCGCCCGCGGCGATCCCCGCATGCTGCTCATCCGCGGCAAGGGCGGGCGCGAGCGCATGGTGCCGCTCTCCGCCCCCGCGCGCACCGCCCTCTCGGCCTGGATCGCGGTGCGCGCCGCGGCCGAGGATCCGCGCGCGCCGTCGCGGTTCCTCTTCCCCTCGCGGGGGAAATCGGGGCACCTGACGCGGCACCGTTTCTTCACCCTGATCAAGGAGATCGCCGCCGCCGCCGGGATCGCGCCCGCCAAGGTCACCCCCCACACCCTGCGCCATGCCTTCGCCACCCACCTGCTGGCGGGCGGCGCCGACCTGATGGCGATCCAGGCGCTTCTCGGCCACGCCGATGTCTCCACCACCGAGATCTACACCCACGTCCTCGACCGGCGCCTGCGCGAGCTCGTGCTGGAACACCATCCGCTGGCCCATGACGGGTGATCTTGTCACCCCCGGATCGCCGCCCCATAACGTGGGGAACAGCTTCAACCCCCTTGCCATGGACCCGACACCCACGTGTTAGACGCCGCCCTTTTCGTCTCCGTTGGCGCAATCCTTCTCCTGCTGGTCTGCTCGGCCTTCTTCTCGGGGTCCGAAACCGCCCTGACCGCGGCCTCCCGCGGCAAGCTGCGCAGCCTTGCCGACAAGGGGTCCAGGGGCGCCGAACGCGCCCTGAAGATCACCGAGGACAACGAGCGCCTGATCGGCTCGGTCCTGCTCGGCAACAATCTGGTCAACATCCTGGCCACGTCGCTCGCCACCGCCCTCTTCACGCGCCTCTTCGGCGATTCGGGCGTCGCCCTCGCGACGCTGGTGATGACGCTCCTCGTCCTCATCTTCGCCGAGGTCCTGCCCAAGACCTACGCCATCACCAACGCCGAGACCGCCGCCGCCAAGGTGTCGGGGCCGATCCGGATCGTGGTGCGGGTCTTCTCCCCCGTCGTCGGGGCGGTGCGCGCGATGGTGCGCCTGATCCTGCGGATCTTCGGGGTGCAGACCGATCCAGACAGCCAGATCCTCGCCATCCGCGAGGAGATCGAGGGCGCGCTGAATCTCGGCCATTCCGAGGGCGTGGTCGAGAAGGAGGACCGCGACCGCATCCTGGGCGCGCTCGACCTCAGCGAGCGCACCGTCGAGGAGATCATGCTCCACCGCTCCAAGATCGAGATGCTCGACGCCCAGGACCCGCCCGCGGAGCTCCTCAAGCGGTGCCTCGAAAGCCCCCATACCCGCCTGCCGATCTACCGCGACAGCCACGAGAACATCATCGGCGTGATCCACGCCAAGGACCTGCTGCGCGAGATCTACGCCCGCCGCATCGCCGCGGGCGACGGCGGCGAGACGCTCAAGAGCTTCGACATCACCGACATCGCCATGGAGCCCTATTTCGTCCCCGAGACGACGACGCTCGACGACCAGATGCGCCAGTTCCTGCGCCGCCACACCCATTTCGCGCTGGTGGTCGACGAATACGGCGCGTTGCAGGGGCTGATCACGCTCGAGGACATCCTCGAGGAGATCGTGGGCGAGATCACCGACGAGTTCGACCTCGATTCCGAGGCGCCCTACCGTCGGACCGAGGGCGGCGACTGGATCGTGGATGGCGGCATGACCATCCGCGACCTGAACCGCGCCGCCGATTGGCAGCTGCCCGACGAAGAGGCCAACACGGTGGCGGGCCTCGTCATCCACGAGGCGCAGACCATCCCCACCCAGGGGCAGGTCTTCTCGTTCCACGGGTTCCGGTTCGAGGTCATGCAGCGCGCCGACAACCGAATCACGCGGCTCCGGATCCGGCCGCTCTGATCCCCGCCCGGGAGGTGCCCGCGATGCCTCTGCCCCATGCGCCCCAGGCCGATCTGACGCTGCGTCTGGCCCGCGATCCCTACCGCCTGATCGGCCGCACCGCCGCGGCCCTCGGCACCACCGCCTTTCGCGGGCGCGTGCTCCTGCGGGACACGGTGTTCCTGACCGGCGCCGCCCAGTCTCGGGCCTTCTACGAATCCGGTCTTTCGCGCCGGGGCGCGGCGCCCCGCATCGTCCGCGCCACGCTCTTCGGACAGGGCGGCGTGCAGGGCCTCGACGGCGCGGCGCATCTGCGCCGCAAGGCGATGTTCCTGCGCGTGCTGACCGGGGAGGCCCCGCATGTCCTCGCCGGGCGGCTCGAAGCGTCGCTTGACGCCTTCGCGGCGGAGCGCCCCGCCCGGATCGTCGTCCAGGACGAGATGGTCCGCATCCTGACCCGGCTGGCCTGCGACTGGGCCGGCATCCCGGTCCCGGCCGCGGAGATGCCCCGCCGGGCGCGCCAGCTCGCCAACCTCTTCGACCACGCGGTTCCGGTGACGCCGCGCTACCTGCTGGCGCTCCGCGACCGGCGGCTTGCGGATGCCTGGGCGGCCGAGCTGGTCTCGGCGGTGCGGGCGGGCGACCTCGCGCCGCCCGACGGCTCCGCGCTGGCCGAGGTCGCGGCGTGCCGCGACCTCTCGGGGAACCTCCTGGACGCCGACGTGGCGGCGGTCGAATTGCTGAACGTGATCCGCCCGATCGTGGCCGTCTCGGCCTGGCTGACCTTCCTCGCCCATGCGGTGGCGGTGCAGGCGGCCGCGCCCGCCGCCGCCTGCGACCGGCCCCTCTCGCTGGTGCAGGAGGTCCGGCGCACCTATCCGTTCTTCCCGGTCGCGGCCGCCGTCGCGCCGCGCGCGATGTCCCTTGCCGGGGCCGAGGTCGCGGCGGGCACGCGGGTGATGCTCGACCTCTACGGCACCAACCGCGACCCCGCCATATGGGAGGATCCGGCCATGTTCCGCCCGTCCCGCTTCGACGGCCGGGCGATCGGCCCCCACGAGCTGGTCCCCCAGGGCGGCGGGGACCAGGAGACCGGGCATCGCTGCGCCGGCGAGCAGGTCACGCTGGCGCTGATGCAGACCTTCACCGCGTGGCTCACGCGGATCGCCTATCGCCGCCCGCCCCAGGACATGGACCTCGACATGACCGGGCTTCCGGCCCTGCCCTCCAGCCGCATGGTCTGGGAGGGGCTGCGGCCGGCCTGACCGTCACAGCCCGTAGATGTCGCCGAACTTCGCCTCCAGATAATCGAGGAGCGGCGCCTCGGACGGGTCGCCGCCGATGGCCCGCGCGATCACCTCCCGGGGGCGGTAGAGCCCGCCATGGACCTGCACGTTGTCGCGCAGCCACCGCGTCGCGGGCGACGGGTCCCCTTCGGCCAGCGCCGCGTCGAGATCGGGCACGTCGCGCCGCAGCGCCGCATCGAGGCACCCGGCATAGACGTTGCCCAGCGTGTAGGTCGGGAAATAGCCGAACAGGCCCACCGACCAGTGCACGTCCTGCAGGCAGCCCTGCGCCGCCCCCGCGGGGCGATAGCCGAAATCGGCCTCGAAGCGGTCGTTCCACGCCGCCTCCAGGTCCGCGGGCGCCAGCCGTCCCGCGATCATCTCCCGCTCCAGGTCGAATCGCAGCAGGACGTGCAGGTTGTACTGGACCTCGTCCGCCTCGGTGCGGATATGGCCGCGATGAAGGCGGTTGACCGTGCCGTAGAACGCCTCCGCATCCATGCCGAGCGGGCCGAACGCCGCCTCCATCCGGCCGTGCAACCACGAGGTGAAGGCCCGCGACCGCCCCAGCTGATTCTCGTAGATCCGGCTCTGGCTCTCGTGGACGCCCATCGACACGCCCCGCCCGAGCGGCGTGAACCGATAGGCGGGCCGGATCGCCTGCTCGTAGGCGGCATGGCCCACCTCGTGGATCGTCGAATAGAGGCAGTTGAACGGATCCGCCGGATCGGTCCGCGTCGTGATCCGCACGTCCTGCCCGCCCCCCGAACTGAACGGGTGCACCGCCCGGTCGATCCGGCCCCGCGCCATGTCGTAGCCGAACGCGGTCGCAAGTTCCGCCGACAGGCGAAGCTGCGCGGCCTCGTCGAACCGCCCGCCGAGCGCCTCCGGCCCGCCCGGGGCGCCAAGGACCCGGTCGCGCAGGTCGCGCAGCCGCGGGCGCAGGGCCCCGAACATCTCCGACAGCCGGTCCGCCGTCGCGCCCGGCTCGAAATCGTCGAGCAGCGCGTCATAGGGATCGCCGCCATCGGCGACCGCCTGCGCCTCCTCGCGCTTGAGGTCGACGACCCGGGCCAGGACCGGCGCGAAGGCCGCGAAATCGTCCGCGGCGCGCGCCGCGGCCCAGTGCCCCTGCGCCATCGAGGTCACGCGCGCCAGTTCCGAGGCGAGGCGCGCGGGCACCCGCTGGGCACGGGCCACGTCGCGCCGGATATGGCGCAGGCTCGCCTCCCCCGCCGCGTCGGGCGCTTCGGCAACGGCCAGCCACTCGGCCAGGCGCGGATCGGTGCGGCGGCGATGCAGCAGCCCCTCCATCACCGCCATCTCCTCGGCGCGCTGCTCGGCGGCGCCGCGCGGCATCACCGTCTCCTGGTCCCAGGACAGGCGCATCGCGACATGGCCCAGCACTTCCGTCTCGTGCTGGTGGGCCATCAGCTCGTCATAGGCGCTCATGCGGCCTCCCTGAGGGATTGCGCCTTGGGATAGGCGTTCTGGTGGCGCCCGCGCAGGATCAGCACCCACAGCGCCACGGCCCCCAGCTGGTGGAGGATGGCGAGCGGCCAGGGCGCGGAATACATCACCGTCGCGATGCCCAGCAGGATCTGCAGCGCCACCATGGCGATGATCGCGTGATAGGCTGCGCGCGTCTTGCGGTAGGGCGAGCGCCGCGCCTTGAGGAACACGACGACGGCCAGGATCGCCAGCGCGTAGCCCGCCATCCGGTGCATGAACTGCACCGTGCCGTCATTCTCGAAGAAGTTGCGCCACAGCGGCTCGATCTGCAGCGGGTCGGGCGGCAGGAACCCGCCCGCCATCAGCGGCCAGTCGGTATAGTTCCGCCCCGCATCGATCCCCGCCACCAGCGCCCCCAGGAGGATCTGCACGAAGGCCGCCCCCAGCAGGACCGCCGACCACGTCGCCAGCCGCGGCTCTCGCCCCCGCCGGGCCTGCATCAGCGCCGCCTCGGGCCGCGACAGCGACAGCATGAACCACGCGATCAGCCCCAGGATCACGAAGGCCAGGCCCAGATGGGTCGCCAGCCGGTAGGAGGCGACGCTGACCATGTCGCCGGTCAGGCCCGACGCCACCATCCACCAGCCGATCGCGCCCTGCAGCCCGCCGAGCACGCCCAGGGCGAACAGCCGCCCCGTCCATCCGGGCGGGATCTTGCGCGCCACCAGGAAGCCCGCGAATCCCAGCGCCCAGACCAGCCCGATCGCCCGGCCGAGCTGCCGGTGGCCCCATTCCCACCAATAGATCGACTTGAACGCCTCCAGCGTCATGGCGCTGTTCTGCAACTCGAACTGGGGGATCTGCCGGTAGCGGGCGAACTCGGCCTCCCACGCCGCGGTGCTCATCGGTGGCAGCGCCCCGGTCACCGGGCGCCATTCGGTGATCGACAGGCCGCTATCGGTCAGCCGTGTCAGCCCGCCCACCGCGATCATCGCGACCACCATGGCGAAAAGCACCCCCAGCCAGATCCGCACCGCGTTCCGCGCGCCGCGCGGGCGGGCGTCGATCATGCCCCCCTTCGGCGCCTCCTTGGGGCGGGAGGTGTCCTCGACCTCCTGGAATATCGCGCGCTTCGCCGCCATGGCTGCCTCCGGGGCTCTGGGATCGCGCGCGAAGCTATGCCGCCGCGCCCGGCGCCGCAAGTCAGCCGCCCCGGCCCCGGACCAGTTGCCGCAACGCCCCGTGGAGAACCTGCACGTCCGCCCGCGTCAGCGGCATCCGCGACCAGAAGTTGCGGATGCTGCGGCGCATGTGCGGCGCCTTCTCGGGCGGAAAGAAGAAGCCGGACGCCTCCAGCCGCTCCTCCCAATGTGCCGACAGCCGCTCCACCTCCTCGGCGGGCGCCACGTCGGGGGCCGCGGGCAAGGTCCGGTCCACGCCGCCGCGGCGCCACTCGTATCCCATCAGCAGCACGCATTGCGCCAGGTTAAGGGACGGGAAATCCGGGTTCACCGGCACCGTGACGACGGCGTTGGCGCGGGCCACGTCGTCGTTGTCCAGTCCCGCCCGCTCGGGGCCGAACAGGATGCCCACGCGCCGCCCCTGCCCGATCATCCGCCGCGCCGCCTCCATCGCCCCCTCGGGGTCGTAGACCGGCTTGACCATGTCGCGCGGCCGGGCGGTGGTGGCGAAGACGAAGTCGCACCCCGCCGCCGCCTCGGCCACATTCGCCCCCAGCCGGGCGCGCTCCAGCACCGGCGTCGCCCCCGAGGCCATGGCCGCGGCCTTCGGGTTCGGCCAGCCGTCCCGCGGCGCGACCAGCGCCATGTCGGTCAGGCCGAAATTCATCATGGCGCGCGCCGCGGCGCCGATGTTCTCGCCCATCTGCGGCCGGACGAGGATCATGGTCGGTGTGTCTGACATGGGCCCCGCCCCTATCCGCGCCGCGCGCCGCGGGCAAGCATGGCCAAGCGCGCCCGGCTTCGCTATGTCGCGGTCCGGGCCCGCCGCAGGAGGATGCCATGACCACCGAGACGCCGCAGATCTACCTCGTGACGCCGCCCGAGATCGACGCCGCGCGCTTTCCCGAGACGCTGGCGCGGCTCCTAGACGCCCATCCCGTCGCCTGCCTGCGCCTCGACCTCGCCACCCGGGACGAGGACGTGCTGATCCGCGCCGCCGACGCGATCCGGGCCGTGACCGAGCCGCGCGACGTGGCCGCGATCGTGGCCGACCACTGGAAGATCGCCGGCCGCACCGGGCTCGACGGGGTGCATCTGGGCGACGGCGCCCGCCGGGTGAAGGCCGCGCGCGCCGGCCTGGGGGCCGAGGCCATCGTCGGCGCCTTCTGCGGCGCCTCGCGCCACGACGCCATGACGGCCGGCGAGATGGGGGCGGATTACGTCTCCTTCGGGCCGGTCGGCGGCCCCGACCTGGGCGCCGGCCACGCGCCCGACGACCTCTTCGCGTGGTGGTCCGAGACGATCGAGGTTCCGGTCGTGGCCGAGGGCGGGCTCGACCCGGACCGGGTCGGAGCGCTCTGGCGGACGACCGACTTCCTCTCCTTCGGCGAGGAGATCTGGTCCGACGACGACCCCGTCGCCCGGCTCGGCGCGCTGCGCGCCGCGATGGGCTGAGCCGCCCGCGCCGTTTCACGCTGGACCGCCGCCGCCGCCGCGCCTAACGTGGCCCCGGCCAAGCAGCATACCGGGTCCATGCGCCTTCCTCTCCTCCTCCCGCTCCTCCTGCCGCTCGTCTGCGCCTGCGGCTTTCCCGACCTCGACGTTCCCGAGGGGGACCGGGTGGCGCGGGCCGATTATCCCGACCTCGTGCCCTTCGGCGACGTGACCGGGCGTGCCGAGGCGATGCCCCCGGCCGATGCCGCGATCGGGCAGGATCTGGAGGGCCGGGCCGGGGCGCTGCGCGACCGCGCCGCGGCGATCGGGGGCGACGCGCCGGGCGCCGACGCGGAGGCGCAGCGCCGCGCCGACGGGCTCCGCGCCCGTGCCCAGGCCCTGCGCTAGGACCCTTTGATCCCGTCGCGAAAGCGGATATGGGGCCAGCGGTCCGCCCCCTGCGACGAAGGAGTCCGCCCATGACCACCCCCCTCCGCCTCGGCATCGCGGGGCTCGGCACCGTCGGCACGGGCGTGGTCCGCATCGTCCAGGAACGCGCCGACCTCCTCGCCGCGCGGGCCGGCCGCCCGGTCGAGATCGCCGCCGTCTCGGCCCGCTCGCGGGGCAAGGACCGGGGCGTGGACCTCGCCGCCTATGCGTGGGAGGCCGATCCGGTCGCCCTCGCCGCCCGCGACGACGTGGACGTGGTGGTCGAACTCATGGGCGGAGAGGCGGGACCGGCCAAGGATACGGTCTGCGCCGCGATCGAGGTCGGCAAGGACGTGGTGACCGCCAACAAGGCGATGCTCGCCCTCCATGGCCAGGAACTCGCCGAGGCCGCCGAGGAGAAGGGCCTCGCGCTCAGGTTCGAGGCGGCGGTGGCGGGCGGCATCCCCTGCGTCAAGGCGCTGACCGAGGGACTCGCCGGCAACCGGATCGAGCGGGTCATGGGGGTGATGAACGGCACCTGCAACTACATCCTGACGCGGATGGAGGATGCCGGCCTGCCCTACGACACCGTTTTCGCCGAGGCCAAGGCGCTGGGCTATCTCGAGGCCGATCCGCAGCTCGACGTGGGCGGGATCGATGCCGGCCACAAGCTCGCGCTCCTGGCCGCCATCGCCTACGGCACGCGGGTCGACTTCCCCGGCGTCCAGCTCGAAGGGATCGAGCGGGTGTCGATCGCCGACATCCGCCACGCCGCCGACATGGGCTACAAGGTCAAGCTGCTGGGCGTCGCGCAGATGACCGGCAGCGGGCTCGAGGCGCGCATGTCGCCCTGCCTCGTGCCCGCCGATTCCCCCCTGAGCCAGCTCGACGGCGCCACCAACATGGTGGTGCTCGAAGGCGACGCGGCCGGGCAGATCGTCATGCGCGGCGCCGGCGCCGGCGAGGGGCCGACGGCCAGCGCGGTGCTCTCCGACATCATGGAGATCGCGCGGGGCACCCGCCTGTCGACCTTCGGCCAGCCGGCCGCGTCGCTGCGCCCCGTCGCCCGCGCCGAAGGGGGCACGCCCGCGCCCTATTACCTGCGGATGGACCTGGAGGATCGGCCCGGCGCGCTGGCGCGGATCGCCGCCGCGCTGGGCGAGGCCGGCATCTCCATCGACCGGATGCGCCAGTACGACCACGTCGAGACGACGGCGCGGGTGCTGATCGTCACCCACCGGGCCGCCCGTCCCGACCTCGACCGCGCCATCGCGGCGATGGCCGATACCGGCGTCCTCGTGGGCGAGCCCGTCGCCCTCCGGATCGAGGAGATCCCGGGCTGAGGCCCGCCACCGCGACCGCCCCCGGGCGCGACCGCCCGCGCGCCGCGCCAGGGGGGCGCGCGGGGTAACGGCCTTGTGTGCCCCGCCGGCACCGGGCTAGACAGGCGCCACCCCCCCGAGCCCAGGAAAGGCCCCCAGATGCCGACGAAGGACTTCAACGACCGGATGCTGTCCCTGGGCCTCGCCCGGGTGTCGGAGGCCGCCGCCCTCGCCTCGGCGCAGTGGATCGGACGCGGCGACGAGAAGGCCGCCGACCAGGCCGCCGTCAACGCCATGCGCGAGCAGCTGAACCGGCTCGAGATCCGCGGCACCGTCGTCATCGGCGAGGGCGAGCGCGACGAGGCGCCGATGCTCTATATCGGCGAGGAGGTCGGCACCGGCGAGGGCCCCGAGGTGGACATCGCCCTCGACCCGCTGGAGGGGACGACCCTCACCGCCAAGGACATGCCCAACGCGCTGACCGTGATCACCATGGGGCCGCGCGGCTCGATGCTCCACGCCCCGGACGTCTACATGGAGAAGCTGGCGGTTGGACCGGGCTTCCGCCCCGGCGTCGTCACCATGGACATGAGCCCCTCCGAGAGGGTGTCCGCCCTCGCCGCGGCGAAGGGGGTCTCCACCCACGACATCACCGTCTGCGTCCTCGACCGCCCGCGCCACGAGGACATGATCGAGAGCATCCGCTCGACCGACGCGGCCGTGCGGCTGATCACCGACGGCGACGTGGCCGGCATCATCCACTGCGCCGAGACGGCGCGCACCGGCATCGACATGTACATGGGTTCGGGCGGCGCGCCCGAGGGCGTGCTGGCCGCCGGCGCGCTGAAATGCATGGGCGGACAGATGTATGCCCGGCTGGTGTTCCGCGACGAGGACGAGAAGGAGCGCGCGCGCAAGGCCGGGGTGACCAATTTCGACCGCGTCTATACCCGCGACGACCTCGTGACCGACGACGTGATCTTCGCGGCCACCGGCGTCACCGACGGCTCCGTGGTCGAGGGCATCCGGCGCGAGCCCGGCTACTTCACGACCGAGACGATCCTCATGCGCTCCAAGACCGGATCGGTGCGCCGCATGACCTACCGCAACCCGGTCTCGCGCTCGCCCACGGGCCGCCCCTCGTGATCCCGGCGGCGTTCCCGGCGCGCGAGGAGATCGCCCGCCTCACGGCGGACATGCTGCTCGAGGTCGGCGCGGTGCATTTCAACGCGGTCGAGCCCTTCACCCTGTCCTCGGGCCTGCCCTCGCCCACCTACATCGATTGCCGGCGGCTGATCTCCTTTCCCCGGATCCGGTCGGTGCTGATGGATTTCCTCGCCGCCACGGTGATGCGCGACGCGGGCTTCGAGGCCTTCGACGGCGTCGCGGGCGGCGAGACGGCGGGCATCCCCTTCGCCGCGATGATCGCCGAACGGCTGGCCCTGCCGATGACCTACATCCGCAAGAAGCCCAAGGGCCACGGCCGGGGCGCCCGGATCGAGGGCGTCATGGCCGAGGGCGACCGGGTTCTCCTGGTCGAGGACCTGACCACCGATGGCGGCTCCAAGCTGTCCTTCGTCGATGCGATCCGCGAGACCGGGGCCAGCTGCGCCCACACGGCGGTGATCTTCTCCTACGGCATCTTCCCAGAGACGGAGCGCACCCTGTGCGATCACGGCCTGCGGCTCCACCACCTGTGCACCTGGTGGGACGTCCTGGCGGCGGCCGAGGCGCGCGGCAGCTTCGATGCCGAGACGCTGGCCGGCGTCCACGACTTCCTCGACGACCCCCGCGGCTGGCAGGCGGCCCGCGCCGGGGACTGATCCGCGGCGCCGGACTTGTCCACATACCCACAGGGATCTGGGGATGGATCGGGCCCGCGCCGGCGCGGCAATCCGGCGCCGCAACATGAAGAAGCTTTGACACGCCGGCTATCCAGATGTTGGGATCGGCGGAAAACGATCCCCCGACTTATCCCGTCTTGATCGGATCGGCACGCGGGGACTAATCGGGACGTCACCGGCAACGCACCGGGACAAGGAGCAGGGCACAGGCATGAACAAGGTAACGACCTTCGCACCCGAGGGCGGGGATGCCGCGATCGAGCACCTGCCCCATTCGATCGAGGCCGAGCAGCAGCTTCTGGGCGCGATCCTGACCAACAACGACGTGTACGACCGCGTCGCCTCGGTCATCGACGAGAGCCATTTCTACGACCCCGTCCATGCCCGCATCTACGAGGTCGCCGCGGCGCGGATCGCGCGCAACCAGCTCGCCTCCCCGGTGACACTGAAATCCTTCCTCGCCGACGAGCCGGGGCTGACCGAGCTGGGCGGACCGGCCTACCTGGTCAAGCTGGCCGGTGCCGCGATCAGCGCCTACGCGGCGCGCGACTACGCGCAGATGCTCTACGACCTGGCGATCCGGCGCAAGCTGATCGGCCTTGGCAAGGACATCTCCGACAAGGCGGCCAAGGTCGACGTGGCCTCCGAGCCGCGCGAGCAGATCGTGGAGGCCGAACAGGCCCTCTACAAGCTCGGCGAGGCCGGCCAGTCGGCCCAGGGCTTCCAGTCCTTCCTGCGCGCGGTGACCGATGCGGTCAACGTCGCCAACGCCGCCTATCAGCGCGACGGCGGGCTGGCCGGGATCTCCACCGGGCTCACGGATCTCGACAAGAAGCTCGGCGGCCTGCACCAATCCGACCTGCTGATCCTGGCCGGGCGCCCCTCCATGGGCAAGACCTCGCTGGCCACCAACATCGCCTTCAACATCGCCAAGGCGTTCCGCAAGGGACAGCGGCCGGACGGCAGCATCGGCGCCGTGGACGGCGGCGTGGTCGGCTTCTACAGCCTCGAGATGTCGGCCGAGCAGCTCGCCGCGCGGATTCTCTCCGAGGCCTCCGAGGTTCCCTCCGAGCAGATCCGCCGCGGCGACATGAGCGAGGCCGAGTTCCGCCGCTTCGTCGAGGCCGCCAAGTCGCTGGAGGCCTGCCCGCTCTATATCGACGACACCCCCGCCCTGCCGATCAGCCAGCTCGCCGCGCGGGCGCGCCGGCTGAAGCGGGAACACGGGCTCGACGCCCTCTTCGTCGACTATCTCCAGCTCGTCCGCGGGACCGGGCGCAACGAGAACCGGGTGAACGAGATTTCCGAGATCACGCAAGGGCTCAAGGCGATCGCCAAGGAGCTGGACATCCCCGTGGTCGCGCTCTCGCAGCTCTCCCGTCAGGTGGAGGCGCGGGAGGACAAGCGCCCCCAGCTCTCCGACCTGCGCGAATCGGGCTCGATCGAGCAGGATGCCGACGTGGTGATGTTCGTCTTCCGCGAGGAATACTACAAGGAGCGCGAGAAGCCCGGCGACCACGAGCTCGACAAGATGGCCTCCTGGCAGGACGAGATGTCCCGCCTGCACGGCCGGGCAGAGGTGGTCATCGGCAAGCAGCGCCACGGCCCCATCGGCACGGTGGAACTCTCGTTCGAGGGCCGCTTCACCCGCTTCGGCAACCTGGTGAAACCCTGGCAGGAGAACGCGCGGATCGAGCCCTGAAGGCCCTCCGGCCCGGGCGGCGTCCCCGCGCCCTGCCGGCGATCGCGGGGGCGCCGTGCCGCGGCCGCCACCCCCGATTCGCCTTGACCGGCGGCGGCGCCTGACACACCAAGCGCATCCATGGGAACCGCACATCTCCAGATCGATCTCGGCGCGCTGGCCGCGAACTGGCGCGCCCTCGACGCCGCCTCCGGCCCGGACGTCGAGACCGCGGCCGTGGTCAAGGCCGACGGCTACGGGCTCGGCATCGCGCCCGTCGCCACGACGCTGCGGGACGCGGGCGCGCGGACCTTCTTCCTCGCCGTCGCCGAGGAAGGCGCCGCGGCCCGCGCCGCCCTCGGGCCCGACGCGGCGATCATGGTCTTTTCCGGCCACATGCCCGGCGACGCCCCGCTGCTGCGCGAGCATGCCCTGATCCCGATGCTCAACTCGATCGAGCAGATGACCCGGCATTTCGAGGCGCTGCCCGGCCATCCCTTCGGGGTGCAGCTCGATTCGGGCATGAACCGCCTCGGCCTCGAACCCGTGGAATGGGCGGCCGCGCGCGATCTCGTGATGGCGCAGCGCCCGGTCCATGTCATGAGCCACCTGGCTTGCGCCGACGATCCGGCGGACGCGGCCAATGCGCGCCAGCGCGACGCCTTCCGCTCCCTGACCGAGGGGCTCGGCGTGCCGCTCTCGCTCGGGGCGACGGGCGGCGTCCTCCTGGGGCGGGACTACCATTTCGACGTGACGCGGCCCGGGATCGGGCTCTATGGCGGTCTGCCCTTCGCCGAGGCGCGCGCGGTCGTGCGCCTGACCGCCCCCGTCATCCAGGTCCGCGATGTCGCCCCGGGCGAGATCGTCGGCTATGGCGGCACCTGGCGGGCCGAGCGGCCCACCCGCGTGGCGACCCTCTCGGCGGGCTATGCCGACGGGATCATCCGGGCGATGGGCAACCGCGCGCGGCTCTGGCACGGCGCGACGCCCTGTCCGCTCGTCGGGCGCGTCTCGATGGACCTGCTGACCGCCGACGTGTCGCACCTCCCCGAGGTGCCCGAGGCGCTCGACATCCTCGGCCCCCAGGGCGGCATCGACGATCTTGCCGAGGCGGCCGGAACGATCGGCTACGAGATCCTGACCGCGCTCGGCGCCCGCTACCACCGCACCTATCTCTGACGGCCCGCGCCTGGCGTCCGCCGGGACATCCGCGGGACGCCGGCCCGGCGCCGGGCGGGCGTGAAACCGGCGCGCGGCGGGCCGGATGCGGGGCGCGGAGCCGGCGGGATCGTCCCGCCTGCGGACCGCGCGGCCTTGCCGCCGGCCCCCGGCGAAGGCAGAAGGGGGGCCATGGCGAAACCCATGAACTTCGTGTGCCAGGCCTGCGGTGCGGCCCATTCCAAGTGGTCGGGCCGCTGCGACGCCTGCGGCGCCTGGAACACCATCGTGGAGGAGGTTCCCCTGTCGGCCGGCCCCGGCGCCAAGGCGCTCGGCCGGACCCGCGGCCGCGGCATGGCGCTGACCAGCCTCGACGACGCGGACGAGACGCCGCCGCCCCGGGCCGCCTCCGGCATCGCCGAGCTCGACCGGGTGCTGGGCGGCGGGCTCGTGCCGGCCTCGGCGGTGCTGGTCGGCGGCGATCCCGGCATCGGCAAGTCCACGCTGCTGCTCCAGGCCGCGGCGAGCTTCGCCCGCTCGGGCCGGGGCTGCATCTATGTCTCGGGCGAGGAGGCGCGGGCGCAGGTCCGGATGCGCGCCACCCGGCTGGGCCTGGGCGACGCGCCGGTCCGGCTCGCCGCCGAGACGAACCTGCGCGAGATCCTGACCACGCTCGAGGCCGAGAAGCCCGACGTGGCGATCATCGATTCGATCCAGACGATGTGGGTGGACAACGTCGACAGCGCGCCGGGCTCGGTCGCGCAGGTCCGCGCCGCGGCGCACGAATTGACGACCTTCGCCAAGCGCCACGGCATCTCGGTGATCCTGGTGGGCCACGTGACGAAGGATGGGCAGATCGCCGGCCCCCGCGTGGTCGAGCACATGGTCGACACGGTGCTCTATTTCGAGGGCGAGCGCGGCTTGCAGTTCCGCATCCTGCGCGCGGTCAAGAACCGCTTCGGCCCCGCCGACGAGATCGGCGTTTTCGAGATGACGGGGGCGGGCCTGGCCGAGGTCGCCAACCCCTCGGCCCTGTTCCTGGGCGAGCGCGACAACCCCCAGCCGGGTGCGGCCGTCTTTGCCGGCATCGAGGGGTCCCGCCCCGTCCTGTGCGAGTTCCAGGCCCTCGTGGCCCCCACGCCCACGGCGCAGCCGCGCCGGTCGGTCGTGGGCTGGGACGGCGCGCGGCTGGCCATGGTCCTCGCCGTACTGGAGGCGCGCTGCGCGATCCCCTTCTCGGGCCTCGACGTGTATCTCAACGTGGCCGGCGGCCTGCGCGTGCGCGAACCGGCCGCCGACCTGGCCGTCGCGGCGGCGCTTCTGTCCGCGCGCGAGGACATGGCACTGCCCGAACGGTCGGTGATCTTCGGCGAAATCAGCCTGTCCGGCGCGCTCCGACCCGTGGGCCAGACCGAAAACAGGTTGAAAGAGGCCGCCAAACTTGGTTTTTCCACCGCGATCGCGCCGGCGCAATCCAAGGCGCCGGAGACGGACGGCATGGCGACGCGCCACTATACCGATCTGGCGGGACTCGTGGGCGATATCTTCGGCGCCGGATAGGGACGGACATGGACGGCTTCACCATCATCGACGGCGTGGTCGCGCTGATCCTCGTCATCTCCTCGCTCTTGGCCTATTCGCGGGGGCTCGTGCGCGAGGTCATGGCGATCCTCGGCTGGGTGATCGCGGCCATCGCCGCCTTCGCGCTCGCCGCCGCGGCCCAGCCGCTGGTGCAGGAGATCCCGTATCTCGACCGCTATCTCGCCGACAGTTGCGAATTGTCGATCATCGTCGCCTTCGCCGCCGTCTTCGCGGTCATGCTGGTGGTGGTGTCGATCTTCACGCCGCTTTTGTCCGGGGCGGTGCAGGATTCCGCCCTGGGCCCGGTCGATCGCGGCCTCGGTTTCGTCTTCGGCGCGGCGCGGGGCATCGTGCTCGTCGCCGTCGCCTTCGTGGTCTATGACCGCATCGCCGTGACCGAGAGCATCGCGGCGGTCGAGAACAGCCGCTCGGCCAACGTCTTTGCCCGCAGCGAGGCGGCGATCGACGAATCGATCCCCGAGGACGCGCCGGGCTGGATCGTGTCGCGCTACGAAAGCCTCGTCTCGGTCTGCCAGACCGAGCTCTAGCGCCACGGCTCGCCGCGACGGCTAGCCCAGTTCAGCGGCCAGCCGCGCGAGATAGTCCGCGACATGGGCCCGCGCGGCGCCCGGCCGGGGGGATTGCGCATAGACCCGCAGCTCGGGCGCGTTTCCCGACATCCTCAGATGCACCACGTCGCCCGTGTCGAAGCGCAGGCGCATCCCGTCGCGCCGGTCGATGTCCACGATCCGGCCGGTGGGGGCAAAGAACGCCTCGCGCGCGGCCCGGTCGGCCACGAGCCGGTCGATCAGGGCCGCCACGCGGGCACGGTCGATCCCCGCCAGGCGGTCGGCGGCCGTGTCGCGGGACGGGAGGGCCGCGTGCAGCGCCGCGAGGCCCGGCCCCCGCGCCGCGGCCGCCAGCACCGCCGCGATCGGAAGAAGCGCGTCCCGCGTTCCGACGGGCGCCCCCCAGCCGCCCGCCCCGGCGATCACGCCGCCATTCGCCTCGAAGCCCACGACGCGGTCCGGCCCGGCGGCGGCCATCGCTGCGATGACATGGGGCGATCCGACCTTCGTCGTCACCACCTGGTCGAACCCGGCCTCGTGGACGGCCTCGGTCACCGTCAGGGGCGTCACCACGATCCGGGCGCCGATCTCTTGCGCGGTCAGGATGCCGATCACGTCCCCGCCCAGGACTTGGCCGTCCGCGTCGGCGATCAGCGGGCGATCCCCGTCGCCGTCGGCCGAGACGATCGCGTCCAGCCGGTGCTCCGTCGCCCAGCGCCGGAACGTCTCGGACAGGGCGGGATCGAGCGCCTCGGTATCCACGGCCACGAAGGCCTGCGCGGGGTCGAGCGGGACCGCCTCGCCGCCCATCGCCCCGATCATCTCGACGATCGCGGGGCCGGCCACGGTCGCGTGCATCCAGACGCCGACGCGCCATCCCGGCAGCACCCGGCCGAAGGCGGCGGCGACGCCCCGCGCGTGGCGTCCGTCCACCCCGCTCGTGCGACGGAACCGGCCCCGGGGCGGCAGCGGGCGCGCCTCCGCCGCGTCCAGCGCGGCGACGATGCGCCGCTCGTCGTCCTTGGTGATCTCGCCCGCGGGCGTGTAGAATTTCAGGCCGTTGCGGTCGCCGGGGATGTGGCTGCCGGTCACCATGATCGCGGCGCATTCCGCCGCCATCGCCGCGCCGGCAAGGGAGGGCGTGGGCACGGCGCCGCACTCGTGCACCTCCAGCCCGGCCCGGAGCGCCCGCCGGGCGACGGCCCGCGCGATGCGGGGCGAGGAGGCGCGCAGGTCCCGCCCCACGAAGAGGCCCCGGCCCGGCGGGCAGCAGGCGAGGAACGCGCCCACATGGGCCGCGACCAGCGCGTCGGACAGGTCGCGCGCCAGCCCGCGCAGGCCGCTGGTGCCGAAAGCGGGTCCTGTCACCGTTCCTCCCCGTTGCATTGAGGGCGTCCGCCCTATCAACTAGAAGTTTCATAGGATTGGCAAAGGCGCCCCGATGATACACCCGGTCATTCTCTGCGGCGGCTCCGGGACCAGGCTGTGGCCCCTGTCGCGAAAGGCCTATCCGAAGCAGTTCGCGCGCATCGTCGGCCCGTCCAGCTCCTTTGCCGCCTGCGCGCGGATGGTGTCGGGGCCGGGCTTCGCCGCGCCGACGGTCGTCACGGCGGCCGCGTTCCGCTTCGTCGTGGCCGAGCACCTTCTGGAACTCGGCGTCGATCCCGGCGCCGTCCTGGTGGAGCCGGCGCCGCGCAACACCGCGCCCGCCATCCTGGCCGCGGCGCTGACCGTGGCGCGGACCGATCCCGAGGCGGTGATGCTGATCGCGCCGTCCGACCACGCCATCGCCGACCCCCACGCCTTCGTCGAGCTGGTCCACCGCGCCCGTCCGGCCGCCGCGGCGGGCCGGATCGTCACCTTCGGCATCACGCCGAGCTGCGCCGAGACGGGCTATGGCTGGCTGGAGCCGGGCGATGCGCTGGAGGACGGGCTGAGCGCCCTGCGCCGCTTCGTGGAGAAGCCCGACCGCGCCGAGGCGGAGCGCATGTTCGAGGCCGGCGGATATTTCTGGAACGCGGGGATCTTCCTCTTCCGGGCGGACAGGATCCTGTCGGCCTTCGCCGATCACGCGCCGGACCTGGTCGGCCCGGTCGGACGGGCGGTGGAGGCGGCGCGGCCGGACCTGGGCTTCGTCCGGCTCGACCCGGCGGCATGGGACGCCGTGCCGGCCGCCTCGATCGATTACGCGGTGATGGAGAAGGCGCGAGATCTCTGCGTGGCGCCCTATTCGGCCCATTGGGTCGACCTGGGCGGCTGGAACGCGGTCTACAGGGAGATGGAGCGGGACGCGGCCGGCGTGGCGGCAGGCCGCGGCGCGACGGCGATCGACTGCCGCGACACGCTCCTGCGCTCGGAGGTTGCCGGCCTTGAGGTGGTGGGGATCGGCCTCGACCAGCTGGTGGTCGTGGCGATGGACGACGCCGTCCTGGTGGCCCATCGCGACCGGGGTGCCGATGTGCGGCTGGCGGTGGAGAGGCTGCGCGCGAAGGGCGCCTACCAGGCGGAATCGTTCCGCCACGACCACCGTCCCTGGGGCCATTTCGAGACCCTGGCCGAGGGCGACCGGTTCCGGGTGAAGCGCATCGTCGTCCATCCGGGGGCGTCGCTGTCGCTGCAGCGCCATATCCACCGCGCCGAGCACTGGACCGTCGTCTCGGGCACCGCGCGGGTGACGATCGAGGCGGAGACGCGGCTCCTGACCGAGAACGAATCGCTCTATGTCCCGCTCGGCGCGACGCACCGGCTGGAGAACCCGGGCAAGGTACCGATGATCCTGATCGAGGTGCAGACCGGCGCCTATGTGGGCGAGGACGACATCGAACGGCTGGAGGACATCTATGCCCGCGATCCCACGGATTGAGGCCGCGGTGCGGGTCGGGCCGGGCAGACCGAGGGGAGGACAGCCGACATGAAGATCACCGCGCTCAAGACGTTCATCGTGCCGCCGCGCTGGCTGTTTTTGAAGATCGAGACCGACGAGGGCGTGTCGGGCTGGGGCGAGCCGGTGGTCGAGGGGCGGGCGCACACGGTGGAGGCCTGCGTCCACGAACTGGCCGACTACCTGATCGGGCGCGACCCGTTTCCCATCGAGGACCACTGGCAGGTGCTCTATCGCGGCGGCTTCTACCGCGGCGGCCCGGTACTGATGAGCGCGCTCGCCGGCATCGACCAGGCATTGTGGGACATCAAGGGCCGGGCGCTGGGCCAGCCGGTGCACGAGCTTCTGGGCGGCCGGTGCCGCGAGCGCATCGCGGTCTATTCCTGGATCGGGGGCGACCGGCCCTCGGACCTGGCGGCCGCGGCGCGGGACGCCGTCGCGCGCGGGTTCCGCGCTGTGAAGATGAACGGCCCCGAGGAGATGCAGATCGTCGACGGCCATGCCAGTGTGGAGCGCGTCGTCCAGAACGTCGCCACGGTCCGCGAGGCCGTGGGCCCGCAGGTGGGGATCGGGGTCGACTTCCACGGACGGGTCCACCGCCCCATGGCCAAGGTGCTGCTGAGGGAGCTGGAGCCGTTCCGCCTGATGTTCGTGGAGGAGCCGATCCTGTCGGAGCACCTCGACTCGCTGGCGGAGGTCGTACGGGGGATCTCCACGCCCATCGCGTTGGGCGAGCGGCTCTATTCGCGGTGGGATTTCAAGCGCGTCTTCGAGGCGCGCTGCGTGGACATCGTGCAGCCCGACCTGAGCCATGCGGGCGGGATCACCGAATGCCGCAAGATCGCCACCATGGCGGAGGCCTACGACGTGGCGCTGGCGCCCCATTGCCCGCTCGGCCCCATCGCGCTGGCGGCGAGCCTGCAGGTGGACGCGGTGAGCCACAACGCCTTCATCCAGGAACAGAGCCTCGGCATCCATTACAACCGGGGCAGCGACATGCTGGACTATCTCGCCGATCCGTCCGTCTTCGCCTATGCGGGCGGACAGGTGGAAATCCCGCGCGGGCCGGGGCTGGGCGTGGAGATCGACGAGGCGGCCGTCGCCCGCGCCGCCGAGACGGGCCATCGCTGGCGCAATCCGATCTGGCGGCATGCGGACGGCTCGGTCGCGGAATGGTGACGGCGCGCCCGGCCGCCGGGACCTGAAGGAGGCCGGGCGTCAGGGATCGTCCGCCCGGTCGAGCGCCTCGACCATGCGGGTCGCGGTCAGCCCGTGGATCACCGTCGAGGCGAAGATCGTGTAGGCGACCACCGCCCACAGGGCGCCTTCGTCGATGAACTCGACATGGGTCGAGGCATAGCCGAGGTAGTAGAGCGAGCCGATGCCCCGCACCCCGTAGGTTGCGATCACGGCACGGCCGCGCCCCTCGAGCGGCGTGCCGACGAGGCCCAGGAACCCGGCCAGCGGCCGGATCACGACGATCAGCGCGCCGCTGATGATGGCATGCGCGAGGGTCAGGTTCGGCCAGAGCAGCGGCATGACCCCGCCGAGCAGGACGAGCAGGATCGCGGTGATCGCGTGCTCGATCGAGACGGCGAACCGATGGAGGCGCTGGTGGAAGTGATGCTCGCTTTCCGCGCGGCGGCAGACGAGACCGGCGACGAAGGCCGCGATGAAGCCGTAGCCCTCGGCCAGTTCCACGAGGCCGTAGGTCAGGAACACGCCCGACAGGGCCAGGACGCCGGGCCCGGAGGCGGCCAGCGTGTTCCAGCTCGGGACCGCGAAGAGGATGCGCCCCAGGAGCCAGCCGATGCCGACGCCGAGGACGATCCCGACCGAGATGCGATAGAGGATGTCCCAGCTCAGCCATTCGCCGAGCCAGAGGCCGGGCGCGGCCCCCTCGGCCGCGACATGGAGCGCCAGGTAGACGAAGGGGAAGGCCAGCCCGTCGTTGAGGCCCGCCTCGGTCGTCAGCGCGAAGCGGACGGGATGCTCCCGCCCCTCCATCGGGGCACCGATCTGCAGATCCCCGGCCAGGACCGGATCGGTGGGGGCCAGAACGGCGCCCATCAGGATCGCCCCGCCGATCGTCATCCCGGCGAGCGCCCAGCCCAGAACCGCGATCGCGGCCACGGTGAGCGGCAGCGTGACGGCGAGAAGGCCGATCGTGGGCAGCCACAGGCGCAAATTGCCGAGATCGTCGATCCGCATGCCGGTGGCGAAGAGGACGACGATCACCACGATCTCTGCCGCGACCTCCCAGATGGCGGGATTGCGGGTCGGATCGATGCCATCGACGAGCCCCGGGAACGCCCAGGAACTGAGCATGCCGCAGGTCATCAGCAGGGCGGTGACCGCGGGCGGACGCCGCAGGAAGAGGCGCGGCAGCCAGTAGGACACCAGAAGGCTCGCCCCAAGCATGGCCAGGAGGAGGTGGTAGGAGTCAAAGGCGAAGCGCGGGTCATCCATGACGGACATTCGTCCGAAGCGTGCAGGTCATGCAAGGCGCCAATGGGCGACGGCGCGGAAACGGGACGCGGGGGCTAGTCCAGCGATTGCACGCTCTCGAAGATCTCCAGGACCGGCGGCCCGCGATAGAGATCCTGCTGCGGGCGCACGCCGGAATGCGCCTTGCGGAACGCCTCGGACCGCGTCCATTCCTCGAACGCGGCGCGGTCGCGCCACGTCGTGTGGGAGGCGTAGAGCGTGTAGCCGTCCGCCGTCTCGCCCCGCAGGAGATGGAACGCCACGAAGCCCTCCACTTCCTTCAGGCGGGAATCGCGGCTCAGCCAGATCTCCTCGAACTCCTTCTCGCGGCCCTCGGTCACCTCGAACCGGTTCATGGTCAGATACATCGGATGTCCTTTCTCGGGCCTCGGCCCGTAGCCTAGCACCCGCGGGGGCGCGCCGACAGGGGAGCCGCGCGAGGGGGACACGCGACCGGGGGCCCGGACGTGCTGGCGATCCCTGGAGGACAGCGACAATCCAGCTGCCGCAACAGGTTACGCCGTAAACGGCGCCAAGGGCGCCTCACACGTAATCAATGCCTTACGAGACGGTTTGTAAACCCGATCATCCTCGTCTTCCTACCTCTCCCAGCCACAGCGGCCGGCTTCTACGGCGAGTTAGGCCCCCGCGAGCCACTGCCCGCCGCCTATGCCACGGCGCCCTGCGCCGGAGATTGGCACGGCCCGGCCCCGTGGGGCACCGTTCCGGCCTCACCGATCGCGCGGGCAACCTCGCTCCCCTTGCCGGGATATACCCTGACTATGAGGCGCCGATCGTTCGACCGTCGGATGAAGGGGCCGAGCTCGTACTGGCGCGATGGGGCATGTCCACACCCGACTTCGCCCTCAAGGGAAAGAAGACCGACCGCGGCGTTACGAACGTGCGGAACACGAAGAGCCCTCATTGGCGCCGATGGCTGGGTCCCGAACATCGCTGCCTTGTCCCCCTCACAGCGTTCTCGGAACCGGGAACAACGACAGGGCGCGGGAAGGCCCCGGTCTGGTTCGCGCTGGCAGACGACCAGCCCCTCGCGTTCTTCGCCGGTATCTGGGCCCGTTGGACCAGCGTGCGGAAACTGAAAGAGGGCGAGGTCACGGCCGACTTCTACGGTTTCCTGACCACCGAACCCAACGCCGAGGTCGCGGCGGTTCATCCGAAGGCGATGCCCGTGATCCTGACCACGGCGGAAGAGCGGGAGGCCTGGTTGCGCGCGCCGTGGAGCGAGGCGGCCGAGTTGCAGCGCCCGCTGCCGGATTGGGCCCTGCTAGAGATCAAGGCAGGCTGAGGGTCATCCTCCCCGGTCGCTCGACCTCCTTGCCACTGGGCCATACCGCTCGGCGAGATCCTCGTCGGACTGCGAGAATCACATGATCCGCAAATCCATGGCCCCCAGGATGCCGCATCGCGAGCACCGAGCTCTCTTCAGGATCCGCTCCCGCTGCCCGGAGAGGTCGGGCCGCACCAGGCCCTCGTGACCGCAGGAGCAGAATAGGAACATGTGCATGGCCATAGCTCCTGATATCGCCAAGATGCCGCGAAGGAAACGACCATGTTCTTTCTTCGTTCTCCACGTGTTCTCCCTACACCCCTCATGACACGACTGTTAACACGGTTAGCGTGTCAATCGTTTGATTAGGGAGATTCTTGATGCGCACCGCAATGTTAGCCGGGATTATCGCGCTAGGGCTGCCGCTGGTTGCCGAAGCCGCAACGTATCGGCTGGCCTACGAAGGAGCAGCTACGTTCGACAGCTACTTAAATCCCGACGATCCGGCAGAGCGCTTTCCAGAAGTAGGTTCGAGGACAGTAAATCTTTCTTTTGCGTTAGATTTTTATATTCCAGAGGGCGATACTACCACGCAGGAAGTGGGATTTTACGATTACGGAGCAATTTCGCGCGGCAACGCCAGTAGTACAGCGACACAAGCTTTTATCCAGCGTTTCGGAGGAAACTTCTCCGATGCGAATCTTACGTTTGAATTGACCTCCAACGGTGAATTGGAGAGCGCATCGTTTAGGGCCGATGATCAAGATACTAGTGTATTCTTCGCTGACGAAGAAACACTCACTGTGGTAGGATACTTCGACAATACTGTTTTTGAAGGTCCGGGTGGATATACACTGACGAACTTGGATAAGCCCGAAATCGCCCCAATACCACTGCCAGCTAGTGCCCCGCTCTTGTTGGTAGGTCTAAGTGCGATAGGCCGGTATCGCCGTCGCGCGATCTACCCCCAGTAATTAAGAATCGACTCTTATCGAAAGGTTTTTTACATGCGTACCGTCACGCTATTGGGAGTTGCTATGCTCACAGCTCCCGCTGTCGCAAATGCCGCCAAGTATGAGCTTAATTTTATGAGTGGCCCGACTACTTTCATCGGCACTCAGGACGATTACGAAACCTACGGCCTTGGAAGAACAACCTTCGAGGATTTCGACGGCGTAAGTCAGCCGGTTACAGCCAGTTTTTTGGTGGAAGTACCATCAATCAAGAATGCTAATTATTCGACCCGCTACGCGTACAGCGATCTTCATGGTGAAAGCGGGGGAGAACTGATTTCGGGCAATATTGATGGATACAGCGTTCTTGATCCATATGCCTTGTTCGGCGACTTTGGATTTTCCACTAACGAAGCTGGTGATCTGACAGGTGCCGGCGCTAGTATTGCATTTGACTTCCCAGACTATTCGATCGGGTATGACTACGTTCGCTGGGGCGATTCCGGATCAGATTTTTTCGAAGCAGAAGGGTCTTGGACGCTGTCTTCTGTAGAGGTTGCTCCTGTCCCACTTCCCGCTACAGCACCCCTTCTGTTGGTCGGCCTCGGTGCGATCGGTTGGTATCGCCGACGCCCGTAGAACGGGCTGAGACGAAACATTAGCATTACAAGAGGCTGAATTGATGCGTATTGCCATGTTGGCAGGAACAGTTGCACTGGCCGCTCCGATGGTTGCGGATGCCGCAGCTTACCGACTTTCCTATGAAGGGTCGGCAACGTTCCAGAACTACCTACACGATAGCGGGCCAGTCGAGGAACCTTTCGACGGGGTGGTGACACTTGAGGCATCATTCCTAGTCGATGCACCGGGAATGCTTCCCAGATCTTTTTATGCGGGATTCAGCGAGTACGCTAATCCTCCGAGATTGCCTGAGAATATAATTGGCTCGGCGTTCAACGTTGAAGTCGAACGCTTCAGGTTGGATCGTTTCGAAGGCTTTACTGTAGTCGCCGGAGATATCCCCTTGCCAAATCTCTCGGAGAACTTCTTTTTTGCAGATTTAGAGTTCGATATTGAAAGTAATGGAGAAGTAACCTCGCCAGAGTTCAGATTCGGTCAATTCACCACGCCGACGTACTACGCAAGAAATGGCAGATTTTTTCTTGATGACACTTTAAATAACTACACACTGTCAGGCCCTGGCCAGTTTCAGGTAGAGAACCTCGATATCTCTCCTATTCCGATCCCGGCGACCGCACCAATGCTAGCCTTTGGCTTGATGGCACTTGGTTGGACAAGCCGCCGCTTAAAGTCGCAATAAGTTACTTTATTTAAACCTATATCTTGAGGACATGTCACCATGCGTATTGCCATGTTGGTTGGGACCGCCATGCTCGCCGCCCCGATGGCCGCGGACGCGGCGTTGTACGAGTTCAGCTTCAAAAGCGAAGCGCCGACGTTCACCGGGGATGAGTACAGCTTTGCAGACCCGGATCGAACCAGACCGATCACGGCCCGCATCGTTCTCGATATTCCTTCCATTATCGATCTGAATTATACCGGACGTTACCTGCGCGGGACGGTCTTAGAGGAAAGTGGCGGATCATTTGTATCCGGTGATATTGACCGACTGAACCCACTGTTCTCGTTCATTTTCGATGGGCGGGCTTCGTTCCGAACGGATGACTCTGGGAATCTGATCAACGCATTCGCAAGCGTAAGCGAAGGCGTGCCAAACATCGATGTATTCTTCGATAAGGTTCAGTACTTTGAGACTATGGATCTCGTCTACAAATCCGAAGGCGAGTGGACGGCCGGGCCGATTGATATAGCGCCTGTGCCTCTTCCTGCCACAGCGCCGCTCCTACTGGCGGGCTTGGGAATCCTGAGCTGGTATCGCCGCCGGGCGTGAGAGAACGCCGGCAATAAAAGAACCTTCACCAAAAGGGATAATTTATGCGTATTGCCATGCTGGCGGGGGCGGCCCTGCTCGCGGTCCCGGTGGTCGCGGATGCGGCGACGTACCGGCTTAGCTATAAGGGGCTCGCGGATTATCAGGGAACATTGGAGCCGAGACCCGTCGGTCCGGATGGGGTCAGCCCCAGAACCTCACTCAACTTTTCATTCTTAATCGAAGCGCCGGACGGTGCCTATGCACTTGATACCGGACACTCTTGGTACAACTACGACGAAGATGCGCCTCCGTCCATCGACACCGTCACAATAGAGCGATTTGAGATAAACGGATATTCCTTGGAGAACGCCCCGCTGTCAGCGCTTACTGTTTTATCCAGTTCGGTAGCCCTTAACGCGTCTATCTCCCCGAATGGTAGTCTGACTGATGCGTCCTTTGTCTCGTCGGATCAGGACAACTCTACAATGTTCGCCACCGAAGGGAGCTACCGGTTCGAATACTACTTCAATAATACTTTCTACGAAGGCCCCGGCGAGTTCAGCCTGACCGACGTGACCCCGTCCCCGGTCCCACTGCCCGCCACCGCTCCGCTCCTATTGGCGGGCTTGAGCGCGCTGGCTTGGCATCGCCGCCGCGGGTAACGTTGAGGGGGCGGGAACTGTCCCCCGCCCTCCCATCATACGTCAGACCGCCAAGGGTCCGTTTCCCAGTTGCTCGCGTCGATCCGCTTCCGCAGGGATCGCGTGCCGTTCGTCGTGAAGTAAACCTCCACGTACTCGATCTCGAGCCCGGCCGGCGCGTTATAGGCCGCGCTGCCAAGCAGGATGATCTCGCGGGTGGACATGAATTTTCCGCTGCCCGGGTTGAAAGGTTTGACGCCGGTATCATCCCCGACCGAGTAGCGCACTTCGCCCGCCACCTAGTCCGCCGCGATCGACATGTCGATCCATTCGTCCCGAGGCGCCCCACCCACGTCGCTGCCGGAAAGAAGCGTCGTGCTGGTGCTGTCCTTGAGGTACTGGACTTGGAAATACATCTGCCCGTCGATCAGGCGCACGTCGTAGCCAAGGGACGCCTGCGAGAAGAGGGGCCGGTTGGTCCCGAGCGCGGCGCCGGTTGGAATGCGGAGGCGCGCCACGTACTCGATGACGGTGGTGTTGTCGGGCACCGGGGACGGATCGGTGTATTTCGGCGCGGACGCGGTGGTCGTGAAGAACGGCGCCGGGGCCGCCGCATCCGTCACCGTCATGTCGGGAAGCGCGGCGAAGGGGATGTAATTGCCCGGGGGGATGGCTCGGCTATCCAGGTCCGCCAGGTCGGTTTCGAGTATGGCGCGGCTCAGATCGGTGGCGCCGGCGGGGAGAAAGATGAGAGTGCCCATGGGTATTACTCCTCGTAGGTGAACGTGCCGTCATCGTTTCCGGTGACGATGGGAGAGGTGAGAAGATCGCCGACGCTATCGACGGTGAACGTGCCGTCATCGTTGCCGCTGATGCTCCAGGAGGCGGAGCCGGCCGGCGCCGGAGTGCCGCCGCCGCCGGTGCCCCCGCCGGTTCCGGGTCCAGGGATCGGATACGTCATTTTGCCGCCGCCGGTCCGCGTCCCGTCGAGGACTTCCACAGGCGGCTGCGGCTCAACCGGGATGCCCGGGCACGGATAGGTCGCGTCGTCCTGATAGAGCGAGGCGACATGCACGAGCGGCACGTCCTGGTAGACCTTCGCGTCGATGTCGCGCGGCTCTTTCAGCATCGTGCTGGCGTCGCCGCGCAGATATTCGCAGTATTCGTCGTCCGCGAAGGGGATCAGGGGGACCACGACAGTCTCATCGCCTTCGATGGTGACCGTACCCTTGAACTCGTCCGGATAACCGGTGGCATCCAGACGGTAGACGGGACGACGGGAACCACTGGAGCGCACGATCTCCACGCCCATGGCTTCCTGCCAATGCGGCGGAAGCGGGGCGGGAGCCGGAAGGCCACGCTGGATGCGGAGGGTCGTCAGCGTATCGTCCAATGGGTCGAGGGCATTTCCCTCGCTGTCCGTGACGCGCAGGCGGATCGACGTGCCATCGGCGTCCCGGATCGCCTCGTTGATGACCATGTTCCGACACTTCGTGTCGCCGAGGCGACGGCCGATGGTGATCGCCCAAGGCCACATATAGAGGATCTGGCCATCCGGATCATCTGTCACCGGATGGGTGCCGTAGCCCATGTTCGCGATGTGGCAGGAGGGGCCGTGCCAGCCCCTGATCGGCTCCCACGACGGGTCGTTCAGCAGCCGGTAATGTTGATCCCGCGCGGGGCGGTCGAGCTGCACGTCGCGCCCGGCATAAGAGCCGTCTGCCTTGGTCGTGAAGTTGATGTCCTCGGCATCCGAGGTTTCACGATCGTTGAAGGTCGGCCAGCCGAGAAAGCTGATCGGCACATCATTGTCGAACACCCCGCGTCCCGCTCCGGACAGGTCATACATGATGTGATCGACCGAACGGCCGAGATAGGAATCGGGGTTCACGTCGCCGATGTTGACGATCTCCCCGTTGAATCGCTGGCCGGTGAAAAGCGGGAACATCGTCTCGTAGTAGCTCTTGGCGGCGGCGGCGTCGTCGCCCATCCAGTTGAAGATGTTATCGTGAACATCGCGCCCGTCGGCCCGCACCCTGTCCAGCATGGCCTGCTTATCCGACCACAGAATGTCGGTCACGGCATCGTCCATCTGGTTCTGAAACCCGGTCCCGGGCGTGGCGAAATCCACGATATCGATGTGCCGGCCGGGGTGACGGAACGCGAAGAACTCTCCCATCGCGCCCATGGCGGGGTTCAAGCGGTCGCTGTCCAGATTGGCTTGGGTCACGTCGTCAACCCGTATCTCCGGATTGCCCTGCGTGCCTCCGGTGCCGTGCTCGTCCCCGTAGACCGTCATCGTCACGTCGTTGACGAGCGTCGGCGGCGGGATGGCGGTTTTGCCGCTCAGGTCGAGCATGTACGCCGTCTGGCTCTGGCTCCAGATGCCAAAGCCGATCCGCCCGGTGGTCACCGGCGGAGGCGTGACGGTGCCCCCGCCACCGCTTGGCGGTGACAGCGTAACGAGGATGGGTTCCTGGTTCGTATTGCCGAACCCGTCCCGAATAGCTCCTGCAGCAATGGTGAATTCTGTGGTCACGATGAGCATGTTTCCTTGTGCGGTGACGTTGGGAAGGGAGGGGTCGAGCACGTCCCTGTTGAATAGGACGTGCGCCGCGCCGGTCACGGGATCGACCTCGTTCGCCACGACGCGGAGATCCCCGGCCGTGTCGCGCGTCCAAAGGTGATCCGTGCCGCGATAGGCGACCCAGGTGTCGATGACCCACGGTTTCGGGTGGTTGCCCGTGGTGCCGACATTGACCATCGTGTCGGTCAGCCTGAGCATGGCGTCGTCGCCTGCTTTCCACTGAGCGTAGCGGTCAGCGAAATCGAGGAGCGCCGGATCACCTTGCAGAAGGGTCATGCCGGGGATCTGCCGGGCGACGAGGATCTGCGATGTCAGCGCCTGCATACAGATGTGCAGGTAGCCCTTCTTCTGATCGGTGGTATTCCCTAGCAGGTTGCGGGGGGTGTAGTTCCCGAGTTCCCCCACCCATTCGGGCCAGTCGATCATGTCATCGAAGAACTCGACCGAGCGGCCGCTGATGGTCATGCCCTTTGACACGTCGATCATGCCCTGATCCACTAGAACGAACATGTTCCGCTCGCCGAAAACCGATGCGCCCTCATTGACGCTCTTATATCCGCCGTACTCAATTTGGGTGCGACAGACCTGACGCAGCTCATCGCTGTCCAACATTTCGGCCGCGAAGGAGAGGCAGCCCAGACGGCCGTGCGAGTGCCCGCCGTTGGGATAGAAGACCCCGCCCTGCTGAACCCGCGCGGCGATGTCGATGCCCTGCTGCACGAGACGGATGGTGATCGCCAGCTTCTCGTCGGCGGTCCAGGCGTCTAGCGTCAGCCCGAGCATCGCGTCGAACATGAGTTCCGCGATTTCGCCGTAATAGCTGCTGAGGCCCGGGTGTGACCGGCCGTTGGTCGGCGTGATGTTGCCCGAGTTGACGTTGAAGGTGTGGTGGTGCGTCAGAACCAGAGACAGCGCCTTGATGAGTTCGCTCGAAACTGGCACGTCGATCCCCGCCGCGCTGCGCGAGGGCAGACGGTCCATCCTCAAGTCGGCGACCGTCCACTTGACCGTCTTGTCCGGGTTCGCGAACCCGGGCCGGAAAGCGCCCTCCGGCGGCGTCTCGGTCAGCACAGTGACCGGCAAGAACGCGTCGATGACCGGCGAACCGACACCCCCGGCCGGAGTGAGCCGAGAGATCGCCTTGACCACTGTCCCTTCGGTCAACGTGATCGGTTCCCCGGTGATGCCGGGGTCGATGTTCTTACTGGCCGAATAGTTGGCGTAGTTCGACTTCAGGATCACCTCGTCCCAGCCTTGGGAACCACCCTCATATGAGGAATAGCCCGCGTTGTCGGACTGCATTGCCCCGAGGCTGCCCTGAGACGCCGCTTGGCCCGGGTTGAGCATGGCGCCGTGCGCGACATACGACCCGCTGCTGCTGCCAAGCATGGGGCCAGACGCTCCTTCCACGAAGGTCCGTGCGACAGCGCCCGAGGGGGTCGAGAAACCCAGGATCTCTACGGAAGAGCCGCCCGATACGATGAACGGCGATCCGTCCGCGAGAACACCAACGGGCTTCGCCGTCCCAAGAGGGCTCGTCTCCCCGAAATCGTCGCCCCAGGAGGTCATCGTGACGGTGCTGGTCGTGGTGGTCGGGGCGGGGCCGATGACGACAGGAGCTTTGACGCCGACAGCGACCGTGCCTGTGTCCTCGTCGGTCCCGTCCGAGACGGTGTACGTGATCGTCGCCGTCTGCCCGTCGATCGTCGGCTGGATCACCGAGACCGTCTTCCCCCATTGCGCCGACCCCCGGAGAGTGACCTCCCGAGACGGATGCTCGGGAGAGAGGACCTCGTGGATCTCCCGCAGGAACGCGAACCGCAAGATGTCGAACGGACCCGGCATCGGCGAGCGCGCATCGAACACGATGTTCTCTTCGCACCACCGGGTGATGTCCGGCGGCGGCGGCGGCGCGATGGCCTGGGCGATCGCTTGCGCGACCACCGCCTGGGCCGGAGCCAGGAAACCCATGCTAGAAGTCCATCTCGTCTTCGGGCGCGGAGAGCCGCGCCGCTTCGGCCTCTGCGGACTTCTGTTCGGTGCGGTGCCCCCGATACTCGCGCCAGACTTGCGTCAAGATCGCGCGCACCTCCTTGAAATCGACGCCCAGCTCATCGGCAATCCGGCGTGCGCCTCCCCGCAAAACAGAGCTTTCGATCGACGCGATCTCCATCTGGATCTGGCGCGCCGTCTCCGTGTGCACTTCGCTGGCGAGGACCCAGTTGCCTTCTTCCACCTCGTTCTGGCGGCGAGCGCGCCGCGCCTTTTCCTCGAGCTCCTGCGTCCGCGCCAGCTCGTAGCGGCTCGGATCTTTCGCCGGCAGCAGGGTCGCGCCGGCCCCGTCGCGCGGCATGTCTTCGGGATCGGCCGGGGACGGCTCGTCGATCTCATCGAGGCTGCGGCGGGTCTTCGCGCCGTTGCCCAGCATCTGGGCCGGGTCGAGACGGTGCCCCAATGTTTCCGCCGCCAGGACCAGGTCAAAGCGCCGGGCGCGGCCCGCGCCCTGGAAGCACCCGTCGAGGCGGCCGTCTCTCACGAGCTGGCTTATCCGACCCTTCGACAGGTTCAGCTCTTGTGCCAGTTCTGTCGTGCTCAGCTGCCTGCTCATGACGCCCTTCCTGGCGCGGTGCCGCGCCTACGTCCCTCCTGCCTTTCACGACTGCGCTCAACCATGGCTCAACAAGCTAAACCCACCCGGGGTTTAGGCTCCGCGCATTGTTTAAAATGGCGAAAACCCCGGGCTGCTGCGCCCCCGCATGTACCCGGAATTTCGAGACGGTCCCTGTTTCGGGGGGGGGTCGGTGTCACCCCACCACCCCACCCGTCAGCCGCCCCAACTCGTGCTGGATGCGGGTCCCGAGATCCTTGGTCACCTCGGAGAACGCGATGGCGCTCGCGCCCTGAACCATCTCGCGCGGGATGCTGGGCCCGTAGAGCTTCTCGATCGGCAGCGAGGCCGATCCGTTGGTCCGCTTGAAGACGTGGCCGCCCGCGACGGGTCGACCGCTGTTGCGCGATCCCGCCATGATGAAGACGCCCTCGAACCTCTGGCTGCGCCCCCATGGCTTGGCGCGGACGCCGTATGCGAACTGCTTAGCCCCGAACTCCTTGAGCGACAGCGGTTCGCCCGATCCTTTCAGGACGTACTCCAGCCGCTCGTAATTGGCCTTCCGCTCCTCGATCCGTGTCCTGACGACCGACTGCTTCAAGCCCATCTGCTTCGCAAGCGCCCGGACGGTCCGTGTCCTTGCCTTCGCGCCGGTATGGTTGATGGCCCGACGGAAGGCGCCGTGGGCCGTCTTTGCGTCGCCAACCCGGACGACAGCGTCCTGAAACCGAACCGCGTTCTGATCAAGGAATTCGAGGCGGTACATGGCTGCCTCCGATAGCCAGAAACGAGATGCGCCCGGCGGTATCTCTACCCCGGGCGCACGTCGGTTGCTTGGTCGAGGTCAATACCCCAAGGCTTGTGCTCCGGTCAATCCCCTTTCCGCCTGGTCGACAGTGGCGGCATCCCGTCGGTCAGTTCGATCCCGGAAAGCAGCGTTGCCCGACTAACGGCGCTGCCGATTGCCGCGCCCGTCACCAGTCCGCGTTCCTTGGCCAGCACTAGCTTTTTCAAGGAATCTGACGGCCACAGACCTGCGGTATCGCCATAATTCGTGGATTCCCTTTCAAGAGCGCTTTCGGCTCAGCTTGAACGCACCCGACATCCCGAATGCGCCCAGAAGCAGGAGACCGGAGGCCGGCAGCGGGATCGGCGAAGGCGTCGGCGTCGGCTCGGGCCCTGGTCCCGGTCCGGGTGCTCCCGCCTCTGCGAAGAAGCTTTGACCGAACGCGGTACCCAGACCTTGGCCACCGTAGTTGATCGAGTTCAGCGCGCCGCCGGTGGCAGTATCCACCGTGAAGATCTGCGTTCCCCCGACCCCAAACATTGTGTCTTCTTCATCGGTGGCAATGCCAAAAACGCTGCTTACCCCGAAGGACCCGACCGCAGTACTTGCCGAAAGGTCCGCGAGGTTGAGCGACACCAGACGGCTAGAGCTATCGGCGAGGTAGAAACTATCACCAACGAATGCCAGATCGCCGCCCGAGGAGAAGCCTGTCGTTCCGAGGGACGTGGTAGATCCGCTTGAAGGGTCGATTGAGAAAAGATCCCGACTGGAAGTTCCCGCTGAATAGAGCGTCCCGTCCGTGTCAAAAACGAGCGCGTTCCCGCCCGGTACACCATGGCCGCCAATGAACGACGAAGAAGCCGTGGTCGGGTCAATACTGTAAAGGCCCGAGAAGGTGATGCCGAACAGGTTCCCCGACGTGTCGAAGGCAATATCGGTCATCACCTCCCCCATACTTCCGAGGACGTTCACGGCGCCTGTCTCAGTTTCTACGGTCCCAAGAGTGCCCGCGGAATCGTGCACATACATGGTTGAAGCGCCGCCGCTCGCGGTTACGGCCAGAAGGGCCACGAACGCCGATGGTACGGTTCTGATGCATTTTGCAATCATTTGAGGCTCCCAAGCGTGATCGAAACAATCAGCTTCCGTAGGGAAGCCTGAGATCACAGACCTGTCAACTTTCTTAATTCGGCCCGTGCGCAGACGGGAGCCAGCGCTTTCTGCATTGTGCTCCGGTCAATACCCTTTCCGCCAGGGCGACAGCGGCGGCATCCCGTCGGTCAGCTCGATCCACGACAGCGGCGCCGCCCGGGCCACCGCCGCCTCCGACAGCAGCGCGCCACCAGTTCAGGTACCGGCGGCGCGCTGCTGCGATCTGGCGCCAGGTCGGCGCATAGGTCACCGGCACAACCACCGGCTCGAACCGGCGCACTCGCCCGTTCACCACGTACTCCTCCCGCGGCAGCACCGCGGTCTTGCCAAGCGCGCCCTGCGGATTGCGATGCCACCCCATCGGTACACACCGCGGCGAGGCGCCCACCAACGGATCGGGGGCCAGACCCGCCCGGGCATACTCGGCCACGTCGAGGGCGCCGACCGCGTCCGGACCGGCCGACATCGGCAACGCCGCCTGCACCGCCCCGGCGAGAAGCTCGGCATCGTCGGCCGGCAGCGACCGCCCGGCCGAAGTGTCGATCCGCACGCCGCCCAGCATCGCGCGCTGCATCAGGACGAACTCCATTCCCACGCCCGGGCGCTGCCCGCCGGAACTGGCGCCGACCGGGTCGGCATCGAGCCGGGCATGCTCGACACCGAAGGCCCATTCCAGCGCCTCGCGAATGCCCATGGCCTGAACCTCGCGCGGCGCCGGGCCGGTGGGCCGCCGGGCACCGGCCCGGCGATCGGCGTCCCATTCGGCGAGGGACGCCCGCTTGCCACACTGGCGCGCCTGGGTGGCCGCGATGCGCGTCACCCGCCCTTCGGCCAGTGCCTTGTCGACCGCCCTGCGCTCCTCCGCCGTCATTCCCTTCGCCATTCTGCGCCCTCTTTTGCCCGTGGGAGGAAGCGGGAGGATGCATTTTGCCGTTTTGGCCATCTTCCCGCTCTTTCCTGCCTTCTAACTCACTGTATTTTCTTCGTTATTATTCTCAAAAGGGAGGATAGGGAGGAGATTTCAGACTAACGCATAGAGCCGGCATCACCCCTCTCACTCCCCTTCCCTTCGCGCGTATGCGTTACCCTGCAATCATCCTCCCCATCCTCCCTGATCCGGTCCAAGCCTCTGACCTTGAACCGTTTCCCCCTTACCCCCGTCCTCCCGCAAGTGCCGCTCATCCTCCCCATCGTCCCGCTGTTCCTGATCAAAAGGGGTCCGGGGACGACGAGGACGCCTGCGACGACGACCCGGCCGTCCCCTGCAGGGAGGCGCGGCCGGAGGCCTCGAACCGCTTGCGGAACATGTCGGACAGCTTGATCCCGACATATCCCGAGATGCTGCGCTTCAGCGGAGAGAAGGACTTGCCCGTCCGGGGATCGCGGTGCCGCTTGGCCCGCTCCTTCAGTTTCAGCGTGATGGTGCGGGGGCGCCACTCGCCCTCGCCCCGCTCGTCCATCCAGAAGTTGAAGGCCTCCACCAGCAGCTTGGAGGTGGTGAAGTCCTGCTCCGACCCGGTCACCTCGCAGCAATCGGCCAGGAAGACCCCGATCGGGTCGCTGTCCTCCCGATAGCCGGCCGTGGCGTCGACCACGTCCTGGGGGACCTGCAGGCCGCCCTCGAGGTAATCGATCAGCCCGGCCACCATCCAGTTGAGGATGCCGGAGCGCTCCTCCTCGAACAGCCGCTCGCCCAGGTTCGGGTCGCGCTCCGCCTCGGGGATCATCACGTCGAAGGGCACCAGCATCACGCGACGCCAGATCCCGTCGTCGGTGCCCCGGATATCGGGCCTGTGGCTGCCCGAGATCGTCAGCTTGAACTGAGGCTTCACCTCGACGAAGTCGGAATGCAGCGCCCGCACGAGGATCGGCTCTCCGCCGGTCAGCTCCTTGATCACGCCCTCCTGCAGGTGCGTGCCCTGTTCCAGCTCCGAGGCGCGGTCCATGCGGGCGCCCATCAACGGGATCAGGTCGGGCGTGGCATCGCCGCCCCCGCGCCGGTTGGTGCCCGTCAGGCTCTCGATCTTGGCCGTGGCGGCATAGTCCCCCATGATCCGGGCGATGAGGTCCACCAGAACCGACTTGCCGTTCGCGCCCTGCCCGTAGAAGAAGGCGAGCTTCTGGTCCCCGGTGATCGAGGTCAGGCTCAGCCCGCACCAGCGCTGGATGAAGGCCCGCATGGCGGGGTCCGGCTGGATCCGGTTCAGAAAGGCGTCGAACCGCGGAGACGCGGCCGTCTCGTCGAACTCGACCGGCATCATCTTGGTCATCAGGTCGGCGCGCTCGTGCGGGCGGTGATGCACCACGGCGCTGCGGCTGGCGCCTTCGCCGCCGGGATCGACCCAGAACGACAGCACGCCGGACTCGCAGTTCACGTCGAGCGTCTTGGCGTCCATGGCCTCCAGCGGCCGCGACAGGCTGACAGCCGCCTCCTTCAGCATGGCGTCGATCTTCGAGCTGTTGCCGGTCGACTTGGCGAACCGCCGGTACTCGGCCTTGCGGTCGCGCACCGCCTTGTGCGCCTGCGCCACGCGGTTCAGCTTCGCCCGGATCTCGGCCAGCTCGTCGCCACCGCCCTCCGCGCCCTCCAGCTCGACACGGCGCCGTTCCAGCGCCTCCTCCTGCCCGATCAGGCGGCGCGCCCAATCGTCGATCGGGATATGGGCGGTCTCCTCCTCCATCCGCTCGCTGACCGCGTGGGCCAGCTGGCGGACCAGCGGAGAGAAGTCGCGCATGTCCGCGTCGTCCTTCTTCCAGACCTGGCCGGTCCAGCGGAACCACCCGACCCGGCTCACGCGCAGGGCCTCGTCCTCGTAGTAGAGGGCGAACCGCCGGCCGTTGCCGATGTCGTTGAGCGGGAACGTCGCCGCCGTGGCCTCCATCGGGAGGGTGGACGCCTCCTCCTCAGGAAGTGCGGGGTCCGGGCCCTCCGGCTCCGACGGCGCGGGCTGGCCCTCCGCGGGCGCCACGTCCTCGGCCGCGTGGAACCGCGACCGGATCAGGTCGAGACGGTCGTCGCTCATGCCGGGGTCTCCCCGCGCAGCACGTCGTTCAGGTCCACCCCGTCGCCGGCATGGACGATCCGCACGGACAGTTCCGGGTTGTGGTGCTTGGCCCGGCGCAGCCCGGCCACCAGCTTGGCGCGCGTGGCCTTGGGCTCACTGTCCCCGTCCTGGATGGAGATCAGCCGTGTCAGCCAGGGCGGCGGGATGAACGCGTCGGTGTCGTCGAGGTCCGGAACGCCGGCATACTTCATGCCCTCGCCGCGCAGGATCCGCCGGCCCGACATGTTCGGCAGGCTCACGCCTGCCCAGTAGGCCGCGCCCGGCACCGCGTCCGCGACCATCGCCGACCCGGTCGTCTCGATCCCCTCGCCCATCACCATCGTGTCGAAGCTGTCGGCCGCGCAGCGCCGGTCGCACAGGCGGATCGCCCCGCCGCGCACCGATCCCAGCACCTTCTTCGCGGGCAGCGCCTCGTCGCCGTTCGACAGGCGCGCCTTCTCGCCCGGCCGGTCCAGGTCGATCCACGTCCGGTGCACGCCGATCAGCCCGCCGGACGGCGCCTGGATCACGGCGAGCATGGCGGGGCCCCGGTGCAGCTCGTGCCAGCCCCCGTCGTCGCGCGCCACCATGTAGGGCAGCGAAGGATGGAACCGGAGGCTGCGCGGCATGGTCAGCAGCTCGGGTGTCAGACCCCGGCCAGACAGGTACGCCTCGACCGGCGTCCCGGCGGCGGGCTCCGCCTCGGACCAGATCGCGCGGGCCGCGGCGATGGATTCGCGCCGCTTGCGGTCCGCGACCTCGTCCCGCTCGCGCCGCTGGCGCTCGGCCTGCGCCGCGCGGCGCTGCCGCTCTTCGGCCGAGATCTCGGCATCGGCCTCGCCGACCAGCCACGCCAGCGCGCTCTTGAAATCCAGCCCCAGAGCCAGCTGCACCAGCCCCAGGCCATCGCCCCCGCCGCAGGTCCGGCAATTGTAGACATCGCGGTCCGGCGCGATCGAGAACCGGTCCTCGCCGCCGCAGACGGGGCATGGACCGGCCCATTCACGGCCAGTACGCCGCATGGGGCCCATCAGGTCCAGGCGCTCGGCGATATCCTTGATCGGGATCGCACGCGCTTCGGTCAGCCGGGGATCGTCCTGCATGACGCCTCCGAGGGTCAGGTGGCGGATGCGCCGGGCAGGCCCCGAAGGGCCGCGTCCCGTCTCGGAATGAAGTATTCGGCCAGCGCCAGGCGGACGTAGTTGCGCCGGTTCTGCGCCTCCCACAGCCCGCCATGGCGCCAGGCGCGCAGGGTCTCCTCGGCCGCGGCGACGATGCCCGGGCACGGGCTCTCCTGCATGCGATCGCGCGCCTGTAGCGCCCGGTCGGCCGCCGCCAGCGACACCTCGATCTCGGTCGAGGGCACGGCCTCGGTGACGAAGACGATCATCGCGGCGATCAGGGCGCGGTCGGCATCGGTCATCGCAGGTCCGCCCGCGCCTGCCAGTCGAACTCGATCGCCACGTGCGGCGCCCGCCTGACGGCCAGCCGGCCGACGTAGTCCTGCAGGGCCGTACCGGCCGCCGCCGGGTCCCGCCCCAGATCCCTCTCGAACGCCGCGAGGGCCTTCATTGCCTCTGGCCCACGGCTCGCCGCATCGGCCTTCAAGTCGTCAAGGCATGCGGGATCGAACCGGCCCGTGCGCGCCGCCAGCGCGGCTGCCAGGCACGACATGCCGAACGCGGTCCAGCTCATGCCCGCACCTCGCGCGCCGACCGCACGATGCCGCGGACCCGCTCGATCGCCGCCGTCTGCCCCGCGATGGTGCCGCCGGGGTTCAGCTTGCGATACCGGCCAATCACCTCGGCCTTGTCGATCTCCAGCATGCCGGCGACCGCGCCCGCCTTCTGGCCCGCCCCCAGCAGCTCGAGGATCTCCAGGTCGACCTCCGCCTGCGCGACCTCCGCCTCCGTCGGGGGACGGCGGTCGAGGTGCGACGGCTTCCACGACGGGGCATCCTTGGTCGGGAGACTGGCCTCATGGTCCTGGCGTGCCGGTTCGGGCCGGGCCGCCCGCACCGAGGTCGTAACGGCCGCTGCATCGCCGGCCCCATCGGACTTCTTGCCGTTCGGGGAGGGTCGGCGCTCTTCCGGCGCCGACCGCTCCCCGTCCTGCCTCGTCTCCACCGGAGATCCGCGGCCGGTCGGCGCGTCCGCCTGCACGTCCGCCTCGGATCGATCCGGCGCCGCGCGCACCTTAGGGGCCGGCGGAGTCGGCCGTCCACGTGTCGCTTTCGTTTCCGGCGCCCGGGCGGCGGAAGGACGCTCAGCCCGCCGACGGTCGGGCACGATGTCGAGCTTCCCCGCCTTCTGGAGCTTCTGCAGCCGCTGCTGAACGCCGCGCTCGGACCGGCCCAGCACCTCGCCGATCTCGGCGCAGAACTTGCCTTGGCCGGCCATCTTGATCGCCGCGTCATCCTCTTCCGTCGTCCACGCGTTGATCGGCAGATTGTTTCGCGGCATGGCCTTCTCGGATGCCGGGGCCGCACTCGTCGCGGGCGCGGTGAAGGCCGCGATCTCGTCGACAGCGGCAGGCGTCGTGGCCCGAGCCGTATCACCGCCGGATGTGCCATCCTCCGCGACCGGCGGGGCCGCACCCGCCGCCGCGAAGCTCACGGTCACCGACAGGCTCGATGGGCCGCACCGCACCGACGTGATCAGGTCGAACTCCTCCGCCGCGACCACGCAGCCCAGGACCACGTCCAGCGCGGCGCTCAGACGCTCCAGCTCGTCGCGCGACGACGTGGCAAGGCTTTCCGGCGGGACCGCAGGCGCGCCGCCCTTCGCTTCCGTCTCACGCGGTGCCATGGGCGGCCTCCTTTCTGGATTGACGTTCGGGATCGAGCGGAAGGCGCCTGGCCCTTCGCAGGTAGCGGATGTCGGCGCGCACCTGGGCGGCGGTCAGGCCCTCGGCCGTGCTAATGGCGTCGACTGACAGCCCATCCTTCGCGGCCCGCTCCACCGCGCGGCGGCGGGACGCGAGTTCGCCGGCAGAGGCGCAGCGATGCGGGATCATTGCGACACCCTCAGCAGAAACTGAGCGTGGCTGGGCGGCCGGCGGCGACCTGCGCTGAGCTGGCGGCACCGGCGAACGTGACCGCGCCCACCGGTGCCTATCGAACCCATCAACCAGACCTTGAAGGACCCGAATCTGATGACTGACGAGAAGCAGATCCGCGCGATACGGGCTATTCCGCCTTGGGTCGAGAACGCTGAAATTCCGCGCGCTGACGTTGCTGTTCGATCAGCACGAAGGTGAGCCGGATGAGTTCGTGCGGCTCCAGGCTCACCGCATAATCCTTCAGATCGCGCTCATCTTGTTCGGGATCGAAGTTGTCCCGAGAGATGCGCTCGGCCTCCCTCTTCTGACTGGACTCGTACATGACCCAGATCTCCGGTGACTGATCGCGATGCGGGGTTAAGAACACTGCGATGGAACTGATATCGTCGTTCCAGACCGACACAGCCCAACGTGCTGTCCTCGCCAGATGCGAAGATTGCCACGAAGGCCTTCTGATTGAGATGTACGGATCGACAGATCCAATTATCGAATTCCAATCGGGAAACTCGATCAGGAACCGTGTCACTGAAATCTATCCCAACTTCATCGAAGCTGGGATCTCGCACCTCGAACCCTCGGTCGAACGCGCCTTCCGGGAAGCCGAGAGCGTATGGATCGCCAGGAACTTCAACGCGGCCGGTGTGATGTATCGCAGGGCGATCGAGCGCGCCTTGAAGCACTTGCATCCCGAACTGAATGGGACCTTGGCAGTCCGCATCCACAAGCTTGGGGGAACTGCGGAAGTCCCCGCCACCCTCGTTCAGCTTCTGGACCGGGTCAGGTACTTGGGCAACGATGCGGCGCACGACGAGGATGTCACCGAGGAGGACGCGAGAGCGGGCCGCGAGTTCATGATCACTTATCTCCGCTATGCGTACGAGTTGCCCGCGCAGATCGAGGCCGCCATCGCGCGACGCAAAGGGCATAGCACCTGACATCACGCGCCCTCCCAAGGCAGCTTCGCCCCATCGTCACGCTCGAACCGGTACCCCTCGCCCCGAACCGAGTGGATCCGCGCGCCGAAGCGCGTGACCTGCTTACGGACGTGGCAGGCGAGCACGTTGTAGAGGCCGCGGGAACGCTCTTCCCCGTCGGGGTGAAGGGCCTCGCGCAGATCGTCGAACGTGACGGTCCGGCCCTCGCGGGCGAGCAGCGCGTCGAGGAACGCGCGCTGCTGGTCGGTGAGATGGGGCCGCATCACGAGGCCACCCCATCTTCTGGCGAACAGTGCGTGTCCGAATGTTCAGGTTGAACGCAGCCCTGTTGGTCATCATCTTGCTTACCGCCGCCGCTTCGCGGGGTGTAGGACTGGCGGAACAAGTGCTCTGGGACAGGAATGGACAATTCTTCGCAAAAGTCGCGAGTGTCGAAATACCAGTGCGCGGGCATGAGGTTCTTCTTGATGGCCCGCGAGACGACTTGCTTACCGTGGCCGCAAGCGGCTTCGAACCGCTGGCGACCAACCTCCTCGAGGAAATCCGAAACGGTCGGAAACCTCTCTTCGGCGCTGGGGATATGGGTACTGCTGCTCATGCCCATATACTACGCACCGTGCTTAGTGTTGCAAGTCGCAAAATGCTAAGTGCGATTGAACACACCTCATGGCATGCTCCGGCCATGCTGGAAGAGATGGAAGATCAGCGCGAGGCCGTCGCAGCTCGTTTAAAAGCGGCTCGTGAAGCTATCGGCTTAGGGAAGAAGGAGTTCTGCGAACGGGCCGGCCTGAGCATGCAGGTATATGGCCCGTTCGAGAACGCAAAACGCGATTTGACTCTTGATGCTGCGAAAAAGCTAAGGCGCGCTTATCAGCTACCACTGGAGTTTATGTACTTCGGGAAGATCGACGATCTTCCCACCAGGATCTCTAGGCACCTCTGATCCAAGCCCTCCGTCAGATCTACCCAGAAATCTAGCGACATGCTTGAGTTCCGCCGCGCCATCTTGAGCAGCTCTAGCCGCTGCGTATCCCCCATCTGTTGTACCTCCACCACTCGAACCTGTTCTTTCTGACAGGTCATTTGCGCACACGGCAAGGCCGACGGTTGCGTTTCAACTACGCATAATGCGAATTTTTACCCTTGAATCTACGCATTCTGCTTATCATAGTCTCCTCATAGCCGGTCGCACCACCCACGATCCGACCGGCACCGAGTTTCGCGGCAGGACGCCGCAACGGATTGCGAGGGAGTTATTATGCAGCTTGCGCACATTGATCACCCTGCCCGCACCGATGCGGGTTACCCGCTCTGCCCGATCCGCCGCCTGCGGCAGGCGATCGTGGCCGGGGACCGGAAGACGGCCCGCGACACCGCGGACATGCTGGCCGAAGCGTTCGCCGAGGACGCGGCCGACATCCCGTCCGCCCATGTCATCGACGCCACGCGCGGCGAGGCCTGAACCATGGCCTTCACCCTTCACCTTTTCCCACGCCACCCCGCGCGGCGCGTCATTCCGGCGCCTGCCCCTCAAGGGGCGCCGGATAGGCCCGGCGGGGGTTTCCTCCTCCCTGCCCTCGTCGGGTCTCCGAACGCGGCCTCCGCCGCGACCCCGCCCGGCAATATTTCACGCCAACGTACCCCGCGGCCGGGCGGGGATCTCGACCACGGCATTCTCGGGCAGAAGTGGATCGACGATCAGCTGGCACTGGCCGCCCGCCCGCGCCACCGCGACACGGGCGTCGGCGAATGGCCATGATCCATCGCCCTGATTTCCGCTCCGAGCACGTCCTGCGCCGCCAGCGCCACCGCCGTGCCGAGATCGGCGCAGGGGTCTGGGCGCTCCTGCTCTTCGTCTGCATCGGGTTCGCCCTCGCGCCGAAGGCCGCGCTGAACGCGGGCATCGACGCCAGCGTCGTCCACGCCCACGGCCCCGAGGCCGCCGCCTACGCCCTCGGCCGCTAGGCCGGGCGCCACCCATCCCCCGGCAGGGAAAACGGGTCCTGCACGTCCCGAACACTGCCACCTGCCGGCACCTGCGGGGCGGCGGTCCCACACGCCGCCCCGCCTTTTCGAACAGGAGATCATCATGCCCGATCGAACCCTCACCTTCACCCCGCGCGCCATTGTCGACCAGGTCCGCACGGCACCCGGCCCTCGGACGGTTCCGGCGCAGCTCGACCCCGTCCTCTACCGCGTGGACTGGATCGCGGTGGCGCGGTCGTTGGCCATGCCAGACGATCGGGGGGTCGACTGATGCCCGAGAAGCTCTCGGCGGACGATTGGCACGCCCTCGTCGCGGCCAATCCCAGGATCACCACCCGGGGCCTCTCCGATCTGACCGGCAGGCCCCTCGGATCGGTTCGCTGGGCAGTCTCGCGCTACGAGCTGCCGGTCGCCAGGGTCAGTTCGGGCAAGCGCGCGTGGGCCGACTGCCACGCGGCCGGCATGACGGCGATCGAGGCCGCAACAGCCCGCGGGGTCACGCCGACGGCCGCCTACATGTGGGCCAGCAAGAACGGCTGCGCCTGGCCCGTCACGTACCGCTCCGCATGGCGCAGGCGGCCGCTGATGGATGGCAGCGACATCCCGCTCCCGACCGGTCGCGGCCTCGGACCCTCCGTCAATTTCCTGATCTTCGGCGCCAAGTCGCCGCGCCACCGCGTCCAACGCCACGACGGAAGCCCCGCCACCTGGGGCGATCTCGCGGCGCTGGAGAACGAGGCGGCGTTGGAGGCGTACCGGTGACCACGATGTCGGCGAAAGGAACGCCCTGATGTTCGATGCCCTGCAGCTGGAACACCCTGCCCCGGAAACCGCATCAAGCGCCCCGATGATCGTGGACAGCTTCGCCGGTGGTGGTGGGGCGTCCACCGGGATCGAGCGCGCCCTCGGCCGCTCTCCCGACGTGGCGATCAACCACGATCCGGCCGCGCTGGCGATGCACGAGGCGAACCACCCCGATACCCGGCACATGATCACCTCGATCTACGCGATCGACCCGCGGGACGTGGTGCCGCGCGGGCGGTCGGTCGGCCTCGCCTGGTTCTCGCCGGACTGCAAGCACCACTCGAAGGCCAAGGGCGGGAAGCCCGTGTCGAAGAACATTCGCGACCTCGCCTGGGTGGTGGTCCATTGGGCCGAGCGCGTGGCCCCCGACGTGATCATGTTGGAGAACGTCGAGGAGTTTCAGGACTGGGGTCCGCTCCTCGAGAACGACCGGCCCGACCCCGAGCGCCGCGGCGAGACGTTCCGCCTCTGGGTCCGCAAGCTGCGGCGCCTGGGCTACAAGGTCGACTGGCGCCGGCTGCGCGCCTGCAACTACGGTGCCCCGACCATCCGCCAGCGGCTGTTCGTCATCGCGCGCCGGGACGGGCGCCCCATCGTCTGGCCCGAGCCGACGCATGGCGCACCCGACAGCGCCGAGGTCATCGCCGGGATCCGCAAGCCGTGGCGCACCGCGGCCGAGATCATCGACTGGTCGCTCCCGTGCCCGAGCATCTTCGACAGCTCGGCTTAGATCATGGCGAAACACGGCGTCCGCGCTATCTGCCCGCTGAAGGACGCGACCCTGCGCCGGATCGCCCGCGGCGTGGTCCGCTACGTGCTGGAGGCGAAGCAGCCGTTCGTCGTGACCTACGGCCAGCACGGCGGCGGCAATCGTTCAGGCTTTGCCCCGCACCACACGATCACGGCCAGTACGAAGGACCAGAACGCCATCGTGGTCCCGACGCTGATCCAGACCGGATACGGCGAACGCCCCGGCCAGGAGCCACGCGTACCCGGGCTGGAAAAGCCGATCGGGACCATGGTCGCGGCAGGCGCGAAGCATGCCCTCGTCGCTGCGTTCCTGGCCCAGCACAACGCCGGGCCAGGCATGGAGAGGAACGCCGGGCGCCCCGCGACAGCGCCCCTGTCCACGATCACGACCACCGGCAGCCAGCAGACCTTGGTCGCGGCGTTCCTTCAGAAATACTGTGGCCAAGGCCTCGGCCAGACCGCCGATGGGCCGCTGCATACCCTTTCAACGCGGGACACCTTCGGCCTCGTCACGGTCGAGATCGACGGCGAGACCTACGCGATCGCCGACATCGGCATGCGGATGCTCACCCCGCGCGAGCAGTTCCGGGCCCAGGGCTTCCCGGACAGTTACGTGATCGACCGGCGCCCGGACGGCGCGCCGCTCACGAAGACCGAACAGACCCGCATGTGCGGAAACAGCGTCTGCCCCGACCTGGCGGCGGCGCTGGCCCGCGCGAATGGCGCCCACCTGATCCATAAAGCGGAGGCAGCATGACCCGTCCTGACAAACCCATCCCGATGGACGCCACTTGGGAAGACGGCGAGCCCAACCCCGACGCCTCCCGCTACGGCCCGCCGCTGTGCAGCACCCGCCTCGTCATGGGTGTGATCGTCGCCGCGCTGTGCGTGGTCGTGGTGATCTGGCTGGTGGTGATGTGATGGCCGATCGTCCCATCCTGTTCTCGGGCCCGATGATCCGCGCCCTGCTCGACGGGTCGAAGACGCAAACGCGGCGCGTCGCCCAGCTGGGCGGGCGCACCCGTGTGTTCTGGCGTTATTATACTTGCCGTACCCAAGGCGAGAGGGGGTATAATGAAGCCCCCTAAGCCATCAGTTGCTGTCGAAGAAGGCGTCAACGATTTTGACGACCGCCTTCTCAGTGGTTTCAACCATGAGGAGCAAGGTTTCAATGATGGGCTGGCCGTCAAACCCCTTGGCCTGCCCCAATCGGGTGGTCCGGTTTCAGTCTTAGTGCATGACGGGTCTCGGCGCCAAGGCGGATGCCTGGGACGGTGCTGATCCGCCATTGCGGGGTGGCCAGTGAACGGCCTCAGGCGCTGGTGGCCGATAGCCCAGGGACGAATGGGGCCGCGCGGTATTGTAATGGACCCGCCACGCCTCGATCACCACGCGTGCCTCGGCCAGCGAGTAGAAGATCTCGCCGTTCAGCAGTTCGTCCCTGAGCTTCGAGTTGAAGCTCTCGCAGTAGCCGTTCTCCCAGGGACTGCCCGGTTCGATGAATGCCGTCTTCGCGCCGACCGCCGCAATCCAGTTCCGGACCGCTTTGGCGATGAACTCCGGCCCGTTATCCGACCGAACGTGGCCAGGCACCCCTCGCAAGATGAAAAGGTCGGTCAGGACATCTATCACGGCTGTCGAGTTCAGCTTCCGATTGACCCGGATCGCCAAGCATTCACGGGTGAACTCGTCGACGA
>CANKVU010000004.1 GCA_947487205.1 uncultured Paracoccaceae bacterium | reverse complement strand
TTGGGGTTGAGGCAGTATTCGCATTCCCGGCATTCGGCGGTGTAGAGCGGGATCACGTGGTCGCCGGGCTTCACGCTCGTGACGCCCGCGCCCACCTCCTGCACGATCCCCGCCCCCTCGTGGCCCAGGATCGCCGGGAACGCCCCTTCGGGGTCCGCGCCCGAGCGCGTGAACTCGTCGGTGTGGCACAGCCCCGTCGCCTTGATCTCCACCAGAACCTCGCCCGCCTTCGGGCCCTCGAGGTTCACCTCCATCACCTCCAGAGGCTTGCCCGCCTCCAGCGCTACCGCCGCGCGTGTGCGCATCGCCGTTCCTTCCGATCGCGTGTCCCGTCGGGGCGCAAGGTGGGGCGGGGCCGGCACGCGGCAACCCGCGCGCCGGCCTCAGTAATGGGTCCGCGTCGCGGCCCGGTCCGGCGCGTCGAGATGGGGCACCGCGTTGAACTGGGCCAGGATCATGCCGGCGGGGCGGATGTGGAAGCGGTGGATCGAGGTGTTGAGGATCGGCAGCAGGACATGGGCCAGCCGGTCGGGGTCGAGCCCGAGGACATGGCGCAGCGCCATGCCGATGACGCCGCCCGAGGTCACGCAGAGGACGCGGCGGCCGGGTTCGGCGGCCTCGGTCAGGATCGCGGTGATCCGGTCCTCGAAGGCGGAGAAGCTCTCCTCGCCCTGGATCTCGGCGGCGTGCCAGGCGCGCATGACCTGGGGGACATGGGCGGGGAAGCCGTCGGCGGCGGGCATCGGCACGCCGTGCACCTCCTGCAGCGCCTGGCCGAGGTTGAAATAGTCCATCTCGTTCAGGCGCGAATCGGCGGCGGCCTCGACCTCCATCGCCGCCGCCGTTTCCCGGTGGCGGCGCAGGGTGCCCGACAGGACCGCGTCGAAGGGCGGCTCGTGGTCGCGCAGCCACTGGCCGAGCCAGGCGGCCTGGTCGTGGCCGAGATCCGACAGCCGGTCGTAATCGGCCTCGCTCCGGGCGTGGCTGTTGGCCTGACCGTGGCGGATGAGGACGATCTCGCCCATCTGCGCTCTCCGCTTGTGCGTGCCGTCCCCGCCTAGCGGCAACGCGGGGCCGTGCCAAGCGGGTGGGAACGCGGGAGGGGCGGATCGGCGTTGGGGGGCGAGATCAAGACGAGGAGAGCGAGACGATGGCCGACCTGAGCTGGCAGAAGAAGACCCTGGCCGAGATCCTGGGAGAGGATCGCGGCCTGCCCGACTGGGCCGCCGAGATGGTGGCGAAGTTCGACAAGGACGATCTGGACGGCCTGCACCCCAAGGAGCGCGAGGCCGCGTTCTCGGCGCTGGCGCGGGTGGCGCGGCAATCGCGAGATGCGCGCCAGACCGATTTCCACTCGGGCGGCGACACCCGCCCCGCCTGGGTCGAGGGCGACATCGACTGGGGGCTGCGCGCGGCGCGGGCGGCGCTGGAGGACCAGCCGCCGGGGCAGCGCTCGCCGGCCGCCGACGCGCTCCTGTCGGATTGCGACTGCCCCGCGGCGGTGGGGCTCAACCCGGGCCGCGACGCCTCCACCCCGGGCACGTCGCAGGAGTGATCCGGTCCCGGCGGGGGGCGCGGCGCGGTGCCGCGCGCCCTGTCGCGGCGCCGTCCCGGCCTTAGGTCGCGGCGGGTTCCAAGCGGAGAGCACGAGATGGCGAAACCGATCCTGATCCTGGGCGCGACCTCCGGCATCGGACGGGCGACGATGGAGGAGGCGCTGTCGCGCGGCCTGCCCGTGCGCGCCTTCGCCCGGAGCGCGGGCGACCTGGCCCCCGCCGAAGGGCTGGAGCCCTGGCCAGGGGACGCCACCGACGCAGGCGACGTGGGCCGGGCGCTGGAGGGGACGCGCGCGGTGATCCAGGCGCTCGGCGTGACGAGCGGGGTCGCGATGCTGTGGCGCAAGGTCACGCTCTTCTCCGACTCCACCCGGGCGCTGCTGGACGAGATGCCGAAGGCGGGCGTGTCGCGCCTGGTCGCCGTGACCGGGTTCGGCGCGGGGCGCTGCCGGTCGCGGATGAGCGCGGTCGAGCGGCTCGGCCAGGACGTGGTCCTGGGCCGGCCCTATGCCGACAAGAACCGGCAGGAGGCGATGATCACCGCGAGCGCCCTCGACTGGACGATCGTGCGGCCGGTGATCCTGACCAACAGCGCCCCCTCGGACAAGACCAAGGTCCTGCGCGACCCGAAATCCTGGCGCAACGGCCTGGTGTCGCGCAAGGACGTGGCGCGGTATTGCGTGGACGCGGTGGAGAAGGACCTCGACATCCGCGGCGACGTGGTCCTCGCGCGCTAGGAGCCGCCCTGGGCGCGGGCGGCCTCGGGCCGGGGCCGCTCTTCCTCCGCCTTGGCCTGCTCGGTCTCCGCCCTGGCCTGCTCGGTCTCGCTGTGGCGCTCGCCCAGGAAGTCGGCGAGGCCCTGCATGCCCTCCACCCGCTCCGAGATGGTGCGCAGCGCGGCCAGGAGCGGCACCGCCACGACCATGCCGATCGCGGACCAGAGCCAAGCCCAGAACGACACCGCCAGGAACACCATCACCGTGTTGAGCCGCAGGTTCCGGCCCACGAAATAGGGGGTGATGAGCTGCCCCTCGAAGGAGGTGAGGCCGAGATAGGCCGCCCCCACCGCCAGGGCCCAGCCGGGCCAGTCGAAGGTGACGAGCGCCACGGCGGTGGCCAGGGCGATCCCCGCCACGGCGCCGAGATAGGGCACGAAGTTGAAGACGAAGGCGATGATGCCGAAGACGAAGGGCGAGGGCATGCCGAGGAGCCACATCGCCACGCCGACCGCCACCCCGAGGCCGGCATTGATCACCGTGATGGTGAGCAGGTAGCGCGACAGCTTGCGCTCGATGTCGCGGGCGGCGTCCACGGCGCGGCGCTTGTCGCGGAAGGTGGGCATGATGTGGACGAGCTTCTCGTGGAACATGTCGCCCGAGCCCAGGAGGAAGAACAGCAGCACCAGCGTGAAGAGGATCTGGGCCAGGATGCTGGGCACGAAGGCGGCCACGTCGAAGGCGACGTTGCCGCGCTGCACGGCGACCTGCTGGACGTCGGACGAGGAGGCCCCGCCGAGCGAGTTGATCCGGTCCATCGCGTCGAAGACCCCGCTGACGGAGCCGGAGATCATGCTGAGCCTCTCCCGCACGGTGGCGGCGATCTCGGGCGCGCGGTTGATCCAGTCCGTGACGGGCAGGGAGAGCGCGCCGAAGATCAGCGCGATGCCGACGAGCAGGCCGATCACGATGACCATTGATGTGAGCGGGGCGGGCACCCCGCGCCGGTCGAAGAAGCGGCGGATCGGGCTGAAGACCAGGGTCAGCAGGCAGGCCATGACCACCGGGACGAAGAAGGATTTCGCATAGCTCAGCGTATAGACGGTGGCGTAGATGAAGAGCCCGATCCCGGCCCAGCGCGGTATCGAGCGCATCTTGCGGAGCGCGGTATCGGACAGGGTCACGGGATTGCTCTCGGGGCTGTCCGTCATGCCGGCTCCTCTGTTTCGGCCCGCGCATCCGCCGGGGGGTCCTTGGACGCAACAGGCGCCGGGGCGTTCGGGTCCGCCCACGACGCGGGGGAACGGCGGCGCGCCGGCCGGCCGGCGGCCTCAGGTGTCCAGGTTCTCCACCGACAGGGCGTTGGTGCGGATGAAGTCGCGGCGCGGCTCGACCACGTCGCCCATGAGCTTGGTGAAGATGTCGTCGGCCTCGGCCACGTCGGCGACCTTCACCTGCAGGAGCGAGCGCGCGTCGGGATCGAGCGTCGTCTCCCAGAGCTGGTCGGGGTTCATCTCTCCCAGGCCCTTGTAGCGCTGCAGCGTCAGGCCCCGCTCGCCCTCCTCGGTGATCGCGTCGAGCAGGTCGAGCGGCCCGTGGATCACCTGCTCGCGCTCCTTGCGGACCAGGTGGGCGGGATCGGCATAGACGCCCCGCAGCGCCTCGGTCTGGGCGCCGAGACGCCGCGCCTCGCCCGAGCGCAGGACCGCCCCGTCGAGGGTCCGGATCTCCTCCACGCCGCGCAGGACGCGGGCGAGGCGCAGGCCGTGGTCCTGGGTGATGCGGCCCTGCCAGCCGGTCTCGTATTCGGCGGCGATCTGGTCGAGGCGGGCGGCCACCGCGTCGGCGGCGCCCTGCAGGTCACCGTCCGCCGCGCCGGGCGCGAAGGCCCCGGCGATGGCGGCCTGTTCGAGGATGCGGGTCTGGTAATGGGTCGGGAACTGGCCCAGGATCCGGCGCACGGCGCGCGCCTCCTCGACCACCCGCAGCAGGTCGTTGCCGGCGATCTCGGACCCGTCGGTCAGACGCAGGACGGCGCCCTCCACCCCCTGCTGGATGAGGTAATCTTCGAGGCTCGGCTCGTCCTTCAGGTAGACCTCGGACTTGCCGCGCATCACCTTGAAGAGCGGCGGCTGGGCGATGTAGAGATACCCGCCCTCGATGATCTCGGGCATCTGGCGGAAGAAGAACGTGAGCAGCAGCGTGCGGATATGCGCGCCGTCCACGTCGGCATCCGTCATGATGATGATCTTGTGGTAGCGCAGTTTGGTGATGTCGAACTCGTCGCGCCCGATCCCGGTGCCGAAGGCGGTGATCAGCGTGCCGATCTCGTTCGAGCCGAGCATCCGGTCGAAGCGGGCGCGCTCGACGTTCAGGATCTTGCCGCGGATCGGCAGCACCGCCTGGTTGAAGCGCGCCCGGCCCTGCTTGGCCGAGCCGCCGGCGCTGTCGCCCTCGACGATGAAGACCTCGCGCTGGGCGGGGTCCTTGACCTGGCAATCGGCGAGCTTGCCGGGCAGGTTGGCCACGTCGAGCGCGGATTTCTTGCGCGTCATCTCGCGCGCGCGGCGCGCCGCCTCGCGCGCGAGCGCGGCCTCGACGATCTTGGTGGCGATCTGGCGCGCCTCGGCCGGGTTCTCCTCGAACCATTCCGAGAGCTTGTCGTTCACCAGCCCCTCGACCGCGGGGCGCACCTCGGAGGAGACGAGCTTGTCCTTGGTCTGGGAAGAGAATTTCGGGTCCGGCACCTTCACCGACAGGACCGCGGTCAGCCCCTCGCGGGCGTCGTCGCCGGTGAAGTTCACCTTCTCCTTGCGGGCGATGCCCGATTGCCCGGCATAGAGGTTGAGCGTGCGCGTCAGCGCGCCGCGGAAGCCCGCAAGGTGGGTGCCGCCGTCGCGCTGGGGGATGTTGTTGGTGAAGGGCAGCACCATCTCGTTGTAGCTGTCGTTCCACCACATCGCGACCTCGACGGTGATGCCGTCGCGCTCGCCGACGAAGAACACCGGCTCCGAGATCATCGGCGTCTTGGAGCGGTCGAGATACTTGACGAATTCGCGCACCCCCCCCTCGTAGCAGAGGTCGGTCTGCAGCGGTTCGGCGGGGCGCTCGTCGCGGAGCACGATGCGGACGCCGGAATTGAGGAAGGCGAGCTCCCTCAGCCGCGCCTCCAGCGTCTTGAAGCTGTAATCGAGGTTGGAGAACGTGGTGGTGGAGGCGAGGAAGCGCACCTCGGTGCCCTGCTCGCCGTTCGCCTCGCCCACGACCTCGAGGTGCCTGACCGTCTCGCCGCGCTCGAAGCGGGCGCTGTGCTCCTTGCCGTCGCGCCAGATCCTCAGTTCCAGCCAGTCGCTGAGCGCGTTGACGACCGAGACGCCGACGCCGTGCAGCCCGCCCGAGACCTTGTAGCTGTTCTGGTCGAACTTGCCGCCCGCATGGAGCTGGGTCATGATGACCTCGGCCGCCGAGACGCCCTCGCCCTCGTGGATGCCGACGGGGATGCCGCGGCCGTTGTCGCGCACGCTGACGCTGTCGTCGTCGTGCAAGGTGACGGTCACGGCGGTGGCATGGCCCGCCAGCGCCTCGTCGATGCCGTTGTCCACCACCTCGTAGACCATGTGGTGCAGGCCCGAGCCGTCGTCGGTGTCGCCGATATACATGCCGGGGCGCTTGCGCACCGCCTCCAGGCCCTTCAGGACCTTGATGGAATCGGCGCCGTAATCTTCGCTGTGGAGCGTGCTGTCGGTCATGTCCGTCCGGTCATCTGTTGCTGCCGCTGTCTACTTGCTTTCGTTGGCCTTGTCACGCAGCCGCACAACACTTGGTGGCGTTGCGGCGGCCGCGCGCGGCGGATCAGGCGGGCACGACCAGGCTTCCCTCCGCCGCCGCGCCCTCCGTCACGCTGAGGCGCTGCGCCCGCGCGCCCAGGTCGTCGAAGAGCCCGGCCCCGGTGCCGGTCATCCAGGCCTGGCAGCCGAGCGCCCCGATCTCGTCATAGAGCGCGGCGCGGCGCCCGGCATCGAGATGCGCGGCCACCTCGTCGAGCAGCAGGACCGGGGCGGCGCCGATCTGCGCCTTCAGCGCCCGGGCATTGGCCAGGATCAGTGAGATCAGCAGCGCCTTCTGCTCGCCGGTCGAGCAGCTGGCCGCCGCGACCCCCTTGGCGCGGTACACCGCCTCCAGGTCGGCGCGGTGCGGCCCGACCAGGCTGCGCCCGGCGGCCCGGTCGCGCTCCCGTCCCGCCGCCAGCGCCTCGGCCGAGAGCGGCGGGGCGCCCTCGGGGTCGCGCAGCGACAGGTCCGAGATCGGAAAGCCGGTCCGGACCGCCTCCTGCGCCGCCATGACCTGCGCCACCGCCGCGGCGCGGCCGTGCGCGATCTCCGCCCCCGCGGCGGCCATCCGCGCCTCGAGCGCCCGGTACCAGGCCGGGTCGCGCACGTCGTCCCGCAGCAGCCGGTTGCGCTCCCGCATCGCCTTGTCGTAGGCGAGCGCGGCCTCGGCATGGCCGGGCCTGAGGCTCATCGTCATCCGGTCGAGGAACCGCCGCCGCCCCTCGGCGCCCTCGATCCAGAGCCGGTCCATGGCGGGCACCAGCCACAGCACCCGCAGCAGGCGGCCCAGATCGGCCTGGGAGGCGGCCTTGGCGTCGATCCGCACGGCCCGGGGCTGTCCCGGCGCGGCCCGCGTCTCGACCTCGCGCGTCTCGCCCCCGGCCACCAGCTCGGCGCCCACCCGCCAGCCGAGATCGGCGGGATGGCGCGTCAGGTCGGCCGCCGCGGCCCGGCGCAGGCCGCGGCCCGGCGACAGAAGCGACAGCGCCTCGATCAGGTTGGTCTTGCCCGCGCCGTTCGGGCCGAAGATCGCCACCGGCCGCGCATCGACCTCGATCCGCGTGCGGCGGTGCGAGCGGAACCCGGACAGGTCGAGCCGGGTCACGTGCATCGGCCCGCCCCTTCACCCTTTCGCAAATACCCCGGCGCGCGGCGGGGGGGCCGCGCGGGCGGGCGGGGACGGGGCGCAGGGGCGCGGGCCGTCACACCCGCATCGGCATCACGACATAGACCGCCGAGGTGTCCGAGCCCTCGCGCATCAGCGTGGGATCGCCCGAGGAGTTGAACAGGAAGACCGCGTTCTCGCGGTCCACCTGGCTCGCGATCTCCAGCAGGTACTTGGCGTTGAAGCCGATCTCCAGCTTCTCGTCGGAATAGGCGACGACCAGCTCCTCCTCGGCGTTGCCGGCGTCGGGGGCGTTGACCGACAGGATCAGCCGGTCCTCGTCGAGCTGCATCTTCACCGCGCGGGACCGCTCGGAGGAGACTGTCGCGACCCGGTCCACCGCCTTGGCGAAATCGGCGGCGTCGACCTCCAGGCGGCGGGTGTTGCCCGTCGGGATGACCCGGGTATAGTCGGGGAAGGTGCCGTCGATCACCTTCGATGTGAGCGTGATCTCGGGCGTGGCGAAGCGGATCTTGGTGTCGCTGACCGACACCTCGATCGCGGCCTCGTCGTTCTCCAGCAACTTCCGCAGCTCGTTCACGGCCTTGCGCGGCACGATCACGCCCGGCATCTCGGCGGCACCCTCGGGCAGGCCCGCGTCGATCCGTGCCAGGCGGTGGCCGTCGGTGGCCACGCAGCGCAGCACCCGCCCCTCCTCGCCCTCGGCGACGTGCATGTAGACGCCGTTGAGATAGTAGCGTGTCTCCTCGGTGGAGATGGCGAATTTCGACTTGTCGAAGAGCCGGCGCAGCATCGCCGCCGGGGCCTCGAAGGTGGAGGCGTATTCGCTCGACGCCATGACCGGGAAATCCTGCCGGGGCAGGGTGGCCAGCGCGAAGGTCGACCGCCCCGCCTCGACCGTCAGGCGCCCCGAGGCGGCGTCGTCGGTCAGGTTCACCAGCGCCCCGTCGGGCAGCTTGCGCACGATCTCGTGGAAGGTGACGGCGTTGACGGTGGTGGCGCCGGCGCGCTCGACCTTGGCGGGCGCCCGGTCCAGGACCTCGATGTCGAGGTCGGTGGCGCGGAAGCGGACCTCGTCGTCCTCGGCCTCGATCAGCACGTTGGCGAGGATCGGGATCGTGTTGCGCCGCTCCACGACCGATTGCGCCCGCGCCACGGCCCGCAGGAGCGCGGCCCGTTCGATGCTGATCTTCATTTCGTCCTCCATCGGTTCCCCGGGGGGGCCACGCTATCCGCTTTGCCGGCCCGTGCAACACCAATCTGGGGGCGTGCGGCGCCCCCGCGGGATCACTGCGCGGTCAGGAGCTTGCGAAGGAGCTGCAGATCCTCGGCGATGGCGCTGTCGGAGCCCGAGAGCTGCTCGATCTTGCGGATGCCGTGCATGATCGTGGTGTGGTCGCGGCCGCCGAACTTGCGCGCGATCTCGGGCAGGGAGCGCTCGGTCAGCTCCTTGGCCAGGTACATCGCCACCTGCCGCGGCCGGGCGAAGACGCGGTTGCGCCGCGGCCCCACCAGGTCGCTGAGGCGGATGTGGTAATGGTCGGCGACCTTGCGCTGGATGTCGTCGATCGAGGCCTTGCGCTCGGCCGATTTCAGCATGTCGCGCAGGTATTCCTGGGCCATGTCCACGTCGACCTCGCGGCCGAGGAACGAGGAATGGGCGTAGAGGCGGGTCAGCGCGCCCTCCAGCTCCCGCACGTTCGAGGTGATGCGGTGGGCCAGGAACTCCACCACGCCCTCGCCGATCTCGGCGCCGGGGAATTGCTGGGCGAAGAGCTCCATCTTGCGCTGCAGGATGCCCAGGCGCAGCTCGTAGCTGGTGGGGTGGATGTCGACGACGAGGCCGGAATTGAGGCGGCTGACGATGCGCCGCTCCAGCCCGTCGATGTCGCCCGGCGCGGTGTCGGCCGACAGCACGATCTGCTTCTTCTGCTCGATCAGCGCGTTGAAGGTGTGGAAGAACTCCTCCTGCGTGCTGTCCTTGCCGGCGATGAACTTCACGTCGTCGATCATCAGCACGTCGACGGAGCGGAACATGGACTTGAAGCCCAGCATGTCCTTCTCCCGCAGCGCCTGCACGAAGCGGTACATGAAGCGCTCGGCCGAGAGGTAGAGGACGCGGGCATCCGGATTGCGCGATTGCAGCTCCCAGGCGATGGCGTGCATCAGGTGCGTCTTGCCGAGACCCACGCCGCCATAGAGGAAGAGCGGGTTGAACGTCACCTGTCCGCCCTCGCCCACGCGGCGGGCGGCGGCGTGGGCGAGCTCGTTGGGCTTGCCCACGACGAAGGTGTCGAAGGTGTTGTTGGGATCGAGCGGCAGCCCGTCGGCGAAGGCGGTCGCCGGCGAGAGCGGCCGGGCGGCTGCCGGGCGGGCCTCGGGCGCCGGGCCGGGGGCGGCGCGGTCGGGCGCGGCCTCGGGCGCCGCGGTCCCGGCGGGCGCGCCGCCGTGGTCGGGCTGGCGCACGACGAAGGCCAGCCGGCGCACCGGCGCCCCCTGGGCCGAGACCTCGCTCTTGATCGCATCGCCGAAATAGCGCTCGACCCAGTTGCCCATGAAGTTGGACTGGACGGCGAAGGTCAGCACGCCATCGGTGAAATCCTCGAACCGCAGCGGTTCGATCCAGGTGACGTAATTGTTGTGCCCGACGGACTTCTTCAGGTCCTGCTGCGCCTTGCCCCAGGTGTCGTGAGTCATTGTGCTCCCACCGCCTCTGATTCGCATCGGCATCCCCCGATGCCATTCTCGATCCACGGGCGGATCGTTCCCGTCGCCGGGCATCGGCACAGACTCTCCGGCCCGGCCGATGGCCGGTGGCGGGCGTCCTGGTGCCGACGCTTCGGTACGAATCGCTCACCTGGTGATCCGGAATGGCAGTTCCGGCGTCCGGTGGCGGTTGATCGGACAGGTGTGAGTTCCGAGACCCTACTCTCTCTTAACGTGTCCTGGCTGTCTGGCCACGCGACGATCCGTCGTGATCGTCAGGGTCTTGTCGAACGGTCCGTGTCCCCCCGTGAATCGCAGGTCGAACCTAGCAACGCCCGTTCGCGGCGCGCAACAGATCAAAGCCGTTGACTCCGGTTTTGCCACACCGGAATCGCGACCCCCGGGGAGTCGCTGCCACAAAACCGTCATAAGTCCTTGAAAAGCAAAGGCGCGCCACCTGGGCGCGCCTGAAAATACAGCAATGTCAGTGTCTTACTGGCCGAGTGCCTTCACCCTGTGCGACAGGCGGGACAATTTCCGCGACGCCGTGTTCTGGTGGTAGACCCCCTTGGAGACCCCCTTCATCAGCTCCGGCTGGGCGGCCTGGAGGGCCTCCTTGGCGGCGGCCTGATCGCCCGAGGAGATGGCCTCCTCGACCCGTCTCAGATGGGTGCGGATGCGCGAGCGGCGGGCCTTGTTGATCTCGTAGCGGCGCTCGTTCTGGCGGGCGCGCTTCTTCGACTGGGGCGTGTTCGCCATGGTCTGGATGCCTTTCGGGTCAAGCTCATTTCAACTATGGCGGGAGTACCCGATCCGGGTTTTGATACCGGAACATCCGGCCGAGCGGGCCTCACGCGCATGTAGCGTGTCCCTCTAGACGATGTCGGTCGGCTTGTGAAGGCGCGAAATCGGCGCTCAGCGGTCGCGGAACTGCGCCTCGCGCTTCTCGAGGAAGGCGCTCATCCCCTCCTTCTGGTCCTCGCTGGCGAAGAGGGCGTGGAACAGGCGGCGCTCGTGCAGGATCCCCTCGGCCATGGTCGTCTCGTAGGAGCGGTTCACCGCCTCCTTGACGGCCATGACGGCGATCTGGCTCTTCTCGGTGATCTTCTGGGCGGCGGCCAGCGCCTCCTCCATCAGCTTCTTGGCGGGCACGACGCGGCTGACGAGGCCCGAGCGCTCGGCCTCGTCGGCGTTCATGAAGCGCCCCGTCAGGTGCATCTCCATCGCCTTGGACTTGCCCACGAAGCGGGTCAGGCGCTGGGTGCCGCCGATGCCGGCGACGACGCCCAGGTTGATCTCGGGCTGGCCGAACTTGGCGCTGTCGGCGGCAATGATGAAGTCGCACATCATCGCCAGCTCGCAGCCGCCGCCCAGCGCGTAGCCCGACACGGCGGCGATGATCGGCTTGCGGCAATGCTCGATCGCGCGGGCCTGGCGGCCGAAGATGTCGGCGGTGAAGACGTCGACGAATCCCTTCTCGGCCATCTCCTTCACGTCGGCGCCGGCGGCGAAGGCCTTCTCGGAGCCGGTCAGCACCAGGCAGCGGACCTTGTCGTTCTGCTCCGCCTCGCCCACCGCCTGCGCCAGCTCGGTCAGGAGCGTGCTGTTGAGCGCGTTCATGGCGTCGGGGCGGTTGAGCCGGATGAGGGCGACGTGGTCCTCGATCTCGACGACGATGGTCTTGAAGGCCATGCGGTCCTGCCTTGGCTGTTAGGTCCAGGGACCGAGCCTTATCAACCGGGGCGGCCCGATCAAGCTATCTTTGACAGGCCGGGCAGTGGAAGGTGGAGCGGCCCGATTGCACGACGCGGCGCACGGTGCCGGTGCAGCCTTGCGTCGGGCAGGGCCGGCCGGCGCGCCCGTAGACCCGGAAATCGTGCTGGAAGTAGCCCATGGCCCCGTCGGCCCGGCGGTAGTCGCGCAGCGACGAGCCGCCCGCCCGGATCGCGTCGTCGAGCGTGGCGCGGATCGCGGGGACGAGCGCGCGGACCCGGTGCGCGGCAATGCGCCCCGCCTTGCGCAGCGGCGAGATGCCGGCGCGGTGCAGCGCCTCGCAGACATAGATGTTGCCGAGCCCGGCCACGATCCGCTGGTCGAGCAGCGCCGCCTTGACCGGCATGCGGCGGCCCCGGAAGGCGGCGACGAGGTGGTCCTCGTCGAAGGCGTTGCCGAGCGGCTCGGGGCCGAGCCGGGCCAGCAGCCAATGCGCGTCGAGCGCCGCGGTGGCCACGAGGTCCATGGCCCCGAAGCGGCGCGGATCGTTGAAGGTGACGCGCGCGCCCCCCGCCATGTGGAAGACGACGTGGTCGTGGCGGTCGGCCGGGGCGATCTCGTGGGCATGGGCCGCGAGCGGCGCGGCATCGACCAGCATCCGGCCCGACATGCCCAGGTGGACGATCAGCGTCTCGCCCCGGTCGAGCGTCAGGAGCAGGTATTTCGACCGTCGCCCCAGATGGTCGATCCGCGCGCCCGACAGGCGCTCGGCCATGCGCGGGGGGAAGGGCCAGCGCAGGTCGGGGCGCCGCACCTCCACCCGGTCGACGATTCGCCCCGCCATGGCGGGTTCCAGCCCGCGGCGCACGGTCTCGACCTCGGGAAGTTCGGGCATGGTGGGACCCCTTGTCGCTGCGCCCGCATTGTACCCGGCGGGCGGAGACATGTAAGAAGGCCCGAGCATCCAAGGACGCAAGTGCCCATGGCCGACAGCGACGACCGCACCACCCATTTCGGCTTCCAGACGGTGCCGGAGGACGAGAAGGCAGGACGCGTCCACGGGGTCTTCACCTCGGTGGCCTCGCGCTACGACGTGATGAACGACGTGATGAGCCTGGGCATCCACCGCCTGTGGAAGGACGCGATGATGGACTGGCTGGCGCCCCGGCCCGGCCAGCGCCTGCTGGACGTGGCCGGCGGCACCGGCGACGTGGCGTTCCGCTTCCTCGATCGCGCGCCCTCGGCGCGGGCCACGGTGCTGGACCTGACCGAATCGATGCTGGAGGCGGGCCGGGCGCGCGCCGAGGCCGAGGACATGGAGGGGCGGCTCGACTGGGTGGTGGGCGACGCCATGGCGCTGCCCTTCGAGGCGGCGAGCTTCGACGTCTACACGATCAGCTTCGGCATCCGGAACGTGACCCGGCCCGAGGACGCGCTGGCCGAGGCGTTCCGCGTGCTCAGGCCCGGCGGGCGGCTGATGGTGCTGGAATTCTCGCAGATCCCCAACGACATGATGCAGCGCGCCTACGACCTCTATTCCTTCAACGTCATCCCGCGGATGGGGCAGGCGATCGCGCGCGACCGCGACAGCTACCAGTACCTCGTTGAATCGATCCGGCGCTTTCCCGACCAGGAGACCTTCGCGGGGATGATCCGCACGGCCGGCTTCGAGCAGGTCCGCTATCGCAACCTTTCCATGGGCATCGCCGCGCTGCATTCCGGCTGGAAGATCTGAGCGGTGCGCGGCCCCCACAACATCTGGCGCCTGGTCAGGACCGGCGCCACGCTGGAACGCACCGGCGCGATGACCGTGGTGCTCGACGCCTTCGACGCGCCGCGGCCGCTGCGGCTGGCCGCCCGGGCGCTCGGCTGGCCGTTCAAGTGGCTGGGCTACAAGGGCGACCCGTCGCTGCCGCCGGCGACGCGGGCGATCACCGCGCTCGGTCCCGCCTACATCAAGTTCGGGCAGATCCTGTCCACCCGGCCCGACGTGGTCGGCGCCGAGTTGGCCGAGCAGCTGGGCGTGCTGCAGGACAAGCTGGCGCCGTTCCCGCGCGAGGTGGCGCTGGAGACGATCCGCCGCGAGCTGGGCGTGGAGCCGGAGACGATCTTCGCCGAGTTCTCGGAGCCGGTGGCCGCCGCCTCGATCGCGCAGGTCCACCACGCCCGGCTGGCGGAGACCGGCGAGGACGTGGCCGTGAAGGTGCTGCGTCCGGGCATCGAGCGGGCGTTCCGGCGCGACGTGGACGCGTTCTACCTGGCGGCGCGGACGGTGTCGCTGCTGGCGCCCGGCGCCAAGCGGCTGCGGCCGATGGAGGTGATCCGCCATTTCGACGGCGTCGTGCAGGGCGAGCTGGATCTGCGGCTGGAGACCTCGGCCTCGGCCGAGTTCGCCGCCAATACCGAGCGCGACGAGGGGTTCCGCGTGCCGGCGGTGCACTGGTTCCTGTCGACGCGGCGGGTGATGACGCTGGAATGGGCCGAGGGCATCCCGGCCAACGACCTGGTCGCCATCGACGCGGCCGGACACGACCGCCGGGCGCTGGGCGAGCGGGTGCTGCGCCTGTTCCTGAGCCACGCGCTGCGCGACGGCTTCTTCCACGCCGACATGCACCAGGGCAACCTGAAGGTGGCGCGCAACGGCGACATCGTGGCGCTCGATTTCGGGATCATGGGGCGGCTCGACGAATATACCCGCCGCGTCTATGCCGAGATCATCTACGGCTTCATCCGCAAGGATTACAAGCGCGTGGCAGAGGTCCATTTCGAGGCCGGCTACGTGCCCCCCGACCGCGACGTGGACGAGTTCGCCCGCGCGCTCCGGGCCGTGGGGGAGCCGATCTTCGGCATGGATGCCAGCCGGATCTCGATGGGGCGGCTCCTGAGCTACCTCTTCGAGGTGACGGAGCGGTTCGGGATGGAGACGCGCACCGAGCTGATCCTGCTGCAGCGGACCATGGTGGTGGTCGAGGGGGTGTCGCGCTCGCTGCATCCCCAGATCAACATTTGGCAGGTCGCCCAGCCGGTGGTCGAGGATTACATCAAGGACAACATCGGGCCCAAGGCGCTGCTCCGCGACCTGGTGCACACCATGCGGGTGCTGGCGCGGTTCGGGCCGCGCCTGCCGCAGATCGCCGAGCAGCGGCTGATGGCCGAGGCGCGCGACGAGATCTCGGACACCGCGACGGACTGGATCCTGCCCGTGGCCGCGGGGGTGGGCAGCGCCTTCGTCGCGGTGATCCTGACCGTGCTCCTCGTGGGCGGCTGAGGGGTCAGCCGGCCTCGCGCACGGCGGTCACGTCGCTCATCGGCACCCGCAGGCCGCCGGCCAGGACGAGTTCGGGCTCCGCGGCGCCGCTCCGGACCTCGACCACGCGGCCGTAGCCGGCGACCGGGGCGGTGGCGACCAGGGCGCCGCCCTCGAAGCTTTCCATCGCGAAGGAATAGGTGCCGCGCGGCAGCGTCGCCCCCGAGGCGGTGCGCCCGTCATAGAGGAACGCCGCCCCGTCGCCGCCCATCGCGCGGCGGTCGACCTCCACCCCGTTGCGGTCGGTGACGACGAGCTGGTGCGCGCCGCCGGCCATGGCGGGATCGGGGTCGATCGAGACCGGGGCGCCGGTGAACTGCACCGCGCCCGAGGTGCGGACCTCGCGCCCGATCCAGCCGGTGGCGGCCGACAGCCCGCCCGCGCCGCCGCCCGCCATCCGGCTCAGCAGGTCGTTCGTCTTCACCTGCTGCTCGACGCTGGAGAAGGTGGCGAGCTGGACCGCGAATTCCTCGGCCTTCATCGGGTTCATCGGGTCCTGGTTGGTGATCTGCGTGGTCAGGAGCGTCAGGAAGGTCTGGAAATCCGAGCTGATCGCGGCCTTGCCAGTGCCGGTTCCGGTGCCGGTTCCGCCGGGCGCGGCGGCGCCCTGCGGCGCGACGGCCTGCTTCTGCGCGGCGGCGGCGGCCCGGGTGGCGGCCGGGGGCTGGGTGATGTCCATGCTCTCTCCTAGATCCTGATATCCATGCGGTCCGACAGGGCCGCGGGGCGGCCGGCCGGGGCGAGGGGGGTGTCGGGTTCGCCGGCCAGGCCGAGCCTTACCGCCTGTCCGCCGCCCCGCGGCGCGCGCTCGCCCGGGCGGTCGCCGAAATCGATGTCCGCCGATCCGAGCCCCATCTCGGCCAGGGCGCGGCCGAGATCGGCGGCGTGGCGCCGCAGCAGGCCCATCGTGTCGTTGCGATCGGCGGCGAGATGGACGCTGAGCCCCGATTCGCCCTGGCTGATCGTGATCCGGACGCGGCCGAGTTCCTCGGGCGAGAGGGCGATCTCCAGCCGGTCGCTCCGGGCCGTGACCACCGCCTCGGCGATCTGGCGCGGCGCCGCCGCGGCGGCGAAGGCCGTCGCGGTCGGCGCGCCCGGCGCCCGTGCCTCCGTCCCGCCGGGGGCGGCGGCCGGGGACGCGGACAGGAAGTCGGCCACCGGCGCATCCGGGGCGGCGCCGGGCAGGGCACCCGGCAGGGCGGCGGACGCGGCCCCGTCGGCCGGGGTCTGGCCCGCCCGGGCGGGGCCGGGGGAGGCGGCGGGGCCGACGGGCGCGGGCGGGGCCGCGCGGCCGTCGGCCAGGGATGGGGCGGCGGCCTCCCTCGGCGCGATCGCGGGGGCGTCGCGGCGGGCCTCGTCGCGGTCGCGCGCCGCGTGGCGCGCGCCCTCGCCCAGCCGCGCGAGCGCCGCGCCGGCGGGGCCGGGGATCGCCGCGGCGGCCTCGGGGCCGGACGGCCCGGAGCGGCCCGGAGCGGGCACCGCCCCGGCCGGGCCCTCGACGCGGGCCGCGTCGGGGCGGGGCGCGGCGGCGGCCAGGGTGGCCGGGTCGCCCCCTTTGGGCGCGTCGCCGGGGCCGGACGGCGCGGCGGGGGCGGCCAACGGCGCGGCGGGGGCGCGCGCGGCGTCCTCGGCGGCGGGAGCGTCGGGGGCGTCGGGATCGGCGGCGCCGTCTTCCTCGGCGTTTTCGGCGGCGCCGTCCCCCTCGGCGTCTTCGGCGTCTTCGGCGGCGTGGCCATCGGGGGTTTCGGCGGGGGTCTCGGCCTCCGCCGCGGCGCGGGCGATCTCGTCGGCGGTGGCCGCGATCACGTCGAGATCGGGGGCGAGATCGGGGGCCAGATCGGTGTCGCTCTCCCCCTCGCCGCCATGCTCGGCCGGCGCGTCCGGGGTCTCTTGCGGGGCCGCCGCGTCGCCGGTTCGCGCCTCCGCCGTCCCGGCCGTCTCGGTTCCGGGGTCGGCGGCGGCGTCCGGCCCGGCCTCGGCGGCGGGGCCGGGATCGGCGGCGCGCCCCGGGCCGCTCGCGCGGTCGGGGCCCACCAGCCGGCCGAAGGCGCCGGTTTCCGCGCCGCGGGCCGGGGCCAGGCGCGCGCCGGGCGTCGCGGGGTCGGCGGACGGGGAAGAGATCGAGGGAATCATCGCGTCGCTCCGGGAAACTCGTCCCCGAAACAACCAGCGAAGGCTTACCAATCCTTTACGGGAATCGCGGATCGTGCCGGAAACATCCTGCCCGAACCCCCGGAGGACCAGATGCAGATCGCGGAGATTGCCTCGATCCAGACGCCCCGCCAGATGGCGATGTACGACGCGGCCAAGAAGCTCGAGGCGGCGTTCCTGTCCGAGATGCTGAAGGGCGCGGGACTGGACGCGATGGCCGGCCCCTTCGGGGGCGGCGAGGGCGAGGCGCAATTCGCCTCGCTGATGCGCGAGGAACAGGCCCGCACCATGGTGGAGGCCGGGGGGATCGGCCTGGCCGAGCAATTGTTCCACCAGATGGCGAAGTACGACGAATGAGCCGCACCGCACAGAGCCTTCTGCGGCTTCTCGAACGGGAGCGCGCGCTGCTGCGCGCCGGCGACGTGACCGCCGCCGCGGCGCTTCTGGCGCCCAAGAGCGAACTGGCCGAGGCGCTGGAGCGCGACGGCGCCGAGGCCGAGATCCTGGCGGCGATCCGCCGGGCGGCGGAGCGCAACGCGCCGCTCCTGGCGGCGGCGCGCGACGGCGCGCGGGCGGCCGAGCGGGTGGTCCGCGCGCTGGCGGGCGGCGTGACCACGCAGACCTATTCGGCCGCCGGGCACTGCACCGAGATCGGCGGCGCGCGCCGGCGGCTCGAACGCCGGGCCTGAACGGGGCGCGGTCAAAACTTCGACACCCCCGATTGCGGGGCGCCGCGGCCTGGGTCAGAACGGCGGGAACCCCGGAGGTATCCCGTTGCTCGACCCGCTGTCCCGAAGGCTGATCGATCCGCCGCTGAACCGGATCGGCGCCGGGCTGGCGCGGCGCGGGGTCGGCGCGAACGCCGTCACCGCCGCCGGGCTGGCGCTGGGCCTCGTCTCGGCGGGGCTGATCGCGGCGGAGGCGTTCGGCGCCGCGCTGGTCGCGCTGCTGGCCTCGCGGCTGGCCGACGGGCTCGACGGGGCGGTGGCGCGGGCCACGCAGAAGACCGATTTCGGCGGCTATGTCGATATCGCGGCGGATTTCCTGTTCTACGGCGTGGTGCCGCTGGCCTTCGTGGTGGCCGATCCCGACGCCAACGGCATCGCGGGGGCGGTGCTGCTGACCAGCTTCTATTTCAACGGCACGAGCTTTCTGGGCTATGCGATCCTGGCCGAGCGGCGGCGCATGACCACCGCCGCGCGCGGCGAGAAGACGCTCTATTTCTCGAACGGGCTCCTCGAAGGGACCGAGACGATCCTGTTCTTCGTGGTCCTGTGCCTGTTTCCCGGGGCCTTCGCGCCGCTGGCCTATGCCTTCGCCGCGCTTTGCATGGTGACGGGCGCGCTCAGGATCGCCGCCGCGCGGCAGATCTTTCCCGATCGAAAGGACCAAGACGCATGAGATCGCTGTTCCGCCTCGCCGCCCTGCTCGCCGTGCCCGGTGCGGCCCTCGCCGCGCCCGATCCCGGCGATTGGGAGGCGGTGCTGGCGGAGGCCCGGGGGCAGACCGTCTATTGGCACGCCTGGGGCGGATCGACGGCGACGAACGACTTCATCGCCTGGATCGGCGACCGGGTGCAGGAGGAATACGGCGTCACCCTGGAGCAGGTGAAGCTGACCGACACCGCCGACGCCGTGACCCGGGTGCTGAGCGAGAAGCAGGCCGGGCGGGACGCGGACGGGGCGGTGGACCTGATCTGGATCAACGGCGAGAACTTCGTCTCGATGAAGGGCGCCGACCTGCTGTGGGGCCCCTGGGCCGAGGCGATCCCGAACCGGTCGCTGGTGGCCGAGGACGAGATCGTCACCACCGATTTCGGCACCTCCGTCGACGGGCTGGAAAGCCCCTGGGCCAAGGCGCAGTTCGTGTTCATGTACGATTCCCGGGATGCCGAGCCGCTGCCCTCGATCGCGGCGCTGGGCCGGTGGGCGGCGGACAATCCGGGGCGCTTCACCTTTCCCCAGCCGCCCGATTTCCTGGGCGTCACCTTCCTCAAGCAGGCTCTGGTGAGCCTGGCGGAGGATCCCGCGGTCCTGCAGGACCCGGCCTCGGAGCACGACGTGGAGGCGGTGACGGCGCCGCTCTGGGCCTGGCTCGAGGATCTGACGCCGAACCTGTGGCGCGGGGGCGCGGCCTATCCCGCCAGCGGGCCGGCGCAGTTCCAGCTCGTCACCGACGACGAGATCGACATCGCCCCCAGCCTCTCGCCCTCGGAGGCCTCGACCGCGATCGCCAATTTCCAGCTGCCCGAGACGGTGCGGACCTTCGTCCCCGAGGGCGGCACGATCGGCAATGCGAGCTTCGTGGCGATCCCCTACAATTCGGGATCGAAGGCGGGGGCGATGGTGGTGGCCAATGCGCTCCTGTCGCCCGAGGCGCAGCTGCGCGCGCAGGACCCCGACGTGCTGGGCTACGGCACCGTGCTCGACATGGAGGCCCTTCCCGAGGCGGCCGCGCAGGCCTTCGCCGACCTCGACCTGGGCGTGGCCACCCTGCCGCCCGAGGCGCTGGGCGCGGTCCGCCCCGAGCCCCATGCGAGCTGGTCCGACGCCATCGAGGCGGGCTGGATCGAACGCTACGCCACCGACTAGGCCCGGGCCGGTGATCCGGGCCCTGCCCGCCCTGACGCTCTGCGCGATGCTGGGCCCCGTCGCGGCGGGGCTGTGGGGGGCGGTGCTGCCGGCGCTGGGGCACCTGCCGGCGGCCGGGTTCGAGGGGCCCTCGGGCGCCGCGATCGGGCGGCTGGCCGCCTGGCCGGGCCTGTTCGAGGCCTCGCGCCTGTCGGTGACGACGGGGGTCGGGGCGACGCTCGCCTCCCTCGGGATCGTGGCGCTGGCGGTCGGTGGCTGGTCGGGCACGCGGGCCTTCGCCTGGCTGCAGCGGCTGCTGTCGCCGCTTCTGTCGGTGCCCCACGCCGCGGCGGCCTTCGGTCTGGCCTTCCTGATCGCGCCGTCGGGCTGGCTGGCGCGGATCGCGGCGCCCCTGGCGGGGTGGGAGCGGCCGCCCGACGTGCTGGTCGTGGGCGATCCCTGGGGGCTGGCGCTGATGGCGGGGATGGTCGCCAAGGAGGTGCCGTTCCTGCTCCTGATGGCGCTGGCGGCGCTGCCGCAGACGCGGCCGCGGCGGTCGCTCCTGGTGGCGCGGAGCCTGGGCTACGGGCGGATGACGGGGTGGTTCAAGACGGTGTTCCCGGCACTTTACGCGCAGATCCGGCTGCCGGTCTACGTGGTGCTGGCCTATTCCATGTCGGTGGTGGACGTGGCGCTGATCCTGGGGCCCACCACGCCGCCGACCCTGTCGGTGCAGATCGTGCGCTGGATGGGCGATCCGGACCTGTCGCAGCGGCTGCTCGCCTCGGCCGGGGCGATCTGGCAATTGCTGCTGGTGGGGATGGCGCTGGCGCTCTGGCGCGCGGGAGAGGGGGCCGTGGCGCGCGCCGGGCGGGCCTGGGCCGAGGGTGGCGGGCGCCGGGCGGCGGATGCGGCGTTGCGCGGCGCGGGGCTGGTGCTCGGCACGGTCGCGGCGGCGAGCGTGACCGTCGGCCTGGCGATCCTGGCGCTGTGGTCGGTCGCGGGGCTGTGGAGCTATCCCGACCTCTGGCCCGAGGGGTTGACCGGGCGCAGCTGGGCGCGGCACGCGGACGGGGTCGCGGCCGGGGCGCGGCAGACCTTCCTGGTGGCCGCGATCGCCACGGCGATCGCGCTCGCCCTGACCATCGGCTGCCTGGAGGCCGAGCACCGGCGCGGGCGGGCGATGGGGGCGGGGGCGGCATGGCTGTTGTACCTGCCGCTCCTGATGCCGCAGACGGCGTTCCTGCCGGGGCTGCAATCGTTCCTGCTGTCGGCGGGCGCCGATATCGGCCTGGGGCCGGTGGTGGCCGCGCATCTCGTCTTCGTGCTGCCCTATGTCTTCCTGTCGCTCGGCGATCCGTGGCGGGCCTGGGACGCGCGTTATGCCACCGTGGCCGCGGCGCTGGGCGCGGGGCCGGGGCGCACGCTCTGGGCGGTGCGGCTGCCGATGCTGATGGGCCCGGTGCTGACGGCGGCGGCGGTGGGCGTGGCGGTCAGCGTCGGTCAATACCTGCCCACTCTGCTGATCGGGGGCGGCCGGGTCGCGACGCTGACGACCGAGGCGGTGGCGCTCGCCTCGGGCGGGGACCGGCGGGCGATCGGCGTCTATGCGCTGGCGCAGACGGCGGCGGCGCTCTTGCCCTTCGCGCTGGCGCTGCTGGTGCCGGCGATCGCGTTCCGCAACCGGCGGGGCCTGCATGGCTGAGGGGTTGCGGCTGGAGGAGGTGTCCGTGGCGCTGGAGGGGCGGGTGCTCGTCGCGCTCGACGCGCAGGTCGCCCCGGGCGAGGTGCTGACGGTGATGGGCCCGTCGGGCAGCGGGAAATCGACGCTGCTGGCCTATCTCGTGGGCACGCTCGCCCCCGCCTTCGCGGCGCGCGGCCGGGTGATCCTGGGCGGGCGCGACGTGACCGGCCTGCCGACGGAGGCGCGCGGCATCGGCATCCTGTTCCAGGACGACCTGCTGTTCCCGCACCTGTCGGTGGCGGGGAACCTGGGATTCGGCCTGCCGCGGGCCCCGCGCGCCGAACGGCGCCGCGCGATCGCGGCGGCGCTGGCGGAGGTCGGGCTGGAGGGGATGGGCGGGCGCGACCCCGACACCCTGTCGGGCGGGCAGCGCGCGCGGGTGGCCCTGATGCGGACGCTGCTGGCGCGCCCCGACGCGCTGCTGCTCGACGAGCCCTTCTCCCGGCTCGACGCCGAGCGGCGCGCGGCGACGCGGTCGGTGGTGTTCGCCACGGTGCGCGACCGGGGCCTGCCGGTGGTCATGGTCACCCACGATCCCGAGGATGCCGAGGCCGCCGGAGGGTGCGTCGTAACTGTGTGAAAACAGTTTCGAATTTGCCGGATCTGCCTTGAAAAAGACACCGCCCCGGCGGGCCCGCGTTAGGCAATGATTAGAGATTCGAGGTCAGATTGAGAGCGTCCGGGAGGGCAGGCCAGAGAAGGCCGCGACCCACCCCGCGCCGGTCAGAACGACCTTGCACCCGGCCGCCCCGGCGGCCGCTTCCCGATGCGGAAAGCATCCACGTTTTTGAGGACGAAGAATGACCAGCATTCTGACCAACAACGGCGCCATGGTGGCGCTGCAGACCCTGAAGTCGATCAACAACAACCTCGAGACCACGCAGAACGAGATCTCCACCGGCAAGAAGGTCTCCTCGGCCAAGGACAACGCGGCCACCTGGGCCATCTCCAAGGTCATGGAAGCCGACGTGTCCGGCTTCAAGGCGATCTCCGACAGCCTGTCGCTGGGCGAATCGACCGTCGCCACCGGCCGCAACGCCGCCGAGAGCGTCACCGACCTGCTGACCGAGATCAAAGGCAAGATCACCGGCGCGCAGGAAGAGAACGTCGACCGCAACAAGCTGCAGACGGACATCGAGGCCCTGACGAGCCAGATCAAGGGCATCGTCGGCGCCGCGCAGTTCAACGGCCTGAACCTGCTCGACGGCAGCGCGAAGGACCCGGTCAAGGTCCTGTCGTCGCTGAACCGCGCCTCGGATGGCAGCGTCACCTCCAGCTCGATCTCGGTCGACGGCGTCAACCTGAGCACCGATGGCGGCGATGCGCTGACCCTGGTCCAGGCCGCCGAAACGCTGAGCACGGGCGGCACCGCCGCCTCCACCGCGGTCGCGCTGACGTTCCAGGGCGGCGGCACCGAGGCGATGAAATCGTCCGACAAGACCGCTGACACGAGCGACCTCGACACGATCCTCGCCGGCGACGTGATCACCGTCACCATCGACGCCGATACCGGCGACGATGACGCGGGCATCGACGTGAGCTACCGCGTGGGGGCCGGCGACACGGCCGCCGACGTGGTCAAGGGCATGAACGACGCCCTGAAGCAGGCCGGGATCGCCGACATCACCGCCTCTGACTCTACCGGTCTGGTCTTCACCAATTCCACCGACGCCGACATCTCGGTGGCGACCAGCATCGACCGCGGACGCGGCGACATGTTCGCGCTGAGCAGCGTGGACGTGACCACCGCCGAGGGCGCGGCGAGCGCGCTGAGCGAGATCGAGGGCCTGATCCAGAAATCGGTCAACAGCGCCGCCGAGCTCGGCTCGGTGGAAAAGCGGATCTCGATCCAGAACGAGTTCGTCGGCAAGCTGACCGATTCGCTGAAATCCGGCATCGGCTCCCTCGTGGACGCCGACATGGAGGAGGCCTCGGCCAAGCTGAAGGCGCTGCAGACCCAGCAGCAGCTGGGCGTGCAGTCGCTGTCCATCGCCAACCAGGCGCCGGGCGCGATCATGTCGCTCTTCCGCTGATAGCGGCTTCCGGGGGCGCCCGAACGGCGCCCCCGACCCTGCCTTCGGGCCCCCAGATTTCCACGCCAGTCTAGAAAGGGACGCGACGTGAACGCCACCCTCCTCGCCCGCGACGCCTACGGTTCCTCCAACCGGGCGGTCCGCACCCCGCGCGCCGACGAATACGCCATCTTCTCGCGCGTCACCGCCGCCATGAAGAAGGCCCAGACCTTCGCCGAGACGGCCGCGGCGCTGACCGACAACCGCCGCCTCTGGATCACCCTGGCCGCCGACCTTTCGGGAGAGGGCAACGGCCTGCCCGACGCGCTGCGCGCCGACCTCCTGTCGCTGGCCGAATTCACCAACGCCCACACGAGCAAGGTCCTGCGCCGCGAGGCGGAGATCGACGTGCTGGTCGAGATCAACGCGACCGTCATGGCGGGCCTGCGCCAGAGCGGTGCACCGGCATGAGCGGCCTGGTGCTGAAGCTGGCTCCGAACGAACGGCTTCTGATCAACGGCGCGGTGATCGAGAACGGCAGCCGGCGCGGCCGGCTGAACGTCCTGACGCCGGGCGCCCACATCCTGCGCCTGCGCGACGCGATCCGCCCCGACGAGAGCGACACGCCGGTCAAGCGGCTCTGCTACCAGGCGCAGCTGGTCCTGTCGGGGGATGCCCCCATGGCGGAGGTGGCGCCGCGCCTGATGCGGGGGATCGACGAATTGTCGGCCGTCTTCCGCGACGCGGAGAGCCACGAGATCCTGTCGGCCGCGCGCCGCGCGACCCAGGAAGGCAAGGCGTATTACGCGCTGAAATTCCTGCGCCGCCTGATCGAGACGGAGGCGTTCCTGCTCTCCGTCGCGTCCAGATGACCTTCTCTCCGATCGTCCCCTTCGGCGGCTATGGCGGGTACCTGTTCCTCGACAGGACCCGCGACCGCCAGCAGGACCTCATGGAGGCGACGCCGTCGATCGACCGCAACCTCCGCGCCTTCGAGGCGCGGATCGCGGACGTGAAGACCGCCGCCGACCTGGTGGGCGACCGCCAGCTTCTGCAGGTGGCGCTGGGGGCGTTCGGCCTCGATGACGACCTGAACAACAAGTACTTCGTCCAGAAGATCCTGGAATCGGACACGTCGGACAAGACCTCGATGGCCTCGCGCTTCGCCGACCGGCGCTACAAGGCGCTGGCCGACGCGTTCGGCTTCGGCGCCGCGGCGGGGCCGCGTACCGGCGAGCCCGGGTTCGCCGACCGCATCCTGGCGCGCTACACCGACCGGCAATTCGAGATCGCCGCCGGCGACGTGGACGCGGACATGCGCCTGGCGCTGGGGTTCGGCCGCGACCTGGCCGAGATCGCGGCGGGCCCGGAATCGCAGCGCGCCAAGTGGTTCACGGTGATGTCGATGCCTCCGCTGCGCTCGGTCATGGAGACGGCTCTGGGGCTGCCGGCCTCGTTCGGGCAGATCGACGTGGACCGGCAGGTCGAGGAATTCCAGTCCCGCGCCGAGGCGACCTTCGGCACCGCGGACCTGGCCGAGCTGTCCAAGCCCGCGATGGTAGAGGAGGTCGTCCGGACCTTCCTGCTGCGCTCCGAGCTGGCGCAGGTCAGCGCCGCGTCGCTGAATTCCGCCACCGCCGCGCTGGCGCTCCTCCAGGGCTGAGGGCGGCGCGCGGGCGCCCCTTTCCCGTCCCCGTTCGCGTCCCCGTCAGCCGGCGGCGTCGGGGCGGCGCGACAGGCACCGGGCGAGGGCCACGAAGCTTTCGGCGATGCCCTTGGGCTCGGACTGGCCCAGGAAGGCGTCGAGCTTCGGCCAGGCCTGGATGGCGAGATCCAGCGTCCGGTCCGAGCCGGCGGCGTAGAGGCCCGCGCGGATCATCATCTCGGACCGTTCATAGGCGCCGATCAGGCGCCGCGCCTCTGAGATGAGGGTGTTCTGCTGCGGCTCGGCCGCCTCGGGCAGGGAGCGGGAGACGGAGCGCGACAGGTCGATGGCGGGGAAGCGGCCGCGCTCGGCGATCGCGCGGTCGAGCACGACATGGCCGTCGAGGACGCCGCGCAGCGTGTCGGCCACCGGCCCCTCCATGTCGCTGCCGGCCACGAGCACGGTGAAGAGCGCGGTGATGTCGCCGGCGGTATCGGCGCCCGGACCGGCGCGCTCGCACAGGCCCATGATCTCTTGCGGCATCGAGGCGGGAAAGCCGCCGAGCACCGGCGCCTCGCCCCGCGCCGCGGCGACCTGGCGGTGCGCCTCGGCGTGGCGGGTGACCGAATCGGCTAGCAGCAGGACGTGCCGTCCCTGGTCGCGGAAATGCTCGGCGATGCCGAGCGCGGCCGGCAGGCAGCGCGCGCGGAGCGAGGCGGGGCGGTCGGCGGTCGCGCCCACCACGACGGTGCGCGCCATCCCCTCGGGGCCCAGGACCTTGTCCACGAATTCGCGCATCTCGCGGCCGCGCTCGCCGATGAGCGCCAGCACCACCACGTCGGCCTCCACCCGGCGGGCGAGGGCGGCCAGGAGGGTGGACTTGCCCACGCCCGAGCCCGCGAAGAGGCCCAGGCGCTGGCCGCGCACCACGGGCAGGACGGTGTTGAACGCCTTCAGGCCGGTCTCGATCCGGGCGCCGAGGCCGCGGCGCCGCGCCGCGTCGGGGGCGGGCCCGAAGAGCGGGCGGTCGTCGCGGCCGGCGATCAGCGGCCGCCCGTCCATGGGCGCGCCCGACGGATCGACGATCCGGCCGATCCACGAATCGTCCGGCGCCAGCCGCAGCGGCCCCGCCGCCACCGCCGCCTGCCCCGCCGACAGCCCCGCGACGGGCCCGTCGGCGAGGGCGATCCGCGCCTCCCCCTCGATCGCGACGATCTCTCCCTCCAGCCGCTCGGGGCCGAGGCGCACCCGGTCGCCGATCGCCGCGTCGTCCAGGTTGGCGATTCGCACGGTGCCGCCGGCGATCGACACGATCCGCCCGACCTGGCGGTCGATCCGGGTGCGCCGGACCAGCGCCGTCAGGGTGTCCAGGTCGATATGGGCCACGGCGTTCTCTCCGTTCCAGGCTCTGCAACCCTTTCTAAAGGTCTGCCGGTTAAACCTTCCTTGAACGCAGACGGAGACGACCAGGATGGCCGATCTCAGGATCACATCGATGGCGCACGACCTCATGGCCCATGCCCAGGCCAGGCAGGAGGTCGTGGCGCGCAACATGGCGAATGCCGACACGCCGGGCTATCGCGCGGCCGACCTGCCCTCCTTCGCCGAGACGCTGGAGACGGGGGCGGGGCTGAAGGCGACGCGCGCCGGCCATATCGGCTGGGAGCCGGGCCGCCGCGACGCCGAGCCGGTGGAGCGGGCCGCCGAGGCGTCGCCGAACGGCAATACCGTGTCGCTGGAGACCGAGATGATGAAGGCGGCCGAGATCCGCCAGAGCCACGACATGGCGCTCTCGATCTACACCACCGTCAGTCAGATCAGGTCCACGGCGCTGGGCCGGAAGTGAGGACGACATGAGCGACATCCTGGGAACCTTCGGCATCTCCGCGAGCGGCATGAAGGCGCAGGCCGACCGGCTGCGCCACCTGTCCGAGAACATCGCCAACGCCGACACGCCCGGCTACCGGCGCAAGACGGTGCCGTTCCGCGAGATGATGGATGGCGGGGTGGAACCCGGCCCCGTCCGCCTCGACCGCCGCGCGCTGCCGCAGGTCTACGACCCCGGCCACCCGATGGCGGACGAATCGGGCCATTACGAGGGCTCGAACGTCGACCTGATCGTCGAGATCACCGATGCCCGCGAGGCGCAGCGCTCCTACGAGGCCAACCTCAAGCTCTTCGACCAGTCCCGCCAGATGGCGCAGGGCCTGCTGGACCTGCTGAAACGATAGACCCCACATAGAAAAGGAGGTCCAGAATGGACATCTCCACCGCCTTCGCGGCGCAGCGCTATGCCGCCCAGAAACCCGCGACCGCCGCCGATCCGGTGATCGGCGCCGCCACCGACGCGGCGAAGGGCTTCGCCGAGACGATGAAGGCCGCCGACGAGACCGCGCAGGCCGCCATGACCGGCACCGCCAACCCGCAGGAGCTGGTCGAGGCGCTGGGCCGGGCGAAGTTCGCCGTCGATGCCGCGGTGACGGTGCGCGACAAGGTCGTCGAGGCCTACCAGGAAATCCTCAGGATGCCGGTCTGATCCCATGCTGGGTGAGGCCGTCCTCTTCGACGTGCTGCGCGAGGGGTTGTGGGTGTCGGTGATGATCTCGGCCCCGATCCTCGCGGTGGCGCTGATCTCGGGGCTGGTGATCGGCCTGTTCCAGGCGCTGACCTCGGTGCAGGAGATGACGCTGACCTTCGTGCCCAAGCTGCTGTGCATCGCCGGGGTGTTCTGGATCACGATGGGATTCATGACCCGCACGCTCCTGTCGTTCTTCGAGACCTCGATCGTCCCGCTCGTGGCCGGAGGCTGACCCATGGACAACTCGATCTACACCTCGCTCACCCGGCTCTCGGGGCTCGCCCGCGAGATGCAGGCGACGGCCAACAACGTCGCCAATGCCGGCACCCACGGCTATCGCAAGGAAGGCGTCGTGTTCTCGGAATACGTGCAGAAGGTGGAGGACGGCCCATCGCTGTCGATGGCCGCCGGGCGGGTCCGCACCACGTCGCACCTGCAGGGGGCGCTCGAGCAGACCGGCGGCACGCTCGACCTCGCCATCGAGGGCGAGGGGTTCTTCCTGGTGGAGACGCCCGACGGTCAGGCCCTGACCCGCGCCGGCGCCTTCACGCCCAACGCGATGGGCGAGCTCGTCACCCACGAGGGGCTGCGGGTGCTCGACGCGGGCGGCGGGCCGATACTGCTGCCGCTCGACGGCGGCGCGCTGTCTGTCTCGCGCGACGGCACCGTCTCGGCGGACGGCGTGCCGGTGGCGCAGCTCGGCCTCTGGGCGCCGGCCGCGCCCGAGGACGTGGAGCGCCGCTCGGGCCTTGTCTTCGCGCTGAAGGAGGCGCCGGTCCCGGCCGAGGGGGGGCGCATCCTGCAGGGACACCTGGAGCAGTCGAACGTGAACCCGATCGCCGAGATCTCGCGCATGGTCGAGGTCCAGCGCGCCTACGAGCTCGGCCAGAGCTTTCTCGAAAAAGAGGACGGCCGCATCCGCGGCGTCCTGCAGACACTCGGACGATAGGAGCCTTTCATGCGCGCCCTTTCCATCGCCGCCACCGGCATGAGCGCCCAGCAGATGCGGGTCGAGGTGATTTCCAACAACCTCGCCAACATGAGCACCACGGGCTACAACGCCCGCCGCGCCGAATTCGCCGACCTGCATTACGAGCAGGCCGCCCGGCCGGGGACGATCTCGTCGACCACGGGCACGGAACTGCCCACGGGGGTGCAGCTCGGCCTCGGCGTGCGGCCCTCCTCGGTGACCGTGGAGCTGAAGCAGGGGTCGCTGGTGCAGACCGGCGGCGACCTGGACGTGGCCATCGAGGGCAACGGCTATATCGAGGTGGAGCTGCCCTCGGGCGGGTCGGCCTATACCCGCGACGGCGCGCTGAAGCGCTCGGCCGACGGCCAGATCGTCACCTCGGACGGCTATCCGGCGGTGCCGGGCATCGTCATCCCCGAGGATGCGCGCTCGATCTCGATCAACGCCGACGGCGAGGTCTATGGCTATTTCAACGGCGAGCCGGAGCCCGAGATGCTGGGCCAGCTGACGCTCGCCACCTTCTCCAACGCCAAGGGGCTGGAGGCGATGGGCTCGAACCTGTTCCTCGAGACGGCCGCCTCGGGGGCGGCGCTGGTGGGCCAGCCGGGCACCGACGGGCTCGGCACCTTCCGGCAGGGATATCTCGAGGACAGCGCCGTCGACCCGGTGCGCGAGATCACCCGCCTGATCGAGGCGCAGCGCGGCTACGAGCTGAACTCCAAGGTGATCTCGGCCGCCGACCAGATGCTCGGCGCGACGACGCAGATCCGATGAACCGCAGAGCCCTCCCCGCCCTCGTCCTGCTGGTGCTCGGTGCGGCGCCCGCCGCCGCCGAGATGGTGATGGCGGCCCGCACCATCCGCGCCCAGTCGGTGATCGGGCCGGGCGACGTGACGCTCGGCGAGGGCGATGCGGGCGGCATCGCCGCCGACCTCGACGAGGTGGTGGGAAAGGAGGCGCGCGTGACCCTCTATGCCGGCCGCCCGGTGCGCCGCGGCGACGTGGGAGAACCCGCGCTCGTCGACCGCAACCAGATCGTCACCCTGTCCTTCCGGCAGGGGGGGCTGTCGATCCAGGCCGACGGCCGCGCGCTCGACCGCGCCGGCGCGGGCGAACGGGTGCGGGTCATGAATCTCGGCTCGCGCAACATCATCGTCGGCGAAGTCGACGAGACCGGCTCCATCATCGTCAACGGAACATACAGATGACCCGACCCTTCGTCCTGCCCCTCCTCCTCGCCACGGCCGTGGCGGCCTGCGGGTCGCGGTCCGACTTCGTGCGCGCGCCCGACCTGTCGCCGGTCAGCGAGAGCCCTGAGCTCGTCGCGATGCAGAGCCCCGGCATGCCCGTCTCCCTCGATCCCGACCGTCCGGTGGATGCCGCGTCGCTGTGGTCGGGCGAGCGGCGGTCGCTTCTGGGGACGCGGCGGGCCGAGACGCGCGGCGACATCGTCACCGTGGTGATCGAGATCGACGACGAGGCGGAATTCTCGAACACCTCCGAACGCTCGCGCAGCTCCTCGGGCTCGGTCGGCATGCCCAACATGCTGGGCCTGCCGCAGCGGCTGGAGGACAAGCTGCCCGCCGGTGTCTCGCTCGACACGGCGGTGGGCTACAATGCCGACAGCGCCTCGCGCGGCGACGGATCGACCCGGCGCAACGAGGAGCTGACCCTGCGCGTCGCCGCCACGGTGACCGAGATCCTGCCCAATGGCAGCTTCGCCATCGAGGGCCGACAGGAGGTGCGCCTGAACTTCGAGCTGCGCGAACTGATCGTCACCGGCTTCGTGCGGCCCGAGGACATCTCGCGCCGCAACGAGGTCAATTACGACAAGATCGCCGCTGCGCGGATCTCGTATGGCGGTCGCGGCCGCATCCAGGAAATCCAGCAGCCGCGCTGGGGCCAGCGGGTCGTCGACACGATCTCGCCGTTCTGAGGGACACATGATGCTCGCGAAACTCCTCCCCCTCGGGCTGGCCGCGGCCGGTGCCGGTATCGGTGTCGGCGTGGGGGTCCTCCTCGCCCCCGACCCCGAGCCCGTCGCGCAGGCCGGCCCCGGCGCGGACGCCGCCGGGGCGCCCGCAGCGGTCCCCGCCGCATCCGGTGAGGCGGCGCCGCATTCCGCGACGGCCGAGGGCGGTCACGGCGAGGCCGGGGCGCAGGGGACCTATGTGCGCTTCGACCAGCAATTCATCGTCCCGGTCCTGTCCGGGGGGCGGGTCGATTCGATGGTGGTCCTGGGGCTGACCCTCGATGTCGTGCCGGACGCCGAGGAGCCGGCGCGCGCGCGCCAGCCGCGGCTGCGCGACCGCTTCCTGCGGGTGATGCTCGACCATGCCAATACCGGCGGGTTCAGCGGCGCTTTCACCGCCAACGGCGCGGTGGACCGGCTGCGAAACGACCTGCTGGCGGCGGGACGGGCCGAGATCGGGCCGGGATTGAACGACGTGCTGATCCTCGACATCAACCGCCGGGACGTGTGATCCGGGCCAGCGCGGCGGTCGCCTCGGCCCGGCCGAAGGACCGCCGCGCCGCGCCGAGCGCGGCCTCGTGGCTGACGCGGAGCTGCGCGAGCTGGGCCATCGACCGCGCCAGGCGCTCTTCGGCCCAGGCCAGCCAGACCGGGTCGGCGCCGGCCAGACGCGACGCGTCGAGATCGGCCTGACCGAGCCGCTGGTCGCGGATCTCGCGGATCGCTGCGGCCTCGGCCTCGATTCGGCGCATCTGGGCCACGATCCCCTCCACCCGTCCCAGGTCGCGGTCGCGCATCATGGCCGAGATGGCCGCCAGGTCCTGCATTCCGTCGGTCTTCATCGCGCGCGGGCCTTCCGTTTCATGTCCTCGGCGAAGCGGATCGCCACCGCGACGGCGGCGTAATGTTCGGGCCGCACCTCCTCGCCGATCTCGACCACGGCGTGGAGCGCGCGGGCGGTGGGCGGGTCGGAATGGATCGGCACGCCGGCCGCCTCCGCCGCCTCGCGGATGCGGGCGGCGACGTGGTCGACGCCCTTGGCGACGCATTCCGGCGCCCCGGCATCGGCCCGGTTCCATTTCAGCGCCACGGCGTAATGGGTCGGGTTGACGATCACCACCGAGGCGTCGGGCACGTCGGCCAGCATGCCGTTCATCGCGATCTCCTGGCCGCGGCGGCGGCGCTGGGCCTTGAAATGCGGGTCGCCCTCGGAATCCTTGTGCTCGTCCGTCATCTCCTTGCGGGACATGCGGTTCTTCTGGAGGTGGTGGTGGTGCTGCCAGAGCAGGTCGGCCATCCCGATCACCACGGCGACGGCCAGCACGATCCACAGGAAGCGCACGACGAGGCGCAGCGAGGCGGCCATCGACAGGCCCGGATCGAGCGACACGAAGGCCAGGATCGTGGGCAGCGTCGAGGCCACGAAAACCGACAGGATGACGGCGTAGGTCAGCAGCTTGACCGCGCTCTTGGCGAATTCCACCAGCCCCTCGGGGCCGAATTTCTGCTTGGCGTTCGACAGGATCGAGATGCGCGACAGCTTCGGCTGCAGCTTGGAGCCGGTGACGGTGAAGGCGCGCTGCGCCAGCACGCAGATCAGCGCGAAGGCCGGCGGCAGCACGAAGAGCGGGCCCATGGCCCGCGCCGTCTCGACCATCAGCGCGCCGGCAAGCTGCGATCCGCCGCCATCGCCGTCGCCGAGGCTGGCCGCGATCCGGTCGGCGTCGCCCAGCAGGCCCGTGAGCGCCGCGCCCAGTTCCGACAGGCCCGCGGCGCCGCCGAACAGCAGCGCGCCCAGCATCCCGGCATAGGCGGCGGCGGTGATCAGGTCGTTGGACTTGGGCACCTCGCCCTTCTTGCGCGCGTCGTCGAGCTTCTTCTGGGAGGCCTCGAGGCTCTTCTCGGCGTCATCGTCCTGGCCGCTCATCGGGGCGCCCCCGCGGGATCGGCGAGGAACGCGTCCATGGTCGAGAGCCACACCCCCAGCACGAAGGGCAGCGACACCGCCAGGAGCGCCAGGCCCGCCAGCGTGATCGCCGGGGCGCCGATGAAGGCCACCATCAGCTGCGGCATGGCGCGGTTGATGACCCCGAGCGTGAGGTTGTAGATGAGCGACGTGATCACGAACGGGATCGCCAGCGCGAAGCCCAGCGCGAAGGCCTTGCCGATCCGGTCCACCCCCCAGGCGGCGAAATCGGCCGGGTCGGGGAACTGCCCGGCCGGCAGCATCTGGTAGGAGCCGATCAGGAACGCGGCGAGCTTGACATGCAGGTTCATGGCCACGGCCAAGGCGAGGCCCGCCATGACCATGATGTGGCCGAAGGCCGGGAGCGGATCGGCCCCCGTCTGGCCGCCGAAGATCTGCGCCAGGGACATCGTCTGCGCCGCCATCGACCCGGCCATCTGCAGGACCACGACGAAGAGCCGGATGGTCGCCCCGAGCGCCAGCCCGATCGCCACCTCGGTCGCCAGCGGCAGGCCGACGACGCCGCCCGGCCCGTCGAGCGCGGGCATCGGCCCCGCCGAGGGCGCCACGATCAGCGTGAACACCACCGCGAGGCCCAGGCGCACGCGCACCGGCACCGATTGCTCGCCGAAGGCCGGCAGCATCGCCATCGCGGCGCCGACCCTGAGGAAGACGACGAAGGCCGTGGCGATGCCGATCCCGGCCATCTCGGCGAGCGCGGTCAGCGCCGGGATCATGCCGCCACGGTGCCCACGAGCGCCGGGCGCCCCTCGGTCCCCAGCTCCTCGAAGCTCAGGACCGGGTTCTGCAGCCCCTTGGCCGACAGGACCAGCCGCAGGAACCGCCGCCGCCGGGCGGAGGTGATGAGGGCGGGGAAGCTGCCGCTTTCGGCGGCCGCGCCGAGGCTCGTGGCGGCATTGTCGGCCAGGCGGTTGAAGTCGTCGGGCGGCAGCGCGACCGAGACCTCGCCCAGCTCGCCCGACAGGTTGTGCTCGGTGAAGAGCTTCTCCCATGCGGGGTCGAGCTGGACCAGCGGCACGGTGCCGTCGCCGCGCTTCAGCCCCGCGATGAGCTGGAAGTTCAACCTCTGGCGGACGATCTCGCAGATGCCCTCCGGCGTGCCGGCCTGGCCGCGCGCGGCGGCCACCGTCTCGAGGATCAGGGGCAGGTTGCGGATCGAGACCCGCTCCTCCAGCAGCAGCCGCAGGACGTGGAGCAACAGTTCCAGGGGCACCTTGTCGGGCACCAGCTCGTCGATCAGGCGCCGGTTGGCCGCGGCGCGGTCGGGATCGGTCAGGCGGGTATGCTCGTCGAGCAGCCGGCGCAGCGTCTTCAGCGTCATCAGGCGGTGGAAATTGGTCTTGATGACCTCGAGCAGGTGCGTGGCCAGCACCTCGGCCGGGGTGACGGTGGTGGTCCCCGTGAGCGCCGCCTCCTCCTGGTCGGCCGCCGCGATCCAGCGCGCCGGGGCGCCGTAGACCGGCTCGGCCACGTCGCGGCCGGCGGGCAGGTGGTGGGTGCCGTCGTTGGCGAGGGCCAGGACGTGGTCGGCCATCAGCCGGTCGCGCACCTGTTCCACCCCCTGGATGCGGATCACGTAGGTTCCGTCGGGCAGGGCGGGGTCGTCGGTCAGGCGGATCTCGGGCAGGACGAGGCCGTAGAGGGTGGCGACGTGGTTGCGCATGTTGCCGATCCGCGCGTCGAGCCCGGTGCCCGGGTCGAGCACCAGCGGCACCAGGTCGGCGGAGAATTCGACGTGGATGTCGTCGAGGTCGAGCACGTCGCCGATCGAGGGGCGCGGCGCGGGCGCGGGGGCCGCGGCGGCGTCGGCCTTCGCCTCGGTCCGGCGGGTGACCTCGCGCGCCTTCCAGGCCAGCGCGCCCAGCCCCGCCGCGCCGGCGATGAAGGGCAGGAACGGCAGTCCCGGGACCAGCGCGAACAGCGCCAGCAGCACCGCCACCGTCGCCAGCGCCGCGGGGTAGCGGCCGAACTGGGTGAACAGCGCCAGGTCGGTGGAGCCGGTCGCCCCGCCGCGCGCCAGGAGGAGCGCCGAGGCGATGGAGATGATGACGGCCGGGATCTGGGTGGTCAGCCCGTCGCCCACCGTCAGGATCGCGTAGGTCTCGATCGCGTCGCCGAAGGCCATGCCGTGGACGATCACCCCCATCGCGAGGCCCATGACGAGGTTCAGGAGCGTGATCAGCAGGCCCGCCACGGCGTCGCCCTTGACGAATTTCGACGCCCCGTCGAGGGAGCCGAAGAACGTCGTCTCGAGCTGCTCGGTCTCGCGGCGCTCGCGGGCCTGGGCGTGGTCGATGGCGCCGGCGCTCATGTCGGCGTCGATGGCGAGCTGCTTGCCCGGCATCGCGTCGAGCGCGAACCGCGCGCCGACCTCGGCCATGCGGGCCGCGCCCTTGGTGATGACCATGAAGTTCACGATCAGGAGCACGCCGAACACGACCAGCCCCAGGAACACGCTGCCGCCCATGACGAACATGGCGAAGCCCTGGATCACGTTGCCGGCCGCGCCGGTGCCGGTATGCCCCTCGCCGATGATGAGCTTGGTCGAGCTGACATTGAGCGACAGGCGCAGCATCAACGAGGCCAGCAGCACCGTCGGGAAGGCCGAGAAATCCAGCGGCCGCTCGATGAAGAGGGTGGTGGTGAACATCAGGATGGCGAGCGCGAAGGACGCCGCCAGGCCGATATCGAGGATCCAGGCCGGCATCGGCAGGATCATCATCACGATCACCGCCATCAGCGCCAGCGCCAGCAGCACCGTCGGCTGGAAGACCATGCGCAGCGACATCACCGCCCCCCGTCCGCAGGCGTGTTCGAGGGGGTCGTCGCGTTCGTCCGGCCGGGGTCGCGGGCCGGGGGCGCCGTCATGCATCCCATTCTGGGATCTCCGTTTCGCGGGTTCCGCCGGACCCTAGCGCGCGGGCGCTTACCAAAGGATTTATCGCCTATTCCGCCGCCAGGAGGCTGCGGTACTTTTCCCGCAGCGCGGCGCTGCGTTCCAGCACCGCCAGCGGGCCGGTCCCGGCCGGGCGGGGCGCGGCGGCCACCGGCGCGGGGGCGAGGCGCGCGCGCGCCCGGGCGCGCAGGTCCTCCGCTTCGGGGCCGGGCAGATCGGAGAGGGCGTCGAGCGCGCGTTGGGCCGCGTTGAGGTCGAGCAGCATCCCGGCCGTCAGCAGGCGTTCGGCGGGCTCCGCCCCGGCGCCCTGCGCAAGGTGGTCGATCGCCAGTTCGGGCACGTGCAGCGCCGCGATCCGCCGCGCGATCGCCAGCCGTTGCGCCGCCGCCGGGGCCGGGTCGCCCGCGAAGCGCGTCGCCTGCTGGAGGAAGACGGCGTCGTCGGGGATCGCGGCCAGCGCGTCGTAGAGATCGGCCGCCAGCGCGTCCGCGCGCTCCGCGTCGAGGCGGGACAGCGCGTCGATCCGGCGCGCGGCGCTCGCAAGGCCCAGCTGCGCGATCTCGGCCCGGATGACCGAGGAAAGGAGCGCCACGCGCTCCGTCGGCGCCAGTTCGGGCGCCAGGGCCGCGGCATGGTCGATCACGTCGGCGGGAACGGCCTCGTCGCGTTCGCGCATGCCGTCGATCAGCGAGGCCAGCGCGGCGGCCGCCTCGGGCGTACGCTCGGCCATCTCGGCGCGGGCCTCGTCGGGGCTCGCCGCGGGCGCGCCGGGGCCGAACCGGCGCGGCGCCAGGTCGGCCGCGTCCAGCGTGGGGTCGAGGCGCCGCAGCGCGTTCCCGACCACCCGCGCGTCCTCGTCCCGGCCGAGGCCCGACAGCGCCGCCAGCACCCGCCGCCCGAACTGCGCCCGGAGCGTGGCGTCGAACTGGCGCAGGCCGGCGATCAGCGGATCGACGCGCACGGGGTCCGCCGGCGGGTCGGCGAGTACCGCGAAGAGCGCCAGGAGGTCGGAGCATTCCCCGAGCATCCGCACCTGCGGCGCGTGGGCGGGGGCGTCCACGATGCCGGCGATCTGGGTGAGGAGCGCAGCATCCGCGGCGGTGTCGAGATGCGGGCGCAGCAGCGTCGCGGCCTCGGCGCCGAGGCCGCGCGCAATGAGCGCCATCGCCTCGGCCCGCGCCAGGTCGGCCGGGGGCGCGGCGAGGTCGAGCCCCCGGCCTTCCGCCTGCCAGTCCGACCGCGTGCCCGAGAGCCCCTCGGGGCAGGCCGCGGCGGCCGGCAGCGGCAGGGTGCCGCGGCGGTCCCGCTCGGCCCGCGTCTCGACCCGCAGGTTCGATCCGGGCGCGAGGTCGGGCGTGGGCCCGGACGGGGCGGGGACCGGTTCGGGCGCCTCCGGCCCGGCCGCGTCGGGCAGCGCCCCGCTGAGGTTGACGAGGCCCTGGTCGGCCGAGCGGGTCAGGCCGGCCAGCACGTTGCGGCGCAGCTCCTCCGCCCGGTCGCCGGACCGCGCGGGCACGGGGGGCGGGGCGGGCGCGACCGGTTCGGAGCGGTCCCGCGGCGCGCGGCCCCCGGCATCGGCCCCGTAATCGGACCCGTAATCGGTCCCGGCGCCGGGAAGGGTGATCTCTCCCCTCATCGCGCGGATGAGGCGGGTGGGCGGAGCGGCGCCGGAGCCGGCCGCGCCGGTGTCGGGGGTGTCCGCGCCCGGGACCACGTCGATCACCAGGCCGCCGTTCCGCAGCTCGAAGGTGCGGGGGCCGCAATCGCAGTCGACGACGATGTCGAGCCGCCCCGGCGCCGGCTGGACGATGTCGCGGATCCGCTCCCGCCCGATCCGGCGGTGGATACCCGCCAGGTCGAACTGCGCCGTGCCGCCGGTCGACAGGCGCCAGACGCGTCCCCGCGGCTCGAGGCGCCAGTCCGGGCGGTCGCCGAAATCGACGACGATGCGGGTGAACTCGCCGTGCTCGCCCGTCCGCACGTCGATCTCCTGTGCGGCGAGCGCGGCCGGGCAGGCGGCGAGGAGGAGGGTGGCCAGCGCGCGTCTCATGCCGCCTTGGTCTCCTTCAGCGCCTCTTCGAGGTCGTCGAAGGCGGGGCGGACGTGGTCGGGGGTGTTCTGGCGCCCGACCTCGATGCAGATGTTGGGGCTGTGCTGGTGCAGGTTGGCCACCAGCACCTCGCGGATCAGCTGGTAGAACTGGGCGTCCTCCTCCACCACCGAGCGAATCCGGGCGGCGAAGGGGCCGACGAAGCCGTAGGCCAGGAAAACGCCCAGGAAGGTGCCCACGAGCGCGCCGCCGATCATCTTGCCCAGCACCTCGGGCGGTTCGTTGATCGAGGCCATGGTCTTGATGATGCCGAGCACGGCGGCGACGATCCCGAGCGCGGGCAGCGCGTCGGCCAGGTTCTGGATCGCGTGGCTGGAATGGAGCGCGGAATGCAGGTTCGCGTCCATCCGCTTTTCCAGAACCTCCTCGACCTGGTGGGGGTCGTCGTAGTTCATCGACGCCGATCGCAGCGTGTCGCAGATCAGCTCCACCGCGATGCGGTCGGACTGGATCCGGGGGTAGCGGCCGAAGACAGCGCTGTCGGCGGGCGCCTCGATATGCGATTCGAGCGCCAGCGGATCGCTCTTGGCCAGGCGGATCAGCTCGAACAGCAGGCACAGGAGGTCGCGGTAATCCTGCGCCTTCCATTTCGGCCCCTTGAAGACCCGCGCGATGTCCTTGAGCGTGTGCTTCACCACCGCGCCGCTGTTGGACAGGAGGAACGCGCCGATGCCGGCGCCCATGATCATGGTCAGCTCGAACGGCATGGCCTTGAGGATGATGCCCATCTTGCCGCCGGCGGCGAGGTAGCCGCCGAACACCATGACGAAGATGACGACAATTCCGACGATGGCGATCATTCTTGCTCTCCGGTGGCGGCGTCGATCGGGGGGTTCTTGGCATTGCGCCCGGCCAGCACGACGCTGATCGCGTAGGCGGCGTCGGGCGTGACCCGGGCCATGATCGCGGCCGAGGTCTCGGGCCGCATCAGCGACAGGAAGCCGGCGGCGAAGGCCGGCGGCATCTTCTCGAAGAGGGGGCCCGCCTCGGCGGGCTTCATGTTCTCGTAGACGGCGGCGAGGCGGGTCAGGTCCTGCTCGGACGCCTTGTCGGCCATCTTGACCAGGTCGCGCAGGCGCGCCTCGGCGGCCTCGATCTCGGCCAGTTGGGCGGCCAGCGCCGCCTCGCCCTCGGCGATCACGGCGGCGCGCTCGTCGAGCGCCGCCTCGCGGGCGTCGAGCGCCGCCTCCCGCTCCTTCAGGGCCGTGAGGACGGTGTCGAGCTCGTCCACGTCGCCGCCGGGGGTGTCGGCGGCATGGGCGCGCCCGGTGTCGAGCAGGTCGCGGAGGCCCGCGATCGCCGCGGGATCGCCGAGCCGCAGCAGCGCCGAGGCGAGCAGGAGGCCGGCCAGGACCGGCAGGGCGCGCGTGCTCTTGCGCCGGCGGACGGGCCTGCGGGTCATTTCGCGTCCCCCCCGGGGCGGCGCGCGAAGAAGGAGGGCACCTTCGGCGTGGCGGCGGCCGGCTTCGCGGTCACGGGCGGCTCTTCGGCGAGCGGCGCGGGCACCGGCCGGACCGTGCCCGATCGGGGCGCGATCGCGGCCACCTTGCGCGGCGCCGGCTGGCGGGCCGCGTGGGCGCTGAACGAGATCGGCTCGGAGGAGGCCGCGGGCGCGGGGCCGTCATCCTCGGCCTCGGCCTCGGCGGGGTCGGCTTCGGCGGGCGATTCGGCGGCGGGGTCGGCGACCGGGCGGGGGGCGGCTGGGGCCGGTTCGAGATCGTGGAGCGAGGCCACGTGCAGTTCGAGCCGGCGCGAGACCTCCTCGGCGCGGCCGGTCAGCGCCTGCAGCTTCTCGCCTGAGCCGTCCGCCGCCGCGCGCGCCGATTCGAGCGCCCGCGTCAGCTCGTCGACCTGCGAGGACAGGACCGAGACGGCGCCGCCGACGCCGCGTTCCAGGTCGGTGAACCGGGTCAGCCGGCGCGAGAGGACGAAACAATAGACCGCGACGCCGAGGGCGCCGCCGGCCAGGAGGATGTCGGCGATGAGACTCATGATCCCGGCCCCTTTCAGCTCAGTACGAATTCCATGACGAGCAGGTCCGAGACGCGGTCGCGTCCCACGACGAGCTCGACCCGGCGCAGCATCTGCGCCCTGAGGTCGGCCAGGCCGCCCGGCGCCTCCAGGCGGGCCGGATCGACCGCGCGGAGATATCCGTTCATCACGTCGACGATGCGCGGCATCAGGTGCGCGACCTCGGCCGAATGGGCGGCGTCGACCTCCAGCTCGGCGCGGAACCGCAGGTGGCGCCCCTGCGCGGGCGCGGCGAGCGAGACGACCAGCGGCTCCACCGGCAGGAACACCACGGCGGCGCCATCCCCGCCCGCCCCCGCGAAGGCGTCCCCGGCGGGATCGTGGGCCTCTGCGGGCGCGTCGGCGGTGGCCTCCGCCGCGGCCTCGGCGCCGCCCAGAATCAGCCCCGAGCGGACGGCGTAGAACCCGCCGCCGGCGCCCAGCAGCAATGCCGCGGCGCCGACCAGCAGGCCGAGCTTGCGGGGTTTCTTCGGTGCGGCGTCTTTCTGTCCGTCGGTCTTGGCCATTCTGCCCTCGCCCGTGAAGTCCGGTGACGGGGCGGGGATAAACCCCAAGCCTCTAACCGATTGTTAAGCCGCCTCGGAGAATGTCGCCACCGACCGGGGAGGAGCCCCGGGGATGACAGGAGGTCGTCTTGCAGCAGCTGATTTCGGTCTGGAAGGGCCTCTCCGTGCAGAGGCGCGTGATCGTCGTGGCCGCGACGGCGGCGATGTTCGCGATGGTGCTGGGAATCGCCCGGATGGCCACCGCGCCGGACCTGACCCTGCTCTATTCCGGGCTCGAGAGCGGCACCGCCGGCGAGGTCGTCGCGGCGCTGGAGGCGCGCGGCGTGCCCTACGAGGTGCGCGGCGGCGCGATCTTCGTCGATTCGCTCCGGCGCGACGAGCTGCGGATGACGCTGGCGAGCGAGGGCCTGCCGGGGGACGCCACCCAGGGCTACGAGCTGCTCGACCAGATGACCGGGTTCGGAACGACGAGCCAGATGTTCGACGCCGCGTATTGGCGCGCCAAGGAAGGCGAACTGGCCCGCACGATCGTCGCCTCGCCGTCGATCCGGGCGGCGCGCGTGCATATCGCCAATTCCGCCACCAAGCCGTTCCAGCGCGACCGCACGGCCTCGGCCTCGGTCACGGTGACGCCCGCGGCGGGCGGGATCGGGGCGCAGCAGGCGCGGGCGCTGCGCTATCTCGTCGCCTCGGCCGTGGCCGGCCTGTCGCCCGAGAACGTGTCGGTGATCGACGCCTCCGGCGGCGTCATCCTGTCGGCCGAGGACGATCCGCAGGTCGCCGCCAGCGGGGCCGACCGCGCCGCGACGCTGAAGCGCAATGTCGAGCGCCTGCTGGAGGCGCGCGTCGGCTACGGCAAGGCGGTGGTGGAGGTGAATGTCGACACCGTCACCGAATCGGAGCAGATCCGCGAGCGGCGGATCGATCCCGAGAGCCGCGTCGCGATCAGCCAGGATACCAGCCAGTCGCAGGAGAGCTCGTCCGATTCGGGCGAGGGCGACGTGACCGTCGCCTCGAACCTGCCCGACGGGGACGCCGCCGAGGGCCAGAACCAGTCGTCGCGGTCGAGCACCGAGACCCGCGAGCGGGTGAACTTCGAGGTCTCCGAGGTCGAGCGGCAGGTCACGCGCGCCCCCGGCGCCGTGGCCCGGATCACCACCGCCGTGCTGATCGACGGGATCCGCGAGACCGGCGCCGACGGCACCGCCACCTGGTCGCCCCGCCCCGAGGCCGAGATGGAGGCGCTGCGCGAGCTCGTCTCGGCGGCGGTGGGCTTCGATGCCGAGCGCGGCGACACGCTGTCGCTGCGATCGATGCAGTTCGAGGCGCTGCCCATCGAGGGATCGGGCCCGGTCACGGCGGGATTCTTCGGCCCGCTCGACACGATGCGGCTGATCCAGGTGGCGATCCTGGCGCTGGTGGCGATCGTCATCGCGCTGTTCGTGATCCGGCCGATCTTCGCCCGCCGCGACGAGGCCGGGGTGGAGGAACTCGAGGGACCGGCGGCCGGTCAGCCGCAGATCCGGGCGCTGTCGGGCGAGATCGACCCGGCGAACATGCCCGCCAACCTGCCCGACGTGATGGCCGATCGGGGCCGCGGCCAGAGCGACACCGACAGCGCGGTCGAACGGCTGCGCCAGCTGATCGACGCGCGGCAGGACGAATCGCTGCAGATCCTGAAATCCTGGATGGAAGACGAGGAGAAGGCATGAGCGCGCGACCGCTGATCCTGGAGGATTTCGGCCATTCCTCGGGCCCCGTTCCGGTGGAGACCGTCGACGGCGAGCGGCTGGAGGCCGAGAAGCTCGCCGCCTACGACAAGGGCCATGCCGCCGGCTGGGCGGAGGCCACCGCCGCGGCGGAGCGCGCCCGCGCCGACGACACCGACGCGGCGCTGGCGCGGCTGCAGGACCTGACCTTCACCTATCACGAGGCGCGCGCCCATGTCCTGCGCTCGCTCCTGCCGCTGATCGGGGCGGTGGCCGACCGGATCGTGCCCACCGTCCTGCGCGAGACGCTGGGCGCGCGCCTGACCGAGATGGTCGAGACGCTGGCCGCCGATGCCTCCAGCGCCGAGATCGAGATCCGCGTCGCCCCGGACGCCGCCGATCCCCTGCGCCGGGCGCTGGAGGGGCGGGTCCATTTCCCCCTGGTGGTGCGCGAGGATGCCGGGCTCGACGCGGGGCTGCACCATGTCCGCCTGGGCCGGATCGAGCGCGAGCTGGACCTGGCCGGGCTCGAACGCGGGCTGGCCGACGCGCTCGCCGCCCTCGACACGCAATCCAAGGAGATGCTGAGCAATGGATGAGCAAACCGATCTGAGGGAGGCCGCGCCGCACGCCCGAAACCCCCTCACCCAGGTGCCGATCGAGATCATGATCTCGGTCGGCAAGGCGCGGCCAAAGCTCGGCGACCTGCTCCGGATCGAGCAGGGCGCGGTGCTGCCGCTCGACACACGGGTCGAGGACCCGGTCGAGCTCTATGTGGGCGACAGGCTGATCGCGCGGGGCGAACTGCAGGAGCTGGAGGGCGACCAGGCGGGCCAGCTGGCCGTCCGGCTGATCGACATCGCCGACCTGGAGAGCGGATTTTGACACGCGGCCGCGCGGCGGGGCTGGCCCTCGCCGCCCTTCTCCTTGCCGGGCCGGCCTTCGGGCAGGAGCTGTCGATCGACCTCGGCGCGGGCGAGGCGACGCTGGCCGGGCGCTCGATCCAGCTTCTGGTGCTCGTCACCGTCCTCAGCCTGGTGCCGGGGCTCCTGGTGATGATCACCTGCTTTCCGTTCATCGTCACGGTCCTGTCGATCCTGCGGCAGGGGATCGGGCTGCAGCAATCGCCGCCCAACATGCTGATCGTGACGCTGGCGCTGTTCCTGACCTATTTCGTGATGGAGCCGGTGTTCACCGATGCCTGGACCGCCGGCGTCGACCCGCTGATCAACGGCGAGGTGGAGGTCGAGGCGGGCGTGGCCGCGGCGCTGGCGCCGTTCCGCGCCTTCATGGCCGCGCGCATCGACCCGGACACGTTCGAGGCGCTGGCGACCTTGCGGCCGGGGATGGAGGACGCCGCGCTCGGGCCCGATTCGGCCTTGTCGGTGCTGGTGCCGTCGTTCCTGCTGTCCGAGATCGAGCGCGCCTTCCAGATCGGCTTCCTGATCTTCCTGCCGTTCCTGATCATCGACCTCGTCGTGGCGGCGGTGCTGATGTCGATGGGGATGATGATGGTGCCGCCGGCGATCGTCTCGCTGCCCTTCAAGCTCGCCTTCTTCGCGGTGGCCGACGGCTTCACGCTGATCTCGGGCGCCCTGGTGCGGAGCTACGTCTGAGGGACTCGGGGTTTGCGGTATCGCCGCCCCGTCTGCATGGTGGTCCCCTGAGGTAACCGGGGGGAGCCGATGCCCGAGGACAAGCGATTCATCTATCCCGGGATGAAGGTGCCCTTCATCCTGCTCGTGACCTGCTTCGCGGCCTGGGGCGTGGCCGCCAACATGACCGACCCGCTGGTGCAGGTGTTCAGCCGCGTCTTCTCGATGAGCACGCTGCAATCCTCGCTGGTGCAGTTCTCCTATTACGGGGCGTATTTCCTGCTGGCGCTGCCCGCGGCCTTCATCAACCGCCGCTTCAGCTACAAGACCGGGGTGCTGCTGGGTCTGGGCCTGGCGATCGCGGGGGCGTTCCTGTTCTATCCCGCCTCGGTCGCGATGACCTACGGGTATTTCCTGCTGGCGCTCTTTGCGCTCGCCGGCGGATTGTCGATCCTGGAGACATCGGCCAACCCCTTCGTCATCGCCATGGGACCGGAGGAGAACGCGACCCGGCGGTTGAACTTCGCCCAGGCGTTCAACCCGGTTGGCACCAATATCGGCGTGTTCCTGTCGGCGGCGCTGATCCTGCCGAACCTCAACACCGCGACGGATGCCGAACGCGCGGCGATGAGCCAGGCCGAACTGGTCGCCGTGCGCTCCGAGGAACTGCAGGCGGTGATGGTCCCCTATGTGGGCTATGCCTGCGTCATGCTGGCGATCTGGATCGCCGTCGCGGTCATCCCGATGCGGGCGCGCGACGAGGCGGCGGGCCCCGGCCCGATGTCGGCGGGCACGTTCCGCCGGCTGCTGTCGAACCGGCATTACGCGTTCGGGGTGATCGCGCAATTCTTCAACGTGGCCGCGCAGACCTGCATCTGGACCTACACGATCCAGTATGCCGGCGCGGCGCTCGGGATCGAGCCGGGGCCGGCGGGGTGGTACCTGCAGGCGAGCCTGATCGTGTTCCTGATCTCGCGCTTCGTGATGGTGTGGGTGATGGGCTACGTGAACCCGGCGCTGCTCCTGGCGATCCTGGCGCTGTCGGGCACGGCGCTGTCGCTCTTTGCGGTGCTGACGCCCACCATTGCCGGCGTCTGGGCGGTGGTGGCGCTGTCCGCGTGCCTGTCGCTCATGTTCCCGACCATCTACGGCATCGCGCTCGAGGGGCTTGGCGAGGACACCAAGTTCGGCGCCGCGGGCCTCGTCATGGCGATCCTGGGCGGCGCGCTCATGCCGATGGTGCAGGGGGCGATGATCGACGCCTTCGGGGCGACCTTGTCCTACGTGGTGCCGGCGGCCTGCTTCCTGGTGGTGGCGGCCTACGGGGTGTTCGACATGACCACGAGCCGGGTGGCCCACCGCGCGGGCTGAAACGACAGCGGGGCCCCGCAGGGCCCCGCTTCGGATCGGTGTCGCGGACCGATCAGATGTCCACGTCGTGGCAGACGTATTTCATCTCCAGGTATTCGTCGATGCCGTGGCTCGACCCCTCGCGGCCGAGGCCGGATTGCTTGACGCCGCCGAAGGGCGCGACGGGGGTGGAGATGAGGCCCGTGTTCACGCCGACGATGCCGTATTCCAGCGCCTCGCTGACCCGGATCACGCGGGAATGGTCCTTGGAGAAGAAGTAGGAGGCCAGGCCGAAGATCGTGTCGTTGGCCAGCCGGACGCCCTCTTCCTCGGTCTCGAACTTGAAGAGCGGGGCGAGGGGGCCGAAGGTCTCTTCGGTGGCGAAGGCCATGTCCTGGGTCGCGCCGGTGATGATGGTCGGCTGGAAGAACAGCCCGCCGTTCTCGTGCCGGCTGCCGCCATAGATCACGTCGGCGCCCTTCGACGTGGCGTCCTTGACGTGCTCCTCGACCTTCTCGACCGCCTTCTCCTCGATCAGCGGGCCGAAATCGGGATCGTCCATCCCGTCGCCCACGCTCATCCTGGACAGCCGCTCCTTCAGCTTCTCCGCGAAGGAATCATAGACGCCCGATTGCACGTAGATCCGGTTGGCGCAGACGCAGGTCTGCCCCGCATTGCGGAACTTGCAGGCGATGGCGCCCTCGACCGCCTTGTCGAGATCGGCGTCGTCGAAGACCAGGAACGGCGCGTTGCCGCCCAGCTCCATCGAGGTCTTCATCACCTGGTCGGCGGATTGGCGCAGCAGGATGCGGCCCACCTCGGTCGAGCCGGTGAAGGTCAGCTTGCGGACCTTGGGGTTCTCGCAGAATTCCTTGCCGATGCCCGAGGCGTCGGACGACGGCAGGACCGAGAAGACGCCCTTCGGGAGGCCCGCCCGGGTCGCCAGCACGCCGAGCGCCAGCGCCGAGAGCGGCGTCAGCGTCGCGGGGCGCACCACGAAGGCGCAGCCGGCGGCGAGCGCCGGGCCGGCCTTGCGGGTGATCATCGCGTTGGGGAAGTTCCAGGGCGTGATCGCGGCGGCGACGCCCACGGGCTGCTTGGTGACGTGGATGCGCTTGTCGCGGGCATGGCCGGGGATGATCTCGCCGTAGACCCGCTTCGCCTCGTCGGCATAGAAATCGACGAAGCCGGCGCCGTAATTGATCTCGCCGCGCGATTCCGTCAGGGGCTTGCCCTGCTCGGCGGTCATGATCTTCGCCAGGTCCTCGGCGTTCTCCTTCATCAGGTCGGCCCATTTGCGCAGGATCGCGCCCCGCTCGGCCGCGGTCATGGCCGCCCAGTCCTTCTGCGCCTCGAAGGCGGCGTCGATGGCCCGGCCCACCTCGGCCCGGCCCAGATCGGCGACCTGGGCGATGACATCGCCCCGGGCGGGATTCGTCACCTCGAACGTCGCGCCGCCATCGGCGTCGGCCCACTCGCCGCCCAGATAGGCGCGGCCGGTCAGCAGGTCCGGATCGGAAAGCATGGATTTCAGATCGGTGGTCTCGTGCATGGATTTGTCCTTTCCGCGTCCGTTCCCGGCGCTCATAATCCCCCCGCCGCCCGGTGTCACGCCACCGCGCGGGGGGAATGGGGGCACGATGATCACGGACCAGGATTACGACAATTCCGGCGCGGTGCCGGGATCGGAGAAGCTGTCGGCGATGTGGCAGGCCGCCGCGGCCGCGTTCCGGGGCGAGATCGGGGCCCGCGCGCGGCTGGGCCTGGCCTATGGCGCGACCGAGCGGGAGCGCGCCGACCTGTTCCTGCCCGAGGGGAGGCCCGAGGGGCTCGTCCTCTTCGTGCATGGCGGCTACTGGCGCTCGCGCCACCGCCACGACTGGTCGCACCTGGCGCAGGGCGCGCTGGCGCGGGGACAGGCGGTGGCGATGCCCTCCTACACGCTGGCGCCCGAGGCGCGGATCTCGCAGATCACGCTGCAGATCGCCCAGGCGGTGGCGATGCTGGCCACCGAGGTGCCGGACGTGCCGGTGCGGCTGGCGGGCCATTCCGCCGGCGGGCACCTGGTGGCACGGATGCTGTGCGCCGACGTGATGCTGCCCGCCGAGGTGGCCGGGCGGCTGGCCCGGGTCGTGGCGATCTCGCCCTTGGGGGACCTGCGCCCGCTGCCCGAGCTGTCGATGAACGCGGATCTGAACCTCGACCCGGCCGAGGCGGCGGCGGAAAGCCCGACGCTGCTGGTGCCGGCGCTCGACGTGCCGATGACGGTCTGGGTGGGGGGCGCGGAATTGCCGGCCTTCCTCGACCAGGCGCGGGACCTGGCGCGCGCCTGGAAGGCGGAGCTGGTGGAGGAGCCCGGCCGCCACCATTTCGACGTGATCGACGGCCTCGCCCGGCCCGACAGCCTGCTCACCGACGCGCTGCTGTCCTGACCCCCACCGAAAAACGGCCACGCCGGGCGGCGCGGCCAGTCCTTCAGGGAGAAACCCGCCGGGCGGTCAGGCCCGTCGGTACTTGCGTATCCTTACCTTAGGGCAATTAACCCGGCCTTGGCAATCTTGACGTGTGCCGACTTTCGGCGCGTGGCCGTTTCGCACCACCTGCGGGGGAAAGGGCGCCCGATCCGCGCTTTGCGATTGCCTGCGACGCCGTCGCGGCACCGGAACTCCGCCGGGCGCCGACCGGGCATGAGACGACCGACGCCCCGATCGCCGCCCTCCGCCGCCGGGCGGAGTACCCGCCGAGCCCAGTCCAACTGCCCGCAATCTGGGGCGAGACCTGGAACTGCCTCCCCATCGGCGAGAAGGTCGCCCCCGGCCGCGCCTTCCTGGAGGCGGTCCCCCAAGGCCGGGTGCCGGGGGTGTTGGATACGGAGAAGGAGCGCTGGGGTGGGCGGGTGTATCGATGGGGGGTAGGAAGTTTCCATGAGCGCTTTAAAGTATGCGTCTCTAGAAAATATACTTGACTCTTGCAGTATGCCGTAGTTCGGGCCATATTGGCCTCAGGGTAGTCAAGCGCCGGAACTAGCCAAAGTGGTCTAACGACCGCAGGCAGAAATGCAATTATGGCCCGGGGGGCTACCCTACCTAAATCTCTGTAAGGTTTTTGATTGCTGATCCGAAAGTCGAACCTCATCGATGTTCGGCAGCATCTTTAGACCATAGCTGAAGTAATTTTCACTTCTGCAATATATTTTTTGGGCCAGTTCTTCCGCATATACACCTTCTACATTTCCGTAACGATCTGGCTCAATCATAGCAGCTATAGCGCTTGTTCCACAGTCAGAAATTTGTAAGCCCGCTAGCCTGGAATGATCTTGGGCATCTACTGCTTCAATATCGATAGCAGGCCAATGAATTTTGACGTCATCTCTTTCCTGCAAATTGCGTAGATATGACTTAAAAGCATCGTAACTCATTCCTCCTCTACGTGAGAAAATTATTTGGGCCTTCCCATTTCCTTCTGGCACCCGCTTTCGCAGATCACGACAGAGCCAAGAAACCCTCTCTAGAAGGTAGCGAGTAAGATAAAAATATAGCTGGTTCTTATCAGTGAAAGCCGTTGCTTTAGGAGTATTCTTCAAGCCAAGAACTGCTGAAAATCGGAGTGGCTGCTCAGAGATTATTTGGCACGCTCGTCTTCTCTGGCTGTGGTTGAGATCCTTAAAATGAATAGATCGGCCTTTGGTCTTCGGTTTGCATTCCTCTTTGATTTTATCTCGGGCCGCAACAAGTTCCAGATCCCGATTAGCCCTTACAATACATGCTCCGATAACCAACCAGTGGCTAGCGCCGCCTCCGCTACCTGGCTGGCGGAAGTTCGCAATACCATCGTCCCCAGACTCATCAATATACACTTTGTAAGAATAAGTCATGATAAGAGAATATAACGAGCCTATTGGGTCGGCAATCTTTTAAACATCCAACTCCTCTACGAACTTCGCGTTCTGCGAGATGTACTCGAAGCGCAGTTCCGGCTTCTTGCCCATCAGCCGCTCGACCAGGTCGCCCGTCTCTCCCGGCGCCTCGTCGACGATGCGGACGCGGATCAGCTTGCGGGTCTTGGGGTTCATCGTCGTCTCCTTCAGGTCCTTGGCGTCCATCTCGCCCAGGCCCTTGAAGCGCGACACGTCGATCTTGCCCTTGCCGCCCAGGCCCTTCTTCATCCAGGCCTCCTTCTCGGCCTCGTCCAGCGCATAGACGCGGTGCGCCCCTTGGGTCAGCCGGTAGAGCGGCGGGCAGGCGAGGTAGAGGTGGCCCGCGTCGATCAGCGGCCGCATCTGGGCGTAGAAGAACGTCATCAGGAGCGAGGCGATATGCGCCCCGTCCACGTCGGCGTCGGTCATGATGATGACGCGGTCGTAGCGCAGGTCCTCGACGTTGAACTTGGTGCCCATGCCGACGCCAAGCGCCTGGCAGAGGTCGTTGATCTCCTGGTTCTGGCCCAGCTTGGAGGAGGCGGCGCCGAGCACGTTCAGGATCTTGCCCCTGAGCGGCAGCAGGGCCTGCGTCTCGCGCATGCGCGCCATCTTGGCCGAGCCGCCGGCCGAATCGCCCTCGACGATGAACAGCTCGGTGCCGTCGCGGGTCTTGACCGAGCAATCGACCAGCTTGCCGGGCAGGCGCAGCTTCTTGGTCGCCGACTTGCGCTGCGTCTCCTTCTCCTGGCGGCGCTTCAGGCGTTCCTCGGCCCGCAGGACGAGGAAGTCGAGGATCGCCCCGGCCGATTTCGTGTCGGAGGCGAGCCAGGTGTCGAACCGGTCGCGCACGGCATTCTCCACCAGCTTGGCGGCGGCGGCGGTGGCCAGCCGGTCCTTGGTCTGGCCCACGAATTCGGGATCGGCGATGAAGCACGACACCAGCGCGGAGCCCCCCGCGGTCAGGTCCTCGCGGGTGATGTTGGCCGCCTTGCGGACGTTCGCGCGCTCGCCATGCGCCCGGATCCCCTTGAGGATCGCGGCCCAGAACCCCGCCTCGTGGGTGCCGCCCTCGGGCGTGGGGACCGTGTTGCAGTAGCTTTGCAGAAAGCCGTCGCGCGCGGGCGTCCAGTTGATCGCCCATTCCACCTTGCCCGGCGCGTCGCGGAACTCGACCGAGCCCGCGAAGGGGGCGTCGGCATAGGTCGCCGCATTCCCCAGCGTTTCCTTGAGGTAGTCCGAGAGGCCCCCGGGGAAGTGGAACGTCGCCTCCCGCGGCGTCTCGCCGTCGTCCTGGGCGCTCTTCCAGCGGATCTCGACGCCCGAGAAGAGATAGGCCTTGGAGCGCACCATCTGCAGCAGGCGCGCGGGTTTCAGCGCCAGCTTGCCGAAGATCTCGGCGTCGGGGTGGAAGGTGACGGAGGTGCCGCGCCGGTTCGGCGCCTGGCCCGCGTCGTGGACCGGGCCCTGCGGCGTGCCGCGGGCGAAATCCTGCGCCACCAGCTTGCGGTCGCGCGCCACCTCGACGCGCAGCCGGTCCGACAGCGCGTTGACGACCGAGATGCCGACGCCATGCAGGCCGCCCGAGGTCTGGTAGGCCTTGCCCGAGAACTTGCCGCCCGCGTGGAGCGTGCACAGGATCACCTCCAGCGCCGACTTGTCGGGGAATTTCGGGTGCGGGTCGGTGGGAATGCCGCGGCCGTTGTCGCGCACCGTGCAGGACCCGTCGGCGTGCAGCTCCACCTCGATGCGGTTGGCGTGGCCGGCCACCGCCTCGTCCATGGAATTGTCGAGCACCTCGGCCACCAGGTGGTGCAGCGCCCGCTCGTCGGTGCCGCCGATATACATGCCGGGGCGCTTGCGGACCGGCTCCAGCCCCTCCAGCACCTCGATGGAGGAGGCGTCGTAGGCAGGCTCCTTGCCGCCTTTGAGAAGGTCGTCGGCCATGGCTGCTCCGGTCCTCGTCTGGGGTTCGGCGGATCTTGTCAGGGCCACCCGGCGGGGGCAACCGTCACGGGCGCCGCACGGCCGGTGCCAGCGCCGACATCAGCAGGCCCAGCGCCCCGATCAGGCCGAAGGCGGCGGGCAGGGAGGTCAGCGCCGCGATCCCGCCGATCAGGGCCGGGCCGAAGAGCATGCCGCCATAGCCCAGCGTCGCGACGCCCGCAATGGCGCGGCCCGCCGGCACCCCCGGTTCGGCCGCCGCGCGGGTGACGATGACGGGAAAGACCACGGCGAAGCCCATCCCCAGCAGCGCGTAGCCCGCGAGCGCGAGCCCCAGGCCCGGCGCCGCGACCAGGCAGGCGATCCCCGCCGCGGCGGCCAGGCCGCTCAGGCGCAGCGCCGCGACGGCGCCGATCCGGGCCAGGACCCGGTCGCCCACCAGGCGCAGGACGACCATGGTGGTGGAGAAGGCGGCAAAGCCCAGCGCCGCGCGCGCCTCGGTCGTGCCCGTCACCTCGACGAGGAACACCGCCGACCAATCCGCCATCGCCCCCTCTCCGACCGCCGAGGCGAAGCCGATCAGCCCGACGAGGATCAGCGGGCCGCGGGGCAGGGCGATCGCGGGGCCGTCCTCGACGCTGGTGGTCGCGGTCCAGGGGGCGGTGGCCAGCGCCGCCGTCGCGGCCCCGGCGGCCAGGCCCGCGACCCAGAAATGCAGCCCCGGCGGGGCCGAGAGCGCGACCGCGATCCAGCCGCTGCCCGCGCCGAGGCCCGCGGCCAGCGAATACATGGCGTGGAACGACGACATGATCGGCCGCCCCGCCGCCCGTTCCACCTCGGCCGCCCAGGCGTTCATGGCCACGTCGGCGGCGCCGTATGTCGCCCCGAAAAGCGCCAGCCCCGCCGCCAGCAGCCATACGTTGGGCCAGAGCGGCAGCGCCAGGAACGCCAGGAGGTAGAGCGCGATGGCCCGCCGGCCGAGCCAGTCGGCGCCGTGGCGGTCCGACAGCCGGCCGGCCGCCTGGAAGGCCAGGATCGCGCCCCCCGCGATGCACAGGAGCAGGAGCGCCAGGCGCTCCTCCGTCAGGTCGAACCGGCGCACGAAGGCAGGGATGCGCGAGGCCCAGACCCCGAAGAGGCCCCCGTTCAGCGCGAAGATGGCGGCGACGGCCAGCCGGGGGGATCGGGGAAGCGGCATCGGATGTCCTGTGATGGGGCGCTCAGGCGGCGGGCAGGGCGATGCCCAGAGCGGCGAAGGGGGCGGTCGCCTCGGCGGCGGCGTCGGTCACGATCAGGTCGATCTCCGGGGGGCGGAGCGTGCGGTGGCGGGCGCGGCGGCCGATCTTGGCGGCGCCGGTCAGGACGGCCACCGCCCCGGCGGCCCCGGCCATGGCGCGCTTGACCTGGGCTTCGGCGAGGTCGTCGGACGAGAGGCCGAAGGCGGGGTCGAGGCCGCAGGCCCCCAGGATGGCCATGTCCGCGTGGTGGCCCGCGAACGCGGCCTCGGCCGCGCTGCCGGTGGCGATGCCGCCCGAGGCGCTGACCGGGCCGCCGATGGTGACGGTGGCGATGCCCCGGCCATGGGTGATCGCGGCGATATGGGGCGAGGGGGTGATGACCAGCCGCCCCGGGCCCGGGGGCAGAGCGCGGGCCAGCGCCGCCAGCGTGGTGCCGCCATCGAGGATCAGCGTCGGCGCCTGCGCGAGCGCGGCCACGGCGCGGCGGATCAGGTCGGCGGGCACCTCGCCCCTCCGCTGGTGCAGCGGCGCGGCGGGCGTCGCGGGCAGCGCCCCGCCCCGGACCCGGCGGGCCAGACCCGCCCCTTCGAGACGCGCGAGGTCGCGGCGGACGGTATCGACGGACACGCCCAGTTCCGCCGCCAGCGCCGTCGCCGACAAGGCGGCGCCGTCCGCCAGCCGCTCGGCCAGCCGGGCCTGCCGCAATTCGGGCGCGTCCAGGGAGGGGGTGGAATGCTGTTTCATGCCGCATCCTGCATGGACGTGCCGTAACCTGCGGTCAAGTGCGACTTTACTCCCGGCGCCGCGCGCCTAGCTGCGGCAGACAATCCCGACGGGAGAGAGAGAATGCGCGTATTCTTCACCGGCGGAACCGGCAAGGCCGGCCGCCACGTGGTGCCCTGGCTGATCGGACAGGGGCACACGGTCACGAATTTCGACCTCCAGCCGCTGGAGGCGGAGGGGGTGCGCAACCTGCGGGGCGACGTGACCGAGGCGGGACAGGTCTGGGGCGCGCTGACGCAACCCTCGGGCTGGGACGACCTCGACGGCGGCGACGGCGTGCCGGGCTACGACGCGGTGGTGCATTTCGCCGCGATCCCGCGCATCATGATCGCCCCCGACGGCGAGACGTTCCGCGTCAACACGATGGGGACCTACAACGTGATCGAGGCGGCGCTGGGCCTCGGCATCCGCAAGGTGATCTTCGCCTCGAGCGAGACGACCTACGGCATCTGTTTCGCATACGGCGAGCGCAAGCCGGATTACATCCCCGTGGACGAGGCGCACCCGACGGTGCCCGGCGACAGCTATGCGATGTCGAAGGTGTGCAACGAGGCCACGGCGCGCAGCTTCCAGCACCGTTCCAGGGCCGACATCTACGGGCTCAGGATCAACAACGTGATCGAGCCGCACGAATATGCCGCGATGTTCCCCGCCTTCGTCGAGGACCCCGCGCTCAGGCGGCGCAACATGTTCGCCTATATCGACGCCCGCGACCTGGGGCGGATGGTTTCGTGCTGCCTGGAGACGGACGGGCTGGGCTACGAGGTGTTCAACGTCGCCAATGCCGAGCCGTCGGTGGACCTAACCAGCGCCGAGATCGCGGAGCGGTTCTATGGCGGCGTGCCGCAGACCCGCGCGATGGAGCCGCACGAGACGATCTATTCCATCGACAAGGCCCGCCGCCTGGTCGGCTACGACCCGCAGGTCCGCTGGCGCGACGAGGTCTGACGCCCGCGCCCGCGTCCCCGTCCGTGCCCGCGGCTCAGAACGGCTCGCGGTCGTAGGTCACGCGGGCCAGGAACAGCCCCTGGGGCGGGGCCACCGGCCCGCAGGCGGTGCGGTCCCGCGCCGCGAGCGCGCGGGCCACGTCGTCGGGCGCCCAGGCGCCCGAGCCCACCCGCTCCAGCGTGCCCGCGAAACTGCGAACCTGGTTGTGCAGGAACGAGCGCGCCGCGACATGGAGGCGGATCTCCTCGCCGCCGCAGGGCAGCGCGTGGTGTTCCACCTCCAGCCGGTCCAGCGTCTTCATTGGCGAGGGCGCCTGGCACTGGGTGGAGCGGAAGGTGGTGAAGTCGTGATGCCCCACCAGCCGGTCGGCACCCGCCTGCATCGCCGCCGGGTCGAGCGGCTGGCGGATATGCCAGGCGCGGCCGCGGTCGTGGACGAGCGGCGCCCGCCGCCGGACGATCCGGTAGAGGTAGCGCCGCCCCGTCGCCGAGAAGCGCGCATGCCAGTCGGGGGGCACCGGGGCGCAGGCCGCGACCGCCACCGGGGCGGGCTTCAGGTGGTAGTTCAGCGCCTCGGACAGGCGGAACGGGTCCCATTCGGCGGACAGGTCGGCATGCGCGACCTGGCCCGTGGCGTGCACGCCGGCATCGGTGCGCCCGGCCGCGGCGACCGGCGGGCGGGCACGGTCCAGCCGCGCCAGCGCCGCCTCGAGCGCGCCCTGTATCGACGGCTGGTCGGCCTGCCGCTGCCAGCCCCGGAACGGGGCGCCGTCATATTCGATCCGGAAGGCGTAGCGGGGCATCGGCGGCGGGTCCGTCGGGCAGGGGGCGAAGACGAAAACGGCGCGGAGCCCCCGAGGGATCCGCGCCGGACGGGCGGGTCATCCCGCCGGTCGAGGTCGCCTCATTCGGCGGGAACGTCCTTGATCTTGCGCTTGTGGGGCGCCCAGATCCGCTTGTTCGTCAGGTAGAGCAGCACCGCCAGAACGCCGAGCATCAGCACGCCGGCGAAGCCCGCGCGCTTGCGGGCCGCGAGCTTGGGCTCGGCGGTCCACATCAGGAAGGCGGACACGTCCCGCGCCTGCTGCTCGATCGTGGCCTCGGTGCCGTCCTCGTAGATCACGTCCTCGCCATAGAGCGGCGGCGGCATCGCGATCCAGCCGCCGGGAAAGGCGGTGTTCTCGTAGAAGGTCGCGCCGGCCTGCTGGCGTTGCTCGCCGGTATAGCCGGTCAGGAGCGAGGCGATGTATTCCGGCCCGCCGATGCCGCGCAGGAACTGGTTGATGCCCAGGCCGTAGGGGCCGTGGAACCCGGCCCGCGCCTTGGCCATCAGGCTGAGGTCGGGCGCGTTCGAGATCGCCGATTGCGGGAAGCTGTCCACGGGCGTCGCCGGACGGTAATCGCCCTCGCCCTCCATCAGGGTCTCGTCGAAGACCTCGTAATTGGCGGCATAGGCGCGCACCTGCTCCTCGGGCAGGCCGGGGCCGGCCGCGTCGCCCAGCGTGCGGTAGGACACGTATTGCAGCCCGTGGCAGGCCGAGCAGACCTCGGTATAGACCTGAAGGCCGCGCTGCAGCTGGAACTGGTCGTAGGTGCCGAACGGCCCCTCGAAGGGGAAGTCGTAATCGACGACGTGGCTTTCCTCCTCCGCGGCGAAGCCCGCCGCGGGGAGGATCAGGAGCGCGGCGAGGGCCGCCGTGAGCGTGGATTTGAGCGTCATTGTCGTCCCTCTCACTCCGCCGGGGTGCTGACGGTCTGCGTGCCGCCGGTGGCCGGAGCGTAGTGTGTGGCGTAGTCGTCCTCGATCGTCGCCGGCTGGGCCAGCGGCTTCTCGATCACGCCGAGCAGCGGCAGGATGACCAGGAAATACGCGAACCAGTAGGTCGTCGCGATCAGCGAGATGGTGGCATAGGGCTCCTCGGCCGGCATCGCGCCGCACCACATCAGGACGAAGAAGTTGACGAAGAACAGCGCGAACCACCACTTGAACATCGGCCGGTAGCGGCCCGAGCGCACGCTCGACGTGTCGAGCCAGGGCGCCAGCGCCATCACCGCGATGGCGCCGAACATCGCCAGCACGCCGAAGAACTTGGCGTCGATGATGCCGCCGGTGACGAAGCTCGCGAACTGGACCACCCAGACCTCGGAGGTGAAGGCGCGCAGGATCGCGTAGAAGGGCAGGAAGTACCATTCCGGCACGATATGCGCGGGCGTCTGCAGCGGGTTGGCCTCGATGTAGTTGTCCGGGTGGCCGAGATAGTTGGGCATGAAGCCCACCACCGCGAAGAACACCGCCAGGATCAGCGCCAGGGCGAAGAGGTCCTTCAGCACGAAATAGGGCCAGAACGGCAGCGTGTCCTTGGCCGCGTCCTCCTTCGAGGAGCGGCGCACCTCGACCCCGGTGGGGTTGTTGTTGCCGGTGGTGTGGAAGGCCCAGATATGGACCACGGTCAGCCCGACCAGGATCATCGGCAGCAGGTAATGCAGCGAGAAGAACCGCGTCAGGGTGTATTCGCCGACCGCCGGCCCGCCCAGGAGCCAAGTCTGGATCGCCTCGCCGATGAAGGGGATCGCGCCGAAGAGGCCGGTGATCACCGTGGCGCCCCAGAACGACATCTGCCCCCAGGGCAGCACGTAGCCCATGAACGCGGTGCCCATCATCAGCAGGTACATCAGGATGCCGATGATCCACGTCACCTCGCGGGGTTCCTTGTAGGAGCCGTAATAGAGGTTGCGGAAGATGTGCAGGTACACGGCGACGAAGAACAGCGACGCGCCGTTGGCGTGCAGGTAGCGCAGCATGAAGCCGCCGTTCACGTCGCGCATGATGTGCTCGACCGAGGCGAAGGCCTGCTCGGTGGAGGGGATGTAGTGCATCACCAGCACCACGCCGGTGGCGATCTGCAGGACCAGCGTGAAGGTCAGCACGATGCCCCAGATCCACATCCAGTTGAGGTTCTTGGGCGTCGGGATCATCACCGTGTCGTAGAGGACCCCGAGGATCGGCAGGCGGCGGTGCAGCCAGCGCTCGCCCCCGGTCTTCGGTTCGTAATGGTCGTGCGGGATTCCGGCCATCTGTCGGTCCTCCTTATCCCAGGACGATTGTGGTTTCGCCGTCGAAGGCGGCGACGGGAACCGGCAGGTTCTCGGGCGCGGGGCCGCGGCGGATCCGCCCGGCAGTGTCGTAATGCGAGCCGTGGCAGGGGCAGAACCAGCCGTTGAAATCGCCCGCCCCGTCGCCCAGGGGCACGCAGCCCAGATGCGTGCACACGCCCATCATGACGAGCCATTCCTCCGGCGTCTCGCCTTCCACGCCCTGGCTCAGCGCCCGGTTCTCGTCGGTGGCCGGGGCCTCGCCGTCGATATTGGCGTTGCGCGCGATCGGGTCGGGCAGGCTGCTCACGTCGACGGCGTTGGCCTCGTCGATCTCCTCCTGGGTGCGGCGGCGGATGAAGACCGGCTTGCCCAGCCATTGCACCGTCAGCTGCGTGCCGGCATCGACGCCGGCCACGTCGACGCGGATCGAGGACAGCGCCTGCACGTTGGCCGAGGGGTTCATCTGGTTCACCAGCGGCCAGACCGCGGCGCCGGCGACCACGGTGCCGGCCCCGGCTGTCGCGTAGTAGAGGAAGTCGCGGCGCGTGCCGCCATGGTCGTCAGCGTGGGACACGGGGTTACTCTCCTTCTTCCGGGCCGGTCGGACCGGTCGGGACATCGGGCGGGGCCGGCACGTCCCGGACGCAATCCGGCGCTTTGGCCGCTGTCTAGCCCCCTTCGCGGCGTGGGTCCAGCGGACAAAGCCGCGCGGCGGTCGTCCGGCCGGTCCCGTTTCGACGGCGCCCGCCGCGGCCGCGGCCGGGTCACGCGCGACTGGGCGTCCGCCTCAGGCGGGGCGGGTGGCGGCCATGGCCGGCCGGTCGTCGAAGCGGGCGAACCACGCGGCCAGATCCGGGCGCGCGGCGCGCCACGCCCGTCCGCCATGGCGGAAGTCGAGATAGGCCAGCGCGCAGCCGGTCGCGATCTGGCCCATGTCGAGCGGCCCCGACAGGTGGCTGATCCACCGCCCCTCGATCGCGTCAAGCGCGCGCAGGACCTTGTCCCACTGGGCGGCGACGTAATCGGAGGCGCGCTGCGCCTCGGGGCGCAGCCGCTCCTCGTAGACCATGAGGAGCGCGGCATCGAGGATGCCGTCCGCCGTCGCCTCCAGCGTCAGCACCTCCCAGATGCGCCGCTCGGGATAGAGGCGCCCGCCCGCCCGCGCGTCGAGGTAGCGGCAGATCACCCGGCTGTCATAGAGCGCCGGCCCGTCGGGCCGGGTCAGCGCCGGGACCTTGCCGAGCGGGTTCTGCGCCACGTTCGCGGGATCGGGAGCGAGCGGCGTCTGCTGGCTCGCCACCAGCCGGACGTCGGCGTCCTGCCCGGTCTCGATCAGCGTGACGCGCACCTTGCGGGCGAAGGGCGAGGCGGGGGAATAGTACAGGTCCATCAGGCGATCCGCCGATGGGCGCCGGCCCGCCGAAGGCCCGACCGACGGGCCGTGCGGGCTTGCCCGGACGGGTCCGAGCGGTGAGGATTCCGGGGCGCCGCGGCCCCGGCGCAATCAGTCATCAGAGGATTTTGCACGATGATCCGCCTTCTTGTTCCTGCAGCGATGCTAGCCGCGCTGGCGGGATGCGTCGACACCGACATGGAGGACATGTCGGCCTCCACCGCCGCGCCCGACCGGCAGACCCCGGCGCAGATGCCGGTCTTCTGCCGGGGCGAGGCGGCCGCGCTCTATGGCGGGTCGCCGCAATACATCACCACCCTGCCGGCGGAGCCCGACCAGGGGATGTACACCGTTCCCGGCTATACCGAGAATCAGGAGGACTTCTTCACCTGCACCTTCACCGCCGACGGCGAGTTCGTGGGGATCGACCCCGCCTGAGGTCAGGCCGCCCGGAGGCGCCGTCCGTCCCGGGCGGCGATCCGGGCCTCGACGATGCGCCCCTCGGGCTGGTCGCGGTCGAAGGCGACCTCGGCGAAGTGCTCGGTCCGGCCCATGCGCGGGCCCTCCATCAGGACCCGGTGCGCGCGGCCGACCTGCGCCTCCAGGTGCCGCTCCGCCGCGGCCGACCCGGCGGCGCGGAGACGCGCGGCGCGCTCCTTGACCGCCCGGCCGTCCAAGGCGGGCATCCGCGCCGCGGGCGTGCCGGGCCGGGCGGAATAGGGGAAGACGTGGAGCCAGGTCAGGCCGCATTCCTCCACGAGGCGCAGCGAATCGGCGAAGTGGTCCTCGGTCTCGGTCGGGAAGCCGGCGATGATGTCGGCGCCGAAGGTCATGTCGGGGCGGAGGCGGCGCGCCGTCTCGCAGAAGCGGATCGCGTCGGCGCGCAGGTGGCGGCGCTTCATCCGCTTCAGGATCAGGTCGGAGCCGTGCTGGAGCGACAGGTGGAGATGCGGCATCAGCCGCGCCTCCTCCGCGATGGCGCGCATCAGGTTGTCGTCCACCTCGATCGAATCGATCGACGAGATCCTGAGCCGCGCCAGCTCCGGCACCAGCTTCAGGATCCGCATCACCAGGTCGCCCAGCCGCGGCGCCCCCGGCAGGTCCGCGCCCCAGGAGGTGAGGTCGACGCCCGTGAGCACCACCTCCTCGAAGCCCGCCTCCGCCAGCCGGCGGATCTGCTCCACCACCACGCCGGCGGGCACCGAGCGGGAATTGCCGCGCCCATAGGGGATGATGCAGAAGGTGCAGCGATGGTCGCAGCCGTTCTGGACCTGGACATAGGCGCGGCTCCGCGTGCCGAACCCGTCGATCAGGTGACCCGCCGTCTCCGTCACCGACATGATGTCGTCGACCTGGACGCGCTCGGTCGCGCCGGTGAAGTCGGGGGCCATGGCGGCCCAGGTGCCCGCCTGCATCTTCTCGGCATTGCCGATCACGCGGGCGACCTCGGGCATGGCGGCGAAGGTCTGTGGCTCGGTCTGCGCGGCGCAGCCCGTGACGACGACCCGCTTGCCCGGATTCTCGCGCGCCAGGCGGCGGATGTCCTTCTTGGCCTTGCGGACCGCCTCGGCGGTCACGGCGCAGGTGTTCACCACCACGAGGTCGTCCACCCCCGCGCCCGCGGCGAGCTCCTTCATCGCCTCGGTCTCGTAGGCGTTGAGCCGGCAGCCGTGGTTGGAGAAGACCGGCGCGCTCATGCCAGGCCCCGCAGGAAGGCGGCGGTGAACGCGCCGCTGGCGACGTGGGCGGTGGGCCCGGCCATCCAGACGCCGTCCTCGCGCCAGTCCACGAACAGGTCGCCGCCGTCGAGCGTGATCCGCACCGACCGCCCCGTCAGGCCGCGCCGCACCGCCGCCACGGCGGTCGCGCAGGAGGAGGAGCCGGAGGCGAGCGTGATCCCCGCGCCCCGTTCCCAGACCCGCATCCGGATATGGTCGGGGCCCACCACGTGGGCCACCTGCACGTTGGTCCGTTCGGGGAAGAGTTCATGGCGTTCATGCGCGGGGCCGAAGGTGGCGAGGTCCACCGCCTCGGCATCCTCGACGAAGAACGTGCAATGGGGGTTGCCCATGCCCGTCGCGACCGGCGCCCCGTCGATGGGCAGGCGATCCACGTCCACGTCACGGGCCAGCGGGATCTGCCGCCAGTCGAGGATCGGCGGCCCCATGTTCACCGCGACGCCGTGTTCGGAGCGGCGCGCGGACAGGATGCCGCGTTCGGTACGCAGGCTCACCGCCGCCGCGCCGGTCTCGGCGAGGAGGTCCGCGGCGATGCAGCGCGTGGCATTGCCGCAGGCGCCCGATCGCGAGCCGTCCGCGTTCCAGAAGGTCAGCCGGACATCCGCCTCCGGGTCGGCCTCCACCTCCACCAGCTGGTCGAAGCCCAGCCCGCGATGCCGGTCGCCCATGGCGCGGGCCAGGGCCGGCGTCATCTCGGGCACGCCCGCGCGGCGGTCGATCACGACGAAGTCGTTGCCGAGGCCGTGCATCTTGGCGAAGGGGTATCGGTCGGGGCGGGTCTGCATGGCTTGCCCCTATACGCGTCGCGGCGCCCGGTGAAAAGCGGCCCCGCGCCCGCCCGGGACCGGCGCGTGGCCTGCAACTCAGGGATGCGTATCGGCGCAAAATTTATATATACCACACGTCAAGGCTGCGGCTCGCTCGATGCGGGGGGCGGGGGCCGCGCCGCCGCCCGGGGGATCGGCGCGCCGATCCGGTGCCGGAAAAGGGGATGCTTTGCGCTTGACGGGCCGGATGGGCCCGTTTACCTCCCCCGCCTGTGAGCCGGTAGCTCAGTTGGTAGAGCAACTGACTTTTAATCAGTAGGTCCAGGGTTCGAGCCCCTGCCGGCTCACCATCTCAGATCCCAAGGGGCGCGCATGGCCACGCGACGCGGCGTTCTGACCGCCGGAGCCGGCGCCGCCGCCCTGGTGGCGGGGTTCCAGCTCGCGCCCGGCCTGGTCTCGCGGCTGCGCGGGCCGCGCTATTCCGATTACGCCCCCGTGGATGGGTTCCGCCGGATCGACGCCGGCGACGGCCTGTCGCGGGGCGGCGCCCGCGATGCGCTGGCCGGGATCGATCCGGGGCCCGGCATCCCGCCGGCGGCGATGGCGGCGGTGCGCGCCGATCTCTGCGGGGCGCTCTTTTATGCGGGCGCGGGCGCGGGCGAGGTCCCGGCGGCCTATTTCACCGACCATTACTGCCCCTATTGCCGGACCCTGTCGGACCTTCTGGCGCGGCTGGCGCCGCGGGAGGGGTTGCGGATCTCCCATCATTTCACGCCGCTCTTCGGGCGCGCCTCGGAACTGGCGGCGCGCGCGGCGCTGGCGGCGCGGGGCCAGGACGCCTTCGGGGCGCTGAACGCGGCGCTGATGGGGACCGCGCTCTCGGTCACGCCGCGCGCGCTCGACCGGATCGCGGGGCAGGCGGGGCTCGACCCCGACCGGCTGGCCCGCGACATGGCGGCACCGCCGGTCGCACGGGCGCTGGAGCGGGCCCGGGCGCTGGCCCGGATCTTCGGGTTTCCGGGGACGCCGGCGCTGGTCGTCAACCGCACCGTGATCCTGGGCCGGGTCGACGCCCCGACGCTTGCCGCCGTGATCGCCGACGAGCGCGGCGCGCCGCGTCCCTGCTAGGCGGCGGTGCGGCGCGGCGCCGAGGGGGCGGGCGCCTTGGCCAGCTGCACCGCCAGGATGCCGGCCATGATGATCGCCACGCCCACCACGTCGAGGAGGCCCAGCCGTTCGCCGAGCACGATCGCGGCGATGGCCACCCCCAGGAACGGGTTGAGGAAGTGGAAGGTCGCCGCCCGGACCGCCCCGATCCGCCCGACCAGGACGAACCACGCGAAGGTCGCGAGCAGCCCCGGCACCAGCGTGGTGTAGAGGAAGGCCAAGACCAGCGGCGCCGACCATTCCACCTGCCACGGCTCCGAGATCGCGGCCGCCACGGCCAGGATCGCCGAGCCCACCAGCATCTGCAGGCCGACGACCATCAGCACGTTGCCGCCCGAGGAGGCGCCGCGCACCGACAGGGTGGCCAGCGTCAGCGCCAGCACCCCGGCGACGCACAAGGCCAGCCCGGTGCCGTCCACCCCGCCCGAGATCCGGCTGCCCATGATCACGGCGACGCCCGTCAGCCCGGCGGCGAGGCCCGCGACCCCGAGCGGGCGGAGCCGCTGGCCCAGCACCGCCCAGCCGGCGAGCGCCACGAGGAGCGGCATGGTCGAGGCGACGATGGAGGCGAGCCCCGCATCGACGCTCCGCATCGCCATGAAGTTGAGCCCGAGATAGAGCGCGTTCTGGCAGAGGCCGAAGACCGCCGTCGCGCGCCATTGCGCCCCCGTCAACCGCCAGGATTGCCCCATCGCCCGGGCGATGGCGACCCCGACGAGGCCCGAGATCAGGAATCGCAGCGCCAGCGCCGTCAGGGGCGGGGCGTCGGCGACGATGAACTTGGCCGAGGTGAAGGCCGAGGACCACATCACCGCGAAGCCGATCCCGAGAGCGAGGGAGCGCAGGTCCATCAGAGCCGCACGCCGGCCGCGTCCATCGCCCGCGCGGCCTCGGCCTCGGAGCCGTCCATGTCGATGGCGCGGCAGAGGTCGCGCCGCACCGTCACCTCGAAGCCGAGCGCGGCGGCGTCGAGGGCCGAGAACCCGACGCAGAAATCGAAGGCCAGCCCGACGAGCGTCAGCCGCTCGATGCCGCGGGTCCTGAGATAGCCCTCGAGCCCGGTGGGAGTCGCGCGGTCGTTCTCGAAGAAGGCCGAATAGCTGTCGATCCCGGGGCGGAACCCCTTGCGCAGGATGAGGTCGCCATCGGTGCGAAGGCCCGGGGCGAAGGCCGCGCCGGGCGTGCCCTGCACGCAATGGTCGGGCCAGAGCACCTGCGGGCCGTAGGGCATCTCCACGCTGTCGAAGGGGCGCCTGTCGGCGTACCGGCTGGCGAAGGAGGAATGGCCCGCGGGATGCCAGTCCTGGGTCAGGATGACCGCGCCGAACCCGGCCATGAGCGTGTTGATGCCGGGCACGAGCGCGTCGCCCTGCGGCACGGCGAGCGCGCCGCCGGGCAGGAAGTCGACCTGCATGTCGATGACGAGAAGGGCGTCTGCGGCGTCCGGCATGGGGCCTCCGGGGGAAGGGATCGTGCCCAGCACTGGCCCCGGGCCGGGCGGCCGTCAAGGTGCGCCGTGCGTGCGTGCGCCCCGCCTGGCCGGCCGCCGGCCTTGGGTATTTGCAAAAAGGGTGAAGGGGCGGGGGCGCTCGGACGGGGCGGGGGCGCTCGGACGGGGCAGGGGCGCTCGGACGGGGCGGGGGCGGTCAGCCGCGGCGGGTGCGGGTCACCTTGCGCTCGCGGGCCTTGGCGCGGGCCTTCTCCTTGCCCTTCTTGCGGCGCGGCGGGGGGCCGCGCCGCGCCCGCGAGCGGCCCGGCGGCACCCGGTCGCCCTCCACCTCCAGAAGGTCGAGGACGAGGCCGCCGGTGACCGGCACCGCCTCGGCGATGCGCACGGTGACGCGCTGGCCGAGCCCGATGACGCGGCCCGAATCGGCGCCCATCAGGGTCTGGCTGTCGCCGTCGTAATGGAAGAACTCGCCGCCGAGCGCGCGGACGGGGACGAGACCGTCGGCGCCGCTCTCGTCGAGCTTCACGAAGAGGCCGAAGCGCTGCACGCCGGCGATGCGGCCGGTCATCTCGGCCCCCACCCGCTCGGAGAGATAGGCGGCGAGGTAGCGGTCGGTGGTGTCGCGCTCGGCCACCATGGAGCGGCGCTCGGTGTCCGAGATCGCCTCGGCCGTCTCCTCCAGCATCTCCTCGTCGGCGGGGGAGAGGCCGTCGGCCTTCGGGTCGGGGCCCCAGCCATGGGCGGTGATCAGCGCGCGGTGCACGATCAGGTCGGCGTAGCGGCGGATCGGCGAGGTGAAATGGGCGTATTGGCGCAGCGCCAGCCCGAAATGGGAGAAGTTGCGCGGCGCGTAATAGGCCTGGGTCATGGCGCGGAGCGTGGACATGTTGATGAGCTCGGCGAACTCGCTCTCGCCGGCCTGGGCCAGCAGGCGATTGAGGTGCGCGGTCTGCAGGACCTGCCCCTTCGGCAGCTGGAAGCCCGCCGCCTCGGCCACCTCGCGCAGCGCCTCGAGCTTCTCGGGGCTGGGCTCCTCGTGGACGCGGTAGAGGAGGGGCTGGCGCTTCGCCGAGAGGGTCTCGGCGGCGCAGACATTGGCCAGCACCATGAATTCCTCGATCAGCCGGTGGGCGTCGAGGCGTTCGGTGAAGGCGATGGAGGTCACGCGGCCGTCCTCCGAGAGCACGATCCGGCGCTCGGGCAGGTCGAGCTCCAGCGGCTGGCGGCGGGCGCGGGCGGCGCGGAGGGCGTGGTAGGCGGCGAAGAGCGGAGCGATCACCGTGTCGGCGAGCTCGGCGGTCTTCTCCGACGCGTGGCCGTCTTGGGCCGCCTGCGCCTCCTCGTAGGAGAGCGAGGCGGGCGAGCGCATGAGGCCGCGGTGGAAGCGGTGCGAGAGCTTGTTGCCCTGGGCGTCGAGCACCATGCGCACGGCGAGGCAGGCGCGGTCCTCCCCCTCGACCAGCGAGCAGAGATCGGCCGACAGCGCCTCGGGCAGCATCGGCACGACGCGGTCGGGGAAGTAGGTGGAATTGCCGCGCGTCCGGGCCTCGCGGTCGAGCGCGGAACCGGGCCGGACGTAATGGGCCACGTCGGCGATGGCGACCCAGAGCACATGGCCGCCCTCGTTGCCGGCATCGTCGTCGGGCAGGGCGCAGACGGCGTCGTCGTGATCGCGCGCGTCCGAGGGGTCGATGGTGATCAGGGGCAGGTCGCGCAGGTCGGTGCGGTCGCCGAGGTCCACGGGCGTGGCCGCCTCGGCCTCGACCACGGCCTCGTCGGGAAACGCGTCGGGGATGCCGTGCTGCCGGATCGCGATGAGGGAGACGGATTTCGGCGCGGTCGGGTCGCCGAGGCGCTCCAGCACGCGCGCGCGGGGCAGGCCCAGCCGGTCCTTGGGGGCGCGCTCGGCCTCGACCAGCTCGCCGTCCTTCGCGCCGTTCGCGTCGGCGGCGCGGACCTGCCATTCCTTGTCGTTGCCCTTGTCGATCGGAACGATCCGGCCGCCGTCCGAGGTGGCGCGGAAGATGCCCAGCATCCGCATCGCCGTCCGGTTCAGCTTGCGGATCAGGCGGCCCTCGTAATGGTGGTCCTCGCCCTGGACCTTCTGCAGGCGCAAAAGCGCGCGGTCGCCGGCCCCCAGCGCCCCGTCGCTCTGCCGCTCGACCATCAGGATGCGGGGTTCGGGCCCGTCGCCGCGCCATTCCATCGGCCGGGCGATCAGCTCGCCGTCGGAATCGGGGCCCACCACCTCGCAGACCGAGACCGGGGGCAGGGTGTCGGGGTCGCGATAGGTCTTCTTGCGCTTTTCCAGGTGGCCCTCGGCCTCCAGCTCCTTCAGCAGGCGCTTGAGGTCGATGCGGTCGGCGCCCTTCAGCCCGAAGGCGCGGGCGATGTCGCGCTTCGCCGTCTTGGTGGGATTGTCCGCGATCCAGTTCAGGATCTCGACCTTGGAGGGGATCTGGGCCATGCGTTCCGCCTATCAGTCCAGGGGCCCGAGCGACAGGACCATCTGCCGGTGGGCAATCCCCGCATCGTCGAAGATCGGCCCCTGGGCCACGAATCCCCGGTTCCGATAGAAGCCGAGCGCATGGACCTGGGCACCCAGGCTCGCGGTCGCGATCCCCGGCTCTTCCCGCAGGCCGCCGACCGCCGCCTCCACCAGCGCCACGCCGACCCCGGTGCCACGATGGGCGGGCAGCACGCAGACCCGGCCGATCTTGCCCGTCGGCGGGGCGAGCAGGATCCGCGCGGTGCCCACCGCCAGGCCCTCGAGGCGCGCCAGCAGGTGGACGGCCTCCGCGTCGCGCCCGTCGATCTCCTCCGCCTCCGAGACGCCCTGCTCGTCGACGAAGACGGTGCGGCGCAGGTCGTGGCAGGCCGCGACATCCTCGGTGCGGGCGACGATCAGGCTCATGCGAAGAAATCCCCGATGATGCGGCCGTAGATGGCGGCCAGCTGCCGGATATGCGCCACCTCCACCCGCTCGTCCACCTGGTGCATGGTGGCGTTCACCAGCCCCACCTCCACCACCGGGCAATGGTCCTTGAGAAAGCGCGCGTCCGACGTCCCGCCCGAGGTCGACAGGACCGGCCGGCGCCCCGTCTCGGCGGCGACGGCGCGCTCGACGATGTCGGTCAGCGGCCCCGGCGGGGTGACGAAGCTTTCGCCCGAGATGCGGATGTCGAGGTCGAAGGCCACGCCATGCGCGCCCCCGGCGGCCTCGGCCTCGGCCCGCAGCCACTCCGACAGGGCGGCGCCGGTATGGGCGTCGTTGAAGCGGATGTTGACCATCGCCCGGCAGGTCGCGGGGATGACGTTGTTGGCCCGGTTGCCGGTGTCGATTCCGGTCACCTGCAGCGTGGTCGCGTCGAAATGGTCGGTCCCGGCGTCGAGCACCGTCCCGGTCAGCCGCGACAGGTAGGCGATCATGCCGTGGACCGGGTTTCGGGCGTTCTGCGGATAGGCCGAATGGCCCTGGACGCCGGTGGCCGTGACCCAGGCGGTCATGGAGCCGCGCCGGCCGATCTTGATCATCTCGCCCATCCGCTCGGGGCAGGTCGGCTCGCCGCCGATGCAGGCATCCATCCGCTCGCCGGATTGCGCCATCCAGTCGAGGATGGCGGCCGTGCCGTCCACGCCCGGCCCCTCCTCGTCGCCGGTGACGGTCAGGACCAGCGATCCGGGGCAGTCGCGTGCGGCCCCGATCGCGGCGGCGGCGAAGGCGGCGACGGCGGCCTTCATGTCGCAGGCCCCCCGGCCATAGAGCGCGCCGTCATGGATCGTGCCCCCCCAGGGGTCGTGCGACCAGGCCGCCGGGTCGCCTTCGGGGACCACGTCGACATGGCCGTTGAAGCCCAGGACGGGCCCCGCCGTGCCGTGCCGGGCATAGAGGTTCGCGATGCCGTTGCGGTCGACCCGCGTGCAGGCGAAGCCGTGCGCCGACAAAAGCGCCGCCAGGTGCGCGATGGGCGCGCCCGCGTCGGGGGTGATTGAGGGCAGGCGGATCAGGTCCTGGGTCAGTTCGACGGGATCGACCGGCATCGTGGCTCCTCGGGCGCCGTGCGCGCCCGTGGCGCGGGGCGATGCGGGCCTCATTCGGGGTAGAACGGCGTCGCCTGTGCCACGATCACCGCGTTCTCGTCCAGCGCCCGGCCCATCAGGGCGCGTTCCTCCTCGTCGATCTCCTGTCCCGCGGCCAGGCGCTCGTCGAGCGTGCCGTAGCCGGTCACGTCGAGCGGCGCCATGTCGGCCTGTTTCAGGACCGCCACCGTCTCGCGCACCGCCTCGGCCTCGTCCACCCCGGTGGCATAGCACAGAAGGCCGGCCCCCGTCGCGGTGGGCGGCAGGCCGTCGCCCGCGGCGCGGCCGACTTCCACCAGGAGGGTAAAGACCTGTTGCTGTCTGGTCATGGCGGCTCCGTCGATGGGGCCCGTGTCGATCGCGGCCCGGGCACCCGGGCAGTGCGACAGCGATGCGCGGCGTGCAAGGGGGCCGGGACGAGAACGGGCCGCCCCGTCGCCGGGGCGGCCCGTTCCGGCCTGAGAACGGCGCGCCGGTGTCAGGCGCGGCCCTTCACGGCCCTCCAGGCGAAGATCAGGATACAGGCACCGATGATCGCGATGATCAGCTGGCCGATCACGCCGCCGAGCGTGGACCCGGTGATCGCGGTCAGCAGGAAGTTCAGCACCACCGCGCCGAGGATGCCGAGGATGATGTTGGTGATCAGGCCATGATTGGCGTTCATGATCTTCTCGGCGATCCACCCGGCGAGCGCGCCGATGATGATCGATCCGATGATGCCGATTCCGGTCATGTCTTTCTCCGTGGAAGCATACAGTCGCACCGGTAACGGCTCTGCCCCGCCACGGTTCCAACCCGCCGTGGGATCAATGCGAGCGGCCCGATGTCAGCGCCCCCGCCAGGCCGCCCGGGGCGGTCCGCCGGGGCCGGTGCCGGGTCGGCCCCGCCGCGGTCGAGGGCGAGGCCCGCATCGCCGGCGCCTGCGGTCTGGAGGAGGATCGGGGCGCCGCCATCCGATTCGGGGCGGCGATGCCGATGTCGGCGGGGGCCGGATCCATGCCCCGCTCCACTCCGCCCGCGCCGCCGAGGGTCCCCTTATCGCCGCCGGTCGCCGCGCGGCGCCCCGCCGACCGATCCGTCCGGATCGACGCCCCCACCCGTCGCGCCGGGGCGCCCCTTGTCCGCTGCGGGCGATCGGGCCCCGCGACGGCGAACCTGTCGGTCAGCCGCGGGGAGGCGGCCGCGACGGCGAAGGTCGCGTCGCGGAGCATCGCGGCGCGTTCCGCCCCGGTGGTTGCCGCGACGGCCACGGCGGCGGACGCCGTTCTCCTGCTCTCCGGTCCCGGCTGCCGGCGCGCCGCTCGGAGGGGCGCACGGGACGGGTCCGGCGGTGAGCGCCGGGGGATCGACGCGGTCGGACGATCAGGCCGGTCCGCGGCACCTTCACGCCCGCGAATCATCGCGGGCGGTCGAATGGGGACGGGCCGCCCGCCGCGATCGGGCCCACCGCCCCCGCGGCCGGGGCCGAGAGGCAGGTCACGAATCGAAAAGGCCCTGCCGGCGATGCGGCAGGGCCTTCGAAATTCCACTCTCCGGGGCAAGCACCCAAGCGGGCCCCGGCGAAGGGATCACGCCTTGCGGCGGCGCACCATTCCGAGACCGCCGAGGCCGGCGATCAGCATCAGCGCCGAAGCCGGCAGCGGCACCGCCGCGACCTCGATCGAATCGATGTCGAAGCCGTCGGCATTGGCGGGCATACCGGCCGGAACCTCGGTCGTGTCGACGAAGCGCAGCGCGTCGTAGCGGCCCGAGAAGGCCAGCGAGGCGAAGCCGTCGTCAGACTTGTTCGATAGCGAGCCGAGCAGCGCCGAGAAGTCGTAGCCGCCATCGGTCACGACGCCGCCATAGACGAGCGCGGTTTCCTCGTAATACCCGGCGCGGCCGAAGGTCACCTCGGACACGCTGAGCGAACCGGTCACCTGGCGGTCGAAATAGAACGACGCGGACTGGCCGACGCCCAGCGAGTAGAACGAGCCGTTGCCCGCGCTCGCCAGTTCGACATTGCCCAGATCACGACGCGCGGCGCTCGCGCTGCAGCCGCTCAGCGAGGCGTCGGAGGCGCAATCGCCTTCGGCGGACGTGATCGTCAGCGCGGAGGCAGATCCCGCGATGGCCGACAGCGCGGCGGCGAGTACAAGAGCGTTAAACTTCGTAACCATAATATCCAAATTTCCCAAGTATTCCATATCCCCATCTGGGGTTCTGGCACACTTTATCCAGTATTGGAAATGGATTCTGCGGCGGGCAAGGACTTTCTCGCTGCATCGCGGAAACTTGCCCCGCCCCGCCGCCGCGCGTAGACCGGGCCGCGCACAAGGGAGACATCATGCCGGACGACACGCTTCAACCCGCCATCGAGGCCGCCTGGGACGACCGGGCCGCGATCACGCCCGCCACCGGCGGGGCCCCCCGCGAGGCGATCGAGGCCACGCTCGACGCGCTCGACCGGGGCGCGCTGCGCGTCGCCGAACGGCGCGACGGCACGTGGCACGTGAACCAGTGGGCCAAGAAGGCGGTCCTGCTCGGGTTCCGCATCCGCGACATGGAATTGCAGCCCGGCGGGCCGCAGGACGGCGGCTGGTGGGACAAGGTCGACAGCAAGTTCGCCGGCTGGGACGCGGCCCGCTGGCGCGAGGCGGGCTTCCGCGCCGTGCCCAATTGCGTCGTGCGCCGCTCCGCCCATATCGGCAAGGGCGTGGTGCTGATGCCCTCCTTCGTGAACGTGGGCGCCTATGTGGACGAGGGCACCATGGTCGACACCTGGGCGACCGTCGGCTCCTGCGCGCAGATCGGCAAGGGCGTCCACCTGTCGGGCGGCGTCGGCATCGGCGGCGTGCTCGAGCCCTTGCAGGCCGATCCCACGATCATCGAGGACAATTGCTTCATCGGCGCCCGCTCCGAGGTGGTCGAGGGCTGCATCGTGCGCGAGGGCTCGGTGCTCGGCATGGGCGTCTATATCGGCAAGTCCACCAAGATCGTGGACCGCGAGACGGGCGAGGTCTTCATGGGCGAGGTGCCGCCCTATTCGGTCGTCGTCTCGGGCTCCATGCCGACGAAGAACAACCTCAACCTCTATTGCGCGGTGATCGTCAAGCGCGTCGACGAGCGCACGCGCGCCAAGGTCGGGATCAACGACCTCCTGCGCGACTGACCGCCCCGCCCGCGGTCCCGCGCCTCGCCCGTCGCGGGACCTCGGGCCCCCCGCTTTCGCTCGTCATCGGCGGTGTCTAGGCTCCGCGCGACCCACGGAGGATTCCATGACAGATCGCCACGCCTCGCCGTTCCGCGACGCGCCGACGGACCGCGAGACGGCCGAGCAGATCCCGGACACCCCCCAGACCCGGGCGCCGTCCTACCGGCTCGCCTTCGCCGACGAGGATTTCCTCAGCCGGGCCGAGATGCGCCCCGTCCGGCTGCAGCTCGAACTGCTCAAGACCGAGATGATCATGGAGGAGATGAACATCCACTCCACCATCGTCCTCTTCGGCGGCGCCCGGATTCCCGAACGCCCCGACGGCGCGCGCACGGAGGCGCTGGCGGGATTGTCGCAATATTACGACCAGGCGCGGCGCTTCGCCCGGCTGATGACCGAACGCTCGATGCAATCCTACGGGCGCGACAACGTCATCGTCACCGGCGGCGGCCCCGGCGTGATGGAGGCGGGCAATCGCGGCGCCGCCGACGCGGGCGGCCAGTCCATCGGGCTCAACATCGTGCTGCCGCACGAACAGGCGCCGAACGAATACGTGACGCCGGGCCTGTGCTTCAACTTCCACTACTTCGCGATCCGCAAGATGCATTTCCTGATGCGGGCGCGGGCGATCTGCGTCTTTCCGGGCGGGTTCGGCACCCTCGACGAGCTGTTCGAATCGCTGACCCTGATCCAGACCGGCCGCATGGAGCGGATCCCGGTCCTGCTCTTCGGCAAGTCGTTCTGGGATTCGATCATCGATTTCCACGCCCTGGCCGAGGCCGGCACGATCGCGCCCGAGGATCTGGACCTCTTCGCCTTCGTCGAGACCGCCGAGGAGGCGGTGGAGGCGATCGAGACCTGGCCGGGGGCCGGAGAGGCCCGCCAGACGGTTCCGGGCCGCTAGAGGGCGAGCGGAACCGCGGCCCCGCCGCTCCCGTTCCGCCTGCCCAATCGTACCCGAACGAAGAGGCCGCCTCTTGGACATCGTGATCTCGATCCTGTCATCGCCCTGGTTCCTGATCGTCTGGGCCGTCACGATGGTGATCAGCCTGGTAATCGTCGTCCGCGACCTCAACGTGAACAATTCCCACCTGATGTCGCTGATGAAGGTCGTCTGGGCGCTGACGGTGGTCTATTCGGGACCGCTGGGCCTCCTCGTCTACTGGACCACCGGCCGCAAGGAGATCTCGACCGACAGCATGTGGCGGCGGGGCTTCCGCTCGGTCGCGCATTGCTACTCGGGCTGCGGCCTGGGCGAGATCCTGGGCGTCACCATCTCGGTGGGGCTCCTCGCGGCGGGCAACGTCACCCTGGCGATCATCACCTTCTCGCTGGCCTACATCTTCGGGATCATCCTGACGGTCGGTCCGATGATGCAGGAGGGCGTGCCGTTCGGGACGGCGATGAAGGACGCGATCATCGCCGAGACGCCCTCCATCACCGTCATGGAGGTCGTGGCCATCGGCGCCGACCTCTACCTGGCCGGCGACGCGACCATGGGCGAGCCGCTGTTCTGGTCCTCGCTCATCACCTCGCTGACGCTCGGCCTCTTCGCCGCCTATCCGGTCAACGTCGCCCTGATCCGGTTCGGCGTGAAGGAGGGGATGATGGACCCCCGCATGACCGAGCATTGAGCGGTCAGCCGGCCTTGCGGATCTCGGTATGCTTCTTGAGCACCGTCTGCCCGTCGGACTGCTCCAGCCGGTAGGCGGGATCGTCCTCGTCGGCGTCCCGCGTGACCTCGCTGCCGTTGATCTTCAACGTGTGCTTCTGGGTGTATTTCTGCCGCACGATGCCGGTGGCGGTGCCGTTGCCCCAATCCCATTCCACCTTGTCGCCGTCGTCGAAATGCTTGGTCATCGCGCTCTCTCCCGCGGAGTTGATCGGGGGGCGAACGGCGTTCGGGGCGGGAGCGTTCCCGCGACGCGATGTCCCGGCGCGGGTGCCGCTCAGGGGCGGATCTCGTCCTCGATCTGGCGCTTCGTCTTGCGCTCGCGCTGGGTCTCGGACTTCAACTGGCCGCAGGCGGCCATGATGTCCTCGCCCCGCGGCGTGCGGATCGGCGAGGCATAGCCCGCCTTGTAGACGATGTCGGCGAAGGCGCGGATGCGGTTGTTCGACGACCGGTCGTAGGGGGCGCCGGGCCAGGGGTTGAACGGGATCAGGTTGATCTTGGCCGGGATGCCCTCGATCAGCTTCACCAGCCGCCGCGCATCCTCGTCCGAATCGTTCACGTCCTTCAGCATCACGTATTCGAAGGTGATGCGCTCGGAATTGGACAGGCGCGGATAGTCCCGGAGCGCGTCGAGCAGCGTCGCGATGTTCCAGCGCTTGTTGATCGGCACCAGCCGGTCGCGCACCGCGTCGGTGGTGGCGTGGAAGGACACCGCCATCAGGCAGCCGATCTCCTCGGCGCAGCGGGCGATCTCGGGCACGACGCCGCTGGTCGAGAGCGTGATCCGGCGCCGCGACAGGGAAATCCCCTCGCCGTCCATGACGATCTTCATGGCGTCGCGGACATTGTCGAAATTGTAGAGCGGCTCGCCCATGCCCATCAGCACGATGTTGGACAGGAGCCGCGTCTCGTCATGGGGGTTGCGCCCCGGTTCGGGCCATTCGCCCAGGTCGTCGCGCACCACCATGACCTGTCCCACGATCTCTCCGGGGGTCAGGTTGCGGACCAGTCTCTGCGTGCCGGTATGGCAGAACGAGCAGGTCAGCGTGCAGCCCACCTGGGACGAGATGCAGAGCGTGCCGCGCGATTCCTCGGGGATGTAGACGGCCTCGACCTCGTGGCCGCCGGCGATCCGCAGCAGGTATTTCCGCGTGCCGTCGGTGCTGACCTCGCGGCGCACCACCTCGGGGACCGCGATGGTGAAGTGTTCGTCGAGCAGGGCGCGGTACGCCTTGGAGAGGTTGGTCATGTCGGCGAAGTCGCGCACCCCGCGCTGGTAGATCCAGGCCCAGACCTGGCCCACCCGCATCTTCGCCTGCTTCTCGGGCGTGCCCATGGCGATCAGGGCGTCGCGCATCTGGTCCCGCGTCAGGCCGACCAGGTTGCGCTTCGCCCCCTCCTCCACCTTGCGGGGAAGGGTCAGCAGGTCCTGCGTGATGGGCGGTTGCGCGGTCATGGGTTCATCCTCGTCCGAATGGGCGGGACATAAGGCAAAGCCGCGCGCAAATAAAGCCCGGGCGCGCCCCGCGACGGGGGCCGGGCGGCCTCGAGGGGGTCGGGAGCGTCAGCCGCTGCAGCGCGACTGGGCCTCCTCCAGCGCGGCGGTGAACCCCATGAGCGAGAACGTGTCCCTGGTGGTCGTCCCGCGCGAGGAGCGGGCGGTCAGCACCGCGTCGGCCCCGCCGCGCATCGCCGCGACGATCCGCGCATCGTCGGCCGGCGAGCCCGGCCAGGCCCATTCCCCTTCGGTGAAGAGCTCGTAGCTGGTGCCGCCGACATCGACCTCGACGGTGGAGCCGTCGGCGAAGGGGTAGCCGCCCGTGAACGACACCTCGCCGTCCACGTCCGCGCCGGGGCGGAACGTCACGAACAGCAGGATCTGGCCGCGCTGCACCGACACTTCCTCGCCGTCCTGCGTGTTCACGGTGTTCGTCGGCGAGGACACGCTCCAGCATTCCTGCGGCTCGTCCTCGACGAAGACGCTCCAGGCCGTCTCGACGGCCACCCTGTTGGTGCTCTCGTCCTGCGCGATCGCCGCATTCGCCGACAGGGCCAGTGCCAGGCCCGTCATCCATCCCGTCAACGCTTTCATCCGTCCCGCTGCCTCCAGCCGTCGTCTGCCTCTGCCGGCGCGCGGGGCGTCCCTCTCGCGGGGGCTTCCGTTCGCCGGCGCCAATCTCCTACAAGCGCGGCGACCTTAAGTCCAACGGGGGGAGACATGAAAGCCCCCGGTCGCCCGATCGGGCTCACAGGAGCGGGAGACGTCATGCCCAGAGCACAATCCATGGTTGAAATGTTGCGCGGACCTCTCCTGGAGTCCAGCCATGCCGGGCACGCCGTGGTCTGCGGCCCCGACGGCGATCCGGTGGCGGTCTGGGGCGATCCGGCGACGGTGATCTATCCCCGGTCCGCGATCAAGATGATCCAGGCGCTGCCGCTGGCGGAATCGGGGGCGGACCTGCCCCCCGAACGGCTGGCGATCGCCTGCGCCAGCCACGAGGGCGCGCCCGGGCATGTCGCCCAGGCGACGCGCTGGCTGGCCGATCTGGGCCTCGACGACGGGGCGCTGCTCTGCGGGCCCGAGCCGCCCCGCGACCGCGCCGAGAAGCACCGGATGATCCGCGCCGGCGGCGCGCCCGACCAGGCCCACAACCAGTGCTCGGGCAAGCATGCGGGCTTTCTCCACCTGGCGCGGCAATCGGGGGCGCGGGGGCCGTATGTCGATCCCGAGGGCGCGGTGCAGCGCGCCGTCCGCGCCGCCTTCGTGGAGGTGACGGGAGAGGAGAGCCCGGCGACCGGCATCGACGGCTGCGCGGCGCCGAACTTCGCCACCACGGTCGCCGGACTGGCCCGCGCTATGGCCCGCTATGCCGCCGCGCGACCGGGGCAGGGCGCGCGCGCCGGGGCCATGGTGGCCCTCAGGGAGGCGATGATGGCCCATCCCTGGCTCGTCGCCGGGACCGGCAAGGCCACCACCCGCCTGATGATCGCCGCGCAGGGCCGCGCCGCGGTCAAGGTCGGGGCCGAGGGGGTCTTCGTCGCGATCCTGCCCGAGCGGGGCCTGGGCGTCGCGCTCAAGATCGCCGACGGGGCCGAGCGGGCGGCGGGCCCCGCGATGGCCGCCCTGCTGGGGCATCTGGGCATCCTCGATCCGCGGGACCCGGTGCTGCGCGACATCGCCTTCGCCCCGATCGTCAATCGCGCCGGGGCCGAGGTGGGCCGGGTCCGGCCGGCCCCCGGCTTCGTTCAGCTGGAGAACGAGGCCGCGGAATAGCCCTGGAGATAGAGCAGCGCGGTCAGGTCGCCGTGGTTGATCCTGAGATCCACCTCGGCGGCCACGACCGGCTTGGCATGGAGCGCCACGCCGCTGCCCGCCAGTCCGAGCATGCCCAGATCGTTCGCCCCGTCGCCCACCGCCATCGCCCGGTCGGGTCCGACGCCGCGGGCCGCGCAGACCTCGCGCAGGGTGGCGACCTTGGCCTCGCGGCCCAGGATCGGCTCGGCCACAGCCCCGGTCAGCACCCCCGCCGCCTCGATCAGGCGGTTCGCCCGGTGCAGGTCGAAGCCGAGCCGCGCGGCCACCCGTTCGGTGAATTGCGTGAACCCGCCCGAGACCAGCGCGCAATAGCCCCCGTTGGCCCGCATCGTGGCGATCAGCTCCCGGCCCCCCGGCGTCAGCGTGATCCGCTCCCGCCAGACCCGCTCGATCACGTCCGTGGAGAGCCCTTCCAGCAGGCCGACCCGTTCGCGCAAGGCCCCCTCGAATCCCAGCTCGCCGTTCATGGCGCGGGCGGTGATCTCCTTCACCCGCTCGCCCACGCCGGCCATGTCGGCCAATTCGTCGATGCATTCCTGCCCGATCATGGTCGAATCCATGTCCGCCAGCAGCACCTCCTTGCGCCGCCCCTCGGCGGGCTGCACGGCCAGGTCGATGCCGGCCTTCTGCGCCTCGGCCCAGACCTCCCACAGGTTGGCGGGCACCGTCTCCACCCGGAACTCGGCGGCCTTCGCGGGGTGCAGCCAGACGGCGTCGCCCCCGCCCCAGGCATTCCGCAGGGCCTCGACGAAGGCGGGATCGAGCCGCTCTGCGGCGATCAGCGTGGCGATGTGCATGGGGCCTCCCGTCCGGTCGCGGCGCCTCATCGCCCGAAAGCGACCGCCAGACAAGAAAGTTGTTGCCCGGGGCGCGGTCCGGGCCTAACTGCGGACGCGGGACACCCCTCCCCAACGAGGGGCGCTTATCTGGAAGGGTACCAGCGATGGCACATCCGCAACCGGCCGCGCGGCCGGACAATCCGCGCTTTTCCTCCGGCCCCTGCGCCAAGCCCCCCACATTCTCGCTCGAGGCGCTCGCCGACGCACCGCTGGGTCGGTCGCACCGCGCCGCGGACGGCAAGGCCAAGCTGCGCCAGGCGATCGACGAGACGCGCGAGATCCTGGGCGTTCCCGACGACTATCTCGTCGGCATCGTCCCCGCCTCGGATACCGGCGCGGTGGAGATGGCGATGTGGTCGCTGCTGGGCGCGCGGCCGAGCGAGATCCTGGCCTGGGAAAGCTTCGGCAAGGGCTGGGTCACGGACGTGGTCAAGCAGCTGAAGCTCGGCGATGCGGTCACGCGGGAGGCCGAGTACGGCGACATCGTCGACCTGGCCGCCGTGGACTGGACCAAGGACGTGGTGTTCACCTGGAACGGCACGACCTCGGGCGTGCGGGTCCCGAATGGTGACGATATTCCGCAGGACCGCGAAGGACTTACCATCTGCGACGCGACCTCGGCCGCGTTTGCGCAGGACCTGCCCTGGGACAAGCTCGACGTGGTGACGTTCTCCTGGCAGAAGGTCATGGGCGGCGAGGCCGCGCACGGGATGCTGATCCTGTCCCCCCGCGCCGTGCACCGGCTGGAGACCTACGAGCCGGACTGGCCGCTGCCCAAGATCTTTCGCCTGACCAAGGGCGGCAAGCTGATCGAGGGGATCTTCAAGGGCGAGACGATCAACACCCCCTCGATGCTCTGCGTGGAGGATTACCTTCGGGCGCTGGCCTGGGGCCGCTCGGTCGGCGGCCTGCGGGGGCTGATGGACCGCGCCGACCGCAATGCGAAGGCGGTCTGGGATTTCTGCGAGGGGCGCGACTGGATCGCCAACCTGGCCAATGATCCGGCAACGAGATCAAACACTTCGGTCTGCCTGAAATTCACCGACCCGGCCGTGGCCGGCGACAAGGATTTCGCCAAGGCGGTGCAGAAGCGGCTGGAGGCGGAGGGCGTGGCGCTCGACGTGGGCTCGTACCGCGACGCGCCGGCCGGCCTCAGGATCTGGTGCGGCGCGACCGTCGAGGCCGCCGATATCGAGGCGCTGATGCCCTGGATCGAATGGGCCTATCACGAGGAACTGGCCGCCCACCGGGCCGCCGCCTGACCCCCGCCGGGCGCCGCCCCGCCGCCGCCGGCCCCGTGCCGGGCGGGCGTCGGGCCGGCGCCGGGCATTCCGCAGGACACGCGCCGGACGCGCGTCGGACACCCGTCCCGACGCCGGGACCGGCCCCCAGACAAGGAGCGCCAGACATGGCCCCCAAGGTTCTCGTCTCCGACAAGCTGTCGGAAACCGCCGTCCAGATCTTCCGCGACCGCGGCATCGAGGTCGATTTCGAGCCGGGTCTCGGCAAGGACAAGGACAGGCTGCTGGAGGTGATCGGCCAGTATGACGGCCTCGCCATCCGCTCGGCCACCAAGGTCAGCGACAAGGTGCTGGCCGCCGCCGAAAACCTCAAGGTGATCGGCCGCGCCGGGATCGGCGTCGACAATGTCGACATCCCCGCCGCGTCGTCCAAGGGCGTGATCGTGATGAACACGCCGTTCGGCAATTCCATCACCACCGCCGAGCACGCCATCGCGATGATGTTCGCGGTCGCCCGCCAGATCCCCGCCGCCAGCGCCTCCACCCATGCGGGCAAGTGGGAGAAGTCGAAGTTCATGGGCGTCGAGCTGACCGGCAAGACGCTGGGCGTGATCGGCGCCGGCAATATCGGCTCCATCGTCATCAACCGCGCGCGCGGTCTGAAGATGAAGGTGCTGGCCTACGACCCGTTCCTGAGCGAGGAGCGCGCCGCCGAGCTGGGCTGCCGCAAGGTGGAGCTGGACGAGCTGCTGGGACAGGCGGATTTCGTCACCTTCCACGTGCCGCTGACCGACAAGACCCGCAACATCCTGGGCCGCGAGAACATCGCCAAGCTGAAGCCCGGCGCGCGGATCATCAACTGCGCCCGCGGCGGACTGGTGGACGAGGCCGCGCTGGCCGAGGCGATCCGGGAGGGCCGCGTCGCCGGCGCCGCCTTCGACGTGTTCGCCGAGGAGCCGGCGACGGACAGCCCGCTGTTCAACCTCGACAATGTCGTGGTGACCCCGCACCTGGGCGCGGCCACGACCGAGGCGCAGGAGAACGTGGCGCTGCAGGTGGCCGAGCAGATGTCGGATTACCTGCTGACGGGCGCGGTGACGAACGCGCTCAACATGCCGTCGGTCACCGCCGAGGAGGCCAAGGTGATGGGGCCGTGGCTGAAGCTCTGCGAGCATCTGGGCACGTTCATCGGCCAGATGACGGAGGAGCCGATCGAGGAGCTGAACATCCTCTTCGACGGGGCGGTGTCGGAGATGAACACCGCCGCGCTCCAGAACGCGGTGGTGGCGGGCGTCATGCAGGCCACGAACCCGGAGGTGAACATGGTCTCGGCCCCGGTGATGGCCAAGGAGCGGGGCATGGACATCTCGAAGACCACGCAGGACCAGACCGGCGTGTTCGAGGCCTATGTGAAGGTGACGATGAAGACCGCGCACCGCCAGCGCTCCATCGCCGGGACGGTGTTCTCGGACGGCAAGCCGCGCTTCATCCAGATCAAGGGCATCAACATCGACGCCGAGGTGGGCGAGCACATGCTCTATTCCACCAACGAGGACCGGGCCGGCATCATCGGCACGCTGGGCCGGGTGCTGGGCGAGAACGGCGTCAACATCGCCAACTTCACCCTGGGCCGCTCCGAGAAGGGGCGCGACGCCATCGCGCTGCTCTATATCGACGAGGAGCCCTCCGACGCGGTGCTGTCGAAGCTGCGCGAGACGGGCGTGTTCAACGCCGTCCGGCCGCTGCGATTCCGCGTCGCCTGACCGGGACCGACGGGCACCGGCGGGACCGGGCCGATATCCGCGGGAGGCGTCCCGCGGGTATCGGCGAGATCCTGCGGATGCCCGATCGCCGCACTGGGGCGGTCACTATTTCACCGAATCGTGTTTTGACGTGACGGCACTGGGCGGGATTCCGCCGTTTGGTAGGGCGCGACTTGAATGGTGGCCCCGCCGATTAAAAGTTAACGCTCGAGGCTGGGGTAAAGATACACGATGACCGAGACCGAAACCGACGATCAGTACGGGCCCTTGCGGCTGCGTCCGACGCGGCGCCAGACCATGATGGGCGGGCTGGCCGCCGTGACCGCCGCCGGCATCGCGCCGCTGCGCGCGCAGGAGGGCAGCGAGGGCGAGGAATTCTCCTTCGATCGGCTGGCCGAGCGGATGAAGGCCCTGGCGGCCGAGGATTACACCCCGCCCGAGCCGATCGGCGGGCCGGTCGGCGACATCGATTACGACGAATACCGGCTGATCCAGTACCGCCGCGAGGCGGCGCGCTGGACCGGGACGGGCGCGCCCTTCGTCCTGCACGCCTATCACATGGGCTGGCTCTTCGACACGCCGGTCGACATGTACGAGATCGTCGACGGCCGGGCCCGGCCGCTGACCTTCTCTCCCGACGATTTCGAATACCTCAACCAGATGGCCGACCAGGTGCCCGAGTCGATCCCCGGCGTCGCGGGCTTTCGCCTGAACGCGCCGCTGAACGCCCCCGACCGCTATGACGAGGTCGTGTCGTTCCTGGGCGCCAGCTATTTCCGCGCGCTGGGCAAGGGCAACCTCTACGGCCTGTCGGCCCGCGGCCTGGCGATCAACACCGCCACCGGGTCGGACGAGGAATTCCCGCGCTTCAGCGCCTTCTGGCTGGAACGGCCGGCGACGGGGGCCAACGACGTGGTCTTCTACGCCGCGCTGGAGAGCGCCTCGGTGACCGGCGCCTACCGCTTCGTCGTCACCCCCGGCCCGGTCACCACGATCGACGTGACCGCGCGGCTCTATTTCCGCGAAGGCGTGCGCCAGATGGGCATCGCGCCGCTCACCTCGATGTTCCTCTTCGGGCCGAACGACCGGGGCGAGTTCCAGGATTACCGCCTGCGCGTCCATGACAGCGAGGCGCTGATCATCCAGTCGGGCGGGCAGAACTATTACCGCCCGCTGACCAACCCGCCGCGGCTGGCCAATTCCTATATCGGGGTGTCGGGGCCGACCTCGTTCGGGCTGATCCAGCGCCACCGCGCCTTCGACGATTACCTCGACGCCCATGCCCAGTACCATCGCCGCCCCTCCCTGACGGTGGAGCCGGTGGGCAATTGGGGCAGCGGCGCGATCCGCCTGATCGAGATCCCGACCGAACTGGAGGCGAACGACAACATCGTCGCCTTCTGGGTGCCCGAGGGCGACGTGTCGGCCGGCGACGAGGTGGAGACGAGCTACCGGCTGAACTGGGGCGACACGCCGCCCGGCGCGGTGCCCGAACAGGCCCAGGTCCTCAGGACCCTGTCGGGCCTCGGCGGCGTGGCCGGCGTCACGCCCGATGCCGACCGCGCGAAGTTCGTGATCGACTTCGACGGGTCGCGGATGGGGGAACTCCCCGACGATATCGAAGTTACGCCTCGTGTCGCCGTTTCCGGCGGCGAAATGGTGGAATCGGTGCTCGAGCGTCTCGACGACGAGGGGATCTGGCGGCTGGTGATCGAGGTCACCGCCGGGTCGGGTGCCACCGTCGAGATGCAGGCAGATCTGATGGCGGGCGACGACCGCCTGACCGAGACGTGGCTGTACCAGTGGAACAAGACATGAAATCCGTGATCCAAGACGACCCGACCGGTTCGCGCGACGCGGCCCAGACCTTCGAGGACTGGGCACCGCCCGTCGCGCCCATGGCGATGCCGCGGCAATGCCTGGAAGCCGCGCGCGAGCGGCATGACTGGCCCGCCTTCAAGCCCTCGGCCCGCCAGGGCGGCTGACACCCGTGCCACGCGACCCCCATCGCCATTCGACCTGGACCACCTGGGCCAACCGGGGCATGGCGCTGTGCTTTGCCGCGCTCTGCGCCGCCGCGGCCGCGGGCCTGCTGGCGCAGGCCGGGTTCAACCTCGGCTTCGGGGGATGGGACGCGGTGCGCGTCGCACTGATCCTGGTGACGACGGCCTGGCTCGCCTGGGGCGCGGCGCAGGCCTTCCTGGGCCTGCCGCCGCTGCGGGGGCTGCCGCCGCTGCCCAAGCTGCAGCTGCCCCACCCGCCCACGGTGATGCTGCTACCGATCTGCAACGAGGACCCGGTGGCCGCCGCGGCGCGGATCGCGGCGATGGACGCCTCGATGAAGGCCGCCGGGCTCGACGTGCATATCGCGATCCTGTCGGATACCCGCGACCCCGAGGCCCTCGCGCGGGAGCGGGCGGCCTTCGGCCTGCTCAGGGAGCGGATCGACGGGGCGGGGCGGATCTTCTATCGCAACCGGACCAGCAACGAGGGCCGCAAGGCCGGCAATATCGAGGATTTCGTCCGCAAGTCCGGCGGCGCCTACGAATTCGCCGTGATCCTCGACGCCGACAGCCTGATGGAAGGGGCGACGATCCGCAGCCTGATCGCGCGGATGCAGGCGGAGCCGGATCTGGGCCTGCTGCAGACCCTGCCCAAGATCGTCGGCGCGCGGTCGCGGTTCGGCCGCGCGATGCAATTCTCGGCCAGCTTCCATTCGCCGGTCTTCGCGCGCGGGCTGGCGCGGATGCAGGGCCGCACCGGGCCGTTCTGGGGCCACAACGCCATCGTGCGGATGCGCGCGCTGGCGGAATGCTGCGGGCTGCCGGTGCTGGACGGCAAGCCGCCCTTCGGCGGCACCATCCTCAGTCACGATTACGTCGAGGCGGCGCTGCTGGCGCGGGGCGGCTGGCGGGTGGAGGTCGATACCCGCATCGGCGGCTCGTTCGAGGAGGGGCCCGACAACATGATCTCGTTCGCGCGGCGCGACCGGCGCTGGTGCCAGGGCAACCTGCAGCACATGCGGCTGGTGAACGCGCCGGGCCTGCTGGGCTGGAGCCGGTTCGTCTTCGTGCAGGGAATCGTGTCGTACCTGGTGTCGATCTGCTGGGGGGCGTTCCTGATCGCGTCCATCGCGGCCACGATCACGGCGCCGCCGCCGGATTATTTCCCCGAACCCTACCAGCTTTTCCCGGTCTTTCCCGACGACCGCACGCGCGAGATCGTGGCGCTGGCCATCGGGATCGGCGGGCTGCTGCTGCTGCCGAAGCTCGCCATCCTGGCCGAGGCGATCGTGACCCGCCGGGCGCGGCGGTTCGGGGGCGCGGCGCGGTCCGCCCTGTCGGTCGTCACCGAGACGGCGCTGACCTCGCTCATCGCGCCGCTCATGCTGATGTACCAGTCCCGCGCGGTGCTGGAGGTGCTGTCGGGGCGCGACGGCGGCTGGCCCGCGAACCAGCGCGGCGAGGGCCAGCTGACCTGGCGCGAGGGCTGGGCGGCGGGGCAGTGGATCGCGCTCTGGGGCGCCTCGGCGCTGGCCGTAGTGGCGTGGTTCGCGCCGGACCTGCTGATCTGGATGGCCCCCGTCGGCGTGCCGATGATCCTGGCGCCCCTCCTGATTACCTGGACCTCCCGGCCCGGTGCCCATACTTTGTTTACCGTTCCGGACGATCTTCGCCCTTCGCCGGTCGTGGCCGCCTATCGGCGGCAGCTCGGGCGCTGGAGCGAGGAAGGACCACGGAATGGCGGAGACGACCGCGCCGCACGACCGGCCTGAGGGCACACAATCGGGCAAGCTGGTCCCGTTCCGGGGCGGCCCGCCGCCGCGACGGGAGCGGGACCCGCGGATCGACCTGTTCCGCGGCATCGCGCTGGTGATGATCCTGATCGATCACATGCCGGGCAACCCCTACGAGTTCCTGACGATCCGCAATTTCGGCTTCTCCGACGCGGCGGAGGCGTTCTTCGTCATGTCGGGGGTCGCCGCCGGCATCGCCTATTCGGGCGCGGTGGCGCGCAGGATGCGGGGCGAGGGGACGCTGTGGTCGGCGATCTCGCCGATGTGGAGCCGGGCCTGGACGCTGTACCTGACCCAGATCCTGCTGACGGTGGTGGCGATGGCCCTGTTCGCCTGGGCGGCCGACACGTTCCTGCGGGGCGAGTTCCGCGTCTGGCACAATCTGGGCCTGATGTATGCGCGCACCAGCGAGGCGCTGCTGGGCCTGGCCCTGCTGACCTACCAGATCGGCTATGTGAACATCCTGCCGACCTATACCGTGCTTCTGGTCGTCGCGCCGCTGGTGATCGCGCTGGGGCTGCGGGCGCCGCGGCTGACGCTGGCGCTGTCCCTGGCGGTGTGGATGGCGGGGGGATTGTGGGACTGGAACATCCCCAACCATCCCGGCGGCGGCGGCTGGTTCTTCGCCCCCACCTCGTGGCAGGCGGTGTTCGTGCTGGGCCTGATGATCGGCATCCGCCACCGCGACGGCGCGCGGCTGGTGCCGGTGTCACGGCCGCTCTTCGGGCTGGCGGCGGGGTTCCTGACGCTGGTGCTGGCATGGCGGTTCGTGCCCGGCCTCGGCCCGGCGCTGAACCACAAGATGGCGCAGGCCGGCGCGCTGGGCGTGCCGGACGTGTTCGTGTCGCACAACAAGACCTATCTGGGCCTGCCGCGGCTTCTGCACGTGATGGCGCTGGCCTACGTGATCTCGTGCATCCCGGCGATCCGGTCCTGGTCGGCGCATCCCGGCTTGCGCGTGTTGCGCCTGCTGGGGCAGCAGGGCCTGCTGGTCTTTGCGCTGGGGACGGTGCTGGCGCTCTGCGGGCAGATCCTGATGGAGGTGGAGCCGGACGTGACCTGGCTGCCCTGGGCGGTGCCGCCGGTGGCGGTGGCGCTGTCGGTCGCGGCGGCCTGGGCGCGGGACCGGGCGGGGCGGCCCACGACGCCGCGCCCGCCGCGCGTGCCGGTCAGCAAGACCTCCCCCATGGCCATGTCGGTGGAGCGCTAGGCCGCGCTCAGAGCGGGCGGGTCCAGACGCGGAGTCGCTTCTCCGACGGGGCGGCGTCGCCGATATCGGTCCAGCTCATGCGGATGACGGCGTCGCGGGACCGGTAGCCGCGCCCCTCCCAGAAGGGGGCGAGGCTGCGGGCATCCGGGGGCCGGGCGGGGTGATCGTCGGGGCGCTCGACGCCGCAGAACATCGACACGGCATATCCGAGCGCCCGGGCGTGATCCTCGCGCCGATCGAAGAAGACATGCCCGGCCCCGTGGCCGCGATAGGCGGGCAAAAGGACGGATTCGGCGCAGTAGAAGACATCGTCCATCGCGAGGCCCAGATCCGCCAGCGGCAGGTCGCGGGCGTCCTCGTGGCGGGCGAGGGGCATTCCGGTGGCGCAGCCGACCATCCGCCCGCCGTCGCGCGCCGCCACCAGGATCGCGCCCGGCGTGTCCTGATAGCTGCGGAGATAGGCGGCCTCGTTCGCGGGGTCGCCGTCGTAGAGATAGGGCCAGTCGCGGAAGACCGCGGCGCGCAGGCGGCCCAGATCGTCGAGCGACGCGGCCACGTCCGCGCCGGTCAGGGTCTCGTAGGAGAGGCTCATGCCCCCACCTGCCGCAGCCAGTCCGATAGGTTGTAGAAGGTCGAGACGCGGGCGATCCGCCCGTCCCGGATCTCGAAGAACGAGCCGACGGGCAGGACGTAGGTCTGTCCCGTGGCCTCGGGCAGGCCTTCCTGCGTGGCGCGGTAGGTGCCGTGGATGGTGAACTCCGCCGCCGCGCGCCCCTCCGGGCCGGTCAGGATCGCCAGATCCTCGGCCCGCTCGGTATAGGCGCGGTCCATCTCCGCCAGGAAGGCGGCGAAGGCGTCGCGGCCCCGGCGCACCTCTCCCTGGTTGGGGCGATGCTCCAGATCGGGCATGACGAGGGACAGCATGGCCTCGGATTCGCCGGCGTTGAAGGCCTCGAAATAGTCCCGGATGATCGCCGTATCATTCATAATGGCGCATGATCTCGGTCTGGTTGCGGTCGGCCAGGCCGGCCTCGACGGCGGCGCGGAAGCTGTCGCGGACGGCGTGGGAGACCGGCGCCTCCGCTCCCGCCCCGTCGGCGGTGCCGGCGATCAGGCCCAGATCCTTGAGGCTTCCGGCGACGGAGAAATTCACGTCGTCGGTGCCGGCCACCATCAACTGCCCGTAATTGCGGATCATCGGGCTGGCGACGGGGGTCTCGCACAGGATCTCGAAGGCGCGGGCGGGTGCGAGGCCGGTGCGCTTGGCCATGCCGAGGAGCTCGGCCAGCGCCGCCTCCTGCGCCAGGAGCATGCCGTTGATCACCAGCTTGGCGGTCGCGGCGGCGCCGGCATCGCCGGCGTGGTGGGTGGCCTTGCCGATCGCGTCGAGCACCGGCTGGGCGGCCACGAGCGCGTCCTGGTCGCCGCCGGCGATCACCACCAGCTCGCCCGCCTCGGCCGGGGGCAGGGTGCCGGCGACGGGCGCGGCGAGAAAGCCGATGCCCCGCCCCTCGGCGGTGCCGGCGAGGCTGCGGACCCAGTCGGGCGAGACGGTGGAGCATTCCACCGCCACCGCGCCCGGCGCCATGCCGTGCAGGGCGCCCGTCGCGTCATCGGTCCATACCGCGCGGGAGGCGTCGTCGTCATGGACCATCGAGAGCACGACCTCCGCCCCGTCGGCGGCGGCGCGGGGCGTCGGGGCCTCGGCCGCGCCGGCCGCGACGAGATCGCCCGCGCGGCCGGGGGAGCGGTTCCAGACCGTCAGGTCGTGACCCGCGCGGATCACGTTCATCGCCATGCGCGCGCCCATCGCGCCCAGCCCCAGGAATGCAACTCGCATGTTCCGCCTCTCTGCCGTTCGGGTCGTCGCGGGGGCAACGCGGCCGGGGCGCGGGTGGTGCCATCGAAATGCGGCCCCCCCGGTTCGGGGCGGGCGGGGGGCGTTACTTGGTCAGGATCAGCTTGCCCTGGCGGGTGATCCGCAGGGTGTACTGCATGCCGTTCAGCGCGATCGTCGCGGTCGGGCCGCCGGCCGTCAGGGCGGTGGCGTCGTGGGACGGGACGGGCAGCGCGGTGTGAAGGGACATGGGAGGTCTCCTGGTGAATGTCCGACTGACCCGGTCAGGTTAGGCAAGCAATTCCGACAAAACAAGTCGGAAAAAGATGCCCCGCGCGTCGGCCCGCCCCTCAGCCCGCCATGAGCGAGGCGCCCAGGACCATGAGCACGGTCATGGTGAACGGGATCAGCACCGCGACCACGAAGATGTCGCCGTAGCTCTGCTTGTGGGTCAGGCCGGTGATCGCCAGGAGCGTGATGACGGCGCCGTTATGGGGCAGCGCGTCGAAGCCGCCCGAGGACAGGGCCACGACGCGGTGCATGATCTCGGGGTCGATGCCGGCGGCCTGCGCGCGCTCCATGAAGGTGCCGCCCAGGGTTTCGAGCGCGATCGACATGCCGCCCGAGGCCGATCCGGTGATCCCCGCCAGCACGTTGGTGGCCACCGCCGCCGAGATGAGCGGGTTGGGGGAGATCCCCAGCACCGCGTCGCGGATCACCGCGAAGGCGGGCAGCGAGGCGATGACCGCGCCGTAGCCGACCTCGGACGCGGTGTTGAAGACCGGCAGGAGCGAGCCCATCGTGCCCTTGTTGACGCTGTCGAGCATGTCCTTGAACCGCGCCCAGTTGAGCGCCGCGCAGAGCACGATCGACACCACCAGCGAGGCGGTGATGGCCCAGATCCCGCGCACGTCGCCGATGGCCACGCCGCCATATTCCCCCTGCGAGAGGTAGCCCGTGTCCATCGCCGGGATGATCACGTAGGTGAAGAGGGCGTTGAGCGCGATCACCGTCACCACCGGCAGGATCGCGACGAGGATGCCGGGCATCGCCCGGTCGGGCGTGTCGGCGTCGGCGTCGGTCGCCGGGTGCTCGCCATAGCCCTCGCCCCCGGCCTGGGCCCGGGCGCGGCGGCGGTTCAGCCACAGGATGCCGAAGACCATCATGCCGAGCCCCGCCAGCGTGCCGTAGACCGGCGCGGCGAAGGGCGTGGTGTTGAAATAGGGCATCGGGATCGCGTTCTGGATCGCCGGCGTGCCGGGAAAGGCCGTCATCGTGAAGGTGAAGGAGCCGAGCGCGAGCGCCGCCGGCAGGAGCCGCTTGGGCGTGTCGGAGCGGCGGAAGAGCGCATTGGCGATGGGGTAGACCGCGAAGGCCACCACGAAGAGCGACACGCCGCCATAGGTCAGCACCCCGCAGGCCAGGACCACGGCGGCGATCGCCTGGCCCGCGCCCATCTTGTCGGTGAACCATTCCGCGATGGCGCGCGCCGAGCCCGAATCGGCCATCAGCTTGCCGAAGATGGCGCCGAGCAGGAACAGCGGGAAGAACTGGATCAGGTAATTGCCGAGCGCCGGCATGAAGACCTGAGTGTAGGTCGCCAGGAGCGGCAGGCCGCCCGCGAAGAGCGTCGCGAGCAGCGCCAGGAGCGGCGCCAGGATCAGCACGTTGATCCCGCGATAGGCGAGATACATCAGCAATCCGAGCGACAGGAATATGCCGATCAGGCCCATGGGCCACCCCTTCCCTTGCAACCGGGCCGGACCGGCCCCCCGGAGCGAGGATAGGGCGTTCGCGGTTCTGGAAAGGGCACGGGTCGTGGAATGTCGCCGCCCCGGCGGATGTTCGCGGGGCGGGACGCTCAGGCGCGCGGGTCGAGGAGGCGGCGGATCAGCCCGCCTTCGGTGATGCGGCCGATGCGGGCGCCCTCCTCGGTCACGGCGACGGGGCCGGCGGCGGCGCCCAGGGCGCGCATCGCCTGCTCCACCGTCGCGTCGGCGGGGATCGTGGGGTCGGGCAGGGGGCCGTCGTCCCGCTCCATCACGTCGCGGGCGGTCAGCACGCCCAGCGGGTTCATGTGGGCGACGAAATCGGCCACGTAATCGTCGGCGGGCCGCGAATAGATCTCCTGCGGGGTGCCGGCCTGGACGATGCGGCCCCCTTCCATGATGGCGATGCGGTTGCCGAGCTTGAACGCCTCGTCGAGGTCGTGGCTGACGAACACGATGGTCTTCTGCAGGCGCGCCTGCACCTCCAGCAACTCGTCCTGGAGCTTGTTGCGGATCAGCGGGTCGAGGGCGGAGAAGGGCTCGTCCATCAGCAGGATCGGCGCGTCGGTGGCGAAGGCGCGGGCCAGCCCCACCCGCTGCTGCATGCCGCCCGACAGCTCGCCCACCTTGCGGTCGCCCCAGCCCGAGAGGCCGACGAGGTCGAGCTGCCGCTCCACCGCCTCGCGCCGGTCGGCCTTCTTGCGCCCGCCGAGTTCGAGGCCCAGCCCGACATTCTCGCGCACCGAGCGCCAGGGCAGGAGGCCGAATTGCTGGAACACCATCGAGACGCATTCCCGCCGCACGCGGCGGAGCTGTCTGGGCGCGGCATGGGTGACGTCGCAGCTCCATTCGCCGTCATGCACGACGACCCGGCCGCGGGCGACGGGGTTGAGCCCGTTGACCGCCCGCAGGAGGGTGGACTTGCCCGAGCCGGAAAGGCCCATCAGCACGAGGATCTCGCCCTCCGCGACCTCGAGCGAGCAATCGTGGACGCCGAGGACCTGCCCCGTGCGCTCCTCGATCTCGGGCCGGGCCAGCCCCTCGTCCATCAGCGGCAGGGCGTCGCCGGGCCGGTCGCCGAAGACGATGGAGACGTTGTCGATCTTGACCGCGGTGGTCATTTCCGCGCCCCCACGTTCAGCATCCGGTCGAGCACGATGGCCACCACGACGATGACGAAGCCGCTCTCGAAGCCGAGGGCGGTGTTGACCGAGTTCAGCGCCCGCACCACCGGGACGCCGAGGCCGTCGGCGCCCACCAGTGCCGCGATCACCACCATCGACAGGGACAGCATGATGGTCTGGTTCAGCCCCGCCATGATCTGGGGGAAGGCCGAGGGCATCTCCACCTTCCACAGAAGCTGGCCCGGCGTCGCGCCGAAGGCGCGGGCGGCCTCCTTGAGCGGTACCGGCGTGGAGGAGATGCCGAGCCAGGTCAGCCGGATCGGGGCGGGCAGGACGAAGATCACCGTGGCGATCAGGCCCGGCACCATGCCGATGCCGAAGAAGACGATGGCCGGGATGAGGTAGACGAAGGTGGGCAGCGTCTGCATCAGGTCGAGCACGGGGCGGATCGCGGCGTAGAGGCGCGGCCGGTGCGCGGCGGCGATGCCGATGGGCACGCCCACCCCCATGCACACGACGCAGGCCGAGAGCACGAGCGTCAGGCTCTCGGTCGTCTCCTCCCAGTAATCCTGGTTGAGGATGAAGAGGAAGCCCAAGGCCACGAAGAGGCACACCTTCCACGAGCGCTGCAAGGCCCAGGTCAGCGCCACGAAGACGGCGATGATCACCAGCGGGTTCGGCGTCTGCAGCACCCACAGGATCGCGTCGATCAGCGCCGCCATCAGGTCGGAGAGCCCGTCGAGCAGGAATTGCAGGTTGTCGTTGATCCAGTCGAAGACATCCGCGGCCCCCTCGCCGACCGGGATCTTGTGTTCGGTTATCCAGTTCATCCGCGTCCCCGTCCGGAATGGTTCGGCGGCCCCGGAACGCCGGGACCGCCGCGATCACATGGCGCGGCCGCGCCTCAGGAGTCGAGCCCCAGTTCCTGCCGCACCGCCGGCAGGCCCTCCTCGCCCTCGACCGTGGTCACGCCCTGGAGCCAGGGATCGATCACGTCGGGGTGCGCCTGGAGCCATTCCTGCGTGGCCTCGGCCGGGTCCATCCCGTCGTCGAGGATCTTGCCCATGATCTCGTTCTCCATGGGCAGGGTGAAGGTCATCTGCGCGAGGAGGGTGCCGAGATTGGGGCATTCCTCGGTCAGGCCGGCCCGCGTGGTGGTGTGCACGACCCCCTCGCCGCCGAAGAAGTCCTCGCCGCCCGAGAGGTATTCGAGGTCGAAATTGGCGTTCATCGGGTGCGGCTCCCAGCCGAGGAAGACCACGTCCTCCTCGTCGTCCACGGCGCGGCGGACCTGTGCCAGCATGCCCTGCTCGGAGCTTTCCTTGACCTCGAAATCGCCCAGTCCGTGGGCGTTCTCCTCTGTCAGGCCGATGAGATAGGCGTTGCCCTCGTTCCCGGGCTCGATGCCGTAGATCGTGCCGTCGAGCTCGGGCTCGAAGGCGGCGAGGTCGTCGTAGCTCTGCAGGCCCTTCTCGTAGGTGTAGGCGGGCACGGCGAGGTTGTACTTCGTCCCTTCGAGGTTGATCGCGACCTGCTCGATCTCGCCCGAATCGAGGTAGGGCTGGATCGCCTGGGATTGCGACGGCATCCAGTTGCCCAGGAACACGTCGACGTCGTCGTTCTCCAGCGAGGCGAAGGTCACCGGGACCGACAAGACCTTCACGTCGACGGAATATCCCAGCCCCTCCAGCACGTGGCGCGCGATGGCGGTGGTGGTGGTGATGTCGGTCCAGCCCACGTCGGACATGGACACCTCCCGGCATTCCTCGGCGACCTGCGCCGCGGCGGGTCCCGCAAGGCCCAGCGCCAGGGCCGAGGCGGTGATGAGGCGATGCATGATGTCTCCCTTCGTGTCGTGTCTTGATTGACGGGTCAATTAAATGCTAGAACCCGGACCATGGCAACATTGCACGCCAGGACCCCGGGACGCGAGAGGGCCCAGACGCGCCGCCGGGCGGAACTGATCGGGGCCACCATCGCCGAGATCGGCGCCACCGGATCGCTCGACGTGACGGTGGGGCGGATCGCCAAGCGGGCCGGGATCTCTCCGGCGCTGGCCTTCCATTATTTCGGCGACAAGGAATCGCTGTTCCTGGCCGCGATGCGCGAGCTCCTGACGCGCTACGGCCGCGACGTGCGCCGCGCCCTGGCGGGCGCCGAGGATCCCGCCGCGCGGGTGGAGGCGATCGTGCGCGCGGGCTTCTCGCCGGCCAATTTCGAGCGGGAGGCGGTGGCCGCCTGGCTGAACTTCTACGTGATGGCGCAGCGGATGCCGGCGGCGCGGCGGCTTCTGGGCATCTATCGCCGGCGGCTGTCCTCCAACCTCGCCCATGCGCTGCGCCCCGCGCTGGGCTGTCGCGCGCCCGCCGCGGCGGAGCGGATCGCGGGGCTGGTGGACGGGCTCTACCTGCATGCCGCGCTGGATGCCGAGACCAGCGCGGAGACCGCCGTCCGCCACACCCTCTCGGCGCTCGCCCATGAATTGCAGGAGGCCCCGTGACCCGACCGAACATCCTCATCGTGATGGTGGACCAGCTGAACGGGACGTTCTTTCCCGACGGGCCGGCGGAGTTCCTGCACGCGCCGAACCTGAAACGGCTGGCGGAGCGATCGGTCCGGTTCGAGAATGCCTATACCGCCAGCCCGCTCTGCGCGCCGGGGCGGGGGGCGTTCATGTCCGGGCAATTGCCGTCAGGCACGGGCATCTACGACAACGCGGCCGAGTTCCCCTCGGCGATCCCGACCTATGCCCACCACCTGCGGCGGGCGGGATATTATACCTGCCTGTCGGGCAAGATGCATTTCGTCGGGCCCGACCAGCTGCACGGGTTCGAGGATCGCCTGACGACCGACATCTACCCGGCCGATTTCGGCTGGACGCCGGATTACCGCAAGCCCGGCGAGCGCATCGACTGGTGGTACCACAACCTCGGGTCCGTCACCGGGGCGGGCGTGGCCGAGATCACCAACCAGATGGAATACGACGACGAGGTGGCGTTCTTCGCGTGCCAGAAGCTCTACGACCTCTCGCGCGGCCATGACGAGCGGCCCTGGTGCGTGACGGCGAGCTTCACCCATCCGCACGACCCCTACGTGGCGCGGCGGAAGTTCTGGGATCTCTATGCCGATTGCGACCGCCTCGACCCCGAGGTGGGGCCGATCCCCTACGAGGACCAGGACAGCCATTCCAAGCGCATCTTCGACGCCAACAACTGGCGCGACTTCGACATCCGGCCCGAGGACGTGCGCCGCTCGCGCCGGGCCTATTTCGCCAACATCACCTATCTCGACGAGAAGGTGGGCGAGATCCTCGACGTGCTGGAGCGGACCGGCCAGGAGGCGGTGATCCTGTTCGTCTCGGACCACGGCGACATGCTGGGCGAGCGGGGGCTGTGGTTCAAGATGTCGTTCTTCGAGGGGTCGGCGCGCGTGCCGCTGATGATCTCGGCGCCGGGACTGGAGCCCGCGCGGATCACCGCGCCGGTCTCCACCATCGATGTCTGTCCGACGCTCTGCGACCTCGCCGGCATCTCGATGGACGAGGTCAGGCCCTGGACGAACGGCGAGAGCCTGGTGCCGGTGGCGAAGGGGGAGGAGCGGTCGCAGCCGGTGCGGATGGAATACGCCGCCGAGGCGTCCTATGCGCCGATGGTCGCGATCCGCGAGGGGCGGTGGAAATACACCCGCTGCGCGCTCGATCCCGAGCAGCTCTTCGACCTCGACGCGGATCCCCACGAGATGGCGAACCTGGCCGACGATCCGGCGCACCGGGAGACGCTGGCGCGGTTCCGGGCCGAGGCCGACGGCCGCTGGGACCTCGAGGCGTTCGACGCCGACGTGCGCGAGAGCCAGGCCAAGCGCTGGGTCGTCTACGAGGCGCTGAGCCAGGGCGGCCAGTTCCCCTGGGACTTCCAGCCGCTGCAGAAGGCCTCCGAGCGCTACATGCGCAATCACATGGACCTCAACGTCGTGGAGGAGCGGCAACGGTTTCCCCGCGGCGAGTGACGTAGCGATTTTTCGACGAAAAATCGCCGCCCCCGACCGGGCGGCCCGAACGGAGAACATCGAGATGACCCTGCTCATATCCTTCGGGATCCTGATGGCGTTCGCGCTGGTGATCTTCTGCACCATCCGCTGGTGGGACCTGCGGCTGATCGGGCCCGACCCGCAGCCGCTGTTCGTGTTCGTGGCGATCCTGTTCACCTCGGGCCTGGACGTGGGGCTGATCATGTTCCCGCTGGCCTGGGATTTCCCGCTCTATGCCGACACCGAGGCCAACCCCTCCTACGCCTTCACCAACCCGCTGGCCTTCGAGTTCGGCTTCTGGGGGTTCCTGATCTGGGCGTTCTACTTCCTGACGGCGTTCTACTTCTGCGCCATCGAGCCGCGCGTGAAGTTCTTCGAGAAGCCGCTGGTGCGGATCGTCAACAACGTCGTCATCATCACCACCTGCGCCTTCACCGGCTCGCTGTTCCTCGTCTACCTGCCCTTCTACCTGCCCGCGATCGGCGACGGGGAGACGGTGGTGGCGACGTTCTACGTCATCGTCTTCGCGGTGATCCTGGCCGCGTCCTACTCCTCCACCGACATCAAGTACGTGCGGATCCTGTCGGTGGGATCGACGGGGATGTTCGGGCTGCTGATCGCGGGGCTGTGGCTCAATGCGGGGATCTCGCCGGGCGAGTTCGGCGCCTCGATCAGCTATATCGGCGGCTATTTCGCCAACCTGCACCGCTTCGTGCTGCCGATCACCGAGTACCACGAATTCTACCTGTTCTGGTGGTTCGCCTGGTCGATCATGATCGGGCAGTTCACCTCCCGCTTCGTGGGCGGCATGAAGACCCAGCACATGCTGGCGGCGCTGATGATCATCCCGTCGATCCCGCTGGCGATCTGGTTCTCGGTCCTGTTCTATTACTGGCAGAACGACCTGGCGACGGCCGGGCTGGTGAACCTCGCCATGGTGATCGTCGGCACGACCTTCGTGATCAACTCCCTCGACAGCCTGATCCGCCTCTATACCGACAACCTGAACCTGACCACCGAACGGTTCGGCACCTGGACCTATGTCGCGGGCAACACCGCCGTGCTGTTCGCGCTGACGCTGCTCTTCAAGAGCCAGTGGCTGCAGATCGAGTGGATCGGCGCCATCGTCATCGGCCTCTACGTCGCGGCCGTCGCCTTCATCGTGCTGCGCGAGCGCCATGTGCTGCGGGACGCCAAGGGCGCCTACGAGAAGCCGGCGCTCGACCTCTGACCCAAATCCCCGAGGACCTGATCCATGCAGTACCAACCGACCGGCAGCCATTACATCGACGGCGCCTTCCACGAGGATGCGACGGGCGAGGCGATCCCCGTCCTCTATCCCGCCACCGGGGCGGAGATCGCGCGCCTGCATGCCGCGACGCCCGACGTGATCGACCGGGCGCTGGCCGCGGCCAGCGCCGCGCAGCCCGCCTGGGCGGCGCTGACCGGGACCGAGCGCGGCCGGGTGCTGCGCCGGGCCGCCGACATCCTGCGCGAGCGCAACCGCGAGATGTCGGAGCTGGAGACGATGGATACCGGCAAGCCGCTCTCCGAGACGCTGATCGCCGATGCCGCGTCGGCCGCCGACGCGCTGGAATATTTCGGCGGCCTGGCCGGCACGCTCACGGGCGAGCACATCCCGCTGGCCGACGGCGATTTCGTCTATACGCGGCGCGAGGCGCTGGGCGTGGTGCTGGGGATCGGGGCCTGGAACTATCCCACCCAGATCGCGGCCTGGAAGGCCGCCCCGGCGCTCGCCTGCGGCAACAGCTTCGTGATGAAGCCCAGCGAGACGACGCCGCTCTGCACGTTGAAGCTGGCCGAGATCCTGACCGAGGCGGGCGCGCCCCCGGGCGTGTTCAACGTGGTGCAGGGCTACGGGCCCCAGGCGGCGGCGATGCTGGAGGATGCCCGCGTGGCGAAGGTCTCGCTCACGGGCTCGGTGCCGACGGGGCGCAAGGTCTATCAATCGGCCGCGGCGGGGATGAAGCACGCGACGCTGGAACTGGGCGGCAAGTCCCCCATCGTGATCTTCGACGACGCGGATCTGGACAGCGCCGTCTCGGCGGCGATCAACGGCAACTTCTACTCCACCGGGCAGATCTGCTCCAACGGCACCCGCGTCTTCGTGCAGAGGGGGATCAAGGACGCGTTCCTGGAGCGGCTGGCCGAGCGGATGCAGGATGCGCGCTTGGGCGACCCGATGGACGAGGCGACGACGATCGGGCCGATGGTGTCCGAGCGGCAGCTCGACATCGTCCTGGGCTACGTCAATGCGGGGCGGAGCGAGGGCGCGCGGCTGGTCGCGGGCGGCGAGCGGCTGGATCGGGACGGGTTCTGGATCACGCCCGCGCTCTTTGCCGACGTGACGGACGACATGACCATCGCGCGCGAGGAGATCTTCGGCCCGGTGATGTCGGTCCTCGACTTCGAGACCGAGGCGGAGGCGCTGGAACGGGCCAACGCGACCGAGTTCGGGCTGGCCGCCGGCGTCTTCACCCGCGACCTGATGCGCGGGCACCGGATGGCCGCCGGGTTCGAGGCCGGGACCGCCTATATCAACACCTACAACCTGACGCCGGTGGAGGCGCCCTTCGGCGGCATGAAGATGTCGGGCGTGGGGCGGGAGAATTCCCGGGCCGCCATCGAGCATTACAGCCAGATCAAGACCGTCTACGTATCCATGAACCCCACGGAGGCGCCGTTCTGATGGAAGCCGAGTACGTGATCGTGGGCGCGGGCAGCGCCGGCTGCGCCATGGCGTGGCGCCTGTCCGAGGCGGGCAAGTCGGTGATCGTGCTGGAGCATGGCGGCTCGGATGCGGGGCCGTTCATCAACATGCCCGGCGCGCTCAGCTACCCGATGAGCATGAAGATGTACGATTGGGGCCTGACGACCGAGCCCGAGCCGCATCTGGGCGGGCGCGAGATGGCGGTGCCGCGCGGCAAGGTCGTGGGCGGGTCGTCGTCGATCAACGGGATGATCTATGTCCGCGGCCATGCCTGCGATTTCGACCATTGGGCCGAAGAGGGCGCGGCGGGCTGGGCCTATGCCGACGTGCTGCCCTATTACAAGCGGCTGGAGCACTGGCATTCGGGCGGGCATGGCGGCGATCCGGCCTGGCGCGGCACCGACGGGCCGCTGCACGTCACCCGGGGCAAGCGCGACAACCCGCTGACGAAGGCCTTCGTCGAGGCGGGCGCGCAGGCGGGATACGAGCTGACCGACGATTACAACGGCGCCAAGCAGGAGGGGTTCGGCCCCTACGACGCCACGATCTGGAAGGGGCGGCGCTGGTCCACCGCCTCGGCCTACCTGAAGCCGGCGCTGAAGCGGGACAATTGCACGCTGGTGCGCGCGCTGGCGCGCAAGGTGGTGATAGAGGAGGGCCGCGCGACGGGCGTCGAGGTCACGCGCAAGGGGCAGGTGGAGGTGATCCGGGCGCGGGCCGAGGTGATCGTCGCGGCCTCGGCCATCAACTCGCCCAAGCTGCTGATGCTGTCGGGGATCGGTCCCGCCGCGCACCTGGCCGAGCACGGCATCGACGTGGTGGCCGACCGGCCCGGCGTGGGGCAGAACCTGCAGGACCACCTGGAGCTCTATATCCAGCAGGAGGCGGTGAAGCCCGTCAGCCTGTTCAAGTACTGGTCGCTGCTGGGCAAGGCCTATGTCGGGGCCAAGTGGCTGCTGACCCGGTCGGGGCCGGGCGCCTCGAACCAGTTCGAGAGCGCGGGCTTCATCCGGTCCGAGGCGGGGGTGAAATATCCCGACATCCAGTACCATTTCCTGCCGATCGCGGTGCGCTACGACGGCCAGACGGCCGCCGAGGGGCACGGCTTCCAGGCCCATGTGGGGCCGATGCGGTCGAAGTCGCGCGGCCATGTACGGCTGGCCAGCGCCGATCCGGAGGCCGATCCGAAGATCCTGTTCAACTACATGTCGCATCCCGACGACTGGTCCGAGTTCCGCCGCTGCATCCGGCTGACGCGGGAGATCTTCGCCCAGCCCGCCTTCGACGAATATCGCGGCAAGGAGATCAGCCCCGGCGCCGACGCGCAGTCCGACGACGCCCTGGACGACTTCATCCGCGACGAGGTGGAGAGCGCCTATCACCCCTGCGGCACCTGCCGGATCGGGGCGGCCGACGACCCGATGGCGGTGGTCGATCCCGAATGCCGGGTGATCGGGGTGGAGGGGCTCAGGGTGGCCGACAGCTCGATCTTTCCGCGCATCACCAACGGCAACCTGAACGCGCCGTCGATCATGACGGGAGAGAAGGCGGCCGATCACATCCTCGGGAAGGGGATGCTGCCGCCGTCGAACGCGGAGCCCTGGATTCACCCCGAATGGCGGACGCGGCAACGGTGAGGCGCCCGAACGGATCGCGCCGGGACCGGGGCGCGGGCTGCGCCGACCTTGACGTCCGGCCCCGCAGGACCGACATCGGAAGCGATGCCGCGACCGTCGGGCCGGGGCCGCGGCGCTCCCGCCGGCCCGTGTTGACGCCGCGGGCGCCTTCCGAAAGGATGCGCCGGATCACGACGGGGCCGCCCAGCGGCCGTCCGGGTGCGTCGCATCCGCCGGCGCGCGGCCCGGGTTCGCACCGGGTCCGGGGCGCCGGGTCCGGCGCCGCCGCCCGGCCCGCCGGGGGACACGATCGCCCGACCGCCGGCCGCGGCGCGCCCGACGATCCGCCGCCCGGGGCCGACCGCCCCGTCCGCGACAAGAACAACGGAAAGGAGACTTCATGACACGTATCGCCACCGCCCCCTCCGCATGGTCGAACGAGGACGATCGCGCGCTGGGCGCCGATATCGACCTGGAAACCTGCCTCACCCAGGCCGCCGAAGCCGGGTTCGAAGGGATCGAGGACGGCTACAAGTTCCCGCAGGACAGCGGCGAGCTGAAAGCGACGCTCGAGCGCCATGGCCTGTCCCTGGCCGCCGTCAGCCACGGCCTGCACCTTCTCGACCGCTCGGTCGAGGACGAGCGCGAGGCGATGCAGCCGGCGATCGACCGGGCCAAGGCGGCCGGGGCCGACGTGGTGATCGTGAAGGAAGTGTCGAACGCGATCTTCGACAAGGCCGACACGCCGCTGTCGCGCAAGCCGGAACTGACCTCGCAGGACTGGGACAGCTTCGGGCTGAAGCTGGAGCAGATCGCCACCCATTGCGCCGATCAGGGCGTCACCTGCGTCTATCACCATTACATGGGCACAGTCGTGCAGACGCCCGACGAGATCGACCGCCTGGTGATGGAGACGGGCCCGAACCTGCACCTGCTCTTCGACACCGCCCAGTGCTATTTCGGCGGCGGCGACCCGGTGCAGCTTCTGACCCGTCACATGCCGCGGGTGCGCCATTTCCACGCCGGCAACATCCGGGTGAGCCCGATGGCCAAGGCGCGGATGAACGACATGTCGCTGCCGCAGGCGGTGAAGTCGGGCGTGTTCACCGTGCCCGGCGACCGCGACGGGTCGGTGGACTTCAAGACCTGCCTGAACCTTCTGCAGGCCTCGAACTACGCGGGCTGGGTGGTCTGCACCGCCGGCCAGGACCCGGCCGAGCGCGACCCGGCGAAGTTCCAGACGATGGGCCAGCAGACCCTGCGCGACCTGGTCGGCGCCACGGGCGTCGCGGCGTAAGCCGCGCCAGAAAGGACGCGGCGTAAGCCGCGCCATGAAGGACGCGGCGTAAGCCGGGCCATGAGGGGCGCGGCGTGATCCGCGCCATGAGGGGCGCGGCGTGATCCGCGCCACCGAGATCGGGGCGTGAGCCGCGCCACCGAGATCGCGGCGTGAGCCGCGCGGGGCCGGCCCGTCCGGCCGCCATGGCCGCGTCCCCGCCGGGGCGCGGCCATTCTGTTGCGCGCCTGTACGCGATGTGCAAATGATCCTCGTCGTAGGAATGCCGCTGAGGACCCGATCGTGCAGAGTGCCCCGTTCCCGTTCCCGTCCTCTGCCCCCAGCCTGCGCGACCGCCTGCGGCGCGACAGCCGGGCCGAGCATGCGCGGGTCGATGCGGCGGTGGGCGCGCTCGATCTGGGACAGGCGGGGGATCTGGGCCGGTTCCTCGCCGCCCATCACGCCGCGTTCCGCGCCATCGCGCCGGCGGCGCGCGGCACCTCGCGCGGGCTCGTTGCCGACCTGGCCGCGCGTCTGGAGGCCGACCTGACGGTGCTGGGCCGCGCCGCGCTGCCGGCCGCGCCGCAGATGGCCTGCGACCCGGTGGCGGTGGATTACGTGGTGCTGGGCTCGCGGCTCGGCACGGCGGTCCTGCGCCGGCGCTGGGCCGCGGCGGCGGGCGGGCGCGCCGCCGGGGCGGGGCGCTACCTGACGGCGCCGGGGCAGGGCGCGGCCTGGCGGACCTTCTGCGCCGCGCAGGCGTCGCGGCCCGGCACCGGCCCGGCCGCGGAGCGGATCGTCGGCGACGTGCGGCGGCTCTTCGACCTGTTCGACCGGGCCCTGGCGCGGGCAGCGGGGCGGGAGACGGCCCTTGCATGATCCCGACGCCGCCGCGGCAGAGGCCGTCGATCTGGAGAATTGCGCCCGCGAGCCGATCCACCTGCTGGGACGGGTGCAGGGATTCGGCTGCCTGATCGCCGTCTCGGCCGACTGGATCGTGTCCCACGCCTCGCTCAATACCGGCGAGTTCCTGGGGATCGGCGCGGCGGGCATGATCGGCACGCCGTTCATCGACCATTTCCCGCAGGAGGTGGTCCATCGGCTGCGGACGCGGATGCAGCTGCTGAGCTTTTCCACCGACGGGACGGTGCGGGTCTTCGACGTGGACCTGTTCGAGAGCGGGCGCCTGTTCGACGTGGCGATCCACGTCTCGGGGCGGTCCTACGTGTTCGAGTTCGAGCCCAAGCGCGCGGCGGCGAACCGCGACGAGGCGGGGCTGGTGATGCCGCTGATCGCGCGGGTGCGCCGCCACGACACGGCCGCCGGGGCCGCGCGCGAGGCGGCGCGGGCGGTCAAGGCGCTGACCGGCTTCGACCGGGTCATGGTCTATCGCTTCGAGCCCGACCGCTCCGGCCGGGTCATCGCCGAGGCCGCCGAGACCGACGAGGGCGGGTATCTGGGCCTGCGCTTCCCGGCCTCGGACATCCCGGCGCAGGCGCGCGCGCTCTATACCCGCAACCTCTTGCGGATCATCCCCGACGTGGACGGCCCCACCCACGAGGTCGTGCCGGCGGTGTCGCCCTCCGGCACGCCGCTCGACCTGTCGCTGGCGATCTCGCGGGCGGTCTCTCCGATCCACCTGGAATACCTGCGCAACATGGGCGTCGCGGCGTCGATGTCGGTGTCGATCCTGCGCAAGGGGGAGCTGTGGGGGCTGATCGCCTGCCACAATGCCGTGCCGCTGCATGTCGATTACGAGAAGCGCTCGGCGGTGGAGCTGTTCGCGCAGCTCTTCGCCTACGAGCTGGCGCGGATCGAGCACGAGGCGGAGATCGCCGATGCCGACCGCGCGCGGCGGCTGCACGACGTGCTGATGAACCAGATCTCCTCGGGGGTGGACCTGACCGAGGGGTTCGACACCGTCGCCGAGCGCATCGGCGAGGTGATCGCCCATGACGGCATCGCGCTGTGGTCGCAGGACCGCTACGTCACCAGCGGCCTGGTCCCGACCGCGGAGGAGTTCCGCGGCCTGGCGCGGTTCCTCAACACCGCCGCGGCGTCCGACGTGTTCGCCACCGACGCGCTCTCGACCCTCTATCCCGCGGGGGCGGCCTTCGCCGACCGGGCGGCGGGCGTGCTGGCGCTGCCCATCTCGCGCGCGCCGCGCGACTACATCGTCCTGTTCCGCCGGGAGGTGGCGCAGACGGTGAGCTGGGCGGGCAACCCCGAGAAGGCCGTCTCCACCACCGGGCCGAACGGCGCCCGCCTGACCCCGCGCAAGAGCTTCGAGGCGTGGCAGGAGGTGGTGCGGGGCACCTCGATCCGCTGGACCCCGGCCGAGATCGGCGCCGCCGGCGCGCTGCGGGTGACGCTGCTGGAGGTGATCCTGAAGCTGACCGACGAGGCCGAGGCGCAGCACAGGCGCGCCGTGGAGCAGCAGGAGCTGCTGATCGCCGAGCTGAACCACCGGGTCCGCAACATCCTGAACCTGATCCGCGGGCTGGTGAGCCAGGGGCGCGGCGAGGCGGACGACATCGAGGCCTATGCCAGCGTTCTCGACACCCGCATCCACGCCCTGAGCCGCGCCCACGACCAGCTGACCGAGAAGGGCTGGGGCTGGACGCCCTTGCGCGCGCTGCTCGAGACCGAGGCGCGGGCCTTCCTGGCGACGGGCATGGAGCGGCTGCGGATCCATGGCGCGCATCCCGACCTGTCGCCGCAGGCCTTCACCACGCTGGCGCTGGTCTTTCACGAGATGGTCACCAATTCGGCCAAGTACGGCGCCCTGTCGGCGGCCGGCGGCCAGGTCGACCTGACGCTGGAGATCGACGCGGCGGGCGCGTTGTCGGTGGGCTGGGTCGAGAGCGGCGGGCCGCCGGTCGAGACGCCGACGCGGCGCGGGTTCGGGAGCACAATCATCTCGCGCTCGGTGCCCTTCGAACTGGGCGGCAGCGCCGAGGTCGCGTATCCACGGACCGGGCTGGAGGCGCGGTTCACCGTTCCCGCCGATCATATCCGCGCCGGCGCCGAGGCCGCGCCCGGCGCCGAGCCGGCCGCGCCGCCGGGCCCGGTGGAGGGAACGCTCTCGGGCCGGGTGCTGGTGGTGGAGGACAACATGATCATCGCCATGGACGCGGCCGACATGCTGTCGGAGCTGGGCGCCGAGGAGGTGCTGACCAGCGCCTCCGTCCGCGACGCCCTGGCGACGCTCGAACGGGGCGACGTGTCCTTCGCGTTCCTCGACGTGAACCTCGGCAAGGAGACCTCGGTCGCGGTGGCCGAGGCCTGCGCGGCGCGGAACGTGCCCTTCGTCCTGGCGACGGGCTATGGCGCCTCGCAGGAGATCGCGCGCACCTTCCCGCCCGCGCCGGTCGTCAAGAAGCCCTATACCCTGCCCGATATCCGGGCCGGGCTGGCGGCGTTCGGGTAGATGCGCGGGGCGACCGTCGGCCACGTCGCGGCGGTGCTGGCAGGGGCGGGCCTTGCCGCGTCCTGCGGCGGCCCGCAATCGGCGCTCGCCCCGGCGGGGAGCGACGCGGCGACGCTCTCGCACCTCTTCTACGTGCTGCTGGCCGGGGCGGTGGTCCTGTGGCTGGCGATGAACGGGCTGATGCTGTGGGTCTGGCGCATCGACCCGCGGCCGATGTCGCCCAAGCGCGCGCGGCTGCTGATCTTCGCCGGTGGGATCGTGTTCCCGACCTGCGTGCTGTCGGCGCTCCTAGTCTGGGGCCTGTCGATCATGCCCGACCAGCGCGCCCCCGGCGAGGGCCTACGCGTCGAGGTGACGGGCGAGCAATGGTGGTTCCGGGTCCATTACTGGCCCGAGGGCGCGACCGAGCCGATCCGGTCGGCCAACGAGATCGTGCTGCCGGTGGGGGCGCGGTCCGAGATCACGCTGAAGGCCGACCAGGTGATCCATTCCTTCTGGCTGCCCTCGCTCGCGGGCAAGACCGACATGATCCCCGGCCGCGTCACGCGCATGTCGATGGAGCCGACCGAACCGGGAGAGTTCCGCGGCCAATGCGCCGAGTTCTGCGGCGACAGCCATGCCTGGATGGCCTTCACCGCCAAGACGATGACGCCCGAGGCCTTCGATGCGTGGCTGGCGGCGGAGGCGGGGCCCGCCGCACCACCCGAGGGCGAGCTGGCCGAGGCGGGGCGCCAGGCCTTCCTCGCGCAGGGCTGCGGCGGCTGCCACGCGATCCGCGGCACGCCGGCGCGGGGCCGGGTCGGGCCGGACCTGACCCACCTGGCCAGCCGGCTGAGCCTGGCCGCCGGGGCGCTGCCGATGACCGAGGCGGCGCTGGCGCGCTGGATCGCGAACCCCGCGGCGGTGAAGCCGGGCGCCAAGATGCCGGCCTACGACCACCTCGCGCCGGATACGATCCGGGCCATGGCCGCCTATCTGAAGGGACTGGAATGATGCCCCCCGCGATCCCCCCCGCGCGTCCCCGCGCCGCCCGGCATCCGGCGGGGAGGGCCCGGGCATGACCGAGGCGACCCCCGGCGACCTGTCCGCCCGGTCCCGCCGCCGCGACGCCGACAAGCCCGAGGCGCGGCTGGCCAAGGGCATCTATCCCCCGACCGAGGAGATGCTGACCGCGCCGGTGGATCCCGAGGTGTCGAAGGCCCAGGCGGACCGCCTGCGCGCGGTCTGGGACGACCCGCCGGGCTGGCGCTACTGGTCGGCGGTGAACAATTCCGAAGTCGGCGTGTGGTATTCCATGACCGCCTTCGGCTTCATGCTGATCGCGGGCGGTCTGGCGCTGGTGATGCGCCTGCAGCTTGCCGTGCCGGACAACGACCTGATCTCGGCCGAGCGGTTCAACCAGTTCTTCACGATGCACGGCTCGGCGATGATGTTCCTCTTCGCCGTGCCGATGTTCGAGGCGGTGTCGATCCTGCTCCTCCCCGCGTTCCTGGGCGCGCGGGACATGCCCTTTCCGCGGCTCAGCGCCTACGGCTACTGGGCGTTCCTGATCGGCGGGATCTTCGTCATGGGCTCGCTGCTGTTCGGCGTGGGGCCCGAGGGCGGGTGGTTCATGTACCCGCCGCTGACCACGATCGACGAGGGGGTGGGGCCGGATATCTGGCTCCTGGGCCTGTCGTTCATCGAGGTCGCCTCCATCGCCGCGGCGGTGGAACTGATCGTGGGGACGATCAAGTGCCGGCCGCCGGGGATGCGGATCAACCTGATGCCGCTCTATGCCTGGTACGTGCTGGTCGTGGGGGTGATGATCCTCTTCGCCTTCCCGCCGCTGATCGCCGGCGATTTCCTGTTCGAGCTGGAGCGGAGCTTCGACTGGCCGTTCTTCGACCCCGAGCGGGGCGGCGACCCGCTCCTGTGGCAGCACCTGTTCTGGATCTTCGGGCATCCGGAGGTCTACATCATCTTCCTGCCCTCGATCGCGGTGGCGGCGATGGTCGTGCCGGCGGCGGCGCAGCGGCCCATGGTGGGCTACAACTGGATCGTGCTCTCGGCGGTGGGGACGGGGTTCCTGTCCTTCGGGCTGTGGGTCCACCACATGTTCACCACCGGCCTGCCCGCGATCAGCCTCGGCTTCTTCTCCGCCGCGTCCGAGGCGGTGGTGATCCCCACGGGCGTGCAGCTCTTCGCCTTCGTGGCGACGCTGATGGCGGGACGGGTGAAGATGATCCTGCCGATGCTGTGGATCGCGGGCGCGCTCGCGATCTTCACCGCGGGCGGCCTGACGGGCGTGATGGTGGCGCTCGCGCCCTTCGACTGGCAGGCGCATGACAGCTACTTCGTCGTGGCGCACCTGCATTACACGCTCTTCGGCGGCATGGTGTTCCCGCTGATCGGCGGGATCTACTTCTTCTATCCCTTCATCCGGAAGCAGCGGATGTCGGAGCGGCTGGGGCGGATCAGCTTCTGGCTGACCTTCACCGGCTTCAACATCTGCTTCCTGCCGATGCACCTGACCGGCCTTCTGGGCATGCCGCGGCGGGTCTATACCTATCCGGAGGGGGTGGGCTGGGACACGCTCAACATGATCTCGACCCTGGGCAGCTTCGTGGTCGCGGCGGGCATCCTCGTCTTCGCCTGGGACCTGGTGCGGCCCAAGGGCGGGCTGATGAAGGAACGCAACCCCTGGAACGCCGGCAGCCTGATGTGGGCGCACGACATCCCCGACCAGTTCTGGGGCGTGCGCTCGATCCCCTACATCACCTCGCGCAACCCGCTCTGGGACCAGCCGGGGATCGTGGAGCGGATGGATGCGGGGGGCTATTACCTGCCCGACGCGCAGGAGGGGCTGCGGGAGACGATCGTGACCTCGGCCATCGACGCGCGGCCCCAGCACGTGGCGCGCGTCACCGGCCCGGCCTGGGTCACGCTCTGGGCGGCGGCGTTCACCGGCGGGGCGTTCATCTTCCCCACCTTCCACTGGTATCCGCCCGCCATCGTCTGCGCCGTCGCGGCCGTGCTCTGCGTCTGCTACTGGCTCTGGACATCGACGGCGCTGATCCCCGACAACCCCGAGAAGGACGTGGGGCTGGGCCTGACCCTGCCCACCTATGTCTCGGGTCCGGCGGCGCCGGGCTGGTGGGGCGTCTTCATCACCATGCTGGGCGACATGACGGCCTTCGCCTCGCTGATCTTCGGGATGTTCTTCTACTGGACGGCCAGGGCGGACTTCCCCCCGCCCTTGGCCGAGCATGCGGGGGCGGGCTGGGTGGCGGCCTCGGCGCTGCTCTACGGCGCGGCCTGGGGCGCGACGCGGGCCGCGCGGACGCTGAACCGGCACGGGCGCGGGGCCGCGGCGCGCTGGGGCCTGGGCGGCGGCGCGGCCCTGGGCCTGCTGGGCGCGGCGGCGCTGGTGGGGTCGGTCACGGGGCTCGACCCCACCTCGCACGTCTATCCGGCGATGCTCTGGGCGCTGGCGGTCTGGACCGCGGCGCATACGCTGGCGGGGACGGTGATGCAGCTCTTTTGCCTGGCGGCCTCGATCTTCGGCAAGGTGCGGGCGGAATACGACGCGCCGATCTGGAACACCTGCCTCTACTGGCATTTCATGCTGATCACGGCGCTCGTCTCGGCCGCGGCGATCGGCCTCCTGCCGAGGCTGTTGTGATGCCCGCGCGCCCCGTCAGGGACCTGCCCCGGCACCGGAACCTGTTCCGGATGATCTTCGCCCCGACGGTCTGGGCGGTGCATTTCCTGCTCGCCTACGCCACCACGGCGATCTGGTGCGCCAAGGTCGGCGGCGACGTGGCGCGGCTCGCCTGGATCGTCACCGGCTATACCGTCCTGGCCGAGGCGCTGATCGTCTGGTTCGCCGTCGCGATGTGGCGGCAATGGGATTACATGGACGATTTCGACTACGTCCACGACGGCGACACCGACGAGGACCGGCGCGAATTCCTGGGCCATGCCGGCTTCATGCTGGCCTGCCTCAGCTTCGTGGCGGTGATCTTCACCGCGCTGCCCGCCTGGCTGATCGGAACCTGCGCATGAGCCGCGCCGCGCTGGCCCTCGCCCTCGCCGTGCTGGCGCTCGTCTGGGTCGCGCCGCTGGAGCGGGCCGCCGGCCCGTTCCCGGCCCACATGCTGCGCCACATGGCCCTGGTGGCGATCGTCCCGCCGCTCCTGCTGGCGGCGGTGCCGGCGCTGGGGGCGCTCGGCCGGATGCCGGTGGCGCTGGCCGCGGCGCTCGAATTCGCCGTGGTCTGGGGCTGGCACGCCCCGGCCCTGCACGAGGCGGCGTACCTCTCGCCCGCCATCTTCGCCGTCGAACAGGCGAGCTTCCTCCTCGCCGGGCTGGTGGTCTGGGCCGCGGCGCTCGCCGGGCCGCGGCTGGCCGGGGCGGGGGGGATGCTGCTGACCTCCATGCACATGACGCTGCTCGGCGCGCTGCTGATCCTGTCGCCCCGCGTGCTCTACGCCTATTGCGACCTCGGCGGGCAGCAGGCGGGCGGGATGCTGATGCTGGCGATCGGCACGCCGGTCTACCTGGCCGCCGGCCTGCGGCTGACGGCGCGCGCCCTGACCGACGAGGCCCCCGCATGACCCGCCCGCGCCCCTTCACCCTTTGCCGAAATACCCCGGGGGAGTCGCGGCGCCGCCGCGACGGGGGCGGCGCCCCCGCCCCGCTCTCCGCCGGGAGGCCGCGATGAACCGCATCGACCCGCGCAGCGTCGTCCTGACGCTCGCCCTGCTGGCGGTGCTGGCGCTCCTGGGCGCCGGCGCCGTGGTGGGGTTCGGCCTCTACAACGTGTCCGCGCGGGTGGGGCACCTGCCCGGCGTCTCCTGGGTGCTGCACACGACGTTCCGCAACGCGGTCGCCCTGCGCGCCCCGTCCGAGGAGGAGGTGCCGGAACTGACCGACGCCATGGCCGCGCTGGGCGCGCGCCATTACGACGCGGCCTGCCGGACCTGCCATTCCGCGCCGGGTCAGGAGAAGACCGCGACGATGCGGATGATGGTGCCCGAGCCGCCCCACATCACGGAGGCGGTGGACCACTGGAGCCCGTCCGAGCTGCACTGGATCGTCGACGAGGGGGTCAAGATGTCGGGGATGCCCTACTGGCCCGCCGACCGCCCCGACGAGGTGTGGCCGGTCGTCGCCTTCCTGACGCGGGTGCAGGGGGGGATGGACGGACCCGCCTACGACCGCCTGACCCTCGCCGAGAAGGCCGATCCGCGCGGTTTCGCGTATTGCGCCACCTGCCACGGCGAGACGGGGGCCTCGGAGAACCCGCACATCCCCCGGCTCGACATCCTGAGCGAGACCTACATGACGCTGTCGCTGCGGGCCTACCTGTCGGGGGCGCGCGACAGCGGCTTCATGGAACACGCCGCCTCCGAGGTGTCGGAGGGCCGGCTGTCGGAATATGCCGCCCGCTTCGCGCGGATCCCGCCCCGGGGGGAGGCCGCGCCGCCGACCGCGCTGTCGGCGCGGGGCGCGCGCCTGGCGACGCAAGGGGTCGAGGGCTCCGACGTGCCGGCCTGCGCGGCCTGCCACGGCCCCTGGCCGGAGCCGCTGGACCCGGCCTATCCGTCGCTGAGCGGCCAGTCCCGCCCCTATCTGGAGGCGCAGCTGAAGCTGTGGCGCGCGGGCGCGCGCGGCGGCACGCGGGTCGCGCGCCTGATGCACGAGGCCGCGAATCGCCTGACCGACGACGAGATCGCCGCGCTGGCGGCCTGGTATGCGGGCCGCGCGCCCGCCGCCCTGACCGCACCCGGTCAAGACGCCGCGGCAGACATGCACGAAAATTAGCCTCGGGGGCTTCCCACCGTCAAAATGTACGTCATTATGGGGGGCACAAGACAATTAAGACAGTAGCCAACAGCGAGGTCTTCCGGTCATGAGTGACAGTGTTCCCCTGTCCCGTCGTCAGATGCTGATGGGCACCGCCCTGGCCGGAGCCGCAGCGACGACCGCCAATGCCGCGGGCCGGGACGGCGCGGACCCCGCGGCCGCTTCCCCGGACCCTCGCGCGGTGATCCTGCACGACACCCCCCATACCCGCACCTACTACGCGCTGGCGCGCGACTGAGGAGCCGTCCCATGCTGAAGCGCAAATCCACCCGCACGACCCGGTCGCGCGGCACAGCCGCCGCCGCCATCGAGAGCCGCCCCGCGGGCCTGTCGCGCCGCGGCTTCCTGCAGAGCTCGGGCGTCGCCGGGCTGGGCCTCGCCGCGCTGTCGGGGGCACCCCGGACCGCGCGGGCCCAGGTCACGGCGCGCGAGGCCGCCGACCTGCCCGAGTTCAAGAAGACGATCTGCCAGTTCTGCTCGGTCGGCTGCTCGATCTGGGCCGAGGTCGAGAACGGCGTCTGGGTCGGGCAGGAGCCCGCCTTCGAGAGCCCGATCAACCAGGGCACGCATTGCGCCAAGGGGGCGGCGATGCGCGAGATCTCGATGGGCGAGCGGCGGCTGAAATACCCCATGAAGCGGGTCGCGGGCGAATGGACCCGGATCTCGTGGGACCAGGCGATCGGCGAGATCAGCCAGAAGCTCACCGGCATCAAGGAGGAATACGGCCCCGACAGCGCCTATTGGCTGGGATCGGCCAAGTTCTCCAACGAGCAGGCCTACCTGTTCCGCAAGTTCGCGGCGTTCTGGGGCACCAACAACGTCGACCACCAGGCGCGGATCTGCCACTCGACCACCGTCGCGGGCGTGGCCAACTCGTTCGGCTACGGCGCGATGACGAACACGTTCAACGACATCCGCAACGCCAAGTCGATCATCATCATCGGCGGCAACCCCGCCGAGGCGCACCCGGTCTCGATGCTGCACGTGCTGGCCGGGCGCGAGAACGGCGCCAAGATGATCGTGGTCGATCCGCGCTTCTCGCGCACCGCGGCGCATTGCGACGAATATGTCCGCATCCGCCCGGGCGCCGATATCGGCTTCATCTGGGGGCTGGTGCGGGAGATCTTCGCCAACGGGTGGGAGGACAGCGAGTACCTCGAAAGCCGGGTCTGGAGCATCGACTCGGTCCGCGAGGAGGTCGAGAAGTGGACCCCCGAGGAGGTCGAGAACGTCTGCGGCATCCCGCCCGAGCAGACCCGCCGCGTCGCGCGGATGCTGGCTGAGAACCGCCCCGGCACGCTGGTGTGGTGCATGGGCCTGACCCAGCACACGATCGGCTCGTCGAACACGCGGGCGGCGTCGATCCTGCAGCTGGCGCTGGGCAATATCGGCAAGGTCGGCGGCGGCGCGAACATCTTCCGCGGGCACGACAACGTGCAGGGCGCGACCGACCTGGGCGTCGCGGTCGATTCGCTGCCCGCCTATTACGGCCTGGAGGAGGGCGCCTGGCGGCACTGGTGCCGGGTCTGGGACGTGCCCTACGATTCGATGCGCGAGCGCTTCGCCTCCAAGGACCTGATGGAGGCGGCGGGCATGCCGCTCAGCCGCTACATGGACGCGATCACCGAGGAGACCGAGGACCTCGACCAGCCGAACCCGGTCAAGGCGATGATGTTCTGGGGCCATGCCGCCAATTCCATCGCGCGCGGCCCGGCGCAGATGAAGGCGCTGGACACGGTGGACCTGCTCTGCGTGATCGACCCGCACCCGACGCAGGTGGCGATCATGACCAACAAGCAGGACAACGTGTACCTGCTGCCCGCCGCCACGACGGCCGAATGCGACGGCTCGGTGACCAATTCCAACCGCTCGGTCCAGTGGCGCGACAAGGTGTTCGAGCCGCTCTTCGAATCGAAGACCGATTACGAGATCACCTATCGCCTGGCCGAGGCGCTGGGCTTCGCCGACGAGATGTTCAAGCACATCGAGGTGGTGGACAAGAATCCGCAGGCAGAATCGATCCTGACGGAGGTCAACCGCGGGACCTGGACCATCGGCTATACCGCCCAGAGCGCCGAGAAGCTGAAGGCGCACATGAAGAACCAGGAGCTCTTCGACGGCAAGACGCTGATGGGCAAGCCCGGGACCGAGTTCGAGGGGCAGTATTACTGCCTGCCCTGGCCGGCCTGGGGCACGCCCGAGCAGAACCACCCGGGCTCCCCCATCCTCTACAACACCGACCTGTCGGTGGCCGAGGGCGGGCTGCCGTTCCGCGCCCGCTGGGGCGTCGAGCACGAGGGCTCGAACCTGCTGGCCGAGAACAGCTATTCCAAGGGCTCCGAGATCGAGGACGGCTATCCCGAGATCACGCTCGGCATGATCGAGGCGCTGGGCTGGGAGGGCGAGCTGACCGCCAAGGAGCGGCTGATGATCGCCATGGTCGGGGCCGAGATCTTCGACTGGGAGCTGTTCGAGATCACCGAGGAGGAGGCGCAGCGCCGCATCGACTCGCTGACGCTCGACGACCTTCGCAGCCAGGCGGGCACCAGCCAGGACGACATCGACGGCTCCTGGCAGGGCGGCCAGGGCGGCCAGGCCAAGCAGGCCGACCAGACGCTGTCGGCGGAGTTGCAGAATTACCCCGAGGACGCGCGGACCGCGATCCGCGCCTACCTGTCGAGCCAGGAGGAGGTGCCCGAGGGCCAGTCCCTGCCGATCCGCGACAAGATCCGCCGCGTCAACTGGAAGACCGACCTGTCGGGCGGCCTGCAGCGGGTGGCGATCGCGCATGGCCTGGCGCCCTATGGCAACGGCAAGGCGCGCGCCGTGGTCTGGAACTTCCCCGACCCGGTGCCGCTCCACCGCGAGCCGCTCTATACGCCGCGGCGCGACCTCCTGCCGAAATACGCCACCTACGAGGACCGGAGGCTGTGGCGGCTGCCGGTGCGCTACGGCTCGATCCAGGAGCAGGACTTCTCGAACGAGTATCCGATGATCCTGACCTCCGGCCGGCTGGTCGAATACGAGGGCGGCGGCGACGAGACCCGGTCGAACAAGTGGCTGGCCGAGTTCCAGCAGGAGATGTTCGCCGAGCTGAATCCCGGCGATGCCGGGCCGGCGGGCATCGCCGACGGCGACATGATCTGGGTGGAGACGCCCGAGGGGCGCGTCCGCGTCGCCGCGATGGTCACCGAGCGGGTGGGCCCGGGGACCGTGTTCATGCCGTTCCACTTCGCCGGTTTCTTCCAGGGCGAGGACCTGACCGGGCGGTATCCGCAGGGCACCGTGCCGGTGGTCGCGGGCGAGGCGGCCAACACCGCCTGGACCTACGGCTATGACGTGATCACCCAGATGCAGGAAACCAAAGCCACCCTCTGCCGCATCGCGACGGCATAAGGAGAGCAGAATGGCACGAGTAAAATTCCTCTGCGACACGGATCGCTGCATCGAGTGCAACGCCTGCGCGACATCGTGCAAGAACGAGCACGAGGTGCCCTGGGGCATGGTCCGCCGGCGGGTCGTCACCATCAACGACGGCCGGCCCGGCGAGAAGTCGATCGCCATCTCCTGCATGCATTGCACCGACGCGCCCTGCGTGGCGGTGTGCCCGGTCTCGACCCTCTACCAGACCGATATCGGGGTGGTGCTGCACGATAAGGATACCTGCATCGGCTGCGGCTACTGCTTCTACGCCTGCCCGTTCGGGGCGCCGCAATTCCCCCGCTCGACGCTGTTCGGGTCGCGCGGCGTCATGGACAAGTGCACCTATTGCGCCGGCGGCCCCGAGGAGAACGGATCGCAGGCCGAGTTCGAGAAGTACGGGCGCAACCGCATCGCCGAGGGCAAGCTGCCGATCTGCGCCGAGGTCTGCTCGACCCGGGCGCTCCTCGCGGGGGACGGCGAGGTGATCGGCGAGATCTACCGCGAGCGCGTCCTGGCCCGGGGCTTCGGCTCGGGCGCCTGGGGCTGGAAGACGGCCTACTACCCGCAGGAGGCGTGAGATGACCGACGCGACCCACGGCACCCCGGCGCAGGGCGGCGACCGGCCCGCCTTTGTCGGATACCGCATCGCCGGCGCCATCGCGGCGGCGGTGCTGTTCGTCCTCCTGGTGATCCAGGTGTTCGAGCTGTTCGACAACGACAACCACACCGTGCCCGAGGTCCGCTGGGGGGCGCCGCCGATCTCGTCCGAGCAGAGCGGCGACTCGTCGGTGGTGGCCGGCGAGATCCTGGCCGACCGGGCGGAGCTGCAGGCGCCGCGGGCGGAGTTCGGCCCCTCGCCGGACAACCTGCGCACCTTCCAGGTCGGGTCCGAGACCCAATTGGTGGAGGAGCCGATCGAGGATCCCAACGCGTTCCTGACCCGCTCCTGGTCCGACCCGTCGCAGGAAGAGCTGGCGATGATCCGCGGCGTCGATCGGGTGGAGGGCGTGTCGTCGCTTCCCTATGTCGGGGCGGAGATCTTCGAGCGGCCCTTCGCACGCGACTGGCGGCTCGGGATGGCGGATGTGGCGACCCATCTGGGGGCGCTCGCGATCCTCGGCTTCGCCTTCCTGCTGGCCGCGGTGCTGGCGATCCGCGGCCGGGTGCCGATCACGCGCGGCAAGTCGGAGCGCCGCGTCAAGCGTTTCGGCATGATCGAGCGGGCGACCCACTGGATGACGAGCGTCAGCTTCCTGATGCTGGCGCTGACGGGAATCGTCATCGCCTATGGCGACACGCTGATCCTGCCCTTCGGCGACGAGCTGCTGGGCCAGACCGGGTGGCTCGCGACCTGGGGGCACATGATGTTCTTCCCGCCCTTCGCGCTGGGGATCGCGGCGATGTTCGTGATGTGGGTGCGCCACAACCTGCCCTCGAAGCTGGACGTGGCCTGGCTGAAGCAGGGCGGCGGGATGTTCTCGGATGACCTTCACCCATCGGCGCGCAAGTTCAACGCGGGCCAGAAGCTGATCTTCTGGTCGGTGATCCTGGGCGGCGGCCTGCTCGTCGTGTCGGGCGTGCTGCTGATGTTCCCGTTCTGGATCCTGTCGATCAACGGCATGGGCTGGGCGATGCTGGCCCACGCCATCGTCGCCGTCCTGATGATCGCGATCATCCTAGGCCACATCTATATCGGCTCGGTCGGCATGCAGGGCGCCTTCTGGGCGATGTGGACGGGACGGGTCGACCGCAACTGGGCGGTCGAGCACCACGATCTGTGGGTCGAGGAACTGGAACGCGGCAAGGGGGCGGGACGATGACGAGCTTTCTCTCGGGTGCGGCGGTCGCCACGGTGCTGGCGGTGGTCATGTACGTGGCGATGTCGACCCTCTACGTGCCCACCGAGGCGCGCTACATGGCCGAAAACCTCTACCTGACCGAGGAAATGGTCGAGGCCAGCGTCACGCCGGAATGACCCCGCGCCCCCGGCCGTCGCGGCCGGGGGTCAGCCGGTCGCGCAGAGCCGCTTGATCGCGGCGACGTGGCCGTCGGGCGCCTGCAGGACGTCGGAGGCAAGCGCGGCGCACTCGTCCTCGGGCGTGTCGGTCACCCGGTCGACGAGGCCCATGGCCAGCGCCTCGGCCGCGCCGATCCGGGCGCCCGCCATCAGCATGAGCTTCGCCCTGGCCGGGCCGACCAGCGCCCGCAGCCGCCCCGGATCGGAGGGCTGGGGCAGGAAGCCCAGCCGCATCACCGGGTAGAAGAGGCGCGTCCGCGGCACCGCGATCCGCAGGTCGCAGGCCAGCACCATGCCGAGCGCGCCGCCCGCGGCGCTGCCGTTCAGGAGCGCGACCGAGAGGCCCGGAAACGCCGCCACGGCGGCCGAGACCTCTTCCCAGAGGGGCGAGACGGCGAGCCCCGCCCGCGCCGCTTCCAGGTCCGCCCCGGCCGAGAAGACGGTGCCCGCCCCGGTCAGGACCAGCACCCGCTCGGACGCCGCCGCCGCGACCGCCGCGTCGCGCACCGCCTCCAGCATGCCGGCGGTCAGGGCATTGGCCTTGTCGGGGCGGTCGAGCACGATGCGGCAGAGGCCGTCGGCCCGGGTCACGCGAATGGTCACGGGCGGGCTCAGTCGATCAGGCCGACGGACCGGCGCACGTCTTCGTCGCGCAGCGACACCTCCTGGCCCAGCCACGCATCGCCCGCCGGCCCCGCCATCCACACGAGCGCCCGGGCCGCCCAGTCGGGCGGAATGTGCTCGGACCAGTCGAGCTGGCTGATCGGGTTGATGCCGGAGGCGCGGATCTCCTTCTGCATATCGGTGGCGACCGTGCCGGGCGAGAGGCCCATGGCGCGGATGCCGCTGTCGCGGCCCTCGGCGTCGGCCATGCGGGTCAGCATCGCCGCGCCGGCCTTGGCGGCGCAATATTGCGACCAGCCCTCCACCGGCTTCGAGGCCGCGCCCGACGAGATCGTCAGGATCGTGCCGCCGCCCTGCGCGATCATCGCGGGCATCGCGGCGCGCATCCCGTGGAACACGCCCTTGAGGTTGATGTCGATGCTTTGCCCCCAGGCCTCGGGATCGGCCCCGGCGAGGTGCCCGATCGGATCGATCACGCCGGCATTGTTGACCAGCACGTCGAGGCGGCCGAAGGTCTCGATCGTGGCGTCGATCCCGGCGCGCACCTCCCAGTAGCGGGTGATGTCGCAGGGGATCGCCAGGGCGGCGTCGGGCCCGAGCTCGCCCGCGATCTCGGCGATGGCGTCGCGGCTGCGGGCGATGAGCGCGACCCGCGCGCCCTCGGCCGCGAAGGCGCGCACGGCCGCCGCCCCGATCCCGCGGCTCGCCCCCGTCACCAGAACCACCCTGTCCGTCATTGCGCCCGTCATTGGTTGCCTCGCCGCCATCGTCGTATCCCCCGATCCTTCGGGCCTGACCTAGGCCGACGGAGGCGCGGGGCCAAGCGCCCTTGACGGGCCGGGCGGGCTGGCACACCGTCGCGGCCATTCCCATCCGGACGAGGTTCCCCGATGCGCCAGATCCCGATCCTCGTGCTGGCGCTGGCCGGCACCGCCGCCTCGGCCGACATCGCGCCCGACGCCCTGTGGGCGCGCTGGCAATCGGGCAATGCGGCCATCGCGGCGCTCGAAGGGACCGTGCGGCAGACCGATGCGGGGCTGGTGGTGGAGGGCGCGGTGCTGCGGCTGGGGCGCGGCCCCGAGGCGCCGCGGCTTCTGGCCGATCCGCTGCGCCTGACGGCGGAGGACGGGACCACCCGGATCACCCCGCCCGACACCTGGCGGATCGAGGGCGCGGACGCCGCCTTCGAGGTGACGGCGCCGGAGCTGGACCTGCGCGTCTCGGGCACGGCGGAGGCGCCGCTCTACCGCATCGAGGAGCCCATGCTCGAGGCGACGGGGCGGCTGACGAGCGGGGAGGCGGCGACCGGCGTGACGCTGTCGGCGGACGACCTCCTGGCCGAGATCGACCCCGCCGCCGGGCTGGTCCTGACGGCGGCCGACGCGGCGCTGGAGGTCGCCCCCGAGACCGGCGGCGAGAGCCTGTCGGCCGCCTGGGAGGGGCTGCACGTCGCGTTCGAGGGGCCGCCCCGGGCCATCTTCGCGCCCGCGACGGAAGGCGTGACCTATGCCATGTCGCTCGCCTCGGAGGCGTCGCGGCACGTCCTGGACGGCCCCGCCGGGGCGGCGGGACGGGTGCGCGCGACGATCGCCTCGGGGCCGGCGCGCAGCTCCGTTGCCTCGTCCGAGGCCCGGATCGAGGCGCTGCAATCGCTGTCGCAGGTGGTCGTGACGGCGACGGGGGCGGGATTGCCGCTGCCGGAGGCGCGGGTGGATATCGGCGCGCTGAGCCTGGGCGTCTCGACCCCGGCGGCGCCGGTGACGGAGGCCGCGCCGCTCTCGCTCGACCTTGCGATCACCGGGCTCAGCCCGGCGGAGGAGATCTGGCAATTGCTCGATCCGGGCGCGGCGCTGCCGCGCGCGCCGGCGGAGCTGCGCCTGTCGGTGACGGGCGACCTGTCGTGGCTGGCCGGAACCGATCCCGCCATCCCGGCGGTCGAGCGCGCGCGGCTGGACGCGCTGCGCCTGTCGGCGCTCGGCGCCACGCTGACGGGGCAGGGCGGGGTGCAGTTCCAGCCCCCCGCCACGCCGGAGACGCCCGGCCGCCCGCTGGGGGCGCTGGCCTTCACGCTGACCGGAGCGCATGCGCTGCTGGACCGGCTGGCGGCGCTGCAATCGATCCCCCGGGACCAGATCCTGGGCCTGCGGATGGGGCTCGGCCTGTTCACCCGGCCGGGCGAGGGGGCGGACGAGCTGGTCAGCCGGATCGAGTTCGCGCCCGACGGCGCCATCGTCATCAACGGCACCGTCATCGGCCGCCAGCCCTGAGGATCAGAGACCCGATTCGGCCCGGAGCCGCGCCATCGCGCGGGCGAGGGTCGCGTCGGCGCGCGGGTTCACGAGGGTGCCGTCCTCGGCGAACGCCTCCTTCGCGGCGGGGATCAGGACCTCGGGCCCGGCCGAGAAGCGGGGGCGGAACGGGGTCAGCGCCCAGCGCAGGGCATAGCTCGCCCGGGCGCCGCCGGCCCGGCCGCTGGCCGCCGCCATCACCGCCACGGGCGTGTCCTCCCACGGGTTGCCGTCGGTCCGGCTGACCCAGTCGAGGGCGTTCTTCAGCACGCCCGAGAGGGATTGGTTGTATTCGGGCGTGGCGACGGCGATCGCGGCGGCCCCGGCGATGCCGTCCGCCAGAGCGCGGACGCCGGCGGGGATGCCCTCCGCCGCCTGAAGGTCGGCGTCGTAGAGCGGCAGGCGCAGGTCGGCGAAGGCGCAGGGGCCGCCGAAATGGCGCGCCGCCGCGCGCAGCAGCAGGGTGTTGGCGGAGCCCGCGCGCAGCGACCCCGAGATGCAGAACAGCATGGATGTCCTCCGATCCGTGTGCGGAAACCCGGCCGGACGGCCGGGGCGGCAGGTCTCGCGGCGTCAACGGAAACGACAGCCGATCCGCGTGCATTTTGTCCCGTGTTAGCGTACAGTTAACGCATTGTTATCTCTTTTTCATCGCTTCTGCGGCATCATTGAGCCATGGCACTCGCATCTCGCATCGACCGGGCCGAGCGTCTGTCGGACGCGGCCCTCCATGTCCTGGGACTGACCCTCGCGCTGGCGGCGGTGCCGGCGCTCGTGTTCCTGTGCGTCACGCGGCGCGGCGACGCGGCCAGCGTCACCGCCGTGGCGATCTATGGCCTGAGCCTCTTGGCGATGCTGTCCTGCTCGGCGATCTACAACATGGCCCGGCCCGGGCCGATGACGCCGATCTACAAGCGGATGGACCATTCGGCCATCTACATCAAGATCGCGGGCAGCTTCACGCCGCTGATCCTGCTGACCGGGGCGGGCGGGCCCGCGCTCCTGGCCTGCCTGTGGATCGCGGCCATCGGGGGCTCGTCGCTGAAGATCGCGGCCCCCGACAAGCTGCGCTGGTTCGGGCTGTCGCTCTATGTCGGGATGGGCTGGGCGGGGGTGTTCCTGGGCCGCGACGTGCTGGCGGCGCTGACGCCGGGGGCGCGGATGCTGGTGGTGGTGGCGGGGTGCCTCTACACGATCGGGGTGCCGTTCTTCCTGTGGACCTCGCTGCCGTTCCGCCGCCCGATCTGGCACGCCTTCGTCTTCACCGCGAGCGGCATCCTCTATGCCGCGATGTGCCTGGAGGTCGTGCGCGTCATCGAGGAGGCGCCGATCCCGCTGGGCTGAGGGGCGGGCGCATCGGTCGCGGAACCCGCACCCGCGGCGGCGGGGTTGGAGGGGACACCGATCGAGGAGATCCCGATGACGCCCGACCACGAGCACCGCAAGAAACCCGATGACGAGGACCGCAAGAAGGCCGATTTCGGCCCCGGCGGGGCGCCGGATGCGGGCGGCGGCAAGACCAAGTACGACAAGCCCGCGCGGCCCGAGGACGACACCGCCACCGACGAGCGGCGCGACAAGCCGATCCGCGGCACCGAGCCCTGGGACGGCGAGTGAGACCCGGCCGCTTCCTCGATATCTTGTGAAAATGCCGCGCGGCCACCCGCCATGTGGTGGCCCGCGATTGACACCGGCGCGCCCGCCCCGGATGATCGCCCCGAATGCGGCGGATCCGGGGCGTCATGCAGTTCACGCGGCTCAGACTGAACGGCTTCAAGTCCTTCGTGGACCCCACCGACCTCGTGATCCACGAGGGGCTGACCGGCGTCGTGGGCCCCAATGGCTGCGGCAAGTCGAACCTTCTGGAGGCGCTGCGCTGGGTGATGGGCGAGAACCGCCCCACCGCCATGCGCGGCGGCGGCATGGAGGACGTGATCTTCGCCGGGACCGCGACGCGGCCGGCGCGCAACTTCGCCGAGGTGTGCCTGGCGATCGACAATGCCGACCGGCTGGCGCCGGCGGCCTTCAACGATGCCGACCAGATCGAGATCGTGCGCCGCATCACCCGCGACGCCGGGTCGGCCTACAAGGCGCAGGGCCGCGACGTGCGGGCGCGCGACGTGCAGATGCTGTTCGCCGACGCCTCGACCGGCGCGCAATCGCCGGCGCTGGTGCGGCAGGGGCAGATCTCGGAACTGATCCACGCCAAGCCCAGGAACCGTCGCCGCATCCTTGAGGATGCGGCCGGGATCGCGGGCCTGTACCAGCGCCGCCACGAGGCGGAGCTGAAGCTGAAGGGCGCCGAGCAGAACCTGTCGCGGCTCGACGACACGGTGGCGGCGCTGGCGCAGCAACTGGCGCAGCTGGCCCGGCAGGCGCGGCAGGCCGAGACCTACCGCGAGATCGGCGAGCGGCTGCGCGCGGCCGAGGGGCGCCTGCTGCTGCGCCATTGGGACGAGGCCGCGGCGGGCGCGGAGGCGGCGCGGGCCGCGCTGGCCGACCGGTCGGCCGCCGCCGCCGGGGCCGAGCGCGAGGCCGCCACGGCCACGGGCGCGCGCGAGGCGGCCGAGGCGCGGCTTCCGGACCTGCGGGAGGAGGACGCCATCGCCGCGGCCCTGGTCCAGAAGCTGGAGGTCGAGGCCGCGGGACTGGTCGACCGGGCACGCCAGGCCGACGAGCTGATCGAGCGGCTGGCGGGGCGGCTGCGCCAGCTCGACCGGGACGGCGCGCGCGAGGAGACGCTGAACGCCGATGCCGACGAGACCATCGCGCGGCTGGAGGCCGAACTGGCGGAGATCGGGGCCGCCGAGCGGGGCTTCGACGCGGACCTGTCGCGGGCCGAGGCGGCCGCCGAGGAGGCCGGCATCGTTCTGGGCGAGCGCGAGGGCGCCCTGGCCGGGATGACCGAGGACGTGGCGCGGCTGGCCGCCCGTCACCAATCCGCCGAGCGCCTGGTGGAGGAGGCGCGCGGCGCGGTGGAGCGCGCGACCCGGGCCGCCGCTGCCGCCCGCGACACCGTGGCCGCGTCCGACGAAGCGCTGGAGGAGGCGGGCCGGCGCGTGGCGGGCGCCGAGGCGGAGCGGGTCGGCGCCGCCGAGGCCGCGACGGCGGCGGAGGCGCGCCTGACCGGCGCCGAGGAGGCCCGCGCGACCGTCCAGGCCGAGGAGGCGGAGGCCCGCGCCGCGCGGTCCGAGGCGGCGGGGGAACTGGGCGCGCTGGGCGCCGAGCGCCAGGCGCTCGACCGGCTGATGGCGCGCGACACCGGGGCGGGCGGGCGCCTGATGGACCGCGTCCGGGTCGAGAGCGGATACGAGGCGGCTTTGGGCGCGGCCCTGGCCGACGAGTTGCGCGCGCCGGTCGGCGGGGACGGGACCGGCTGGGCCGAGCTGCCCGGCTATCCCGGCGCGGAGCCGTTGCCGGACCCGGCCGAGGCGCTGGCCGCTCGGGTGACCGCGCCGCCGGTCCTGGCGCGGCGGCTGGCGCGGATCGGCGTGGTGGACGCGGAGGCGGGCGCCGCGCTGCAGGCGGGCCTGGCGCCCGGGCAGCGGCTGGTCAGCCGGGCGGGGCATCTGTGGCGCTGGGACGGGTATCGCAGCGTCCCCGCCGATGCGCCCTCGGAGGCGGCGCTGCGGCTGGAGCAGCGCAACCGCGCCGAGGCGCTGGCGGCCGAGATCGCCGCCGCCGAGGCGCGCGCGGCCCGCGCCGGGGCGAGCCACGACCGCGTGACGGCGCGGCTGGAGGAACTGGCGGAGGCCGACCGCGCCGCGCGCGAGGCGCGCCGCGCCGCCGACGCCCGGGTGACGGAGGTCGGCCGCGCGCTGTCGCGGGCGGAGGCGGACCGGGACCTGGCCCAGGGGCGGCGCGACACCGCGCGCGAGGCGGTGCGGCGCCACGAGGCCGAGGCCCGCGATGCCGCCGACCGCCTGGCCGAGGCGGAGCGCGCGCTGGCGGGGCTGGAGGACCTGGACACGTTGCGGGACCGCGTCGCGGATGTGCGGACCAATGTCGAGGCGGCGCGGATGACGACCATGACCCGCCGCGCGGCGCTGGACGAGCTGCGCCAGGCGGGCGCGGCGCGGGCCCGGCGGCGCGGCGCGGCGGAGAAGGAGCTGTCCTCGTGGCGGGCGCGGCTCGACAGCGCGGGCGGCCGGCTGGAGGAGATCCGCGCCCGCCGCGCCCGGACCGAGGCGGAACTGGCGGCGGCGCGCGACGCCCCGGAGCGGATCGCGGCGGAGCAGCGGACGGCGTCGGCGGCGCTGGCGGCGGCGCGGCGGCGGGCCGAGGCGGGGCGCGCCGCCCTGTCGGAGGGCGAGGCGGCGCTGAGCGCGGCGGCCGAGGCCGAACGCCGGGCCGAGCGGGCGGCCGGCGAGGCGCGCGAGGCGCGCGCCGCCGCCGAGGCCCAGGCGGAGGCGGCGCGCGCGGGCCAGGCCGAGGCGCGGGCCCGGATCCGCGAGGCCTGCGACCTGAGCCCGGAGGCGCTGCGCGAGCGCCTGGGCGTGGCGGCCGGGGACCTGCCGCCCGCCGCCCGGATCGAGGCCGAGATCGCGCGCCTGCGCCAGAGCCGCGACAACCTGGGCGCGGTGAACCTGCGCGCCGCCGAGGATGCCCGCGAGGTCGAGGCCGAGCATGGCGACCTCGTGCGCGAGAAGGCCGACCTGGAGGGGGCGATCGCGGAACTGCGCCGTGGCATCGCGGGGCTGAACCGCGAGGGGCGGGAGCGGCTCCTGACCGCGTTCGAGGAGGTGAACCGCAATTTCGGGCGCCTCTTCGCCACCCTCTTCGGCGGCGGCGAGGCGCGGCTGGAACTGATCGAATCGGACGATCCGCTGGATGCGGGGCTGGAGATCCTGTGCCAGCCGCCGGGCAAGAAGCTGTCGGTGCTGTCGCTCCTCTCCGGGGGGGAGCAGACGCTGACGGCGATGGCGCTGATCTTCGCCGTGTTCCAGGCCAACCCCGCGCCGATCTGCGTGCTCGACGAGGTCGACGCGCCGCTCGACGACGCCAACGTGACCCGGTTCTGCGACCTGCTCGACGAGATGACCCGGCAGACCCGGACCCGGTTCCTGATCATCACCCACCACGCCGTCACCATGGCGCGGATGGACCGCCTGTTCGGCGTCACCATGGGCGAGCAGGGGGTGAGCCAGCTGGTCAGCGTCGACCTGAAGCGCGCCGAGCAGATGGTGGCCTAGGCCGGGGCGATCGGCTCCACCGTGCAGCGGGGGCGCAGCGCCTCGATGTCCTCGGGCGCGCAGATCTGCGTGCCGGGGGTCGAGACGGCGGCGCAGGCCGCGGCGGTTCCCCAGCGCAGCGCCTCGTCCGGCTCGGACCCGATGGCGAAGGCATAGGTCATCGCGGCCAAGAAGCTGTCGCCGGCGCCGATGGCCGAGACGACCGCCACCGGGGCGGCGGCGGCGAACCACGCGCCCGCCGCCTCGGCCAGCACGTTGCCCTCGGCCTGGCGGCCGACCACGATGCGGCGGGCCGCGCCCCGGGCCACCAGATCGGCGGCGAAGCGCGCGGTGTCGGCGCGGCGGGGCAGTTCGCGGCCCGCGACCTCCTCCGCCTCGGCGTGGTCGAAGCGCAGGATCTCGGGACGCGCGGCGGGATCGGCGGCCGGGTGGCGGACCAGGTGGTCGAGCGCCGCGCCGGACGTGTCGATGACCGGGCGCAGGCCCGCCGCCGCGAAGGCCTCCGCCAACCGCGCGGGCACGTCCGGGTCGGCGCCGGTGGGCAGGGAGCCCGAGATCACGACGAAATCGCCCGTCGCGCCCTCCTCCGTCACGGCGCGGCGGGCGGCGGCGTATTCCCCGGCGCTGAGCGCCGGGCCGGGCAGCATGAAGCGGTATTGCGCGCCGCTGCTCGCATCGGTCACCGACAGGGAGGTGCGCGTCTCGTGCGCGATGGGGACGATGCGGGTGGAGATCCCCTCGTCCTGCAGCGCCGCGACGAGGCGCATCCCGGTGCCGCCGCCGAGCGCCACGAAGGCCGTCGTCTCGCCGCCGAGCCGCGCCACCAGGCGGCTGACATTGATGCCGCCGCCGCCCGGATCGAGCCGCGGCGGCCCGCAGCGCAGCTTGCGGCCCGGAACGACCGCGGCCGTCTCGGTCGAGAGGTCGAGCGCGGGATTGAGCGTGACGGTCAGCACCGCCGGGATGTGATCGAGCGACATGGGGGCGAACCTGCATCCGCCCCGCCCCCTGTCAAGCGCGGCCTCAGAGCGCGTCGAGGAGCGCCCGCGTGGGCCAGGCATCCGCCGGCAGGCCCAGCCGCGCCTGTTCGGCGCGGATCGCGGCGCGGGTGCCGGCGCCGAGGATGCCGTCGACCTGTCCCACGTCGTGGCCGAGCGCGGCCAGCCGGCGCTGCAGCGCCTTCATCTCGTCGGTGGAGAGGGCCGGGGCGGGATTGCCCGCGTCGAAGACCGGCGCCCCCTCCAGCCGGCGGGCGAAATAGGCCGCGGTCAGGACGTAGGTATAGCTCTGGTTCCACTCGAAGAAGGTGTCGAAGTTCGGGTAGCCGAGGAAGGCGGGCCCGTCCTTGCCCTGGGGCAGGATCAGCGTCGCGGGCAGGTCGGGGGCCAGGAAGTCGCCCGAGCGCGGCTCGATCCCCGCCTGCGCCCAGTCGCGCGGCGTCCGGCGGACGCCGAGCCGGGCCTGCGACCAATCCATGTCGGCGGGCACCTCGACCTGTTCGAGCCAGGGCTCGTTCGGGCGCCAGCCGAGGTCGCGCAGCATCGCCGCCCCCGACATGAGCGCGTCGGGTGCCGAGGTCTTGAGCCGCACATGGCCGTCGCCGTCGCCGTCCACGCCGTTGGTCAGGATGTCCTCGGGCAGCATCTGGACCTGGCCGATCTCGCCGGCCCAGGCGCCGGTGGTGGTGTCGGGGTCGAGATCGCCGCGGGACGCGAGCTCCAGCGCCGCCAGCACCTGCGGCTGGAAGAGGCCGGGCCGGCGGCAATCGTGGCCGAGCGTCATCAGCGAGTTCACGGTGTTGAAATCGCCCTGGACCGCGCCGTAATCGGTCTCGAACGCCCAGAAGGCGAGGAGCACGCCGCGCGGCACGCCGTATTCGGCCTCGATCCGGTCGAAGACGGCGTCGTATTCGCGCGAGAGCGCCTGGCCGCGATCCATCCGGTTCTGGCTGATGAGGCGGCGGGCGAAATCGGTGAAGGGCAACGAGAACACCCCCTGCCGGCGGTCGGCGGCGAGCGTGTCGGGGTCCTGCCGCACGCCGTCGAAGAAGGCCCGCGCGGTGGCGGGATCGGCGCCGCGGGCGATCGCGGCCTCCTCCATCCGCTGGGCGAAGGCGGCGAAGTCGCCGCCGCAGGGAACGATGATCTCGCCCTCGTCCCCACCCTGCGCGTGAAGCGGCAGGGCGGCGATCAGGGCGAGGGCGGTCAGGGGTGCGCGCATGGATCCTCCGGGCGAACGTGTCGCCGCAGGGGATAGCAGGCGGGGGGGGCTGGGCAAACCGGCTGTCGCAGCCGTGATCAGCCGCGTCCGTGCGGCGCGTCCCAGTCGAGGACCGGGTTGATGGGAATGATCCGGTTCGGATTCACCATGTCGTGGCTGTAATGGTAGTGGCGCACGAAATGGTCGAAATGGACCTCGTCGCGGATGCCCGGCCATTGGTAGAGTTCGCGCGTATAGGCCCAGAGGTTGGGATAGTCGCGCAGGTAGTTGCGGTTGCACTTGAAGTGGGTGTGATAGACGAGGTCGAAGCGCACCAGCGTCGAGAACAGCCGCCAATCGGCCTCCGTCACCCGGTCGCCCATCAGGTAGCGCTGCTCCGACAGGACCTGTTCGAGCCAGTCCATCGTGTCGAAGAGCGGGTGCACCGCCTCGTCGTAGGCCGCCTGGCTGGTGGCGAACCCGGCCTTGTAGACGCCGTTGTTCAGCGTGTCGTAGATGCGCCGGTTCACCGGCTCGATCGCGCCGCGCAGCTCCTCGGGCCAGAAATCGTCGGTATTGCCGGTGAGGCCGTCGAAGGCGGAGTTGAACATCCGGATGATGTCCGCCGATTCGTTCGACACGATGGTCCCGGTCTGGAGGTCCCACAGGAGCGGGACGGTGACGCGGCCGGTCATCTCCGGCTCGGCGCGCAGGTAGATGTCGCGCAGGTAGGGGGCGCCGAAGACGCGGTCCCCGGTGGCGCCGGGGAAGTCGGTGCGGAACTCCCACCCCTCTTTCAGCATCTCGGGGTGGACGACCGACACGTCGATCAGATTCTCCAGCCCCTTCAGGCGGCGCAGGAACAGCGCCCGGTTCGCCCACGGGCACGCATAGGAGACATAGAGGTGATAGCGCCCCGCCTCGGCCGGGTAGCCCGGCTCGCCCTGCGGGCCGGGGCCGCCGTCGGGGGTGATCCAGTTGCGGAATTCCTGGGCGGAGCGTTCGAACTTCCCCCCGGTCTTGTCGGTGTCGTACCACACGTCCCGCCAGACGCCGTCGATCAGCTTGCCCATGGTGGCCTCCGGAAAAATGGTCATGGCGGACCTAGCCCCGGGGGCGGGCCGGTCCATGCCGCGCCCGTGTGGTGATCCTGTCGCGCGACCGTGTCAGACTGTCCGCCAAAGACCGAAGGGAGGCGCGGCATGGGATGCGAATTGTTCGACGCGGCGGCGGCCTACAGGCTGGCCTGGGGCACGCGCTCGGTGCCGGTGCGGCGCATCTGGCGCGGCGGGCTGGCGCTCGACCCGGGGGCGGTGCGGCACATGCCCGGTCGCGTGCGGCTTCTGCGCGGCGCCGAGCACGTGGCGACCGGTCTGCTCGTCTCGGACGGGATCGAGGGGGGCGAGCACCGTTTCCGCTTCAAGACCCTGGCCTTCGCCGACGCGGCGCCGGCGCGCGATTATGCCGCCGACGGGGCCGCGCCGCCGCCGCGCCGGGGCCCACAGCGCATCGGCCTGTGAGGTCCGGGGGGCCCTTGCATCCCGCCGCGCCGCACGATAGAGACCGCCCCAACGCGCTGGTAGCTCAGTTGGATAGAGTATCTGACTACGAATCAGAGGGTCGGGGGTTCGAATCCTCCCCAGCGCGCCATTTCACATTTCGCCGTTGAAAAGTCCCCTAACACCTTGAAGGGGAAGGAAGTTTTCGGGGTTCGAACACCCTGATTCCGGCAGTACCGAACAGGCTCCGCAAAGGCGAGCCGCAGGACGGTTTTTTGCCAAGGAAGCGAGCTATTTTTCCAAATATTCCAAGGACTTGACAGAAACCGCAGTGCGAGTTCGAACGACTCCTCCAGGGTACGCACGGGCTGACCGGATTTTGCCATGGTCTCTTGCAGTAGAATCTTCTCCTTCTCCAGCTTCCCGATGCGCTTCTCGTAGGCCGCAACCACACTGGAGGTCGTGGATTCGACGATGCGGTCGAGGAGGGCCTCGATCTGTGTCTCAATCTTGTGGATATCTTTCTTGAGCGTCTTCGAGGCGTCAGCCGCTTGCGCAATGCGAGCATCCCAGATGTCCCGGAACATGGCCTTGGCGAGCTGATAGAGCCCCTTGGATGGCTCCAGCGAGCGCAGCAAACCCTCAAAGTCATCTTCTAGCTGATCACGCCGGATCGACTTACGGTAGCTCTCACAACCCTTCGTCTTACACAGATAGTAAGGGTGCTTGGCTCCCGTCTTGCTGGTGGACCAGCACGCCGTCAGCGCCTCGCCGCAATCGTCACACTGGATAAACCCGCGCAAGGGGAAGTCTGCACTGATGTCCTTTCGCGCGGGCGCTTTGGCTGTCGAGGTAAGGCGATTCTGAATGGCTTGAAACGTGGCATAGTCGATCAGACCCTCATGGTGCCCCTGGCGTAGGCTCACGCCCCACTCGGCATGCTCGACATACCCGGCATAGAGACAGCGCGTCAGCATCTCATAAACGCGCTGGTTGCGCACCTCCCGACCGTTCAAATCCTTTGGGAAGGCAGGCTGCGCTTCCAGAAAGCGCTTCACCTCTACTTGCGTCTGAAAGCGCCCGCAGGCGTAGCCTTCAAGGGCTTCCCGCAAGATCGAGGCATTGGGCTCGTCGTGCACCAAGACTTTGCCGTGGCCCGCGCTGGAGCGTTCGTAGCGATACCCAATCGGAGCCTGGAACGGCCAGTAGCCGTTCTGAAGCCGCGCGCGCATGCGGTTCTTGGTTTGCTCACCGTTCTTCTGGCGTTGATGCTGCGAGACGGAAGCGAGCAGGTTTTCAACGAGGATCGAATCCGAATCTTCACCAAACTCAATGGAGGGGCTTTCAAGGATACCGCCAGCGCCGCTGATATCAGAGCGCAACTTGATATGTGCTTCCAGCCCGCGCGCAAGGCGGGTGATATCATCGATGATTAAAACATGAGGGTGTTTGCGGTTCTTCCGAAGGAAGGCAAGGGCGGATTGCATGCCGGGGCGGGCATGAAACTTCCCCGACATGTCATCTTTAAAGACTGCGACGACTTCGTAGCCTTTGTATTTGGCGAACTCGCGGCAACGGGTCTCTTGAGAGTTAAGCCCGTCACCGCGCGTTGTTTGTTTTGGGTCCGAGACACGGCAATATACGATTGCCATTGTGCCCGGCCCATGTTGTTGGCGATTAAATTCTCGCATATCTACTCCTTTATTCTTCTTGGGCGGGCCGCGAATTTCCATCGCGGCTTGCCGAATTGAATGCATCATGCATCTTCGTATGTGTGGCTTGGTCTCCATTAGAATCCCCTTTCGCTTGCTCATCAAGCGTTTCGTTCACTTGTCCACAGGCTTCTTGGATCGGATGGATACCAAATCCAAGGTCCGCGAAGGCCATCATGATCGACCAAAGGGCGCGGATGATTTCTTCTTTTTGATCATCGCTGAGCGCCGGATCATCCAAATATTTCTGATACTTATCGACATCGACCTCCAAGCAGCGCTTGGCGCTGGCCTCACCCGTCAGGCGGAGCGTGGGCCCCGCTTGCGGGCTGTCATCAAAGCTATCATCAGGCATAACAACACCATCCTTTCCCGCGCGCGGCAAAACCGTGCGCGAAGATTCATCCGCAACGCGCGGATCAGTGTTCCGTCCATTTCCCTTGAAGTGCGCTTTGCTCTGAGCAGGCAAAGCGGTATGTTCTAGTTTCATTTTATCATCCTTTTGTTGTGGGGCGCAAATTTCTGCGGGTTTCGAGAAGTTTCGTTCGATCATAGTCATGGTCTAGTTCTCCTTATTGCTGGTTTTGACTTCAGGATTTCGGACGATATCCGTCGATAAATGTCCATTGCCCATTAGCGTATTGCGGAAGATGCGCATGGCTTTCGGCCACGGGCTCGGCGATCACGCGCGCGCTTGCCTTCGCGCCGAAGCGCCGACCGAGGCCCACCTTGGTAAGATCGCGGTCAAAGTACGGGTTCGGCCCGTAGAGGCCTCGATATTCGGTGCGCGCGTAATACGGCACCTTCTCTGCCAGGAAGGGCGGAATGCCGTAGCCCGAGGCCATGACAAGCGCCTGGCTGTGCGGCATTCCCAGGATTTCATCCGGGGTACGGAGAGGCCGCGCCTGCTTACGCTGGTGCCCGCGCTCGTAAGACAGTGCCTTCATCGAAAGCCCGGTGCGGATGCCATTGCCGCCTTTACCGAAGAGTGCGTCATGCATGGCTTCACGCATGGCGCGGCTTGCCCGCTGCTGGGTGAGATGATCATCCAGGCTGAGCGTCTGGTTGCCGAGCTTCTGGGAGAGATGGCGCGCCGTCTCCAGATCGGAGATGCCACCGCCAAGATAGACTTCCAGATCGGCGCTGGCCGAGAGCGTCATCGCCCCTGTCGGGCCCAGGTTGTTCCGGATTTGGCCGATGTCTTGGTAGACGCAAACCGGACACAGACCGAACCCCCGCCCAATTGAGTAAAACTCGGCAATTTCCGGGAAGCGCCCGAGCTGGGCAGCTTCATCAATCACCAGATTGAGCGTTGGTGCGTCGGGCCGGGCCTGCTTCAAGGTGCGCAGCGTCGAGAAGAACTGCCGGATGAGCGCTGCGTTTTGCACCGTCATCTCCGGCGGCATCACGAAGAAGACGAAGACCGGATCGGCGCTGTCCTCGCAGAGCACGTCCAGGGTGAAGTCAGCATGCTCACTTGCCACCAGCGCCGATTGCAGGCGCGGATCGCTCATGAAGGCGAGCCCGTTGGTAATCTCGCTCATCACTGAATCGAAAGTCCGGCGCGAGTCTTCGGCCATCTCCATCATCTCGGCATAGGCGATAGTTAGGTCAGGCTCGCCAAGCGCGGCCATGATCTCTGCCGTTTCGGCGAAGCCCTCCGGCGAGACGCGGATCATGCCCACCAGATCATAGAGGGAGGTTGGGGATACTCCGCCATCCATGTGCACGAGGCCCCGCATGAGCGGATCGAGCCAGTTCTGCGCCTTTTGCTCGAAGAACTTGGCATCACCGCCGCCGCTTTCGGGCAGCAGCGTGCGCGCCGCCCGGCGGCAATCAGCCACGAGGCGCGGGCTGGTGGGGGTGAGATGGCTCAGGATCGAGAGGGTGTGTCCTTGTGCGCCATGCGTGAAGTACGGGTTGATCTCGTACACGCGGGCTTTGATGTGGGCGAAGTATGGCTCCAGCACTGCGCGCAGCTCGCGCTTTGGATCAAAGATCGCATAGCGTGCAGGTTCACCGTTCCGGCCTGGAGCATCCATGAGATGGGCGAGAACAGAGGTGAACTTGCCAGAGCCCGCCCCGCCGATCAGGAGCATGCCAGCATTCTTTGCATGGAAGAGCTTGCGCCCCTGATGGAAGGCGAAGGGCACGCCGCCCTGAGACCGGAAGGCGCGGGAGATTTCGAAGGGTTCCGCGAAGCGCGCAGAGCCATAGGGGTATCGTTCCTCAAAGTGCATGAGGGTTCCTTTCTTGGTTTGATTGTTGTGGAAGGGTTGAGGGTGATGGCCGCCGCTAAGGTGAAGCGGCCATCACAAGGGGCTCACCAGTTGTTGGCGATGAAGGCCACCAGGCCGATCCCAAGGATCACTAGCGTGCCTTTGGCAATGATATCGGCAATAGCCGCGCCAAGGGATTCGAGCGGTCCTTTTGGTTTCCGGGTATGGTTCATTGTTCGTCCTTTCCTTTGATTTTGGTTTCGGTTTGAGATGGAATGGCTGCCTCATTGCAGCGTCCTCCTTTTCTTGATGGGTTAGCTGGCCATATTGGCGATGACCAAAAGAACGACGTAAACAGCAACGGCTGCTCCGGCCCATTCCTTCAGCTTGTCCCAGAAGGTTTTGACTTTCCGGGTGCGATAGACTTTGCCAACTTCTTCACGGATGTATTTGGGCATTTGGTTTCCTTTCTTTTTAGGTTTCAGGATTCAGTTCAGATTAAGCGGTAGGCGAGATAGACGCCTGCCACGGTGAGGCCCGCGATGATGGCGGACCGGGCTGCAAAGAACGTCATTGGCCAGGCGATGATGTCCCAGGCAAAGGCGATGAAATTGAGCGTCTCACCGCTGTAGTGGTCTTTCGCGAGCCAGATTACATACGGGCTCGTGAATTCAGAGAAGACCGGGGTGACGATGATCGACACCATGGCCGCAGCGCAGGTGGCGAAGCCGCCTTTCAGGTCTTCTCCGGGACTTCGGCTTGGGCCGCCGGACTGGTACGGGTTCGGGTACATCTTTATAGTCTCCTTTCTTGCTTCGTTGGACGTGCCTTCCCGCGAGACACAGCTTTCCTGATCACCGGAATCGGGGGTCCCGGCGTTGGTCTTGGTCTTCTCTTCTCTGGATGGGCTATCCGGCCCTTGGATCGTCCGGTGAGGGTTGGCCAACCCTCACGCGCTTGGATATCGGCATGATTCAGGGGTTTCCCAAGGTTGCCAAAAATTGCTCGATTACGTCACTGATATTGCTTGGAAATAAGTTTCAGGGCGCGGACCGAAACCCCAGCCGAAGCGCCAGAAGCGCCATGAAGCCCGCATTATTGCTGCATTCAGAGGTAGCTAAGTACCGCTACCTGAACGTGCTGCGCGAGGTCGAGGTCATGACATCGCTTGGGCGAACGGTAGAAAGCACGAAGACCTCGCTTGGCACGGTCCGGGATCGCTCCTGGAGCTTCCGCGCTGCCATGGCGGACGCGCTGCGCATCCATCGGCATCTCTTCGGGCACGCTGGACACTATATGGAGGCGACGGCTCGCTGACTTGCCAGGGCCGCGAGCTGCTGGAGTTGGTCGAGCACAGCCAAGGTTACACTACTATATGGAGCACATCGCCCCCGGCCTGCTGATTAGGCCGAACGAAGCACAGCGCCGCGCCCTGATTATCGATCTAGCTGTGCGCATTTCTGGAAAGGCAGCGGGCCAAGTCGAGGTTTATCAGACACGCGACCGCGCCGAACTAGCCAAAGTCGCCCAAGCTTCGTGGATGATCCGTATTGGCTAGAACCCGATCTAATCAGACGAGGTCTGCGCGAACTTCGCAGCTTTCTTGGGGCCATTGGGAAGAGGCCAACACCTACGGCGCTGTAAATGACGGCACATGCGATAGTGTGTGGTACCCGCTCGCAAATAGGCCATCTCCCTAATTGTCTTATAACCAAAAATACAATCTGTGGATAACAGAAACTATTTGAAGTAATCGCGATAGTTGTGTGCCATATTAGCGGTTCCTAAGTTGGCAAAGAGAAATCTGAATAATGACGCGAAGATACTTACCTCTACTACTAATTGCTATTGGAGCACTGTCTTACATCCAGCTCTACCCATTCTCTTCCAGCGCATCCGAAAGCTCTATTAGTGCAAGAATAGTCCCCAGTCAGGTTTTCGAAGGCGCACCCACGATATACTTCTCTTTTGACGTTGTGCACGGTGATTGGAATAACTTGCACGGCAACACGGGAAGCGACATGCGGCGAGCGGTCGAGATGGGGCTCATGAAGAGCTTTCAAAATATGTCGTGGATTGAAATTAAATCAAAGATGAACGTGCCGCTCTCAGAGATTATTGAAGCGGACGGAGTATTAATCACATATAAAATGTCAGTATTCGAAAACTCCGCACGTAACGGGGAGTTGCTGGGCGCAATTACAAGTCAAATCCACAGGCCGAGGCTGAAAAAATCCTACTATCAGTACCACATTGCAGTCCCCTTTATATTTAGCGAAGCAAAAATAGGGTTGGCTAAGCAAGTAGAAAGCATTGCGCACCTTTCCTCGCGGCACTTAGCTCATGCCGCACAATGCGCTCATTTTGCAGATGCCGAACACTGCCGGCCAATTCCAAAACCATTTACCCCGAAGGAGTAATTAATGTCAAAAAACGATGCGGTAAGCTTAAACTCAGGAAACGACTGGTCCGATTATCTCGCGTTGGAGGAATTGCTTGGGACAGACCCCAACGACTTCAACGAAGACGGCAAGCTAGGCTTTACTTACTATAGCATAGTTACTGCTATTCCGACCTACTGGTATACCAATAATGATCCTGGGCAGGGATTTTCGAATGAATATACAAGTATCGTAAACAATAATGGCGCGGAGGAGTTTCTTCAGGAGTCTCAAATTACGACCCTGGAATATTATCTCGATGAGCAGCCCGAAGACAAATTTCGAACATCATTCTCTGACGTGACTGAGTTGAAGTTTGCAGAGCAGAGCTCTTCAGTCGACCCCATCGGAGAAATCTTTCTGTGGAACTCTGACGTTTCAGCATCGGGAGACCTTGCGAAAGCGGCGTCCCCTTCTGGCACTGAGCGTTCCGGAGATATTGTTTTTGACAATGATGGGGACTCCATAACGCCGGGTGACAGAGAGTTTGTTAACTACTCACAGCAAGAGATTGGTGAGCCGGGGGCTTTCGTCATCTTGCACGAGTTGGCTCACGCAATTGGCCTTAGGCATACGACGGAGGCAGGCCTAACTGGTCAGCAGGGCACGCAGAAATATTCCATCATGACCCTCACGTACAACGACTCGAGTGAACTACATGGAGACATGTCCCATACATCAAATCTTATTCTTCCTAAGGGGCTCCAACTGTATGATATTTATGCTCTGCAACAGGTCTACGGAACAAACACAGACACCCGAAACGAGAACGCTGGATTCGATGATGGAGACAGTAACACGACAGGAACTACCTATAAACTTGGCACGGGTCAAGCATTTGGCGAGACCGCCAATGACGCTTTTATCTACACGATATGGGATGGGGGCGGTGATACGGACGTCATCGATGCAACAGGTTACAACGACGGCGTGCAAATCGACCTCCGCGAGGGATATTTCAGTTCAATTGGAAAGAACGGAGATACTAGCGGGTCGAGAGTGCGATGGGATGCCGAAGCCGTATCACAAGGCGAGACAGCGGGGTACGATGCGGGCAACGTAGCGATCGCCTATGGAACCATAATTGAGAACGCAATCGGCACCTCTCATGATGATAGCCTGATCGGTAACGACGCTAACAATTTGCTTGAAGGGAGCGAAGGGGCCGATAATTTGGATGGTGGTGACGGGCGTGACACTGCTGACTACTCCAACGACGCGGGAAATGGTGGCACAGGTGACATCACCGCAACTATGAATGCGAATGGTACAGCTACAGTTGTGGATGGCTGAGGCGACACGGACACGCTGACCAGTATCGAGATCATCAAAGCTGGCTCTGGTACGAACGATGCAATCAATTTCTCTGATCGCGCGTCGTACCATATTGACGTTACCCACAACTATTACGGCACCGAACAAACCAATGAAGTGCACTTTGATGCCTTCGATGATGTATCGACTTTTGATCAAGAGAGCGGCGCTATCCTCAATAAGACCGGAAGCTTTCAGGTGACGCCTGAGAACTTCGAGGCGATCTCAGTGTCCCGCGTCGTCCTTGATCCAACGCAAACCTACCCCGACCAGGTTAGCGCCGATATTCTCGACCTTTCGGGCTATGCGAACGGCATAACCTTTGACTGGAGCAAGATCGGCTTTGGATTGTGGAGCGCATCCAGCCATATGGGCGCTGTCTCTGGAACAGATTTCGGTGACACCTTTATGAACGCCGGAAACTGGCAATCCAGCTTCACGAGCTATCATCCGACTGATGGTAACGTATACGGCCAAAGCTCCTATTGGGGTGATATATACACGGGCGCAGGAAATGATACTGTCCACTTTGTAGAATATGGGGAAGCGGCGAACCCGCGCCCATCTATACGCCAGGCTACCGCGAATTCCGCATGATGGATATCCACTATCGCGGCGGCGATGACGTGTACCATGTCGATGAGACACTTGGCAGCATCGTCTTTGATCCAGCCATCGCCTCAGGGGATGTGACCTTCACCAAGGGCAGCTACGCCGATGGCTTCAAGGCGACCTTCAGCGTGGATGGACCAGGCGACATCCATGATGGCTCGGTGACGGTCTACTTCGATACCGCAACGCACAACACCACCAACAACGCTTTGAGCGTCAATGTTGGCGGTACGCTCTACGATTTCACCGCATCAAGTGCCAATGGCGTGCTCGGCAGTGGGACGTCCGATCTGAGCGACGTCCAGGCGAGCTGGTGGCGCGATGTGTGGGAAGCCAGCGACAGCATCGATGACTTCTTCAACGGCCTTGGCGGAGCCGACATCATCACGGGCGGCAACGGAGCAGATACGCTGATGGGCGGCAGCGGCGATGATACGATTTACTACGGGCTGGGCGGTGATACCGTCACGGGCGGCAGCGGCAGTGATGTCTTTGTGCTCCAGGCGCAAAACAGCGCCACGGTGATCACCGATTTCGATCCTACGCAAGACACGCTTGATACGCGCATTGTTACCGGAGCTTCGGGTATATCTGATCTAACGTTGATCGAGCAGGGCGAGGACTTGCTCATTACGCTCGATGGCATCAACCCGTTCATCACGCTCTTGAACACCAACGCGGCCAGCATCTCAGCTTCAAACTTCGCATTTTATGATGACAGCCCGGTTATCCCGCCATCGTCGGTAGATATTCCGGACTTTGAGTATCCAAGCGTGACCTACACAACGGTAAACGGGACATCTTCCGGAGACTTTATCTACGGCGATACCTACTCCACAACAAACCCACTGCATATCCTCGGTTATGGCGGCGGAGACTTTCTCTATGGCTGGGATCACGAAGATATTCTGGACGGTGGCCTCGGCTCGGATGATCTATTCGGATACGATGGAGATGATGTCCTTCGCGGCGGTGGCGGATATGACTACGCCGATGGTGATTACGGCAATGATATCTACGAATTGTATCTCGGAAGCTGGTCAGGCACCTACGCGGACCTCACAATTGATGATGCAGGCGGAGTGGATTTCATCGTTGTGCCGAACGTCTTCTATACGGATGACATATACCTCTATGAATCAAGCGGGACTTGGTTCCTTGAGGCTTCTGTAGAAGGCTATGACGACCAGACCAATGCCAATTTCGCAATCGGTCAGTATCTCGGCGAGGGTTCTGGTTCGGCTGGTGTTGAGTTCATCGTTGTTCAGGACGTTGTTTATGAGCTGGATTGGGTAAAGGATAATGGCTTTACTTTCAGACCGCCAACACCGGGGTTTGATCCGAACAAGAACCCCATCCTCAAAGATGACATACTGCATGGTTTTGAAGATACCGTTATCTCGGGCAACGTCTTTGCCGATAATGGCAACGGCGTAGACTACGACCCGGACGGGTTTACCATGTCCGCTGTAGCCCAGGACACCTATATCTCAGGGCTTGGGCAGTTCAAGCTCTATGCCAACGGCAATTTTGAGCTGACGCCAGAAGCGAACACGGCAGTCTCAAACGTGGCCGTTGAGTACGACGTTGAAGACGCCGATGGTTACGTATCCACGGCCACAATGTATTTCACGCTTGATGCTGTGAACGAAACTCTGGTCAGCACAATTGCGAGTGAGTATCTGGACGGTGGGCCGGGCAGCGATACCGTATCTTATGAGAACGCAACCCAGGCGATGAGCATCGATCTGTATAACGGTAGCGCCTACGGTGATGGGACCGACACGCTGGCCAATATCGAAAACGCCATCGGCTCGGATTATGACGATTATATTGCGCTCGGTGCCTATAATGCTCAGATCGATGGCGGAACAGGTCAAGACCGTGTGGATTACCTGAACATGGCTTCGTCTGTTTGGGTTGATCTTACGACGCAATCTGCTGATCGGTCGAGAAACGGAACGACCGATGACACCTTCACATCGATAGAGGGCGCGCATGGGTCAAACTATGATGACCGTTTGAGCGGTGATGCATCTGCCAATATCTTCTATGGCCGGGGCGGTGATGATGAAATCCTCGCAGGCGACGGGGATGACACAATCAACGGTGATGCTGGGAATGATACAATTGATGGTGGAACGGGAATCGATACGCTTTTCATATCGGGCGGCAGCACTGGCTCAATCCTGAATCTATCCAGCGCATCATGGGCCTATGACGGCACGAATACGGTTGCTGCGCTCACCCTGCTGGATGGTTTCGGGGACACTGATACATTGAGCTCAATCGAAAATGTCTTTGGCGGTCTTTTCGCTGACTATATTTTGGGTTCTGCCGAGGATAACATGATAGACGGCTTCTGGGGCGATGATATTATCAATGGTGCTTCTGGAAACGATACGCTGATTGGCGGCGCAGGAAACGATATACTCAACGGCGGAGATGGAATAGACACCGTGAGCTACGCAAGCTCAACAGCCGGGGCGAATGTTTACCTTTATCTTAATTCAACCGGAACTGACGGGCTTGGTGGAAGCGATACGCTATCAAGTATCGAAAACATAATCGGAACCGACTATAAGGATTACCTCTTTGGCGATGCAGGAGCCAACATCATTCATGCTGGCGCGGGTAACGACTACCTATATGGCCGCGAAGGCGATGACACTCTTTACGGAGAGGATGGCGGCGATGCGATCATAGGTCAGGAAGGCAATGACACGCTTTATGCCGGAGATGGAGATGGTGGGGCTGTTTATGGTGATGGGTTTAGCTTGGATGAAACCAACTACACTTATGGCGGCAATGACATCCTCTACGGCGGTTCAGGCCAAAACCAACTTCGTGGCGGACGCGGTGATGATGTGCTCTATGCCAATGACGGCAATGATTATCTTCATGGTGGGTCAGGCGATGACGTTCTCTATGGAGAGAATGGCAATGATTACATTTATGGAGACTCAGGGCTAGGTTATACGAACGATACCGGAAATGATAGATTGCACGGTGGCGCTGGATCAGACGAGCTGCATGGTCAAAAAGGGGATGACATCCTATATTTTGGAGAAGGTACTGATTTGCTTTATGGAGGCGATGGCGTCGATAGTTTTGTGGCTGAAGAAACTCCAACGTACGACAGCGATCTCGCTTATGTCTATGACTTTGACGAAAGTGCTGGTGAAACAATTGATATTTCGGCGCTTCTTTCGGATTATGACCCGCTGACTGATGCCTTGAGTGATTTCGTTAAGGTAACGCAAGTCTACAATACGAACTTCGCAGTAGACCGGGATGGCACTGGAACGCAGTATGGCTGGGATAATGTTATCCGCCTCCAAGGCAACACCACGATGACGACTGATGAAGACATACTGGTTGCCAACGGCACGTTGTTGGTGGCCTAGGTCGGCAGCGGAAGGCACCCGAGAGCGGTAGACGGAACGAAGCCTCTGAGATGCAAGATGTGTGCGTGGTAGTACCACTCACATCTTGGCAAGGGGGCCCGCTCCAGTCTTTCAGACTTGCGCGCCCCCGTTGCATCCCCCCGGCCAGTGGCTCAGATCAGGGCGTGAAGCCCACTCTCAGAGCCAGTAGAACGTGTGGCCGTTCAATCACCACCATTTCATGGAGACCAGGAAGGGAGCACTTCGTAGCTGCCCTTACCTTGGAACCAACCCATCGAGCCAAGGGGCTATCGCGCCCCCTGACAACCCACTCGTTGGACTTGGAGACGTGCCTCTCCACCAACACCGAACCATGCACAAACGGCTGCCCGTTTGATCACCAATCAGGGGAGCGTTCCTGCTCCCACCGATACCCCCATGAGGATGTCATCCAGACCATTTCATGGAGACCAACCCTTTCGCGGTTTGGATGCGCGCCATGTCATGGAGACGGGCTTTGCGTGCGACCAGGACGGGAGCGGATCGCCGCATCCCTTGCCTTTGGAGCCATCCCGCCGACCAACGGAGCGTGCTGCGTCGCCCTCCGACGCCCTCACCACGCGCATGGCTGAACCTGCCTGTAAGCCATTGCCGCGCATGATCTCTGTCGCACAGGGCCTCTGGACCGAATCTACCGCATCTTGTATCCCCCATCCCTAGAACACCAAGCAACGGGCAGTTTCCATCGATGCAGGCCGACCCCCACGGAGGATACCGCTCGCGCGCCGAAGACGGAGCCAAGGAGAAGGGGGCATACTACACCCCTGATCCGGTCGTCCGCTCGCTGCTGAGCTGGGCTGTCCGATCACCCGATGACCGCCTTCTTGATCCCTCCTGCGGTGATGGGCGCTTCATTGCAGGCCATGCCAAGAGCGTGGGCATCGAACAGGACCCGGCTGCCGGAATCATCGCCATGCAGCGCGCTCCCGGCGCTCTGATCCATGAGGGCGATTTCTTCTCATGGGCCGGGAGCACCGAAGAGCGCTTTGAATGCGCGGCAGGCAATCCGCCCTTCATCCGCTACCAGCTCTTCAAGGGCCCTGTGCGCAAGCGCGCCATCGCGCTCTGCAACGACCTTGGAGCACGCTTCAACGCTCTCGCATCCTCCTGGCCGATGTTCCTCGTGGCCACCGCTCATCTTGTAAAGGATGGCGGGCGCATGGCCTTCGTCGTTCCTGCCGAGATCGGGCACGCGCCATATTCGGCCCCGCTGATCGAATATCTGGCTGACAACTTCTCTACGCTCCAGATCATCGCCGTGCGCAAGAAGCTCTTCCCCGATCTCTCGGAGGATTGCTGGCTTCTCTACGCAGATGGCAAGGGCGGCCAAACCGATCACATCGGCTTCACGCCGCTGGAGACCTTCTCGTATTCGGAGCGCCCACCAGCGCCCGCAATCCGCGTTGGTTTGAGCGATTGGCGCGGGCTGTGGAATAAGCGCCTGCGCCCGTTCCTCATGCCAGCTTCTGCCCGCGATCTTTACGAGCGCATCGCCAAGGACGAGACCACCGAGCGTTTCGGGGCCTTCGCTTCCATCAATATCGGCTACGTTTCCGGCGCGAACGACTTCTTTCATTTGCGGCCCTCCGATGTCGAGCGCTTCTCCATCCCGGAAGAGCTTTTATTCCCGAGCGTGCGTAACAGCCGCGCGCTTCCGGCTAAGCAGCTCAATGCCTCCGTTATTCAGCGCTGGCAGCGGGAAGACCGTCAAAGCTTTCTGCTGCGTCTCAACAAGGAGATGGAGCTTCCGGCGGGGTTAAAGAAATACTTGCGTACATCCCGCGCCAAGGAGGCGGCAAGCGCCTATAAGTGCCGGGTGCGCGATCCATGGTATGTCGTGCCGGATGTTAAAATCCCGGATTTTTTCTTGAGCTATATGTCGGGCCGCAAGGTGGCCTTCGTGCAGAACGCGGCCAGGGCGTCTTGCACCAATTCCGTCCATGCCGTAACCCTGAAAGACCGCTCAAAACTTCCGCGCGTTCTGGCGGCACAGGAATCCACGCTCTTCCAGCTTTCTTGCGAGATTGAGGGGCATCCGCTTGGCGGGGGCATGCTCAAACTCGAGCCGCGCGAAGCCTGCAATGTTCTGATCCCGCAAGAGGCCGAGCTGGCCGGGCTTGATCAGGACATTCTCCAAAGCGGCATTTCGGCGCTTCAGACCTGGCGGCACTATGAAACCGCTTGATAACTTCACCAAAGAAGACTGGAAGATTTGTCACTGGCGCGGCACGGAAGAAACCTTCCATCATTTGGCAACCTCTCTGGAGAAGACCCAGAGCCAGAAGGTGGTCAAGCCCATCCACTGGTATGTCGCCTGCCGCCTTGTTCTGGAAGGCGGCTTTTTGCCCCATGAGATTACCCCGCACCCGCCGTTCAGGGCCGAGAAGAAGGGCACGCGCTGGCTTCTGAGCCACGATCAGAGCGCAGCCAGCGGCAGTGAGGCGACCGTGCTCGGCGGGTTGAAGACCAAGGATGTGGATGTCGTGGTCGAAAAGCCCGGCATCGGCCCCGTGATTGCCATCTCCTGCAAGAGCACAGGCAATGCCTTTCGCAACCTGACCAACCGCATGGAAGAGGCTGTCGGCGAGTGCACCAATTTGCACATGACCTACGCCGCGCTTGTGATCGGTTATTTCTCCGTCTTTCGCGCGCACCGGAGAGGCAGCGATCCCGGCCTGCAAGACAATGACGTGGCTTTGGAGCAAGACGGGACGCCCGTGGATGGCATCGTCCGCTATCACCAGGCCTTCTGCCAACTAGAGGGCCGCACAGACTTGCGGGATACGATTAGCAAGTATGAGGCCGTCGCGCTGAGCCTGCTTGAGACAAGCGGGCCGAATATCGGCGGCTTGCTGGATAGCTTCCCGCACGAGGCGAGCCCGCTGCGCGTCGAGCGCTTCTTCGATACGATCTACAAGCGCTATGATGAGCGCTTCGTCTTTGCCGCGCCCATCTTTGCGACCCGCAACGTCACGCCGCGCGTGGAGTGGGACGCGGCTTCGCCGATCTTCGACCGCGACCTGCTCGCCGAGCATGAAGAAGTACCGGAGCTGGATTATGAGCCACGTATCAAATGGGGGGAGTAGCCAGCTTTGCGCATAGCATACTAACGTATGCAGCCGATACCTTATCCCCAAGGATCAACGCTTCACGTGGCCGTGCTGCTTGCTTTGGAGCTTATCGCCTGCAACCGTATACTAAAGTCACTGGAATAACTATTAGTGGATTACCGCAATGAAAATATCACGGATCGTCGTTAAAAATTTTCGCGCGCTGCGTGACGTTGACATTGCGGTTGAGGATGATCTGACCTGCATCATTGGCGAGAACAATACGGGAAAGACGGCGATTTTGCGCGCCATCCAAATGTGCGTCGATGTTACCCTGCCATCCGTCTTCCGCAACCTGATCCGCGAAGACATCCACACATCAGTTGATATCTCTCATCCAAGCCAAGTCCTCATAGGCATAGAACTCGTTGGCTTCCAAGGCATCGTCAACGAAGAGGCGCTGGTTGCGACCTGGAAGATGGAGGCCAACCGCGCACGCATCTTCTATCGCTTCCGGCCCAAGCCGAGCGTGCGCGAGCAACTTGAAAACGGAGAGATTGAACCCGGCACGCTCACCCTGGAAGATTATGCATGGGAGCTTAAAGGTGGGGGTAATCCTGCCATCGATCTTGCCGATATTTCCTGGAATGATGAAAATGTCGGCGAGTCCGTCCGCTTTGCCGATCTTCAATCCTACCTCGTGGTCAATCTTCCCGCCTTGCGTGATGTTGAAACCGAGCTTCGGAATAGCCGGACATCTCCGCTTTCGCGCCTGATTGAGGCCTTTGACATCGATAAGGCCGAGCAGGATGCTCTGATCGACATCTTGGATGATGCCAATCAGCAGATCGCAGCCTCTGCTACGATTGCGGCAGTATCCAATGCAATTGATACGTCCTTCAGGGGCGTCTCCGGTCCGGCCTTCGAGATGGGATCAAGGCTTGGCCTCTCGGCGGCAACTTTTCAGGCGATCATCCGAAACTTAAAAATCCTGCTCTCCGATCTTTCGCTCACCGATTTCGAGCCCGGGCGGAACGGGCTCGGGATGAACAACATTCTTTATATTGCGATCCTGCTCGAATATCTGGAGCGCCGCCGCGCCAAGGCGCAATCCGCTGGCCAGCTAATTCTTCTGGAAGAGCCCGAGGCGCATCTTCATCCGCAGCTCCAGGCATCCTTGCTTATCGCGCTGCGCGATAAGGGCGTGCAGGTGATCCTGACCAGTCACTCCACGCAGATCACCTCGCTGGCCCCGTTCAACACGCTGATCTCCCTGACCAAACGACATGATGCGAGCGTCGTATCTTCGAACCTCGCGAAGAACGACGCTCTGGATGCAGGCGCTATCGCCGACCTTGAGCGCTACCTGGATGCCACCAAGAGCAATCTGCTCTTCGCCCGGAAGGTCATGCTGGTCGAGGGTCCGGCTGAGCTCTTTCTGATCCCGGCGATGGTCAAGGCAGTGCACGGTGCGGAGCTGGAGCGGCGTGGCATCTCCGTAACCGCCATCTACGGTGTCCACTTCGATGTCTATGCCGCGCTCTTTAAAGAAGGCTCGCTTGAAAAGAAGTGCGCCATTGTGGCCGATGCCGATCTCAAGCCATCCGATGCGGGCGAAGAGTTCAACGTCGCGGGTGATGCGCCTGACCTAGCAGCGCTTGAGGGGGATTATGTCCGCGTCTTTGCAGGGGCGACCACCTTCGAGCGCGAGCTTGTCAGCGAGGGGACACTTCCCATGCTTATCGCTGCCACCGAGGCGCTTGGCGCACCGCAAATAACGCAGCGGCTTCGCGATGGTCTGGCCAGCCTCCAAGGCGGTGCGCTAGATGCCGATGAGCGCGCGGCCCTGCTGGTCGATCTAGGTGGAGCGGTGCTGAACACGGCGAAGCGCTTTGGCAAAGCGCGCTTTGCGCAAGTTGCTGCCCGCTACGCGGACCAGTGCACCGAGCTTCCGCCCTATATTCAAGCCGCCATAGACTGGCTGGATGCATGATCTCGCTCACCCCGGATCAGCGCCGCGCCGTCGAACACCAGGGCAATATCATGCTCTCGGCATGCCCCGGCAGCGGCAAAACCCGCGTGATTATTGCCAAGCTCCTCAAACTCGCAGAACAGGTGGAAGGCACGCCAAGATCAATCGGCTGCATAACCTACACCAACGCCGCCGTTGATGAAATCGAATACCGGATCAAGCAGTTCGGCACCAACGCACTTGTCGATCGCTGCGAAATCGCGACCATCCACTCTTTTTGCATCCGGTTTATCCTGCGACCCTTCGTCTGGATGCTGCCCGAGCTTCCTCAGAACTTCAAAATTCTAACACGGGAGATGCGCTTCTTTGACCGCCTGGTGCGGGCGGTTGAGGAAGAAGAAAACCGCGCCGTCCAGTTTCGCACCTTTGAAGACTATGCATCGGTCAGGATGGGGATTGGCGGAAACCCCGTCGGCGTCGGCACCGAAAGCGGCATTGTGAACGAGCGCTCTGCGCGGCGCTTTTGGGAGCTAATGCTTCGCAATGGCTTCATCGATTTTTCGATGATCCTATACTATTCGCTTCGCATACTGGAAGAACACCCCTTCGTCACGGCGGGACTTTCGTCGCGCTTTGCATGGCTTTTGGTTGATGAATTTCAGGATACGACCGACATCCAAATTGAGATTTTGCGTAGGTTGCAAGAGCAGATCAACTCGCAGTTCTTCCTTGTCGGTGATGAAAACCAATCGATCCACGCCTTCGCTGGCGCGCGGCCTGATCTGGCGCGCGGGTTTTCGAATGATATCGGGGCGCGGCAGGACATTGCCTTAAGCGGCAATTTCCGCTGTGCGCCGCAGATCATCGTCCCGGCAGAAGCGCTGATTGCGCGGGTTCCGCCAATGGTCTCTGCCGGAGATGCGGCTTTGATCGCAGGCAGGGTCGAGTACCGCCATGTTGCCAACCCGAGGGAAGCGATCACCGATCACTTCATCCCCATGCTTGAGGCAAGGGGCATCGCTCTTGGGAACGCTGCCGTGCTTGCTCCATGGTGGCGGCATCTCATCCCCATCGCCAGAAGGCTGCGCGAGATGGATATCCCCGTCTTTGGTCCTGGCGCGCGGCCCTATCAGAGGCGGCGTGTCTACGCCCATCTGGCCGAGCAGCTTGGCGCATGCGTAGCCTCCGAGACATTGGACGCTCTACCCGGCGTTGAGAAGGCAATCTTCCACCTGGCCAGCGAAGCCATGGGTACGCCGCGCTTTGATATCTTCACCTATACCGGGCGCTGCACGGCATTGGCCCTTGTCTACGAGGCGCAGCGTCTGGCCCTCCATCATCCCGGCGGGATGGACTGGCTGGAGGTGAGCGCGCAGGCGGTTGCCACTATCTTGCGGGATGGCGAATGGATCAATGAGCTGGCAGCGCAAGCCATTATCCGCTCTGTTGGCGAGATGCGCACGGATATGGAGCGCAACAATATCGATATCGCCAATCTCCAAATCTCTGATCTGGGCCTATTTGCCGATCCAAAGGCAGCAATAAAGCTTATTACGCTCCACAATTCCAAGGGGCGGGAGTTTGAAGCCGTGGCCATCGTTCACGCCAACCAAGGCCAAATCCCGCATTGGACGGCTGATACTCAAGAAGAATTCGATGAAGCGCGGCGCTTGTTCTACGTTGGCTTAACCCGCGCCAAGCAGCACTTGATGGTCTTCTCCGATCAGATGGATTACAGAAACGTGCGCACGCCCTTCATTGCCGAGGCTGGCCTGATACAGGAGCGTGTCTGATCATGAGTGAAGGGTACAATTTCAAGCAGCTTAGCCAGCAAATCCTCGCCCTAAGTGAGGCGAGCGATTGGGAGACTGCGCGTAAAGAATGGGCTCTGGTTGATATCATCGAAGCCGATGAGCCTGAGACGTGCCTGTGCGGGCATTATCCGATCATTGAGATCTGCGAAATTCATAACCGCGTGACAGGACACAGCGCGGAAGTCGGCAATGTTTGCGTCAAGCGGTTCCTGGGCTTCCGCTCGGATTTGATCTTCGCAGGCGTGAAGCGTGTAAGGAAGGACCCGGAGAAAGGGTTGAACGCCGATTGCATTGCCTTCTTCCGCCAAAGAAACCTGCTGAATGATTGGGAGTATGGATTTCTTCAAGATACAATGCGTAAGCGCAATTTGAGCGCGAAGCAGATGGCGACACGGGTCAAAATCAACCAGAAAATTCTGGCGGCAGTCTCGCGGCGCGGCTTGCAAGGACCCTGATTACAGGCTTGACGCACCTCACAATTTCAGGCATCTTTGAAGTCGGCCTTTGGTGCATGCCGGTGTGTCCGCCACGCAAAGCGATGCAGCACCCTCATCCAAAATTTTATCAACTCCAGTCCACTTGTGGGATCTGGTTAGTAGCGGACACCTAGTCAGATCCCATTTTGGAAATGGATCATGACCAACAAAAACCAAATCACAGAACTAAAACATCTGGCAAAACGGTATGCGCACGCCAACCGTCTGCCAAAACATGAAGCACTCAACGAGATCGCCAAACTGCTGGACTTTCCCCATTGGGCGGGCCTGGCAGTAAAGGAGAAGCAAGGTTGGGTGCCAAGCGCTGAGCAATTGGCAAGCGTCCGGGATTTTGTGATGAAATCTCATCCGAGCTTAGGCGAAAACACGGGCGGAAATGAGTGTCTGATGTTACGGCATCTCGGTGAGCCGATACGTCAGGGTAGAATAGAGGGTCACGCATATCGCGTCTTCGAATCCATCGGCGACGTTCTTATGGAGGGTAACGGATGGCGTATCCTGATCGGGGAAGCGCAGTTCTCCCAGCCCATTGTTGAAGTTGAGGAAAGCCACTCCGGTAGGCCGCCTGTCTATGAGCGTAGCTTTTTGAGCGCAGCGCTCGCAATTGCCGATGAAGAGGCGACGAAAATGCGGTCGCGGATTGCGTCAGACTGGCCGAGGCGCGCCACCAAGCCGGATATGAACGGCGAAATTGTTCACCCCATACATGGTGATCGAGTTGCGATGTGGTACTGCCTGCATTGCGAAAGCAAGATCAGCGGCGCGCAGCTCGCAGAGAGTCTTTGGCATTGCCCAGGATGCGGTGCATCCCCCATAGATATCTTCTCGTCGCCCTTTTGGCTCGAAGACGGCACTCCCGAGCCGAAACCCGTTGAGTGGTCGAAGACGCAGAAACGTCCCGAGCCGAGGATCGATGTTGTGGATTCAAGGTCTAGGCTTGCCTTGAGCAAGAAGAATATTGTCCTGCTCCTCCGCGCCGCGCTGGTCGAAGATGCCAGTACCCCCGGCGAAAGGCTCGGCGCTTTGCTCGCGGAGATTTCCGTAGACGATGATAATGATGCCTGGATTACTCTTGATGAGGACCTTTGGCCGGAAGGCAAAGAGCCCGAAGAGGTAATAGCAGTGGCGAATATGCTGGGTGTGGAGCTTGAGTTGGAGGGCACCTGTATGACGGCACCCTTTGCTTGGCCGGATTTGGGACACATGACCTCCAGTACCAGAGAATACGTGCAAGCGCTGCTTGATGCGTACGCTGAGCACGGCAGCGTTGATCGTGAGGGTACGAGCGATTGATCTCGGAAGTTCTGGCGCACCCTTCGGGCCGGGCTGTCGTGAACCGAGCCTGACAGGTCAGTCTCGGCCTTTCGGCGTCCATCCCTTGCGCGGTGAACGGCTGACATCCTTTTCTTTTATTGGGGCCTGATGGCCCATCACCCGTCAAGACCAAGCCCGTAGCAAAGCTACGGGCGAAGGCCATGGGCCGTGGCTCGCCTACGGCTGCGCCCGCACCCATTCCCATGGCCTTCGGTCTGGACGGCCTCCCCCCTCTCTTCGCCAGAGGGGCAGTTCGGTTGCATGTGCAACCGAACATAGGAGAAAAATTACATGAAAGCAGATGTTTATCAGAAAGTGACCGACAAGATCATTGCCGATCTGGAGAAAGGCGAGCTTTCTTGGCTCAAGCCGTGGAGCAGCGGCAACCTTGAAGGCAAGATCACCAAGCCGCTACGCCACAACGGCATGCCCTACAACGGAATCAACGTGCTGATGCTCTGGGGGGCAAGTGTCGAGGCTGGTTATCTCTCGCCGTACTGGATGACCTTCAAACAGGCCAAGGAGCTTGGCGCGCACGTCAAGAAGGGCGAGCGCGGCAATCTGGTGGTCTATGCGAACACCATCACCAAGACCGAGGAACAGGACGACGGATCAGAGGAAGAGCGCAAAATCCCGTTCATGAAGGGATATAGCGTCTTCAACGTCGAGCAGATCGAGGGCTTGCCCGAGCACTACTATGCAAAGCCGGAAGCCATCATTGATTCCGCAACACGGATCAGCCACGCGGAAGAATTCTTCGCCCATACTGGCGCAGACATTCGCCATGGCGGGAACAGCGCTCACTACAGCGGCGGCAGCGATCATGTGCAGATGCCAGCTTTCGAGACCTTCCGCAGCCCCGAGGCCTACTATGCCACGCTTGCCCACGAGCTGACCCACTGGACGAAGCACAAGAGCCGCCTTGACCGCGAGTTTGGGCGCAAGCGCTGGGGCGATGAAGGCTATGCCCGTGAAGAGTTGGTTGCCGAGCTGGGCGCGGCCTTCCTCTGCGCCGATCTGGAGCTGACCCCCGAACCTGGCACCGATCATGCCGCCTACATTCAAAGCTGGCTGAAGGTTTTGAAGGAGGACAAGCGCGCGATCTTTGCCGCCGCCGCCCACGCGCAGCGCGCCGCCGACTTCCTCCATGGCCTGCAACCGCTCATCGACGAAGAGCAGCAGAGCGAAGGAGTCGCCGCGTAAGGCGGCTCCGATCAGGAGCAAAATTTCGGCTGGCCTCACGGCCAGCCGTTTACCGCACCCTAGACAATTGCTACGTCTAGCCCTTGAATGGGATATTCGGTGTTCCATCCCAATGCATGCCCGCACGTCCTGCTGCTTCGGAAGGAAGAATCAGGCTGGAAAGAGCTAGGGGCCGATTATCACCACGGATGCCGCGCCATTGGAATGTTTCGTCAATCGCCCAAGTATCCTCAGGCGATGCTTCAGGCGCAAAATAGTGCCAGTAGATAAACGATAACGGCTTACCTTCGGGATCAAAATTGGTGATTGTATCCATGATCTTTGTGTAACGGCGCTGTTCGATTACGTCATCTCCCAGTGCTTCAATACCAACGTGAATAACGCCAAGGCGGTCATCTGGAAGCTGCCTGTTCGCTTGAACAAGCTTCCTCTTAATATCCCGAGCTTTCTTTTCCACAGCGTCTCCTGAAAGGCTACGCGTGCGCAGAACGACTGCTTGCTCAATTTGATCAATGAAGTGCGGATTTTCGGCAAATGTAACTTTCTGAATCGTGTTCAGTGTGTCATATCGAATATATGCTCCCGTAAGAAGCTTATTGTATACGGGTCCGGGATATAGAATATATCCATCTTTAAGTGCGTTTTGAAGCGGTGTTAGATCAAGATCACCCATCACCCCGGAGGCATAGTCGTCCGACCACACCGCTGAATCTTTTCCTGATCTAAGGAAGTCGGAAACTCGCCTCAAAAAATAATCATCTGGAACTTTGGCGAGTTCCACCGAAAAATCTACGTTTGCGTATATACTGCGTCCTGTTGGAATTATCATGCGAGCGGCGGGCATCCAAAGTTCACGTTTTCTTTGCCGTTCGCTTTCTACGTACTCGCCAGCTTCGAGCCGCTTGCATTCGACCGCCCACTCAGTTCCCTGAGAGTTTACGTCTAGATCATAGGTTTTCGCTCGGCCAGGTTCTTCAGGGCGAAACGCAACTTTCCTCCCGTCACGCGCATAGGCAAGCGCAACTAGCATTTCAAAGAGTCCACCGTTAGGTTGAGCCTTATCTGGACCGAGAATTCGTCTTGCGCGCTCTTCGAAGCCGTCAATATGAGGTATAAATTCGCGATTTTTTCCAATCGCCGCCAGTATTGGAACCACGCGGCTACCATAAAAGACTTCGTAATTCTGCGGATGATCCGTTAATGCCTCGCCCAAGAAGAGATACCAAGCAAACAAGTCCTCGGCGCCATAGAAACGTCCCTCGCCTGTAGGGTCCTGATACTCTCCGACGAGCGAACGGTAGAATCTCCACGCTGCGGCTTCGCGCCGTGCCTCCCACTCGCCCTTACCCATCAGATTACGGAAATATTCTACGCCCGCGCTTAGTTCTGGGAAATCACCATAGTGGAATGGCTCGTTCGGGAGGCGCTCAAACATGTGGGGTGGAAATTCGGACAACAACACTTTCGATTTAAACCTTTCAAGAAAGATGATCTGAGTTTCGAACAAGTCTAGTTGATTCCCGAGGTTCCACCAAGGGCGACTGGCCCGACGGCCAGCCGCGTGTGGTTAGAGCTTAGGCGTGCGTGCGCCAAGCTCATCTTCGATATTGCGCATGCTCTGGAGAGCATCGCGGCGTTGCTGGCTGCCACGCGGAGCGGCGGCGAAAGCATTGAAGGCTTCGGTCAAGAGGCCATGCAATTCAGCCGTGCTGCGGGATGCCGCTTCAAATCGGGTAACGAGTTTCATCGCTATCCTCCTTTTCTTCAAGGAGGCCCCGAACCGCTCAGGGCCTTTCGGCCCGCGCACACCATCATTGGCCCATGAAGGTCCTGATGGGTCGGGAGGCGATTTTTATGGAATGGAGCGATACGCTTGAGACGGTGATATCGGTTTTAAAGCGGGAATACCGCTTTGGCTGATGTGCTCTGGTCCGTTGGCAGGAGGCTGAAAGGCCGATAGCCCCGCCTATGCGGATGCCACCACGGCGCGGCTCTTCCAGAGCGCAGAATTTCCGAAGGTGAGCGCGCAGCGCCAGTCTCTAACCACGCGGCCCGTGCAGGTCTGGCAGCGTTTTTTGCCGTTCCGGCTTCTCTATCCTGCTTGGGCGATGGGGCTTGCAGTAGAAGCCCTAAATCCCTGGCCGAAGCGGCTCAGCCTTCAATGCTCTGCCCGCTCCAAGATTCCGTGTTGAACATGAAGCCTGATCCTTCGCTCCGACCTGTCGGGAGGGCGTTAGCAAGCCCAACCCCAAGCAAAGGAGAAAAAACCATGGCACGCGAAAACACCATACCAAACCAGCCCTTGAACGCCCCGGATTATCTGGCCTGGCACGTCACCCAGAAAGGCGAGAAATCCTTCTGGAACAAGGTCGGAGCCGCATGGCGGCATAAGGACGGGCGGGGCTACACGCTTCAGCTTGAAACCTGCCCGATCAATGGCCGGATCGTCCTGCGCCTACCGCTGGACGATACGCCTGAAACCGCCAACGATGCGGGGCGCGCATGAGCGCCCCCATCACATCCAGCATCCGCTGGGACGGCGTAGCGGTGGAGATCACCTACCGCAAACGCCGCTGGCACGGGGATGTCGATCACATCGAACTCCACGTTGAGCAGGGGCAGATCATCCCGGTTACGGAGACAGGCTATAAGTCTCACTTTCTGCCTGCCGGAATCGTGGACGAGCATGGTGGGCCCGATGCCTTCGTCCGCGCCTGGCTAGACCAAGCGGCACAGAGCAAGGACTGGAAGGCGCGCAAGGAGGCTGCGCGCCAGATGTCGCTGTTCTGATCAGCACGGCCCGCTTTCGTCATCATCGAGCCAGCGTGCTTTGGCGGCGCGCGGCTTGAACTCCGGCACCAGCACATCCGGCTTTTCCTTGTGCCGGGCGTGGGTGAGCCGGATGGCCAGCCGCACCGTGTCTTCGGCGGCCAGATGAAAGTGCTGGCGCAGGTCTTCAAGAAGACGAGCATGGTTCTCGTCCAGGTTCAGCATGAGTGTGTGTCGCATGGCGACCTCCTTTCTACTCGTTAAAATCGTGGTCCCCGATCCGGATCGCGTCCCCGCGTCCGCTCGCGCTGGCGTTCACGGGCACGGGTCTCATCACCGCGCTCGCGGGCGCGGAGCTTCATCTTCGCCTTGGCTTTTTCAGGGGATTGTTTGAGCGCGGACAGGCTCGGTACATCGCCGCGCTTCATGGCGATATAGGCCGCAATCTCTTTGTGAATCTTGACGATCTCTTCGGCGCGTTCCTTCCGCCGTTCGTGGATCAGCTTTTGAATCTTAACCCGCTCATCAAGCTGGCGGTGGTAGAGCGCGTTGCGCTCTTTCACATCACGTTGCCAGCACTGGAGCGCTTCCATCTCGTTTGTCTTCTTGATCTTGGAGAACTTGCCCGTGATCCGGCTCCAGATGCCGCTAAAGCCCTTGGGCAGGCGGGCCGCGCGCACCTGCTTTTCGCGAAGATCGCGCTGTTCATGCCGCGCCCAGGTGGCTTTGCGCTCTTCGCGGTGGCGGGCAACCATCTGCTCCAGCTTGAAGGCGATGCCAGGTGGCAACGTCTTTGCACCCGCACGCACCTCTTTCAGATACCCGTTGAGCGTATCGGTCATCCGGTCCGAGATACGCTGCTTCGTTTGGTCAACGGAGGGGAGCGCCTTCGTATCGCCGATCCGGGCGCGCACGTCTTTGACCTTCACCCCGGCCATGCGCGAGAGCGAATAGGTCTCGCCCCGCACATCGATGGCGACCACAGCCCGGCGATCCCCTTGGGCGAGGAAGAAGCCTTTATCTTCGAGAGCGTTCTTCAGGCTCTCGTGGTTGTCGGAGTTCTTCCAGCAGTGCTGGATCGCGGCCTTGATCAGGCGCGGGTCCTGATTGGTCCGCTGGGATTGCTGCCACTGCGCATGCGTGAAGTTGAGAGGGTTACGCAAAGAATGATCGAGCATGCCCTTGGGCATGTCCCATCCGTGCTGAAGAAAGAGATCGCGTGAAACATCCATGAGCTTGTGCTTGTAAAAGCCCATGTTCTTGGCGCGCATGGCCTCGCAATCGATCCGGCTCCAGACCGCATGGGCATGGCGGCGGCCTTCTTTCTCGTGGAAGACAATCGCGCGCGGATGACCGGAGAGGCCCACCTTGGCTTCGATCTGATCTGCCGCCTGTTCGAAGGCTTCACGGCTCACATGCTCGTCTTGCGGCGGGTTCAGGCTAATCGAGAAGAGATGCTTCTTGCACTTGGTCGCCGAGGCGATGGCTTCGGCTTCAGCGAAAGCTTCCTTCAGATCGTCGCTGACAAAGCCGCGCGTCTGGTACAGCTCAACATGCTCGTTCTCGCGCATCGAAAGCAGATAGCTGGCAAGCTGGGGCGCGTTCCCGCGTTCTTTGGCTTTGAGGATCATGACGGCCCCCGTTCCGTGAGGGCGCGCATGAGATCGGCCCGCATTTCCGCGATGGCGCGGCAGGCCTCTTTAAGTTCGGCTTCGGTCTCCGGTGTCACGGGCAGCGTGCCCGTGTTCACCGCCTTAGCGAGCTGGTTGACGTTCTGAGACAGCCGCGAGGACCCGAGCGCGCCGAGTACGCGGCCCAGGGCTTCCGTATCCATCGCCGGAGAGGAAGGCACGCCCTTGTTCTGGGCAATGGCTTCTTTGAGGATGGCCTTGATACAGGCGCCAAGAGGCATCTTCCCGGCCAGCTTCTTGAGCGCCGCCCGTTCCTCAAAGCTGAGGCGCAGTGAGAATGGCGCTTCGCGCTTGGCCTTCGGATTGGCTACCTTGTTGAAATTATGGTCCGAAATGCTCATCACCGCACCCCGGATCGTTGTCTTGGGTTACGGTGTTAGAGGCTTCAACGGCTCGGAGATGGCGCTCCCATTCGGCTAGAGCGTCGAACAATAAGTTCGAACTTTCTCCGCCGAGGCGCGCCACTACATCAGTTGTCAGACGCAGATAGTTTTTCCTGTATCGACACATAGGCTTACCTTTGGGTCCGGTGCAGGCGAATCGCTCGCGGTTTGATTCGGCGTCAGCCTCACATCCTGTCCCAGTGCAGTGGCCCGGGCAGCTCGAGGTCCGAGGCGAGAATTACGTCTCTCAACCCGGCTCTTGTGTAAATCTGTCCGGTGTCTTTCGGGACCGGGCGCGGCCGGATTTCCAGTTTCGGCAGTTCGAAGCGCAGGTGCTGGAACGACAGGCCGGGGGCTCTTGAGAGGCGGCCGAGCGTCGTGTGTTCCGCGAGGAAGCCGTCGATGGACGCGCGTGTCACGGCCGGCATTGTATGACCGCGAAGTGAAAGGCCGCGCTTTTCCAGAGCCAGTTCCCCCGTCGAGAGCAGGTAGTCCACCATCCGCAGCGACCCGCCGAGGATCTTCGCAGTCTTCAGCTTGGGCACCGCGTCGCGCAATTCGCCGGCGACTGCCGTCCGAACCTCTTGGAGATCAATGTAAATCGCGGCGAGGCCCTGCATTGTGGGGTCGATCGCCGAGGACGGGACCTTTCCGTTCTGGACCAGCGCCTTGACCGTAAGCAGCGGCGTGCCGATTTTGCGGGATCGAACCAGATCGTCAGGGCCCCACGCTGCTTCAGCGCTTCGTTGTAGGCCGGCCAGGTCTTGGTCATGTAGCTCGGTGGGATGGGTCTGCTCATGCAGACCAGCTACTACGCTGGATTCACGAGATGAATCCCTCGCTCCACCTTTGCGCAACACAGCCCATCAGAGCCCACGGGGACCGGCAGGTGTAGCGAACGCGAATATCCAGAGCTTGAGCCGCGACCATCGGCTCTTTTGCGACTACTGGGGGTGGCCTTGGTATGTCGAGAATGCCTGAAGCGCTCATGGGAGCGTGAGATTCCTTACTCTCCCGGAAACGAACCCATGATTACGCTTCGGAAAGGATCTCGGGCCATCCTTGACCCCCAAGCGCTCCAACCCGAGGATGTGCAATGCCCGGCCGCGAGAAAGAATTCCGACCCGCCCGCCGTCTCAAGGCTGCGGCGCTCGCCGCCGCCATTGCCGGATGCCCGTCGGCGGGCGCACAGGAGGCTTTGCCCAGTCTGGTCGCTGCCCCGCCATCCGCGCGGACGTTGGTGATCGAGCGGGGCAGAGCGGCGCTTCTGGAGTACGAGGCCGAGCTGGGCACGGTGATCCTCGGCGACAGCGCCGTCGCGATCGCCTCGGTCGCCCGGTCGGATTCAATCGTTCTAACCGGCCTCGCGGAGGGCGCGACGAACGCCATTGTGCTCGACGGCGAGGGCCGGCGGATCGACGAGATCAATCTCCGCGTCATCCGATCGGGCCGCAGGATCGTGGTTTGGCGCGGACTCGCGCGCGAGGTGCAGATCTGTAATCCCTCCTGCGCGCCCGAGGGCGAAGCAGCACCGGTTTCCGCCACCGCCGAGAGCGCGGCATCGGAAGACGGCTGATCGGCAGCAGGATCCCGATCGGGCAAAAAAACGCTAAAATTCCATGCATTATCCGGACGAGAACCAAGCGCCGATTCAGACTCGGTAAACCCGGCTCGTCAAAACTCTGCCGTAGAGCGGGCCGCGGAATTCCGGTCCCCGCGCGGCGGGGCGGAGAGACCATCCCGTCGCATGCCGGCACGAGCCAGAACAGGCGAATGCCGGGAACACGGAACGATCATCGCCCTGCACGAGGATGACCCGCCGGGGGCCATCGGTGAAGGCAAGGAAAGGAAACCAGGATGTCCAATCTCATCAAGAAGTTTCGCCGCAACGAAGACGGCGCCACGGCCATCGAATACGGGCTCATCGCGGGTCTTCTCGCGGTTGCGGTGATTACCGTGCTCGTAACGCTCGGCCCGAAGGTCGCAGCCCAGTTCACGGCCATCGAGACGAAGATCAACGAGGCGAACCAATAAGCGGCGGCCTGACAAGGCGTAAGGCAGATCATGCGACCCGGAGGTGCGGGATTCGGAAAACGGGACGGCGCGGCGGCTCCACGCCGCGCTTCCGCGCCTGCGCTGGCGGCGGTGCCCCCAGCGCAGGCCGGGGCGGCCTCCGTCGTCCCGGCCGAGCCCGCACCCGAGATCGCGCGGCCGAAGCCGCGCGCCGTCAACGAGAACGCCGCGTTCGCCGAGCTGAAGCAGCGGCTCTTCTCCAACATGGTCGACACGATCGACCTCGCCTCCCTCTCGAAGCTCGCCCCCGATGTCGCCCGCGACGAGATCCTCACCATCCTCGGGGATCTGATCGCCGAGGAACAAGTCAGCGTGCCGAGCGCCGAGCGCATGCGCCTCGCCCGCGAGATCACCGACCAGGTGCTGGGCTACGGCCCGCTCCAGCCGCTCCTCGAACGCGACGACATCTCCGACATCATGGTGAACGGGGCGCTCCAGACCTTCATCGAGGTCGGCGGCAAGACCCAGCAATCCGACGTGGTCTTCGACAGCGAGGATCAGCTCATGGCGATCTGCCAGCGCATCGTCAGCGCCGTCGGCCGTCGGGTGGACGAAAGCTCCCCGATCTGCGACGCCCGCCTGCCCGATGGCAGCCGGGTGAACGTGATCGTCCCGCCGCTCGCGATCGACGGGCCGACGCTGACGATCCGCAAGTTCAAGCGCGACAAGCTGACCCTCGACCAGCTCGTCTCCCTCGGCTCGATCACCGAGGCGGGGGCGGAGATCCTGCGCATCATCGGGCGCGTGCGCTGCAACGTGCTGATCTCGGGCGGCACCGGATCGGGCAAGACCACGCTCCTCAACTGCCTCACTGCCTGCATCGACGCCGACGAGCGCATCGTCACCTGCGAGGATTCCGCCGAGCTCCAGCTCCAGCAGCCGCATGTCGTCCGGCTGGAGACGCGCCCCGAGAACCTGGAGGGGCAGGGACTCGTCTCCATGCGCGATCTCGTCAAGAACTGCCTTCGGATGCGGCCCGAACGGATCATCGTCGGCGAGGTCCGCGGCGCGGAGGCGTTCGACCTCCTGCAGGCGATGAACACCGGCCATGACGGCTCGATGGGCACGCTCCACGCCAACTCCCCCCGCGAGGCGTTGAGCCGCCTCGAATCGATGATCTCGGTGGGCGGGGTCAACCTGCCACCGAAGACCGTGCGCGAGATGATGGTCTCCTCGATCGACGTCATCGTGCAGGCTTCGCGCCTGCGCGACGGCCGGCGCGTCATCACCCACGTCACCGAAGTCACCGGCATGGAGGGGGACGTGATCACCACGCAGGACATCTTCCTCTACGACATCGTCGGCGAGGATGCGGAGGGCCGCATCAAGGGTCGGCACCGCTCCACGGGAATCGGGCGCCCCGCCTTCTGGGAGCGGGCCCGCTATTACGGCGAGCACGGACGCCTTGCCGACGCCATCGACCGCTCCGAGCACCGCGGGGGCCTCGACGAGGACGACGACGGCTTCACGGGCCCCGGCCTATGATGGACGGCGATCCCTTCCTGCTCGCGGCGCTCACCGGCACGCTCGTCCTCGTCGCGGTCTCCTCGGCGGTCTGGGCGCTTGCTGCCGGCCGCGCCGCCGTCGCCGAGCGTCGTCGCAAGCGGCTTGCCCGCTACGCGCCGCCCGTTGCGGCGCGCGCCGCCTCCCGGGGGCGCGGCGAGGACGAGGTGCGCCGCCATGCCAGCGAGATCCTCGCCCGCCGCCGCGGCGCCGGCCGAGTCTCGATCCGCATGCTGCTCGACCGCGCCGGGCTCGGCTGGCCGAGCTGGACCGCTCCGGCGCTCTGTGCGCTGTTGACCGTGCTCGCCTCCCTCGCGGCGCTTCTGGCCGATCTCGCGCTCGTCCCCGCCGCGCTCTTCGGCGCGGCGACGGGGCCCGGGGCGCTCGTCCTGTTCCTCAAGGTCCGGCAGGCGCGGCGGCTGAAAGCGATCTCGCGGGATTTCCCGACCGCGCTCGACATCATCGTGCGCGGAGTGAAGTCGGGCCTGCCGCTCATCGACTGCCTTCGCATCGTCTCGCGCGAGGCGCCCGAGCCACTTCGGGGCGAATTCGCCCGTTTGCTCGAACAACAGAGCTACGGCCTGCCGCTCTCCGATGCGGTGGACCGCATGGCGGCCCGCGTTCCGATCTCCGAGGTCAATTTCTTCGCCATCGTCATCGGCCTGCAATCGCGCACCGGCGGGCGGCTCAGCGAATCGCTCGACAATCTCGTCTCGGTGCTGCGCGCGCGCGTCCAGCTCCGCGCGAAGATCAAGTCGATGAGTTCGGAGGCGAAGGCGTCGGGCGGCATCATCGGCGCGCTGCCGGCGGTCGTCAGCGCGCTGGTCTGGCTCACCAGCCCGCAATATATCGGCCTGCTCTTCACCGAGCCGCTCGGCAACGTCGTCCTCGTCGCCTCCGGCCTGTGGATGCTCCTGGGCGTCCTGGTGATGGCAAAGATGATCCGGATCGAGGTCTGAGCACCGTGGGATTCACCGAGATCATCCTCGCCATCCTCGACGACCCGGCACGGCTCGCCCCGTTCGTCGCGGCGCTCTGCGCGGCGGCGACCGTCGCCGCGCTTGGCTGGCCGCTCCTCGATGCGGACCGCCGGCGCAAGCGCCTGCGCGGCGCCGCCCGCACCGAGCGCGACCTGCGCGACCGCGCCGCCGCGGCGCGCCGAAGCCGCGACAAGGACGCCGTCACCACCCTGCGCCACGCCGCGCCGAAGCGGCTCTACAAGGCGATCGTGGAACGGCTCAATCTCGGTCGGCTCATGGCCGACCCGAAGACCCAGACGCTCATCCACCAGGCCGGCTACCGCAGCCCCGCCGCCGTCATCAAGCTCACCGCGATGCGGGTGATCGTCGCCGTCGGGCTCGGCGCGACCTTCGGCATCTACTCCTCACTCATCGTCTTCGACGGCAAGTCCGCCGCCCTGCACGCCGCCCTGGCGCTCATCGGAGCGGCGGCGGGCTGGCACGCGCCCATCATCTTCCTGAAGAACCGCCTCCAGAAGCGCCGCGCCGAGATCAAGCGCAACTGGCCCGACGCCATGGACCTGCTGCTCATCTGCGTCGAGTCGGGGATGTCGATCGAGGCGGGGTTCCGCAAGGTCGCCGAAGAGATGGCAATCCAGAGCCTCACTCTCAGCGAGGAGCTGTCGCTGACCACCGCCGAGCTGACCTACCTGCAGGATCGCTCGAAAGCCTATCGCCGCCTCGCCGCCCGCAACGACATCGAGGTGGTCAATTCGGTCGTCACCAGCCTCATCCAGTCCGAGAAGTACGGCACGCCGGTCGGTCAGGCCCTGCGCGTCCTGTCGCGCGAGACGCGCGATCTGCGCCTGGCAGAGGCGGAGAAGAAGGCCGCCGCCCTGCCGCCGAAGCTGACCGTGCCGATGATCGTTTTCTTCATGCCCGTCCTCTTCGCCGTCATCATGACCCCGGCGATCATCCAGATCATGGAGAACTGATCGGATGCGCGCGCCCCGCCTCCTTGCGCGCTTCGGCGCCGACCGCTCCGGCGCGGTCGCGATCCTGACCGGGATCGCGCTGCCGATCCTCGTGGGCGGCATGGCCCTCGGCGCGGAGGCGAGCTTCTGGTATCTCAGCCAGCGCAAGCTCCAGCAGGCGGGCGATCTGGCGGCCTATGCCGCCGCGGTGCAACTGCGCTCGGGGCGGAGCGAGGCCGAGATGCAGGTCGCCGCCGCCGCCATCGCCGGGTCGAGCGGCCTACGCGCGGGCGAGGACACGATGGCACTGTCCCACCCCCCCGCGAGCGGCGATTTCGCCGGCGTGCCGAGCGCGGTGGAGATCCGTCTCGCCCGCCAGCAGGTGCGCTTCTTCACCCTCATCTATTCGCAGGATCCCGTGGCGATCGATGCGCGCGCCGTGGCGCAGGTGCGCGGCGGCGGCGATGCCTGTCTGCTCGCCCTCGATCCCTCCGGAGCCGGGGCGATCACCGTCGGCGGCTCGGCCGACATCACCTTCGACGGCTGCGACGTGGCGACGAACTCGGTGGCCGCGGACGCCTTCTTGATGAATGGCGGTCGCGCCGAGCTGACCACCGGCTGCGTCAACAGCGTCGGCGGCGTGTCCCCGAACGGAAACCTCGCCCTGCAGACCTGCGACCGCTCGCGCACCGAGGCGCCGCCGATCCCCGATCCCTACGCCGATGTCGCCCAGCCGCCGGAGGAGGGCGATTGCGCCGCCGACAACGGCATCGGCGCCAACGGGTCGGCCACGACGGTCGTGCCGTCGCAGACCATGCCCGACGGTACGGCGTTCGAGCAGTATTGCGGCGGTCTGACCGTCCGCGGCGACACGTTCTTCGAGCCCGGCCTCTACATCGTCGATGGCGGCACGTTCTCGATCAACTCCAACGCCAGCGTCTCCGGCGACGGGGTGACCTTCTTCCTCACCGGCGGCGCGTCGCTGTCGTTCAACGGCACCGCGGATGTCGACTTCACGGCCCCGGCGAGCGGCCCCTATTCGGGTCTCGTCTTCTTCGGCGACCGCGCCGACAGCGGCATCAGCCACACCATAAACGGCTCCGCCGGCTCGCGTCTCAACGGCGCCGTTTACCTTCCGTCCGCGAATCTCTCCTACAGTGGCAATTTCGGCGGCGCCGGATCCTGCATCCAGATCGTCGCCCGGCGCGTGGAGTTCACCGGCAATTCGGAACTCCGGGGGGGCTGCGCGGCGCCCGGAACGCGGCGGATCGCCGTCGCCGAGACGATCGCGCTGGTGGAATAGGAGCCGACATGCCTGCCGACTGGATCTTCGCCGCCGCGTTCATGGCCTTCCTCGCCGCCGCCGCCTGGGGCGATCTGCGCGCCCGCCGCATCCCGAACGCGCTGACCGGCGCGATGGCCGCGCTCGGCCCGCTCGCGGTGCTCCTCGCGTTCCCCGCCGAAGGCGCGCTCGCCGGCGCGCTCCTCGCGGGGGCGGTGATGCTCGCCGTCACCTGGACGATGTTCGAGCTGGGCTGGCTCGGCGGCGGCGACGCCAAGCTCGCCAGCGCCGCCGCGCTCTGGCTCGGCGGCCCGGCCACCGCCACCTTCGCCCTGGCCACCGCGCTTTTCGGCGCCGTCCTCTCGCTCGGCCTTCTCGCCCTCTCGCGCCGGAGCGCCGCCGCCGGGCCGGACGGTCCGGCCGGCGCGAGGGCGGCCGTCACCGTTCCCTACGCCGTCGCGATGGCGCCCGCCGGCCTCGTCGCGCTCGATATCCGCCTCGGCGGCCTGTTCTGGGGTTGAAGCGTCCATGATCCGTCTCGCCGTCATCGCCATCGCCCTCATCTCCGGCTCCGCCGCCGGCTGGCTCGCGCTCCAGGCCACCTGGCGCGAGCCGCCGGAGGCGGAGACCGTGGTGATCGAGGAGCCGAAGGTCGATGTGCTGACCCCGGTGATCGATCTCAAACGCGGCGCGCGGCTCGCGCCGGACCATCTCGGCTGGACGCCCTGGCCGGAGGCGCGGATCACCGGGACGATGATCCTGCGCTCGCAATCCCCGGGCGCGATCGCCGATCTGACCGACCGGGTGCTGCGCTCGAACCTCTATGTCGGCGAGCCGATCCGCGAGCCGCACCTGTCCACCGCCGATGGCGGCTTCCTCGCCACCATCCTGCAACCGGGGATGCGCGCCATCGGCGTCTCCGTCAGCGAGGAGATCACCGCCGGCGGCTTCGTGCTGCCGAACGACCGCGTGGACGTCCTCCATACCGTCGTGCGCGACTTCGACGGCGACGGCACTGCGACGGGCGCGACCCGCACCATCCTGACCAATGTCCGCGTGCTCGCTATCGGCCAGAGCGCCCTCGGCACCGAAACCCTCGTCGTCGACGAGGCGGCGCCGGATGCGGGACGCGGCGAGGCGATGATGGGCAAGACCGCGACGCTCGAAGTCTCCACCGAACAGGCCGAGGCGCTGATGTCGGCCGGCGCCTCGGGGCGGCTGTCGCTCGCGCTCCGCGCGGCGGACGATTTCGACTTGAGCGGCATCGGCGATCTGACCATGATCGAGGGGGCGCCTTCGGCGGGCGGCGGCGATGAGCCGGACGCCGCCCGGAACAACGTGGGAAGCGGCCGCCACGAGATCCGCGTCATCTCCGCAGGCGTCGTGAAGGTCGTCCAGACTTCCGTACGGCAGCCGCGATGAGCCGCCCCGCGTCCTTGCCGGCCGAGATGCCGATTGAAACGCTCACCGAGGGCTCGCCCGAGCTATACGATGGCGCGTCCACCGCGCCGCGGGAGAGCGGCGCGCTCTTGCCGCGCATCGGCATCGACGTGTTCACCCGAACCGGCGAGTTGCGCGAAAGCCTCCGACGCGTGTCCGCCGACCGCCGCGCCGCCCGTACCGCCTTCACCTTCCACGACGGCAGCTTCGCCGAGGCAGCAGCCCATTACCGCGACGCGCTTTCGCCCGATCTCGTCATCATCGAGCAATGCGGATGGACCGAGGATCTCGATTGGCTGATCGAAGGGCTCGCCGAGGTCTGCCAGTCCACCACGCGCGTACTCGTCATCGGCGACCGCAATGACGTGGTGCTCTACCGCCATCTGATGCGCTCTGGCGTCAGCGACTATCTCTTCATGCCGGTCGAGCCGCTGGTGGTCATCGAGGCGGTGCGCGCGATCTTCCAGTCCGGCGACGACGCCGCCGAGCTCGGCACCGTCATCGCCTTCACCGGGGCGCGGGGCGGCAGCGGCGCCTCGATGCTGGCGCAGAACACCGCCGCCCTCCTCAGCCGCGATCTTTCGGCGACGACGCTGCTGATCGACGCCGATCTCGGTTTCGGCACCGCCGCCATGCAATTCGACATCTCCCCGCCCTGCGGCCTGGGCGAGGCGCTGACCGAGGGGGATGATCTCGATAAGGAGGTGCTTGAACGGCTGGTCCACTGGCACGGCAAGGGGCTCGGCATCCTTACCGCCCCCGAGCGGGCCGAGCAGATCGGCGCGCCGCCCCCGCAATCGATGCGAGAGGTCGTGGATCAGGCGCGCCGCATCGCCCGCTACGTCGTCCTCGACCTGCCCCATGGCTGGTCGCCCTGGGTGGTGGAGGCGTTGGCCGCCGCCGACAGCGTCGTGCTGGTGGCGACGCCCGATCTGCCCTCGCTGCGCAACGCCCGCACCCTCATCGGCCTCGTCACCGCGCTCAGACCGAACGACGGCCCGCCGAGCCTGGTGCTGAACCGCGTCGCACCCGGCGACAAGCCCCCCGTGGCGCCGGAGGAATTCGCCCGCATCCTGAACTGCAAGATCGCCGCCACGATCCCGTTCGAGCCCGCCGCCGCGCCGGCGGAGATGGCCGGCACCATCCTCGCCGAGATGGCCCCGAAATCAGAGGCCGCGCGCGCCATGCGGGCCTTCGCCGCCGCTATCTCGGGCCGCGAGAGGCCGAACGCGCCGCCCGCCCGCACCGGCTCGCTCCTGTCGCGCCTGTTCCGCCGGAGACCGGCATGATCGCCAGGTTCCTCAAGCGGCAGGAGGGCGCGGCGGCCGTCGAGTTCGCGCTCGTCGCGCCGCTGCTCATCCTCTCCGTCCTGTCCATGGCCGATATCGGCCTCGCGGTGCATTCCCTGTTCCGCATCGACCAGTCCCTGCGCAACGGCGCCGAGGCCGCGATCCGCGATCCGGGCCGCGCCCGCGTCCTGTCGGTTCTGGGCGAGGTCGGCGCAACCGAGGCCGGCCCGGTCGCGGAGTGGAGCGTGGACCGGCGCTGCGAATGCCCAGGCGCGGGCGAGGTCAGCTGCCGCGAGCCGGTCACCTGCGCCGGCGGCCGCCCCACGAGCATCGTCTACGACATCGGCGGCACGCGCCTGCACGAGGGTATCCTGATGCCCGACCGTCCCCTCAGCCGCACTGTCTCGGTGCAGGTCCGATGAGGCGCCTTGCCGCCTTCCTATGCGACCGCCGCGGCGCCGCGGCGATCGAATTCGCCCTGGTCGCCCTGCCGTTCATCATGCTGCTGATGGGCCTCATGGAGTTCGGCCGCGCGCTGTACGTAAAGTCTGCCCTCAACGATGCGGTGGACCGCGCGCAACGCGTCGTGCTGATCGAGCCTGCGATTACCGCTTCCGCACTGGAGATACGCATCCGCGACCGGCTGGACGGGCTGGAGGCCGACCGGCTCGTGGTGACCGACGGCGCGGTCAGTGCCTCTGGGATCGACTACCGCGTCGTATCCCTGGTGTACGACCTGACCCTCGTCATGCCGACACCCCTCGGACAGACCGTGTCGCTCGGAGCCGAGCGGCGCATCGTGCAGGCACCTTAGCCGGCACCGCAAGACCGGCACAGCATCAGAGCTCTCTTGCGGGGATCGGGGCAGGGGCCTCATGCACTCTAATTGAGCAACTTCTCGCGGAAGGGCTCTGTTGCACCAACCCCGTGAAGGATTCATCTCGTAAATCCAGCAAGGTAGCTGGACTGCATGAGCAGACCGACACCGCCGACTTGCAAGACCGGGAACTGGCCGGCCTGTAATGAAGCGCTGAAGCGCGTCGCTTCGCGACCTCGCTGACGATCCGGTTCGACCGCGAGATGAGCTGGGACGCCGCGCCGACGGGCAGGCGTGGCCGCCAGCAGAGCGACAGCGACGCCGCCATACAATCGTGCCTTTCGATGAAGGTGCTGTGTGGCATGGTCGTCATTGATCGCGCCATTGGTCCGCGCGACAATGACGACCCGGCAGAGAACCGTTCGGCAAGCCTCACCGTCGAGAGCCGGCTGCGCCTGGTCGGTCTGGACTGGACGGTGCCCGATTTCAGCACGCTGTCTCGCCGTCAGAAGTCTCTGGCAGTCGACACCCCGTATCGCGGCTCCAAGGGGCCGTTGGATCTGCTGATCGACAACGAGGCATCGACCGCCATCGGTCCGAGGACGATGCCGAATGGCCTCAAGGTCGAGGGCGAAGGCGAGTGGCACGCCCGCAAGCCGGCGGTCCGAAACGGGTTCGCCATTGTCGCTCGGACCAATGGCGCGCCAAGGCTCACCTGGCCCAAGATCCATCTCGGGATCGACGAGGAAACGCTGGAGATCCGGGCCGTCGAGAGTTCACCGGCGATTGCCACCGGTCCGAAAGAGCCCGTGGACGGGAGCCATATCGGTGACGCACCTGTCCTGCCCGACCCACGCGCCCAGATCCCGGAGGACGAACTGATCGGCAGCGTCACAGCCGACGGCGCCTACGACACCCGCAAATGCCACGACGTGATTGCCGACCGCGGCGCTCACGCTGTCATTCCGCCCCGCAAGAACGCGAAGCCGTGGAAGACCGTCACCGCCGGAGCCATGGCCCGAAAGCGGATACCACCGCCGGAGCCGCGTCGAGACCACGATGCACTGCATGAAACTGCTGGGCCAGCGGCTCATGGCGCGGGACTTCGACCGCCAGGTCGCCGAACCCCAGGTCCGCATAGCTGTCCTGAACGGCTACACTGCGCTCGGCATACCTATCACACAAGCCGTGGGATGAGTCTGGCCGGGAAAGGGGACCCCCGGCCATCAGCCGATTTGTGCAACAGAGTCCTCTCAGGCTCTTAGGGTCGTGGCCGACGCACGGTAGTCGAAAGTACCTCACCGGATGCCGCGACTGGCTGGCGTAACTACGGGCGATGCCCGCCGGGGAGCGGCCGCAGGTAAAACCATGTGTCGCAAAAGGTAAGGTCGATGCGTTCGCTCGATTTCGCTATGAGCAAATTCAATTGGTTAGCGGGAGCAAAACGGAAGAATTATGGGGCGTCCAACAATCGGTTGTCGAAACCAAACAGTTTTTCTGTATAGACGCAAAGGCTTACCTTTTGGTCCGGTCCGTATGAAAGTCCGTTGCTCCGATTGGCCGGCCGCGTCATATCCTGCCCCAGTCCAGTGGTCCCGGAAGCTCGAGGTCCGAGGCCAGAATCACGTCTCTTGACCCTGCTTTCGCGTAGATGTGGCCGGTGTCCTTCGGGACGGACGCGGCTGGATCGCCAGTTTTGGCAGTTCGAAGCGCGGGCGCTGGAACGACAGGCCGGGGGCTCTCGAGAGGCGGCCGAGCGTCGTGTGATCCGCCAGGAAGCCGTCGATGGACGCGCGGGTCACGGCTGGCATCGTATGGCCGCGAAGGGCCGGGCCCCCGTTTCGAGCACTCACTCCCCGCTCCTCAGTAGGGAGTCCCCCATTCGCAGCGATCCGCCGAGGATCTTCGCGGTCCTCAGCTTCGGGACCGCGTCGCGCAATTCTCCGGCGACGGCGGAGCGAAGCTCTTCGAGGTCGATATGGATCGCGGCGAGCCCTCGCCTTGTCGGATCGATTGCCGGGGACAGGACCTTTCCGCTCATGACAAGCGCCTTGACCGTAAGGAACGGCGTCCCGATCTTGCGACTGGCCTCGACGAGCGGCCTGCGGTCAACGCGCTCTCCGATCCGGGCGCGGTTTGGTATCGCGGCTCTCCGCTCGGACCGGAACGTGTCGATCTCGGCGGCGGCGTAGCGGGGTCACCGTCCGTTCCTTCCCGGCACATCCTTCAGAACGACGTTGTCGAGCATGGTGGCGGCCAGCAGGCGCGTGAGCTTGGCGTTCTCGTCTTCCAGGGCCTTCAGGCGACCAGCCTCGGAGACCTCCGATCCGCCATACTTGGCTTTGAGCTCGTAGACGTCGCAGGGCTGAGCCCGTACCGGCGACACACCTCCGCCGCGGCCATCCCGTCCACGCAGTGCGTCGACCCCGCTCCTCGATCATGCCGATGATCTGCGCCTCGCTGAAACGGCTCGTCCGGATTCGTCTGCTCCTGCGCGGGCGAGCAGACCCGACATCACGGCGAGGGAGTCCACGGGTGGCAGGTCACGCTGGTCGGACTGATTGCGGCATCGGCACCACGCCGGCCATCCCCAAGACGGAGGATGGGATTCCCGGCCGATTGATCGTCCTGGCAGTGACCTTGATCCGTTCGTCGCACGACCGTGAGATCACGGTCGTGCGCCATCGTTTCCCCGGCTCCTGTCTGGAATGGCCGGCTTGCATCTACTGTAGCCACTGTCCCATCGATGGGGACCCACCAGCAGAGAGTGGAGCGACCGGCCTCCAAGCCGCGCTCGGCCGAGGGATCGGCGGCATTTTGATACGACAGCGGATGCCGGAGGCAAATCCGCACCACGCACAGACGAGTCCGGTCGGGAAAACGGTCGATACCGGTGAAATAGGCCGGGCCCTACATCTTGCGAGATCGCCGTTGATCGGTGCCTAAGCTTCTGCTTCTCTTATCTTGAGGGGATGGAGGGCACGAAGATGATGGGACGGTTGGCGGTTCAGGATGCGCTCTTCTACCGGTTCCGGATCGAGGACCACGTCCCGTCCGATCACCTCCTTCGCCGCATCGACCGGGTTCTGGATTTCGACGCTATCCGTCCACGGCTCGCCGCCCTTTACAGCCCGATCGGCAGGCCATCGATCGACCCGGAGCTGATGATCCGGATGCTGCTGGTGGGCTATCTCTACGGCATCCGGTCTGAGACGCGGCTCTGCGAGGAAGTGCATCTCAATCTCGGCTATAGGTGGTTCTGCTGCCTTGGGCTCGAAGGCCGCGTGCCGGATCGCTCGAGCTATTCGAAGAACCGCTACGGGCGGTTCGCCGATGGCGATGTTCTCGGTGTCGTCTTCGAGATGGTCGTCCAGCGCTGCGTCGCGGCCGGCCTCGTCGGTGGAACCGGCGCCCTAGTCGACGGTAGCACCGTCGAGGCTGATACTAAGCGCGACAGACGCGCTGCGCCCGCGGAGCTCGAGGCCGCCTGGGCCGAAGCGGATGACATTGCGCGCCCCGTTCGTGCCTATCTCGATCAGCTGGACGCCGAGGCGGGCGTCGAACGCGAGGGGCCGGTACACAAGCCGCCGAAGGTGATCTCGGAGACCGATCCGCAGGCGGCGTGGTCCACAAAGGACGGGCCCGGACGCTTCAGCTACGAGACAAATTACTTGGTCGACGACCGCCATGCGATCATCATGGACGTGGAAGCAACACCGGCGCGCCTGAGCCAGGAAATCGTCGCGGCGAAGGCCATGCTGGAGCGGAGCAACACCAACCTCGGATTTACCCCAACATCGCTGGCGGCGGACAAGAGCTACGGCACCGCGCCGTTCCTGGCGTAGCTCCTGACGCGGAAGGTCACGCCCTTCGTCCCGGCCCTCGACCGCAAGTCGCAGACCGACGGCAAGCTGACCCGAGACGCATTCGCTTATGACCGGGAGCGAGACTGCTTCGTCTGCCCCGAGGGTCACGATCTGACCTACCGCAACATCACCGTCGAGACCGGCGTCAAACGGTACAAGCCGGCGACCTCTGCCTGCCGGGCATGTCCAAGGAAGCCCGAGTGTACCGACGCCTCCGTGCGTTCGGTCATCCGCCTCGTCGACGAGGATGCCCGGGAGACAGTCCGCGAACTGATGGGCACGGACGCCTACAATACCGCCCGGGCCCGGCGGAAGAAGGTCGAGATGCTCTTCGCGCATCTCAAGCGGCACCTCGGATTGCGTCGCCTACGCCTCCGAGGACTGACCGGAGCGACCGAAGAATTCCTCCTCGACGCCACCGCACAGAACCTCAGGCGCCTGGTGAAGCTCTCACCCGCCTGACGGCGGGGAGGCGGGCTCACGGATCTTCGCGACCGCTACGAACGCCCCAGAAACCGAATGCATGGCGGCCAAGCTACATTTGGTCGCCGGCCTTTTTCCACCGGTATCGGTGGTACTTGACCGGCTGCTTGCCACGCATCTGCGATCCCCGATTGCGCAAACCATCCGCACGGCCCCCGTCATTGCGACACTCCCCTCCGGATCGCCGGAAGAGTGTCGAGGCGGAGCTCGAATCCTGCCTTTCCGTCCGCCGGAACCGGCAGCCGGCCCGTCTGCCGAATCCACTACAACGCGAGCGATCCTGAGAGTATATCGAAGGCATTCGGTCTGGTGGAACGAGGGTCCGGATATGCTGACGGAAGGCGTGGAAGACGGCGATGCCGTACCGTGCGACGGGCATCAGCCAGTACTCACCAGCGCGGCCCTGGACTTTTGTGCCATCGCCGACCAGTTGCCGTTTCCCTGCTGGACTGCCGCCCCGGACGGGGGCGATCTGCGGTTCAATCGGCAGTGGCGACATATTTTCGCCGGCGCCCACCTTCCGGACTGGACCGATGCGGTCGATGGGGCCGAACGTCCGGCGATGGCCATGGCGTGGCGCCGCGCCCTCGACCGCCGCACGCCGCTGGAGGAGACGTGCACGCTGCGCGACGGGAACGGTGTGCGGCGGGCGGTCCTGATCCATGCCGATCCCCTCTACGACCACGGGGGCCGCGCCGCGGGATGGATCGGCGTGGCGACGGATCTGACCGAGCGGATGGACGCCGAGCGGCGGCACGGGTTCCTCCTGAAGTTCAACGACAGCGTTCGCCGCCAGACCGGACCCGACGGTATGCTGCGCGAGGCCCTGTCGCAGCTTGGCAATCACCTGGGCACCCATCGGGTGGGCTATGCCGAGGTCGATGCGGACAACGACCTGCTGACCATCCTGATGGACTGGCGCGACGGCGTGTCCGGGATCGTGGGCCGCTATCCGCTCTCTTCCTTCGGTCCGGACAACATCGCGGCCCTGGCCCGCGGCGAGACGGTCTGCATCGCGCATTACCTCGACCATCCCCTGCTCTCGTCTGCCGACAGGGCGGCCTACGACGCGATGCAGATCAAGGCGGCCATCACGGTCCCCCTCGTCTATGACGGTCGGCTTCGCGCGGTGTTGTCCGCACACCATGCCGAGCCGCGCGACTGGACACGGAGCGAGATCGAACTCGTCGAGGAAATAGCGGGCCGGACATGGGCCGTCCTCGAACGCGCGCGGGCCGAAGCGCATCTGCGCGACAGCGAGGCGCGCCTGGCCGCCTTCCTCACCCATGCCCCGGCGGCAATGTACCTCAAGGATGCCGAGGATCGGTTCGTCCTGGCAAACGTGGAGATGGGGCGACAGCTGAACCTGTCGGTAGAGGAGATGCTGGGGCGCCGGCTGTCCGACCTCGTGGCGCCGGAGGAGGCGGCGCAGAGTGAGGCGCGGGAGCGCCGCGTGCAGCATTCCGGCCATCCCTTCAACTGCGAGGACAGCTCTGTCGGCGGGGACCGGACACGCTACACCATGCAGACGATCTTCCCGGTCCCGGACAGCGACGGCGGGCCGCCGCGGATCGGGGGCGTGCTGGTGGATGTCACCGCGCAGCGGCAGGCCGAGGCGGAGCTGAAGCGCTCGCGAGAGGCGCTGCATCAGTCGGAAAAGATGACCGCGCTCGGCAGTCTGCTTGCCGGGGTCGCGCACGAGCTGAACAACCCGTTGGCGGTCGTCGTCGCCAACGCGCTCCTGCTGGAGGAGGATGCGAGCCGGACGCCATACGGCGCCGATGCCCGGCGCATCCGCCACGCGGCCGAACGCTGCGCCAAGATCGTGCAGACCTTTCTGGCCATGGCGCGGCAGAAGCGTCCCGAGCGCGCGGAGGTGGATCTCAACGACGTGGTGCAGGGGGCATTGGACCTCGCCGCCTACGGATTGCGCACGGCCGGGATCGCGGTCGAGGCCCATCTCGAGCCGCGGCTTCCGGGGCTTCACGCGGACGCCAACCAACTGCACCAGGTGGTCGCCAATCTTCTCATCAATGCGCAGCAGGCGATGCTGGAGCGGCCCGAGCCGAGGCGCCTGACGATCAAGACCCGCTTCGGGACCGCCGACGCCGTCGAACTCGATGTCGTGGATACGGGGCCGGGCGTACCCGCCGAGCTTCGGCATCGCATCTTCGAGCCGTTCTTCACGACGAAACCTCAGGGCTCGGGCACGGGCATCGGGCTGGCATTCTCGCTGGGCCTGGTGGAGGCGCATGGCGGAACGCTCGTTCTCGCGCAATCTTCGCAGGATGGGTCCTGCTTCCGTCTGCGTCTGCCGATCGCCCGGCACGGACCGGTACGCGAGGCGGACACGACGGCCCGGCCGGTCCCGGCATCGCGCGGCAGGAAAAGCGCCCTCGTTATCGATGACGAAAGCGAGATTGCCGAGGCGTTGAGGCGGATCCTGCGGCGCGAGGGCTATGACGCGACGATCGCCGACAGCGGCATTTCGGCGCGTTCGGCCCTCAGGGCGGGGTCTTTCGACGTGATCCTCAGCGACCTGCGCATGCCCGGCATGGACGGACAGACGTTCTACGGATGGCTGCAGGCCGAACGGCCGGAACTTGTCGGTCAGGTCGCCTTCATGACCGGCGACACGCTCAGTTCGAACACCGTGAAGTTCCTGCACGACGCATCCCGCCCCGTCATCGAGAAGCCGTTCACCCGCGAGACGGTGCGGCGCGTCCTTGGCGCGATCGAGGCCTGCGCCGGCTACGGGATCGAGGCATGACCCGGACCCATGTGGCCATCGTCGATGACGAGGAGGATCTGAGAACGGCCGTGTCGCGGTATCTCGACCGGCAGGGATTCGACGTGAGCGAGGCGGGATCGGGGGACGAATTGCGGGCGCTTCTCGCCGTCCGTGCCGCGGATCTCGTGCTGCTGGACGTGAACATGCCCCGCGAGGACGGATTGTCGATCCTGCGGTTCCTGCGCCGGCAGGGCGACGTTCCGATCCTGATGGTGACGGGCGCCGCGGATTGCGTCGACCGGGTGGCGGGACTCGAAGCGGGGGCGGACGATTACATCGCGAAACCCTTCGATCTGCGCGAGCTTCTGGCGCGGATCAGGGCCGTCCTGCGCCGATCGGGAAACCCGGGCACCGCCACGGCATCCGAAACCGGCACGACGATCCGCATGGGCGCCTTCAGCTTCGACCTCGTGGCACGGTCCCTGCGCGCCACCGACGGACGCGAGGTCTCGCTGACCGCACAGGAGGCCGAGCTGCTGCATCTGCTGGCGTCGAGAGCCGGGCACGTGATCACGCGGGACGACATCCTGGATCTGACCGACGACCCCGATGCCGAGCCGTTCAGCCGCGCCATCGACATGCGGATCGGGCGCCTCAGGAAGAAGATCGAGCGCGATCCGAACCGGCCCAGTGTCATCCGGACGGTTCACGGACAGGGCTACATGCTTGCCCCGGAGGGGTGATCGGCCGGGTTTCGAAGGGCGGCGCGGGAGGCGATCTCGAGCGGCTCCCCCGGGACCTTCGAGAGCGGCAGTTCACCGGGATCGCTCCTGACCCCGGCGGTGAAGGCCAGCCGGTTGGCGACGCGGCCGAGAACCAGGGCCGACCTCCGATGGTTCATGAAACCGCTCTCGTCCCAGACAAGCTTGAGGTTGGCGATGATCGTCGCCGGGCGGACGGTTCCGACCGCGAGATCGCGCATGCGGCGATATCCCAGGACGGCGGCCCCCGCGAAGGGATCGGACGACGCGCGGGGTCCCGACCCCGCAGAAGTGTCCCGGATGGCCGTGATCTGTTCGTACCGCGCGAAGCCGATCGCTTTGCGCATTCCGTTCACGAACGGTCCGTGGCTGCGCAGCCAGTAATCGAGCATGTCCGCCACGCCCAGTCCGGGCCGTGGTCGCAGGCAGAACGTGACCACGGCCGCGCAATCCGCCATGGGTCGAGCACCGAACCACGCCGGGCGCGCGGCAAGGACCTGCTGAGACCGACGCACCCGCCCGTCGGCATGCGATTGCAGCCGGGCGAGCATGTCCTCGAGTTCCCCGTGGTCGACCCGGCCGGGATCGTGATGCCAGACGAAGAACTCCAGAAGATCCCACCTCTCTTCGTCGGAAGCGGATGGGGAGGGGCGCCGCATGGCGGGACGCAAGGACTTGAGGGCCGAGATGCAGGCGGTGATCAGGGGATGCCGGCTCAGCCGGAGGGCGACATAGACGGGGTGAAGTCGCGACACGCGCTGGACCTGGAAGTAGCTCGCATAGCCCGATCGGTGCTGGAGCGAACGAACGAGTTCGGCGCGGCTGGCCGCCCAGGCCGAGAAAAAGATGTCGACATCCTGGTCGTGGGCCCGGCGGTGGCAGAGCAGCAGGACAGTTTCCGTCATCTTTCGGCCCTCGCGGCGGTCAGAGCGTGGTCCACGACGGCCTCGGGGGCGTCGAAGGACATCAGGTGTCCCGACCCGTCCACGGTCTCGAGCTCCGCGCCCGGGATCAGGTCGCGGCAGGACCGGCGTTCCGCGGGACGCGACCAGTCGTGCTCGCCGTAGACTAGGGTGACGGGCACAGCGATCCGGCCGTAATCGCGGCGGAGGCGCTCCCAGGCGGGGAAGTTTCGGATCAGGGACATGAAGGCCAGGTAATGGCCGGGTCGGTTGCCCACCTCGTGCATCTCCCGCACGAGATCGGGCGGCAGGGACCGCGCGTCGTGGACGCTGCCCTTGATGATCCGGGCGAAGATCCCCGGCCAGCGGTAGCGCCAGATCGTGCCCCCCAGAAGGGGCACGTTGGTCAGGGTGAAGACGAGGCGCGAGAGGAAGGATCCCCTGAGGATGCCGCGGCCCCGGTCGTAGTCGTAGGAATTGATCGCCACGACCCGCGCGACCCGCGGATTGTGCTCGGCCGCGAGGGCCAGGCCGACCGCGCCGCCGATGGATTCGCCCACGATCACCACGTCGGTGAGGTCGTGCGCGTCGAGATAGGCCCGGGTGGCCTTCAGGAAGAGGTCCGGCGCGTAGGGCCCCGCGACGATCTCCGAATGGCCGTGGCCGGGGAAGTCGAAGGCATGGACCTCCACCTCCTCGGCCAGGCGCGGGAGGACCCGCCGGAAGAGGTCGATCTGCGTGCGGAGCGTGTGGAGGAGCAGGACGGGGCGGCCCGTCCCCGCCCGGAGCGTGCGCAGGCGCATGCCCGCGACCTCCTCTACGTCCAGCCGCGCGCCTTTCGGGGCCCAGGGCAGGGATCGCGGCGGGGTGGGGGCCCGCCGCGCGCCTTCTATGACGTGTCCGGTCACGTAGACCAGGAGGAGGACGAGGATCAGGAGGGTCAGCCAGGTCGACATGGGGGGCTCACAACGTCTTGAGGTATTCGATCAGCGCGCGCTTGTCCGCGGCGTCGAGATCGGTGCCGTAGGCCGGCCCGGCGTGACCCGTGTTGGCGTTGCCGGTCGCGCGGGTGTCGTAGACGAAGGCCCGCCCGTCATAGGCCGCCCCCGTCTCGGTGGCGAAGCCGTCGCCCCGCGGCTCCAGCCGTGCGGCGGCGAAGCCCATTCCCGCCTGGTCGTAAAGGTCGATCCCGGTCTCGAAGGCCACGGGCCGGTCCCCGGGGGTCAGGAGGTCCCACATGGAGGGCACCGAGCCGTTGTGGAGATAGGGCGCGCGCGCCCAGATCCCGTCGAGGGGCGGCGAGGAATACCCGTCGGTGATCGAGAAGTTGCGGAACTTCCAGAAATGGCCGTCGGTATAGTCCATCTGCGCCTCGCGCACCGCCGGCGTGTAGCTCCAGAGCCGATGCGGATCGGTACCGATCAGGTCGAGCGGCTGGACGGTGGCGACGGTCTCGCCGGCGAAGTCGTGGCAGGAGAAGCATTTCTGCCGGTAGATCTCCGCCCCCGCTTCCGCCAGGTCGGCGTCGATGGCGAAGGGATAGCGCGGCGGCGGCAAAGTCTTCAGCCAGTCCTCGATGCGGAACAGGGTGCCGATATCCATGTCCTGGGGGCGGGAACCCGCGCCGATGGCGGCGCTGAAGTTGCGTTCGCGCACGGAGGTCTGGTTGCCGTCCCAGTGCAGGTCGAGCCCCTCGCGCGGGGCCTGGTTCCAGACCGAGGGCATGTCGACAACGCCGTAGAGCTCCTTCGGGTCGAGCTCGATCCCGTGGGCCTCGTAGAAGGGGCGGAACTGGTCGAACTTGAAGGTGTCGAAGGTGTTCACCCGCCCCGGCCCGAAGGGCGGATAATCGGGGTCGAAGAACATCCCGATCTTCTCCTTCCGCTCCAGGAGCGCCGTGCGCAGGCGGTCGACCACGGTCGGATAGATCACCGTGTCGAGCGGCTCCGCGATCCCTTCGGCGCGCATCGCGTCGAGGACGCGCCCGGAGGTGAAGCCGGGGTCGGCCGCCACGTCGAAGAGGAACTTGAAGAAGGCGTGGAGGTCGAGCCGGTTGGCCGGCATCCCGGGGACGACCATCGGGGCCGAATCCTCGGTCTCGCGCACCTGCCCGGTATGGCAGACGCCGCAATTGATCCCCGCCAGGTCCACGCCCTGCCGACGGATCGAGAACCCGATGGGCAACGGCTCGCCCGGCTTCTGGATGAAGCCGAAGGCGGTCAGGTCATGCGGCGCGCCCTCCGGCAGGTATTGCGGGAAGGCCGCCGGCAGGACCCGGAGCACCTTGAGCGGCAGGCCGCCGCCGATATCGGCGCCGATCGAGCCGTAGTAGAAGTTTTCCAGCTCTCCGGCCCGCTCCACGGGCCGGTTCGGGGCGAAGGCGTTCAGGGCGGTCGCGGCGAGGCCGAGCGAGACCGCGATGGCCGCGGCCGAAACCGCCAGCCTGTCGGCATAGAGCCGCGTCAAAATCCCGGTCGGGCGATCCCAGGTCTCCATGGCTCAGTCCCCCGCCCTCGGATCGCCCTCGCGGAGCATCCGGTAGAGAAGCGCGGCCTGGATCAGCGAGAGCGCGATGTCGCTCCAGGCCAGGATCCGCATGCCCTCGGGATAGTCCATGAACAGGACCCCGAAGAGGAAGAGCGTCCCGGCGGCGAAGCGCCCCCCCACCACCAGGAAGGTGACGAAGAGGTAGCGGAACGGGTCCCGGATCACCGGCACGTAGAGGAGCGAGACGATGATCAGCAGGAGCGAGACGTTCTGCAGCCAGTGGACGGTGTTGGTGATCCCGAGATCCGCCCACCCCTCGAGCATCCGGGGGGCGAAGAGGCCGGGGACGAAGAACGCCGCGTTCAGCACGAAGCCTGCCGCGACGAAGCGCCGGAACCAGCGCAACCCGGCATAGCCAGGATGCGCCACGGCCATGTCGATGGTGGTCATGATGCCTCGAAAAGGTTGCGGAAATAGGGGGTGTAGAACCGATCCTCGGGATCGATGCGCCGGCGGGCGGCCTGGAAGGTCTCGATCTCCTGCGGGAAGGCCTTCTGCACCTGGTAGGGCTCGAGCAGCGGCGTCTGGTTGAACAGGGGCGCGGCGCCGTGGTTCGAGCAGAACTGGTTGTAGGCGACGAGGAACCCCTCCCAGCCGGGCAGGCCGGTGGCGACCGGGTCGAGGGTCAGGGCCGACCAGCGGCGGGTGTAGGAGAACAGGGCCGAGCGGTCCTGGGCGATGTGGTAGCCCACGTTGACGAGGTCGGTGCGGTAGCCGTTGAGGCGGTAATACTCCTTGCAGAAGGCGTAGTAGTCCTTGATCGCCTGCCCGTAGGTCTCGCGCGGGAAGGCCCAGATCGAGAAGGTGTAGGAGGCGAAGCTCGCCCTCTCGGTGTAGCGGATGATCTGGTCGGCGGGGCTGGAATTGCGGTCCTTGACCACGCTGACGAGGGTGGGGAGCGTGATGCGGCCGATCACGTCCACCAGGCCGTAGCGCAGGCTGCGGAACGGGACGTAGCCGAGCGCCGTCGCCAGGCCGGGCCAGAGCGTCTTCCAGACATAGTTGCGGACCTTCCACTGCCAGCTGCCCGATTCCGGCGGTTCGGTGCCGTTGTCGTAGCGGGTCTCGACCACGACGCGGTCCTGGAAGGGGAAGAGGTAGAGCATGATCGAGCGCTTCTCGTCGATCAGGGCGTCGAGCTTCTCGACGAACTCGTCGACGTGGAAGGCCCGGTGGCTGACCGTCATGGCGCTGATCTCCTTCACGCGGAAGGTGACCTCGACCACGATCCCGAGCATCCCGCAGGAGGTGCGGAGCGCCGCCATCATGTCGGGATCGGAGTCCTCGGTCACCTCGCGGATGGAGCCGTCGGGTTCGACCAGCTTCATCCCGATGCAGTAGGAGCAGACCTGCCCGAACTCCCACCGTCCGTCGTCGTAATAGGAGGCGTCCTTCGTGCCGCAGCAGGACCCGGATCCGACGGTGAGGTTGCCGATCTCGACGTTGACGAAGAATTGCAGCCCCTCCTTCTCCAGGGCCTTGGCGGCGTCGATATGCAGGACGCCGGCCTGCATGGTGATGGTCTTCGCGGCCTTGTCGATCTTCAGGATCCGGTTGAGGCGGGTGATGTCGATGACCGTCCCGCCCTCGGCCACCACGCAGCGGGTGGTGGAGTGGTGCGAGCCCCGCACCCGCACCGGGGAGGGATAGCGCGCGGTGTCGGTGACGATCCCCTGGATCTCCTCGATGGAGGAGACCTTCTCGACCGAGTTCGCGTGGTACTCGATCGACCGCTTCCAGTTGAAGAGCCGCACGCGCCCGGTCCGGGCCGCGGGCTGCATGGCGCGCGGGAGCGGAATGTCGCCCGGCGCCTCTACCTGTTTGTCTAGCATCGTGTCGCCCTCCAAGGGGTTGATGGATTACGGTCGCGTGTCGAGGTCCGCGCGCAGCCCGGCCATCCGGGCGCGCAAGAGGACCACGAAGAGAAGTGCCTCGGCGGCGGCGAGCCACAGGAACCCGCCGGCACAGAGCGCGAGGAACACCGCCAGGCAGAGGCGGGTCAGGATGGCGTGGAGGGCCAGGAACCGGGCCGCCGCCGGGAACAGCGCCGCGGGGGCCTGGGCCAGGACCAGGAGCAGGAGCGCGAGGCCCGCCAGGCGCTGCCAGACCTCGCCCCCGGGGGCCGATCCCAAGGCGTCGCTGAGAAGCCCCGGCGCCACCAGGAGCGTCAGGCCGACGAGGGCGTCGAGCCCCATGGCGATCCGCAGGCGGCTGCGGAACAGGTCGTAGCTCTCGCCCCGCCGGTGCGCGCCGAAATCGCCCAAATCGCCGACCGGGGTCATGCGCTTGCCCTTTCGTCGCTGTCGTGGACCAGGCGCGGTCCGCGGTGGACAGGCGCGTCCCGGTCGGCTGCGGCGCGGCGCCAGACCGCCCGCAGGAGGGTCCCGACGAAGGCCTGGGCGGGGCATCGCGACCATCCCGGCCCCCCGAAGGCGGTCGTCGCGTCGAGCCGCGCCTCGGCGGCCGCGGAGAGGCGGAACAGGATCAGCGTGCCGGCCGGGATGGCCCTGGCCCGGAAGGGAACCTGGAGGGGCGCGGTGGCGATCCGCGGCACGGTGGGCGGGGCCCTGAGGCAGCGCAGCGCGGCGCGGTCCTCGTCGATGCGGGCCCGCTGCGTCGGCGCGGCCATCACGGCCCGCATTTCCGCAAGCGACCGGTGCAGGGTCGGCGCGGCGATGCCCACGGCATGGACGGCCTGGGGGTCGTCGCCGAGCGGCCGGGCGAGCGTGTCGATCGCCCCCGCGACGCGGCCCGTGGCCCGCAGCCAGGCGGCCCCGAGGGGGCCGGCGCCGAGGAACGCGTCCAGGTCCTTCGCCGCGCGCCATGTCCGTGGAGATCCCGAGAAGGACGGCGCGAAGGTCCGGCCGATCACGGTCTGGACCAGCGGGCCGCCCTCCTCCTCCGGGCGGTGCCCGGAGACCCATTCCGCAAGCTCGCCCACCCCCGACGAGGCGGAGAGTTCGTCCACGCCGATGGCGCAGAGCCTGTCCTCAAGGATCGTCCGGGCCTCGGCCCGCGCGGCATCGCCGCGCGGCAGGAAGGCCGGCAGGGTACCGCGCCGGGTGCGCAGGTGCCGCGAGAACCGCGCCTGCAGGAGGCGGTTGAGCAGGGGGCCGCCGCGCCGGGCGAAGTCGCGGTCGCAGGCGGGGTCGGCGTTCAGGCGCGCGATCAGCTCGGGCGTGTCGATCACCGCGATCCGGGCCAGGGGCGGCAGGTCGAGGAAGAAGCTCATCGGTCAGACCTCCTTGCGCCAGTCGAAGAAGGCGTTGCGTTTTCCGGCGAGATGCGGGGCCAGGGCCGGGGCGTGGCGCAGCAGCACCCCGGTCATGCTCGCGCGCCGGATCCAGTCCATGCCGAAGGGCGTATAGACGGCGTCGGTGAAGTCGGTGGTGAAGAACCTGTCGCTCTTCAGACGGCGCGAGGCCATCAGGATGAAGACCCGGAAAGCGGTGTCGGAGAAGCCGAACCCCTCGGGCCATTTCTCGGCCGCGCAGCCCACCAGGAGGTCGACCTTCTCGACCTCGCCGTAGACCTCTTCGAGCTCGGCGGCGGCGTCCGCGTCCCCGCCCGTCAGTTCGAGGAAGGTGCGCGGCACGCGCATCCTCAGCATCTCGCGGAAGGCGCAGTAGCGCGGCACGCCCCGCTCCCGGTCGCGGAGCACGTCCGTGGCGGCGACATCGATGGTCCGCCCCGAGGGGGGCTGCTTTTCCAGGCGCATCAGCGAGCGCGGGAAGTTGTGCAGCCTGAGCAGGCCCGGATTGGCGGTGCCGAAGGAGTAGAGGGCGTCCTCGAAGGAGGCGTCGCGGTAGAGGGCGTGGGCACCGGCGCCGGCGATCTGCAGAAGGGTGCGGTCCATGATCGGCGTGCCGTCACCGGCGCGGCGGAAGCTGAAATCGTCGGGGAGCAGGGAATGCATCCGGTAGACGGCGGCGAATTCCTCCGTCATCGCGTAGGGGGCGGCGTGATGGTCGGGATCGGACGTGGGAATGCCGCCCAGGATCTCGGACGGGATCATGCGCCCGAAGCCGCGCTCGAATTCCTCGCCCAGGAGGCCCCACCAATTGGCCCGCATCGCGTAGCGCATGGTGGGCGTGTTCAGCACCGCCGGGGTCCATTCCACCGTGTGGATCTTCGCCAGCACCGCCGAGACGATCAGCCGGGCCTTCTGGAAGAGCCATTCGGGGTCTCGGCCTTCCGTCGGATACTCGGCCTTGAGGCGGTCGCAGACGTGGTTGTGCTCGCGCACGAAGAGGGTGTGCATGAGCGACAGGCCCAGCCACCAATTGCCGTTGACGCCGGCGAGCTCGACCTCGGCCGGGCGGCCGATCTCGGTGCCGACCTTCTCGATGGGCAGGTGGCCCTCGACGAGGTGGAGCTTTCCGTCCGGAACCCGCGTGCCGGTCGCGGGATCGGTGCGCAGTATCTCGAGCCGGGCGGCGGAACTGCCGTAGATCTGGGAGGCGTCCCACCAATGCGTCTCGGTGTTGCGGTAGCTGGCCGGGCGGCCGGGCTCCCCGGCGGGATCGGGGGGCGTCCTGCGGATCTGCATCGGCCGGTCCGGCCAGTCGTCGTCGTCCTCGAGCGGCAGGTCGTAGGGGCGCCGGAGATGCTCGGGCTGGCTCTCGTCGTTCGGGCGCACGCCCGCCTCGTGGGCGAACCAGTCATGGACCATGAACTGGAGCCAGGCCGGGACCAGCACGTTCAGATGCGGCGCGGGCTGGAACTCCGTCCGCGCCAGGAGCTTGCGGCTGACGAGGCGCGGGTTGGGGTCGAGGAGACCCGGTTCGCGTTCCCCGAAGGTCTGCGGCAGGGGGGCGTTGCGGCCGAACGAGGTCCACGCCCGGCCCATGGTGGGGTCGGTCCGGTCGGTGAACCCGCCATCGGGGCTGCGGCCGTCCGAGGCATGGCCCTCGCCTGCCGGGACCGCGCCGGGACGGGCATCGTAGAGGTTCAACCGGCGCAGGTCGTCCCTGAGCGTGACGAGGTTGAGAACCCCGAGCGGCAGGGGAAGGCGGTGCCAGTCGATCCGCCGGTTCAGGGCCTGGAACGGGGAGGAGAGCAGCCGCGTCACCGAGAGGGACCCCGGACGGGGAGCGGAGGCCGGGGCCGGCGCGGCGGGGCGCCGGTCCGGCGGCGTGTCGCTGTGGGTATCGGGTGAGGACGACATCGAAAGGATTCCATTCTTCGGAAGGGTGCCGGGGGCCGATCCCCTGGCGGGGATCAGGCGTGCCAGAGATCCGCGTGGGTCCTCTGGGTGTCGGTATAGGCACCCGGGCCGTAATGCCGGTCGTAGAACGCCAGTTCGAGGTGATGGGCCTGATGCGCCAGGGTGGTGCGCATCGGGCCGAAATAGGCGGGGAAGCGGCCGTAGGTCCGGTGGACATAGGCGCAATGGGCGATCGTCGCCTCGATGGCGGCATCGCTGAACCACGGGATGGTGCCGCGGACGAGGTCAGCGTCGCGCCAGGTCCCGCGTGCCCCCGCGTCCGGACGGGCCTCGGCGAAGGCGGCCTTCTTGTGCGCCAGGAAGGCGCGGACGGCGTCCTCCATCGTCGCGTAATGCGGGGGGCAATAGGGGCGCATCACGTCGTGGCCGTCGACCGCCAGCCCCTGCGCGACGGGAATGTCGCGGTCCTGCCCGAGCCACCGCATCAGCGTGCGCTTGAGCGGCCCGGCCCGGAGCGCCTGGCTGACCTTCTGGGTGCCGAGGTCGAAGCCCAGGGCGCGCATCCAGGCGGTGTCGGAGGCCGAGGCGAAATGGGTCCAGCCGCCGAGCCCCATCGCCTGCTCGGTCAGCGAGAGGTTGTGGGCCATGAAGGCCTGCTCGGCCAACAGGAACTCCACGATGACGGTCTCGAGGCCGAGCATCGGGATGACGCGGCCGCCCTCGGGATCGTCGTGCAGGCGGCCGCCCCGCGATCTGGCGAACCGCTCGATCCCCGCGGGCCGGAACGAGTTCCGCTCGTCCACGACGAAGAACGCCATCTCCTCGTCGAACATCGACAGCACCACGTTGATATACATCGCCGAGAGGTCGCTGACGGGGAGGAAGTAGGTGGTCCCGGGCAGGTTCGTGGACCAGTTGTTGAACGGGAAGATGGTCGGCACCTCGCGCGCGATCGAGGCCCGGCCGTCGCGCAGCTTGACCCGTCCATTGCGCCACAATCCCACCATGTCGCCCCCCGCCGCCATCCGGGCCAGGTCGTCGATCTCCGACAGGGCGTAGTCCTGGGGCCGCTTGACGTACCAGGTCGCCTCGTCGTTGACGACGAAGAGGGCGGTCGAATGGACGGCATCCGCGCTGGCGATGGTGCGCCCGGTCAGGGCCGCCATCACGTTGCCGCCCCCCGTGCCCGGCTGTTCGCCGGCCTGCATCGGAAGATCGGCGAGGCAGAACCCGTTGAGGCCCCCGGCCGCGTAGACCAGCCAGGCCTCCTCCCGCTCCGACAGGGCCAGGGGCGTCTCCTTGCTGCGATGGGCCAGCCCCCCGCCCGGCATGGTTGCACCCAGCGGAAAGCGCCGGGACCTGCGGTACCGGATCGCGTCCATGAGGGGATAGCTGCACAGGGCCCTGACGGCCGGGTCGGCAATCTCGAAGGGGGTTTCGACATCTTTCATGGGGGCCGACTCTCATTCCGGATCGCGCTTCGTGGTGATCCGAAGCTCTACCGGAGCGAGTCGTTACAGGTGCAACCGGCCCGGAGATGTTTGTAACACCGGTCAGGGTTTATCCCGGGACCCGTATGGAACGGCCGGATCGCGCCGGGTGACATCCGCGAGATCTCGCGCCGTACCCGCCTTCCTGGCGATCACATGGCACGCGCATCCAAGGACGCGGCAACCGGAGGCTGAGCGTGAAACGCATCGTCATACTCTGCGACGGAACCTGGAACCGGTCGGACAGCAGGAACCCGACGAATGTCGTCCGCTTCGCCAAGGCACTGAACGCCCGCGATCCGGAGGGGGTGGTGCAGGTTCCGATCTATATCCAGGGGGTAGGAACGGGGCGGGGACCGACGGGCAGCCTGCGCAAGCTCGATTCCCTCCTGGGCGGGGCCTTCGGCCTGGGTCTCATGCCCAATATCGAGGAAGCCTATCGACACCTGGTCTTCCTGTACGAACCCGGTGACGAGGTGTTCGTCCTGGGCTTCTCGCGGGGGGCCTATACCGCGCGGTCGCTGGCGGGCCTCATCCGCGCGACCGGGATCATCGAGCGCGACGCCCTGCACAGGCTCCCCGAGGCCCTGGCCCGCTACAGGACCATGGACGATCCCACCACCCGTCCGTCCCACCCCGAAAGCCACGAATTCCGGGCGCGGATGTCGCCGCGGGTGGTGACCAGCGTCGAGGAGGCGGCATGGCGCAGGGAACGCGGCATGCCCGAGGCATTGCGCTTCCGGATCCGCTACCTCGGCGTCTGGGATACGGTCGGCACGCTCGGTGTCCCCGCCTTCGTTCCCGTCATCGGACCCCTCGTCGCCCGCAGGTACCGGTTCCACGATGCCGACCTGTCGAGCATGGTGATTTCGGCCAGGCATGCCCTGGCCCTCGACGAACGCCGGCGCGCCTTCGAGCCGACGCGCTGGAAGAACCTCGACGACCTGAACGCCGGCGCCGGAGGGTCCGGCGCGCCATCATACCAGGAACTGTTCTTCGCGGGGGATCACGGTTCCGTCGGGGGTGGCGGCGATCTCACCGACCTCTCTCACATCGGGCTGGAATGGATCATCGAAGGCGCCCGCTTGCAGCGACTTTCGTTCGACGACGGGCATCTGACCGCCATCGAACGGGGACAGGACCCGATGGGACCTCTTCGAAGCACAAGGGAGAAGCCCGGCGGACCGGTCGAATGGCTGACCAGATTGTGCCCCCGGGATCGCGAGGGACCCGCGAAGGTCACCGAACTGCACGCGACCGTCGTCACCCGCTGGACGAGGCAACCGTTCTATCGCCCCGGGAGCCTCGCGCGGCTTCAAGGAGACCTCGCAGAATTGCGCTCGCCAACCGATCCCCGGAAAAGCGCCGCCACGCCATCGGAGTGCGACCGAGCGGCGAGAAGCACGTGAAGTCTCCAGGTCTTCCTTCCGTCAAGCAGCTGGGAAGGACAGGTTCGCCCGCCGTTTCTAGGGAAGATGCCAAATGTGCCCCCTTCAGCGAGCAGCAATGGCGTTCGAGCCAGCGAGGAGACGTGCTCGCAGCCGTCTGCACCTCCGAAAGGCAGCTCCGGAACTACCTCCGCCGCAGGTAAGATCACGGGTCGCAGTTTCATGCGGCAGCTGCATGGCGCCCCAAGCGAATTCAGTGACTTGTCCCCCGCCCGAAGAAAGACCTGCGTGCCGTCTGACATCTCTTGGCCCACGAAGACCTCGCTAACGCCTTGAGGGGAAGGAATATTCGGGGTTCGAACGCCCTGATTCCGGGCATGGGCGACAGGCCCTACGAGGGTTCGTCGCGGCACTGATTTCCGCGCTGCAAGATCACTTTCCTTCCAAATATTCCCGGGGAAGGCCGAGCGGGCGCAGGCGGCGTTTCGGGCGGCCTTGCGCGACGACGGCGCGGCCGGGAGGAGGCTCGCGATTTACCGGTTCCACAAGATCACCGGCGAGATGTCGGGCACTCCGTATCTTCTGCTTTCCCTCGACCGGTTGTTGATCGACCATGCGCGGATCGGGATGACCTCGCGCGATCCACCCGGGCGCGCGTGACGGGCCGTATTCCCGTGATGCTCGGGACGGGCGCCATGCGGACGCCGGACGGCATCGCGTTGGCCACGGGAGATCGGGCTCGATGCGCTCCCGATCGCCATGCCGCCCTGTCCGGTCCCGACCGGGCGGGAGACCGCGCCGAACGCGCTTGCCGTCGAGCGCGCCGGGGGCCTGCCGGCCATGCTCTCCGATTATCCCGGGCGGAGGGGGGTGAACATGGGCGAGGAATTCCGCGACCGGGTCGGCCGCAACCGCAACATCTGCGCGATCGAGGAAAGCTCGGGCGACATCAACCGGGTTCGCCGGCCCGCACGGGACGCTCCGCATATCCAGACGTGCTGCGGCATGGAGGACCGGGCGCTGGAGGTCTTCGCCCGGGATGCGCCGGGGTGGGTCTGTGCGGGGGGATCTTCCTGCCCGAGGAGCAGGTCGCGCCTTATCGCGCCTGCGTGCTGGAGCGGGGTTTCGCAAAGGGCCGGCGCATCATGTCGGCGATGCGGCCGTTCATGCGGGGCCTCGAGCAGGGGGCAGGGTCGTCCAGTCGATCAAGCACGGGGTCGAGACGACCGGCGGGCGTGCCGGTCCGCCGCGACCGCTCCTGACGCCGCTCAGGAAGGACGACAAGCGCGCCCTCGACCCGGTGCGGATGCTGAGGACAACGATCGCGACCATCGAGGCGGGGAACCGGCGGTGAGCGATCTTCCGGCGATGGTCGCGTCCACGGACCTGCCGAACAGCGCCTTCATCGATGGCGTCTTCCGCCCCGCCACCTCGGGACGGAGCTTCGACACGGTGACCCCGGCGACCGGCGAGGTCCTCGCGCAGGTCGCGGCCGCCGGCGCCGAGCACGTGGACCCGGCGGTGGCCGGGGCCCCGCGCGGCCTTCGACGACGGCCGCCGGTCGCGGCGGCACCCGTCCGAGCGCAAGAACGCTCCGATCCGCCTCGCCAAGCGCATGACCCGCAAGGTCCGCGGGCTGGCGGTGATGCAGAGCCTCGATTCCGGCAGGACGATCTTCGACCGCGAGACGGTGGACGTGCCGAAGACGATCCATCGCCTGGAACGGGATGCCGAGGCGATCGACAAGATCCACGACCAGGCGGCCCCGGCCTCGGAGGACCATGTCGCCCGCGTGGTGCGCGAACCGGTGGGCGTGGTGGGCCTGGTGCCGCCCTGGACCTTCCCCGTCCCGATGCGCGCGTGGAAGATCGGCCAGGGTGTCGCGGCGGGCTGCCCGGTGATCGTCTAAGCCGGCGGAGGAGATCCCGCTGACCGCGTCGAGGCTGGCGGAACCGGCCGCCGAGGCGGGCGTGCCCCCGGGCGTGTTCCGAGTGCTGCCGGGTAGCGGTCCGGATCGCGGCGAACCATGGGCGCGATACCCCCCATCCGCGACGGCGTCATCGCGCACCCGTCGCACAGCCTCAGACTGGCCGCCCGGATGACGGTCCCAGGGTCGGTGCCGCATGCGTCGAGAGAGAGATCGGGCGGGCGGTCGGTCGGCGCAGGATCTCGATCTCGGCCAGGGTGTCGCGGGGCTGCTCGAAGACGAGGGGGATGTCGGCGCAGACGGGTCGAGCATCAGGGCGTCCCGCGTGGTCAAGGAGCAGTTGCCGCCGACGACGGGGCGGGCCCCGTCGCCCAGGACCGCCGCAACCGCGCGGACGGCCGCGATGTCCGCCACGACCGGACGGCCCCCGATCTTCGGCTGGAAGCGGGTGAAGCCCGCCGCGTCCCGCGCCGCGATGTCGGGATCGACGGCGCCGATGGAATGAGAGGAGGGCACGCTCCCGGTCACCGCGCCGCCGACCGGGTCCGCGGCGCGGAGCCCCGGGACCGTCCCGACCATGTCGAAGGCGGAGGTCGCGCAGGCGTGGCCGTCGAGCGCCGCCTCCATGGCGGCGTGCAGGCGCGCGGGAGGTGGCAGGGAGAGACCGACGAGGGCGGGCGCCATGGCCGCGATCAGGGCCCGCGCGCCCGGCATGGGCGGGGGCATAGGTCGGGCCGACGGGGCAGGTCCCGCCCCCGGCCCACCCAGCCGTCCCCGGCGGTGATCTTCGCGATCGGGGTGTCGAGGTGTGCGAGGGTCCGCCCGGCATCCGGAATCCGCCGCCCCTGACGGGCAGGTCGCGCGCGAAGACCTCGATCCGGGCGATTCTCGGCGCGATCCTCCCCCAATGCACCTGGTTCAGGGCGTCCATCGCGGGGATCTCGCGTTCCCGTCGGACGATGCAGTCGCGCGGCGCCTCGTCCGTGCCCTCGTCGAGCGTCGGCCCCCGCCGCCCGCCCGCGAGATCGCGCGGGAAGGGGGCCCCGTCATGGCGACCGAGATCGAGTGGCATCCCCCGATGGCCGCGTCGTCGGCGCGGTCACGCGCCACATGGCGGATCTGCGAGGGGATGGTCGCGATCGGCTCGCGAACCAGGCCCCGGTCGAGGGGGACGCGCTCGCCCCGGGCATCCGCGCCGGCGCGCCTCCAATCCTCCCGGGCGACCGGATCGCGGAACCAGATGCCGACCTCCTCCAGCATATCCGTCGAGGCGCGCGATCTGCTCCGCCCCCATGATCTCGCAGGTCGTCAGCGCCCGCCGGATGGCGGGCAGCACGAAGAGATCGCCGGGTTCGCGAAGGGCCGCCCGGTCATGCCTGCCTCCTTCCTGTCTCCGCGGGGAGCGCCTCAGATCGTCCGCGTCAGGCGCAGCGCGTCGTAGATGGCGGCGTGGGTGTTCCGCGCCGCGACGGCGTCGCCGATGCGGAACAGGCGGTAGCGCCCCGTCTCGTTGCGGACGACCTCTTGCGGCCGCCCCGCGACGAGGGCCTCGTAATCGACCTCGCCGCCATTCGACGCGCCGGGGTCATGGCGCCGTAATCGCTGCCGAGCGTCGCCACGAGCGGGTAGCGTCCACGGTGATGGTGGAAATTTGCGCCGCGCTGACGGTGTAGGGCGAGGTGGCCATCGAGGTGTAAGACG
>CANKVU010000003.1 GCA_947487205.1 uncultured Paracoccaceae bacterium | reverse complement strand
GCCGACCGGCTGAAGCGCGACCACAAGGACTTCATCGAGGATTTCGATGTCGGCGCCTTCGACAGCATCGACATGGTCTATCGCTGACGGGCGGGCCCGCTCAGTCGCGGTAATCGGGGTCGCGCAGGATCGCGCGGGCCCGGCGCCGCACGTCGAGATAGTCGCTGCGGCTGCTCAGCACGTTGTGCAGCGCGGCCGCCTGGGCGACGGTCAGCGCCTCGGGCGCGACGGCGATCCCGTAGCGGGCGAGGTTCTGGGAGACCTGCAACGCCAGTTGCGGGTTCGGCCCCGCCGCCGCCGCGGGCGACGACAGCAGGAGCAGGGCGACGAGCGCGTGTTTCATGGATCACCTCTCAATCCCGGTGGGAATCCTGCCGCAGATCGCGGCGATAGTAGAGGAGCACGATTGCCGCAGCCGAGGCCAGGATCGCCGCCTTCAGCGCCAGTTCGGCCCCGAGACCGCCCGTCAGCCCCAGCGCGATGACCCCCACGAGGGTGAAGAGCAGGACCAGCGTGGCGAAGAAGAACGCGGCGTAGGCGAAGGTCTTGCGGACCGGGTTCTCGCGCTCCGCCCGCAGGTCGAGGACCAGGAACAGCGGCGCGAAGACGGCCAGCGCGGCGATCCGCCAGGCCTCGGCCCGGCCGAACGGCGCGGCGGGGCCGAGCGCCCGTTCGACCAGCGCGAAGAGTTCGGCCACCCCGTTCACCACGACCACGCAAAGCGCGAAGAAGCCCAGCGCGTAGATCGCCGCGTCGCGCGCCGACACGAACGGGCGCGGGCGCGGCACCGGCGGCGTGAAGCCGCCCTCGGCGAAGGCGGCGAGGGCGCGGTCGGCATCCGCCCGTCGCCAGCCGGCGCCGCAGAGCGCGGCGCGGATCTCGTCGCGCGAGCGGCCCCTGTCCAGCGCCGCGCGGACGAAATCGATCAGCTCGCCCCGCGCGGCCATGTCAATGCGCCTTGGGCGCGGCGTCGAAGGCGGCCGATTGCTCGGGCGTGGCCTCGCGCTGGTGGGCGGCGCGCCACTCGTCGTAGGGCATGCCGTAGACTTTCTCGCGGGCGTCGTCCTTGGACATCTCGACGCCCCGTTCGGCGGCGGCCTCCTGGTACCAGCGGCTGAGGCAGTTGCGGCAGAAGCCGGCGAGATTCATCAGGTCGATGTTCTGCACGTCGGTGCGCGTCTGCAGGTGGTCGCGCAGGCGGCGGAAGGCGGCGGCCTCCAGTTCGAGGCGGGTCTGGTCGTCCATCTGGTCACTCCCTGTCCAGTACTGACCGTTAGCTGTGCGGCCGCAGCGCCCGGATCAACCTTCGCCATGCCGCGGCCGCACCCCGTTGTCAGCGGCAGGGCTTTCGCCCATAGCTGTGACCGACGCTAACGGGGGAGCAATCCATGCGCCGTCTTCGCAAGATCAAGATCGTCGCCACGCTGGGCCCCGCCTCCAGCGATTACGATACCATCCGGCAGCTCTTCGAGGCCGGCGCGGATGTGTTTCGCCTGAACATGAGCCATGGCAGCCACGACGAGATCGGCGAACGCCACCGGATCATCCGCCAGATCGAGAAGGACCTGGACCGGCCGATCGCCATCCTGGCCGACCTGCAGGGGCCCAAGCTGCGCCTGGGCGTCTTCAGGAACGGCTCGGAGGAGATCGAGGCGGGGCAGGATTTCCGGGTCGACCTCAGCGGCGAGGAGGGTGACGCGACGCGCGTCCAACTGCCCCACAAGGAGATCTTCGACGCGCTCGAACCGGGCGCGACGCTGCTCGTCAACGACGGCAAGATCCGCCTGAAGGTGAAGGAGCACGGCCCCGAGCACGCCGATTGCGAGGTGCTGGTGGGCGGCACCATCTCGAACCGCAAGGGCGTGAACGTGCCCGACGTGGAACTGCCCCTGGTCGCGCTGAGCGAGAAGGACCGCAAGGACCTGGAATTCGTCTGTGCGCTCGGCGTCGACTGGCTGGCGCTGTCCTTCGTGCAGCGCCCCTCCGACGTGGAGGAGGCGCGCAAGCTGTGCCAGGGCCGGGCCGCGGTCATGTCCAAGATCGAGAAGCCGAGCGCGGTCCGCAACTTCGCCGAGATCCTCAAGGTGTCGGACGGAATCATGGTCGCGCGCGGCGATCTGGGCGTCGAGCTGCCGGTCCAGAACGTGCCGCCGATCCAGAAGCGCCTGGTCCGCAAGTGCCGCGCCGCCGCCAAGCCGGTGATCGTCGCCACCCAGATGCTCGAATCGATGATCGAGAGCCCGATGCCCACCCGCGCCGAGGTCTCGGACGTGGCGACCGCCATCTACGAGGGCGCCGACGCGGTGATGCTGTCGGCCGAATCGGCCGCCGGCAGCTATCCGGTGGAGGCGGTCGCGACGATGAACAACGTCGCCATGGAGGTCGAGAGCGATCCGACCTATCTCGACGTGATCGGGGCCAGCCGCGGCGGCGACAAGGAGACCGTCGCCGACGCCATCGTCTCGGCCGCGCGCGAGATCGCCGAGACCACCAACATCAAGGCGATCTGCTGCTACAGCCAGTCGGGCACCACCGCGCTGCTGGTCGCCCGCGAACGGCCGCAGGTGCCGATCGTCGCGCTGACCTCCATGACCGGGACGGCGCGGCGGCTGTGCCTGTCCTGGGGGATGCATTGCGTCACCACCGGCGAGGTCGGCCGCTTCAAGGAGGCGGTCATCAATGCCGCGCGCGCCGCGCGCACCGAGGGGTTCGCCGAGGCGGAGGACCAGATCGTCGTCACCGCCGGGGTGCCCTTCGGCCAGTCGGGCACCACCAACATCCTGCGCGTGGCCCCCTGCGAGGAGCGCCTGATCTATTCCACCGATCCGGGCTGACCCCTTGCAGGGCGGGTGCGGCCCGTGTATTGGGCGCCTTCACGTCCCGCGCGGGCCGGCCGGTGTGGCATGCCGAGTCCGCGCGTCCACCGACCCCCGAGAAGGAGACGGAAATGCCCAAGATGAAGACCAAGTCGAGCGCCAAGAAGCGCTTCAAGGTCACCGCGACCGGCAAGGTCGTCGGCGGCCAGGCCGGCAAGCGGCACGGCATGATCAAGCGGTCCAACGACTTCGTCCGCGACGCGCGCGGAACCCAGGTGCTCAGCAAGCCCGACCAGAAGCTTGCCAAGCAGTTCATGCCCTACGACCGCTGAGGAGATCCGACCATGTCCCGAGTGAAAGGTGGAACCACCTCCCACGCCCGTCACCGCAAGGTCGTCAAGGCCGCGAAGGGCTATTACGGCCGGCGCAAGAATACCTTCCGCACCGCCACGCAGGCGGTGGACAAGGCCAACCAATACGCCACCCGCGACCGCAAGGCCCGCAAGCGCAATTTCCGCGCGCTGTGGATCCAGCGGATCAACGCGGCGGTGCGCGCCCATGACGAGACGCTGACCTATTCGCGCTTCATCAACGGCCTGTCGCTGGCCGGGATCGAGGTGGACCGCAAGGTGCTGGCCGATCTCGCCGTGCACGAGCCCGAGGCCTTCGCGGCCATCGTGGACCAGGCGCGGGCGAAGCTCGCCGCCTGATCCCGGGCCGGGCGCATGCGCCCGGTCGACCGCGGATCGACACCGATGCAGCCGGCCCCGGGGCCGGCTGCCTGCCGTTCGGGCGCCCGCCCCGCCAGACCCCGGGAACGTCCGCCCCCGGCCCGCGTTCGTGCCGCATGGGTTACTGCCTCGACAGATCGGACCGGAACCTCGAGGCGGGATTGCGCCGGATCGCGCTCGACCAGATCGACCGCGGCCTGGAGGAGAGCCTGGACGACGAGCTGTCCATGGCCGAGCGCATCCACCAGATCCGCAAGCGCTGCAAGAAGTTGCGCGGCCTCGTGCGCCTCGTGCGGCCCGCCTTCGACGCGTATTCCGCCGAGAACGCGGCCTTCCGCGATGCCGCGCGGCGGCTGTCGGACGTGCGCGACGCCGCCGCGCTGGTGGAGACCTGCGACGCGGTGACGGCGCGGTTCGCCGACCGGCTGGCCGATGACGCCTTCGCCGAGCTGCGGGCCGACCTGGCGCGCGACGCGCGGCGCCTCGAAGGCGCCGGCGATGTCGCCGACCGGCTGGAGGCGATGCGCGCCGACCTGCGCGCGGCGCGGGAGCGCGCCGCCGGCTGGAGCCTGCGGGCGGACGACGCCGCGACACTCGCCGCCGGCGTCGGCCGAACCTTCGGCCGGGCCCGGAAGGCGATGAAGACGGCGCGGAAGGACCCCGGGGCCGGGACGTTCCACGAATGGCGCAAGCGGGTGAAATACCACTGGTACCACATGCGGCTGTTGAAGCGGACGGCGCCGATGCTCGACGCGCAGGCCGACATTGCCGACGCGCTGGCCGACGATCTGGGCGATCACCACGACACCCACGTGATGGAGGCGGCGCTGGAGGGCCGCGCCGCGGCCGACGCCGCGGAGGCGCTGCGCGGCCTGCTGATCGCGCGGCGCCGGGTGCTGGAGGCGCGCGCCCTCCGCTCCGGCACCATGCTCTTCGAGGAGACCGCGAAAGGGCAGTCGCGCCGCGTCGCGGGCTATTGGAACGCATGGCGCGAGGATGTCGCATGACGCAGGGACAAGGGACTTGCCGCAGAGCAGCGTGCGCGGAATACTGGCCGTCGGGACCGGAGCTTCTGCCGTGAGACACGCCTTTCGACCGGACGACCAGAGCGCCGAATCCGGGCTGCGCCGCATCGCCGACGCGATCCTGGTTGAGGCGCTCGCGACGCTCGACCGCGACGCGCCGCCCTGCGAGACGATCCCGGCGGTGCGGCACGCGATCCGCAAGCTGCGCGGCCTCCTGCGGATGGTGAAGCCCGTCTTTCCCGGCCACGGCATCGAATCCGGCGTGCTCCGGGATGCCGCGCGGGGGGTCGTGGACCTGAGCGACAGCGCCGCGATGGTCGGCATCGCGGATCGCATGCGGCCCTACCTCGCCACCCTCCTGACGCCCGCTCTGGCCGAGGACCTCCATCGCCTGCTCGAGCGGGACCGGGCCGAGCGCGAGGCGCTGGAGGACGTGCCGGGGCGGCTGCACCGGCTGAAGGTGGCGCTGCTCGGCACCGCCGAGCGGGCCGGGTCCTGGTCGCTCGCCGCCGAGGAGGGCGCGGCCCTGTCGGGCGGCATCGCGCAGACCTTCGGGCGCGGCCAGGCGGCGCTCGCCATCGCCGAACGGTCCCGCAGGCCCGAGGATTTCGCCGATCTGCGCAAGCAGATCCGCTATCATCGCGGCCACGCCGTCCTGTTGCGCCCGATGATGGAGGGGCCGATGGACGCGCATCTGGCCCTGGCCGACGCGGCGCTCGAGGCGCTCGATGCCCACCGGGAGCTGACGCTCCTCGCCGCGCTTCTGAACCGGCTCCAGGGGCGGCTCTCGCCGGCCGAACAGGGGGACGCGACCGCCGCCATCGTCGCCCGGCAGGCGACGATGGAGCCGGTGATCTTGGGCCTCGCCCGGGCGCTCCTGGCCGAGGAGCCCGAGGGCGTCGCCCAGCGCTTCGTCACCTATTGGGAGGTGCGGCGCAGCGGCCGGCTCGACCCCGATGCGGGGACGCCCCCGCCCAGGGCCATCGCGGCGTTGTAATAGGCCGGATCGTCCGTCACCTCGGCGCCGACCCAATCCGGCCGGTCGAAGGCCGCGTGCTCGTGGGGCAGCTCGATCTCGGCCAGGACCAGCCCGTCCTCGAAGGTGTCGATCTCCCAGGTCAGGTCCCCCGCGGGCACCAGGTGGCGCGTCTTGACGAGGGTGCGCCCGGTCCGCATCGCCTCCATCGCGCGGGCCTCGTCCAGGGGGATGTCCCATTCGTATTCCGCGCGCGAGGCGCCGTCGGACGTGCCCTTGACCGTCATCCGCGCGGCGCTGCCGTCGCTGATCCGCACCCGCACCGTGGCGCGGTCGGTGCGGGCCAGGTAGAACTGGCGGATCTCTCGCGACCCCGTCACGGCCTCGCGCCAGCCCTCGTTCGCGACGAGGAACTTGCGCTCGATCTCACGCGCCAAGGCGTTCGGCGAGGAAGTCGGAGAACGCCTCCCAGCTCTCTGTCGCGGCGCGTTCCTGATACCGGTCGGACCCCTCGACCGTGAAGGCATGGGGAGCCTCGGAATAGATCTCGGCGGTATAGGTGGCCTCCGCCGCCTCCAGCTCCTCCATCAGCGCCGACAGGTCCTGCAGCGTCACGGAGGTGTCGGCACCGCCATGCATGACCAGGATCGGGGGCACGTCCCCGGAATAGCCCTGCCCCTCCGGCGTGCCGAGGGAGCCGTGAAAGGTCGCGTAGCCCGCCGCCTCGCCGGCCATGTCGGAGCGCGCCATTTCCAGCGCGACGCCGCCGCCGAAGCAGTAGCCCGCGACCACCAGGTCCTCGGCCTGCGACTGCGCGCGCGCCGCCGCGATCCCGGACCGGATCAGAGCCCGCATCTTGTCGCGGTCGTCGCGCAGCTCGCCCGTGGCGGCGCGGTTCTGCTCGGTCGTGCCGCTCTCGGTATCGGCGCCGTACATGTCGAGGGCGAAGGCGTCGTAGCCCATCCCGGCCAGCTGGTCGGCCCGTCCCCGCTCGTAGGCGTCGAGCCCGTCCCAGTCATGGACCAGGATCACCAGGCCCCGCGGGTCCTCGGCCCCGGCGAAATAGCCGGTGTGTTCCACGCCGTCCACGTCGTAGGTCACGTCCTCGGCCCAGGCGGCGCTCGCGGCCAGGCCCGCCGCGGCCAGTGTTGCAATGCGGATCATGTCGTCCTCTCCCGTCGTTGCGGGCCCATGGTGGCATGCGCCGGGCCCGCGGCGACCTCACTCTGCGGTGAGGTCCAGCGCGTCGCCCTCGAGAATCTCGCCCGAGCCCATGTCCTCGCCGTCCTGCGACCAGGTGAGCGTGGAGCCGTCGATCTCGGCTTGGTAGCAGCCGAAATCGGTGTCGGGATAGCAGACGCCCTCCCCGGTGATCTCGTAGCGGCCCGATCCGCTCGCGTCGTGGTAGGTGCCGTCGGGGGCGAAATAGCTCGAATAGCCGCCGCCCCCCATGTCGCCCTGGAACGTGTTGCCCACGAGCTGCTCGTTCAGGCTGGCGGTATCGGCGGTCTGCGCAGCGGCGGGGGCTGCGAGCCCCGCGGCGAGAAGCGCGGCGGCGATGCGGATCATGGTGTCCTCCTGACCGGTTTCCGGGTCACATGGCGCGCGCGGCCGCGCTTTCCACCGCGCTTGCCCTCGGACAGGCGCCGCGCTAGCACGCGCCCGTCACTTTCCGGGGGCCGGCCATGGACGATCTGCGCGAGACCTACCTGACCCGCATCGACGCGGCCGGCGACGAGGCCGAACTGGAAGGGGTGCGCCTCGCCGCGCTCGGCAAGAAGGGCGAGGTCTCCCTCGCCATGCGGCAACTGGGCGGCATGACCCCCGAGGAGCGCAAGGAGGCCGGCCCGCGCCTGAACGCCCTGAAGGACGAGATCGCCGCGGCGGTGGCCGCGAAGAAGGCCGCGCTCGAGGACGCGGCGCTGGAGGCCCGCCTGGCGGGCGAATGGCTGGACGTGACGCTGCCCGCCCGTGCCGCGGCGCGCGACGTGACGCAGGGCTCGGTCCACGCGGTCAGCCAGGTCTGGGAGGAATGCACCGCGATCTTCGCCGATATGGGCTTCGCCGTGGCCGAGGGACCGCAGGTGGAGAGCGACTGGTACAATTTCGACGCGTTGAACATTCCCGGCCACCACCCCGCGCGGGCCGAGATGGACACGTTCTACATGGCGCGGGCCGAAGGCGATACGCGCCCGCCCCACGTCCTGCGGACCCATACCTCTCCGGTGCAGATCCGCGCCATGCAGGATCAGGGCGCGCCGCTCAGGATCATCTGCCCCGGGCGGGTCTATCGCGCCGATTTCGACCAGACCCACACGCCGATGTTCCACCAGATCGAGGGGCTGGCGATCGACCGCGAGATCTCGATGGCGAACCTGAAATGGGTGCTGGAGGAATTCTTCACCGCCTATTTCGGCCGCAGCGTGAAGACCCGGTTCCGCGCCTCGCACTTCCCCTTCACCGAGCCGTCGGCCGAGGTCGACATCCAGTGCAGCTTCGAGGGCGGCACCGTGAAGGTCGGCGAGGGCGACGACTGGCTGGAGGTTCTGGGATCGGGCATGGTGCACCCGCACGTGCTGCGCGCGGGCGGCGTGGACCCCGACGAATGGCAGGGATTCGCCTTCGGCATGGGGATCGACCGGATCGCGATGCTGAAATACGGAATTCCGGACCTGCGCGCGTTCTTCGACAGCGACCTGCGCTGGCTCAGGCATTACGGATTCTCGGCGTTGCAGGTGCCGACGTTGCGGGGTGGGATCTAGTGCTCGACTTTAATGCCCTTCACTATACTGATTTATGCCGCGGACGCTATCTATGCGAAATTCATGGCGGCTTCTGCGACGGCTCAGACGACTACTCTCCGTTTTGCCCGGCATGTGGGGAACAAAAAGAACCGCCTGAAAGGTGGCAACCTAATAAGATTGATCGGGTTCTCCACTTGGTAAACGGACTCCAAAAGAGGTCTGTTCGCAACGTATCTCTGATCACCGTGGTTTTTGGAGGAATTGGCGCATGGAGCATTCTATCGAAGCTTGAGCCGGGCGGGCCTGGAACTGCGCGCCCCCAACTGGACGTCAACTCAGTATCTCTTCAACTTGGACTGGCTCTACTGGTTCTTTGCGTTGGGTTTTATTCTGCTTCCATGGTTCACATTCCAATTGTTGACGATCGAAAGTCGGCAACACATAAAATCTCCATGAAAAACTACTGCGACTGGCAAGCTTCATTGGAAAAGCGCCTTGGACGGTTGGAATCTTGGCATAGAATTGCAGGAATTACATTTGGCACCTCTGTATTCTGCTTCTTCTTAGCGCTTTTCTTACCTCTAATATTTGAATTGCCGGGTCTTTATTCTCATTTCAAACACTTTTTCTAAGTGTGTAATGGAGATAGCCGTGACCCTCTTCCACCCCGACAACCGCAACAAATCCCACCGCTCCCGCAAGTTCTACGCAGCGACGGAGATCGCCTACACGGCGGTGGATTTCGGGGCCGCGATGGCGTTCCTCGTGGGCTCGATCCTGTTTTTCTGGCCGGAATACGAGAATTTCGCCATCTGGCTCTTCGTCATCGGGTCCTTCCTCTTCGCCATGAAGCCGACGATCCGTCTGTTCCGCGAGATCAGGCTCGCCATGATGGGCGACGAGGAGGATCTGGCCCAGCGCCGGTGACCTGAAGGTCTCCTCGCCCGGCCGCCGGGAGTACGGCGGTGCGGCCCTCCGCCACGTCGCGCCGGCGCGGCCGCGACACGGTGTCGGGTGGGCCTGCGCCGCGCATCGGGGCAGGATGGGGGCCATGAAAGCCGTCCGGATCGCCACCCTCGCCTGCCTCGCCGCGCTCGTCGTCGGCGCCCATGCAGCGCTCTGGGCCTCGGAGGCGTGGAGCGTCGAGGCGAAGCTGCGCCTGACGATCCTGAACGCGCTGGCCTGGGCGGTAGTCGTCCTGCCGGCGCTGGCCGTGGGCCGCTGGGCGGCGCTGCACCGTGGCCCGGAAACGACACCGGATTGCCCCGAGGCGACACATCCCCGGAACGGTTCCTGAGCGGGGACGTTGCCGCCCCAACGCCTGACGCTGCGTAACCGGGACAGGGACACCCCATATGGCAACCAAGAACCGCTTCGGCCTGCGAATCGAGCCGGCCGTCTTCATCCCCTCGGCGATCATCATCATCGGCATCGTGATCCTGATCTCGGCGGCGCCGGACATGGCGGGGGCCGTGCTGGCGGCGATGCAGGACTGGATCACGGCGAATGCGGGCTGGTTCTATGTCCTGACGGTCACGGGGTTCCTGGGCTTCGTCGTGTGGCTGGGCTTCTCCCGCTACGGGTCGGTGAAGCTGGGGCGCGACGACGAGGAGCCGGAATTCTCCACCGCCGGGTGGTTCGCGATGCTGTTCAGCGCCGGCATGGGAATCGGGCTCCTCTATAACGGCGTGGGCGAGCCGCTGACCCATTTCACCGGCCCGCCGCTGGCCGATCCGCGCACGCCCGAGGCGGCGGACGAGGCCATGCTCTTCACCTTCTACCATTGGGGGCTGCATCCTTGGGCGATCTATTCGATCGTGGGCCTGTCGATCGCCTATTTCGGCTATCGCCGGGACATGCCGATCAGCCTCAGATCCGGGTTCTACCCGATCTTCGGCGAGCGCATCTACGGCCCCGTGGGGCATGTCATCGACACGTTCGCGGTGGTCGGCACGATGTTCGGGGTGGCCGCCTCGCTGGCGCTCGGGGCCAAGCAGATCGGCGCGGGGGTCGAGCGGGTGTTCGGGATCGAGACCGGGCTGACGGTCCAGATCTGCGTCATCGCCGTGGTCACGGCGACGGCGACGGTGTCGGTCGTCTCGGGCCTGTCGCGGGGCATCCAGCAGCTGAGCAAGGCCAACCTGATCCTGTCGGGATTGCTCCTCGTCTTCCTCTTCGTGACCGGGGCGACGGTGTTCATGCTGAACAGCTTCGTGCAGAACATGGGCTATTACCTCGAGATCCTGGCCCGGACGAGCTTCTGGACCGATCCCGAGAACCGGGCGGGCGACTGGATGGCCTCCTGGACGCTGGGCTATTGGGGCTGGTGGCTGGCCTGGGCGCCCTTCGTCGGCATCTTCGTGGCGCGGGTCAGCCGGGGGCGGACGATCCGCCAATTCGTCCTGGCGGTGCTGATCGTGCCCACGGTGGTCAGCTTCTTCTGGTTCTCCATCGCCGGGAACACGGCGATCCGGCTTCTCCAGGGCGGGGCGGAATCGCTGGTGGAGGTGCTGAACGGCCCCAACGGCCTCGACATCGTGTTCTACGAATACCTGTCCTATTATCCGCTGACCTCGATCACGTCGCTCGTGGTGATGCTCGCGGTCTTCATCTTCTTCGTCACGTCGTCGGATTCGGGCTCGCTCGTCATCGACATGCTGACGGCGGGGGGAGACGACGACCCGCCCACCGTCCAGCGGATCTTCTGGGCCGTGACCGAGGGGTTCGTGGCCGCCGCCCTTCTGCTGGCGGGGGGGCTGGAGGCGGTCAGGTCGGCCGTGGCGGCGGCCGGGCTGCCGGTGGCGGTGCTGCTCGTCGGGCTGGCCTACGGCCTGATCCGGGCGCTGGGGCAGGAACGGCACGGCATCTTCGCCGACCGGATGCGCGATGCCGAGGAATACACCGACGCCCACGGCACCGGCGCGCCGACGACGAAGCCCGACCCGGCGATCGGCTGAGGCCCGGCGCCGCTTGCGGCTTGCCAACCGGCGCCCCGGGACGGGATACTCCGCGGCATTGATTGCAGCGGAGTATTTTCAATGACCGATTCACTGAACCCGTCGCGGAGCGATCCGCTGATGCCCGGCAAGATCATCTATGGCCTCTATGCGGTGGGCTTTTTCCTGGCGGTCACGTTCCTGGTGGGCGTCGTCTACGCCTATCTGGCGAAGGGCCGGAACCCGGTGCTCGATTCGCATCTGCGCTTCCAGATCCGCACCTTCTGGATCAGCCTCCTGATCGGGATCGTCGGCATCGTGACCTCGATCATCGGCATCGGCTTCCTGGTCCTGATCTTCCTGACGGTCTGGGGGCTGGTGCGGATCATCTCGGGCTTCCTGCTCCTGAACGAGGGCAAGGCGGTCGCCCGGACGCGAGTGATGGGCCTCCTGGCAGTTCCCGCCTGACGACCCGACCGCTTCCCATCCGGGCCGTGCTGCGCTAGTCCCACGCGCGAAGCGCGAAGGGGGCCCCGATGAAGTTCACTCTGTCCTGGCTGAGGGACCACCTGGAGACGGAGGCGTCCGTCGCCGAGATCGCCGAGGCGCTGACCGACCTCGGACTCGAGGTGGAGGATGTGTCCGATCCGTCGGATCGGCTGGCCGCCTTCACCATCGGCCGGGTCGAGGCGGCGGAGAAGCACCCCGACGCCGACCGGCTGAAGGTCTGCCGGGTCGCGACCGGCGCGGGCGTGCGGCAGATCATCTGCGGCGCGCCCAACGCGCGGGAGGGGATCACGGTCGTGGTGGCGAGCCCCGGAACCTACGTGCCCGGGATCGACACCACGATCCAGGTGGGCCGGATCCGCGGGGTGGAGAGCCACGGCATGATGGCCTCCGAACGCGAGCTGGAACTGTCGGACGAGCATGCCGGCATCATCGAGCTGCCCTCCGGCAAGGTCGGGGAGAGCTTCGCGGAGTGGCTGCGCCGCAACGACCCCGCCCGGGTCGATCCGGTGATCGAGATCGCGATCACCCCCAACCGCCCCGACGCGCTGGGCGTGCGCGGCATCGCCCGCGACCTGGCCGCGCGCGGCCTCGGCACGCTGCGGCCGGCGCCGGTCGCGGCGGTGGCCGGGACCTTCCCCTGCCCCGTCGGCGTGTCGATCGACCCCGAGGCGCTGCCCCGCGCGCCGCATTTCACCGGGCGGCTGATCCGCGGGGTGTCGAACGGCCCGTCCCCGCGCTGGCTGCAGGAGCGCCTGACGGCCATCGGGTTGCGCCCGATCTCGGCGCTGGTCGACATCACCAACTTCTTCACCTTCGACCGCAACCGTCCGCTCCACGTCTTCGACGCGGCGCGGATCGCGGGCGACCTGCGCGTGCATCCGGCCCGGGGCGGCGAGCGCCTGGAGGCCCTGGACGAGCGCGCCTACACCTTCGCGCCGGGGATGGTGGCGATCTCGGACGCCGAGGGCGTCGAGAGCATCGCGGGCATCATGGGCGGCGCGGCCACGGGGGTGGCGGCGGACACCGTCGATGTCTTCGTGGAATCCGCCTGGTGGGACCCGGTCGCCATCGCCCGCACGGGCCGCGCGCTGAAGATCAATTCCGACGCCCGCTATCGGTTCGAGCGCGGCGTCGACCCCGCCTTCACCCGCACGGGGCTGGAGGCGGCGACGGCGATGATCCTGGATCTGTGCGGCGGCGAGCCCTCCGACGTGGTGGAGGCCGGCGCCGCCCCCGACCACGCGCGGTCCTACCGGCTCGATACCGGGCGGGCCTCTTCCCTCGTGGGGATGGAGATCCCGGCGCCGGAGCAGCGCGCGACGCTGGAGCGGCTCGGCTTCCGGCTGGAGGGCGACATGGCGCATGTCCCCTCCTGGCGTCCCGACGTGCAGGGAGAGGCCGACCTGGTGGAGGAGGTGGCGCGGATCGCGTCGCTGACGCATCTGGCCCCGCGGCCCCTGCCCCGCGCCCAACCGGGCGTGCCGAAGCCGATCCTGACCGAGGGCCAGCGCCGCGAGCAGGCCGCCCGGCGCGCCTGCGCCGCCCTCGGACTGAACGAGGCGGTGAGCTATTCCTTCATCGACGGCCCGTCCGCCGCGCTGTTCGGCGGCGGCACCGATGCCACGATGCTGGAGAACCCGATCTCCTCCGAGATGTCGCATCTGCGCCCCGACCTGTTGCCCGGCCTTTTGCAGGCGGCGGCGCGGAACCAGGCGCGCGGGCAGGCCGATCTGGGCCTCTTCGAGGTCGGCACCGTGTTCGGCGGCGGCGAGCCCGGAGAGCAGCAGATGCAGGTCGCGGGCCTTCTGACCGGGCGCACCGGCCCCAGGGACGTGCACGACGCGGCCCGCGCGGTCGATGCCTTCGACGCCAAGGCCATGGCCGAGGCCGTCCTGGCGGCCCTCGGGGCCCCCGCAGGCACGCAGATCCTTCGCGAGGGCGCGGAATGGTGGCATCCGGGGCGGCACGGGCGCATCTGCCTCGGGCCGAAGAAGACCCTCGCCGTCTTCGGCGAGATCCACCCCCGCATCCTGCGCGCGATGGACGTGAAGGCGCCGGCCGTCGGATTCGCGATCTGGCCGGAGGCGATCCCCGCGCCCCGCAAGACCGGCGCCGCCCGGCCCGCCCTGACGCTCAGCGACCTGCAGGCGGTGGAGCGCGATTTCGCCTTCGTGCTGGACGCGCGGGTGGAGGCGCAGCAGGTCGTCGCCGCCGCGAAGGGCGCCGACAAGACCCTCATCGAGGAGGTGCGCGTCTTCGACCAGTTCGTCGGCGGATCGCTCGGCGAGGGCCGCAAGTCGCTCGCGATCACCGTCCGCCTGCAGCCGCGCGAGGGCACGCTGACCGACACGGAGATCGAGGCCGTCGCCGCCCGGGTGGTGCAGAAGGTCGAGGGCGCGACGGGCGGGCAGTTGCGCGGCTGACGCGACCCCGATGGCGAAGCTCCACTTCCACTATTCGACGATGAATGCGGGCAAATCGACCCTGCTGCTGCAGGCGTCCCACAATTACAACGAACGCGGCATGGCCACCCGCCTTCTGACGGCGCGGCTCGACGACCGGGCGGGACCGGCGCGGATCGGCAGCCGCATCGGCATCGGCGCCGAGGCGTCGACCTACGCCACGGACGACGACCTCTTCGCGCTGGCGTTGGGCTGGCGGGCGGAGGAGGACACGGCCTGCATCTTCGTCGACGAGGCACAGTTCCTGACCGAGGCGCAGGTCTGGCAGCTTGCCCGCATCGTCGACGACCTGGACGTGCCGGTGATGTGCTACGGGCTGCGCGTCGATTTCCGCGGGCGGCTGTTCCCCGGCTCGGCCGCGCTCCTCGCCTGGGCGGACGAGATGCGCGAGGTGCGCACGATCTGCCATTGCGGGCGCAAGGCGACGATGGTGGTGCGCCGCGGCCCCGACGGCCGGGCGCTGCGCGAGGGCGCGCAGGTGCAGGTCGGCGGCAACGAGACCTATTCGTCGCTCTGCCGCCGCCACTGGCGCGCGGAGACGGGTCAGTAGAGCCGCCCGCCCTCCGGCACGTCGAGGTCGGGGGCGACCAGCACGACCTCGCCCTCCGCGTCCGGCACGCCGAGGACCAGCACCTCGGACATCATCGGGCCGATCTGGCGCGGCGCGAAGTTCACCACCGCCAGCACCTGCCGTCCGACCAGGTCCTCGGGCGCGTAATGGCGGGTGATCTGCGCCGAGGATTGCTTCTCCCCGAGGTCGCCGCCGAACGCGACCCACAGCCTGATGGCCGGCTTGCGCGCCTCGGGGAAGGACGCTGCCCGCGTGATCCGGCCGACCCGGATGTCAAGCTTGCGGAACTCCTCCAGGCTCGCCGTCAATTGCCCAGCTCCCGCGACCGCTCGGCGGCGGCGGCCACGGTGCGGCGCATCAGGTCCGACAGCTCCTCGGTCAGCACGCCGAGCCCGGCCTCGGTGGTGCCGCCCGGAGAGGTCACGTCGGCGCGCAGCTCCGACGGGGGCTTGTCGCTGTCCTCGGCCAACTGGCCCGCCCCGCCGACGGTCGCCTTGGCCAGCGCCATGGACAGATCGCGGGAAAGGCCCTGCCCCTCGGCCGCCGCGGCCAGGCATTCGATCATGTGAAAGACATAGGCCGGGCCCGAGCCGGAAACGGCGGTGACGGCGTCCATCTGGCCCTCGTCCTCCAGCCGCACGGTCTGCCCGATCGCCGACAGGAGCCGCTCGGCCAGGTCGAGCGATCCCTGGCCTTGCGCGTTCGCGGCCAGCGCGCTCACGCCGCGGCCGATGGCGGCGGGGGTGTTCGGCATCGCCCGGATCACCGGGGTCTCGTGGCCGAAGACGGTCTCGAAATGGCGGATCGTGACGCCGGCGGCGATCGACAGGATGACGGTGTCGCCGCCGCCGAACGCGGTGATCCGCGGCAGCGCCTCCCCCATCATCTGCGGCTTGACGGCGATCATCATCAGGCCCGGCGCCTCGGGGAGGTCGGCGTTGAGGTTGAGCCCCTCGATCCCGCGCAGCCAGTCCGACGGGTTCGGGTCCACCACCCAGACATCGGCGGGGTCGAGCGCGCCTTTCAGCCACCCTTCGAGCATCGCCGAACCCATCTTGCCGCAGCCCAGCATCACCAGCCCGCGGCGCTTCAGCGTGTCCATGTCCATGGCATGATCCCTTCCCAATCCTGCCGACAGGGGATCACGACGGGCGACGCGGTTCAACGCCGGATGAGCGGGGCCGGATGAGCGGGGCCGGATGAGCGGGGCCGGCAGGGCCCCGCCGCCCGGCGTCAGGCCCGCCCGTAGGCCTCGGCGATGGCCACCTGCATCGCCTCGGCGGGATCGGTGTCGCCCCAGCAGGCCAGCTGGAAGGCCGGGTAGAACCGCTCGGCGTTGCGGATGGCGGCATCGACCATGCGGTCGATCTGCTCGGCGGCGGCGATCTGCCCCCCCGAGAGCGTCAGCGCATAGCGATAGACCATCAGCTTGGCCTCGTCCCAATAGGTGAAGGCGCCCAGCCAGCAGCGGTCGTTGGCGCCGTTCAGCACCTCGTAGAGCGCCGGATGGCGCTCCGCGGGCGGGTCCATGTCGTAGGTCAGGATGAGGCGCAGCGTCTCGTCGCCCGCCGACCAGGCCAGCGTCAGGGAATAGGTGCGCCATTGCCCCTCGACCGCCATGGCGATCTGGTCGTCGGCGACGCGGTCGAACTCCCAATCGCGGTATTCGGCCAGATGCTCGACCAGATCGATCGGATCGATGGAATCGGTTTCGTGGAACTGCTCGGTCAGCGACATGGAACCCTCGCTGGTTGGCCCCCGGGGCATCGCCGGCCCGTCGGGCAGGTACTTGACGGGAAAGGCACGTTTCAGCGCCGGACCCTCGTCTCTATCGTGTTGGGGCAGGCCCTTCCTGTAAAGCGATTATTTTGGCGTGACCGACGATAAGTTGTGGACAGAGCCCGGCGCCCCACAAGATGAATGACCGTCAATCCGAAGTTTTCGTGACAGGGGTCAGAACGCCTTGCGCGCGCGCAGCGCCGCGCCGATCGTGCCGTCGTCGAGGTAATCGAGCTCGCCGCCGACGGGGACGCCCTGGGCGAGGCTCGTGACCTGCACGCCCTCGTGGGCCTGGAGGCGGTCGGCGATGTAATGGGCGGTGGTCTGCCCGTCGACTGTGGCGCCGAGGGCGAGGATGACCTCGCGCGTGCCCTCGTCGGCGATGCGCGCCTCCAGCCGGGGGATGCGGAGATCCTCGGGCCGGACATCGTCGAGCGCCGACAGGGTGCCGCCCAGGACGTGATAGCGGCCGCGGAACACGCCCGACCGTTCCATCGCCCAGAGGTCGGCCACGTCCTCGACCACGCAGATCTCGCCGGTGGCGCGCTTCTCGGAGCGGCAGATCGCGCAGACCTCCTCGGTCGCGATATTGCCGCAGACGAGGCAGTCGCGCGCCGTCTCGGCCACGTCGAGCAGCGCCTGTCCGAGCGGGCGCATCGCCTGCGGGCGGCGCGAAAGCAGGTGCAGCACGGCCCGTCGGGCGGAGCGGGGGCCGAGCCCCGGCAGCCGCGCCATCAGGTCGATCAGCGCCTGGATGTCCTCGCGCGGTCCGCTCACCCGATCAGAAGGGCAGGTTCATGCCCGCCGGCAGCCCGAGCCCCTCGGTCAGCTTGCGCATCTCTTCCTGGGAGCGGTCCGAGGCCTTCTGCTGGGCATCCTTGATGGCGGCGAGGATCAGGTCCTCGACCACCTCCTTCTCGTCGGGATTGAAGATCGACGGATCGATGTCGAGCCCGACCAGCTCGCCCTTGGCGGTGGACGTCGCCTTGACCATGCCGGCGCCGGATTCGCCCGTGACCGTGATCGCGCGCAATTCCTCCTGCAGGGCCTCCATCTTGCCCTGCATTTCCTGCGCGGCCTTCATCATCTTGCCCATGTCGCCGAGGCCGCCCATTCCCTTGAACATATCCATCTCCAGATCCGTCGGGTCCCCTAGCAGATACGAAGGCCGCGCAGGCGCTTCAAGGCGCGGCCGTCCCGCGCCGCGGCGGCGGCCTCAGACGACGCCCAGAAGCGACAGGATGATGACGACGACGACGACGAGTCCGACGAGATAGATGATGCGGTTCACTTGGACACTCCTCCGGTTGGTCACGCGCCGGATCGTTCCGGCCGCCAGACCACATCGGTCGAATTGTCGCGGAAGAAAGGGCGCCGGGCGGAAATCTGCCGCTTTCTCAAGCCCCGGGACGATCCCGCGTTTCAATCGTCGGCGAAGGGGTCCCATTCCTCGTCCACCTCGGGCAGCGCCTCGTGGGCGGCCTCGGCGGCGATCTCCTCGGCGGTGCGGATGCCGGTGATCCGCGCGCCGGGGAAGGCGGCGATCACGGCCTGCATCATCGGGTGATCGAGCGCCGCGCGGCGCAGGGCCTCCTCGGCGGCGCCGCGCGTCTCGGCGATCGTCGCCCCGCCCCCTTCGGACACGACCGACACCGCCCAGCGCGCCCCGGTCCAGCGCCCCAGCGCCCCCGCCAGGCGCGCCGCGAGGTCCCGCGGCGCCTGGGGGCCGGGCTCGAACTCGATGCGGCCGGGAACATAGCGCACCAGCCGCAGGCCGGTCTCCACGTCGATGAGCAGCTTGGCGTCGCGATTGGCCCGGATCAGCTCCACCACCTGCTCGAAACGCGCATACCGGGCGAGCGCGGGCGCCTCGCGGGGGGCCAGGGCGGCCACCGCCCCCGGCCCCGCACCGCCGCCGGCATGCGGCGTCGTGGCCGCATGCGAGGACGGGGCCGCGTCCGAGGTCGGGGCGGGGGACGAGGACGGGGCCGCCGCGGCGGATGCCGGCCCGGACGGGGACGGGGACGCGGCGGGCCCGGCGGCGCCGGGCGGCGATCCGGCGGGGGGGCCGTCCTTCAGCTTGCGGACCAGGTCGCCGGGCGGCGGCAGCTCGGCCACGTGGGTCAGGCGGATCACCGCCATCTCGGCGGCCATCATCGCGTTCGGCGCCTGCGACACCTCCTCCAGCGCCTTGAGCAGCATCTGCCACATCCGCGTCAGGCTCCGCATGGCCAGCCGCTCGGCCATGTCGCGGCCGCGGCCGCGTTCGTCGGGCCCGACGGTGGGGTCGTCCACCGCCTCGGGGGTGATCTTGGCGATGCTGATCCAGTGCGTGACCTCGGCCAGGTCGCGCAGGATCGCCAGCGGGTCGGCGCCGTCGGCGTACTGGGCCGCGATCTCGGCCAGCGCGCCGGCCGCGTCGCCGGCCATGATCATGTCGAAGAGGTCGAGCACCCGCCCCCGGTCGGCGAGGCCCAGCATCGCGCGGACCCCCTCGGCGGTGGTCTCGCCGCCGCCGTGAGCGACCGCCTGGTCGAGAAGCGACAGCGCGTCCCGCACCGACCCCTCGGCCGCCCGCGCCAGCAGGGCCAGCGCGTCCTCGGCGACCTGCGCGCCCTCGCGGGCGGCGATGGCGCGCAGATGCGCGATCATCACCTCGGGCTCGACCCGCCGCAGGTCGAACCGCTGGCAGCGGCTCAGGACGGTGACGGGAACCTTGCGGATCTCGGTGGTGGCGAAGATGAACTTCACATGGGCGGGCGGCTCCTCCAGCGTCTTCAGGAGCGCGTTGAACGCGCTCGTCGACAGCATGTGGACCTCGTCGATGATGTAGATCTTGTAGCGCGCCGAGGCGGGCGCGTATTGCACCGAGCCGATGATGCTCTCGCGGATGTCGCCGACGCCGGTCTGGCTGGCGCCGTCCATCTCCAGCACGTCCACGTGGCGCCCCTCGGCGATGGCGCGGCAGGGCTCGCATTGCCCGCAGGGCGCGACCGTCGGCCCGCCCCGCCCGTCGGGGCCGACGCAGTTCATCCCCTTGGCGATGATCCGGGCCGTCGTCGTCTTGCCCGTCCCGCGGATGCCGGTCATGACGAAGGCCTGGGCGATGCGGTCGGCGGCGAAGGCGTTCTTCAGCACGCGCACCATCGCGTCCTGTCCGATCAGGTCGTCGAAGGTCTGGGGCCGGTATTTCCGGGCCAGCACCTGGTAGGGGGCGTCGGTCATGGCACCTCGGGGGAGTCGGGGTCGCCCGCAGAGTAGCGGTTCGGGCTCACAGCAGCCAGAGCGTCACGCCGATCGCCACGGTGCCGCACGACAGCAGCACCGACAGGATCGTGATCCGCCGGATCGGCATCGCCGCGGCATCGTGCATCGCCAGGTTGCGGCAGCTCTTGCGCGCCTCGAACCAGGCGCCGAGAAACACGAGGAGCGCGGCGACGAGGAACGAGGTCGAAATCGTGCGCGGCAGCCAGGTGGGGTCCACCGGCTCGAACAGCGCCTGCAGGCCCATCGCGACGATGACGATGGTCAGGCCGGTCCGCACCCACCCGGCAAAGGTCCGCTCGGCGGCGAGCCGGGTGCGGTCCTCGGCCCAGTCGGTGCGCTCCTTCGCCAGGTCCTGCTTGGGCGTCATCGCAACCTCCTGCCCGGTCCGCTCACGTCAGCCGCCGCGGCAATTCCATCCCGCGCAGCGCCTCGTCCGCCGATTGCGGCCGCCGCCCTTCCCGCTGAAGCTCGGTGATCTCCACCGCGCCGGTGCCGCAGGCGACCGTCAGCCCGCCGAGGAGGGTGCCCGGATCGCCCTGCCCGTCCACCGGGTGCGCGCGCAGCAGCTTCAGCCGCGTGCCCTCGGCCATGCACCAGGCGCCGGGGGACGGCGACAGGCCGCGGATCTGGCGGGCCACCGCCCCGGCCGGGCGGGTCCAGTCGATCCGCGCCTCGGCCTTGTCGATCTTGGCGGCATAGGTGGCGCCCGTCTCGGGCTGGGGCATCTCGGGCAGGGCGCCCAGCCGGTCGAGCGCGGTGACGATCAGTTCCGCCCCCATCCCCGCCAGCCGGTCGTGCAGGTCGCCCGCATTGTCCTGCGCCCCGATCGGCGTCGCCGCCCGGAGGAGGACCGGCCCGGTATCCAGCCCCGCCTCCATCCGCATGATCGAGATGCCGGTCTCCGCGTCGCCGGCCATGATCGCGCGGTGGATCGGCGCCGCGCCCCGCCAGCGCGGCAGGAGCGAGGCATGGATGTTGAGACATCCCCGCGCCGGCGCATCGAGCACCGCCTGCGGCAGGATCAGCCCGTAGGCCACGACCACCGCCGCCTCGGCGTCGAGCGCGGCCAGCGCCGCCTGCTCGTCGGCCCCCTTGAGCGAGGCGGGATGGCGCACCTCGATCCCGCGCGCCTCCGCGGCCCGCTGCACGGGCGAGGGACGATCGCGCCGGCCGCGCCCGGCGGGCCGCGGCGGCTGGGTATAGGCGCAGGCGATGTCGTGGCCCGCCGCGTCGAGCGCCGCCAGCGCCGGCACGGAGAAGTCCGGCGTCCCCATGAAGATCAGTCGCATCGCCGCCTCCCCGTCCGGTCCCGGCCTAGGCCGGGACGCCCGCCCGCGCAAGTTCAGCCGCGCCGCCGCGCCCGCCGCAGCACCATGTCGCGCCGCACCCGGCTCAGCCGGTCGACATAGAGCCGCCCGTCGAGATGGTCGATCTGATGCTGCACGCTCGTGGCCCACAGATGGACGAAATCGCGCTCCGCGACCGCGCCGGCCTCGTCGAGATAGCGCACCGTCACCGCGCGCGGCCGCGTGACCCTGGCCGAGACGCCGGGCAGGTTGGGGCTCGCCTCCTCGTGGGTGCGCGGCTCGACGCTGGCATGCAGGATCTCGGGATTGGCCATGCGGATCGCGCGGCCCCGCGCCTCGGAGGCGTCGACCACCGCCAGGCGCAGCATCACCCCGATCTGCGGCGCGGCCAGCCCCACGCCGGGCACCGCCTCCATCGTGTCCACCATGTCGTCCCAGATAGCGCGCACCGCGTCGGTGATCCCGTCGACCGGGGCGGCGGGCCGGCGCAGGCGGGGATCGGGCCAGAGCAAGACCGGGCGCACCGCCATCACACGATCCCCGCCGGCAACAGGTCGGAGAGGTAGCGTCCCGGAGAGGCGGGCGCCCGCATCATGTGGCGAATCCAGGCGCCGCGCTCGTAGGCGATGACCGGCAATTCCCACACGCAGGCGAGCAGCGGCCGGTCGTCCACGGCGCGGAACCCGCCACCGTCGTCGAGGCTCAGCCGCTGGCACAGGATGCCGCCATGGGCCCACCAATCCATCAGCAGCCAGGTACCGTCATGCCCCTCGTGCAACACGACGAAGCCGAGGCCGTGACCGTCGCCCTCGGCCTCGCTCTCGGGCCCCATCCGTTCCGCCGCCCTGCGCGCCGTGGCGATCCGGTCCTCGCGCGGGGGTCGGCGGCCGATATGGTAGGCCTTGGCCCGGATCGGCCCCACCTGCCAGGCCATCAGGTGGCGCAGGGGCCGCGGCGCATAGATTTCGGGCGGGACGGTCATCGCGCCGCCGACCGGCGGGACGGACGATGGCCGGCGCGGCTCACGCCCGGGCCTTCTCGCGTTTCAGCTTCTGCATCCGGCGCGTGATCATCTGCCGCCGCATCGGCTTGAGGTAGTCGATGAAGAGCTTGCCGTCGAGATGGTCGATCTCGTGCTGCACGCAGACCGCCCAGAGCCCGGCGAACCGCTCCTGCCGCCGCCCCCCATCGAGGTCGGTCCAGCTCACCTCCACCTCGGCGGGACGCTCCACGTCGGCGTATTGCTCGGGGATGGACAGGCACCCCTCCTCGTAGGTCGAACGCTCCTCGGCGGCCCATTCCACCACCGGATCGACCAGCGCCATGGGGCGGGGATCGGCGCCCTCCTCCTTGACGCAATCCATGACCAGAAGGCGCTTGAGCACGCCCACCTGCGGCGCGGCGAGGCCGATGCCCGGCGCGTCGTACATGGTTTCGAACATGTCCGCGGCGAGCCGGCGGATCTCCTCGTCGGGCGCTCCGACCTCGACCGCGCGGGTCTTCAGCCGCGGATCGGGATGGATGATGATGGGGCGGATCGTCATGCAATGCGATCTAATCGGACGGGCGGCGCCGCGCAATCGCCTTGCGCCCGGGTCGAGCGGCGCTAGCCTGCCCCCGCGACACGAGGACGGGCAGACCAGGAGGGGCCATGAGCTTCGACGAGATCATCGACCGCCGCGGCACCCGCTCGTCCAAGTGGGACAAGATGGAGGCGATCTATGGCGTCGCGCCGGAGGACGGGCTGGCGATGTGGGTCGCGGACATGGATTTCCGCTCGCCCCAGGCGGTGCAGGACGCGCTGGCCGCGATGCTCGACCACGGCGTCTACGGCTATCACGGCGACGACGACGGCTATCTCGAGGCGATCCGCTGGTGGATGGCCACCCGCCACGGCTGGGAGGTCGATCCCGACCACGTCTCCACCACCCACGGCCTGGTGAACGGCACCGCGCTCTGCGTCGATGCCTGGACCGATCCCGGCGACGCGGTGGTGCTCTTCACCCCCGTCTACCACGCCTTCGCCCGCGTCATCCGCGCCGCCGACCGCGAGGTGCGGGAGCTGGAAATGGGGCTGGAGGACGGGCGCTACGTCCTCGATTTCGAGGCCTTCGAGGCGCAGATGACCGGGTCGGAGCGGCTGCTCGTCCTGTGCTCGCCGCACAATCCCGGCGGCCGGGTCTGGAGCCGGGCCGAGCTCGAGGGCGTGGCCGAGTTCGCCCGCCGCCACGACCTGGTCCTCGTCTCGGACGAGATCCACCACGACCTGGTCCTGCCCGGGCACATCCACACGCCGATGGCGCTCATCGACGGCGTCGCCGACCGGCTGGTGACGATGACCGCCACCACCAAGACGTTCAACATCGCCGGGGCCCATACCGGCAACGTCATCGTCGCCGACCCGGACCTGCGCGCGACCTTCCGGGGCCGGCTCGCGGCGCTCGGCCTGTCGCCCAATTCCTTCGGGCTGGAGATGGCGCGGGCCGCCTATTCGCCCGCCGGCGCCGCCTGGGTGGACGATCTGACGGCCTACCTGGCCGAGAATTGCCGCGTCTTCGACGCGGCGATCGCCGCCATTCCGGGGCTGCGCGCGATGCCGCTCGAGGCGACCTACCTGTCGTGGGTGGATTTCTCGGGCACCGGCATGGACCGGGCCGAGATCGCCCGCCGGGTGGAGCGCGAGGCCCGCATCGCGGCCAATCACGGCCCCACCTTCGGCAAGGGCGGCGCCGATTTCATGCGCTTCAACATCGCCATGCCGCGCGTCCAGATCGAGGAGGCCGGCGCCCGCCTGCGCCGGGCCTTCGCCGACCTGCAATGAGGCGCGACCATTGACAGGCGGCCCGGCGGCATAGATATGCGCCCCAAGACGTCGATCCCTGCCGCGTGAGCAGAGGGGCCGAAAGGGCCCATGCGGATCCGACGCGACGCTTCCCAGATCACGCGGGGACGCAGCGCCAGCACGGCCCGGAGGCAATACGGCCTGACGGGTGAGACGCTGTCGCCCCGAACCATGCGACGGTCGCGGGAACCGCGTCCGCCAGAAGGATTTCCATGGATTTCGACATGCTGGGCCTTGCGCCCTCTCTCCTCGACCGCCTCGCCGAGGCCGGTCTCGACAAGCCCACCCCGATCCAGGCCAAGGCCATCCCCCACGCGATGGAGGGCCGCGACGTGATGGGCCTGGCCCAGACCGGGACGGGCAAGACCATCGCCTTCGGCCTGCCGATCCTCGACGCGGTGATCGCGATGGAGGGCAAGCCCGCGCCCAAGACGGCGCGCGCCCTCGTCCTGGCCCCGACGCGCGAACTGGCCAACCAGATCGCCGACAACCTGCGCCCGCTGGCCGGCGGGGCCAAGGTCGGCATCGCGGTCGTCACCGGCGGCACCTCCATCAACCGCCAGATCGGGCGGATGGAGCGCGGCGTGGACATCCTGATCGCCACGCCCGGGCGCCTCATCGACCTGATGGACCGGGGCGCGGTGGATCTGGGCCAGACCCAGTTCCTGGTCCTCGACGAGGCCGACCACATGCTCGACATGGGCTTCATCCACGCGCTCCGGAAGATCGCGCCGAAGCTCCGGGCCGAACGGCAGACGCTGCTGTTCTCGGCCACCATGCCCAAGGACATGAACGAGATCGCGCAGGCCTACCTGACCAATCCCGTCCGCGTCGAGGTCGCGCCCCCGGGCAAGCCCGCCGACAAGGTCGACCAGGAGGTGCGCTTCGTGGCCAAGGAGGCCAAGACCGACCACCTGATCGAGCTGATGGCCGAGCACAAGGGCGACCGCGCGCTGGTCTTCGTGCGGACCAAGCACGGCGCCGACCGCCTGATGCGGCAGCTGGAGCGGGCGGGCTTTCCCGGCGCGGCGCTGCACGGCAACCGCAGCCAGAACCAGCGCGACCGGGCGCTGAAGGCGTTCCGCGACGGCGAGATCCGGGTGCTGGTGGCCACCGACGTGGCTGCGCGCGGCATCGACATCCCCGAGGTCGAGTTCGTCTACAATTACGACCTGCCCAACGTGTCGGAAAGCTATGTGCACCGGATCGGCCGCACGGCGCGTGCCGGCCGGTCGGGCAAGGCGATCTCGCTCTGCCAGCCCGACGAGCTGGCTTACCTGCGCGACATCGAGAAGCTTCTGGGCAAGTCCCTGCCCGTGGCGCTCGACGCCTCCTGGGCGCACATGGCCCCGCAGACCCCGCCCGCGGGCGGTGGCCGCAAGCGTCGCGGCGGCGGCGGCGGTGGCGGCGGCGGACGCGGCAAGGGCGGCGCCCCGCGCACGGCCCAGGCCCAGCCGAAGAAGGCCGGCGGCGGACGGCGTCGCAACGCCCGGGCCGGCTGACGGCCCGGCCGGCCCGCCGCAGGACCCCGCGCCCTGGCGCGGGGCCGATGCGCGGGACGGTCATCGCCGCCGGGGCGGCCCCCGGTCCTCCCCGGCGCCGCGGCGGAGGAGGCTAGCGCAGCGCGTCGAGCTCGGCGTTCCGCTGCACCGTCGCCTCCCGCATGCAATCCCAGTAGAACATCGCGTCCGCGCTGCCGCCGCCCTCCAGCGCGGGCTCGCAGGCGGCATCGCGCGCCGTCAGCCACGCGCGCTGCGCCTCCAGCAGGGCCGCCCCGGCCCCCCGCGCATCGGCCGCGGGCTTGACCACGCCCCACAGCCGGTTCAGCTCCCGGTCGGCGATCTCCCAGCGCTCTCGCGCACAGAAATTCGCCGCGATCTGGGTCTGGCCGCCGCATGACGGCTGGGCCGCCGCGCCGCCCGGAACCGCCGCGAGAACCAGGATCGCGAGATGTCTCATCAGGGCCTCCCCCGTCACCGCGCCGAGCCTACCATGCCCGGCCCGCGCGGCCTCCCCGGCCGTTCAGGCTAGGCCGTTCGGCCAGCCGGGCGCCGGTGGCGGGCGGCGCGACAGCGATGACGGCCGGATGAGGTCGATACCAGCGCCGCCCGCGCCCACGCGGCCTTGCCGGGCCGGGGGCGATCCTCGGGCCGGGGCTGCGCGACCGGCATCCGCGGCGGGATCGCGGGATTCCCGGGCGCTCGATCCGCGCGACATGCCGAAGTTCGGTGTCGAGGCGACCGAATCCCGGAACGGGACCTCGCCGCCGATCTCGGGGCCCGTTACGCTGGCGATCCTGCGCCGGGGATGCGTAGGGATGACGGGGGCCACAAAGAACTGGGCAACCGGGATTCGAGCGTGTTCGCTGGCATAGGCGTCAGGCGGAGCGACGGGCGGAAGGAGGGTCTGGATGGATGCTGTCGAACGGATCGACATCGCGGCGATCGGAGCGGCCCTCGGACGCGCGGCGGATGCCGGCCCGGCGATCGCCACGGACGGGATCGCCGAGACCATCCGCGGCGCCCCGAGCGGCCCCGCGGATCCGATGGTGCGCCGCCGCACGGCGCCGGAAACGGGCCGCGAGGGTCCGGGACGCGCCGGCCAACCGAGCTTGGATGCGCTCTAACAGGGAGCTTGAGACAATGAAGCGAAGAACCGCGCTGATCCTCGTCGCCGTGATCGTCCTGGCCTGCTACGCGGTGCCCTATCTCCTCATCGGGCAGGTGGCCGCCTGGTATGGCAGCTTCCTGTTCTGGACGCTGGCGGGGCTCGCAATCATCGTCCTCAACGCCATCGCGACGGCCGGCTTCGGGGGGCGGGACGAATGAACACCTCCCTCGTCGTCTGGGGCGTCCTTGCCTATATCGCGCTGTCCTGCCTCGTGGCCTTCCTGTCCCGGGGCCGCGCCGGCACCGCGACCTCGACCATGTCGGATTATTTCCTCGGCGGGCGGGACATGGGCGGGATCGTGTCCGCGCTCTCCTATTCCGCCACGACCTATTCCGCCTTCATGATGGTCGGCCTCGCCGGCCTGACCTATCGCGGCGGCGTGGGCGCCCTGGGCTTCGAGATCGTCTATTTCGCCGGCGTGTCCCTGGTGGCCGTCTTCGGGCCGCGATTCTGGGCGGTGGGGCGCAGATACGGCTTCGTCACGCCCAGCGAGATGCTCGGCCGCCGCTACGGATCGCGCTGGGTCGCCGTGGCCGCGGGGGTCCTCAGCCTGGTCTTCCTGATCCCCTATTCCGCGGTGCAGCTTTCCGGGGTGGGCTATCTCCTCGCGGGGATGACGGGGGGCGGTATCCCCTTCGGCGTGGGCATCGTCGTGGCGACCCTGCTGGCGATCTTCTTCTCCTTCATCGCCGGCATCCGCTCGGTGATGTGGACCGACAGCCTGCAGGCGCTGATGATGATCGTCGCCTCCGTGTCGGTCGCGGCCCTGGTGGTGTGGGAGCTCGGCGGCTTCTTCGGCATGTTCGCCACCATCGCGGATACCCGGCCGGACCTGCTGCAAGTGCCGGGCCCCGGCCTCTTCGGCTTCACGACCTTCCTCGGGCTGACATTGCCCTGGTTCTTCTTCTCGATCTCGAACCCGCAGGTCAGCCAGCGCCTGTTCATGCCCTCCTCGCTGGGGGCGCTGCGGCGCATGCTTCTGATCTTCCTGTGCTTCGGGTTGATCTACACGCTCGTCTCGGTGGTCTGGGGCTTCGCCGCCGCCGTCGCGTTCCCCGACCTGGAGAACCCCGATCTCGCCACCGCCACGCTGCTCGCCTCGGATTTCGTGCCGCCGATCCTGGGGGTCGTGGTGATGATCGGCATCCTCGCCGCCGCGGTCTCGACCATCGATTCGATCCTGCTCACGCTCTCGTCGATCTTCGCCCGCGATGTCTGGGGCAACCTTGCGACCGGGAGCGGCGACGCGCGGCAGCTCCTGATGGGCAAGATCGTGATCCCCGTCATCTCGGTGCTCGCCCTCGCCTTCGCGGCGCTGGAGATCTCGATGATCGCCATCCTCTCGGTCGCCGCCTCGGCGGGTCTGGTCGTCGTGGTCCCCTCCATCGTCGGGGCGTTCTTCTGGTCGAGGGGCACGGCGGCGGGCGCGCTCGCCTCGATCCTCGGCGGCGCCGCCTTCGTGGTCTGGATGTACCTGTCGGGCAATTCGCTTCTGGGGCTGAACGCGGGGGTGCTGGGCTTTCCGGTCGCGACGCTGCTCTTCGTGGTCGTCAGCCTCGCGACGCGACCCGCGCGGGGGCAGCTCACCCAGGGCTTCCTGAAGCCGTCCGGCCCGTCCGGCGCGGCGCCCACCGCCGCCGAGTAGGCGCCGGCACGACCGCGCATGGGTCCATTGCGCGCCCGCGAGCGGGTGGACGCCCGCCTCGCCGGCGGCCTGGCGGCGGGGGCGCCGCCACGGCCCCGTTCCGCCCCAAGTGCTGCGAGGCCCGACCGGCGCCGCGCCCGGATCATGCGGTGCCACACCTAGTCGGAGGGCAGGCGATGACCGGCGGCCGGCTCCTCCCCCCAGGTACGCCAGGCCGCCGAAAGCATGGACGATGCAAAGCGCGTCCGTCTTCGGCCCGTTCCGGCCTTGGGCGCTGATCCCGGGCATGATCGGGCTGGAACCGAGCCCGCGCGGGTCCGGGGGGCCGATGCCCCGTTTCTCCGGCGTGCCGGGGCGGAAACGCTCCAGGAACCCGTCCGATCGCCGCATCAGGTCGCGGAGGAGGCCGGCGCCGCGCGCGGTCCGGGTCGCGGCGCTGGCGGCATCCGGGTCAGGATCGAGGATGGCGATCCGTGCATCGTGCCCCGCCAGGACCCGGGCGGCGGCGAAGCGGCAGGAGGAGAGGCTCTCAGACTTCGAGCCCCGCGGTCTGCATCATCCCCGACGCCAGGTAGCCCCCGTCGACCGCCAGGGTCTGGCCGTTGACGTAGCGGGCCTGCTCGGAGGCCAGGAACAGGATCGCCGGCGCGATGTCCCCGGGTTCCGCGATGAAGCCCGACGGGATCATCTGCAGGAACGTGGCCTTGTTCTCTTCGGTATAGGCGGCCTCGGTCATCCGCGTCATCGTCGCGCCGGGGGCCACCGCGTTGGCGGTGATCCCGTGGCGCCCGAGTTCCAGCGCGATCTGCCGGGTCAATTGCGCGACGGCGGCCTTCGACGTGCCGTAGGCGGTCCGCCCGATGCCCGCCCGGTAGCCCGAGACCGAGGACAGGTTGACGATCCGGCCGTAGCCCGACCGCCGCATCCCCGGCGCCGCGCGCTGCGCGCAGGCGAAGGTTCCGGTGACGTTGACGGCCATGACCCGGGCGAAATCCTGTTCGGAGAAGGTCTCGAACGGCTCGACGCAGAGGATGCCGGCGCTGTTGACCAGGATCGTCACCGTCCCGGCCCAGTCCTCCGTCAGGGCGAAGCCGGCCTCGACCGAGGCGGGCGCCGTGACATCGAGCGGCACGGCCAGCGCCCGGCCGCCCGCCGCCGCGATCCGGGTCGTGACCTCTTCGACCGCGGCGGCGTCGCGGTCCGCGACCGCGACCGGGACGCCCGCGGCGGCAAGGCCCAGCGCGCAGGCCCGCCCGATCCCCGACCCCGCGCCGGTCACCAGCGCAGCCCCCGCACCGAATGTCAGCATCGATTCCTCCCCTTCCTCGTTCGGGCGCCGCCACGGCCGCCCCCGCGCCGGCTCACCCGGCATCCATCATGTTCGGCAGCCAGGTGATGAGCGGCGGCACGAGGAACAGCAGCGCGATGGTGAAGAATTCCATCGCCACGAACCACAGCGCGCCCCGGAACACGGTCGGCAACGGGATGTCCCGGTCGATGCCGGCGATGACGTAGCAATTCAGCCCGACGGGCGGCGTGATCAGGCCGATCTCGCACATCTTCACCGTCAGGATGCCGAACCAGATCGGGTCGAACCCGAGCGAGCGCACCGTCGGGAACATGATCGGGATCGCGATCACCATCATCGAGAAGGCATCGAGGAACATGCCCAGCGGCACGAAGACCAGCAGCAGGCACGCCATCACCAGGTACGGCGGCAGGCCGGAGCCGACCACCGCCTCGGCCAGCTGGTTGGGCACCTGCACCAGGGTCAGGAAGTACGAGAAGACCCCCGCGCCGATGATCGTGAACAGGATCATCACCGTCGTGCCGATGGTGGAGCGAAAGCTCTCGACGATCCGGCCCCACATGCCCCGCCCCCGGGCGCGGCGGTTCGACAGCAGCATCAGGAACGCCGCGAAGGCGCCCAGCGCGCCCGCTTCGGTGGGCGTCATCACGCCCAGGTAGATCCCCCCCATGACCACCGCGAAGAGGACGAAGACCTGCCAGGCCCGGCCCGTGCCCCGGACCGCCTCGGCCCAGCCCGACCGGGGGCTGACGGCGTTCCGCGACGCCCCGCGCCGCGCGATCAGGAAGATCCCGGCCATGAAGACGGCGGTGGTCAAGAGGCCCGGCACGATCCCCGCGATCAGCATCTTGCCCGCCGACGTCTCGGTCAGCGCGGCATAGAAGATCAGCAGCACGCTCGGCGGGATCAGCACCCCCAGCACGCCCCCCGCCGCCACGGCGCCGGCCGACAGGGACGGGTCGTAGCCCGCCTTCCTCATCTCCGGCAGGGCGACGCTGCCGACCGTCGCCGCGGTCGCGACCGAGGACCCGGACGTGGCCGCGAACCCCGCGCTGGTCAGGATCGACGACATCGCCAGACCGCCCGGCAGATGCCCGACCCACCGGGCCGAGACGTCGAACAGCTTCTTGCCGACCTCGGCGTGGTGGGCGAACGCGCCCATCAGGATGAACAGGGGAATGATCACCAGGGTATAGACCGCGGTCGCCGAATAGGGCAGCGATTTCAGCCGCGTCAGCAGGAAGGCGAGATCCTCCACCATGACGATGCCGGCCGCGCCCGAGAGTGCCAGCGCCGCGAAGACGGGCACCCCGGCGGCCATGAACAGGAAGATGAGCGTCACCGCGACATACGGCGCGAGGGTGGGGTCCATGCGGGTTACCTTCTTGATGCCGGACCGGCGGCGAAGCTACGCGTCCGACGCGGTTTTCGGTTCCTTGGCCTCGTCCGCGAACAGCGCGAAGACCGCGTGGCAGGCCATCTGGATCGCGGCCAGCCACAGCCCCAGCGCCAGCCCGACCTTGGTCCACCAGATCGGGACCTGCACGTATCCCCAGCGGAATTCGCGGATCGAGACGGAATAGATCGCCTCCTGCGTGGCCGGCCAGGCCAGCATGGCGAGCGCCAGAGTGCCGCCGCCCCAGGCCAGCGCCATCGCCGCCCGGTGCGGCCACCCCGACAGCAGGCTCGACACGATGTTCACCCGGATATGCGCCCGGTCGTCCTGCGCCCACATCGCGCCGAGGAACACCACCATCACGAGGCTCAGCTCCGACATCTCGAACACGCCCGAGATCGGCGATCCCGTCAGGGCGCGGACGATCACGTCGGCGGTGATCCCGAACATCAGGAAGGCGAGGAAGAGCATCGCGACCGCCCCGAGCAGGTTGGACACGACGCGCAAGGCGGACTTGATCGGCATCATCGTCGTCGGCTCCTGTCGGCGCGGTCGCGGCGCGGGACGCGCGCGATCAGGTTCCCTGGCTGATCTCGTAGGGGCGGCGCAGCGTCCCCTCGGGGTCGTATTTCGCGATCGCGTCGTCGATCATCGACTGCATCTCCTCGCCGTCGATACCGGCCTGGGGGGCGGTATTCTCGATCCAGTCGTTCACCTGCGCGGGCTGGACCAGGCTCTTGGCGCGCGCCGCCTCCTCCGCGGAGACGGTGTTCAGCGTCACGCCCTCGGACGTGGCGGTGTCGACGTACCGCTCCAGGACCTCCTCGTATATCTCGGTGAACTTGCCGCCGTAGATCTCTTCGACGATTTCGTCGGACACCTGGCGGATCTCGTCGGGCATCCCGTCATAGACCTGCTTGTTCATGATCGTCGCCGCCGGGGCGTGCGGGCCGTCGCCGATGTCGTAGAAGTTCGGCGCGATCTCGTGCAGCTTGTAGGCCACCGCCGTCACGAAATCGAAGCCGTAGACGCCGTCGAGGATGCCGTGTTCCAGCGCGGGATAGACCTCGGGCGCGGCCATCGGGATCGCGGTCCCGCCCAGCGCCTCGATCACGTCGGTCGCCACGCCGTAGCCACGGATGCGCTTGCCCTTCAGCCCCTCGAGCGTGTCGATGGGCTCGCGCAGGATCAGCGGGGCGTAGTTCCAGTTGGTCCAGTAAAGTACCTTGGAGCGGTGCCGGTCCTCCCATTCCGCGCGGAGCGGATCGAACGTCTCGTAGATGTCGCGGCACACGCGCTGCAGCGCGTCGGCGCGGGTCATGCGGTAATACCATTCCAGCCCGCGCGTCACCGGCAGTTCGGCCTGGTAATATCCGGGCGAGATCAGCGAGATCTCGGAGGTGCCGTCGCGCACCGCCGCCAGGTGCTCGCCGACCTTGTTCAGCGATCCCGACCAGTAGCGGCGGATCTCGACCTCGCCGTCGGTGCGCGCCTCGAGCTCGTCGAGGTACCAGCGGTCGATCCAGGACGGCCCGGCGCTGTCCGAGACGTAGCTGTCGAATTTCAGCGCGGTCTGCGCCCGCGCGATGCCGGGCGCGCCCAGCAGGACCGCGCTCCCCGCCATGGCGGCGCCGCTCGTCAGGAATTGTCTACGCTGCATGATTTCCTCCCCTTGTTTCACATACCGTCCAGCGCGCCCGGTCAGACCTCCTCGTCCATGACCGAGATCCGCTCCCTGAGGGACGTCTTGAGCACCTTGCCGTAGCTGTTCTTCGGCAGTTCCCGCACGAAGACGTACCGCTTCGGCTTCTTGAAGGACGCGATGCGCGTGCGGCACCATGCCTCCAGCAGCTCCGCGTCGCATTCCGCGCCCTCGTTCAGGACCACGAAGGCCACGACCTCCTCCCCCCATTCGGGGTGCGGGCAGCCGATCACGGATGCCTCGAAGACCTCCGCATGGGCCAGGATCGCCTCCTCGACCTCGCGCGGATAGATGTTCGTCCCCCCCGAGATGATCACGTCCTTCGACCGGTCGGTGAGGGTCAGGAACCCGTCCTCGTCCAGGTGACCCAGATCCCCGGTCCGCAACCAGCCCTCGACCACCGCCTCCGCCGTGGCCGCGTCGTTGCGCCAGTATCCCGCCATGACCGTGTCGCCCCGCACCACGACCTCTCCGGATTGTCCGGCGGGGACCGGGCGCAGGTCGGCATCCACCACGCGGACCTCGACGCAGGACTGGGCGACGCCGACGGATGCGCGGCGCGAGCGTGCGGCGGGATGCGCGGTATCCGCCACCATGCGCGGCGACATGGCCGTGATCGTCATCGGGCTTTCGCCCTGGCCGTAGATATGGGCGAATTTCGGCCCCAGCACCTCCAGCGCGCGGTCCAGGTCGGCGGCGTACATGGGCCCACCGCCGCAGATGATCGTGCGGATGCCCTCCCCGGAATATCCGCTCTCCTCCGCGTGCCGCACCAGGCGCTTGACCATCGTCGGGGCGGCGAAGAACACGAGATCACCGAGGGATCCGGCCAGGGCCTGGATCTCGGCGGGATGGAAGCCCTGGCTCTCGGGCACCACGTGGCACGCCCCGGCGCGCACGAACTGGAAATTGTAGAGCCCGGCGCCGTGCGACATTGGCGCGGCATAGAGGGAATGGTCCCGCGGCGACACGCTGTCCACGTCGAGGGCATAGCTCGTCGCCATCATCCTGAGGTTCCGGTGCGTCGCCATCACCCCCTTGGGCCGCCCGGTCGTCCCCGACGTATAGAACAGCCACGCCACGTCGTCCTCGTCCGCCTGAACGGGGGGACGCATGTCCGGCGGCGCCGCGGCGGCGAGCCGCGCGGCGAAATCCGGCGCGCGGAGGCCCAGTTCGGGGCAGGCCAGCTCCAACTCGCCCGCATCGCCGAAAACGTCGCCGCCGTCGGTCACGACCAGCCGCGCGTCGGAATGGTCGACGATCCAGGCCGCCTCGCGGGGGTGAAGCTTGTTGTTGATCGGCACGATGACCGCGCCTGCCCAGAGGACGCCATAGAGCATCTCCAGGTACTCGGCGCAGTTCTTGGCGTATAGGGCCACGCGGTCGCCCGGGCGTATCCCGTAACGCGACCTCACATATTCCCCCGCCGCCCAGCTTCGCAGGGCGAACCCTCCGTAGGTCGCGTGGAGCCGCTCTCCGGTCCGGATGGCGGGCGCGTCGGGATCGATCCGGCCGGCCCGGTGCAGCCAGGTTGCGAGGTTCACCCCTCAGGCCCTCTGCGTACCCAGGACGGAGACGTAATTGGCGACCGCCGAGCCCCCCATGTTGAAGACCACGCCGAGCTCGGCGCCGGCCTTCTGCATCTCGCCGGCGCGCCCAGTCAGTTGCCGGTAGGCCAGCGCATGCATCGACACGCCCGTCGCGCCCACCGGATGGCCCTTGGCCTTCAGCCCGCCGGACAGGTTCACCGGCAGCGCCCCGTCGCGATAGACGGTCCCCTCTTCCAGCGCGCGGGCGCCCGCGCCCCGCTCCGCCAGCCCCATCGCCTCGTAGGTGAGAAGCTCGGCGATGGTGAAGCAATCGTGGACCTCCGCGAAATCCAGCTCCGCGAGCGTCACGCCCGCCTCGTCGAAGGCCTGCGCGAAGGCCCGCGCCGGCCCCTCGAACGCCAGGAAGTCGCGCTTGGCCATCGGCAGGAGGTCGCTGACATGCACCGCCGCGCGGATCTGCGCGGCGCGGTCGAACCCGGCCGCCGCCTCCGTGGTCGTCAGGACGACCGCCGCGGCCCCGTCGGTCACCAGCGAGCAATCGGTCAGGCGCAGCGGCGGCGCGATCTCGGGGTTGCGGTTGGTGACCTCGCTGGCCTCCTCGAAGGTGAATTCCTTCTGCATGTGGGCCAGCGGATTGCGCATCGCGTTGCCGTGGTTCTTGACCGAGATCCGGGCCATCGCGTCGAGCGGGCTGCGGTAGCGTTCGGCATACTCCCGCGCCGCCACGCCGAAGACCTGCGGGAAGCTCAGCTCGCGCTCGGCCGCGTCCTGCTGGTAGCCGGCCCCGGCCAGCGCGCGGGTGACATCCGCGGTGGAGCGGTGGGTCATCTTCTCCGCGCCCACGACCAGCACCGTGCGCGCCTTGCCGGCCAGGATCGCGTTCATCCCCGCATGGATCGCCGCCGATCCCGAGGCGCAGGCGTTCTCGGCCCGCATCCCGGGCTTGAAGCGCAGTTCGGGATAGGCCTGGTGGATCAGCGACGAGGCGAAGCCGTCGGTCACCAGCCCCGAATTGAAATGCCCCAGGAACACCGCGTCGATCCCGGCGGGGTCGATGCCCGCCTCCTCGACCGCCTCGCGCGCCGCCTCGACGATCAGGTCCTCGATGGTTCCGTCCAGACGGCCGAACCTGGTATGGCCGCTGCCCACGATGGAAATCGTATCCGTCATCTGATCCTCCCCGCCTCGACCTTCAGAATGCACGTGCGCGGGGCGGTCGGATACGCGTAGAATTACGCAATTCCATGCGTATGACTACGTAGGGACCCACGTAGGGGCGGCCGGATGATCGACACTTCGACCCCCGCCAGGGCGGGACTTCTGGGCTTCAGGGAATCGCCCGTGGCTCATATGGTGGTCCGCTTCCGCCGGATCGTGGAGGTCAACGCGGCGCTGGAGCGGCTCTTCGGGTTCCGGCGCGATGCGCTGCTCGGCCGGTCGGTGCAGCGCCTCTATCCCTCGACCGCCGACTTCCAGCGCATCGGCGAGACCTGCGAGGCCCAGATGCGGGCCAGCGGCGCCAGTTACTACGAGGACCAGCGCTTCATGCAGACGCGGGACGCCGAAATCTTCTGGGCGCGGGCCCGCGGCATCACGCTCACCCCCGAGGACCCGTTCGCGCTCATGGTGTGGAGCTTCGACCGGGTCGAGGACCGCCAGTACCGCTCGGTCCGCCTGACGCCGAGAGAGCGGGAGATCGCGCCCCTGATCGGCCAGGGCCTCACCTCGCGCATGATCGGCGAGCGCCTGGGCATCTCGCCCCGGACGGTGGAAACGCACCGCGCCCGCCTGATGAAGAAGTTCGGTGTGAGCAACACGGCGGAGCTGGTCTCCCAGATCGTCGTCGCGGTGTAGGGCCGGCCGCCGCGCCCGGATCGGAACGGGCCCATGGCGCTGGGGGGCGGCCGGCCGGCAGGGATCGCGGGGCCGGGCTCCATGGTCTCTTGGCAGGCCCGCCGCAGGCGCGTATCGTGCGCCGTCGAGAGCGTCCGCCTGATACGCTTTCGGGTGGGGGGCGACGTGACTCGAGATACCAAAGCGATGAAGACCGGCCATGCGGACCGTGCCGACGACGATGCGGGCGCACCGCCGCGCTGGAAGATCGTCGGCCCCGGCCTCGTGGTCGCGGCGACGGGCGTGGGCGCGGGCGACATGGTCGCCACCCTCTCGGCCGGATCGCGCTACGGCTACGCCCTCCTCTGGGCCGTCATCGTGGGCGTCATCCTCAAGATCGTGCTGGTCGAGGGCGCGGGGCGCTTCACGCTGGCGACCGGCTACACGATCTTCGAGGGGTGGCGCTCGCTCGGTCGATGGACGACGTGGTATTTCGGCCCCTACATCGTGATCTGGGGCTTCGTCTACGGGGCCTCGGCCATGTCCTCGACGGCGCTGCCGCTCGCCGCCCTGTTCCCCGCCATCGACCTGAAGATCTGGGCCATCCTCATGGGACTGGCGGGGTTCGCGATGGTCTGGTTCAACGCCTATGCCGCGTTCGAGAAGATCACCGCCGCGCTGGTCGGCCTGATGTTCGTCACCATCGTCGTCCTGGCGATCCTGGCGGCGCCCAATCTCCCCGCGATGGCCGGCGGGCTGGTCCCGCTGATCCCCGAAGGCGGCCTGTTCTACACCCTCGCCCTCGCCGGCGGGGTGGGCGGCACGATCACGTTGGCCGCCTACGGCTACTGGCTGCGCGAGAAGGGCTGGTACACGCCGAAATGGATGCGCGTCATGCGGATCGACAACACCATGGCCTACGTGCTCACCGGGGTGTTCGTGATCGCGATGCTGATCGTGGGGGTCGAGGTGATCCAGGCCGCCGGCGTGGCCGTCAGCGCCGGCGACCGGGGACTGATCGACCTCGCGGACGTGCTGCGCGACCGCTACGGCACCTTCGTGGGCAACGCGTTCCTCGTCGGGTTCTGGGCGGCCGCCTTCTCGTCGATCATCGGCGTGTGGAACGGCGTGTCGCTGATGTTCGCGGATTTCTGGGGCAACATGCGGGGCCGCGATTCGGACCACCCCGACACCCGGGTGGGAGGCAAGTATTTCAAGGCCTACCTGATCTGGCTGACCTTCCCGCCGATGGTGCTGCTGTTCCTCGACCGGCCGATCGGGCTCGTTCTCGCCTATGGCGTCCTGGGATCGCTCTTCATGCCGTTCCTCGCGGCGACCCTGCTCGGCCTTCTGAACGGGCGCCGCATCCCCGAGCGGTTCGCGAACGGCCTGTTCCTGAACGCTGCGCTGGTCGTCACCGCCGGGCTGTTCTTCGTCCTGGGTGGGTACCAGCTCTGGGATTCCGTCTCCGCCCTCTTCGGCTGATCGCGGCCGCATCGCTGCGGGCCCGCCGGGGGCGGCGCGATCTCCCGCCCCCCCCCGGACCCGCGATGACGGCAGCCGACGCCACAACGCCGTCCCGACGACCAGGGCCGGGGCCGGGGCCGGGGCCGGGGCCGCACGTGACAGCCGCATCGCCGCCGGTCGATGCCTCGTCCGCCGCGGCGGGCGGGGGGCTGTCGCATTCCGGCACCGCGGCGCGCGGCGGGGTGGAATTTCCGGGCCATGCGCGGCGTTTCGCGCTATCGTGCCGGAAAAACGTCCATCGAGCAGGTACCACAATGACCACCCATCCCCTGGCGGATCCCCAGATCCGCGAGCGCTTCCTGTCCCAGCCCGACCGCATCCTGGAGGATGGCGAGCTGATGCGCGCGCTCGTCGCCGCCGCCGATGCCCGGCGCGGCGACAACGTGATCGACATGCGCGCCATCGCCATGGACCGCCTCGAGGCGCGGCTCGACCGGCTGGAGGACACCAACCGCACGGTGATCGCCGCCGCCTACGAGAATCTCGCGGGCACGAACATGGTCCACCGCGCGATCCTGACGCTGCTGGAGCCGCGCACGCTGGACGCGTTCCTGGCGGCGCTGTCGGGTCCGGTGGCCGACACGCTGCGGGTGGACACGCTGCGGGTGATCCTGGAAACGGCCGGGGAGGATGAGAGCGGCCTCGACACCCGGTCCGACGTGCTGGGCCTCGTCGAGCCGGGCTATGCGCGCCATTATGCAGGGCGGGGGCGCGACGGCGCGCCGCTCCGGGTCACGCTGCGGCGCGTGCAGGGCGGAGAGGCGGCGATCCACGGCCCGCGCGCCCCCGTCATCGCCTCGGAGGCGTGTCTGACGCTGGACCCGGGGCCCGGACATCTGCCCGGGCTCCTGGTCCTGGGGGCGGAGGACCCGCAGCAATTCGCGCCCGGTCAGGGCACCGACCTGCTGGCATTCTTCGCCGGCGCGTTCGAGCGCGCGCTCGGGCGGCTCCTGTGATCTCCCCCGGCCTTGCGGACGCGCTGGGGCGCTGGCTCGACCACCTGGCGGGCGTCGAAGGCTGCGCGCCCGCCACGATCGAGGCGTACCGCGCCGACCTCGTCGGCTTCCTGAGCTTCCAGCAGGCGCATTTGGGGGAGGAGACGGGCCTGGCCCTGGTGCGGCGGATCCGGTTGGCGGACATGCGCGCCTGGATGGCGGCGGAGCGCGCCGACGGCCTGTCGCCCCGATCCCTCGCGCGGGCGCTCTCGGCGGTGAAGGGCTTCGCCGGGTGGATCGCCGAGCGCGAGGGGGTGGACGTCACCGCGATCCTGTCGGCCCGCGCGCCGCGGTTCCAGCGCCGGTTGCCCCGCCCCGTCGCCCCCGACGCCGCCCGCGCCCTGATCGCCGCGGTCGAGACCCAGGCGCGGATCCCGTGGATCGCGGCGCGCGACGTGGCGGTGCTCACGCTCCTGTGGGGCTGCGGGCTGCGGATTTCCGAGGCGCTGGGGCTCGACGCCCGCGACGCCCCGCTGCCCGAGACGCTGCGCATCACCGGCAAGGGCGGACACGAGCGGATCGTCCCGGTCCTGCCCGCCGCGCGCGCCGCGATCGAGGCCTATCGCGCCATCTGCCCGTTCCCCTCGGCACCCGGCGATCCGCTCTTCCGCGGCGCCAAGGGCGGCCGGCTGGGGGCGCGGATCGTCGCCCGCACGATGGAGACGGCGCGCATGCAGCTGGGCCTGCCCGCCTCGGCCACGCCCCACGCGCTGCGGCATTCCTTCGCCACGCACCTGCTCGACGCCGGCGGCGACCTGCGCGCGATCCAGGACCTCCTGGGGCACGCCTCGCTCTCCACCACGCAGGCCTATACCGGCGTCGATACCGCGCGGCTGATGGCCGTCTATGACCGGGCCCATCCCCGCGGCTGAGCCGCGCAGGGGCGCATCGCCGCAACGGGGCCCATGGTCGCAAGCTGCGCGCTTGCAGTTCGCGCCTCATTGCGGCTAGAGAGTGCGCGATCAGCGACACGAGGCAAGCCCCCCATGTTCGACACCATGACCCTGACCAAGATCGTGGCCGGATTCTGCGGAACCCTTCTGGTTTTCCTGCTGGGCCTGTGGGGCGGCGAGCTGATCTACCATGTCGGCGGCGGCCATGGCGGCGAGCATGAGCAGGCCTATTCGGTCGAAGTGCCCGAAGGCGAGGGCGGCGGCGGCGAGGAAGAGGAGGAAGTCCCCTTCGAGGAGGTCTTCGCCTCGGCCGAGGCGAGCGCGGGCGAGCGGGTCTTCGGCAAGTGCCGCGCCTGCCACAATATCGACGGCTCGAACGCGGTCGGACCGCATCTCGACGGGGTGGTGGGCCGCGAGGTCGATTCGGTCTCCGGGTTCGCCTATTCGGGCGCGCTCGAGGAGCATTTCGACAGCTGGACGCCCGAGAACCTCAACACCTTCCTCGAGGATCCGCAGGGCGCCGCGCCCGGCACGATCATGTCGTTCAACGGCCTGCCCTCGGTCGAGGACCGCGCGAACCTGATCGCCTATCTCGAGACCACGGGCGGCTGATCGCCCCCCGTTCCGGACCCGCAGGCGGCCGCCCCCCCCGGGGGCGGCCGTTCGCGCATGAAGGGCCCCATCACGCGGGGTTCAACACAATCGACTTGCAGATGCCGCGCCGCGGCTCTTAGCCTCCTCACGCCACAATCCGCGCCCCGTGACGGAGTTGCCATGCCGCCCTCGACCGCCGACCGCGCCGCGCCGCGCATCCCGTCCGCCCCCCGCCGCCTCCGGCTGCGGGCCGGGCTTCTGGCCGGGGCCGCGGGCCTGGCGGTGTCAGGGGCGGCGCTCGCCCAGTCCGACGCGGCGGGCGGCGCAGGATCCTCGACCACCGTCACGCATGCCTACACGAATTTCGGCACGCCCGTGTACGGGCCCGATTTCGAGCATCTCGACTACGTCAACCCGGAGGCGCCGAAGGGCGGCGAGATGAGCTTCTCGACCACCCTCGTCTTCGACAGCTTCAACCTCTGGACCCGGCGGGGCGTCCCCGAGGGGACAGCCTCGGACATCGTCTACGAAAGCATGCTGACCGGCACGGCGGACGATCCCTACGCGCTCTACTGCTACCTCTGCGAGACGATGGAATATCCCGAGGACGTGGCCTGGGTGACCTTCACCCTGCGCGACGGCATCACCTTCCACGACGGCAGCGCCGTCACGGCCTCGGACATCGCCTTCTTCTACGAAACGATCCTGGAGCAGGGCATCGCCGAGTTCCGCAACATCGTGCAGAACTTCATCACCGACATCGAGGTCCTGGACGACCGGCGCATCCGCTTCTCCTTCTCCGAGGAATCGCCGCGCCGCGACCGCATCGGCATCGCGGGCCTCGCGACCGCGATCTCGCAGGACCAGTTCGAGGAGGAGGGGCTGCGCCTCGACGAGAGCCAGCCGCGGCCCTTCATCGGCACCGGTCCCTACGTGCTCGATCGGGTCGATATCGGACGCTCCGCGATCTACCGCAAGGATCCCGATTGGTGGGCGGCCGACCTGCCCATGAACCGGGGCCGGTGGAACTTCGAGACCATCCGGGTCGAGGTCTTCGCCGATGCCTCCGCCTCGATGGAGGCGTTCAGCGCCGGCGAATACCTTTTCCGGGAGGAGAACTCGTCGCTCGACTGGGCGACCTCCTACGATTTCCCCGCGGTGCGCGAGGGCCACGTGATCAAGGCGGAGCTGCCGGACGGGTCGATCGGCAGCGCGCAGGGCTTCATCTTCAACCTGCGCCGCGAGCCCTGGCAGGACCCCGCCGTGCGCGAGGCCGTGTCGATGGTGTTCAACTTCGAATGGTCGAACCAGACGCTCTTCTACGGCCTCTACGAGCGCCCGGTGTCGTTCTGGCAGAACACCGACCTGATGGCGGAGGGTCCGCCGGGAGAGGACGAGGCCGCGATCCTGACGCCCCTGGTGGAGGAGGGCCTCTTGTCCGAGGCGATCCTCACCGAGGAGGCGGCGCTGCCGCAGCAGAACGAAGCGGCGGGCAACACCCCCTCGCGCCGGGTCCTGCGCGAGGCCGGGCGCCTTCTGGAGGAGGCCGGCTGGACCTTCGAGGAGGGCGCGCGCTATCGCAGCCGCGACGGGCGGACGCTCTCGCTGACCATCCTGCAGACCTCGCCGCTCTACGACCGGATCGTGAACCCCTACGTCGAGAACCTGCGCCGCATCGGCGTCGATGCCCGGCTGGAGCGCGTCGACAGCGCCCAGTACGTGCAGCGCCGCCGCGAGGGGGCCTGGGACCTGACGAACCACACCCTGACACAGGGCTACGAACCCGGCCTGGGCCTGCGGCAATGGTTCGACAGCTCCACCGCCGAGGACAGTTCGCGCAACCTCATGGCGCTCGCCGATCCGGCGGTGGATCGGATCATCACCGAGGTCATCGCCGCGGACACGCTCGAGGAGGTCGAATCCGGCGCGCGGGCCCTCGACCGGGTGCTCCGGAACCTCAAGTTCTGGATCCCGCAATGGTATTCGGCCGAGCACCTCGTGGCCTACTGGGACGTCTACGACCATCCCGATCCGCTGCCGCCGCTGACCCTGGGCGCGCTCGACCTGTGGTGGTGGGTCGAGGAGGACGCCCAGGCGCTTCGAGAGGCCGGGGCGCTCTGAACCCATGGGCGGCTACATCCTCCGGCGGCTGCTGCTGATCATTCCGACGCTGTTCGGGATCATGGTGGTCAATTTCGTTCTGACCCAGTTCGTCCCCGGCGGGCCGATCGAGCAGGTCATCGCCCGGATGGAGGGCGGCGGCGACGTGTTCCAGAACTTCTCCGGCGGCGGCTCCGAGGTCGCGGCGGGGGGGTCCAGCGATTATGCCGGCGCGCGTGGCCTGCCCGCCGACTTCATCGCCGAGCTGGAGCGGGAATTCGGCTTCGACAAGCCGCCGCTCGAACGGTTCGCGTCGATGATCTGGAACTACGTCCGGTTCGATTTCGGCGAAAGCTACTTCCGCTCCATCGGCGTGATCGACCTGGTGATCGAGAAGCTGCCCGTGTCGATCACGCTCGGCCTGTGGTCCACGGTCATCGCCTACCTCGTCTCGATCCCGCTGGGCATCCGCAAGGCGGTGCGGGACGGGTCGACCTTCGACACCTGGACCTCGGCGCTGATCATCGTGGCCTACGCAATCCCGGGATTCCTCTTCGCGATCCTGCTGCTGGTCCTCTTCGCGGGGGGGTCCTACTTCCAGATCTTCCCGCTCAGGGGGCTGACCTCGGACAATTGGGCGCAGCTTTCGCTGCTGGGCAAGATCGCCGATTACGTCTGGCACATCACGCTGCCGGTCCTGGCCTCGACCATCTCGGCCTTCGCGACGCTGACGCTGCTGACCAAGAATTCCTTCCTCGACGAGATCAAGAAGCAATACGTGGTCACGGCCCGTGCCAAGGGCCTGAAGGAGAGCCGCGTCCTTTACGGCCACGTCTTCCGCAACGCGATGCTGATCATCATCGCCGGGTTCCCGGCCGTCTTCATCGGCGTCTTCTTCGGCGGCAGCCTCATCATCGAGACGATCTTCTCGCTCGACGGGCTGGGGCGGCTCGGCTTCGAGGCGGCGGTGGCGCGCGACTACCCGGTGATCTTTGGCACCCTGTTCTTCTTCGGGTTGATCGGGCTCGTGGTGGGCATCCTGTCGGACCTGATGTACGTCTTCGTCGACCCCCGGATCGATTTCGAGACGCGCGAGGGCTGAGGTGACGCATCTGGAAACCTATTCCGAGCACGGTCCGACCGGGCCCGGACTGGAAAGTCCCCCGCCCCACCCGGCGGGCGGCGGCCACGACGCCCCGCCGCCCGTTCCGCCCCGCCGCCGGCGGCCGTATCTGAGCCCGCTGAACGCCCGGCGCTGGCGCAATTTCCGACGCAACGGCCGCGCCTTCTGGTCGCTGATTCTGTTCACGATCCTGTTCGGGCTGAGCCTGTTCGCGGAGTTCATCGCCAACGACAAGCCGATCGTCGTCAGCTACCAGGGGGAGGTGTACTGGCCGATCTTCAACTTCTATCCCGAGACCGCCTTCGGCGGCGATTTCCGGACCGAGGCGGTCTATTCCGACGTGGTCGTGCGCTGCCTGATCGAGAGCGGCGGGATGGAGGCATGTTTCGACACCCCCGAGGACCTGATCGAAAGCGGCGCCGTCGCCGACGGGGCGGAGCCGGGATGGCTGATCTGGCCGCCGATCCCCTACAGCTTCGACACGATCAACGACATCTCGGGCGCGGCGCCCTCGGCGCCCGATGGCGACCACCTGCTCGGCACCGACGACACCGCGCGCGACGTGGCCGCGCGGGTGATCTACGGCTTCCGGCTGTCGATCCTGTTCACCCTCGTGGTCACGGTCGCGACCTCGCTCATCGGCATCCTGGCGGGCGCGGTGCAGGGGTTCTTCGGCGGCTGGACCGACCTCGTCTTCCAGCGGATCATCGAGATCTGGGTCTCGACGCCGTCGCTCTACGTGATCATCATCCTGTTCGCGATCCTGGGGCGCGGGTTCTGGCTGCTTGTCTTCGTCACCGTGCTGTTCGGCTGGCCGGCGCTGGTGGGCGTCGTGCGGGCCGAGTTCCTGCGCGCGCGCAACTTCGAATACGTCCGCGCCGCCCGCGCGCTCGGGGTCGGGACCTGGACGATCATGTTCCGCCACATGCTGCCCAACGCCATGGTCGCCACCGTGACGATGCTGCCCTTCATCATCACCGGCACGATCTCGACGCTGGCCAGCCTCGACTTCCTGGGCTTCGGCCTGCCCTCCTCGGCGCCGTCGCTGGGCGAGCTGACCCTGCAGGCCAAGCAGAACCTGCAGGCGCCCTGGCTGGGCTTCACCGCCTTCTTCACCTTCGCCATCATGCTGTCGCTCCTCGTCTTCATCTTCGAGGGGATCCGCGACGCCTTCGACCCGCGAAAGACCTTCCAGTGACGCAGATTCCCGGTTCGACCCGATGATCCCCTCCCCCGGCCCGTCCGCATGAGCGACCCGGTCCTCAAGGTCAGCGACCTCGCCGTCACCTTCCGGCAGGAAGGGGCCGCGACCCGCGCGGTGAAGGGCGTCTCGTTCGATGTCGGCCCCGGCGAGACCGTGGCGCTGGTGGGCGAGTCGGGCTCGGGCAAGTCCGTCACCGCACTCTCCACCGTGGAGCTTCTGTCCGGCGCGGCCGAGATCTCGGGCTCGGCCCTGTTCCAGGGGCAGGAGATGGTCGGCGCGCCCGAGAAGCGCCTGCGCCGGATCCGGGGCAATTCCATCAGCTTCATCTTCCAGGAGCCGATGACCTCCCTGAACCCGCTCCACACGATCGAGAAGCAACTGGCCGAAAGCCTCGCGCTGCACCAGGGGATCGGCGGCGCGACGGCCCGGGCGCGGATCGTGGAACTCCTCGACGAGGTCGGCATCCAGGACCCCGAAAGCCGGCTCGGCGCCTATCCCCACCAGCTTTCGGGCGGGCAGCGGCAGCGGGTAATGATCGCCATGGCGCTGGCCAACCGCCCCGCGCTGCTGATCGCGGACGAGCCCACGACCGCGCTCGACGTGACCATCCAGGCGCAGATCCTCGACCTGCTGCAGGACCTGAAGGAGCGCGAGAACCTGTCGATGCTCTTCATCACGCACGACCTGACCATCGTGCGCCGCATCGCGGACCGCGTCTGCGTGATGAAGGACGGCGAGATCGTCGAGCACGGCCCGACGGCGCGGATCTTCGACCGCCCCGAACATCCCTATACCCGGATGCTGCTGGAGGCGGAATCGACCGGGGCGCCGGCGCCCGTCCCCGACGGCGCGCAAACCATCGCCGAGACCCGCGACCTGAGGATCTGGTTCCCGATCCAGCGCGGGGTCCTGCGCCGCACCGTGGGCCACGTGAAGGCGGTGAACGCCGCCTCCCTGTCGGTGCGCGAAGGCGAGACGGTCGGCGTGGTCGGAGAATCGGGGTCGGGCAAGACCACGCTGGCGCTCGCCATGATGCGGCTGATCCCGTCCGAGGGGCCGGTGGTCTTCATGGGGCGCGACATCCAGGGATTGAAGGGGCGCGCGATCCGGCCCCTGCGCGCCGACATGCAGATCGTGTTCCAGGACCCGTTCGGCTCGCTCTCTCCCCGCATGACGGTGGAGGAGATCATCGCCGAGGGGCTGGGCATCCACGGCGCGGTGAAAGGGGCCGACCGGACCCGCCGGGTGGCCGAGATCATGGCCGAGGTCGGCCTCCCGCCGGAAACGATGCACCGCTATCCGCACGAATTCTCGGGCGGTCAGCGGCAGCGCATCGCCATCGCCCGCGCCATGATCCTGCGGCCCAAGCTGGTCGTCCTCGACGAGCCGACATCGGCCCTCGACATGACGGTGCAGGTCCAGATCGTCACGCTCCTGCGGGACCTGCAGCAGAAATACCGGCTCGCCTATCTCTTCATCAGCCACGACCTGAAGGTGGTCCGCGCGCTCAGCCACCACGTCATGGTGATGCAGAACGGCGACGTGGTCGAGGAAGGCCCGGTCGACGAGATCTTCGACCGGCCGCGGACGGACTATACCCGGCAGCTGATGCGGGCGGCCTTCGGAGACCGGGCCGGATCGGCGGCCTGAGGGCAACAAATCGCCGCCCCCGCGCGTTGCGCAACACACAGTGGGAACAAGACGCCATGGCCCGCCGCATCTGCCTCATCGCGAACAAGAAATCCGGCCAGAACAGCCGCGACGCCGCGGTCATCGAACGGGCGATGGTGGCGCTCGGCGACGGCGCCTGGCGGCTGGACTGGGACACCCGCGACCCGATCTCGGACACCGTCGACCGCGCGCTCGCGGACGCGCCGGAGATCGTCGTCGCCGCGGGCGGCGACGGGACGGTGGTGGCCGTCGCCGGCGCCATGCTGGGGCGCGGAGTGCCGATGGCGGTCCTGCCGCTCGGCACGTTCAACTTCTTCGCGCGCGGCCTGGGCCTCAGCGAGGTCCCCGAGGAGGCGGCGCGGCAGATCCTCGACGGCCGGCCGCACGACATCCGCATCGGCATGGTGGGCGAGCAGCCGTTCCTCAACAACGCCTCGCTCGGGATCTATCCGGCGATCCTGCGGGAGCGCGAATCGGTCTATTCCAAGTGGGGCCGGTTCCGGCTGGCCGCGCATTGGTCGGTGATCAAGACCTTCGCCAAGTTCCGCAAGCCGATGCGCATGACCCTGACGATCGACGGCGAGACCGAGACGCGACGCTCCTCGCTCGTCTTCGTCGCGCGGTCCGCCTACCAGCTGGAGCGGTTCGGGATCGAGGGGTCCGAGGCGATCGACGACGACCGTTTCGCGGTGCTGATCGCCCGGGCCGCGACGCGGCGGGAGCTGTTCGCGATGACCTTCCGCCTGTCGATCGGCAAGCCGCTGCGCGGGCACGATTACGATCTCGTGACGCCGCGCGAGATGACGATCGAGACGCGCCGCCGGCGCGCGCTCGTCGCCTTCGACGGCGAGAAGGCGCGGGTCGAGAGCCCGTTCCACTTCCACATGTCCGACACGCCCCTGACCATCATCCTGCCCCGGACGGACGCCCCCGAATGACGCGCATCCTGCATCTCAGCGATCTGCATTTCGGCCGCGACCGCCCCGAGCTGGAGGATCCGCTGGTCGAGGCCGTCAACGACCTGTCCCCCGACCTCGTGGCGATCTCGGGCGATTTCACCCAGCGCGCGCGCCGCGGGCAATTCGCCCGCGCGCGGGCCTTCCTCGACCGGCTGGAGCCGCCGACCCTGTCGGTGCCGGGCAACCACGACACGCCGCTCGACAACCTGTACCTGCGGTTCCTGCGGCCGTTCCACCGCTACAAGCGGGCCATCGACCGCAACCTGGAACCGCGACTGGAGACGAGCCGCATGGTCGTCGCCGGGGTGAACACGGTAAACCGCTTTTCCTGGCAGAGGGGCCGGTTTTCGGGCCACACCCTGCGGCGCATCCGGGGCGCCTTCGCCGATGCGGGCGACAGGCTGCGCGTCGTGGTCCTGCACCACCCGCTGGAACACGGCCCCGAGGTGGAGAAGCGGCTGATGCGGGGCGCCCACGACGCCCTGTCCGCGATGCGCGAGGGCGGGGCCGACATGGTGCTGTCGGGGCACCTCCACAGCACGGTGACGATGCCGTTCTCGATCGCGCCGGGATGTCTGTTCGTCCAGGCGGGCACGGGCCTGTCGGACCGCCTCCGGGGCGAGGACAACACCTTCAACGTGATCTCCGCCACGCGCGACCGGATCGTGATCGATGTCTGGGGCGCCGGCACGCGCCCCGTCTTCGACCGGGTCGCCACCGCGACCTTCACCCGCGCGCCCGGCGATGGCTGGGTGCGTCAGGAGGTCGCCCCCGGCTGATCAGCCCGGCCCGAGGGTGGAGCAATCCACGTCGCGCGCCGCCAGCCGCCGGCAGGCGAGCTGGGCGCGGTCCTCCGTCAGGCCGACGAAGTTCGCCTCCCAGCCCCGGGGGCTCCGCACCACCTTGCGGAGCGCCTCGTCGAGGGTCCCGATCTCGGTCAGCGCGGTCTTCAGAAGGATCTGCTCGGCCTGGTAGCGCGACGCGTAGCGGCCGACATTGATCCCCCAATGGCGCCCGCCCGAACTCGACATCCGGGCCACGACGCGGCCCTCGGTCGCGGCCTCTGCCACGGCCTCCTCCACCGCGTCCCGCGCGGCGGGGCGGGCCCGGGGGGCGATCGCCTCGGCCAGGGCGGCATCGTGCAGCGCCTGCGTCACCGCGTCCGGATCGGGCGCGGCGGCGGCCACCAGGACCGGGTCGACCGCCCCCCTGGGCCGGACGAGCGGGCGCAGCGACGAGGCCAGGACCACCGGCGCCGCGGCCGCGCCGTAATTCGGCAGCGGGGGCTTGCGGATCGCGACCTGCGTCGGCGCCCGCGAGAAGCCAATGTCCAGAAGGTCCTGCACCTTGCGATTGCGGTCGGCCGAGGAATGGCCGCCGAACACCGTCGCGATGATCCGCTCCTGCCCGCGATGCGCCGAGGCCACCAGGTTGAACCCCGCCGCGCGGGTGTAGCCGGTCTTGATCCCGTCCGCCCCGGCATAGGAGCCCAGGAACCGGCGGTTGGTGTTGTGCACGGTGCGGATCTGCGTGTCGGCGCTGCGGCGCGAGAACAGGTTGTAGTATTCGGGGTGGTCGTAGAACAGGTGCCGCCCCAGCGTGGTCATGTCCCGCGCGGTGGACAGATGGCCGCTCTGGGTCAGCCCGTGGGCGTTGCGGAACGTCGTGCGACTCATCCCCAGGGCCTTCGCCGTGCGGTTCATGCGCGCGGCGAAAGCCGATTCGGACCCTTCGATCGCCTCTCCGAGGGCCGTCGCGGCGTCGTTGGCGGATTTCACCGCCGCGGCGCGGATCAGATACCGCAAGGCGATCTTCTGTCCGGCCCGCAGGCCGATCTTGGAGGGCGGCTCGGACGCCGCGCTGCGCGAGATCGTGACCTTGTCGTCGAGCCCGATCTCTCCGTTCTTCACCGCCTCGAAGACGACGTAGAGCGTCATCATCTTGGTCAGCGAGGCCGGGTGCAGCTGGGTGTCGGCGTTGCGCGAATGCAGGACCTCGCCCGATCGGGCATCGACCACCATCGCCGCGTAGGGCGCGGCGACTGCGGCGGCCGTGAACAGGAAGGTCGCGATGAGGAACGAAAGCGCCCGCAACGGGACGCCGGGCCGGGGAAATGCCACGGGATCACTGCCTATCTTGCCTCTGGCGGCCGACTCTTTGCCGGTCGGTCCGCTTCGAGTCCACGCTACCACGAATCGCGCGCCTGAAAAGTCCGTAATGTCAGGCCATTCCGCCGGGACGTTAACGCATGGCCACATCTAGCGGGGATCCGCCGGGCGGTACGCAAGATGACGCGGCGGGACGGGCAAAAATGTCTCACGCCAGGCGGTCGAGCAGCGCCGGAAGGCCGCCCAGATGGGGCAGTTCGTGGAACCGCGGCTCGGCCCGCGGCGGGTCGGCATGTTCCAGCGCCCAGGCCGCGCCGTGCGGAACGAAGACGCCGTGCCCGCCCGCCTCGATCATCGGCAGCACGTCCGATTTCATCGAATTGCCGGCCATGACCCCGGCGGCCGCGCCGTCGCCGTGGCGCGAGAAGATCCCCGCATAGGTGCCCGCCCGCTTGTCCGACACGATCTCGATCCCGTCGAACCACTCCCCGAGCCCCGATTGCGCCAGCTTGCGCTCCTGATCCAGCAGGTCTCCCTTCGTGATCAGGAGCAGCCGGTAGCGTCCGTGCAGCGCCTCGATCGCCGCGGCCGCGTGGGGCAGCAATTCGATCGGATGCTCCAGCATCTCCTGCCCCGCCTCGAGGATGCCGCGGATCACCGGGGCGGGCACGCGATCATCCGTCGCGTCCATCGCCGTCTCGATCATCGAGAGCATGAACCCCTTGATCCCGAACCCGTAGCGCCCGAGGTTGCGGCGTTCCGCCTCCAGAAGCCGTTCGGCAAGGTGTTCCGGATCGACATAGGCGCCCAGGAGCTCCGCGAACCGGGCCTCGGTCAGGCGAAAGAAACGCTCGTTGTGCCACAGCGTATCGTCGGCATCGAAGCCGACGGTCGTGATCGCGACCATTCGCACCCTCTTTTCTGATCGAGCGCCGACCATATATTACGGCACCGAACTTCACGAGTAACGGCGAAGGGCGCAACGTGATTCAACCCGAACGGATGATGGCGCAGAAACCCGGGCGGGAGGACGACGGCGACGCCGGTGTCGTGCTGGAAACCAAGCCCAAGACCAAGCGTCCCCCGCTCTACAAGGTCATGCTGATCAACGACGATTACACGCCGATGGAATTCGTCGTGCACGTTCTGGAACGGTTCTTCGGCCTGAGCCACGCCCAGGCGTTCGAGATCATGCTGACCGTCCACAAGAAGGGGCTCGCCGTCGTCGGCGTGTTCTCGTTCGAAGTGGCGGAAACCAAGGTGACGCAGGTGATGGATTTCGCGCGCCGCCACCAGCACCCGCTGCAATGCACGATGGAAAAGGAATAGCGCGCTGCTGTCGAGACGCCTCGATCTCGCGGCGGCCGAGGGCCTCCTGACGCCGCCCGTCCTCTTCGTGTGCCCGCCCGGGGACACGGACCTGTCGCCGGTCCCGGGCCCGGTGGCCGTGATGCACGACCGCCAGCCCGATCATGCGCGCCTGTCCGAACGGGCCGAGATGCGGGAGGCGATCGAAGGCCCCGCGGCCTGCGTGGTGGTCTCGCTGCCGCGCGACCGGGCCGCGGGGCGCGACCGGATCGCGCGCGCCGCGGCGCTGGGTGTGCGGGTGCTGGTCGACGGCCAGAAGACCGACGGCGTCGATTCGATCCTGAAGGAGCTGCGCGGCCGGGCGCGGATCGGCCCCGTCATCTCCAAGGCGCATGGCAAGCTCTTCGCCGTGGAGGATGCCGACCTCGCCGACTGGATCGCGGAGCCCGCGCGCACCGCCGACGGCTGGCTGACCCCGCCGGGGGGCTTCTCCGTCGCGGGCATCGATCCGGGTACCCGGCTCCTGGCGCAGGCGCTGCCGCCGCTTTCGGGTCACGTGGTGGATCTGGGCGCGGGGTGGGGGGCGCTGTCGGCCCCCGTCCTGGAGAGCGCCGCGGTCACCCGGCTCGACCTGGTCGAGGCGCACCGCCCGTCGCTCGACTGCGCGCGGGCCAATCTCGACGATCCCCGCGCGGTCTTCCACTGGGCGGACGCCACCGCCTGGGCCCCCCTTGAGGCCGCCGACCACGTGGTCACCAACCCGCCCTTCCATGCCGGGCGCAAGGGCGATCCCGGGATCGGCCGTGCCTTCCTGGCCACGGCGGCTGCCGCGCTGGCTCCCCGCGGGCGGCTTTGGCTGGTCGCCAACCGCCATCTTCCCTACGAGTCGGCCCTCGACAGCCTGTTCAGCGAGGTCGCGGAACTGCCGGGCTCGTCCGCCTTCAAACTCTATCGCGCCGCCCGGCCCCGCCGGCGCCGCTGAGGTCACACGCCATGTCCCTTTCCATCGCCGGCAAGACCGCGATCGTCACCGGCGCCGCCAACGGCGTCGGCCTCGCAGTGGCGCGCCACTTCATCGACAAGGGCGCCAACGTCATGATGACCGACCTCGACGAATCGGTCCTGCGCGACGAGATCGGCGAGATGGATGACGAGGGCGGCACCGCGCGCTACTTCGCCGGCGACCTGCGCGAGAAGCTGACCGTCGCCAACCTTCTGTCGGCCACCGTCGATGCGTTCGACCGGATCGACATCCTCGTGAACGCGGCGCGGCAGATGGAATTGTCGGATCCGCTCGACCCCGACGACCCGATGACCAGCACGCTCATGGAGCAGAACCTGATGGTGTCGCTCCGCCTCAGCCAAACGGTCGCGCGGCGCATGATCCGCCAATCCGAGGAGGACGACCGCGACACCGGCCCCGCCGGCTCGATCATCAACCTGTCCTCGATCGCCGCGCGACGCACGCAGCCCGACCTCCTCGCCTATTCGGTCTCCACCGCCGCGCTCGACCAGGCGACGCGCAGCCTCGCCGTGGCGCTTGCCCCCCACCGCATCCGCGTCAACGCCATCGCCTTCGGCTCGGTCATGTCCGCCACGCTCAAGGGCGCCATAAAGGCCGATTCGGACCTGCGGGAAGAAATCATCGAGGGCACGCCGCTGCACCGGATCGCCGCCGCCTCCGAGGTGGCCGAGGCGGTGCAGTTCCTGGCCTCCGACGGGGCCGGGTTCGTCACCGGCGAGATCCTCACCGTGGATGGCGGCCGGTCGCTCGTGGACGTGGTCGAAGCCTCCGCGCACTAGGCGCGGATCTCAGGCGTCGGGATAGGCCGCGCGGCACCCGGCGACGCCCAGTTCGACCTCGCGCGCCAGGTCGCTGCGCTTCTCCTGCAACGTGGCAAGGCGCGCGCGCACCTCGTCGAGGTTCACGGCCACGGGGACGACGCGGGTCCGCGGTTCGGGCCGGACGCAGGTGCTGGTCCCGATCCCCACATCGCCGAAGCCGCGGCCGAACCCGGTGCAGAGCGAGAGGGCGCGGCGGTATTCCGTCCGCTCCTCGATCGCGTATCCCCGCGCCAGCGTCGCCTGATCGCGCGCGATGAGCGTGTCGAGGATCTCGAGCTCGCCGGTCTGGTCGGCGATGCAGGCCTCCTGCGGGCTGGCGCACGCCGCGGCGACAAGCAGGAGAAAAGGCGCGAGGGACCGGATCATCGCCCGACCATAGCCGCTCCGGCCCCGCGCGCAATCGGCGCTTCCGGCCGGATCACCGACCTGTTAGTCACCGCCCCCATGACGGGACCCGATACCGACGAGCGCCACGACGGGCGCGCCCGCGCCGCCGCCTGGTTCGGCGAGCTGCGCGACCGCATCGTCGCCGCGTTCGAGGCGCTGGAACGCAGCCACGACCGCGGCCCCCTGTCCGACGCCGCGCCTGGCCGGTTCGAGCTGACCGAGACCTCCCGCACCTCCGACGACGGCTCCGACGCGGGCGGCGGGCTGATGAGCGTGATGCGCGGCGGCCGGGTCTTCGAGAAGGTCGGCGTCAACGTCTCCGAAGTCTACGGCACGCTGGGCGAGCGCGCCCAGGCCGCCATGGCCGCGCGCAAGGGGATCCCCGGCATGGCCGCGGACCCGCGCTTCTGGGCGAGCGGGATCTCCCTCGTCGCCCACATGCAGAACCCGCACGTGCCGGCCGTGCACATGAACACGCGGATGTTCTGGACCCCTCACGCCTGGTGGTTCGGCGGCGGCGCCGACCTCAACCCGTGCCTCGAATACGCCGCGGACACGGCCCATTTCCACGACACCCTGCGTGCCCATCTCGACCCGCACGGGGCCGCGCATTATCCGCGCCTGAAGGCCTGGGCGGACGAGTATTTCTTCATCCCCCATCGCGGCCGGGCGCGGGGCGTGGGCGGGATCTTCCTCGACGACCACAATACCGGCGATTGGGAAGCCGATTTCGCGCTCGTCCGCGACATCGGCCAGGCGTTCCTGCCCGCCTTCGTGCCGCTGGTGGAGGCGCGCCGCGCCACCCCGTTCGGGGCGGCCGACCGCGACGCCCAGTTGATCCATCGCGGGCTCTATGCCGAGTACAACCTCGTCTACGACCGGGGCACCAAGTTCGGGCTGGAGACGGGCCACGACCCGAACGCCGTCCTGATGAGCCTGCCGCCGCTCGCGAAATGGGTCTGAGGCGCGGCGTGGACGTGGGCGCCCCGCGCGCCTAGGTCCCCGGCCATGACCGACGACGCCCCTGCCGGCGACCGCGTCTTCGTCTACGGGACGCTGCGCCGCGACCTGGCCGACAATGCCGTGACGCGCGCCTTCCGGGCGGGCGCACGGTTCGTGGCCGACGGCTGGCTGCCCGGCGCCCTCTATGCCGTCGGCTGGTATCCCGCGCTGGTGGAGACGGGGCCCGGGCACGTCAGGGGCGAAGTCTGGGAATTGACGGCCCCGGGCCTCCTGCGCGTCCTCGACGAATACGAGGGCCTGTTCGCGGAGGGGCCGCCGGAATACCGCCGGCTGCGCCGCGACATCCGCACCGCGCAGGGCGCGATGACGGCCTGGACCTATGTCTATGCGGACCGGGTCGATCCCGGAAGCCGGATCCCGTCGGGGGATTGGGCGACGGCCCTCAGCCCTCCCTGAGCGTCTCCAGCATCAGCGCCACGTTGTCGGGATCTGCGTCCGGGGTGATGCCGTGGCCGAGGTTGAAGACATGCGGCCCGCCGCGGAACGCCTCGCGGATGCGCCGCACCTCGTCGACCAGCGCCTGACCGCCCGTGACCATGTGCGCGGGGTTCAGGTTCCCCTGGACGCAGCCGCCGTTCTGGACATGGGCCGCGGCCCAGGCGGCGTCGGTATCCTGATCGATCGCCACGCAATCGGCGCCGGTGGCGGCGTGGAAATCCGCATATTTCTCCCCCGCCCCGCGCGGAAAGGCGATGACCGGCAGGCCGGGATGGCGGTGCTTCAACGCCGCGGTGATCTTCTTGGCCGGCTCCAGCGCGTAGCGGACGAAATCCTCGCCCTGCAGCGATCCCGCCCAGCTGTCGAAGATCTTCACCACCTGGGCGCCGGCCTCGACCTGCGCCGAGAGATAGGCGATCGTGGCGTCGGTGACGCGGGCCATCAGCATCTCGAAGGCCGCGGTGTCGGCGTTCTTGAACGCATGCGCCGGGCCCTGATCCGGCGTGCCCCTGCCGGCGATCATGTAGGTCGCGACGGTCCAGGGGGCACCGGCGAAACCGATCAACGGCACGTCCCGGGGCAGTTCCCGGCTAAGGATCCGCACCGTCTCGTAGACCGGCGAGAGGGTCTCGTGGATATCCTCGGCCGGCTTCAGCAGCGCCACCTTGCGATGGTCGTCCACCGGCTCCAGTCGCGGGCCCTCGCCGGTCACGAACCACAGATCCATGCCCAGGGCCTGCGGCACCAGCAGGATGTCGGCGAACAGGATCGCGGCGTCGAAGCCGAACCGGCGGATCGGCTGCAGCGTGACCTCCGCGGCGAGTTCGGGCGTATAGCACAGCGACAGGAAATCGCCCGCCTTCTCCCGCGTGGCCTTGTATTCCGGCAGGTAGCGGCCCGCCTGGCGCATCATCCAGGCCGGCGGCACCTCATGCACCTCGCCGCGCAGCGCCCGCATCAGCTTCGTCTCGGCCATGCCGTCCTCCCCCGAAGAGCCCGGCTCGTGGTCGGGGCCATGGGCACGGGTGTCAAGCCGCTTTCGGCGCCGCGCGCGCCGCGCTAGAGGGGAGGCATGACATGGCCCACCCCCGACACCCCGCTGAAGATCGGCACCCGCGGCTCGCCCCTCGCGCTCGCGCAGGCCAACGAGACCCGCGACCGCCTGGCCGCCACCGCCGGCCTGCCGCACGAGGCGTTCTCCGTCGTCGCCATCAAGACGACCGGCGACCGGGTGATCGACCGGCCGCTGAAGGAGATCGGCGGCAAGGGCCTCTTCACCCGCGAGATCGAGGAAGCGCTGACCTCGGGCGGGATCGACATCGCCGTCCACTCGATGAAGGACATGCCGACCGAACAGCCGCCGGGCCTGATCCTCGACACCTACCTGCCGCGCGAGGATCCGCACGATGCCTTCGTCTCGCTCGCGGGCGGCGCGCTCGTCGACCTCGCCCGGGGCAGCACCGTGGGCACCTCGTCGCTCAGGCGCCGCGCACAGCTTCTTCACCGCCGGCCGGACCTGAATGTGGTGGAGTTCCGCGGCAACGTCCAGACCCGCATGCGCAAGCTCCACGAGGGCGTGGCCGACGCCACCTTCCTCGCCGTGGCGGGGCTGAACCGGCTCGGCGCCGACGACATCCCGCGCCGCCCGATCCCCTCCGACGAGATGCTGCCCGCCGTGGCGCAGGGCGCCATCGGCATCGAGCGGCGGGCGGAGGATCACCGCACGGCGGAATTGCTGGCGGCGATCCACGACCGGCGCACCGGGGAGCTCCTGGCGGCCGAGCGCGCCTATCTCGCCCGGCTCGACGGCTCCTGCGAGACGCCGATCGCGGGCCTCGCGACCATCGACGGCGACCGGCTCAGGCTGCGCGGCGAGATCCTGCGCCCCGACGGCTCCGAGGCCCATGCCGCCGAGGTCGCGGGCACGATCCCGGACGGGCCGGAGCTCGGCCGCAGGCTGGCCGAGGAGCTGCTGTCCCGCGTCGACGCGCATTTCTTCGACTGGCGCACCGCCTGATCGTCCCCCTGGCCGGACCGGCGGGCCGCCTCACCCGGTCGGGGTGAGGCCGAGGAGGGCGTTGTTCAGCACGTCGTCAAGCCGCCCGATCCAGTGCCGGATCGCCTCTTCGGCGCGCGCGCCGTCGATCTCGATCACGATCACGTCGCGGCTGTTGGCCACCCGCATGACGAAGGCGCCGCCATAGACGGACTGGCTGACGACATCGGTGCTGGTCCCCCGGCCGGCCCGGAACCGGGCGAAGAAGGGGTTAGACACGTCCGCCGTCAGGCCCTGATCCTCGGCGAAGGCCGCGGACCGAACCGCCAGCATCGTCTCGGCCTTGCGCTGCGCCGACCCGGCATCGGCGAATTCCGACGAGGTCATGAAATCCGACAGATCGCTCAACTCCCCCCGCAGCCGGTCCGAGACGGTGACGATTCCGTCCAGAGCCGTCACCCAAGGGTCGAAATTGTCGAGCCGCGTGTAATCCTCCATCAGGAAGTAGCGCAGCGCGTTGGTGATCGGAAAGAGCGCCGCCCGGTCCGTCCCCGCCATGTCGAGGGTCACGAGCTTGGCGATCCGCCGCTGCGCCCGGCTCATCAGGAGCAGGTTGGTGATGAGATAGGCCGCGGCGAGCTGTTCGGCGGCGGCGCCGGCCCCTTCGGCATTGCGGACCGACAGGACCAGCTTGCCCAGGTTGTCCAGGCTCCGCCCGCGGGCGAAGGTGTCGAACTTGGTCCGCTCCTCCTCGATGAAGAAGTCGATGTCGTCGTATTTGCGCGACGCGTCAGAGCCGGTCATGGGCTTCGATCTCCCCTCGTGTTTTCTCGATCCAGGCGTCGACGCCCCGGGCGAAGCGATCCGGACGGGCGGCGAACATCCGCCCCTGCGAGATCGCGCGACGGTCCAGCACGGACACCCATCGCCCCTGCAGCGTGTCGTCGTGCAGGTTCAGCCGCAACCGGCCCCGGCGCCGGGGCTCGTTGCTCCGCCCCGCGACACGCGGCGGGTCGTCGTTCTTCTGCACGTCGTAGAGGATGTTCAGCTGGTCCCGCGTCTTGTCGTAATCCATCGCCTCGCTGGAGGCGGTGCCGGTCGCGTTCCGCTTCTGGAACAGGTCGTCGCGGCTGGCATAGAGGACGACCTTGTAGCTCAGCGTTCCCTCGTCGGTGAAGCCGATGGTCATCACGGCGTAATTCTGGTCCTTCGTCTCGCTTTCGGACAGCGTCACGTAGTGCCAGACCCCCGAGACCTTGCGGTAATAGAGCCATCGCAGCACGCGGAAGCTGACGAAATAGACCCAGTAGAGCAGGAACGCGCCCAGGACGGTCGCCAGGATCTTCTCGGCCGCCGTGGCGGAGGCCACGACCGGCTGCACCCAGATCGCCAGCGCCGAGGCCACGGTCGCGAGCAGCGAGGCCGAGATCGTCTGGATTTGGGAGCGCGAGATCATGTCACGGCTTGAGGAAGCCGTTCCGGCCCGTGCGGCGCGGGTCGGACCGGTAGGAGCCCAGGAACTTGGAATAGGAGATATGCGGCTGGATGTCCCGCATCGCCGCGATCAGGTTCTCCGCCTCGCCGCCGCAGCCGATGTCGAGATAGAAGGTCGGCAATTCCGTCCGCTCCGAGATCATGTAGGTCTCGAGCTTGGTGATGTTGACGTGGTGCTGGCCGAAGACGGCGAGCGCCTGCACCAGGCTGCCGGGCTTGTGACCGACCTGGATGATCATCGAGGACATGTCGTGGCCGTCATCGGTCACCGCCTCGCGGCCCACGATGACGAACCGGGTGATGTTGTCCTCCCGGTTCGAGATGTCCTTGTGCAGGATCGTGGCCCCGTAATGCCGGGCGGCGAATTCGGACCCGATCGCGGCCATGTGGCGGTCGCCCGCCTCGACCACGTCGGCCACGGCGGTGGCGGTGTCCGAGCGGGTGCGGCGCTGCGCCTCGGGGAAGCGCTCCGCGAGGAACCGCGAGCTTTGCAGGAACCCCTGCGGATGGGAGAAGATGGAGTGGATCTCCGCCTCGACGGCCGGGCCGGGCGTCACCAGGCAATGGGACACGTCGAGCAGCAGCTCGCCGCCGATGAACAATTCCATCGACACCACCAGACGGTGGACATCCGGGATCCGGCCGGATTCCGAATTCTCCAGCGGCAGCACCGCCTCCGCCACCTCCCCCGCCTCGGTCGCGGCCACGAGGTCGTCGAAACTCGGATAGGGGACGTGCTGGCCCTCGGGGCGCAGGGTGGTGGCGGCCTGGTGGGAATAGCTTCCCGGCCGGCCGAGATAGCCGATCTTACTCATCTTGGGGGCTCCCGTTCAGGGTCTGTGCGGCCCGGGCGGCGACGGACAGGCGGTCCCTGAGCCGCTCCGTCCCCGCACCGGCGAAGGCGTTGCGCAGGGTCATCAATTCGAGGATCAGGTCGTCGAGCGCCGCCGACACCGACGGGCCGTTCTGCTCCAGGATCTCGGACCACATCCGGCCGTTGGCACTGGCGAACCCGGCGATCTGGCGGGTGGACCGCGACGCGAACAGGCCCAGTTCCCCCTCGTCCATCTCCGACAGGAGGCCGGCGAAGCCGTAAGCCACCAGGTGCGGCAGGTGCGAGGTGCGGGCCAGGATCGCGTCATGCGCCTCCGGATCGACCCGCACCACCGAGAAGCCGAGCCGCGCCAGGATGGCCTCCACCGGTTCGAGATCCGCCTCGGTGTTGCCGGGATGGGGCGTCAGCACGAAGCGCGCGGCGACCAGCGCGTCCGGTTCGGCCGTGAAGGGGCCGATCCGGTTGCCCCCCGCCAGCGGATGGCCGCCCACGAAGCGGGGCGCGTCCGCCAATTCCGCGCAGATCCGGCCCTTGACCGAGGCCGTGTCCACGACCCGGGCCGCGCCCGCGTCGAGGATCTCGCGCGCCAGCGGCACCACCGCGCCCGGCGGACAGGCCAGCAGCACCAGGTCGCACGAGGCGAGCTCGGTCGCGCAATGGGCCCATTCGATGCCCGGCATCCGCGCGGCGACGGCCGCGCGATGGGTGCCCTGCGGCTCCACCGCGCGGATCCGGGTGCCCGGCAGGCGGCGCGTCACGAGGCCCGCGAGCGCGGCGCCCACGAGGCCGGTGCCGACGATGCCGATGCTCTCGGGCGCGTCCATCTGTCCTCCGCTCGTTCGCGCCCTGTCTTGCAGGGCGAGGGCCAAAGCACAATGCCGTTATGCCGCCCCGCGCCGGTCGAGACCGGCCAGCGCCAGCCCGCCGGCGGCAACGGCCGCCGCGCCCAGCCAGGCCGCCATCGCGTATCCCCCGAGCGCCGTGCCCGCCCAGAAGATCGCCGCGCCCATCAGCTGCGCCACGAGGTTGCAGAGCGCGATCAGCGACCCGCCGGCCCCCGGACGGTCCGCCATCAATTCCTGCAGGTAATGCATCGGCACGGTCAGGATCACCGCCGCCGCCATCGCCGCCACCAGCGGCAGGACCCAGACCACGGGGAACGGGCCGACGAGCGGGAACACCGCCAGGAACCCGGCATAGACCACCGCCGCCGATGCGATCAGGCGCACCGGCCCGAGCCGCCGCAGCGGCGGCCCCATCATGAGCATGAACGGGATCTCGAGCCCCGCGACCGCGCCGGCGAAGATCGCCACGTCGCCCGCGTCGCGCCCGTCGATATCGGTCAGGATCAGCCCGGTTAGGATCAGATAGAGCTGGATGCCCGCCAGCACTCCCGCCAGGCACGCCGTCCGCAGCATCACCGGCGGCGCGCCCAGCTCCCGCAGCGCCGCGCCGAGCCGCAGACCCGACCCGGGGTCACGCCACCGCGTCAGCCCGTCCCGGGGCCAGGCGAAGACGAAGATCGCGAGCGTCAGCCCCTCTGCCACGGCGCAGGCCCCGTAGATCCAGATCAGCGGCGCCCCGGCCGACAGCACCACCGACCACACCGGCAGGATCGCCACGAAGGGCACGGCGAAGACGGCGCGGATGGCCGACTGGATGGCCGCCCGCTCGGCCGCGGGGTGGGTGGAGGCGGCGAGCCGCGCCAGCGTGAAGAGCTGCGCGAAAAGCGTCATTCCGACCGGCAGGAACAGGACGTGGACCGCCACGAAGGCCCAGCGCGCATCGGCGAGGAAGACCAGCGCGCCGCCGCTCGCCCCGGCGAGGGCCGCAAGCCGCGCGGCGTTGCGCCGCCGCCCCGTCCGGTCGGTCAGCACCCCCACCCCGATGGCGCACAGGAGCGACAGTGCCGAGCCGGCGGCATAGATGACGGCGAATTGCCCGTCGGTGAAGCCGAACCAGTCCACCCCCAGAAGCGATCGGTAGGGGACGAGCGATGCCGCGAAGGCGCCGTGGGTCAGGAAGGCGAGCGCGATCAGCGACAGCGCCCGGTCGGCCAGGATGGTGCGAATGGCGTGCATGCCGGTTCTCTTCCACGCCGCGGGGCGGCCCGCAAGCGCGGGTCAGGTGCCGGCCCGCACCGTGCCGCCCCGCCCGGTGCCGCCCGCGTCGATGACCGAGAAGGACCCGTCGGATTCCAGCACCACCGCGTCGATCTGGTCGATCCCGCGCCGGCCCTCGGTGCGGATGACGGTCTCCAGCTCCGCCTCGGTGACCCGCGCCGCGCGCATCGCCCGTGGCAGCATCTCGCCGTCGCGCAACAGCAGCGTCGGCTCGGAGCGGACCGCCTGCGCGAAGGTGCGCGACCGCACCGACAAAGTCGCCACGCCGTATTGCAGCGCGATGAGCAGGACGAACCCCGTCACCCCCTCGGCCAGCGCCACCCCCTCGCTCAGCAGGATCGAGGCGAGGGTGGAGCCGAGCGCCACCGTCACCACCAGGTCGAAGGCGTTGAGCTTCGCCAGCGTCCGCTTTCCCGACACCCGGAGCGCGGCCACCAGGAGCGCGTAGGCGAGCGTGCCCACGACGATGGTGCGGACGATCCCGCTCCACCCCTGAAAGAACATCTGCGACCAGTCCAAGGACACCTCCGCCGCCCCGGCCGGGGCGCGCTCGCCTGATTGTCGGGATGCACGGGCAGGCCCCTGCCGGCCCGGATGCGCCCTCGCCGCCCAACGACCCGCGGCCCGCGCGGTTTCATGCGGGGCTCAATCCCCCGCCGCCGCCCGCTCGACGAGGTCCAGGACCGCGGGTCCGAGCGCCTCCACGATCAGGTCCACGCCGGCCGCGTTGGGGTGGATGCCGTCCGGCTGCAGGTAGTCGCGGATCGCCGCCTCCCGGTCGGGAAGCGCGGTCAGCGCCCCGAGGAAGTTATCGGCCAGCGGCACGTCCCAGCGTCCCGCTAGGTCCTCGTACATGCCGTCGAAGGCCGCCTTGTACTCGGCGCCGTAATTTCCCGGCGCCTCCATGCCGATCAGCAGCACCTCGACCCCGGCCGCATCGGCCGCCGCGAGGATTCCGTCCAGGTTGGCGCGCGATTCCGCCGGGTCGATCCCGCGCAGGAGGTCGTTGCCCCCGAGCGCCACGATCATCGCGTCGACCTCGGGCGTCAGCGTCCAGTCCACCCGCGACAGGCCCCCGGCGGTCGTGTCCCCCGACACTCCGGCATTGATCAGCCGCACGTCCGCACCGCGCGCCGCCAGCCATGCCTCGAGCTGCGGCACGAATCCCTCGGCGGGCGGGAGCCCGTATCCTTGCGTCAGCGAATCGCCCAGCGCCGCGACCGTGACCTCCGCCGCCGCCGGAGACGCCGCCGCCCCGGCGAGACAGATCGCCACCGCCGCCTTCCCAAGTCCGCCGCCGGCCCCATATGCGACCCGCAACACGGAGCGCGCCATGTCCGACACCATCCTCGACCTCCACGAGGCCCGCCTGACGCTCGACGGCAATGCCGGGCCGGTGGAGATCCTGAAGGGCGTCACCCTCGCCGTCGACAGGGGCGAGACGGTGGGGCTGGTGGGGCCGAGCGGGTCGGGCAAGTCGTCTCTCCTCATGGTCATGGGCGGTCTCGAACGCGCCACCGGGGGCCGGGTCGCCGCCCTCGGCCACGACCTGACAGCGATGGGCGAGGACGCGCTCGCCCGCTTCCGCCGCACCCATATGGGCGTGGTGTTCCAGTCCTTCCACCTGATCCCGACCATGACCGCGCTCGAGAACGTGGCCACGCCCCTGGAACTCGCCGGTCGCGGCGACGCCTTCGACCGGGCCGAGGCCGAGCTTCGCGCCATGGGGCTCGGCCACCGTCTCGACCATTACCCGTCGGAACTCTCGGGCGGAGAGCAGCAGCGCGTGGCTCTCGCGCGCGCCGCCGCCCCGCGCCCCGACATCCTCCTGGCCGACGAGCCGACCGGCAACCTCGACGGCCCCACGGGGGCAGAGATCATGGACCTGCTCTTCGCGCTGAACGCCCGCCACGGCGCGACCCTGGTCCTCGTCACCCACGCCCCCGACCTCGCCGCGCGCTGCAGCCGCACGATCCGGCTCGAGGACGGGCGCCTCGCCCGGCACCGGCAGGCCGCCGAATGATGCCTCACCCTTTCCCAAATACCCCGGCCCCGTCCGTCACCCGCGCCGGGGTGGCGGCATGAGCGCTGCCCGCCGGATCGCGCGCCGGGAATTGCGCGCCGGGTTCCGGAACGGGCTCCGGGGCTTCAGGGTGTTCCTCGCCTGCCTCGCGCTCGGCATCGCCGCCATCGCCGCGGTGGGATCGGTCCGCGAGGCCATCACCGCGGGCCTGCAGCGGGAAGGGGCGACGCTTCTGGGCGGCGACGCCTCGGTCGAGTTCACCTACCGCTTCGCCGGCGCGGCCGAGCGCGCCGCGCTCCGCGACCTCGGCACGGTGTCCGAGATCGTGGAGTTCCGCTCGATGGCCACGGTCCCGCAGGACGAGGGAGGCGCCGACCGCGCACTGACCGAGGTCAAGGGCATCGACGACGCCTACCCGCTCTACGGGGATCTCGTCCTCGCCCCCCCGGCCGGGGCCGGGGCCGCCCTGGCCGGCGATCCGCCCGGCGCGGCGATGGACCCGGTCCTAGCCGATCGGCTGGGCCTGTCCCCGGGCGACACGTTCCGCCTCGGGCAGAAGACGTTCCGCCTCGCGGCGCGGATCGCGCGCGAGCCGGACGATGCCGGCGGCGGCTTCGACCTGGGCCCCCGCACCCTGGTGCGAACCGCCGATCTGGAGGGCACGGGCCTGCTGGAACCCGGTACCATCTTCGAGACCGAGTACCGCCTCAGGCTGCCGCCCGGCGCCGATCTCGACGCGGCCCGGGACCGCCTCGCCGCCGCGCTGCCCGAGGGCGGCTACCGCTGGCGCGACGCGCGGGAGGGGGCGCCCGGCATCCAGCGCTTCGTCGACCGTCTGTCCGCGTTCCTCGTCCTCGTGGGGCTTGCCGGGCTCGCCGTCGGCGGCGTCGGGGTCGCTTCGGCGGTGCGCGCTCACATGGTGGAGAAGACCGCGACGATCGCCATCCTCAAGACGCTGGGCGCCGAGGGGCGGACGATCCTCGCGGTGTTCGCGCTCCAGATCGGCGCGGTCACGGCGCTGGCGCTGGGGCTGGGGCTGACGCTCGGGGCGGGCCTTCCGCTCGCCTTCGCCCCCCTCCTAGCGGACCGCCTGCCGGTCCCCGCGGCGATCGGGGTCTATCCCCGCGCCCTGCTAGAGGCCGCGCTCTACGGCACGCTGGCGGCGGCGCTCTTCACGCTGTGGCCCCTGGCCAAGTCGCAGGACATCCGCGCCGCCGCCCTGTTCAGGGACGGCGGATCCCTCCCCGGGGGCCTGCCCCGGCCGGCCTTCCTCGCTGCGACCGGCGCCCTCCTGGCCGCGCTCGTTGGGTCCGCCGCGCTGCTGTCCGGAATCCCGTTTCTCGCGCTCTACACCGCCTTCGGCCTCCTCGCAGCCTTCGGCGCGCTGCTCGCGACCGCCTGGGGCGTGCGCCGCCTCGCCCGCCGCATCGCGCGGCTGCCCGCGCTCAGGGGCCGCACGGCGATCCGCAGCGCCTTCGGATCGGTCGGCGGCCCGGGCGGAGAGGCCGCCTCGGTCGTCCTGTCCCTAGGGCTGGGGCTGACCGTGCTCGCGGCGGTGGGGCAGATCGACGCCAACCTGCGCTCCGCCATCGAACGCGACCTGCCCGAGGTCGCCCCCTCCTATTTCATGGTCGACATCCAGCCCGACCAGATCGACGCGATCCGGGCCCTGGCCGAGGATCCGGCGGTGGCCGAAGTGCAGGCCGCGCCGATGCTGCGGGGCATCGTGACCCGGATCAACGGCGCCGACGCGATCGAGACCGCGGGCGATCACTGGGTCCTGCGCGGCGACCGGGGCGTCACCTATGCCGCCAGCCCGCCTCCGGACACCACGATCACCGCCGGCGAATGGTGGCCCGAAGATTACCAGGGCCCCGCCCGGATCAGCTTCGCCGCCGAGGAGGCGGCGGAGCTGGGCCTCGCGCTCGGCGACCGGCTCACCGTGAACGTCCTGGGCCGCGACATCGAGGCGGAGATCACGTCCTTCCGCGAGGTCGATTTCTCCACCGCCGGGATCGGCTTCGTCCTGGTGATGAACCCCGCGGCGCTGCAGGGCGCGCCCCATACCTGGATCGCCACCGTCTATGCCGATCCGGGGGCCGAGGCGCGGATCCTGCGCGACGTGGCCGACCGGTTTCCGAACGTCACCGCGATCAGCGTGCGCGACGCCATCGACCGGGTCTCCCAGATCCTGTCGGGCGTCGCGGCGGCGGTGACCTACGGCGCGTCGGCCACCCTCGTCACCGGGGCGGTCGTGCTGATCGGCGCCGCCGCCGCTGGCACGCGGGGGCGGTCCTACGAGGCCGCCATCCTCAAGACGGTGGGCGCCGCCCGCGCCGGGATCCTGGCCAGCTTCGCGCTGCGCTGGGCGATCCTGGGGCTGGCCTCGGGGCTCGTGGCCGCCCTCGCCGGCACCGCGTCCGCATGGGGCGTGACCCGGTTCATCATGGAGACGGGCTACGTCTTCGCTCCGGGCTCGGCGGCCGTCGTCATCCTGGGCGGGGTCGTCCTGACCCTGCTCGCCGGCCTGGCCTTCGCCTGGGGGCCGCTCGCCGCCCGCCCCGCCGGCATCCTGCGGGCCCGCGACTGAGCGACCGCGCCGCTTCGGCCATCATCCCGCGGGCGGCCGGCCGCTCACCCCCTGGCCGCGTCCATGATGCGCCGCATCTCGAGGATCGAGGCTTCGAGGCCGCGAAAGATCGCCTCGCCGATCAGGAAGTGGCCGATATTGAGCTCCCGCACCTGCGGCAGCGCCGCCACCGGCGGAACCGTCTCGTAGGTCAGGCCGTGCCCGGCATGGACCTCGAGCCCCTTCTCCCGGGCGAAGGCGGCCATCCCGGTCAGCCGCGCCAGTTCGGCGTCGCGATCCTCCCACCGGCCGGCGTCGTGGGCATCGCAATAGGCGCCGGTATGCAGCTCCACCACCGCCGCGCCGATCCGGGCCGCCGCCTCGATCTGCGCCGGGTCGGCGGCGATGAAGATCGACACCCGGCACCCGGCCGCGGCCAGGGGCGCGATGAAATGCGCCAGGCGGTTCTCCTCCCGCGCCACTTCGAGCCCGCCTTCCGTGGTCCGCTCCTCGCGCCGCTCGGGCACCAGGCAGACCGCGTGGGGGCGGTGGCGCAGCGCGATGGCCTGCATCTCGTCGGTGGCCGCCATCTCCAGGTTCAGCGGCACCGACAATTGCCGCATCAGCCCCTCGATGTCGGCATCTGAGATGTGGCGCCGGTCCTCGCGCAGATGCGCGGTGATCCCGTCGGCGCCGGCCGCCTCGGCCAGCCGAGCCGCGCGCAGCGGGCAGGGAACATCCCCGCCCCGCGCGTTGCGCACCGTGGCCACGTGATCGATGTTCACCCCCAGGCGTAGCCTGTCGGTCATCCCTGTCCCTCCTTCTTGGCGATCTCGGCCTCGGCCAGCGCGCGCCGTTCGGCCAGCTTCGTCTTCAGCCGCGTGATCCGGGCCTTCTGGTAGGCGTTGATGATCGGCCGCGATATCGCATAGGCCACCACCGCCGCCAGCAGCCCCGGACCGATCCCGCCCACCAGATAGGGCAGGAAGACGTGATCGAAGAACCAGTCCATGTGACCCCAATGCACCGGCTGGGCCGTGACCATGGCCTTGAGGTTGAACCACAATTCGACCGACACGCGGCTGAACGCGTCGAACACCCGCCCGAGCGGCAGGGTCGACGGCTCCCCCAGAATCCAGCTGCCGAGCTGCACCGAAATGCCGGCGATGATGGGAAAGGTGATCGGGTTGCCGGTGAACGTGGCCAGGATCGCGGCCAGGATATTGCCGCCGATCAGCCAGGCGATCCCGGCCGCGATCAGGAAATGCAGGCCGAACAGGGGCGTGAAGCAGACGAAGACGCCGGCGGCGATGCCGCGGCTGATCTTGTAGGCCGGGTCGGGCAGGCGGCGGATCCGATAGGTGACGTAGCGCAGCGCCCGGATCCACCCGCCCCGGGGCCACAGGATGCGACCGACGCTCGAAAGCGTGCCGCGCGGCGTGCGACGCTTGAACATCGGATCACGGCATCAGGGTGGGATCGCGATGCCGCGCGATGGTCGCGACATCGGGTTCGGCATCGAGCGCCAGGCGCACGGCATGCATGTGCTCGGCGCTCCGCAACTGCACCGAGATGCTCAGCCGGTAGAAATCCTGCCGCCGTTCGGCAAAGACGAGGTCCGAGATGTTGGCCTCCTGCTGGCCGATCAGGGTGCAGATCCGCCCGAGCACCCCCGCATCGTTCGAGATCGTGATGTCGAACGTCACGTCGTGGACGGGCGGGTGAACGCCGCCGTGCCACGCGAGGTCGATCCAGCGCTCGGGCTGGTCCTCGTATTCGACCAGCGCCTCGCAATCGATGGCATGGATCAGGACCCCCTCGCCGCGATAGGAGATGCCGACGATCCGCTCCCCCGGCAGGGGCTGGCAGCATCGCGCCCGGCGGAACGTCTGGTCCGGCTGCAGCCCGACCACCGCCACCCGGGCGTCGATCTCGTCGCCCCGGTGCTGCGGGATGCCGGGATAGAGCAGTTCCACGACCGCGCGCGTCTCCAGTTCGGCCGACCCGATCCGCGCCAGCAGCTCGTCCGAGGAGGGCAGGCCCATCTGCCGCGCCGCCGTGGTCAGCGCCTTGTCCGACAGCCGCTTGCCGACCTGGTCGAACGCGACCCGCGACAGTTCCGTGCCCAGCCGGATGAACCGGTCCCGGTCCGCCTCGCGCAGCGAGCGCCGGATCGCCGATTTCGCCCGCCCCGTCACGGCCAGGTCCAGCCAGGAGGATTGCGGGCTCTGCCCCTCGGCCGTCAGGATCTCCACCGACTGGCCGTTCCTGAGCTTGTGCCACAGCGGGACGCGGATCGAATCGACCTTCGCCCCCACCGCCCGGTCGCCGATCCGGGTATGGATCGCGTAGGCGAAATCGAGCGGCGTCGCCCCCTTGGGCAGCTTCACCACCTCGCCCTTGGGCGTGAAGCAGAACACCTGGTCGGAATACATCTCGAGCTTCACGGCCTCGAGGAACTCGTCGTGGTCGTCGGCGGCGTCGAACTGCTCGGTCAGGGCACTGATCCAGCCGGCGGGATCGACGGCGAAGGGGTTCTTGACCCGGACGCCGTCCCGATAGGCCCAGTGGGCGGCGACCCCCGCCTCGGCCACCTCGTGCATCTCGCGGGTGCGGATCTGCACCTCCACCCGCTTGCCGTCGCGCCCCGAGACGGTGGTGTGGATGGAGCGGTAGCCGTTCGATTTCGGCTGGCTGATGTAATCCTTGAACCGCCCCGGCACGGCGCGCCAGCGGTGGTGGATCGCGCCCAGCACGGCATAGCATTCGCCCTCGGTCTCGACGATCACGCGGAAGCCGTAGATGTCCGAGAGGCGGGAGAAGCCGATCTTCTTCTCCTCCATCTTGCGCCAGATCGAGAAGGGCCGCTTGGCCCGGCCCTGCACGTCGCCCCCGATGCCTGCCCGGTCGAGCTCCACCCTGATGTCCGAGGTGATCTTGTCGATCACGTCCCCCGTCTCGCGCTGGAGCGTGATGAAGCGGCGAATGATCGAGGTGCGCCCCTCGGGGTTCAGCACGCCGAAGGCCAGGTCCTCCAGCTCCTCGCGCATCCACTGCATCCCCATCCGGCCGGCCAGGGGGGCGTAGATGTCCATCGTCTCGCGGGCCTTCTGGCCCTGCTTCTCGGGGCGCATCGCCTTGATCGTGCGCATGTTGTGCAGCCGGTCGGCCAGCTTGACCAGGATCACCCGGATGTCCCGGCTCATCGCCATGAACAGCTTGCGGAAATTCTCGGCCTGTTTCGTCTCGGTGGAGGTGAGCTGCAGCTTGGTCAGCTTGGTGACGCCGTCGACGAGGTCGGCGATCTCGGTGCCGAACCGGCCCGCGACCTCTCCGTAGGTCGACCGCGTGTCCTCGATCGTGTCGTGCAGCAGCGCGGTGACGATCGTCGCGTCGTCCAGGCGCTGCTCCGCCAGGATCATCGCCACCGACAGGGGATGGGAGATGTAGGGTTCGCCCGAATGGCGGGTCTGGCCCGCATGCATCTCGGCGCCGTAGCGATAAGCGTCCCGGATCCGGTCGATATCGGCACGCGGATTGTAGGCGCGGACCCGGGTGATCAGCCGGTCCGCATCCTCCATCCATATCGCGCCGTCATCCATGGCCTCCGGCGCGGCGGGCGCGCCGCCCCGTTACTGGCTTTTCTGGGCGTCCATCAAGGCCCGCAGCAGCTTTTCCTCGGACATGTCGTCCTGCGCGGGCTTGTCCTGCTCGGCGGCACCGCCGCCGCCTCCCATGAGGAGCGACATCGCGTCCTCCTCGGGTTCGTCCACCTCGATCTGGGTCTGGTGGCTCTCGATCATGCGCTCGCGCAGGTCGTCGGCCTGCTGGGTCTCCTCGGCGATCTCGCGCAGGGAGACGACCGGGTTCTTGTCGTTGTCGCGATCCACCGTCGGGGCCGACCCCGACGCGATCTCGCGCGCCCGGTGCGCTGCCAGCAGCACCAGTTCGAAACGGTTCGGAACCTTGTCGACGCAGTCCTCTACGGTCACGCGGGCCATGGACACCTCCTGAGCAGTTCACGACTGGCATGCCGGGGGAGTCGCACCCCGGTCGCCAGAAGAGGCCCTGATACGCCAGAGATGGGGGATTGACAACCCGCGCCCGCGGCGTTCCCTGTCAGTCGAGCCTCCGGATCCCCGCCACGGCCGCCCGCGGCAGGTCCTCCAGCATTTCCGCGACATCTTGTCCCAGAAGGGGATGCCGCCATCCGGGCGCCACGTCGGCCATCGGCACGAGCACGAATGCCCGGTCCTGCAACCGGGGATGCGGGAGAATCAATTCTTCGGGAACATCGCTCTCCTGGCGCTCCGGCGACAGCGCCCGCCAAAAGGCATGGGTCTGGGGGTCCGGTGCGACCTTATCGCCCATGGCGATCAGGTCGATGTCGAGCGTCCGGGGCCCCCACCGGCCGGCCCTGGTCCGGCCGAACGCGGACTCGATCTCGTGCAATATGGTCAGTACCTTACGCGGCGGAAGGTCGGTGCGGATCGCCACCGCCGCGTTGACGAAATCGGGCCCCGATCCGGGCGGGTGCGCGGGCGTCGAATAAAGGGCGGATCGACGCTGGACGGCCAGCCCCGCGCGTGCAAGATGCTCCAGAGCGAGCGCGATCGTCCGCCGGGGGGAATCCGCCGCGATCGGCAAATTCGCGCCTAGCGCGAGTACAGTATTGAATTCCGCTCTAACCATTCGGATATCTTGCGAACTCCCCGCCTTATGGCGACCGTGATCACTGGGCAGAACTATAATGACAAGGGGCGTCCAAGCGCCCCGAAGATAAAGGACGACTTTATGTTCTATCGCGACGAAAGGCTGGCGCTCTTCATCGACGGGTCCAATCTCTACGCCGCCGGCAAGTCGCTTGGCTTCGACATCGACTACAAGCTGCTCCGGCAGGAGTTCATGCGCCGGGGAAAGCTGCTGCGGGCCTTCTATTACACGGCCCTGCTGGAAAACGACGAATATTCCCCGATCCGCCCCCTCGTGGACTGGCTCCACTACAACGGCTTCACCATGGTGACCAAGCCGGCCAAGGAATACATCGACAGCCATGGCCGGCGGAAGGTCAAGGGAAACATGGACATCGAGCTGACGGTCGATGCGATGGAACTAGCCCCCCGGATCGACCACGCGGTCCTGTTCTCCGGCGACGGCGATTTTCGCCCCTTGGTTGAGTCCCTGCAACGGCAAGGTGTTCGCGTATCGGTTGTCTCCACGATCCGCTCACAGCCGCCGATGATCGCGGACGAATTGCGCCGCCAGGCCGACAACTTCATCGAGCTCGAGGAATTGCGCGAGGTCATCGGCCGCGCCCCCCGGGACGAGCCGCAGACGAACGCCAGAAGCGCCTGACCGCCCCCTCCGGCGTGGACCCGGCCCTGTCGCTCGTCGGCATGTTCGCCGCCGCGCTGGGGGCCGCGACGCTGCTGCCCTTCCAGTCCGAAATCGTTTTCGTCGGCCTTCAGGCCCGCGGCATCGTCCCGCTGTGGCTGCTCCTCGCGGTCGCGAGCCTCGGGAACGTCCTGGGATCGGCCGTGAACTACGTCATGGGCCGGGGCATCGAGCGGTTCCGCGACCGCAAGTGGTTTCCCGTCACCCGGGGACAGCTCGACCGGGCGCAGGACTGGTACGCGCGATGGGGGGTCTGGAGCCTCCTGCTCAGCTGGGCGCCCTTCGGGGACGCGATCACCGTGGTGGCGGGCGTCCTGCGCACCCCGGTCTGGACCTTCCTCGTGCTGGTGACCCTGGCCAAGACCGGCCGCTACGCCATCCTCGCGGCGGCGACCGCGGGCCTCCTGGGATGAGGCCGGGCCCGCCGATCGCGTTTCGCCGCCGTCTGGACGCCGCGCGCGCGGGTCCCTAGGTGTCAGGCAAGGAGGCTCGCCCATGACCAGACCGCCGCTCACGCTTCATCTCGCCGCGCCCCGGGGGTTCTGCGCCGGTGTCGATCGCGCGATCAAGATCGTCGAACTCGCGCTGGAGAAGTGGGGCCCCCCCGTCTATGTCCGCCACGAGATCGTCCACAACAAGTTCGTCGTCGACGGGCTGCGGGACAAGGGCGCGGTCTTCGTCGAGGAACTCGACGAGGCGCCGGGCGACCGCCCGGTGATCTTCTCCGCCCATGGCGTGCCCAAGGCGGTGCCGGCCGAGGCCCGCGCGCGGGAGATGATCTATGTCGACGCCACCTGCCCCCTGGTCTCCAAGGTGCATATCGAGGCCGAGCGCCATCACCAGAACGGCCTGCAGATGGTGATGATCGGCCATGCAGGCCACCCCGAGACGCTGGGCACGATGGGCCAGCTCCCCGAGGGCGAGGTGCTGCTGGTGGAAACGCCCGACGACGTGGGCGGCCTCAAGGTTCGCGATCCCGAGAAGCTCGCCTTCATCACCCAGACGACGCTCTCGGTGGACGACACCGCCGGCATCGTCGCCGCACTGCGGGCCCGGTTCCCGGCCATCGTCGGCCCCCACAAGGAAGACATCTGCTACGCGACGACGAACCGCCAGGAGGCGGTGAAGGCGATGGCGCCCGGGATCGACGCGATGCTGGTCGTCGGCGCCCCGAACTCGTCGAACTCGAAGCGCCTGGTGGAGGTCGGCCGCCGGGCCGGCTGCGCCTATGCTCAGCTCGTCCAGCGCGCCGCCGACATCGACTGGCGCGCGCTCGAAGGGATCGGCTCGGTCGGCATCACCGCCGGCGCCTCGGCGCCCGAGGTCCTGATCGACGAGGTGATCGACGCCTTCCGCGAGCGCTACGCCGTGACCGTGCGCCTGGTGGAGACCGCGACCGAGAACGTCGAGTTCAAGGTGCCCCGGGCGCTGCGCGAACCGGCCTGAGGCCCGCGACGCCGCGCCATCTTGACGCTGCGGGATCGATCTGGTCCTCCTGCTCTTCCGAAAGCCGGGAAAGGGGGGCCAAGAATGATCAGGGAGTTCAAGGATTTCATCGCCAAGGGCAATGTCATGGACCTTGCCGTCGGCATCATCATCGGGGCGGCCTTCACGGCCATCGTCACGTCCCTCGTGCAGGACCTGATCAATCCGCTGATCGGACTCTTCGTCGGCGGGCTCGACTTCTCGGGCCTTTCGGTCGGCATCGGCGACGCGCAGTTCATGTACGGCAGCTTCATCACCGCCGTGATCAATTTCCTGATCGTCGCCTTCGTGGTGTTCCTGCTGGTCAAGGTCGTCAATCGCATCAAGTCGGTGGCCGAAAAGCCCGACGACATCGCCCCCGAGGTCCAGACCGGCCCCTCCGAACTCGACGTGCTGATCGAGATCCGCGAGCTTCTCCGCAAGGCGTGAACAGCGCCCCGGGCGTCCCGCCGCACGGCCCCGCTTCCGGCCCCCAAGGTTCCCGAAAGGTACCGCCCATGCCCCGCATCCCCGCCGCCCCGCTCGCGCTCGGTCTGGCCGGGCTCCTGCCGTTCCTCTGGGGCTGCCTGACGATGTGGGTGCCCACGCTCGGGGGATGGACGGCGGCGGCGATCGGGCCGCGATTCGTCGGCCCCTATATCCAGCTCGCCTACGGCACGGTGATCCTGTCCTTCATGTCGGGCGTGCTCTGGGGCTTCGCCACGCGCGCCACCGGCCGGGTCGCGGCGAGCGGCTACGCCCTGTCGGTGATCCCCGCGCTCTGGGCCTTCTTCCTCGTGGGCGGCGGTCCGGTCTCGGCGGCGGTCTGGCTGGCGCTCGGCTTCGTGGGCATTCTCGGCCTCGACGCGATGTTCCAGTCCCAGGGGCTCGCGCCCGGCTGGTGGCTGCGGCTGCGCCTGATCCTGACCGCCGTCGTGGTCCTCAGCCTGCTGCCGGTCATGTTCTGACGCGCCCTGGCCGCGCGGCCAGGGCGGGAGGGCCCGCCCTTCCCCCCGGTCCGGTTTCGCTCTAGGAGGCGGGCGACGCCCCCCGCCGCCAGGATCGCCGATGCCAGACGTGTTCGCCTATACCGACGGGGCCTGTTCGGGCAATCCCGGACCCGGGGGTTGGGGCGCGCTGCTCGTCGCGCGCGGCGACGGGGCCGTGCTGCGCGAACGGGAGCTTCAGGGCGGCGAGGCGCGGACCACCAACAATCGCATGGAATTGCTGGCCGCGATCTCGGCGCTCGAAAGCCTCAGCCGCCCTTCCCGCATCACGCTCGTCACCGACAGCCAATACGTGAAGAACGGCGTCACCGGCTGGATACACGGCTGGAAGCGCAACGGCTGGAAGACGGCGGCGAAGAAGCCCGTCAAGAACGTCGATCTCTGGCAGCGGCTGGACGAGGCCCAGTCCCGCCACGAGGTCACGTGGGAATGGGTGAAAGGCCATGCCGGCCATCCCGAGAACGAGCGCGCCGACGAACTGGCCCGCGCAGGCATGGCCGCATACAAGCCGGGCTGAGGGCATGGACGCGGTCATCCTGCTCGATCACGCCTCCGTCTTCGTCTTCGCCCTGACCGGCGCGCTGACGGCGAGCCGCGCCCGGCTCGACCTGGTGGGCTTCGCCTTCCTCGCCACGCTGACGGCGGTGGGAGGCGGCACGCTGCGCGACCTATTGCTCGACCGGGCGATCTTCTGGATCGCCAGTCCCAGCTATCTGGGTTTCGCCGCCGCGGCGGCGGTGCTCGTCTTCTTTACCGCGCACCTGCTGGAAAGCCGCCTCTCGGCGCTTCTGTGGCTCGACGCGGCGGCGCTGTCCTCCGCCGTGGCGGCGGGAACCGGGGTGGCGCTGGCCGCCGGCCAGGCCTGGCCGATCGTGCTCTTCATGGGGGTCGCCACCGGCACCTTTGGCGGCCTGATGCGCGACGTGGTGGCCAACGAGGTGCCGCTGATCCTGCGCCACGGCGAACTCTACGCCACCGCCGCGCTCGCCGGCGCGGCCGCCGCCCTGCTGGCCTCGGCGCTCGGCGCGGCGCTCTGGCTCGCGGCGGGAATCGCGGCCGGTGCGGCCTTCACCCTGCGCGCCGGATCGCTCGCCTTCGGCTGGCGCCTGCCGGTCTACCGGCCGCGGCCGCCGCGGGACACGCAATGAGGGATCGGGGGGGGGGGGGTGAGAGGCTGAACGCGACCCAGGCGGGGCTCGTTACGGCTGCTTCCTTCCGGATCTGACCGGGTTGGCGAGGCGCCTGCCCGCGCCAGCCTCTCGATCCTCCAGTTACGCGACGCGCCCGGCCCTTTCAAGGGGATCGGCGAAGTGGACCAGGTAGGTGCGGAAGCCCTGCGCGTTCCAGCCCAGCCGTTCCAGCCCCAGATCCGCCACCAGGTCGTGATGGCGCGCCGCGCCCGGCCCGGTGCGGAACAGGGCCGTGGCATGGCGCACGGGCCCAAGGTCGAAGATCCGCGGATCCTCGGGCGCCCCCCGGCCCGCCGCCAGCGCCGCGATCACCGCGTCGCGCGCCGTCAGCCCGGTCTCGACCAGCGGCGGTCCGGGCGGGATCGGAAATCCGCCCCCGCCCCGCATGCGGTAATCGGTGACGGCCAGAACCAGGGGCGCGCGCTCGTCGAGCGGCCGTCCGTCCAGCGTCAGGTCGCCGACCCGCCCGGGCCCCTCGCGCAGCCGCCGCCCCTGCATGTCGAAAAGCGCCGCGCGTCCGGCGTCGACGCGGAACCGCACCCGGTCGGGCAGGTCGAAATCCATCGGCGGAAAGCGCGGATCGACCATCCGCGTGGTCAGTTCGCCGGGGCTGAGCTGCGCCAGCGCGCTGACGCTGCGTTCCAGCCACAGCCGCAGGTCCGCCCCCGTCGCCCGCAGCGCCACGATCCGGTCCGAAAAGGGGCAGAGCCGGCGCAGGTCCGCCTCCACGATCCGCTCGGGGGCGATGTCGACGTAATGCATCGGTCCGCCCCGCCCGCCGCACCATGTGGGCGCGGTCAGCCCCACCACCGGGACCTCGGTGCCCAGCACCCGCTCCACCGCCAGCCGCTTGGCCCCGGCGACGAACGACGTGGCGCGGCACCGCCCGAGCCGCGAAAAATGGGTCGAAAGCGGCGTCGAGATTCGCCCGACCTCCCGCGCGCCGGCCAGCAGCGCGTCCCGGTGGAACCCCCGGCTCGCCCGCAGGACCGCCGGGTCGCAGGGCGCCAGCGGCTCGATCCGGCCCGCCTCGGCCCAGCGCGAGACGGGGTGGAGCGCGATCTCGTGGCGCAACCGCCGCCAGCCCCCTTCCGTCCGCTCCAGGTGCAGGTCGATCCGCCCCAGGTAGCGCCCGAAGACGCCCGGCATCACCGCCGGCACGCCGCCGACCGTTCCCGCCGCCGGATCGACCCCGTCGGCGCGGCGCGGGCCCGGCCGGGGAAAGAGACCATGCGTGTGGCCCAGCACCATCGCGTCGAAAAGGCCGCTCTTGGCCAGGGCGATCGCGGTCATGTCGCCCCCCTCGTCGAGCCCCCCGTGGCAGAGCGCCAGCACCAGGTCCGCGCCCGCCGCGCGCAGGTCCGGAACCACGCGTCGCGACACCGCCACCGGGTCCTCGACCCGCAGCGGCCCCAGCTTGGCGCGCCCCGCCCGGCCGACCGCCGCGGCGGGCAGCAGGCCCACCACGCCGATCCGCACCGGGTGGCGCGCACCGTCCCGCGCAACCACCTCGCGCTCGATCATCGCGTGGGGCGCAGCATAGGTGGACCCGTCCGGCCGCAGCACGTTGGCGCACAGGACGGGAAACGCCGCCAGCGCCATCGCCCGGTCGAGGAGCGCCAGGCCCGCGTCGAATTCGTGATTGCCAAGCGCGGCGGCGTCGAACCCGGCGGCGTTCATCGCCCCGATCACGCCGCTCACGCCCGCCTCGGGCACGGCGAGGTTGCTCTCGCCGTGGAGGAAATCGCCGTTGTCGAGAAGAAACGCGCAATCGGCGGCGGCGCCCAGCTCCCGCGCCAGGCTCGCCGCCAGGCTCAGGCCCCGCGAGGGATCGGGGCGGCGGCTTCCGTAATCGTAGTCGCGGATCGCGGCATGCAGGTCCGTGGTGGCAAGTAGCCGAAGGAGCGCGGTCGAACCGCCCGCTTCCGCCCGGGCCATCTCGCCTTCCGTGCCGATCATCCTGCCCCCCAGTGTCGGCGCAGCGTCGCTTTTCGCCTCAGGGTTGTAAACCTGTTTCCGCGCCGAGACTTGCTTTCGCGGCCCGGGCGTCGCACCAACGCATCGGCCAGCAGGAGGACGGTGGTGCGACGCGCGGAAACGGTGACCTTTGGGGGCTCGGGCCTCGACCGGGCGGCCCATTTGCGGACGGGCGCGCCGGACCCGGCGCAGGATCCCGCGGCCCTCTGGACGCCGGTCTGGCGCGGCAAGCCGCTGATGGCCGCCGACGCCGAGAGCGGCGGCCTGACCCTGACCGGGCTCGTGGGCAGCCATCCCGTCCTGTGCGAGGGCGGCGAGCGGGTCTTTCTCGGCCTCGACGGCGGCACCCCGCGGATGGCGGTGGACCTGCCCCACTGGGACCCCGACGAGGTTCCCGATACGCTGGGCGCCTTCCACGACCCCTCGCGCCAGGCCCATCCGGCGATTTCGGGCGCCGCCTTCACCGAATTGCGGAGCGCGATGACCGCGCTGTCGCCCCGCGACGCGGAACTGGCCGCGACCGCGCGGGGGCTTCTCGAATGGCACCGCAGCCACGGCTTCTGCGCCCGCTGCGGCGCTCGCAGCCACGCCGCCGTCTCGGGTTGGCAACGCCACTGCCCGGAATGCGGACGGACGCATTTCCCGCGCACCGATCCGGTGGTGATCATGCTGGTCCTCAGCGGCAATTCGGTGCTGATGGGGCGGGCGCCCGGCTGGCCGGAGGGGATGTATTCCCTCCTTGCGGGCTTCGTCGAGCCCGGAGAGACGATCGAGGCCGCCGTGCGCCGCGAGACCTTCGAGGAGACCGGCATCCATGTCGGTTCCGTCGACTACCTCGCCAGCCAGCCCTGGCCCTTCCCGGCGAGCCTGATGATCGGCTGCCGGGCCGAGGCCACCTCGCGCGAGATCGCCGCCGACCGCGAGGAGATCGAACATGCCCGATGGATGACCCGCGAGGAGGTCATGTCCGCCTTCGCCGGCACGCACGAGGTCGCTCCCGCCCGGCCCGGCGCCATCGCCCATTTCCTACTGTCGGCCTGGGTGGCCGACCGGCTCGACTGACCCCGCCCCAGGAGGCCCCCGTGAAACTGACCGCCCAGACCCGGGTGGAGGCGCCCAAGGATCGCGTCTTTGCCGGCATATCGGACATCCGGACGCTCGAATCGCTGGCCCGCGAACGGGGCGCCGAGGTCACCCGGCTCGATCGGGGCGCCGACGGCCCCGCCGGGGCCGAATGGCGCCTGCTGATCCCCCTCCACGGCCGGGCGCGCGCCGGCACCGCCCGCGTCACCGCCTACGAGCCGGACGACCGGATCGCGATCGCCGCCGATCTGGACGGCGTCACCGCGCTGGCCGAGCTGGTTCTCGCGGCCACCGGGCCGGGCCGCACCACGATGGAGGTCGACATCCATCTCAGCGCCCGCACCCTGGGCGGCAGGCTCCTCGTCCAGCCGCTGAACCTCGCCCGGGGCGGTCTGGAGGAGCGGCTGTCGCGCCGGATCGACGCCTTCGCGCGCCGGATCGAGGCCGGCCAGGCCTGAGGGCAGATTGCGCTCGCCTCCGCGCCCTGTCATCTTGGCCCAATGTCCGTTCGTCCCAAGGCTTTCGCCGTCCACTTCCTGACGGCCACCGGCGCTGTCTTCGCCATGCTCGCGATGCTGGCCGCCATCGACCATGCATGGGGCCTGATGTGGCTCTGGCTGGTCGTGGCCTTCGCCGTCGACGGCATCGACGGCCCGCTGGCGCGGCGCTACGACGTGGGCACGAACGCGCCCGAATACGACGGGGTCCTGATGGACCTCATCATCGACTACCTCACCTACGTCTTCATCCCCGCCTTCGCCCTCTTCGCCTCGGGGCTGATGCCGGGCTGGACCGGGTGGATCGCGATCATCGTCATCACCTACACCTCGGTCGTGTATTTCGCCGACACCCGGATGAAGACGCGGGACTATTCCTTCTCCGGCTTCCCGGGCTGCTGGAACATGGCCGTGCTCGTCTTCTTCGTGGTGGAGCCGCCCTGGTGGCTGACCCTGACGCTGGTCATCCTCTTCGCCGTCTCGATGTTCCTGAACCTGAAATTCGTCCACCCGGTGCGGACGCAGCGGTGGCGCGGCCTCACGCTGCCGGTGGCGCTGCTGTGGACGGTGATGGCGGGCTGGGCCGCCTGGCTCGATTTCGAGCCGTTCCCGACGCTGGAACTGGGTCTCATCGTCGCGTCGATCTACCTCGCCCTCGCCGGCATCGCGCAACAGGCGATCTACGGCCCCGACGGCTAGCCGGACCCGGCCAGCCGCAGGCGGATCGGGCCGGCCGCGCGCGCCGCATCGACCCGCCTGGCGCGCCTCCAGCGGCAGGCCCGCCGCGACCCGCCGCACGTCGCCCATCAGCGGCCGCCAATCCGCGGCCAGGCGCCGCGCCGCCTCCGACGGGCAGAAGGTCTTCTCCGGGCCCCGTTCGCGGGCCAGCGCCATCAGCACGGCCGCGATCTCGGCATCATCCGGCATCGGCGCGCGCGGCGGCCCGGTCAGTCCAGCGCCGCATCGCAGCGGGCGCAGACGCCGGGGTGGTCGTGGGCGCCCACGTCGGGCAGCACCTTCCAGCACCGCTGGCACTTGGCGCCGCGCGCCGCGGCGAAGGCGACGGCCACGCCCTCCACCTCGGGCAGGCGGAACGCCTCCGCGGGGGCGGGATCGGTCGTCACCCGCACGTCGCTGACGATGCAGATGTCGTCGAAGGCGAGGCGTGACAGCGTGGCGGCAAGGTCCGCGTCCTCGACATGGACGATGGGCGCGGCCTCCAGCGACGCGCCGATCACCTTGTCGCGGCGCTGCACCTCCAGCGCGGCGGTCACCACGCGCCGCACCTGCCTCACCCGGGCCCATTCCGCCGCAAGGCTGTCGTCGCGCCAGGAGGCGGGCGTGGCGGGCATGTCGACCAGGTGGACCGAGCTGTCCTCGCCCGGGAACCGCTCCAGCCAGACCTCCTCCATGGTGAAGGGCAGGATCGGCGCCAGCCAGGTGGTCAGCCGGTGGAACAGAAGGTCGAGCACCGCCTCCGCCGCGCGGCGGCGGGGCGCGTCCGGCGCGTCGCAATAGAGGGCGTCCTTGCGGATGTCGAAATAGAACGACGACAGGTCCACCGTGGCGAAGGTGAAGACCGCCTGGAACACCTCCTGGAAGTCGAAGGCGCGGTAGCGGGCGCGCACATGGTCGTCGAGCTCCGCCAGCCGGTGTAGCACCCAACGCTCCAGCTCCGGCATCTCGGCCGGATCGACCTCGGGCGCCGTCTCCGGCAGGTTGCCCAGCAGGAAGCGCAGCGTGTTGCGCAGGCGGCGATAGCTGTCCGCGACGCCCTTCAGGATCTCGTCCCCGATCCTGAGGTCGCCGGTATAATCAGACTGCGCCACCCACAGGCGCAGGATGTCGGCGCCGTACTGGTCCACTACCTTCTGCGGCGCGACCGTGTTGCCGAGGCTCTTCGACATCTTGTTGCCCTTGGCATCGAGCGTGAAGCCGTGGGTGACGACGTTGCGGTAGGGCGCGCGGCCCAGCGTCCCGCAGGCCTGCAGGAGCGAGGAATGGAACCACCCCCGGTGCTGGTCCGTCCCCTCCAGATAGACGTCCGCGATCCCGTCGTCCGTGCCGTCGGGGCGGTCGCGCAGGACGAAGGCGTGGGTCGAGCCGCTGTCGAACCAGACATCCAGGATGTCGGTCACCTGCTCCCACTCTTCCGGGTCGTGATCGTTGCCCAGGAACCGCGCCTTGGCGCCCTCGGCATACCAGGCATCCGCCCCCTCGGCCTCGAACGCGTCGAGGATCCGCGCGTTCACCTCCGCGTCGCGCAGAAGGAAGTCCGGATCGTCCGGCCTCGCGCCCCGCTTGACGAAGCAGGTCAGCGGCACCCCCCAGGCGCGCTGCCGCGACAGCACCCAGTCGGGGCGGTTCTCGACCATGGAATGCAGCCGGTTGCGCCCCGATTTGGGCGTCCACGCCACCAGCTCGTCGATGGAGCGCAGCGCGCGGGCGCGGATCGTGTGGCCGTAGGCATCCTGCCCGTCGCCGACCGCGCGGTCGATCGCGGCGAACCATTGCGGCGTGTTGCGATAGATGAGCGGCGCCTTGGAGCGCCAGCTATGCGGGTAGGAATGGGTGATCTTGCCCCGCGCCAGAAGGCCGCCGGCGTCGGTCAGGGCGTCGATCACCGCCTTGTTGGCGTCGCCCTCCTTGCCGTTCTTCTTCAGGATGCGCCGCCCGCCGAAAAGCGGCAGGTCCTCGCGGAAGGAGCCGTCCTCCATCACGTTGTGGGTGATGACCTGCCCCAGCATCCCCAGATCGCGGTACAGTTCGAACTCGTCCATCCCGTGGGAGGGGGCGCAATGGACGAAGCCCGTTCCCTCCTCGTCGGTGACGAAGGGGGCGGCGCGAAAGTCGCGCGGCGCGTCCCATTCGCCCTCCGCGCCCTCGACGCCGGCCAGCGGATGGGACAGGCGCATCGCCGCCAGCTGGATCTGCGTCACGTCGCGTATCCGCCGCCATTGCCCGTCGGTCAGCCGTGCCCGGGCGAACGTGTCGGCGGCAAGCCGGTCGGCCAGGACGAACCGCTCGCCGGGGCGGGCCCAGCATTCCTCCGGCGTCTCGACCACCTCGTAGAGCCCGTAATCGATCTCCGCCCCGAAGGTCACGCCGCGGTTGGACGGGATCGTCCAGGGCGTCGTCGTCCAGATGACCACGTAAGCCCCCTCGAACGCCTCGCGGGTCTGCTGCTGGGCCAGCGCGATCGCCTCGCGCTCGTCGTCGCCCAGTTCCTCGTCGGACATCTGCGCGCCCGACAGGTCCATCTCGGCCACGCGGAACTTCACCCAGATGGTGAAGCTGTCCTTGTCGTGGTACTCGACTTCCGCCTCGGCGAGCGCCGTCTTCTCGATCGGCGACCACATGACCGGCTTCGACCCCTGATACAGGGTCCCGTTCATCAGGAAGGTCTGGAACTCCTCGGCGATCACCCGCTCGGCGTGGAAATCCATCGTCAGATAGGGGCGGTCCCAGCAGCCGGTGATCCCCAGGCGCTTGAACTCCGCCCGCTGCACGTCGATCCACTCGGCGGCGAAGTCGCGGCATTCGCGGCGGAACTCCACCACGTCGACGGCGTCCTTGTCCTGCCCCTTGGCGCGGTAGCGCTCCTCGATCTTCCACTCGATGGGCAGGCCATGGCAATCCCAGCCGGGGATATAGCGCGCGTCGTGCCCCATCATCTGGTGGGACCGCACCACCATGTCCTTGATCGTCTTGTTCAGCGCGTGGCCGATATGGAGATGACCGTTGGCATAGGGCGGCCCGTCATGCAGCGTGAAGGGCGGCCGTCCCTCCGCCCGCTCCCTGAGGCGGTCATAGACACCGATCCGCTCCCACCGCTCCAGCCAGCCGGGCTCGCGCCGGGGCAGGCCCGCCCGCATGGGGAAGTCGGTCCGCGGCAGGTTCAGGGTGTCCTTGTAATCGGGCGTGGTGGCGGTGTCGGTGGTGTCGGCGCACATGGTCGGCGTCCTCGAAAAGCGGTCGGAAGCGGTGGGGTCGAACAGCAAAGCCCGGCGCGATCAGCGCGCCGGGCCGGTAATTCGCCGTATGGGTGCGACCTGCGGAAACATGGGGCGCCTTATACCGGCGGCCCGCGGCACGGTAAAGCGGGCCCGGCCGGTCAGGCGGTCTCCGCCTCCCGCTTCGCCTCGACCGTGGTATCGGCCGATCCCAGGAAGTTGCCCAGGGTCTTGAGGCTGTCCACGTTGTCGCAGATCACCTTCACGATCACCAGGAACGGCACCGCCATCAGCGCCCCCGCGATCCCCCACAGCCACCCCCAGAACACCACCGTCACGAAGACCGACACGGTGTTGAGCTTCAGCCGCCGGCCCAGCACCGTCGGCGTGATCAGCTGCCCCTCCACCGAGGTCGCGGCGAGATAGAGCGCCGGCGCCAGCAGCGCGTGGCCCACCGGGTCCAGCATCACCAGGGCATAGACGGCCACCAACGCGACCCCCACGACCGCGCCGATGAACGGCAGGAAGTTGAACGCGAAGGCGACGAACCCCCAGACGAAGGCGTTGGGCAGGCCGATCGCCCACATCAGGGCGAAGATGACGAGCCCGAGGCAGGCGTTGATGACCGTGATCGTGAGCAGGTAATGCGAGATCGCCCGCTCGACGCCATGGACGATCTTCAGCGCCCGCTTCTTCTCCGACATCCGCGGATAGCTCTCGACCAGCTTGGAGTAGAACATGTCGCCCGAGGCCAGGATGAACAGGGCCAGGACCAGCGCGACCGAGATCGTGGTGCCGATGCTCATCGCGTAGCTCGCCGCGGAGTTGAGGATGCCCGGCTGCTCCAGGGCGACCCGCTGCACGGTCCCGTCGGCGGTCTGCGAGGCCATCTCCTCGACCTGGTCGGAGGCTTCCTTGACCTGCTCCACCTGGTCGAAGAACCCGTCGAGCTTCAGCCGCACCTGCTGGCCCAGTTCGGGCACGTCGGCCACCCAGGCCGAGACCGGGCCGCTCATCGCGTAGCCGCCCGCCCCCAGGATCACGGCCAGCGCGACGATCAGGATTCCCGCCGAGGCCGGTGCCGGCAGGCCCGCCCGCCCCATCGCCCGGATCACCGGGGACAGGGTCAGCGCCAGCATCGCCCCCAGGATCAGCGGCAGGAACACGTCGCGGGCGAAGAACAGCGCGATGACCGCCCCGATCAGGACGATCACGGTCAGCATGCCACGGATTCGCTGCAATTCCCGGACCGAGGTGGCGCGGGCCACGTCGGCCGGCGATTCCTCGGGATCGACGGGGCGGGGGTCGACGATGGCTTGCGAGATCGGAGGGGACACGGGGGAACGACAACCGGATGAAGGGGCTACGGCGCCATAATGCCGCAGGTCCCCCCCGGTTCCAAACACCTCCGTTGCGTCACATCCCCCCGTCGAACCGATCGCCGCCCCCGGCACGGATTGTCGTCAACCCGCGCCGCCGTCGCGCGATTTCGGGAACAGGTTCGACATCGCGCTGCCCACCAGCTTGTGCACCTGCGGCCGCGGCTCGGACCCGAAGGGCAGCGGCCGGCAGACCTCGATCGCCGCGACGCCCACGCGCGCGGTCAGGGCCCCGTTCACGATCCCCTCGCCGAAGCGCCGGCTCACCCGGGTCAGGATCGAGCCGCCCGCCACCGATCCGATCAGGTCGTCGCCGACGGCGACCGCCCCCGTGGCGACGAGGTGGGCAAAGACCGCCCGCGTCAGCCGCCAAGCCCCGAGCGTGCCCGCCCGCCCGCCATAGATCTCGGCGATCCGCCGGATCATCCGCAGGTTCGACACGAAGGCCGCGGCCACGTCGGCGAAGGCCAGGGGCACCACCGCCGTCACCGCCGCCACCTGCCGCGCCGCCGCCTCCACCTCAGCCCTGGCCGCCATGTCGAGCGGCCGCAGCAGTTCCGCCTCGGCCAGGCCCATGAGCGCGTCGGGATCGAACACCTCGTCGCGCTGCCGCGCCAGCCGCCCGCGCCCCCAATCGAGCTCCGGCCGGCCGGCATAGAGCGCCACCAGGCGGTCCACGACGGCGCGCGCCGGGCCCATCTCGGCGGCCGCCAGCGCCGCCCGCGCCTCGGCCTGCAATTGCCCCACCCGGGTCAGCCGCATCAGCGCCCGCGCCTCGCGCAGCGCCAGGCCCAGCGCCGTGACCACCACCGCGGCGATCAGCGCGACGGCCACCCAGCCCAGGGCCGCGCTGCGCTCCACCAGCGCCCCGACCCAGGCCCAGGCGGCGGTGCCCGCCAGAAAGACCGCGAGCGCCCCGATCGACCGCCGGAACCACCGCCCCAGCCGCGAGGGCTTGCGCGCCGCGAGCGCCGCCATGGTCCGCATCGCCTCGCCCCGGGGCGCCGGATCGGCGTCGGGAACGGGCGGCGCATCGAGGGGCGTCGCACGCTCCGCCTCCGCCGCCTCCTCGAAGAGGATCGGGCCGGTCCTGCGGCGCATCGGGTCGCCTCCCCTGTCCGTGTCGTCCGCGCTCACAGCCGGTCCCCGATCAGGAATTCCGCCGCGCGGTCCAGGCGCACATGCGGCGGCCCCTCTCCGGCCCGGCTGCCGCCCTGGGGGACGAACCGCATCACCCCGAAATCGGCGTCGAGCCATCCCTCCGCGCCCTGCCGCCCCTGGCTCAGGAGCCGCTGCGGATCCTCGGGCAGTTCCCCCGGATAGAAGGCGGCGCGGCGGCCCTCGGCGGTCAGGCCCCGCACCACGTCGAGCCCCTCGCCCTCGTGTTCGATCCGGTCCTCGGTCGTGGCGCGCAAGCTCGCCAGCGACATCGCGGCCGTCCGCGCGCCGGCGAAATCGGCCCGCCGCCGCGCCTCGTCCACCATCGCCTCCATGATCCGCGTCAGCCGCCCGTGCTGGGTGTGGTGAAGGTGGTCGGCCTTGGTCGCCGCGAACAGGATCCGCTCCACCCGCCGCCCGCGGAAGATCTCCGACAGGAAGGCGTTCCGTCCGGGGCGGAACGCGCCCAGGATGTCGGCCATGGTGGTGCGCAGGTCCTCCAGCGCGCGCGGCCCGGCATGGATCGCGCCCAGCGCGTCGACCAGCACCACCTGCCGGTCGATGCGCGAGAAATGCGCACGAAAGAACGGCTGCACCACCTCCCGCTTGTAGGCCTCGAAGCGCCGCGCGAACTCGGCGGCGAGCGATTTCCGCCCCCCCTCGGCGGGCAGCGGCGCAAAGGTCAGGACCGGCGAGCCCTCCAGCTCTCCGGGCAGCAGGAAGCGCCCCGGGGTGCAGTCGGAATAGCCCTCCTCTCGCGCGCGGGCGAGATAGCCCGTCCAGGCCGTGGCGAGCCGCCCCGCCGTCACGTCGTCGAAGGGCTGCGCGGGATCGGCCGCCTCCACCGCCGCCACGGCCTCGGCGGCGAAGGGCCGCGCCCGCGCCCGCTCCAGCGCCTCGGCCGACCATTCGGCATAGCTCTTCTCGAGCAGCGCCAGGTCCAGGATCCACTCGCCCGGGTAATCGACGATGTCGAGATGCAGCGTCCGCATCCCCGACAGCCCCGCCAGCAGCCCCGTCGGCTGGACCCGGAACGACAGGCGCAGCTGGCTGATCGCGCGCGTGCTCTCGGGCCAGCGGGGGCTCGCCCCGGTCATCGCGTCCAGATGCGTCTCGAAGTCGAAGCGCGGCAGCGTGTCGTCGGGCTGCGGCTCCAGGTAGACGGCGCGGATCGACCCGTCCGAGGCGGCGCGCAGCCCCCCCATCCGGCCCCGCTCCAGAAGGTTCGCGACCAGCGAGGTGATGAACACCGTCTTGCCCGCCCGGCTGAGGCCGGTGACGCCCAGCCTGACCGTGGGCGCCCCGAAGCGTCCCGTGACGGCCCCGGCCCGCGCCGCGATCTCCCTGCCGATATCGCCGATCATGTCCGCTCCTGCCCCGGTCGGGGCTGCAGATAATCGCTTCCGCCCCGGGCTTCCACCTGTCCCAGATAGGCGGCGAGCGCGGGCGGCGGATCGGACAGGAGCGCCGCTGTCTCGACGGGTGGCTCCGCCCGCCCCGCGATCACCGGGATCGTCCGCCCCTCCAGGGCCCGCGCATCGCCCGGATCGTGGGTCACCATCAGGACCGTGCGCCCCGCCGCCCCGGCCAGGTCGCGCACGAGGCCCACCATCTCGGCCTTCAACGCCGGACCCAGCGCGGCGAAGGGTTCGTCGAGCAGGATCACGGGCCGCTCCTGCAGGACGGCGCGCGCCAGCGCCACCCGGCTCTGCTGGCCGCCGGACAGGGCGCCGGGCTTGCGCTCCTCGAATCCCTCCAGCCCCACGCGCGCCAGCATCTCCGCCACCCGGTCGCGCTCGGGGGGGCGCAACCGCCGGTTCGGCGCCAGCCCGAGGCCCACGTTGTCGAAGGCCGTCAGATGCGGAAAGAGGTTGTTGTCCTGAAAGATCGTCGCCACCGGCCGCGCCGCCGGAACCAGCCCGTCGATCCGCGCGCCCGCCCACAGGATGCGCCCGGCCGCGAGCGCCGCGAATCCCCCGATCGCGGCCAGCAGGGTCGATTTCCCCGCCCCCGATGGGCCCATCACCGCGACCCGCTCGCCGGCCTCGACCGACAGGTCGGCGCGCAATTCCCACCCCGCCTGGCGGACCACGACCCCCTCAAGCGTCAGCATCGACGCGTCCTCCCCGGTCGAACGCCCAGAATGCGGCAAGACTCAGGCCCAGCAGCAGGATCGCCGCCCCCGCCGCGTCCCCCATCCGGTAGGCCGCCATCAATCGGTAAAGCTGCAGCGGCAGCGTGGCCCCCTCGGCATCGGCGAAGAGCGCGATGACGCCCAGATCCCCCATGGACAGCGCCGCCGCCAGCCCCGCGGCGAACCCCAGCGGCCGCCGCACCCGCGGCAGGACCAGCCGTCGCAGGCGCGCCCACCCGGTCAGGCCCAGCGCATCGGCCAGCCGCCCGTAATCCCCCTCGACCCGCGCCACCGCCGGCACGAGCGCCCGCAGCGCGAAGGGCAGCGCCATGGCCGCGTTCACGAGCGCGGTGACCGGCAGCGCCGCGTCCTGCGGGCGCATGACCGGATAGGTCACGATGAAGAGCCCCGTCCCCAACACCAGCGGCGAGGCCGCGAGCCCCAGCATGCCCATCAGTTCCACGCCCCGCGCCCGGCCCCCGCCCAGGCGCGCGGCCGCCACCGCGATGGCCATTCCCAGCGCCACGCACAGGAGGGCGGAGACGAGCGCCACCCCCACCGACCGGCCCGCCGCCGCCCAGACCGCCGCGGGCAGCCCCGGCACCGCCCCCGCGCCCCGCGCCGCCAGCGCCGCCAGCGGCAGGAGCAGGAACAGCGCCGCCGCCCCGATCCAGGCCGCGTCGCCCCAGGGCGCGCCCCCGTCCCAGCGGCGCACCGGCCGGTCGCGGCCCGCGCCCGCCGCCTCCGGCACCGTGGCGCGCAGCGCCACCAGCCCCGCCGCGCAGGTCACCGCCAGTTGCAGCAGCGCCAGCATCGCCGCCCGCCCCAGGTCGAAATCGAACCGGAACGCCTGGTAGATCGCCAGTTCGATGGTCGTCGCCCGCGGCCCGCCACCCAGCGCCAGCGCGACGGCGAAGCTCGTCGTGCAGATCAGGAATATCACCAGCCCCGCGCCGGGCAGCACCGCCCGCAGCATCGGCCATTCGATCAGGCGGAACACCCGCCCCCGCGACAGGCCCAGGTTGGCCGCCAGCCGGAACCGCTCCGCCGGGATCTCCTGCCAGCCCTGCAGGATCAGCCGCGTGGCCAGCGGCAGGTTGAAGAAGACATGCGCCAGTACCACCCCGTGCGCGCCGTAGATGCTGACCGGCGGCAGGCCCAGCGAGCCCAGCGCCGCATTGATCCAGCCCGAGCGCCCGAAGACCATGACCAGCCCCAGGATCGCCACGATCACCGGCAGGATGAAGGGCGCGCCCAGCAGCGTGACCAGCAGCCCCCGCCCCGGGAACCGCCGCCGCGCCAGGGCCCGCGCCACCGGCACGCCCAGCGCGATCGACAGCAGCGCCGACAGCGCCGCCTGCCACAGGGTGAAGCGCACCGCGCCCCAGTCGGAGGGGCGCAAGCCTCCCCACCCCTCGGCGCGGGTCAGGATCGCCGCGATGGAGCCCAGGACCAGCACCGCCACGAGGGTCGCGGCGCCGATCCCGGCCAGCGTCAGCGGCCGAGGGCGGTGAGCCACGTGGACAGCGCCTCCTCCCGCGCCGCCGGCACGTCGGCGGGCGGCACCATCAGCGTCTCCTCCACCTCCACCAGGCTCTCGAACCCCTCCGGCAGCCCCTCGGGCGGCACCTTCGCCGGGTACATCCAGTTGGTGGTCGGCAGGACCGACTGCACCTCCGGCTCCGCGAGGAAGGCCAGGAAGTCCCGTGCCAGGTCCAGCTCGGGCGACTGGTCCACCGCCGCGGCCACCTCCACCTGCAGGTAATGCCCCTCCTCGAACCGCGCGGCGGCGTATCCGTCGTCGCCCTCGGCGATCAGGTGATAGGCGGGCGAGGTGGTATAGCTCAGCACCATGTCGGCCTCGCCCCCCAGGAACAGGTTGTAGGCCTCGCTCCAGCCGGCGGTCACCGTGACGATGTTGTCCGCAAGTCCCTCCCAGATCTCGCCGGCCTCCTCGCCATAGGCCTCCCGCACCCACAGGATCAGGCCCAGGCCGGGGGTGGAGGAGCGCGGGTCCTCGATCACGATGGACGCGTCGCTTTCCGCCAGCTCCCGGAACGACCCCGGCGCCTCGAAATCCGCCCGGTGGACGAAGGCGAACCAGCCCCAATCGTAGGGCACGAAGACCGGGTCGTCCCAGGGGATCGGCAGGTCCCAGGCGACCTCGCCCATCTCCGAGCGTCCGAACAGCCCCGTGGCCGAGGCCGCGCCCATCAGGTTGGTGTCGAGGCCGAGGACCACGTCCGCCTCGGTCCGCTCCCCTTCGAGCCGGAGCTGCGACAAGAGCGCCGCGCCGTCGCCCTGCGTCACGAAATCCACGTCGCAGGAACACCGCTCCTCGAACGCCTCTTCGATCTCCGGCCCCGGGCCGTATTCCGAGACGAAGCTGTCATAGGTATAGACCGTCAGGACCGGCGTCTCCTGCGCCGCCGCCGGGGCGGCCGCCAGAACTCCCATCGCCACGACAATCGCTCGCATCGCGCCTCCCATCTGGCCCGGACGGGCGGAGGGCGGCATGGCTCACCTTCCCTCCGCCGGTGCGAGCCGGTTCAGGTTCAACGGGTCCGCGATCTCCCGCGTCTCAGCCCGATCCGGGCGCCCCGAGGTTCCCCGCAACCTAACCGCGCCGCCCGCGCGGACAAGCCGGACGTTGCGGGGCGCGGGCGCATGGCCTAACCAGCCGGCGGACCAGCGAACGGGACCTGCCCCATGAGCCTCAACACCTACGGCCACCTCTTCCGCGTCACCACCTGGGGCGAAAGCCACGGCCCCGCCCTCGGCGCCACGGTGGATGGCTGCCCGCCGGGCGTTTCCCTGTCCGAGGCCGACATCCAGACCTGGCTCGACCGCCGCAAGCCGGGCCAGAACAAGTACACCACCCAGAGGCGGGAGGCCGACGCGGTGGAGATCCTGTCAGGGGTCTACGAGGGCCAGACGACCGGCACGCCGATCCAGCTCATGATCCGCAACACCGACCAGCGGTCCAAGGATTATTCCGAGATCGCCGAGAAATTCCGCCCCGGCCATGCCGACATCACCTATTGGCAGAAATACGGCATCCGCGACCCCCGCGGCGGCGGCCGCTCCTCGGCGCGCGAGACGGCCGCCCGGGTCGCGGCCGGCGGCGTCGCCCGCGCCGCGCTGGCCAGCCTCGCCCCCCAGATGCGGATCACCGCCTACATGGTCCAGATGGGCCCCCACGCCATCGACCGCGCCCGGCTCGACATGGACCAGATCGACCAGAACCCGTTCTGGACCCCCGACGCGCAGGCGGCCGAGACTTGGGCCGCCTATCTCGACACGCTCCGCAAGTCCGGCGATTCCACCGGCGCGGCCATCGAGATCCGCATCGAAGGCGCCGCGCCGGGCCTCGGCGCCCCGGTCTATGCCAAGCTCGACACCGACCTCGCCGCCGCCATGATGTCGATCAATGCCGTGAAGGGCGTGGAGATCGGCGAGGGCATGGCCGCCGCCGCCCTGACCGGCAGCCAGAACGCCGACGAGATCGCCATGGGGACCCACGGCCCGGACTACTCCTCCAACCACGCCGGCGGCATCCTCGGCGGCATCTCCACCGGCCAGGACATCCTCGTGCGCTTCGCGGTCAAGCCGACCTCGTCGATCCTCACCACCCGGCAGACCATCACCAAGGCGGGCGAACCGGCCGAGATCGTCACCAAGGGGCGCCACGACCCCTGCGTCGGCATCCGCGCCGTCCCCGTGGCCGAGGCGATGGCGGCGGCGGTCATGCTCGACCACCTGCTCCTCCATCGCGCCCAGGTCGGGCCCGGGCCGCGCGGGCGCATCGGCTGATTGACCGGCGGCCCGGGCCGGCGCATCCTGACCCTGCGTCATCCATCGCCGGGGAATTGCCCATGCGCCGCCTTGTGCCCCTCCTCCTCGCCGCGCTGGTCGCCGGCGCAGCCGCGACGGCCCAGCCGGTCGAGGTGCCGGTGATCGAGATGGCGGGCGACGGCGAGGCCGCCACCTGCTCGGGCAGCGTCGTGGCCGGGCTCGACCCGCAGGGCGACGGCTTCCTGGCGGTGCGCTCCGGGCCCGGCACCGGATACGGAATGATCGACCGGCTGCATAACGGCGACCGGGTGGCCGTGTTCGGCGCGCGGGGCGACTGGGTCGGGGTCTCCTACGGCACCCGGCGCGACGAGTGGCCCGATCTCTGCGCCAATTCCGGCCCCGCCCGCGCGCTCAAGGGCAGCCAGCAGGGCTGGGTCCACCGCAACTGGCTGCGCCACACGGCGGGTTAACCGCTCTGCAAGGCCCGCAGGACCCGCAGCGAGGCATAGCCGTCCGGAACCAGGCCCTCGGCCCGCTGGAAGGCCCGCACGGCGGCGATGGTCATCGGGCCGATCCGTCCGTCCACGCCTTGCGTGTCGAACCCCGCCGCGGTCAGCCGCCGCTGCAGCTCTTCGCGCTCTTCGCGCGTCAGGGCCCGGTCGCCGCGCGGCCATTCGGCCTGGATCTGCGGCCCGCCCGCGATCCGGTCGGCCAGGTGTCCCACGCCGATCACGTAGGCGTCGGCGGTGTTGTAGCGCTCCAGCACCGCGAAATTGGGAAAGATCAGGAACGCCGCCCCCTCCGCCCCGGCGGGCAGCAGCAGCGACGCCTCCGCGTGGTCGGGGACCGGACTCCCGTCCGTGCCCATGACGCCCAGTTCCGCCCAGTCGGACGGCATCCGCGTCTCGCTCCGCCGGGCCAGGCGGTAATCGAACCCGTCCGGAACCCGGACCTCCACCCCCCAGGGCTGGCCTTCGGTCCAGCCGTGCCGCGCCAGGTACGCGGCGGTGGAGGCCAGCGCGTCGGTCGGATCCTCCCCCCAGATGTCGCGCGCCCCGTCGCCGGTGAAATCCACCGCATGGACGAGGTACGATGTGGGGATGAACTGGGTATGCCCCATCGCCCCGGCCCAGCTGCCCGTCAGGCCCGAGCGGGCCACGTCGCCCGCCTCGAGGATCTTCAGCGCCGCGACCAGCTGCGTCTCGAAGAACGGCCCGCGGCGCCCGTCATAGGCCAGCGTCGCCAGCGCCTCGACGATGTCGGTCTGGCCCCGGAACGTCCCGTAGGCCGATTCGAGACCCCAGACCGCCACGACCACCTCCCGGTCGACGCCATAGCGCGCCTCGATGTCGTTCAGCAGCGCCTCGTGGGCGGTCATCGCCGCCCGCCCGTCCGCCACCCGCGTCTCCGACACGGCGGTGTCGAGGTAGTCCCAGATCGTCTTGGTGAATTCCGACTGGTTGCGGTCGCGCCGGATCACCTCGCGGTCATAGACGAGCGACGCCAGGGCCTGGTCCACCACCGCGGCGGACAATCCGCGCGCCAGCGCCCGGCCCCGGAACGCCGACAACCATTCCGCGAACCCGACCTGCTCCGGCCCGGCCGCCGGCAGGTCGTCCGGCCGCGCGCGGGGCGGGTCGGGCGGCAATAGCGGCTCGACCGAGGCCACGCGCGGCGCCGGGCGGATCGGGGCGGTCTGCGCCGCCGCCCCCGCCGCGAGCGCGGCGGCGAGGCACAGGGCAAGCGGCACGGCAAGGTGTCGCGGCATCGTCGGTCCCGTTACTGTTGCCTGTCCTGCGCCACCATAGGTAGCCGAAACGTATCCGAAAAGCGTCGAGCGCGGCTCGCCCGCCCCGGTGACGACCTCGTGATCGCCGGCGCCCCTCGCGTCAGGCCGCCGCCGCCGTGGCCGCCGCCGCCTCGGAGCGGAAGAAGGCGGGCGCGTCCGGCTGCGAGAGGTCGGGCGCATAGGCATAGCCGCCCGCGTCGAAGTCGCGCAGCCCCTCCGGGTCGGTGATGCGGTTCTCGCAGACGAAGCGCGCCATCGCCCCCCGCGCCCGCTTGGCGTGGAAGGCGATGACCTTCGCCTCGCCCCGCTTCTCGTCGAGGAACCGGGGCGTGATCACGCGCAGGCCCAGCGCGCCGTCGTCCACGGCGCCGAAATATTCCTGGCTCGCGCAGTTCAGCAGCACCCCGGTTCCCGCCGCCGCGGCATCGTCCGCCAGCGCCCGCGCGATCCGGGTGCCCCAGAACGCATAGAGGTCGCGCCCGCGATCCGTGGCCAGCCGGCTGCCCATCTCCAGGCGATAGGGCTGGATCGCGTCGCGCGGCCGCAGCACGCCGTATAGGCCCGACAGGATGCGCAGATGAGCGTCGGCGAACTCCCGTCCGGGATCGTCCAGCGTCGCCATCTCCAGCCCCTGATAGGTATCGCCGGCAAAGGCCCAGGCGGCGGGACGCACCTCCCCGGGCGCGGGGTCGCGGTCCCAGGTACGGAACCGCTCGGCGTTCAGGGCCGCCAGCCGGTCGCTGATCCGCATCAGCCGCTTCAGCTCCGCCGCCGGCAATTCCTTCGCCCGCTCCGCCAGGATCGCCGCCTGCTCGGCCATCCTGGGGGCGGTGGTCGCGACCTCCCGTTCGGTCCAGTCGAGCTTCTTGGCGGGCGAGACGACGATCAGCATGGGGCACCTCCGGGGTCAGGGCCGGTGACATAGTCCCCGGCCGGACCCGCCTCAACCCGCGCGGCAGACCTCGAGGAAGGCCTCGCCGAAGCGGTCGAGCTTCGCGGCCGACAGGCCCGGCGCCCGCGACAGCGCGTCCTGCGTCCCCGGCCGCCGTTCGGCGATCCACCGCAGGGTCGAGGCGGTGCAGGACATCGGCTTGCCGGTTCCGTCCGCGCCCCGCGTCAGGCGCGCCTGCGCCTCGGCCAGCCGGTCGTAGATCCCGCCCGCCGCGCTTCCCGCGATCTTGCGCCGCGCCGGATGGGTCTCGTCCTGCGGCCCCGCGATCACCTCTAGGAACGCGCGGCCGTACCGTTCCAGCTTGGTCGCCCCCACGCCCGAGATCCCGGCCATCTCGTCGAGGCTTCCGGGCCGCCGCTCGGCCATCTCGATCAGGCTCCGGTCGGTGAAGATCACGTAGGCCGGCACCCGCGCCGCCTCGGCCAGCGCGCGGCGCTTGGCCTTCAGCGCCGACAGCAGCGGCGCGTCCTCGTCCGCCACCATCTGCTTCGCCACGGGCCGGTCGGGCGCGGACAGCACGTCGCGCCTGAGCTCGATCGCCGCCTCGCCGCGCAGGATCGGCCGCGCGGCGCCCGTCATCCTGAGCGCCCCGAACCGCTCCGGGTCGGGACGGACCAGGTCGTGCCCCATCATCTGGCGAAAGATCGCCTGCCATTGCCGCGGCTGATACGCCCGGCCGACGCCGAAGGTCGGCAGCCCGTCATGGCCGCGCTCGGTGACCTTGGCTGTCGCCTTGCCCACCAGGATGTCGATCAGGTGCCCGGTTCCGAACCGCTCCTCGGTCCGGAGGCACGCCGACAGCGCCATGCGCACGGCCTCCGTCCCGTCGAAGGTCTCAGGCGCCCGGTCGCAGAGGTCGCAATTGCCGCAGGGCTCCGCGACCGCCTCGCCGAAATAGCCGAGCAGCTTGCGCCGCCGGCAGCCCAGCGCCTCGGCCAGGCCCAACAGCGCGTTGAGCCGCCCGTGATCGGCCGCCTTGCGCTCGGGCGGCGCGGTGCCCTCGTCGATCTGGGACCGGCGCAGCCGGATGTCGTCGGGGCCGTAGAGCGTCATCGTCTCGGCCGGCGCGCCGTCGCGCCCCGCCCGGCCGATCTCCTGGTAATAGGATTCGATGGATTTCGGCAGGTCGGCATGGGCGACCCAGCGGATGTCGGGCTTGTCCACCCCCATGCCGAAGGCGACGGTGGCGCAGACGATCAGCCCGTCCTCGATGGCGAATCGCTCCTCGACCGCGCGCCTCTCCCCGGCCTCCATGCCGCCGTGATAGGCCGCCACCGCGTGGCCCTCGCGCCCCAGCGCATCCGCAAGGCTCTCGGTCTTGGCCCGCGTGCCGCAATAGACGATGCCGGGCTGGCCCTTGCGCGCGGCGGCGAAGGCCAGGATCTGCGCCCGGGGCTTGTCCTTGGGACGAAAGGCGAGGTGGATGTTCGGCCGGTCGAAGCCTTGCAGGAACATCCGCGGTTCGGCCCCGTCGAAGAGCCGGGTGACGATCTCGGCCCGCGTCTCCGCGTCCGCCGTGGCGGTGAAGGCCGCCAGCGGCACGCCGAGCGACCGCCGCAACTCTCCGATCCGCAGGTAGTCGGGGCGGAAATCATGGCCCCACTGGCTGACGCAATGCGCCTCGTCCACCGCGATCAGCCCCACATCCGCCCGGCGCAGCACGCCCGCCGCCGAGCCCAGCCGCTCGGGCGCCAGATAGAGGATCTTCAGGCTGCGCTCCTCGATCCCGCGGAACACGGCCTGCGTCTCCTCGTCGGTGTTGGCGCTGGTCAGCGCGCCGGCGGCCACGCCGGCCTCGCGCAGGCTGCGGACCTGGTCGCGCATCAGCGCGATCAGCGGCGAGACGACCAGCGTCAATCCGTCGCGCATCAGGGCGGGCAGCTGGTAGCACAGCGACTTGCCCCCGCCGGTGGGCATGATCGCGAGCACCGGTTCGCCCTCGGCCACCGCCGCGACGATCTCCGCCTGCCCCGGGCGGAACCCGTCGAAGCCGAAGATCGACCTCAGAAGCGATTGCGCGTCCGTCATGTCGGACAGGGCCTCCCCCTCGGTCCCGGCGCGGCTCCGGCGGGCCGGCGACGGCGCCGCGCCACCCGGCCTCAGTAGAAGGCCGGGGCGTTGTTGATCAGGATGATCCGCAGCGCATAGACCGCGATCAGCGCCACCAGCGGGGCCAGGTCGAGCCCCCCCATCGGCGGCAGAACCCGCCGGATCGGCTCGTAGAGCGGCTCCAGCAGGCGGGTCAGTCCGTCCCAGATCGTCGCCACCAGCGGCTGGCGCAGGTTCAGGACCTGGAAATTGATGAGCCAGGACATGATGATGTGGGCGATCATGACGAACCAGACCACGTCCAGAATCAGCAGCAGGATCTGGATGATCGACAACATGGGCGGCTCCGTGAGATCTTCGTTCCGCCGCTAGGTAACGATGCCCGCCCCGCCGGGCAAGGCTTGACCCCGGCGGCGCGGGGCCTCACGCCGCAGCGCGGAAAGGATCGCCCATGTACCCCGTTCTCCGCTTTGCCAAGGAAGTGCTGTCGAACCGGACGGCCGCCCGGACCGGGCTGTTCGACACCCACGTCACCCGGCACCTGATCTGGCCGGTCGACATCGACATGTGGATGGAGCTGAACAACGGCCGCACGCTGACCCTGTTCGACCTCGGGCGGTTCGCGCTCCTGAGCCGCACCGGGCTCGTCGGCGCGCTCCGCCGGCAGGGCTGGGTCGGCACCGTCGCGGGCGCCACGATCCGCTATCGCCGGCGGGTGCAGATGTTCCAGAAGGTGGAGGTCCGCAGCCGCATCCTCGGCTGGGGCGAGCGGTTCATCTACATGGAGCAGGCCATGTACCGCCAGGGCACCTGCACCGGCCATGCGCTCTTCCGCGTCGCGGTCACCGACCGCACCCGCCTCGTTCCCACCGCCGAGCTCGCCCCCGCCCTCGGCACCGGCGCCAGCCCGCCCTTGCCCGACTGGGTGCGCGCCTGGTCCGACGCCGAGGATCGGCGCCCCTGGCCGCCCCTGCTCTGAGGATGTGGCTTGCCCGCCCGCCCCGGCCCTGTTTCATGCCCCCGAGGGCAGACGAGGGGACCGGCGGATGAACGACATTCCCGCGAGGCGGCGCATCTGGGGCTGGTTCTTCTTCGACTGGGCCAGCCAGCCCTACAACACGCTCCTGATCACCTTCGTCTTCGGGCCCTACGTGGCGCAGGTCCTGGGCGACGGCACCGCGGCGCAGGCCGCCTGGGGCTACGGCGTCGGGGCCGCGGGGGTGGTGATGGCGCTCCTGGCCCCCGTCCTCGGCGCGGTGGCCGACCGCACCGGCCGGCGGCGGATCTGGATCGGGGGCTTCTCGGTCCTCTACGTGGCGGGATCGGCGGGATTGTGGTTCGCGGCGCCGCAGGATTTCGACCTGACCCGCACCATGATCCTCTTCGGCATCGGCCTGATCGGGATGGAATTCGCCACGATCTTCACCAACGCGATGCTTCCCGACCTCGCCCCGCCCGAGACGCTGGGCCGCCTCTCGGGCGCGGGCTGGGCCTTCGGCTATCTGGGCGGGCTCGTCTCCCTGGTCGCCATGCTCCTGTTCTTCGCCGAGGACGCGGCGACGGGCACCACCCTGCTCGGCATCCCGCCGCTCTTCGGCCTCGATCCAGACACGCGCGAGGGCACGCGCCTCGTCGGCCCCTTCACCGCGATCTGGTACGTCGTCTTCATGGTGCCGTTCTTCCTCTGGGTCGGCGACCGGTCCCGCCCCACCCCCGGCGGGATCGGGGCGGCGCTGGCGGGCCTCGGCCGCTCGATCAGGGCGCTGCCCGAGACGCCCAGCCGGCTGGCCTTCCTTGCCGCCTCGATGCTCTATCGCGACGGACTGGCCGGGGCCTACGCGCTGGGCGCCATCTTCGCGGCCGGCGTGCTCGACTGGTCGGTGGTCGAAACCGGCACCTTCGGCATCATCGCGGTGATGTCCGGGGCGCTTTTCGCCTGGCTCGGCGGCCGGGCCGACCAGAAATACGGGCCGATGCCGGTGATCGTGGTCTCCGTCACCCTGCTGATCCTGGCCGTCGCGCTGTCCATGACCGTGTCGCGCGAGGCCATCGCCGGGATTCCCATGGGCCTGCGCTCGCAACTGCCCGACATGATCTTCCTCGGCATCGGCGCGACCATCGGCGGCGCCGGCGGCGCGCTTCAGGCGGCCAGCCGCACCATGATGATCCGCCAGGCCGATCCGGGCCGCATGACCGAGGGGTTCGGCCTCTATGCGCTGTCGGGAAAGGCGACGGCGTTCATCGCGCCGCTCTCGGTCGCCGCGACGACGTCCCTGACCGGATCGCAACACCTCGGGGTGGCACCGCTGATCGTGCTTTTCGCGTCAGGGTTGTTGCTGCTACGTTGGGTCAACCCACAGGGAGACCGCGCCCCATGACTCTCCTCCGCCTCGCCGCCATCGCGCTCCTCGCCCTTTCAGCCTGTGGCGAGCGCGAGGTCCCCGCGCCCAGCCTCGACGGCGTCGCGGTGTCCCGCGGGGCGGTGGCCAAGCAGGTCTTCGGCACCAAGGGACGGCCTGCGGACCTTCCCGCCGCGCCCTACGGCGAATATTCTCGGGGCTGCCTCGCCGGCGGGGCACAACTGGCCGAAACCGGCCCGACCTGGCAGGCGATGCGTCTCAGCCGCAACCGCAACTGGGCGCATCCCACCACCATCGACTTCGTGCAGGACCTGTCGCGCCGCGCCGCCGCGCTGCCGCAATCGAACGGCCTCTATGTCGGCGACATGAGCCAGCCCTCCGGCGGGCCCATGCTGACGGGTCATGCCAGCCACCAGAGCGGCCTCGACGCCGACATCTGGCTGATGCCGGCCACGCTCGGTCTCGACCGGGGCGCGCGGGAACGCATCTCGGCCGTGTCGATGCAGCGCGCGAACGGCGCCTACGTCAATTCCCTCTGGTCGCCCTATCAACACGAACTCGTGAAGGCCGCTGCCAGCGATCCCCGCACCGCGCGCATCTTTATCTTTCCCGGCGCCAAGGTGCAGATGTGCGCCGACGCGACCGGCGACCGGTCGTGGCTGAGAAAGGTCAGGCCCTGGTGGGGACATCACTATCACATGCACGTCCGCCTCTCCTGCCCGGCGGATGCGCCGGGCTGCGTGAACCAGGACCCGCCGCCGCCCGGCGACGGCTGTGCGGCGGCGCAGCGCTGGGTCGGCAACATCCTGAATCCGCCGCCGCCCGACCCGAACGCCCCCGCGCCGACGCCCAAGCGCGACCTTCGCGTGGCCGATCTGCCCCAGGCCTGCCAGGCCGTGCTGGCGCGCTGATCCGCCGCGCCGCCGCGCCCGTCCTGGCCGCGCTCTGGGCGCTGGCCCTCCCGGCCACGGCCGCCGAGATGCTGGGCGCCCATACCTGGGCGCCGCCGCGGGAATGGCTCGGCGGCCTCTCGGGACTCGAAATGGCGTCGGACGGGGGCCACGCGCTGGCCCTCGGCGACCGCGCCGGGCTGGTGGAGCTGACGTTCGAGCGGTCCGCCGACGGGCGGATCATCGGCGTCTCCTACGAGGGCGTGCGGGAGGTCGACCAGATCGGCGCCGACACCGAGGGGCTCGCCATCGCCGCCGACGGCACGATCAACATCTCGCTGGAGATCGTCCCCCGGCTCCTGCGCTGGACGCCCGGCCAGCATTTCCCGACCAGCCTGCCGCTGCCGCAGGATTTCGGCGACCTGCGCGGGAACGCGGGCCTCGAAGGGCTCGCGATCTCCGGGGACGGCGCCCTCTGGACCCTCGCCGAGGCGCCGGACTGGTCGGGAAACTACGCCCTCTGGCGCGGCCTCGACGGCCAGTGGAGCAAGGCGGGCGACATCCCGGGCGGCGGCGCCTGGCCGCTCATCGGCTATCGCGCCGTGGGACTCGACTTCGACGATCGCGGGCGGCTCTACCTGCTGGAGCGGCGGCTGGCGCTCCGGATCGGGTTCCAGTCCCGCGTACGCCGCATCACCCTCGACGAGGGCCGCATCGGCGCGATCGAGACCCTGATCGAGACCGCGCCGCGGGACCACGACAACCTCGAAGGGATCTCGGCCTGGCGCGACGCCCAGGGCCGGCTGCGCCTCACGCTCGTCTCGGACGACAATTACGCCTTCTTCCAGCGCACCGAATTCGTCGAATACGCGGTTCCCGATTGAGGCTTGCCACGCCGCCGGCGCGGCGCTATCGCGCCCCTGGCCCCCGGGCCCAAGTTTCCGACCACCTTGTCAAAACGGAACCGATCCCATGCCCCGCCTGCTTTTCGGCATCCTCGCCATGGCCGCGATCGTCGTGGCCTCCAACATCCTCGTGCAGCACCGGCTCGGGCCCTGGCTGACCTGGGGGGCGATCACCTATCCGCTCGCCTTCCTCGTCACCGACGTGATGAACCGTCTCCACGGCGCCGCCATGGCGCGCCGGGTGGTGCTGGCCGGGTTCGCGACCGGCGTCCTGTGCTCGCTGGTCGGCACCCAGATCCAGGGAGAGTTCGGCCCCGTGGTGACCCTGCGGGTGGCGATCGCCTCGGGCAGCGCGTTCCTCGTGGCCCAGCTGGTGGATATCGCGGTCTTCGACCGCATCCGGGGCGGGCGCTGGTGGTCGGCGCCGCTCGCCTCCTCGGTGGCGGGCTCGGCGCTCGACACCGCGCTGTTCTTCTCCATCGCCTTCTCCTCCGCGCTCACCGTCATCCACCCCGCCGAGGACGTGTCCTGGGCGAACGAGGTGCTGCCGCTCGTCGGCCTCGGCCCCGACGTGCCGCTCTGGGTGTCGCTCGCCCTGGCCGACTGGATGGTCAAGCTCGCCCTGGCGCTGATCGCCCTGGCGCCGTTCCGCCTCATCACCGATCGCCTCAGCCCCGGGACGGCATGATTTCGTTTGACAGGGACCCGATCCGTGCCACTTTCCCCGGTATCGGAAATCAAGCGAAAGGAGGTGGTCCAGTGTCGAGAATGATGGTGGAGTATGAGGTCGGAACAGTCGCGGGGGCCCGCGTCTGAGGGCAGTCCCTCGGACCGGACTTCCATGATTGGGCGCCCGCTCTAACCGGGCCCATCTCCGAAACATTCGAGGGGCCACCGGAACTCCGGTGGTCCCTTTTCTTCGCCCCTTCCGGGGGGCGACCCGTCCCCGAGGAGGCGACGTGCCCGACTTCCTGCAGATTTCCGCCTACCCGCTCTGGGGGCTGGTGGTCACCTTCCTCGTCACCGCGCTGGTGATCGGCGTCGCCGGCGTGCGGCTGAGCAGCGTGGCCGACGAGCTGGCCGACCGGACCGGCCTGGGAGAGGTCATCGCGGGGGCGCTCTTCGTCGGGCTGACGACGTCGATGCCGGGCGCGATCACCTCCGTCTCGACTGCGTTCCAGAACCAGCCCGAGCTGGCCGTCGGCAACGCCTTCGGATCGCTGACCGCGCAGACAGCCTTCATCGCCATCGCCGACCTGTTCTACCGCCGCGCGAACCTCGAACACGCGGCGGCCAGCGTCACCGGCCTGGCCCAGGGCGTGCTGATGGTCGTAACGCTGTCGATCCCGCTGCTGGCGGCGACGGCGCCGGGCGTGACGCTGGGCTGGATCCATCCCGCCTCGCTCGCCATCCCGCTCGCCTACATCTTCGGCCTGCGCCTCCTGTGGCAGATCGAGCAGAGCCCGATGTGGAACCCGGTCGAGACCAGCGAGACCGAAGAGGAGATCTCGGATGTCGAGCATGTCGAGGGGCGGCTGACCACGCTCTGGCTGCAATTCGCCGGGCTGGCGGCGATCACCGCGGCGGCCGGCCTGGCCATCGCGCAGGCATCCATCGGCCTCGTCGACAAGACCGATATCGGCGCCGGGCCGATCGGCACGCTCTTCAGCGGCGTCGCCACCTCGCTGCCCGAACTGGTGACCGCCGTCGCGGCGGTGCGCGCCGGCGCCGTCAGCCTCGCGATCGGCAACATCCTGGGCGGCAACGCCTTCGACGTGATGTTCCTCGCCGCCGCCGACGTGGCCTATGACGGCTCGATCTACGCCGCCATCACCCCCGACCACATGGGTACCGCGCTCATCGCCATCCTGATGACCGGCCTGCTCCTGCTGGGCCTGCTCAAGCGCGACCGCGACGGCCCCGCCGGCGTCGGCTTCGAAAGCGTTTCGGTGCTTGCGCTCTATGCCCTGTCGGTGATCCTCCTGTTCACATGAGCCTGCGGATCACCGACCGGATCGTTCTCGAGGACTGGGAGATGACGGAGCATTTCGTCCAGTCGGGCGGCCCCGGCGGGCAGAACGTGAACAAGGTCGCCACCGCGGTGGAGCTCAGGTTCGAGGCAGCGCGCTCGCCCAACCTGCCCGCCGCGGTCAAGTCGCGCCTGCGCCGGCTCGCCGGGCGCCGCTGGACCAAGGAGGGGGCGATCGTCATCCAGGTGGCCGAGACGCGCCACCAGCCCCGCAACCGCGAGATCGCGCGCGCGCGGCTGGCCGACCTGGTCCGCAAGGCCACCGAGGCGCCCAAGAAGCGCATCCCCACCCGTCCCACGCTCGGCTCCAAGAAGCGCCGCCTGAAGGCCAAGAAGACGCGCGGCGACGTGAAGGCCATGCGCGGCCGCGTCGATCCCGAGGGCTGAGGCCCGGCCCGCCTTGCCCTCGGCGGGGAGCGGCGTGCATAAGCGACGAACCGTCCAGGTCCACCGGAGACACACATGGTCGACATCGCCGCCCGCGTCTGGAACCACAAGTGGAAGATCGACCCGATCGTGCGGTCCCTGATCGACACCGATTTCTACAAGCTCCTGATGTGCCAGACGGTGCTGCGCCGCCACCCCCAGACCCGCGTCACCTTCAGCCTGATCAACCGCTCGCAATCGGTGCCGCTCGCCCGCCTGATCGACGAGGGGGAGCTGCGCGAGCAGCTCGACCACATCCGCTCGCTGTCGCTCAGCCGGGGCGAGAGCACCTGGATGCGCGGCAACACCTTCTACGGCAAGCGGCAGATGTTCACGCCGGGCTTCATGGACTGGTTCGAGGGGCTGCGCCTGCCGCCCTACCACCTGGAACGCGTCGGCGACCAGTACGAGCTGACCTTCGAGGGCCCCTGGCCCGAGGTCATGCTGTGGGAGATCCCGGCCCTCGCGGTGCTGATGGAATTGCGCGGCCGGGCGGTCCTGCACGATCTCGGCCGGTTCGAGCTGCAGGTCCTCTATGCCCGCGCCATGACCAAGCTCTGGGAGAAGGTGGAGCGGCTCAAGGGCATCGACGAGCTCAGGATCGCCGATTTTGGCACCCGGCGGCGGCATTCCTTCCTGTGGCAGGATTGGTGCGTCCGGGCCATGCAGGAGGGGCTGGGATCGGCCTTCACCGGCACCTCGAACTGCCTCATCGCCAAGAACCGCGACCTCGAGGCGATCGGCACCAATGCCCACGAGCTGGCGATGGTCTATGCCGCCCTGGCCGAGAGCGACGCGGATCTGCGCCGCGCCCCCTACGACGTGCTCTCCGACTGGCACGAGGAGCATGACGGCAACCTGCGGATCATCCTGCCCGATACCTACGGCACGGCCGGGTTCCTCAAGAACGCCCCCGACTGGCTGGCCCGCTGGACCGGCATCCGCGTCGATTCCGGCGATCCCGTGGCGGGGGCCGAGACGGCGATCCGCTGGTGGCGGGAGCGCGGCGAGGACCCGCGGGACAAGCTCGTGATCTTCTCGGACGGGCTCGACGTGGACGTGATCGAGGACCTGCACGCCCGGTTCGAGGGCCGCGTGCGGACCAGCTTCGGCTGGGGGACGCTGCTCACGAACGATTTCCGCGGCCTGACGAGGGACGACGCGCTGGCGCCCTTCAGCCTCGTCTGCAAGGCGAAGGCCGCGAACGGCCATCCCACGGTCAAGCTCTCCGACAACCCCGAGAAGGCGACAGGTCCGGCGGACGAGGTCGCCCGCTACCGCCGCGTCTTCGAGGTGGGCGAGCAGCAGCGCCGCGCGGTCCTCGTCTAGCGGGCAAGCGGCGGCGCCGCGGCCACGTCGTCGTCCACCGGCGTGCCGAAACTCTTCACCACGAAGGCCAGCGTGGAATACATCCCCACCGTCGCCATCAGGTCCAGCACCCCCTCCCGGCCATGCGCCGCGACCAGCGCCGCCAGCCGGTCGGGCGACAGGGCCGCCTCCCCGACCAGATCGTCCACCGCCCCGGCCAGCAGCGCGTCCCCGTCCGTCATGCCCGCCAGCGGGCCGGACAGGGTGGCGATGCGCGCATCCGTCAGCCCCGCCGCCCGGCCCCGCACCACGTGGTGGGCCCATTCATACGCCGCGCCCAGCCGGTGGCCGGCGCGCAGGATCACCACCTCGCTCCGTTCCGGGCCCAGCGTCGTGCGGTTCACCACATGGTCGCGCAGATCCGCCCAGGCGCGCAGCAGCGCCGGATGGTGGGCCATGGCGCGATAGACGTTCAGCCGCCCGGCGAAGCCCGCGCGCAGATCGGCGATCTCCCCCGGCCACTCGGCGTCGGCGACGGGCGCGAAGCCGGGCTGCCCGGTCATCGCGTGCGCCGCCCGCGCATGACGGTGTGCTGGCTCACGATCTCGTAGCCGAGCTCGGCGGCCAGGCGTCGCCGCAGCTCGGCAACCTCGGTGCTGGGGATCTCGACGATGTCCCCGGTCTCCACGTCCACGAGGTGGTCGTGGTCGCTGCCCGGCATCATCTCGTAGCGCGCCGCCGCGTCCTCGAAGGACAGCTTGCGGATCAGGCCCGCCTCCTCCAGCACCGCGAGGGTGCGGTACACGGTGGCCGAGGACACCGTCTCGTCGATCTCGCGCACCTTGAAGAAGACCTCGTCGGCGCTCGGGTGATCCTCGGCATCCGCCAGGACGGTGACGATCGCCGTGCGCTGCTGGGTCACGCGCAGGCCCGCGCCCCGCAGGATATCCCCATGTCCGTCCATCACCCTGACCCGCGGATCGCCGTCTTTGGACCACGATAGCGCAAGGGGTGGCGCGGCGAAAGCGCTAGATGCGAATGGATCGCAAGCGCATTGACTTCTGCGACTGCTTCGCATTTGCTGAAACGAGCCGCCCCGCCGCCTTGGAGATCGTCCATGCCCCGCCCCTGCCGCCGCCCCCTCGCCATCGCGATCCTCGCGGCGTTCGCCGGGAGTGCGGCCGCGGCGCAATCGGACGATCCGCCGAAGGTCGTGACCACCTTCACCGTGCTGGCCGACATGGCCCGCAACGTCGCCGGCGACGCCGCCGAGGTCGTGTCGGTCACCCGGCCGGGGGCCGAGATCCACGGCTACCAGCCGACGCCGCAGGACATCGTGCGGGCGCTCGACGCCGACCTGGTGCTCCGCAACGGGCTGAACCTGGAATTGTGGTTCGAGCAATTCCTGGCGAATCTCCGCGACGTGCCCTCGGCCACCCTCTCGGACGGGATCGACCCGATCCCCGTGGCCGAGGGCGCCTATGAGGGGCAATCGAACCCCCATGCCTGGATGGGGCTGGAAAACGCGATGGTCTATGTCGACAACATCGCCGCCGCCCTGTCCGCGATCGACCCCGACAGCGCCGCGACCTACGCGGAGAACGCCGATCGCTACAAGGCCGAGATCCGCGCCACCATCGCCCCCCTGCGCGACCGCGTCGCCGCCCTCCCCGCCGACCGGCGCTGGCTCGTCACCTGCGAGGGCGCCTTCAGCTACCTCGCGCGCGATTTCGGCATGCGGGAGCTCTATCTCTGGCCGATGAACGCCGACCAGACCGGCACGCCGCAGCAGGTCCGCCGCGTCATCGACGGGGTCAGGGACCACGACGTGCCGGCCGTCTTCTGCGAAAGCACGGTGCCCGACGACCCGGCCCGCCAGGTCGCGCGCGAGACGGGGGCGGCGTTCGGGGGCATCCTCTACGTCGATTCGCTTTCCGGCCCCGACGGGCCGGTGCCGACCTATCTCGACCTGCTGCGGGTCACCGCCGGAACCATCGCCGACGGGCTCTCCGATGGGTGAGGGGATCTCGGTCGACGGCCTGACGGTCACCTACCGCAACGGACACACCGCGCTCCGCGACGCGAGCTTCGCGGTCCCCGAGGGCACGATCACCGCCCTGGTCGGCGTCAACGGCGCGGGCAAATCGACGATCTTCAAGGCGCTGACCGGGCTCGTGCCGGCGGCGCGCGGCCGGATCAGGCTGCTGGGCCACCCGGTGGAGGCGGCGCTGCGGCGCAACCTCGTCGCCTATGTCCCCCAATCCGAGGAGGTCGACTGGGCCTTTCCCGTCCTCGTCGAGGACGTGGTGATGATGGGCCGCTACGGCCATATGGGGTTCCTCCGCCGCGCCCGCGCCGCCGACCGCGCCGCGGTCGATGCCGCGCTGGACCGGGTCGGCATGAGCGCGTTCCGCCACCGCCAGATCGGCGAATTGTCCGGCGGCCAGCGCAAGCGGGTCTTCCTCGCCCGGGCGCTGGCGCAGGAGGGGCGGGTGATCCTGCTCGACGAGCCCTTCACCGGCGTCGACGTGACCAGCGAGGAGCAGATCGTGGCGCTGCTGCGCGCGATGCGCGACGAGGGGCGGGTGATGCTCGTCTCCACCCACGACCTGGGCAGCGTGCCGGAATTCTGCGACCGCGCCGTCCTGGTGAAGGGCACGGTGCTGGCCCATGGCCCCACGGCGGAGGTGTTCACCCGCGCCAACCTCGAATCCGCCTTCGGCGGCGTCCTGCGCCATTTCACCCTGGGCGGCACGGATCTGCACGACGACGCCGATTCGCGCCGCGTCACGATCCTGACCGACGACGAGCGCCCCCTCGTGCGCTACGGCGGCGAGACGCGGACCACCGGGGGCGGGGCGTGACCCTGCTCGCCCCCTTCGCCTACGGCTACATGGTCAACGCCATCTGGGTCTCGGCCCTCGTAGGCGCGGTCTGCGCCTTTCTCTCGGCCTATCTGATGCTGAAGGGATGGAGCCTGATCGGCGACGCCCTGTCGCATTCCGTCGTGCCGGGCGTCGCGGGGGCCTACCTGCTGGGCCTGCCCTTCGCGCTCGGCGCCTTCCTCGCCGGCGGGCTCGCGGCGGGGGCGATGCTCCTGCTCTCCGAGCGTTCGGGGCTCAAGATCGACGTGGTGATCGGGCTGATCTTCACCGCCTTCTTCGGTCTGGGGCTCTTCATGGTGTCGCTGAACCCGATGGCCGTCTCGGTGCAAACGATCACCATGGGCAACATCCTCGCGATCTCCCCCGGCGACACGCTCCAGCTCGCGATCATCGGGGGCGTCTCCCTGATCCTCCTGGGCCTGCGGTGGAAGGACCTGCTCGTGGTCTTCTTCGACGAGACCCATGCCCGCTCCGTCGGCCTGCATCCCGGTCGCCTGAAGATCCTCTTCTTCACGCTCCTGTCGGCCTCGGTCGTCGCGGCGATGCAGACGGTGGGGGCCTTCCTGGTGGTCGCGATGGTGGTGACGCCCGGGGCGACGGCCTATCTCCTCTGCGACCGCTTCTCGCGCCTCGTCCTCGTCTCCGTCGCCATCGGCGCCGGCAGCAGCGCGCTCGGCGCCTATGCCTCCTACTTCCTCGACGGCGCGACCGGCGGGATCATCGTCTGCCTGCAGACGGCGATCTTCCTCGCCGCCTTCGTCCTTGCGCCGAAACACGGGCGCCTCGCCGCCCGCGCCCGGGCGCGGGGGCCCGCATGAGCCTCGAGGCCGCGCTCCTGCCGCTGCAGCTCCCCTTCATGCAGAACGCCTTCCTGATCGGCGCGCTGGTGGCGGTGCCGACCGCGCTCCTGTCCTGCTTCCTGGTGCTGAAGGGCTGGGCGCTGATGGGCGACGCGGTCAGCCATGCGATCCTGCCGGGCGTGGTGCTGGCCTACATCCTCGGCCTGCCGCTGATCCTGGGCGCCTTCTGCGCCGGGATGACCTGTTCGCTCGCCACCGGCTACCTGGCCGCCGGCAGCCGGGTGAAGGAAGACACGGTCATGGGTGTCGTCTTCTCGGGGATGTTCGCCGCCGGGCTGGTCCTCTACGTCGCCACGCCCACCGCCATGCATCTCGATCACATCCTGTTCGGAAACATGCTGGGCGTGGGGCCGGAGGATCTGCGCACCGCGGGGATCGTGTCGGTCGTCGTGACCGGCATCCTGCTGCTGAAATGGCGCGACCTGCTGCTCCACGCCTTCGATCCCGTCCAGGCGCGGGCCGCCGGCCTGCCGGTGGCATGGCTGCATTACGGCCTCCTGGCGCTTCTCTCCCTGACCATCGTGGCCACGCTGTCGGCGACGGGCCTGATCCTGGCGGTCGGCCTCCTGATCGCGCCCGGCGCCGTGGCCTATCTCGTCGTGCCGCGGTTCGGACCGATGCTGGCCGTCGCGGTGGCGACCTGCCTCGTCGCGATGTGGACGGGGGCCTATCTCAGCTTCTGGATCGATTCCGCGCCGGCCCCCACCGTGGTCCTGGTCCTGACGGGGCTGTTCCTGCTGGCCCTCGCGCGGCGCCTCGCGCTCAGCCGGCAAGCGTCGCGAACGTGACCCAGGCCGCGATCTCGGCGCCCTGCTGCACGGCGCCCAGCACGTCGCCCGTCTGGCCGCCGATCCGCCGCGCGGCGAGCCGCGCCAGGACAAGGGCCGCGGCGGCGGCCGCCACCGCCATCGCCAGCGCCACCGGCCCGGTCACGGCCGCGAGGGCCGTCGCCAGGACCGCGCCGGGCCAGATCCCGCGCGCGCCCGCGCCCAGCCGGCCCATCCCGTCGGCGCGGGCGGGCGGCATCGCCACCATGGCGGCCAGCATCGCCAGCCGGCTGGCCACCCCCACGAAGAGGAACGGCCACGGCCCCGGCTCCGCCGCCCCGACCGAGGCCGCCACCAGCCCCACGGCCAGGACCAGCGCCAGGACGCCGTAGCTGCCGATGCGGCTGTCGCGCATGATCTCGAGCACGTGGGCCCGGTCGCGCCCGCCGCCCATCCCGTCCGCGAAATCCGCCAGCCCGTCATGGTGCAGCCCGCCCGTCACCAGCACGCCCGCCAGGCACGCGGCCCAGGCCCCCACCGGGCCGCCCAGCGCGGCAAAGACCGCCCAACCCGCCAGCCCCGGCAGCAGCCCGACCAGCGGAAACGCCCAGGCGGCGCGGGCGAGCGGCGGCGCCGCGGCGATCCGCCCGACCGGCAGGCGGGTCAGCATCGCCGCCGCCAGCCGCGCCTCGTCGCGCCGCGCGGGCCAGCTCACGGGGTCGCGATCCCCGCCTCGGCGAAGGTCGCCATGCCCGTGTGGCAGGCCACGGCCCCCTTCACCACCGACAGGGCCAGCGCCGCGCCGGTCCCCTCCCCCAGCGCCATGTCGAGCCGCAGGATCGGCTCCTTGCCGATCATCTCCAGCATCCTGACATGGCCGGGCTCGGCGCTCAGATGCGCGGCCAGGCAATGGTCCAGAAGGCCCCGGTCCAGAACGAAGAGCGGCAGGACCGCCGCCGTGCAGATGAACCCGTCGAGCAGGACCGGGATGCGCGCCGCCCGCGCCGCCAGCACCGCGCCCGCGATCGCCGCCTGCTCCCGTCCGCCCAGCGCGGCGAGCAGCTCCAGGGGTGCCAGCCCGCCATGGCGCTCGACGGCGGCGCGCACGGCCTGGGTCTTGATCCAGACCCGCTCCTCGTCCGCCCCCGCGCCGGGGCCGGTCCAGTCGCGCGGCGTGCCGCCGAGGCAGGCGCAGGCCAGCGCCGCGGCGATGGTGGAATTGCCGATCCCCATCTCGCCCAGCACGACGATGCCCGCCGTCGTGTCGACCGCCGCGGCGCCCCGCTGCATCGCCTCCAGGCATTCCGCGGGCGTCATCGCCGTCCCTTCGGTCACGTCCCCCGTCGGCCGGTCGAGATCCAGCGCCACCGCGCCCAGATCCGCGCCCGCGACGCGGCACAGCTGGTTGATCGCCGCGCCGCCGGCCTCGAAATTGGCGACCATGGCCGCCGTCACCTCCTGCGGGAACGGGTTCACCCCCTGCGCGCAGACCCCGTGATTGCCGGCGAAGACGAGCGCCTGCGCCCGCTCGATCACGGGGCTCTCCCGCCCCTGCCACCCGGCGACGAAGACGGCGATCTCCTCCAGCCGGCCCAGCGATCCCGGCGGCTTGGTCAGCGTGTCCTGCCGCGCCCGCGCGGCCTCCGCCGCCGCCGGGTCGAAGACGGGCAGGTCGGCCAGCGCGGGGGCCAGGTCGGCAAGGTCGGTGATCTCGTCAAGGCGCATGGGGGGGCTTCACTCTCAGCGGTTGTCCGGCGACGCACAGATAGACCTCGTCCGCCGCCTCGGCGACGATCTGGTTGACGCATCCGGCGGCGTCGCGGAACCGGCGGGCCAGCGCATTGTCGGGCACAATGCCTGATCCGACCTCGTTCGTCACGAAGATCACGGGATGGTCCTGACGGGCGGCGAGGCGCGCGATCCCGGCCGCCGCCCCCTCCCAGTCGGCGTCGGCGGCCATCAGGTTCGACAGCCACAGCGTCAGGCAATCGACCAGCCGCGGGCCGGTATCGGACCGCGACAGCGCCCCGGCCAGGTCCCGCGGCGCCTCGATCAGGTCCCATTCGGGGCCGCGCCGGGCGCGGTGCGCGGCGATCCGCGCCGCCATCTCGCCGTCCCCGGCCTCGGCGGTGGCGACATAGACGGGCGCGGGCCCCAGCGCGAGCGCCATGCGCTCGGCCAGGGCCGACTTGCCGGACCGGGCGCCGCCGGTGATGAGGATCGACTTTCCCATTGCCCGCTGACAGACCATAAGGCGTGACGTTTGAGAAGCCCGAGGCCGATGCAAGCCGCCGCGACCGAGCTCCTTCTGATCCGCCACGCGCCGGTGGCCGATCCCGGTCGCCTCTGGGGGCGCACCGACGCGCCCGCGCGGACCGACGGGATCGCGCCCGCGCGGCTGTCGCCCGACCGCGTGGTGGCAAGCCCCGCCCGCCGGGCGACGGCGACGGCGACGGCGCTCTTTCCCGGCGCGGCGGTCGCCACCGATCCTCGCCTCTGGGAGCAGGATTTCGGCGCCTGCGACGGCATGCCGTTGCCGGACCTGCCCGATCTGGGCCCGCTGTCCCCCGCGGCGCTCGCCGCTCATGCCTGGCCGGGCGGCGAGAGCTTCGCCGACCTTTCCGCCCGGCTCGCCCCCGCGCTCGACGCCCTGACCGGGTCGGTCGCCGTCGTCGCCCATGCCGGCACGGTGCGCGCGGCGCTGGGCCTCGCCCTGGGGCACCTGCCGGCGGGCCTCGCCTTCGAGGTGGCGCCGCTGTCGCTGACCCGGCTCCTGCGCCATCCGGGCGGCTGGGCGGTCGCCTGCGTGAACCGGGCGCTGCCGTGACGCTGCGCGTGGCGGGCCATTTCGGCGAATGGCTCCAGGGCCGGCTGGGCCCCGGCGGGCCGCTCGTCCTGGTGACGGTGCCCTGCGCCGCGCTCGCGGTCGATGCCGGCCCGGGCGGCACCCCGTTCCTGCCCGCCGCGGTGCGGGCGCGCTTCGCCGCCGCGCTGGGGCGGCCGCTGCCACGGGTCGCGCTGCGGGCCGCGATGCCGCCCGGCGGCGGCGCGGGGGCCTCCACCGCCGCGCTGCTGGCGCTCGCGCGCGCCGCGGGCGGCCCCGACCGCCCGGAGGCGCTGGCCCGCGCCTGCCTCGCCGCCGAGGGGGCGGTGGACCCGTTGATGTTCCCCGATGCCGACCGCCTGCTATGGGCGCCCCGCGCCGCGCGGGTCCTGCGCCGCCTGCCTCCCGCCCCCGCGGTGGAGGTCGTCGGTGGCTTCTGGGGCCCGCCCGAGGCGACGGCGCCCGCCGACCTGCGCTTTCCCGACGTGGCCGACCTGGTGGCCGCCTGGGCCGAGGCCGCCGATGCCCCCGCCCGCGCCGCGCTCGCCACCGAATCGGCGCGGCGCACCGACGCCCTGCGCGGCCCGGCGGGCGATCCCATGCCCGGCCTGGCCGCCGATCTGGGCGCGCTCGGCCGCATCCGGGCACATACCGGCTCGGCGCGCGGGCTGGTCTTCGCCCCCGGGACGGTCCCCGACGGCGCGGCGGCGGCGCTGGCGGCGGCGGGATTGCAGGGCGTGCTCCGGTTCCGCACGGGGGGCGGCGCATGACCTGGGCGCTCCTCGTCGCCTTGGCGCTCGAGGCGGCCTTCGGCTGGCCCGACCGGCTCCATGCCCGGATCGGCCACCCGGTGGGCTGGCTGGGACGGCTGATCGCGGGCCTCGACCGACGCTGGAACCGCGACGGCGACCCGCCCGCCCGCCGGCGCCTGGCCGGGCGCATCACCGTCGCCGCGGGGGCCCTGGCGGCGATCCTGCCCGCCTACCTGCTGCAGGAGGCGTTGGGCGACGGGGCGCTCGCCCCGCTCCTGCTGGGCATCCTCGCCTGGCCGCTGGTGGCCGCCCGCTCGCTCCACGATCACGTCGCCGCCGTCGCGCGGCCCCTGTCGCGGGGCGACATCGCGGGCGCGCGCCGGGCCGTCGCCCGGATCGTCGGCCGCGACCCCGAGCGGCTCGACCGCGCCGGCATCGCCCGCGCCGCGATCGAGAGCCTGGCCGAGAACGCCTCCGACGGGGTCGTGGCGCCGCTCTTCTGGGGGCTCGTCCTCGGCCTGCCGGGGATCGCGGCCTACAAGGCCATCAACACGATGGATTCGATGATCGGCCACCGGACCGACCGGCACCGCGATTTCGGCCGCGCGGCGGCGCGGCTCGACGATCTCGTCAACCTCGCCCCGGCGCGGCTGACGGGCGCGCTCTTCGCACTCGTCTCCGCCCGCCCCCGGGCGACCGTCGCGGCGATGCGCCGCGACGCGCCCCGCCATCGCTCGCCCAATGCCGGCTGGCCCGAGGCGGCGATGGCCGCGGCGCTGGGCGTCCGTCTCTCGGGGCCGCGCAGCTATGCCGGGGGCGTCGCGGCGGAGCCGTGGCTCAACCCCGGCGCCCCCGATCCCGACGCGGGTGGGATCGACCGCGCGCTCGCGCTCTATCGCCGGGCGATGGCGGTGGCGGCGGGCGCGATCCTGGCCGGGGCGTGGCTGTGACCCGCGACCATGGCGGCGACCTCGACCGCGCGGTCCGGCGCTGGGGCGCGGGGGAATGGATCGACCTTTCGACCGGCATCAACCCGGTCCCCTATCCGCTGCCGCAGATCCCCGCCCGCGCCTGGACCGCCCTGCCCACCCGCGCCGACACGGACCGCCTCGCGACCGCGGCGCGGGATGCCTATTCCACGCCGGCCCAGGCGGTGCCCCTCGCCGGCGCCCAGGCCGCGATCCAGATCGTGCCGGGCCTCGCCCCCGCCGGCCCCGCCCGGATCCTCGGCCCCACCTACAACGAGCACGCCGCCGCCGCCCGCGCCGCCGGCCGCGAGGTCGACGAGGTCGCCGATCTCGGGGCGCTCGCCGGTGCGGCGCTGGCCACCGTGGTCAGCCCCAACAACCCCGACGGGCGGCACCACGGCCCCCGGGCGCTCGTCCGGCTGGCCGGCCGCGTGGGCCTTCTGGTCGTCGACGAGAGCTTCGCGGAGGCCGGGCCGGGCGCGTCGCTCGCCCCGCATCTGGGCGGGGTCCCGAACGCGGTCGTCCTGCGCTCCTTCGGCAAGTTCTACGGCCTGGCCGGCCTGCGGCTCGGCTTCGCGCTCGCCGCCCCCGACCTCGCCGACCGGATCCGCGAGCGCGCCGGGCCCTGGCCGGTCTCGGGCGCCGCGATCCATGTCGGCGCCGCGGCGCTGGCCGATGCCGCCTGGCAGCGCCGCACCCGGCACCGCCTCGCCGCCGACGCGGCCCGGCTCGACGCCCTCGCGGCGGGCGCGGGCTGGACGATCGCGGGCGGCACGACGCTCTTTCGCACCTATGCCGCCCCCGATGCGGCCGCCGCGCAGGATGGCCTGGCGGACCATCGCGTCTGGTCGCGGATCTTTCCCTATTCGCAGCGCTGGATCAGGCTCGGCCTGCCCCCGCCCGAGGGCTGGGCGCGGCTCGACGCGGCGTTCCGCGACGCATTTTCCGGGCGAGAATTCAGCGCGCCGCGGCGATGAGGCCGCCCACGTCCAGATGCGCTTCCAGATGCGCGGCGAGCGCGTCCAGCACCCGCTCTACGCCCGCGTCGTAGGCCAGGCCCGCGGCCACCCCGAACCCCGCCAGCCACGCGGCGCGGAACCCGTCGTCGCGGAACATGCCGTGCAGGTAGCTGCCCGTCACCCGGCCGTCCGCGCTGCTCGCCCCCTCGGGCGCCCCTGCAACCCGCGCGAAGGGCCGCGCCAGGTCCGCGCCGCGGCTGCGCCCGATATGGATCTCGTAGCCGCGAAACGGCTGCCCCGTGGCGCGATGCACCGCCGCCACCTCGGTCAGCCTCTTGTCGGCGGTCATCACCGTGGCCACGTCCAGCAGGCCCAGCCCGGCCTCCTCCCCCGGCGGCCCCTCGATCCCCTCGGGGTCGGAAACGACGCGGCCCAGCATCTGGAACCCGCCGCAGATCCCCAAGACGTGCCCGCCCCGCCGGACATGGGCGGCCAGGTCCACGTCCCACCCTTGCGCCCTCAGATAGGCCAGATCCCCGCGCGTGGATTTCGACCCCGGCAGGATCACCACGTCGGCGTCGCCGGGCACCGCCTGCCCCGGCCCCAGCATGGTCAGCCGCACGCCCGGCTCCTGCGCCAGCGGGTCGAGGTCGTCGAAATTGGCGATCCGGCTCAGGCGCAGGCACACGACGTGCAGGCCGCCCGCCCGCACCGGCGCCGCCACGTCCAGCGCATCCTCCGCCGGCAACCGCCAGGCCTCGGAGAACCAGGGGCAGACGCCGAAGCCGCGCCAGCCGGTGCGCGCCTCGATCAGCCTGTAGCCGTCGTCGAACAGGCTCGGATCCCCCCGGAACCGGTTCACCAGGAACCCCGCGACCATCTCGGCGTCCCCCGGCTCCAGCACGGCCTTCGTGCCGACGATCTGCGCGATCACGCCGCCCCGGTCGATGTCGCCGGCCAGCACCACCGGCACGCCGGCCGCCCGCGCGAAGCCCATGTTGGCGATGTCGCCGGCGCGCAGGTTCACCTCCGCCGGGCTTCCCGCCCCCTCGACCAGGACCAGGTCGTGGGCGGCGCGCAGCCGGGCGAAGCTTTCCAGCACCGGCGCCATCAGCCGCGGCTTCAGCGCCGCGTAGTCCCGCGCCTTCACGGTGGCCATGCGCCGCCCCTGCACCACCACCTGCGCGCCCACATCCGTTTCGGGCTTCAGCAGGACGGGGTTCATGTCGGTCACCGGCGCCAGACCCGCGGCCAGCGCCTGCAACGCCTGGGCCCGGCCGATCTCGCCGCCATCGGGGGTGACGGCGGCGTTGTTCGACATGTTCTGCGGCTTGAAGGGGGCCACCGACAGGCCCCGCGCCCGCGCCGCCCGCGCCAGCCCCGCGACCAGCATCGACTTGCCGACGTTCGAGCCCGTCCCCTGGATCATCAGCGCACGGCTCATCCCAGCTCCACCACCGTGATCTCGGGCGGCGCGCCCAGGCGCAGCGGCGGGCCCGAACAGCCGAGCCCCTGCGACACGACCATCTGGCGCGCGCCGTCGCGGAAATACCCCCGGTCATAGCGCGTGCCGTAGCGCGACGGGCAGACCCAGGCCCGCCCGAAGAAGCGGATCTGCCCGCCGTGGCAATGGCCCGCCAGCGTGAGGTCCACATGGTCGGGAAGCTCGGGAAAGATATCGGGCTCATGCGCCAGGAGAATCGTGAAATGCCGCGGGTCGATGGCGTCGCGCACGGCATCCAGATCGTGCTCTCCGCCGGCCGGGCCGCGGCCATGGGCCATCTGTGAATCGAGCCCGGCCAGGGTCAGCGGCGTCCCCTCCGCCACGATCGGGCGGACCCCGTTGACCAGCGTCGCGATCCCCGCCTCGGCAAAGGCGCGGTGCCAGTGCGTGTCGGAACTCTCCCGCCGATAGGCGCGCCCGTCATCGGCCCAGTCGTGATTGCCGAAGACCGCGACCACCCCCAGCGGCGCCGACAGGCGCAGGAGCGACGGCACGACCCGGTCGGGCGGCAGGGTCCGGGTCGCCCAGGCGTGGCCGGCGTAATCGCCCAGAAGGCAGATCAGGTCGGGGGCGAGCGCGTTGACCCGCGCCACGATCGCGTCGATCCGGGGGACGTCCATGGCCGGGCGGCAGGCATGGAGGTCGGCCACCATCGCGATCCGCAGCCGCGGCGCGGCCACGCCGCGCAGGGGCCGCACCCGGTGGGTCGCGACCGTCAGCCGCACAGGCCCAGCACCTCCGGCAGGCGGTGGCGCGTCGCGGGATCGAAGCGGAAGGCGCGCCAGCCCCGGCGGGCCGCCGCCGCGCAGTTCTCGGCGCTGTCGTCGATCAGCAGGAGCCGCGCGGGCGCCAGCCCCGACCAATCCTCGATCGCGGCGAAGAAGCCCGGATCGGGCTTGGCGACGCCGATCTCGCCGCTGGCGAAGACCGCCTCGATCAACCGCCCGACCGGCGTCCGCTCGCGGATGTAGCGGGCGCGGGCGGGCGGATTGTTCGTCCCCACGACCTTGCGCCCGCCATGGGCGGCCAGCCATTCCACCGCCTCGGGGTCCGGCCGGTCGTCGGCGGTCAGCCAATGCTCCAGGAAGTCCGCGGCGCTGATCGCGTGCCCCTCCCGGTCGATCCACCGCTCCAGCCGGGCCAGCAGGTCGGCATCGCCCTTCAGCACCTCGCGCGCCTGCCCGGGACGGCGCAGGAAGGCGCGGAACGACTCGGGCGGCACCCCCACGTCCCGGTCGAGCCGCGCCACCCAGGGAAAGATCTCGCCCCCCGGATTGACGTTCAGCACGCCGTCGAAATCCCAGACCGCAAGGTCGAAGCCGGGGCGCCGATGTTCGTCCACGCTCAGAACTCCACGCCCTTCTGCGCCCGCACCCCGTCGCGGAACGGATGCTTCACCAGGTCGAAATCCGTCACGAGGTCGGCGGCCGCGAGCAGCTCCTCCTTTGCGTTGCGGCCCGTCAGCACCACGTGGGTCATCTCGGGCTTCTCCTCCTGCAGGAACGCCACCACCTCGTCGATGTCGAGATAGTCGTAGCGCAGCGCGATGTTGATCTCGTCGAGCAGCACGAAGCCGATCCCGGGATCGCGGATCTGCGCCTTGGCGATCTCCCAGCCCTTCCGCGCGGCGGCGATGTCGCGTTCGCGGTCCTGTGTCTCCCAGGTGAATCCCTCTCCGGCGACGAACAGGCGCACGTCCTCGGCGAACCGCTCCTGCAGGACCCGCTTCTCGCCGGTCTCCCAGTCGCCCTTCACGAATTGCACCACCGCCGCCGGGATGCCCCAGCCGACGCAGCGCATCACCATGCCGAACCCGGAGGACGACTTGCCCTTGCCCTTGCCGGTATGGACGATGATCAGGCCGCGTTCCTCGGTCTTGGTGGCCATCATCCGCTCCCGCGCGGCCCTTATCCGCTCCATCTTGGCCTTGTGGCGCTCGGCGTCGTCCATGGGGGTCTCTCGCTTGACAAAGGGGCGGGGGCCGGGCCAAGTCGCACCATGCTGGTGCCCGTGTCAAACGGGTGAAAAGGGAATGAGGACCACCTCAGCCGCCCCCGCGACCGTGACCGGAGAGGTCGCCCCACCGCCACTGGCCCCGCACCGGGGTCGGGAAGGCCGGGCGACCGAGGGCCCCGCCGGCCCGCATCCGCAAGCCGGGAGACCTGCCAGCGCCCGAGTTTTGAGACCGGACGGGGTGTGCCGGTGTCGGAGGACGGGGTCCCGGCCCCCATTCCGCCCTGCGCGCCCCGCCCCGAGAAAGGACCGATCCATGGCCGCTCCCGAACCGGAGGCCGAGCTCCTCGTCTGCGTGAAGTGCCGCCGGGGGATCGACGCGCCCGGCGAGCCCCGCCGCCCCGGCAAGGTCCTGGCCGACCGCGTCGCCGAGGGGCTGCCCGAGGGCGTGCGCCTGCGCGAGGTCGAGTGCCTGTCGAATTGCGACCGTGGCTGCTCGGTCGCGCTGCGCGGCCCGGGCCGCTGGACCTTCGTCTACGGCAATTTCACCGAGGCCGATGCCGGCACCCTGGCCGAGGGCGCGGCGCGCTATTCGCGCGCCCCCGACGGCCTGGTGCCCTGGCGCGAGCGCTCCGAGCACTTCAAGCGCAACTGCATCGCCCGCATCCCGCCCACGGAGCTTTTCCATGACTGACCTCTCCAAGCTGCCCGTCACCGTCGTCACCGGCTTCCTCGGATCGGGCAAGACCACGCTCGTCCGCCACCTGATGCAGAACCCGCAGGGCAAGCGCCTGGCGGTGGTGGTGAACGAGTTCGGCGACGTGGGCGTGGACGGCGAGATCCTGAAATCCTGCGCCATCCCCGATTGCCCGGCCGAGAACATCGTGGAGCTCGCCAATGGCTGCATCTGCTGCACCGTAGCCGACGACTTCATCCCCACGATCGAGGCGCTGATGGCCCTCGATCCCCGCCCCGACCACATCCTGATCGAGACCTCCGGCCTCGCCCTGCCGAAGCCGCTCCTCAAGGCCTTCGACTGGCCCGACATCCGCTCCCGCATCACCGTCGACGGCGTCATCGCGCTGGCCGACGCCGAGGCGGTGGCGGCGGGCCGCTTCGCACCCGACGTGGCCCGGGTCGACGCCCAGCGGCTGGCCGACGACAGCCTCGACCACGAGACGCCGCTCTCGGAGGTGTTCGAGGACCAGATCTCCTGCGCCGACATCGTGCTCCTGACCAAGGCCGACCTGGCGGGCGCAGAGGGCGTGGCCCGCGCCCGCGAGGTCATCGCCGCCGAGGCGCCCCGCCCCCTCCCGGTGGTCGAGGTCGTGGACGGCGCGGTCGATCCGCGGGTGATCCTGGGCCTCGGCGCCGCGGCCGAGGACGACATGGCGGCCCGCCCCTCGCATCACGACGACGCGGCCGATCACGACCACGACGATTTCGAGAGCGTGGTGGTGGACATCCCCGAACTGGAGGCGCCGGCCGACCTCGTCGCGGCGATCGAGCGGCTCGCGCGGGAGCGCAACATCCTGCGCGTGAAGGGCTACGCCGCCGTGCGGGGCAAGCCCATGCGGCTCCTGGTCCAGGCCGTCGGCGCCCGCGTCCGGCACCAGTTCGACCGCCCGTGGAAGCCGGAGGAGGCCCGCGCCGGCCGCCTCGTGGTGATCGCCGAGCACGACGACATCGACGCGGGCGCGATCCGCGCCGCGCTCGGCGCCCTCGAGCCGGCCGCCTGAGGATGCCCGGCGCGCGCCCGCCCCGGCCCGCGCGGCCCCGGCGCGGCCGCGCCGCGGGGCGGGCCTGATGCACGTCGTCTTCCGCGAGAGCCACGGCCTGGAGGAGGCCGACACCCCCCGCGACCTCGGCCAGTCGCCGGCCGATCTGGTGTTCCTGTCCTTCTCCGATTCCGATCTCGGCGCCGTCGCCGCCGGATGGCACCGGGGCGGGGGAAGCGCGGCCATGCCGTCGCTGCGGCTCGCCAATCTCGGCCGGATCACCCATCCGCTCTCGGTCGACACCTATGTCGAACGGACGCTGGAGGGCGCGGCGGGCATCCTCATCCGCCTGATCGGCGGGGACCCCTACTGGTCCTACGGGCTGGCGCAGGTGGAGCGGCTGGCGCGGCGCAAGGGGATCGCCCTGGCCGTCCTGCCCGCCGACGGGCGCCCCGACCCGCGGCTCGACCGCGCCTCGACGCTGCCGGCCTCGACCCTGCGCCGCCTGCAGCATCTCTGCGACACCGGGGGCGCGGTCGCCGCCCAGGCGGCGCTGCAGCAGATGGCGCTCGCCTCGGGGCTCTATGCGCCGCCCGTCCGCGGCCAGAAGACGCTGCCCCAGGTCGGGGCCTGGCTGCCGGATCGCGGCATCGCCTGCCCCGCGCCCATGGCACCGGGCGGAGGGGGGCTGTCCGCCCCCCGCGCTGCGCGCCCCCCCGAGGGTATTTCGCAAAGGGTGACGGGGCGCGGGCCGATCCTCGTCGTCTTCTACCGCTCGTATCTCGCCTGCGGCGACACCGCCCCCGTGGAGGCCCTGATCGACGCCTTCCGCAGCCGCGGCTTCGACGCGCTGGGGCTGTTCGTGCCGTCCCTGAAGGCGCCCGAGGCACGCGGATGGCTGGCACGCCAGGTCCGCCATCTCGGCCCGGCGGCGATCGTCAACGCGACGGCCTTCTCGGGGCTGGGAGAGGACGGGACCTCGCCGCTCGACGCGGCCGGCGCGCCGGTCTTCCAGGTGGCGCTGTCCACCGCCCGGCGGCGGGACTGGGCCCGGGCCGAGCGCGGCCTGTCGCCCGCCGACCTCGCCATGCACGTGGTCCTGCCCGAGATCGACGGGCGGATCATGGCCGGCGTCGCGAGCTTCAAGGAAGAGGGCGCGCACGATCCCGACCTGGAATTCGCCCGCGTCGCCCACCGTCCCGATCCCGGCCGCGTCGCCGCGATCGCTGACCGCGTCGCGGGGTGGGCGCGCCTGGCCGCGACGCCGGCGGCGCGGCGGCGCCCGGCGCTGGTGCTGTCAAGCTATCCCGGCCGGGACTGGAACATGGCCCATGCGGTGGGGCTCGACGCGCCGGCCTCGGCGGCGGCGATCCTGTCGGACCTGGGCGCGGACGGCTACGACGTGGCCCCGGCCGGGGACCTGACGGCGGCCCTGGCGGCGCGAACGTCGCGCTGGCCGCTCGACGATTACGCGGCCGCGCTCGACCGGCTGGAGCCGTCCCTGCGCGCGGCGCTCGACGCGGCCTGGGGGCCGCCCGCGGACGATCCGGCAGTGGCGGAGGGCGCCTTCCGCTTCGCCGCGGTGACGCGCGGGCGGGCGCTCGTCGCGCTCCAGCCCGAACGGGGTCCGGCCGCGACCAAGGGCGAGGATTACCACGACCTGACGCGCGTGCCGCGCCATTCCTACGTCGCCTTCCACCTGTGGCTGCGGCAGCGGGCGGACGCGATCGTCCATATCGGCGCCCATGGCACGCTGGAATGGCTGCCGGGCAAGGCGGTGGCGCTGTCGGGGGAATGCTGGCCCGAGGCGCTGACCGGCGACCTGCCGGTGATCTATCCCTTCATCGTCAACGACCCGGGCGAGGCGGCGCAGGCCAAGCGGCGGATCGGGGCGGTGACGCTCGGCCACGTGCCGCCGCCGCTGAAGCACTCAGGCACGCCGGAGCGGCTGTCGCACCTGGAGGCGCTGCTCGACGAATTCTCCAATGCCGACGGGCTCGACCCCGGGCGCCGCGACCGGCTGGTGGACGACATCCGCGCCGAGGCGCGGGCGCTGGGGGTGGAGGAGGATCTGGGCCTCGCCGATGCCGGCGCGTCGGACGAGGCGGTGACCCGCATCGACCGCTTCGTCTGCGACGTGAAGGAGGGGCAGTTCGGCGACGGCCTGCATGTCTGGGGCCGGCCCTCGGCCTTCGGCGACGGCGCGGCCGAGCGGCAGGGCCTGCGCGACGCGCTGGCCGGGATCCGGGTCGCGCCCGGCCCCTCCGGCTCGCCGTACCGGGGGCGGCGGGACGTGCTGCCCACGGGGCGGAACCTCTATACGATCGACGCCCGCGCGGTGCCCACGCGCAGCGCCCATGCCCAGGGCTGCCGGCTGGCCGACGAGTTCGTGCGCCGCCACCTGCAGGACGAGGGCGACTGGCCGCGCACCCTGGTCGTCGACCTGTGGGGCTCGTCGACCATGCGGACGGCGGGCGAGGATTTCGCCATGGCGCTGGCGCTCATGGGCGTGCGCCCGGTCTGGGACGACGGATCGGAGCGGGTCTCGGGGGTCGAGATCCTGCCCCTGGCCGAGCTCGACCGGCCGCGCGTCGACGTGACGCTCCGGATCTCGGGCCTGTTCCGCGACACCTTCCCCGGCCTCGCCCGGCTCCACGGGCAGGCGGTGCGGGCGCTGGCCGCCCGCGACGAGGCGCCGGACTGGAACCCCTTCGCGGGGCGGGGCGGCAACCGGGTCTTCGGTCCGGCGCCGGGCAGCTACGGGATGGGGATGGACACCGGGGATTATTCCGGGTCCGGCCGCCACGCCGCCGGCGAGGCCTGGCTCGCCGCCTCGTCCTGGGCCCATGACGGCGCCGATCCGGTGCGCGACCCGGCCGGCATCCGCGACCGCGTCGCCGGGGCGGGGGCGTTCCTCCACGCGCAGGACCTGGGCGAATCGGACCTGCTCCTGGCCGCCGACTACGCCGCGCACGAGGCCGGGTTCGCCGCCGCCCAGGGGGTGACGGGCGGGACCGCGCGGCTCTATCACCTCGACAACACCGATCCCGACCGGCCCCGCACCCGCACCCTGACCGAGGAGATCGCGCGCGTCGTGCGCGGCCGGGCCACCCATCCGGGCTGGATCGGGGGCATGATGCGGCACGGCTTCCGCGGCGGGGCCGAGATCGCCGCCACGCTGGAGCACATGGCCGCCTTCGCGCACCTGGCCGACGCGGTGCCCGCGCATCTCTTCGACGCCTATCACGAGGCGACGCTGGGCGACGCGGATGTCGCGGCCTTCCTCGAACGCGAGAATCCGCAGGCGGCGGCGGCCATGCGCGACCGGTTCGCGGCGCTGCACGCGGCCGGCCTGTGGCGCACGCGGCGCAATTCCATCCTGGCCGGGATCGGGGCCGAGGGATGAGCGCCGCGTCCCCCCGCGGCGCGCGCCGCCCATGACCGGGGCCGTGCGCGGATGGTGCCCCGGCGCCTGGACCCCGATGATGTCGGGGGATGGCCTGGTGGTCCGGGTGCGCCCGCCCGGCGGGCGGCTGACGGCGGCGCAGGTGCGGGGCCTGGCCGATCTGTCGGTACGCGCCGGGTCGGGCGTCCTCGACCTGACGCGGCGGGCGAACCTGCAGATCCGCGGCGTCGCCCCCGACGCCCACGATGCGCTCCTGGCCGGGCTGGACGCGCTCGGCCTGCTCGATCCGACCCCGCGCGACGAGGCGCGGCGCAACCTGCTGGTGCAGCCGTTCTGGCGCCCGGGGGACCTGACCGACCGGCTGGCGCGGGCGCTGGCCGCGGTGCTGCCCCGCCTGCCGGACCTGCCCGCCAAGTTCGGCCTGGCGCTCGATACCGGCGCGGCGCCGGTCCTGCGCGACGCCCCCGCCGACATCCGGATCGAGCGGGGCCCGCAGGGGCCGATCGTCGCGGCCGACGGCGCGGCGACCGGCATCCCCGTCCCCGAGGCGGAGCTGGGCGCGGCGGTGCTGGACCTCGCCGGCTGGTTCGCGGCGCATCGCGGCGAACACCGGCGCATGGCGGCGCGCGCCGCCTCCGGCCTGCCCGCCCGGTTCGGCGGCGCGCCGCGTCCCGCTGCGGCGATGCGTCCCGGCCCGGGGACCGGGCCGCTCGGGGCGCTGGCCGGCATGGCCTTCGGGCAGGTCGCGGCGCCGGACCTCGCCGCCGCGCTGGGCGACGCCCCGGCGGTGCGGCTGACGCCCTGGCGGCTCATCCTGATCGAGGGCGCGGCGGCGGTGCCGGCGGGCTGGATCGCCGATCCCGGCGATCCGCTGCTGACCGCCGATGCCTGCCCCGGCGCCCCCGCCTGCGCCCGCGCCAGCGTCGCCACGCGCGAGGTGGCGCGCCGCCTCGCCGGGCGGGTGGGCGGCGCGCTTCACGTCTCGGGCTGCGCCAAGGGATGCGCGCGCTCCGCCGGCGCCGCGGTCACGCTGGTGGGCCGCGACGGACGGTTCGACCTTGTCAGGGACGGCCGGGCGGGCGACACAGCCCAGCGACACGGCCTGGGGCCGGACGACCTCGACACAATCACCGGGTGAGCAATGCCCTACGACTACGAGAAGGACGGCGCGGCGATCTATCGCCAGAGCTTCGCCATGATCCGGGCGGAGGCCACGCTGGACGGCTTCGCGGCCGAGGACGAGCAGGTGGTGGTGCGGATGATCCATGCCGCCGGCCTCGTCGGGCTGGAGCGGCACGTGCGGATATCGCCCGGCGCGGTGGCCGCCGCCCGCGCCGCGCTGGAGGAGGGGGCGCCGATCCTGTGCGACGCGCGGATGGTCAGCGAGGGGGTGACGCGGCTGCGGCTGCCGGCCGGGAACGCCGTGATCTGCACCCTGCAGGACCCCCAGGTGCCCGATCTGGCGCGGGCGATGGGCAACACCCGGTCCGCCGCGGCGCTGGAATTGTGGCGCCCGCACCTGTCGGGCGCGGTGGTGGCGATCGGCAACGCGCCGACCGCGCTCTTCCACCTCCTCAACATGCTCGAGGACCCCGCCTGCCCGCGCCCCGCCGCGATCGTCGGCTGTCCCGTGGGCTTCGTCGGCGCCGCGGAATCGAAGCAGGCGCTGTGGTCCGACCGCCCCGCCCCCGCGATCGTGGTCGAGGGACGGCTGGGCGGATCGGCGATCACCGTGGCCGCGATCAACGCCATCGCGAGCCGCGCGGAATGAGCGGCCGGGTGATCGGCGTCGGCCTCGGCCCCGGCGACCCGGACCTGATGAGCGTGCGCGCCGACCGGCTGGTCCGCGGCGCCCGCCACCTCGCCTATTTCCGCAAGAAGGGCCGCGCGGGGCGGGCCCGGACGCTGATCGACGGGATGCTGGCCCCCGCCGCGGTCGAGATCGCGATGGAATACCCCGTCACCACCGAGATCCCGCTCGAGGACGCGGCCTATAACGGCTGCCTGTCGGCCTTCTACGACGAATGCCGCGCCCGCCTCCTCGCCGTGACCGCCACGGGCGCCGACGTGATCGTCCCCTGCGAGGGCGACCCGTTCTTCTACGGCAGCTTCATGCATCTCTACGAACGGTTGCGCGGCGACGTGGCCGTCGAGGTCGTGCCCGGGATCACCGGCATGTCGGCGGCCTGGACGGCCAGCGGGCAGCCGATCACCTGGGGCGACGACGTGATGACGGTCGTCATGGCGACCCTGCCCGAAGAGGTGCTGGCGGCGCGGATGCGCGACGCCGACGCGCTGGTGGTGATGAAGATCGGCCGCAACATCGGCAAGGTGCGCCGCGCGCTGGCCGCCGCCGGGCTCTCCGACCGGGCCTGGCTCGTCGAATGCGCCGCGATGGCCGAGCAATGCGTGATGCGCCTCGACGAAGCGCCGGACCGCATCCCCCCCTACTTCTCCATCGTGCTGGTCCACGGACGGGGGCGCAGGCCATGAGCGGCTGGGTACGGATCGTCGGGCTGGGGCCGGGATGCGACGGCATGATCACCCCCGAGGCGCAGGCCATCATGGCCCAGGCGACCGACATCGTCGGCTACGGCCCCTATGTGGACCGCATCCCCGACAGCCCCGGGCAGCGCAAGCATGCGAGCGACAACCGCGTGGAGCGGGAGCGCGCCGATCACGCGCTGGAACTGGCGCGCGGCGGCGGGCAGGTGGCCGTCGTCTCCTCCGGCGATCCGGGCGTCTTCGCCATGGCCAGCGCCGTCTTCGAGGCGGTGGAGGCCGACCCGGCGGCGCTCGATCTCGACATCGCCGTGATCCCCGGCATCACCGCGATGCTGGCGGCGGCGGCGCGCGTCGGGGCGCCGCTCGGGCACGATTTCTGCGCCCTGAACCTCAGCGACAACCTCAAGCCGTGGAGCCTGGTGGAGCGGCGCCTGCGCCTCGCCGCCGAGGCCGACCTCGCCATGGCCTTCTACAACCCCCGCTCGCGCGCGCGGCCCGACGGCTTCGCCCGCGCCCTCGCCATCCTGTCCGAGGTCTGCGCCGACGACCGGCTGGTGATCTTCGCCCGCGCCGTCACCACCCCCGAGGAGGAGATCCGCGTGGTCCCGCTCTCGCAGGCGCGGCCCGAAATGGCCGACATGCGGACCATGGTCCTCGTCGGCGCCTCGACGACGCGGCAGGTGGGCCGGTTCGTCTACACGCCACGGTCGGTGCCGTGAATCCAGTCGATCACCGCGTCGGCCGCGTGCAGCTCGCGCCGCTCGGGCAGGGCGGGGCGGTCGATCATGACCACCGGCAGGCCCAGCGCGCGGGCCGCGTCGATCTTGGCCCGCGCGCCCGTGCCGCCGGCGTTCTTCGACACCACCAGGTCGACGCGGTGCCGCGCCAGCAGCGCCCGGTCCGCCGCCTCGGTGAAGGGGCCGCGGGCGATCTCGACATGCGCGGCACGGAGCGGCAGCGGCCCCTCCGGCGGATCGACCAGCCGCAGCACGTAGCGGTGCTGCGGACGGCCCGCGAAATCGCCCAGATGCATCCGCCCCACGGCAAGGAAGACGCCGCGCGGCGGCCCCTCCAGCGCTGCGGCGGCGCCCGCCATGTCCGCCACCACCTGCCAGCGATCGCCCGGCCCGGGACGCCATGCCGGCCGCGTCAGCGCCACCAGCGGCACGCCCACCGCGCGCGACGCGGCGACGGCGTTCCGGCTCATCTGCGCGGCGAAGGGATGGGTCGCGTCGACCAGGTGGGTGATCTCGTGCGCGGCAAGGTGGCGCGCCAGGCCCGCCGCGCCGCCGAATCCCCCCACGCGCAGCGGCACCGGCTGCGGCGCCGGCCGCGCCACCCGTCCGGCGAGCGACAGGGTGGCGCGCATCCCCCGCGCCGCCAGGGCGCGGGCGAGCGCGGTCGCCTCGGTCGTGCCGCCGAGGATCAGGATATGGGGCGCCGTTCCCATCGCCCCGCCCCTCTGGCCGAAGCCGCGGCGGGGGACAAGACGGCGCGTGGCGCGCCGCCCACCGCCGGCCGCCCGGATCGCCGCCCGTGAGCGCCCCCTGGCTCACCATCCTCGGCGTCGGAGAGGACGGCGCGGCGGGCCTCTCGACCGCCGCGCGCGCGGCCCTCGACGCGGCCGAGATCGTCATGGGTCCGCCCCGCCACCTCGCCCTCGTCCCCGGCGGGGGCGGCACGCGCATCGCCTGGCCGGTGCCCTTCCGCGACGGGCTTCCCCTCCTCCTGGCGCAGCGCGGGCGCCCCACGGTCGCGCTCGCCTCGGGCGACCCGTTCTGGTTCGGCGCCGGCAGCGTCATCGCCCGCGAGCTGGACCCCGGCGAATGGCGCGCGCTGCCCGGGCCGTCGGTGTTCTCGCTCGCCGCCGCGCGCCTCGGCTGGCCGCTCGAGACGGTGCCCTGCCTGGGGCTCCACGCCGCGCCGCTGTCGCGCCTGCGCCCCCACCTCGCGCCGGGCGCGCGGCTTCTCGCGACGCTGCGCGACGGCGACGCGGTCGCCGCCCTCCTGGCCTATCTCGACGGGGCCGGCTTCGGCGACAGCCGCGTCACCGTGCTCGCGGCGCTGGGCGGGCCGCGCGAACGGATCGCCGCCGCGCGCGACCTTCCCGGCGCACGCCCCCCCGCCGGCCCCGTCGCCGCCGCGATCGAGGTGCGCGGCCCCGGCGCCGCGCTCGCCCTCGTGCCCGGCCGGGCCGAGGCGGTGTTCGAGCATGACGGGCAGATCACCAAGTCCCCGGTCCGGGCGCTGACCCTGGCGGCGCTCGCCCCGCGGCCCGGCGAGCGGCTCTGGGACATCGGCGGCGGGTCGGGCGCCGTGGCGATCGAATGGCTCCTGGCCCATCCCTCGCTCGAGGCCACGACGGTCGAGATCCGCCCCGACCGGGCCGGCCGCATCCGCCGCAACGCCGCCGCCCTCGGACAGGACCGCCTGAGCGTGGTCGAGGGCCGCGCGCCCGAGGCGCTGTCCGGCCTGCCCCGACCGGACGCGATCTTCGTCGGCGGCGGCCTGACGGCGGCGCTGATCGAGCGGCTGGCCCAGCTCGCCCCCGGCGCGCGGCTCGTCTCCAACGCCGTGACGCTCGAGACCGAGGCGCTGGTGCTCGACGCGCATCGGCGCCTGGGCGGCGACCTGCTGCGCCTGCGCGCCGAACGGCCGCAGCCGGTCGGCCGGTTCCACGGCTGGGCGGCGGCCTATCCGCTCGTGCAATGGAGCGTCACGCTGTGATCGTCGCGGGGTTCGGGTTCCGCGGCGGCGCCTCCGCCGACAGCCTGCGCGACGCGCTCGACCGCACCGGGGCGGCGCCCGACCTGCTGGCCACGGCCGCCGCCAAGGCCGGCGCCGCGCCGATCCGCGCCCTCGCCCGGGCGCTCGACCGGCCGCTCCGGGCGGTCGATCCCGCCGCCCTCTCGGCCCAGGACACCCCGACCCGGTCCGAGGCCGCGCGCCGCAGCCACGCCACCGGCAGCGTGGCCGAGGCCGCCGCGCTGGCCGCCGCCGGTCCGGGCGCGGTGCTCGTCGCGCCCCGTTGCATCTCCGCCGACCGCATGGCCACCTGCGCGATAGCCCGAGGACCCGATCCATGACCGTCCACTTCATCGGCGCCGGCCCCGGCGCCCCCGACCTCCTGACGCTGCGCGGCCGCGACCTGATCGCCGCCTGCCCGGTCTGCCTCTATGCCGGCAGCCTCGTGCCCGAGGCGGTGCTGGACCATTGCCCGCCCGGCGCCCGGGTGGTGAACACCGCGCCCCTCGACCTCGACGCCATCCTGGCCGAGATCCGCGCCGCCCACGACCGGGGGCAGGACATCGCGCGGCTCCATTCCGGCGACCTCTCCGTCTGGTCGGCCATGGGGGAACAGATCCGCCGCCTCGACGCCCTCTCCATCCCCTACACCGTCACCCCGGGCGTGCCGTCCTTCGCAGCCGCCGCCGCCGCGCTCGGCGCCGAGCTCACCCTGCCGGGCGTGGCGCAATCGGTGGTCCTGACCCGGACGCCCGGCCGCGCCTCCTCGATGCCGGCGGGCGAAAGCCTCGCGAATTTCGCGGCCACCGGCGCCACGCTGGCGATCCACCTGTCCATCGGCAACCTCGCGGGGGTCGTTGCCGACCTCGCCCCCGCCTACGGGCCCGACTGCCCCGTGGCGGTCGTCTTCCGCGCCTCCTGGCCGGACGAATCGATCCTGCGCGCCACGCTTTCCACGGTCGAGGCGCGGCTCGACCCGTCGGTGACCCGCACCGCCCTGATCCTCGTCGGCCCGGCGCTAGGCGCGGCCGACTTCGCCGAATCGCGCCTCTACGCCGCCGATTACGACCGCCGCTATCGACCGCAATCGGCCGACAGCCCCTGGTCCGGCTGGACCCCCGGCGACGCGTGATCGCGCCGCCTCCCCCGTCCCCCGATCCCGAAGGTCCGCGCATGCTCCCCCCCGGCCTCCTCGTCTCCGCCCCCGCCTCCGGCACCGGCAAGACCACCGTCATGCTGGGCCTCCTGCGCGCGCTGGCCGAGGACGGCCTGACGGTCCAGCCCTTCAAGTCCGGCCCCGACTACATCGACCCGGCCTTCCACCTGGCCGCCAGCGGGCGGCCCTCCTTCAACCTCGACACCTGGGCGATGGGCGAGGACCTCCTCGCCGCCATCGCCGCCCGGGCCACCGGCGCCGACATCTGCGTGGCCGAGGGCTCCATGGGCCTCTACGACGGCGTCGCCACGCGGGGGCGCGCCGGCTTCGGCGCCTCGGCCGAGACGGCGGCCCGCATGGGCTGGCCCGTCGTGCTGGTGATCGACGCGGGCGGACAGGCGCAATCGGCCGCCGCCACCGCCATGGGCTTCGCCGCCTACCGCCCCGACCTCGCCATCGCCGGGGTGATCCTGAACCGCGTGGCCTCGCCCCGGCACGAACGGCTGATCCGGCTCGGGATGGAGCATGCGGGCCTGACCGTCCTGGGCGTCCTGCCCCGGCGCGGGGACCTCGCGCTGCCCGAACGTCATCTGGGCCTCATCCAGGCCGTGGAGCATCCCGATCTCGACGCCGCCATCGCCGGCTACGCCACCTTCCTGCGCGATCACGTCGACCTCGCCGCGATCCGCGCCGCCGCCACCGGCACCGCCGGCGTGGCGGGCGGCGCCCTGCCCGCGCCCCCGGCGCAGCGCATCGCGCTCGCCCGCGACGCGGCCTTCTCCTTCACCTATCCGCACCTCCTGGAGGGCTGGCGCGCCGCGGGGGCCGAGATCCTGCCCTTCTCGCCGCTGGCCGACGAGGCCCCCGACCCCGGCGCCGACCTCGTCTGGCTGCCGGGCGGCTACCCCGAGCTCCATGCCGGCCGCCTCGCCGCGGCCCAGACCTTCCGCGCGGGCCTGCGCGCCCATGCCGAGACCCGCCCCGTCCACGGCGAATGCGGCGGCTACATGGCCCTGGGGCAGAGCCTGACCGACAAGGACGGCACGACCCACCGCATGGCGGGCCTTCTCGGCCTCGCCACCAGCTACGAAAAGCGCAAGTTCCACTTGGGCTACCGCCGCGCCGAGCTTCTGGAGCCGATGCCGGGCCTCGCCCCCGGCGCCGCGCTCCGCGGCCACGAATTCCACTATTCCACGATCCTCGACATGCCCGACCCGCCGCTCGCGCGCGTCGCCGATGCCGACGGCACCCCCGTCCCCGAGACGGGATCGCGGCGCGGCCATGTCACCGGCACCTTCTTCCACCTGATCTCGGCGGAATGACGCGCGGGCCGATCCGTCCGGCGGCACGGGGGACGCGCTCCACCCCCGCGTGACCGGCGGGGTCCCCGCGCCCCGCGCCGACCTCAGCGCCCCGCGATCATCTCGCTCTGCCGCACGATCACCTCGGCCTGCCGGATCGAGGCCAGGTCCACCAGCCGCCCCTTGTAGGTCGCGGCGCCCTGGCCGTCGCGCTGGGCCTGCTCCATCGCCTCCAGGATCTCGCGCGCCTCGGCCACGGCTTCCTCGGTGGGCGTGAACACCTCGTTGGCCAGCGCCACCTGCTTGGGATGGATCGCCCATTTGCCCACCATCCCCAGCGTGGCCGAGCGCAGCGCCTGCGCGCGGAACCCCTCTTCGTCCGAGAAGTCGCCGAACGGCCCGTCCACCGGCAGGACGCCGTGGGTCCGGCACGCCGCGACGATCGCCGTCTGCACCCAGTGCCAGGGATCGCCCCAGTATTTCTGCCCCTCGCGGAGCATGTAGTAATTCTCCTGCGTGCCCCCGATCCCCGTCGTCGCCATCCCCATCGAGGCGGCGTAATCGGCCGCGCCCAGGCTCATCGCCTGCAGCCGCGGCGTCGCGCCCGCGATCTCGTGCACGTTCGACAGGCCGGCGGCGGTCTCGATGATCACCTCGAAGGCGATGCGCTTCGTCCGCCCCCGCGCCGCCTCCACCGCCGTGACCAGCGCGTCCACGGCGTAGAGGTCGGCGGCGTTGCCGACCTTGGGGATCATGATCTGGTCCAGCCGGTCCGAGGCGCCCTCCAGCAGGTCCACCACGTCGCGGTACCAGTAGGGCGTGTCGAGCCCGTTGATCCGGACCGACAGGTGCTTGTCGCCCCAATCCACGTCGCCGATCGCCTGGACGATGTTCTTGCGCGCCTCGGCCTTGTCGTCGGGCCCGACGCTGTCCTCCAGGTCGAGGTTGATGACATCCGCCGCCGACCCGGCCATCTTCTCGAAGATCGCGGGCCGCGATCCCGGCCCGAACAGCTGGCAGCGATTGGGACGCGCGGGCGGGGCGGGCTGGATTCGGAACGACATGGATGTCCTCGCAACAATGTTTCTTCTGCGTCGCGGCGAGAGTTAGAATGTTCCTGCCCGCGACGCAACACCGCCCTGGCGGGAATCGCCGGCGCTTGACCCGCCCCGCGCTTCGTCCGACACCCGGTGGCGACACCCCCGAGGAGCCCGCCCATGCCCCGCACCGTCTACGTCAACGGAGAGTTCCTGCCCGAGGCCGAGGCGACGATCTCGGTCTTCGACCGCGGCTTCCTGTTCGCCGACGCGGTCTACGAGGTGGTGAGCGTGCTGGGCGGCCGGCTGGTCGATTTCGACGGCCACGCCCAGCGCCTCGAACGCTCCCTGTCGGAGCTCGCGATGCCGGTGCCGCTCTCCCGCGACGCCCTGCTCGAGGTGATGCGCCGCCTGACGGTCGAGAACGGCATCGAGGACGGTCTGATCTACCTTCAGATCACGCGCGGCGCGGCCGACCGCGACTTCGCCTATCCCGATCCGGACACGCCGCAGACGGTGGTCCTCTTCACCCAGTCGAAGCCGGGCCTGGCCGACGCCCCCGCCGCCCGCACGGGGCTGAAGGTCGCGACCTGCCCCGACCTGCGCTGGGGCCGCCGCGACATCAAGACGGTGCAGCTCCTCTACCCCTCGATGGCCAAGATGGCGGCCCGGGAGCAGGGCGCCGACGACGCCTGGATGGTCGAGGACGGCGCCGTGACCGAAGGCACGTCGAACAACGCCTACATCGTCAGGGGCGGCGTGATCGTGACCCGCCAGCTCGGCTCCGAGATCCTGCACGGCATCACCCGCGCCGCCGTCCTGCGCCTCGCCCGCGAAGCGCAGATGACGGTCGAGGAGCGCCCCTTCACCGTCGAGGAGGCGCAATCCGCCGACGAGGCCTTCGTCACCTCCGCCTCCGCCTTCGTCATGCCGGTGGTGGAGATCGACGGCCGCCCGGTCGCCGACGGCACCCCCGGCCCCGTCGCCCGCCGCCTGCGCGAGATCTACATCGAGGAGAGCCGCAAGGCCGCGCTCTGACCCCGCCCCGCGCGGCCCGGATCGACGCGGCGCTCACCGGGCCGGCGACGTGCCCACGGGCGGGATCGTCGGTGCGGCCTTCGACAGGCAGGGCGGAACGGATCGCCGCGACGCCGATCGGCCGGACCGGCCGGGAACGATCGCGACCCGCACCCACCCCGCACTGGCGCCACGTGCCGGAGGCGCGGGACAAGGCGAACGTCCGCCACCGCAAACCCCGAAAGCCGCGCCGCGCTGCTTTCCCCGGGTCGCCTCCGCGATCATCTCGCCGCGGATCGGTCCGTCGCACCGCCCGGTCGAGCGCCTGCCGCAGCGCCGGCGCGGCAGGCGCAACCGCGTTTCCCGTGCCCGAGGACAATCGCCGAAGCGATACGTGACCCCGTTCGGAGCGGGAAGAAGTCCGGTCTAGGCGATGGCCGCCTTTCCGTTCGCCGTTCATGCATGGACAGTCGGAAACCCGGATCGCGGCCCCGTGGCAGGAGGCTCCGCGACCGGGAGCCCCCTTTTCCCTATCGGGCCGCTCAGCCGCGGCGGCTCAGCCGGCGGATGCCGCCGAGGATGCCGAAGGCCGGCGCCAGGAGCCAGAACGTGGCCGGAAGCGGGACCGGCGCGGGATCGTCCACGCCGACCGCCGCCGAGACGACCCCGGAGACGGCGGTGTTGTCGAAGTAGCTGCCGTCGTTGAAGCCGAGGATGGAGGTCAGATAGGGATCGGTGCCGACGATCCGGTCGGCGAACATCTCCGACCCCGCGCCCTGCGCCCAGAAGAGGGTGTTCTCGGTCGTATGGCCGCCCGTATGCCACAGGACGCCCGGCAGGTTCCCCTGGCCGTTGTTCGCGATCGGCTGGAAGGAGATCTCGTCGGAATTCGGACCCATGGGCATGCCGTTGCCGTGATCGGTCAGGACGAGCATCAGCGTCTCGTCCCAGGACGATTCCGCCTCGACCCAGTCCACGCCCGCCGCGACGGCGGCGTTGAAATCCATCTGTTCCTCGATGATGCCGCCGGTGCTGTTGGCATGCGCGGCCCAGTCCACGGCGCCGCCCTCGACCATCAGGAACAGGCCGTCCTCGTTGTCGCCGAGCTGCTGCAGCGCCCCCTGGGTCATCATCTCGAGGGTCGGGACGCCCTCGACGAAGGCCACGCCGGTCGGGTTCGACGGGTCGGCGCCGACCACGTCCGGATCGCGATTGACCTGGAGCGTGTCGCCCACCTGGGGAAGGCCGATCACCCGGCCGTCGATCTCGCGCGATCCGTTGGCGAGGGCCTCGAACTCCTCCCGCGTCTGGATCAGGGTCATCGGCGCGTCGTCGCCGTTGAGCGCGGCCCAGTCGGCCTCCGAGATCCGGTTGTAATTGGCCTCGTCCAGGCGGCGTCCGCTGCCGTCGAAGTTCGGATTGCCGCCGCCCATGATCACGTCGAGGGTGCCCTCGTTGATCATCTGGCCGGCGATCTCCTGGTAATTGTTGCGGTCGATGTTCTGCGCCCCGAAGGCGGCCGGGGTGGCGTGGCTGAACGGCACGCTGGAGACCACGCCCACATCCTTGCCGGCCGCCTTCATCGCCTGGCTGAGGAAGGGGAGCTTCTCGCCGTCGGGTCCGACATTGATGCGTCCGTTGAGCGTCTTGGTCCCCGTCGCGAGCGCCGTCCCGGCCGCGGCGCTGTCGGTGGCGCCGTCCTTGATACGCTTGTAGCCTTGGAAATAGTCTTCGTCGCCCGTCGGCGTGTCGTCCCAGGCGGCCTCGGGGATGTAGGGCCGGTCGGTGGAGGCCGAACCGGTGGTCATGCCGAGCTTGGTGTCGAACTCGTCGTAGGCCTGCCGGCCGGTCTCGCCGTACTCGTAATAGCTGGCCATGTCCCACGCGCCCCAGGAGGCGCCGTCGGAGATGAACATCATGACGTTTTTGGCCTCCCCGATCGTGGCGGCCCCGGCGGCCACGGGGAGGACGAAGGCGGTGACGGAGGCCGCGAGGAGGGCGCGGCGGGACATCGGGAATCTCATTGTCGATCTCACAATTTGGCAGAACACGCGGCATGCGAGGCAAGGCTCGCAAGCTGCGGTTGCACGTCTCCCAGCGTGAGGTGACAATGCCGCGAAGGGACCCTTACAGTTTCGTGTCGCGACACCGCGCAGGGCGATGGCCCGACGAACCGCCGGTCGCCGCCGCTCCCGGCCCACCGGGCCGGGGGCGGCGTCGCCTCCGCGGGGTGGACATTCGCGCGCCGGGGGGGGGGCGATCCCGGCGCGGCCGGTAGGCCCCGGCCTCAATCCCGTTCGATGCGTTCCTGCCAGAGCGCCGCCTGCGCCGGGTCCAGCTGCAGGTGGATGCGCGACGCGTCGAGATCGGGAAGACGGATCAGCAGGCCGCTCTCGTCCAGATCGGTCCGCGCGTGGTCGAGCCTGCGGGCGACGCTGCCGCCACGGCAGACCAGGCCGGTGCCCCAGGAGGTCTCCACCAGCCCCGCGCGGCCGTCCTCCGACACGACGCTGCGCCGGATCTCGTCGCCGGGATAGCTCGCCAGCCAGGCGGCCTCGACCGTGCGGGTGTCGTTCAGGCGCCGCCGATTGCGGAAGAACCCGATATAGCCGCCGAACGCGGCGGCGGCGACGAGGATCGGGGCGACAGGGTCCATGGGACCTCCGGGGAAAGGACCGGCGCTATGTGGGCGCGCCGGGCGCGGTGTCAAGATCCGCCCAGCGCCTCCAGCACGCGGGCCGCCTCCGGCCCGGCCCAGTCGGCGCCGCCGGTCAGGCGGGCCACCTCTCGCCCCTCGGCGTCGAGCAGCACCGTGACCGGCAGGCCCAGCACCGACATCGCCCGCGCCGCCTCCTGCGAGGGGTCGAGCAGGATCGGCAGGTTCTCGATCCCCTCTTCCTCGAAGAAGCGCTCGATCCCGTCGATCGTGTTGCGCCCCGTGGCGAGGGTGACCACCGCCACCTCGCCGTCGGCCGCCACGGCGTCGAGCGCCGGCATCTCCTCGCGGCAGGGCGCGCACCAGGTCGCCCAGAAGTTCAGGATCACCGGCTTGCCGCGGAACTCCTCCAGGGTGACGTGACGCCCGTCCGGCGTCTGCATGGCGATGTCGGGCGTCTCGCGGGACGTTTCATGGACGGCGAGCTTGCGCATGTCCCCCTCCAGCGGGACCTCCCCCACGGCGCCCTGCGCGTTTGCAGCGGTGACGAGGCCCAGATAAAGGACGGCGGCAAGAGCTTTCATCGATCCCTCCGAAAAGGTGTGCATCCCCATGTCCGACAGCGCCTCGAACGCCATGTGGGGCGGCCGCTTCGCCGGTGGCCCCGACGCGATCATGGAGGCGATCAACGCCTCGATCGGGTACGACCGCCGGCTCGCGCCCCAGGACATCGAGGGCTCCCGCGCCCATGCCGCGATGCTCGCCGCGCAGGGCATCCTGACCGATAAAGACGCCGAGGAGATCCGGAAAGGCCTTCTCACCGTCTTGTCAGAGATCGAGGGTGGCACGTTCCGCTTCTCCGCTGCGCTCGAGGACATCCACATGAACGTGGAGGCCCGCCTGCGCGAGCTGATCGGCGACGCCGCCGGGCGGCTGCACACCGCCCGCTCCCGCAACGACCAGGTGGCGACCGATTTCCGCCTCTGGACGCGGCAACGTTGCGACGAGGCGGTCGAGGGAATCGTCGCCCTGCAGGGGGCGCTCCTCGACCAGGCGGAGCAGGGCGCGGACTGGGTGATGCCGGGCTTCACCCACCTCCAGACCGCGCAGCCCGTCACCTGGGGCCACCACATGCTGGCCTATGTCGAGATGCTGTCGCGCGACGTCTCGCGGTTCCGCGACGCGCGGACGCGGATGAACGAATGCCCGCTGGGCGCCGCCGCCCTGGCCGGCACCTCCTTCCCGATCGACCGCGAGGCGACCGCCGCCGCGCTCGGCTTCGACCGGCCCTGCGGCAATTCGCTCGACGCCGTTTCTGACCGGGACTTCGCGCTCGACTTCCTGTCGTCGGCCTCGATCTGCGCCATGCACCTGTCACGGCTGGCCGAGGAGCTGGTGATCTGGTCCTCGGCGCAGTTCCGCTTCGTCGCCATGTCGGACCGCTTCTCCACCGGCTCCTCGATCATGCCGCAGAAGAAGAACCCCGACGCCGCCGAGCTGATCCGCGCCAAGATCGGGCGCATCTTCGGCGCGCAATCGGCGCTCCTGATGGTGATGAAGGGCCTGCCGCTCGCCTATTCGAAGGACATGCAGGAGGACAAGGAGCAGGTCTTCGACGCCGCCGACACGCTGATGCTGAGCCTTGCCGCGATGACCGGCATGGTCGCCGACATGGCCGCCAACCCCGACGCGCTCCGTGCCGCCGCCGGGCACGGATTCTCGACCGCCACCGACCTGGCCGACTGGCTGGTGCGCGAGGCCGGCCTGCCCTTTCGGGAAGCCCACCACGTCACCGGAACGCTGGTGGCGCTGGCGGAACGGACCGGCCGCGACCTGCCCGACCTGACGCTGGCGGAACTGCAGGAGGTCCACGGCGCCATCACCGAGGGGGTCTATGACGTGCTCGGCGTGGACAATTCGGTCGCCAGCCGCACATCCTGGGGCGGCACCGCGCCCGCGAACGTGCGGGACCAGATCGCCCGGTGGAGGAGCCGCCCGACATGAGACGCGCGCTGCTTGTGCTGCTCCTGCTGTCCGCCTGCGGTCAGGAGGCCGCCCCCGAGGAGGTCACGCCCGGGATCGGGACCTCCGGCACCGGGGTGGCCATCGACATCTCGGGCGAGGGCGCGTTCGGCGTCGTCGGCGGATCGTGACTCGCGCTCTGCCCTTCGTCTTCCTCGCCCTCGCCCTCTGGGGGGCGATCCACCCCATGGCCTGGTTCCTGACCTACATGGCGGAGGGCAACGGCCTGGGGGACCTGATCGACGCCTGGTACGTGAACGCATCCACCACCGGGCTGGTCTGGGACCTGACGATCGCCGCCGTGACCCTGACGGTCTGGATCTTGCTCGACCGCGACACTTGGAAAGACCGGCTGCGCCTCGTGGCCATTCCCGCGACATTCTGCATCGGGGTCAGCTGCGGCTTGCCGCTCTATCTCTACTTCCGCACGCGCCGTCAGGGCGAGGACGTTAAAGGCGGAGGAAAATGAATAGGTGATCGAAAGTACGTACCCCGCCCTGCGCACTTGGCGCACCGTCAATCTAGCCGATTACACCTTATGGCTGGGTGAAAATTTGCCGACGCCGACCTGTCTTTTTAGACAGGTCTGACGCATGGCGAACGCAGAATCCGGCACCGGATCGCCCCTTTCCCCCGATTCTTCCCCGCCCTCCGGCGGCTTCCCGACCACCCGGGACGGCCTTATGCGGCGAATCGCCGACACCGACATGTCCGGCCCGCCGGAGGCGATTCGGACGGCCTTCGCCAGCCTCTTTCCGCCGGCCCCGCCGCTGCCCCGCCGGACGATCGGGGGCGTGCCATGCGGCGTCGCGGGGCCCGAGGGCGCTCCGCCGGCGCTGTGGCTGCATGGCGGCGGCCTCGTCCTGGGCTCCCCCGACACCCATGCCGCCGCGGTGCGCCACGTGGCCCGCGTGGCGGCGTGCCGGATCGTGGTGCCAGACTATCCGCTGGCCCCGGAACGGCCCTGGCCGGCCCAGCGCGACGCCTGCCTGGCGGTCCTCGACGCGCTGCCGGGCGCCGTGCCGGTGATCGGCGACAGCGTCGGCGGCCAGTTGGCGCTGATCCTGGCCATGCGGCGCCCCGGCCGCGTCTCGGGCCTGGCGCTGATCTCGCCCAATACCGACCGGACGGGGCGATCGACGACCAGGGAGCGCACGAGCGACCTGATGAACGACGACGCCGGCGACCGGGGCTTCGCGCGCATGGCCTTCGGCGACGCCGATCCCCGCGATGTCGAGGTCTCGCCGCTCCTGGGCGACCTGTCGGTGCTGCCGCCGACCCTGATCCTGACCGCGGGGGCGGAGATTCTGCAGGATGACGGCCTGCTCCTGGCCCGCGCGGCGAGCCTCGCCGGGGCGGACGTGACGCTGCGGACCTGGCCGGGGCTGTGGCACCTGTGGCCGCTCTGGCCCGATATCCTGCCCGAGGCGCGCGCAGCGCTCGACGCGGTGGCCGACCGGGTCGCGCGCTAGACCGGGATCTCGGTCGTCTCGCGCACGCGCCGCAGCGAGAAGCTGGAGGTCATCTGCGCCACCCCCGGAAGGCGGGCCAGCGTGCGGCGGTGCAGCGCGGCGAAATCCTCGGCATCGGCCACCACCACCTTCAGCAGGTAATCGGCGGTCCCCGCCATCAGGTGGCATTCCAGCACCTCGGGGATCCGCGCGACGGCGGCCTCGAACGCGTCGAAGGCGCCGTCGGATTGCCCGGCCAGCGTGATCTCGACGAAGACGGTGGTCCGCCGCCCCAGCGCGTTGCGGTCGAGCAGGGCCACGTAGCGGTCGATGACCCCGGCCAGTTCCAGCCGCGCCACGCGGCGGTGACACGCCGAGGCCGACAGCGACACCGCCTCGCTCAGCTCGGCGTTCGACAGGCGCCCGTCGCGCTGCAAGCGGCGCAGGATGCGCCGATCGGTCTCGTCCAGGGGGATCATTCGCAGGATCTTCGGCCAGTCGCGGGATTCGCGCAATGACCTTTCGGGTGCGGCGGCCGGGATCGCGATCTTTGCACTCGTCTTCGCACCGTTCGAACATACCATTGCCCAACCGGCAGACAAAGGAGGTTGTCCATGAAGATCGGCTGCCCGACCGAGATCAAGGCACAGGAATTCCGCGTGGGCCTGACGCCCACCGCCGCCGCCGAGGCGGTGACCCACGGCCACGAGGTGACGATCCAGTCCGGCGCCGGGGAGGGCGCGGGATATCCCGACGCCGATTACGAGGCCGCCGGCGCGCGGATCGTCCCCACCGCCGAGGAGGTCTTCGACACCGCCGAGATGATCGTGAAGGTGAAGGAACCCCAGGCGGCGGAGCGCAAGATGCTGTCCGAGGGGCAGATCCTGTTCACCTACCTGCACCTCGCCCCCGACCGGGCGCAGACCGACGACCTGCTGGAAAGCGGCGCCACCTGCATCGCCTACGAGACGGTGACCGATCGCAGCGGCGGCCTGCCGCTGCTGGCCCCGATGTCCGAGGTGGCGGGACGGCTGGCGCCCCAGGCCGGGGCCTATACCCTGCAGAAGGCCAATGGCGGCCGCGGCGTCCTGATGGGCGGCGTGCCCGGCGTCTTTCCCGCCCGGATCGTGGTGATCGGCGGCGGCGTCGTGGGGCTGAACGCGGCGCGCGTGGCGGCCGGGATGGGCGCGAACGTCGTCGTGCTCGACCGCTCGCTGCCGCGCCTGCGCTACATCGACGATGTCTATGGCTCGACCTTCAAGACCGCCTATGCCTCGGCCACCGGCACGGCGGACCTCGTCGCCGGGGCCGACATGGTGATCGGCGCGGTGCTGATCCCCGGCGCCGCCGCGCCGAAGCTGATCATGCGCGACCAGCTGTCCTCGATGCAGCGGGGCGCGGTGCTGGTGGACGTGGCCATCGACCAGGGGGGCTGCTTCGAGACCTCGACGCCCACCACCCACCAGGACCCGACCTTCGAGGTCGACGGGATCATGCATTACTGCGTGGCCAACATGCCGGGCGCGGTGCCGCGCACCTCCACCCAGGCGCTCGGCCACGCGACGATGCCGTTCATGCTGTCGATCGCCGACAAGGGCTGGAAGAAGGCCTGCCAGGACGATCCGCACCTGGCCGCGGGCCTCAACGTCCATGCCGGGCGGCTGACGAACATGCCCGTGGGCCAGGCACAGGACCGCGACGCGGTGGAGCCGCAGGCCGTCCTGTGATCGCGTTTCCCCCCGCCCATGGGCGGGGGGATGGCCCTATTCCTCGACCATGCTCTTTCGCACCGCGTCCATCAGCGGCGCGGCCAGGTAATCGACGACGCGGCGTTCACCGGTGACGATCACCGCCTCGACCGGCATTCCGGCGGCAATGCGGCCGCGCACCGCGTCGGGCACGTCGATGTCGGACACGTCGATCCGGGCCAGGTAATAGGGCTCGGCGTTGGCCGTCTCGGGCGTGATCACGTCGTTCGACACCGACCCCACCTCGCCCAGCATGACCGGGGTCAGGCGGCCCTGGATCGCCGGGAAGCGGATCTCGGTGGTCAGGTCCGGGGCGACGCTGTCGATGTCGACGGGCGAGACCCGGGCATTGACGACCAGGTTGCCGTCCTCGGGGACCAGCTCCATCAGGTCCTCGCCCGGGCGGACCACCGCACCCACGGTGTGGATCTGCAGGTTCTGGATGGTCCCGGGCGAGGGCGCGCGGATCTCGGTGCGCCGCAGCACGTCGCCGGCGACCTTGCGGCGTTCCTCCAGCTCGCTGATCTCGGCGCGGATCTCTTCCAGTTCGCGGCTCGCCCGTTCGCGGTATTGCTGCCGGGCCTGCAGGATCTCCAGCTCGGTGGAGCCGATCTCGTTGCGGGCCTGCGCGATCTGCGACACCGCCCGGCCCAGATCGGCCTCGATCTGGATCAGCACGTCCTCGCGTTCGGCGATGACGTTCTTCTGCACCAGCCCGCGATCGCCGCCCTCGCGCATCCGCGCCAGCATCTCCTCGTAATTCTCCAGCCGCTTGGCCAGCGCGTCGCGCTGCTGCTCGAGCCCCGCGACCTGTTCGCGGGACTGGCCGATCCGCGCGGTCAGGATGTCGGTCCTGGATTGCAGCAGCGACAGGCGGTCGGCAAAGACATCGCGCTGGTCCGCGATCGCCTGCGCCACGTCCCCGTCCTCGTCCCCGTCCCCGTCCGGCGCCGCGTCGGGCCTGGCCGGCGGCTCGAACGCCTCGGCCAGGTTCCGCTCGGCCAGCAGGCGGGCCTCGGTGATGCCGGCCACCGCCAGCCGCGTGGCGATGACATCAAGGTTCGATCCCGCCTCGATCGCGGTCAGGCGCACGAGGACATCGCCCTTTTCCACCCGGTCGGCCTCGGCGACGAGGATCTCCTCGACGATGCCGCCCTCCAGGTGCTGGATCACCTTGCGGTTGCCCTCGATCGACACGGTTCCGGGCGCGATCACGGCGCTGTCGAGCCGCGCCACCGTCGCCCAGCCGCCGAACACGCCGAAGGTCATGAAGATGATGGTGAACCCGGCCAGGGTCAGCGGCCGGGTGGATCGGAACGTGGCCATGGATCTGCTCTCCTTGCCGGCTCAGTAGGCCGATGTCTGCGGCAGGCTCAGGCGCCGGGACGGCGCCGCGGGCCCGGGCCGGTCGGCCGCGCGCGCGGGCCCGGGCACGGATTCGGGGACGGATTTGGGCGCCGGGGCGAAGACCTCGCGCGTGGGGCCGAACTTCTCGACCATGCCGTCGCGCAGCATCAGCGTGCGGTCGCTCAGCGTCAGAAGGTTGGCGCGGTGGGTCACCAGAAGGACGGTCGTGCCGGCCTCCTTCAGCGTCCGGATGCAGGCGACGAGGGCCTGCTCGCCGACCGAATCGAGGTTGGAATTGGGCTCGTCCAGCACCACCAGGCTGGGCATCCGGAACACCGCACGGGCCAGCCCCAGGCGCTGGCGCTGCCCCCCCGACAGCCCCGCGCCGCCCTCGCCGATCTCGGTCGCATAGCCTTGCGGAAGCGCCTGGATCATCTCGTGCGCGCCCGAGAGCTGCGCCGCCGCGACGATCTCGGCATCGGTGGCGCGGGCGTCGAACCGGGCGATGTTCTCGGCCACCGTGCCGCGAAAGAGGTTCACGTCCTGCGACAGGTAGCCCAGGTGCCGGCCCAGCTGCTCGGGCCGCCAGTGGCGCATGTCCGTCCCGTCGAGCCGCACCGTGCCGGAGGCGGGCTGCGAGGCGCCGACGAGGTGGCGCACCAGGGTCGACTTGCCGCAGCCGCTCGGCCCGATGATGGCCAGCGTCTCGCCCGGCTCGATCGCGAAATCGACGTTCCGGAGCAGCACGTCGCGGGTTCCCGGGATGGTCGCGACCAGCCGGCCCGCCGCGAGCGCGCCGCGCGGCGCCGGCATCTCGACCCGCTCGGCCTCGTCCGGCACCGCGGCAAAGAGCTGCTTCAGCCGGTGATGGGCCTGCCGCGCGGCAACGAAATGCTTCCACTGGCCCACGGCCTGCTCGACGGGGGCGAGCGCGCGGCCCATGATGATGGAGGCCGCGATCATGATCCCGGGCGAGATCTGGCGCTGCAGCACCAGGTAGGCGCCCACCCCCAGGATCGAGATCTGCACCGTCGAGCGGATGAATTTCGACGCCGACAGGATCGCGCCCGACCGGCCCGAGGCGCGGCCCTGGTGCTCCAGCATCTCGTCGTGGCGCTGCTGCCACCGGCCGTGGAGGTTGCGCTCCATGCCCATGGCGCGGATCACCTCGACGTTCTGGAGCGTGGAATGGAACGCCCGGCTTGCGCCCTGCGACGCCTGGGCGCCGTTCTGCAGATGCTTGCGGGTGATCAGCTCGTTGGTCAGCGCCAGCCCGAAGATGATCACCGCCCCGGCCGTGGCCACCGCGCCCAGCGCCGGATGGAACAGGAAGCACAGCGCCAGGAACAGCGGCACCCAGGGCGCGTCGAAGAAGGCGATGATGCCCTGCCCGGCCATGAAGTCGCGCAGCTTGCCCACGTCGGACACGCTGACCGGCAGCGGGCTGCCCGGGTTGGCGGCCTGTTGGCGCAGGATGCGGCGATAGACGTCCTCGCTCAGGGCCTCGTCGAAATGCATCCCCGCCCGCGCCAGCAGCCGCGCGCGCACGAATTCGAGCAGCCCGTAGGAGACGAGCAGCCCGACGGCGATGACCGAGATGGCGACCAGCGTGTTCTCGTTCCGGCTGGACAGGATCCGGTCATAGATCTGCAGCATGTAGAGCGGCCCGACGAAGAGCAGCAGGTTGATGCAGAAGCTGAACGCGACCGTCGTCAGGAGCACGGAGCGGAATCGTCCATACGCCGCGGAAAGAGGTGTCTTGTCGGTCACGAATCACGGGGCCCCATCCAGAAATGCGCGATCCGCTTATCACGCGTTTCTTCACCGGACCAAGACGGCCCCCCGGGGATCGGCGGATAAGCACGGATGGCCCCGGCCTGCTTTCTCCCAAGACGAGAAAGCCCCGGTGCGGGGGCACCGGGGCACATCTTGCGGTCGCAAAAGTCGGGGCTGTCAGCCCTGACGGGCCTTGAACCGGCGCTGCGTCTTGTTGATGACGTAGACGCGGCCCTTGCGGCGCACCACGCGGCAATCCCGGTGGCGGGCTTTCAGCGAGCGAAGCGAGTTGCGCACCTTCATGTCGCTCTCTCCCATCTGTCGCGGCGCGGGGCTCGCGCCTTGCATTGCGGTTCTGCCGGCCCGCGGGGGCCGGCGGCGAAGTCCTGTTCGGCGATGGTGGGCGGTACTGGGATCGAACCAGTGACCCCTTCGATGTCAACGAAGTGCTCTACCGCTGAGCTAACCGCCCGGATCGCCACATGTCCTTCCCGCGGGCACGGGCCCCCGGAACGGTGCGCGGTCTATAAAAGGTCGCGCCCGGCTGTTCAAGGCCTTTCCGAACGCCATTTATGCGCCCATGATCCCGCCGGCTGACATGACCCTGCGCGCCTACGACCTCCATGCCCCGTCCGGCCCGGCGACCGCCGCGGTCTTCGCCTCGCCGCATTCCGGGTGCCTCTATCCGGACGCGCTGCTGGAGCGGTCGGTGCTGCTCCCGCACGAGCTGCGCTCGTCCGAGGATGCGTTCGTCGACACGCTCTTCGGCAGCGCGCCGTCCTGCGGGGCCGCGCTCCTGGCCGCCCGGCTGCCCCGCGCCTGGATAGACCTGAACCGCGGTCCCGACGACCTCGACCCCGCGCTGATCGAGGGGTTGCGGCGCGGCCCCCACAATCCCCGCGTCGCCTCGGGGCTGGGCGTGGTGCCGCGGGTCGTGTCGGGGGGGCGGGCGATCTATCGCGGCAAGATCCCCGAGGCCGAGGCCGAGGCGCGCATCCGCGATGTCTGGCAACCCTACCACGCCGCGCTGGAGCGGCTGCTCGACGAGCGGGTGGCCCGATTCGGCCGGGCCGTCCTGATCGACTGCCATTCGATGCCCCACGAGGCGCTGGACGGCATGGCCCCGGACCGGCGGCCCGACGTGGTGCTGGGCGACCGCTACGGCGCGGCGGCCGAGGCCGGGATCGTCGCGGCGGTGGAGGACGCCTTTGCCGCGGCGGGGTTCGCGGTGTCGCGCAACACCCCCTTCGCCGGGGCCTATACCGCGCAGCATTACGGCCGCCCCGCGCGCGGCCGCCACGTGATCCAGGTGGAGATCGACCGCGCCCTCTACATGGACGAGGCGCGCGTGGCGCCGCATGCGGGCTTCGCCGGCGTCAAGGCGCGGCTCGACCGGGTGGTGGCGCGGATCTGCGATCAGGTGCGGGGCGCCGACCGGGCGCTGGCGGCGGAATAGTCGAGCCAGGCGCGCAGCCGCGCCGCCAGATGCGGGATCGCGCGGGGATGTGCGGCGAACGTGGCCGCCGGCATCAACACCAGCGCCCGGCCCTCCGCCCCGAGGCGCAGGTCGCGGGCCTCGAGGCCGGGCCAGACCGCCCCGAAGAACCACGTCGCCCGGCCCGCCCGGACATGGCGCGCGCCGTGGCGCAGGCGGCCGGGCGCCAGGATCAGCCCCGTCTCCTCGCGCAGCTCGCGGAGCGCGCAGGCGAGGGGCGTCTCCGTCCCCTCGCGCGCGCCGCCGGGCAGGTCCCACATCCCCGGCCAGGGAATGCCGGGCCGGTCGTCGCGGGCGAGCGCGACCACCCGCCCCGCCGTCAGGATCGCGACCTTCGCGCCGTCGAAGCCCTCTGTCACGCGCGCCCTCCATGGCCTAGATTGGCGCCATGCCCGCGATGTGCCGCGATTGCCTGGCGACCTTCGACGGCGGGGCCCGCTGCCCCGCCTGCCGGTCGCCGCGCGTCGTGGCGCATCCCGAATTGTTCGACCTCTCCATCGCCCACATGGATTGCGACGCCTTCTATGCCAGCGTCGAGAAGCGCGACGACCCCTCGTTGCGCGACAAGCCGGTGATCGTGGGCGGCGGCAGCCGCGGCGTCGTGACCACCGCCTGCTACATCGCCCGGATCAAGGGCGTGCGGTCGGCGATGCCGATGTTCAAGGCGCTGAAGCTGTGTCCGGAGGCCACGATCGTTAAGCCGCGATTCGAGGTCTATTCGCAGGTCTCGCGCCAGATCCGGGCGATGATGGCGGACCTGACGCCCTCGGTGGAGCCGCTGTCGCTCGACGAGGCGTTCCTGGACCTGACCGGCACCGCGCGGCTGCACGGGGCCCCCCCGGCGGTGATGCTGGCCCGCCTGGTGCGGCGGATGCAGGCGGAACTGGGGATCGGCGGCTCGATCGGGCTCAGCCACAACAAGTTCCTGGCCAAGATCGCGTCGGACCTGGAAAAGCCGCGCGGCTTCTCGGTGATCGGGCGGGCCGAGACGATGGCGTTCCTCGCCCCCCGGCCGGTGTCGCTGATCTGGGGCGTGGGCGCGGTCGGGCGCGGCGCGCTGGAGCGCGCCGGCATCCGCACCTTCGCCGACCTGCGCCGCTGGGAGGAGCGCGACCTGCACGCCCGGTTCGGCGGCATGGGCAGCCGGCTGTGGCACCTCGCCCGCGGCGAGGACCTGCGCCGCGTCACCGCCAACGCCCCCGTCAAGGGCATGTCGAACGAGACCACGTTCGACGAGGACACCGCCGATCCCGACATCCTCGACGGCCATGTCTGGCGCCTGTCCGAGAAGGTCGCGGGCCGGCTCAAGGCGAAGGCGCGGGCGGGCCGGGTGGTGACGCTGAAGCTCAAGCGCGCCGATCACCGGATCCTGACGCGGCGCCATGCGCTCGACGAGCCCACCCAGATCGCCGACCGCATCTACCGCGAGGCGCGCGCCCTCTTCGATCCGGTGGCCGGCGAGGGGCCGTTCCGCCTTCTGGGCGTGGGCCTGTCCGAGATCGGGCCGGCGGCGGAGGCGGACGGATACGGCGACCTGCTCGACCCGCAGGCCGCGGCGCGCGCCCGGGCGGAACGGGCGACCGACGCGATCCGCGCCCGCTGGGGCCGGGACGCGATCGTGAAGGGCCGCGCCCTGCGCTGAGCGCGGCCCCGCTCAGCGCAGGGCCGCCTCCAGCCGCAGCGCCCCGGGGATCGCGTCGCGGCCCTCGAGCACCAGATCGGCCATCAGCCCGGCGACCCCCGGCGCCACGCCGAAGCCGATCTTGAAGCCGCCATTGGCGACGAAATGGCCGGGCCGCCCCGGCCAGGCGCCCAGCACCGGCCGCCGCGTCCGCGCGCGCGGCCGCAGGCCCGCCCAGCGCCGCAGGACCGGGGCCGCGGCCAGCGCCGGCACCGCCGCGCGCGCCCGCGCGATCACGTCGTCGAGCCCCGCATCGGTCGACCCCGGATCGTCGAAATCGCGCTCGGTCGTCGAGCCGATCGCGGTCGTCCCGTCGGCATGGGGGACGACGTGCAGCCCGCCGGCGAAGACCTGCGGCGCCCCGGGGGCGGCATGGGCCAGGGCCGCCGCCTGCCCCTTGACCGCCCGCCCGACCTCGCGGCCCAGCGCGGCGGACAGGTCCGCGAGCCCCGCCGCCCCGGTGGCCCAGACCACCGCGCCCCGGTCGGGGGCGGCGGCCGCGACGGTGCCGCCGCGGGCGCGGATCGCCGCCACCAGCGCGGCCACCGCGCGGGCCGGGTCGATCCGCGCCGCGAGCGTGTCGTGGACCACGAGACCGGTGGGCGAGACCGGCCCCCACCCGGACGGCGCCACGACCACCCGCCACGCCGCCCGGCCCTGCCAGTGCCGCGCGGCCCCCGCCGCCCGCGCCCGCGCCCGCGCGACCGCCGCGTCGTCGCCGAGGGGCTGCAGCCGGCCGGTCCGGGCATAGCCCGGATCGCCGCCGCCGGCGCGCGACACCTCGGCCCAGAACGCCTCCGCGCCGATCAGGCTGTCGAATTGCAGCGCCTTCACCGCGTCCCAGGCCTCGGGCACATGCGGGGCGAGCGCGCCCACCACGCCGCCCGAGGCGCCGGCGCCCGGCCCCGCGGGATCGACCACGGTGACGCGCGCGCCCCGGTCCAGCATCGTCCAGGCCAGCGTCAGCCCGAAGATCCCGGCCCCCCTGATCGTGACCTCGCTTGCCATCGCCCCGCTCCCGTGCTTCTGCACCCCCTTGGAGCAGGACGGACCGCGATGGAAGAGCACGACATCGCCTGGCGCGACCGGGTGCCGGTCTCGCGGCGTTACGACGATCCCTATTACTCGCTCGAGGACGGCCTGGCCGAGGCGCGCCACACCTTCCTGGCCGGCAACGACCTGCCCGCGCGGTTCCGCGACGGCTTCCACGTGGCCGAGCTGGGCTTCGGCACCGGGCTGAACGCGCTCGCCGCGCTGGCCGCGTTCCGCGCCGCCGGGGTCCGGGGGGTGCTGCGCTTCACCTCGTTCGAGGCGCATCCGCTGACCCCGGCCGAGATGGCCCGCGCCCATGCCGGCTTTCCCGCGCTCGCCCCCCTGTCGGCCGAACTCCTCGCGGGCTGGACGGGGCGCGGCGCCGCCCTCCCCGGCCTCGACCTGAGGATCGTCGCGGGCCCGGCCGGGGACACCCTGCCGGCCTGGGAGGGGCGGGCCGATGCATGGTTCCTCGACGGCTTCGCCCCGGCGCGCAACCCCGGCCTGTGGTCGGCGGGGCTGATGGCGGAGGTGGCGCGGCACACCGTTCGGGGCGGCAGTTTCGCGACCTATACCGCCGCCGGCCATGTCCGCCGCGCCCTGGCGGCGGCCGGATTCGACGTGACCCGCGTTCCGGGATACGGGCGCAAGCGACACATGACCCGCGGACAGCTCGGATGACCGAACAGAACACCCGCGCCGGCATCCTGCTGATGGTGCTGACGACCTTCATCTTCGCCGTTCAGGACGCGATCTCTCGCCACCTGGCGGCGGAATACAACACGATCATGGTGATCATGATCCGCTACTGGTTCTTCGCGGCCTTCGTGATCACGGTCGCGGCACGCCATGCCGGCGGCATCCGCGCCGCCGCCCGCACCGCCCAGCCCGCGGTGCAGATCTTTCGCGGCGTGCTGCTGGCGGCCGAGGTCTGCATCATGGTCGCGGGCTTCGTGCTGCTGGGCCTCGTCCACGCCCATGCCGTCTTCGCCTGCTATCCGCTGCTGATCGCCGCGCTCTCCGGTCCGGTCCTGGGCGAGACGGTCGGCTGGCGGCGCTGGAGCGCGATCGGCATCGGCTTCGTGGGCATCCTGGTGGTCCTGCAGCCCGGCACCGGCGTCTTCACCCCCGCCGCGCTGGTGGCGCTGGCCGCGGCGCTCTGCTTCGCGCTCTACGGGCTGCTGACGCGCTACGTGGCCCGGCAGGACAGCGCCGCGACCTCGTTCTTCTGGACCGGGGTCGCGGGCGCGGTCGTCCTGACCCCCCCGGGCCTGTGGCTGTGGGAGCCGATGGCGGCCGCCGACTGGATCTGGATGTCCACGCTCTGCGTCTCGGCGGCGGTGGGGCATTTCTGCCTGATCAAGGCCTACGAGATCGCCGAGGCGAGCGCGGTGCAGCCCTTCGCCTACCTCCAGCTCGTCTTCGCGGCCTTCATCGGCGTCTACGTGCTGGGCGAGACGCTGGAGCGCAACGTGGCGATCGGCGCGGCGATCGTCGTCTCGGCGGGCATCTTCACGCTCCTGCGGGCGCGGCGGCGGGCGACGGCCGGCTGAGGGCGCGCGCCCTGCCGGAGCCCATCGCGCGCCGCGCGACGATCCTATTGCGCGCGCCGCGCGGCGGGCCTAGGTGATCGGTCACAACTTTGCGGGTGCGCCACGATGTCCGCCATCCCTCCCGGCCAGGCCGGGCCCGTCCGTCGTCCCGCCGCCGCGCGGCGCATGGCCCCCGCGACGGTGCGCCACCGCACCCGGCCCGGTCCCCGCCTGCCCCGGCGCGCACCATGAGCGGCCTTGCCGCGTCGGAGGCGCTGCCCGCCTGGCTGACGCTCGCCGTCCTGGCCGCGATGTTCGTGCTCTTCGTGCTGGAGGTGTTCCCGGTCGAGGTGACGGCGATGCTGGGCGCGGCCGCCGTCGTCGTCCTGGGCCTCGTCCCGCCCGACGGGGTGCTCGACACCTTCGCCAACCCCGCGCCCTGGACCATCGCGGCGATGTTCGTGGTCTCGGCCGGGCTGGTGCGGACCGGGGTGATCGGCAGCTTCGCGTGGTACGTCTCGCGGCGGGCCGCCGAACGCAGGGTGCTGGTGATCTGCGGCGTCGGCCTCGTCGTCGGCGCCGCCTCGGCCTTCACCAACAACACGCCGCTCGTGGCGGTGATGATCCCGGTGACGGTCCAGCTCGCCCGGACCATGGGGGTGTCGCCCTCCAAGCTGCTGATCCCGCTCTCCTACCAGACCGTGCTCGGGGGGATGATCACGATGATCGGAACCTCCACCAACATCCTCGTGGACGGGGTGGCGCGGGCGCAGGGCCTGGCGCCGTTCGGCCTGTTCGAGATCGCCCCGCTGGGCCTCGCGGTCGGGCTCGTGGGGTTCGCCGCGATGTGGCTGCTGGTGCCGCCGTTCCTGCCCGACCGCGAGACCGCGGCCGACCTGCTCGGGCCCCGCAAGCGGCCGAGATACTTCACCGAAGTGGTCGTGCCCGAGGGCTCGCCGCTGATCGGCGCGGCGGCGAACGGGGTCGCGATCTTTCGCCGCGAGGGGATGCGGCTCGTCGACGTGATCCGGGGCGACCGCAGCCTGCGCCGCGAGATGCCGCAGGTGACGCTCGCCGCCGGCGACCGCGTGGTGCTGAAGACGGAGATGCCCGAATTGCTGGGGCTGAAGGAGGCCGGCAGCGTCGCCCTGGTCGACCGCGTCGCCTCGACCCGCGCCACCACGGTCGAGACGCTGATCCTGCCCGAATGCCGGATGATCGGGCGCTCGCTCGGCCAGTTGCGGCTGCGGCGGCGCTATGGCGTCTATCCGCTCGCGGTCCACAGGCGCGGCCGCAACATCGCGCGCCAGCTCGACGACGTGGTGATCCGGATCGGCGACACCCTGCTGCTCGAAGGGGCGCCGGACGACATCCGCCGCCTCGCCGCCGACATGCGCCTGGCCGATTTCAGCGCACCGACCGATCGCCCGTACCGGCGCGGGCGCGCGCCGCTGGTCCTGGCCGTGGTGCTGGGGATCGTGGTGTTCGCCGCGCTCGACATCGCCCCGATCCAGATCCTCGCCATGCTGGGCGTCGTGGTGCTGCTGGTCAGCCGCACCCTGGAACCGCAGGAGGCCTATGCGACGATCAGCGCGCCGCTCATCCTGCTCATCCTCGCCATGCTGGTGGTCGGAGAGGCGATGGACCGCTCCGGCGCGGCGCAGATGCTCGTCGACGCGCTCGTGCCCTGGCTGTCGGGCCTGCCGCCCCTGGCGGTGTTGTTCGTGCTCTATTTCCTGACCCAGGTGCTGACCGAGCTGCTGTCGAACAACGCCGTGGCGGTGATCGTGACGCCGGTCGCGATCACGCTCGGGCAGACGCTGGGGCTCGATCCGCGACCGCTGGTGGTGGCGGTCATGTTCGCGGCCACGCTCGCCTTCGCGACGCCGATCGGCTACCAGACGAACACGATGGTCTATGCCCCCGGCGGCTACAGGTTCACCGACTTCACCCGGATCGGGCTGCCGCTCAACATCGTCACCGGCATCACCGCCTGCCTGCTCATCCCGCTGATCTGGCCCCTCTGACGCGGCCGGCCGCGCGTCGGGCGGACTATTCGGGGATGTCGAGGGCCAGCAGCGTCGCGCCCCGGCACTTGCCGTGCGCGTCGAGCGCGAGGGAGCGCGTGACGCCCCCCGCCAGCGCGCCGCGGATCACGAAGTTCAGCGCGTGAAGCTGGGGCAGCGCGTAGCGCGACACGTCGGCGGCGTCGAGCCCGCCCAGGAACCGCGCGACCCGGGCGGGCGTGAGCGCCGCCTCGAGCCTGGGCCAGTCCGCTTCGCGGAACGCGACGACCGCGATGTTCGACGTGTCGCCCTTGTCGCCGGTCCGCACATGCGCGATGTCGCCGAGCTTCATCTCAGGCCTCCGAGAGCGTGAACGAGGTTTCGACCAGGCCCGCCGGCAGCAGGCCCGAGGCGATGCCGACCACCTCGCGGACCCGCCCCGTGGCCCCGCCGCCGCCCGAGGGGCCGCAGAGATAGAGGCCCTCGACCTCCTCGGCGACGATGGCCGCCGTGTCCCGCGACCGGCAGCGGGCGGCATAGCGCATCCGCACCTCGGGCGGCTCGGGCGTCCCGCGCGGGGCCGGTCCGGCCACCGCGTCCCAGCCGATCAGCTCGCCCCGGTGTTCCACGATCTCGCCGTTCCGGGCCGCCAGCCGCGCCGCGATCAGGTCGATGGCGAGCCGGCCCCGCGCCACGCAGCCGGGGCCTGCATACGAGATCTGGCCCTCGCCGATCCAGCCGTCGCGGTAGCCGGCCGAGACCTTCAGCCGCCCGCTCGCCGGGCGGCCGGTGGCCCCGGTGACGGCCACGCGGTCGCGGCCCACCTCCTCGAACCGGACGCCGGAGAAATCGGCGATCACGTCCGGCTGCACATACGCGGCGGGGTCGTGGATCTCGTAGAGAAGCTGTTCGATGCAGGTAGCGCGCGTGACCATCCCGCCGGTCCCGTCGAGCTTCGTGACGACCGCGTCGCCCGTCTCCTCCACCTCCGCCAGCGGGAAGCCGATCCGGGCGAGGTCGGGCACGTCCTTGGCGCCGGGATCGGCGAAATAGCCGCCGGTGATCTGCGCCGCGCATTCCAGAAGGTGGCCGACCAGCGTGCCCTTGCCGAGCCGGTCCCAATCCTCCGCCGCCCAGCCGAAGCTGTGGATCAGCGGGCCGAGGAACAGCGCCGGATCCGACGCGCGGCCGCAGATGACCACGTCCGCCCCGGCATCGAGCGCCGCGGCAAGCGAGGCCGCGCCGATATAGGCGTTGGCCGAGACGAGCCGGTCGCCCAGCTCCGCCGCCGTGCAGCCGGTCTCGGCGAGGTCGAGATCGCCCGCGCGGTCGAGCACGTCGTCGCCGGTGACCGCCGCCACCTTCAGCCCGGAGAGGCCCAGATCGCGGGCGACCTCGCGCACCTTCTCCGCCGCCGCGACCGGGTTCGCCGCGCCCATGTTCGAGACGATCCGGGTGCCGTTTCGCCGGCAGGGGCCGAGAACCGCGCGCATCCGCCGCTCCAGCATCCGGTCGTAGCCGGCGGAAGGATCGGCGAGCTTCGCTGGCTGGGCGAGCGCGATGGTCCGCTCGGCCAGGCATTCGAAGACGAGGAAGTCGAGCCCGCCGCGTTCGGCGAGATCCACCGCAGGCTCGATCCGGTCGCCCGCGAAGCCGGCACCGGCGCCGATCCGGATGGTCATGCCAGCGCCTCCCCTCTGGTACGGCCCAGAACGCGCGCGCCGGCCAGGATGGCGAGCGCCACGAAGGGCGTGACCGGGTGCGGCCAGATCGCGAGGAGGATGACCAGCATCAGGAGTGCGGTATCGGCCGCGCGCCGGCCGGTCAGCTTCGCGCCGGACAGCAGCGCCGGAATCGCGATCACGAGCGCAAGACCCGCGAACACCGCCTCGACGATGTCGAGCACCGTGCCCTGCATCGTCATCCCGGGATAGAGGAGCAGCAGGAACGGCACGACATAGGTGACCGCGCCGAGCCGCACCGCCTGCCCCGCCGCGGGCAGCCAGTTGGTCTCGGCGATGCCCGCCCCCACGAAGACCGCCACGCAGACCGGCGGCGTGATGACCGAGATGGTGGCGAAGTAGAAGACGAAGAGATGCGCCGAGAGGGGCGCCACGCCGACGGCCGTCAACGCCGGCGCCAGCACGGCGGCGACGAGGACGTAGGCGGCCGTCGTCGGCAGGCCCATTCCCATGATCAGGCAGACGAGGCCCACGATCAGCGCGACGAGGACGGTCGAATCACCGGCCAGATCGACGATCATCGAGGACAGCGTCACGCCGATCCCCGTGAGGTTGATCATCGAGACGAGGACCTGCGCGCCGGCCAGGAGCACGCCGATGATGACCATGCCCTTGCCCGCGTCCTCGAGCCCGGCCAGGAGCCGCCCGGCCATCTCGCGCAACGGCAGGCGGCCCGCCTGGGTCGCGAAGAACGCGATCAGCAGGCCGACGATTCCGTAGAAGGCCGAGGTGGCGATCGACCGGCCGAGCCAGATGCCGATGCCGAGCCCCCCCAGGGCGAAGACGATGGGCAGGACGTGGCGCGGCGCGAGGACGGTGCTCCAGGCCGGCATCTCGTCCTCGGGCAGGACGGCGAGGCCGCGGCGCAGCGCCACGAAATGCACGGTCACGAAGACCGAGACGTAGAACAGGATCGCGGGCAGGATCGCGCCGGTGATGATGGTCCAGTAGGACATGCCGAGGATCTCGGCCATGACGAAGGCGGCGGCGCCCATGATCGGCGGCGCGATCTGCCCGCCCGTCGAGGCGACCGCCTCCACCGCCGCCGCGAAGGGGCGCGGATAGCCGAGGCGGATCATCATCGGGATGGTGAAGTTTCCGGTGGTCGCGACATTGGCGACGGCGGAGCCGGAGATCATGCCGAAGAGGCCCGAGGCGATGGTGGCTATCTTGGCCGCGCCGCCCGGCTGGCGGCCGCCGACCCGCATCGCGAAATCCATGAACGCCTGCCCGCCCCCGGTATGCAGGAGCAGTGCGCCGAAGAGGACGAAGGCCGCGATGACGGTCGCGGCCACCCCCGTCAGCATCCCCCAGATGCCGAGATCGCCGAGGAAAACCGTCTCGGTCACGAAGGCCACGTCGAAACCGCGATGGCCCAGCGCGCCGGGCAGCCTATCGCCCAGGAGCGCGTAGCAGAGCCCGATCAGGACAAGCACCGGAAAGATCAGCCCCACCGTGCGCCGCCCCAGTTCGAGGACGGCGGCCACGAGCCCCGCCGTCAGTGCCATGTCGAGCGGCGTGGCCCAGGGCAGCGAGCCCATGATCGTCTCGTAGTTCCAGACCACGTAGCCGCAGGCCGCGAAGGTGACGGCCGCCAGGGCGAGGTCGACGGCCAGCCCCACCGTCCGCCACGGGGTCCCTCGCCCCAGGGGATAGAGCGCGAAGCCCAGGCAGCAGACGAGCGCCAGGAAAATCGCCCGCTGGACCAGCCCCTCGAAGGGGCCGGTCGCGGCGGTGTAGAACACGAAGGCGCCCACGAGCAGCGCCAGCGCCTTCTGGATGCGCGCGAGTGTCACCGGATCACCCTTCGGGCTGCAGCTTCTCGGGGATCTCGTGGCCGTGCTCCTCGAACCAGCGCGCGGCGCCGGGGTGGAGCGGGATGGTGCCGTAATCGAGCGTCATCTGCGCGAGGTCGCTGTCGGCGATGCTCGCCATCGCGTTCGCCTGCGCGCTCTCCTCGGCCATGACCGCCGAGACGATCCGGTAGGCCGTCTCCTCGTCCATCGAGGAGGGCGCCGCGACGCCCACCCCGAAGGCCCAGGTGGTATAGGCCGGGACGCCCTCGGCGGCGCCCTCGGGGATGTCCACGACCGAGATATCGGGCATCTCGGCGCGCAGCGTGTCGGCCTGGTCCGGCGTCAGGCCCAACACCTGGATGTCGATCGAGGTCGCGATGTCCATCGTCGATCCGTCGAGCTTCTCGCCCGCGCCCGACTTGACGTATCCGGCCACGCGGTTGTCCTTGATCTGGTCCACCACGTCGGTGGTCGAGCCGCGGGCGTAATCGGCCGTGAGTCCCAGCGTCTCGAACACCGCCTCGGTCGTGCTCTCCGTCGCCGATCCCCGGATACCGGGGTTGAAGCGGACGCCCTCCAGACCGTCGAGGCTGTCGACGCCGGCATCGGCACGCACGATCACGTTCTGCGGCGCATTGGTATAGACCCAGAGGAGCCGCAGGTCCTGGCAGTTGCCTTCGAAATCGTCCGTGCCGGCATAGGCGTGCTGCGCGGTGTTCGTCGTCACGAGGCCGAGGTCGATCTGGTCGCGCGACATCCGCCGGATGTTGTCGAGCGTCGCGCCGGTCTCGACCACCGAGGCCGAGAGTCCCTCCGCGGCCTCGTTGACGAGCTGTCCGACGGCGACGAAATAGCCGTAATGGCTGGACGAGGCCGAGGTCGACCCGATCAGCAGGTCCTGGTCCTGCGCCGCCGCGGGTGCCGCAAGAAGCGTCGCACCGGCAAGGGCGCCGAGTATCGTCTTCATGATGTCCTCCCAGATCGCGTGCCCCCGTCGGGGGACGTGGGTTCAGCATCGGCCAAGAGGTCTGTTGCGTGAAGTGCATTCCTGTCGATTATAGATGCATGGAGATCAACAATATTGCCCTGACCGACTTTCGCGCCGTGACCGCCCTGGACGAGGCGGGATCGTTCCGCGCGGCGGCCACGGCGCTCGGCATATCGCCCTCGGCGCTGTCGCGGCAGATCACCGGGCTCGAGGCGCGGCTCGGCACCCGGCTCTTCGACCGCGACACCCGCAATGTCGCCGTCACCGTCTCGGGGCGGATCTTCGCCGGGATCGCGCGGCGGGTGCTCAACACCGCCGAGGACGGCATGGCCGAGTTCGAGGCGCATGTCTCGGCCCGCCGGGGCCGGCTGACGATCGCGGGCCTGCCCTCGGTGACGCAGGGCCTGCTGCCGGGGCTGCTGCAAACCTTCACCGCCGCCCATCCCGAGGTCGACCTTCGCATCATCGACGCGCTCTCGGGCGGCGTGATCGAGGCGGTGGAGAGCGGCGTCGCGGATCTCGGCTTCACCGCCGGCACCCTTTCCACCCGCTCGCGGCTCGATTTCCAGCCGATCATGAACAACGAGTTCGTCGCGGTCGGGCATCCCGGCGGCCCGCTGTCGCAGATGCGGCCCTATGCCTGGTCCGAGATCGTCGCCATGCCGTTCATCGCCATGGCCGAGGGCACGAGCGTGCGCGAACTGATCGACGCCGCCTGCCTCCGCATCGGCGCGTCCCTCTCGCCGCGCTTCGAGGTGGCGCACCTAGCGACCGCCGGCGCGCTCGTCGCGGCCGGCCTGGGCGTGACGGCCCTGCCGACGCTGACGCTGCCGGTGACGAATACCGGCGACCTCGTCCGCCGCGAGATCGCCGATTTCGGCGCCAAGCGCCGCATCGGCCTGGTGCGGCGCGGCGGCCGCACCCTGTCCCCGGCGGCCGCCGCGTTCATCCAGATCGTGCGGTCGGGCGTCGCCCGGGACCCCTCGGACCGCTAGGGGCCGCGGCGCCGTCCCGATTCCGGCGAAACCGAATGGACGTGCAGGCCATGACGCACAGCCGCCTTGATCGGACGACGCGCGTCACCCTGCGTCGCCTGGCGCGCTGCCGCGGGCGCGCGCTGGCCGCCGAGATGCGGGGCGCGGCGGATCCGGGGGCCGCCATCGCCTGCCTCGACCACGTGGTCGAGATGAGCCTTCTGAAGGGGTCGCGCGTCGGGCGGGACGTGTCCGTGGCCAGGGCCGAGGACGTGCGCGAGGCGCATCTCGCCATCCCATGTCGACCGGCGTCGAGAACCGGGCCGCCCCGATCGGCGCGGCAGCGGCGCGTCTGCTGCTCCTCCGCCCCGGCGATCCCGAGGCCCCGCCGGGCCGCACGAGTGAGCGCGGCGCTGGTCGTCCGGGGCGCGTCCGGACCACCGGCGGGGTGCCGAGACCGGCGTTGACACGACGCGCCAAGCCTTCTTAGATCGATCCGAACGCGGCGGAACCGGCGCCCTCGCGCCGCGTCGCGTGCGCCCCCGCGGCGCAGGACGGGAGGGGTCGGTGAACTACAATCTCGATTTCGCGCCCGTCTTCGCGCGGTGGCCCGACCTGCTGAGCGGCGCATGGGTGACCCTGCAGCTCTCGTTCGGGGCGATGGCGCTCGGCCTCATCGTCGCGGTGCTCGGGGTCTGGGGGCGGACGGCGGGGCCGACGCCGGTCCAATGGCTGATCGCCGCCTATGTCGAGATCATCCGCAACACGCCCTTCATCGTGCAGATCTTCTTCATCTTCTTCGGGCTGCCCGCGCTCGGCATCCGCTTCTCTCCCAATGTGGCCGCGCTGGTGGCGCTGGTCATCAACGTGACCGCCTACGCCATCGAGATCCTGCGCGCCGGGATCGAGGCGATCCCCAAGGGGCAGACGGAGGCCGGCACCGCGCTCGCCATGTCCCGGCTGCAGATATTCCGCCACGTGGTCTTCATGCCGGCGCTGAGGACGGTCTATCCGGCGCTGACGAGCCAGTTCATCTTCCTCTTCCTCAGCACGAGCGTGGTATCGGTGATCTCGGCCAACGACCTGACCGCGACGGGCAACGACATCAACGCGCAGACCTTCGCCAGCTTCGAGATCTACCTCGTCATCACGGCGATCTACCTCGTGATGTCGCTGGGCTTCTCGGCCCTCTTCGCGACGATCCACCGGGTCGCCTTCTCCTATCCCCTGAGCCGGTAGGGACGCCATGATCCGCGAGTTCGGTCCAGACGAGGTCGTCTTCATCCTCATGGCCGCGCGCTGGACGCTCGTCCTCTCGGCGATCGCCTTCGCCGGCGGGTCGGTGGGCGGCCTTCTGGTCGCCATGGCGCGGATCTCGCCTAGCCGGTGGCTGGCGGGCGCGGCGATGGTCTTCATCCGCTTCTTCCAGGGCACGCCGCCGCTGATGCAGCTTTTCCTGGTGTTCTTCGGCATCACGATCTTCGGGGTCGACGTGGCGCCCCTGACCGCCGCGGCGATCGCGCTGACCCTTCATGCGAGCGCCTTCCTGGGCGAGATCTGGCGTGGCTGCATCCAGGCGGTCCCCAGCGGCCAGACGGAGGCGTCCTGGGCGCTCGGCCTGCGCTACGGCATGCGGATGCGCCACATCGTCCTGCCCCAGGCGGCGCGGATCGCGGTGGCGCCCACGGTGGGGTTCGCGGTGCAGCTGATCAAGGTGACCTCGCTCGCCTCGATCATCGGCTTCGTGGAGCTGACGCGCGCCGGACAGATCATCAACAACGCGACCTACGAGCCGTTCATGGTCTTCGGGCTGGTGGCGCTGGTCTATTTCGCGATCTGCTGGCCGCTGTCGCTTGTCGCGCGCCGCATGGAGCGCCGCTTCGCCAGGATCGCGGCGCGGTGACGTCGAACCGGGAACACGATGGAGGATGACCCGATGAAGCACAACTCGATCCGGATGACGCTCGTGGCGGCCGGGATCTGCCTCGGGCTGGGCGGAACCGCGGCGGCCCAGACCACGCCCGAGGAGATCCAGGAGCGCGGCACGGTCAATATCGGCATGCTCGTGGACTTCCCGCCGTTCGGGATCATCAACCAGCAGGGCCAGCCCGATGGCTACGACGCGGACGTGGCGAAACTCCTGGCCGAGGACATGGGCGTCGAGGTGAACCTCGTGGCGGTCACGGGTCCGAACCGCATCCCCTATCTGCTCAGCAACCGCGTCGATCTGGAGGTCGCCTCTCTCGGCATCACGCCGGAGCGGGCCGAGCGGGTCGATTATTCCGCGCCCTATGCCGGGATCAGCATCTCCCTCTACGGCGATGGGGGTCTCGAGATTTCCGACCCCGCGGACCTGTCGGGGCAGACGATCGGGGTCGCGCGCGCCAGCACGCAGGACAACGCCCTGACGGCGGTGGCGCCGGACGACGCGACCATCCAGCGCTTCGACGACGACGCCTCAGCGGTCCAGGCCCTGGTCTCGGGCCAGGTACCGCTGATCGGGGCGTCGAACACGGTCATCGCCGAACTGGAGGGCATGGCGCCGGACCGGTTCGACACCAAGTTCGACCTCGCCCGGCAGATGCAGGGCATCGCCGTGCATCCGCAATCCGACGAGCTGACGGCGTATCTCGACGACTTCCTGGCCCGGATGAAGGAAAACGGCGAGCTGAACGCCATCCACGAGAAATGGCTCGACGCGCCGCTGCCGGATTTCGTGCGGACCACGTCCAGCGCGCAGGAGGCGCTCGACTATTATGCCGAGTAGCGGCGAGCCGGCATCGGCGCCGAGCGCGCCTCAAGCGGGCGGCGACGGGCCGCCCGCCGTGCGCATGGAGGGCGTCGGCAAGTGGTTCGGCAGCTTCCAGGCGCTCAAGGACATCGACCTGGAGGTCGCGCGGGGGGAGCGGATCGTGATCTGCGGCCCCTCCGGCTCGGGGAAGTCCACCCTGATCCGCTGCATGAACAGGCTCGAACCGGTCCAGCAGGGGCGCATCTTCGTGGACGGGATCGAGCTGACGGCGGGGCGGAAGAACGTCGAGAAGGTGCGCCGCGAGGTCGGCATGGTGTTCCAGCAATTCAACCTGTTCCCGCACATGACGGTGCTGGAGAATTGCTCGATTGCGCCGCGCAAGGTCCGCGGCGTCGACCGGGCCGAGGCCGAGAGGCGGGCGCGCCATTACCTCGAGCGCGTGCGTATCCCCGAGCAGGCCGAGAAGTATCCCGCCGAATTGTCGGGCGGTCAGCAGCAGCGGGTCGCCATCGCGCGGGCGCTGTGCATGAACCCGAAGCTCATGCTGTTCGACGAGCCGACATCGGCGCTCGACCCCGAGATGGTCAAGGAGGTCCTCGACACCATGATCGACCTCGCGCAGGAGGGGATGACGATGCTGGTCGTCACCCACGAGATGAGCTTCGCGCGCAAGGTGGCGGATCGGGTGATCTTCATGGACCGGGGCGAGATCGTCGAGACGGCGCCCCCGGACGCGTTCTTCGACGCACCGAAGCACAAGCGGACGAGCGCGTTCCTGGGCCAGATCAGCCATTGAGCGCCATGGATGGGGAGGGACGCAATGGCAGATGAGACCTTGCGCGTCGGCATCGTCGGCGCCGGGATCATGGGGACGGCGATCGCCGAACGGCTCCTGTCGGCCGGGCTCGATGTCGCCGTCGCGAACCGGTCGCCGGAACGGCTCGAACCGCTCTCGGACCTCGGGGCCCGCACCGTCTCGCGGCCCGTCGACGCGGCCGCCGGGGCGCGGTTCGTGATCCTCTGCCTCACCTATGCCGAGGTGGTGGAGGAAGCCGTCTTCGGCGCGGGCGGCGTGGCCGAGGGCCTGGGCGGCGATGCGCTCCTGATCGACATGTCGTCCATCGACCCCGGTGCCACGAGGGCCATGGCGGAGCGGCTGCGCGCCGAGACCGGCGCCGGCTGGATCGACTGCCCGCTTTCGGGCGGGGCGCCGGGCGCGCGCGAGGGGCGGCTGACGGTCATGGCCGGCGGCGAGGCCGCGGATGTGGAGGCGGGCCGGACGGTCATGGACCACCTGTGCGCCAATTACACCCATATGGGCCACTCGGGCGCCGGCCAGGCCACCAAGCTCATCAACCAGCTGTTCTGCGGCCTCCTGTTCCAGGGCGTCGCCGAAGCGGTGGTGGTGGCCGAGGATGCGGGGATCGACGCGGCCCGCATTCCCGCCGCGCTGGCGGGCGGCCGCGGGGATTCCGCGATCCTGCAGGAATACATGGGCAAGTTCGCCCGGCGCGACCACGCGCCCACGGGGCGGATCGACAACATGATGAAGGACCTGGAAACGCTGCAGCGTTTCGCGGGCAAATCCCGCACGCCGCTTCCCCTCACCTCGGCCGTGACGGAGATCCACCGCATCCTGATGCGGATGGGCCTCGGCGCGGCGGACATGTCGGAGATGATCCGGCTGCTGGAACCCCGGTCGCCCGGCTGACCCTCTCGCCCCGCGCGGGACCCCATCGGATACACGAAGGACGCCATGACGAAACCCGATTGCCTGCTGATGAGCCCGATCAACGATCACGTCCAGGATCGCCTGGACGAGATCGTCACGATCCACCGCTACTGGGAGGCCGAAGATGCCGGCGCGATGCTGGAGGATCTGGCCCCGTCCACGCGGTACGTCGTGACCGGCGGCGGCACGGGGTGCCCGGCCGCGGTGATCGAGGCGCTGCCCAAGCTGGAGCTCATCGCCTCCTTCGGGGTGGGATACGACGCGATCGACGTGGACGCGGCGCGGGCGGCGGGCGTGCGGGTCACCAACACGCCCGATGTCCTGAACGATTGCGTGGCCGAGGTCGCGCTGGCGCTGATGCTGGCGCTCTGCCACCGCGTGCCGCAATCCGACCGCTATGTCCGCGACGGGCGGTGGGAGCGGGACGGGACCATGCCCCTGACGGCCGAGCTGACCGGGCGCCGCGTCGGCATCCTGGGGCTTGGCCGCATCGGCAAGACCATCGCGACGCGGCTGCAGGCGATGAAGATGCGGGTGGTCTATCACGGCCGGACCGAACAGGTCGACGAGCCCTATGCCTATTACGGCGATCTCGCGGCCATGGCGCGGGATGTCGACTGGCTGGTCCTCGTCGCCCCCGGAACCCCCGAGACCGAGGGCATCGTCAGCCGGCGGGTTCTGGAGGAGCTCGGCGCGGAGGGCTGCCTCGTGAACGTGGCGCGCGGTTCGCTCGTGGACGAGCCGGCGATGGTCGATCTGCTGGCGGAGGGCCGGCTCGGCGGCGCGGCGCTCGATGTCTTCGCCGACGAGCCCCGCGTCCCGGAGCGGCTGCGCGCGCTCGAGAACGTGGTGCTCATGCCCCACCAGGGCAGCGCCAGCCACAAGACGCGACGGGCGATGGGCGATCTGGTGGTGGCCAATCTCCGGGCCCAGTTGAGCGGCGCCCCCCTCCTGACCCCGGTCGTCTGAGGCCGCGCGCTTCGGCCGATCCGCCGCCAGGGACGGATCGCCGGACCGGCTGCGCCCTCTCAGCTCGAGGTGAGCTCGGCCACCAGCCGTGCCCAGCGGAGATCGCCGGCATCGCCATGGAGGATCGGCGCCATGCACGAGCTGGCGTTCGGGTAGGCGGCCTCGATGAGGCGGCGGCCCTTCTCGCGAATTTCGTCGTCGCCGAAGGGGCGATCCGGTCCCCCACGGGCGCTCAGGCACTCGCCTTGCAGGACCGTTCCGTCGCGCAACCGTATGGTGACACGGGCCGGACGGTCATGCGGCGGGGGAAGAGCAGGCCCGAACGGCGCCAGCGTGACGATCTTGCGCAGGGTATCGAATGCGGGGGCCGCGAGCGTGTCGGCATGAAACGCGTCGGCATCCGCCGATCCCGTGAGAAGGGACGCGGCCGCGACATGCTGCATCGAGAACTTCGCGGCGAGGGTAGTCGCCGGCGCCGCATTGTCGAGCTTGAGCGCCTTGTCGTGGGTCTCGACGCGGATATCGGCGATGTCGCCGACCCCAGGGGGGGTGTCGCGGGCCTCCAGAGCGGCCTGGATCGCCTCGACCGTCGAATGCGCGTACTGACAGCACGCGTGCATCTTGTGATAGCCGTCGGTCATGGCCCAATCCGTTCCGAGGTCGGAAGACAGGGCGTGGGGCGCGGCGCTGGCTCCGAAAATCCCGCAGAACACGTCGGACAGGCTCGATGACGTGCCGCCAATCCCGATTTCCGCCCAATCGACGGCCCGCATGCCGGTTTGAGCGCAATGGCCCGGCCAGACGTTGCGGATCAGCGCGCCCTCGACGGCGTGTCCGAAGGGCCCCGGGAAGACCATCGTGGCGGCACCGGTGAGGGCCCGGAGGCGGATCGCGGGATCGTGGCCCCGCAGGTGCGCGACGGCCGCCGCCGCGCCGATCGTGGCGAGACCGCCATGCGGATGGAGCGTCAGCGCCGGGAAGGTGAACGCCCGTGCGACGCGGGCCACGGTCTCGTAGCCGACGACCAGGGCCGCCAGCAGGTCGTCGACCCGCGCGTCGGTCGCTTCGGCCTCGGCGAGCAGGGCCGGCAGGACGTAGAGCGCGGCATGGCACACGACCGGGCGGAAGCCGCCGTCCAGTTCGCACCAGTCGGCCGCGCAACCGTTGCCCAGCGCGGCGCTGTACCGGTCGGTCCGGACGGCACCGCCATCGAACACCGTGGCCTCGGCGCGCCCGCCGCTTTCGGCGATCTTGCGGCGCAGGGCGACGATCTCGGGTTCCGACCGCGCCGCCAGCAACGCGCCGAAATCGTCCCACAGGATGAGGCCCGCCCGCCGCCGCACGTCCTCCGGTATCGCGTCCGGAGCCAGGCCGGAGGACCACGCCACCAGAGCGCGAAGGTGGTCGTGGAGCGGGGCGCTCGTCGTCATGGCAGCTCCTTGGGGTGTCAGCCGGCGATGGAGGGCAGGAAGGTCGCGATCTCGGGGAACAGGATCAGCAACATGAGCACGAGGGCCTCCAAGCCGATGAACGGCGCGACACCCCTGAAGACATCCCCGAGGCTCAGCGGCACCGGAGAGGCGCTTCGCACCACATAGACGTTCAGGCCCACAGGTGGCGTGATGAGCGATATCTCGGCCATCTTCACCGCGATGACGCCGAGCCAGACGGGATCGTAGCCGACTTCGGTCATGACCGGGAACATGACCGGCAGCGTCATGATCATGATCGCGATGGGCTCGATGAACATGCCCAGGATCAGGAACAGCAGCGCGAAGGCCATCAGATAGGCGAAGGGCGGCAACCCGAAGGCCAGGACCGTTTCCGACACGGTCGAGACAAGGCCGGTATAGGTCAGGAAACGCGCGAACAGCATGCCCCCGATGATCACCAGGAAGATGGTCGAACTGGTCAGCACCGCGTCCCGGAACGTTTCGGCCAGGACGCCCGGACTTGCACGCCGCTTCAGGATCACGATCATGAAGGCGCCGACCGCCCCGGCATAGGTCGGCACGAAGAAACCGCCGTAGATGCCGCCGATCACCAATCCGAACAAGAGGACGATGCCCCAGACGTTCTTGAGCGAGGCGAGCTTCTCGGACATCGGGATCGGCTTGGCGGGGCGGGGCGCGATCTCGGGGTTGCGCCGGACCATGACGTAGATGCCGACCAGGAACACGATTGCCGTCAGTAGGCCGGGCACGAGACCCGCGATCAGGAGGATGCCGACGGATTGCTCGGTGATGATCGCGTAGATCACCATCAACACGCTCGGCGGAATCATGGCCGCCAGCGTGCCAGACGCGGCGATGGAGCCCGCCGACAGCCGCTTGGAATAGCCGAGCTTCGTCATTTCGGGCATCGCCATGCGCGTGAAGACCGCGGCGTTCACGATGGTCGATCCGGATGCCGCGCCGAAGGCGGCCGAGGCGATCGTCGTCGTCATCGCCAGCCCCCCGGGCAGACGGGACACCCAGTTGTACGCGGCGTGGTAGAGCTCGGTCGTCAATCCCGCCTGGGTGGCCAGAGACCCCATCAGGATGAAGAGCGGAATGACCGCGAGGGTGAAGGAGTTCGTGGTGCTGAAGGGCACCGTGGCCAGTTGCGCCATCGCGGCGGCGGTGCCGATGGTCAGCGTCATGCCGAGAAGTCCGCCAAGGCCCAGAGAGATACCGATATGGGCCCCCGAGACGAGGAGGATCGCGACTACGGCGATGACGATGAGTGCAGCCGTCACGGGGTCGAACACGTCGGGAACCTCTTGTCGGGAAGGCGGGCGGTTCAGCCCAGCTCGAATTCCTTCGGCCGGCCGAAGGAGACGATGTCCTTCAGCAGGTCGAGGCAGAGTTGAACGATGAAGAGACCCGACCCCACGACGACGGCGATGCGGGCGGGCAGCAGCGGGAAACGTACGAGGCCGGAGGTGGATTCGCCGATCTGGTAGGCGAAGATCGCCTCGTTGTAGGCCTGCCACGTCAGCAGGGAAAAGAAGACCAGCCCGCTGAGCGAGGCCACGATGTCCATCGTCGAGCGCAGTCTGGGCCCGGCCTGGAGATAGGCAAGCTCCACCCGCAGATGCCGCCGCCGGATCTGCGCGTAGGCCAGCCCGCCGAACACGATCAGCACCATCGTGCTTTCCGTGACTTCGAGCGCCCCGGGCAGGGGCCGGTTGAAGAGCGAGCCGATCACGTCGCCCATGCCCAGGAACATCGACAGCAGCAGGCCGGCGCCGCCCAGCAACACCGCCAGGAACGCCAGTCGCTCTATGATCCGTTGTGCGCGGTCCAGCATCTCAGTCTCCGTCATACCGGTACGCGGTCGGCCCTGCAGGCCGTCCGCGCGGTGGAGCGGCATGGATCGCCGGGTCAGTCGGCCGTCAGGTCGCGCCAGGCATCAGCGGTTTCCCGCGCCGCCTCGCCCTGACCGCGGCCTTCGAGCTCTTCGACCCATTGGGCGAGCATGTCCGGCGCGGCGTCGTCCCACTGCCGCAGCTGTTCCGCGCTGTACTCGTGGATCGTCGCGCCCGCGGCCTCGACGGCCTCGGCCGATTGGGCCTCGCTGGCGTCGACCCACTCGACATAGCGCTGTTGGGCCTTGTCGGCTTCTTCCAGGATGATCGTCTGGATGTCCTCGGGAAGGCGCTGCCACGCCCGCTCGCCGACGACGACCATGTGGCCGGCCATCGACAGCGCCGGGCCGCACAGGTTCGGACCCGGCTCGTAGAGGCGGTAGGCTTCGATATTGCCGACATTCACGAAGGCATAGTCGAGGGTGCCCCGTTCGAGCGCCTCGTACTGGTCGCCGGCGGGCACCGATTGCGGCACCGCACCGACTGCGTCCATCATCTTGGGGATGTCCGACCCGAACGTGCGGACCTTCTTGCCCTGCAGCCCTTCGAGCGTCTGACACTCGTCCGAGGGCCCGGCGAAGTAGTACGACCCGAGCGGCTGGTGGAACAGCCGGCGCACGCGCAGCTGCGCGAGCTCTTCCTGGAAGGCGGGAATGTTGTCGTAGGAATATTCGGCGACCTCGATGGCTTCGGCGGGCGAATCGAAGACGAACGGGATCTGCAGCGCCTTCGCGAACAGGAGCTGGTTCGCGTAATAGCCCGGCACGACCGAGGCAATATCCACCGCACCGCGGCCGGCCAGCGTCAGCAACTCGTCACCCGAACCCAATCCGCCGGAATAGACCACGTTGAACTCGACGCGGCCATCGGTGCGCTCCTTGACCGCGGCGATGAATTCGTCCTCGACCTCGAGGAAGGGACCGTTCGCCAGGTAATGGCCCCAGTTCAGCCGGAATTCCTGCGCCTGGGCCGCACCGGCGCCGAGCGCCGTGACCAGAATAGTGTTCGTGACCAACCTGCTGAGCATCGTTTGTCCTTCTGTTTCGGTGGGACGCCCGGTTGCCGGGTCGTAGTTCGCGACCGACATTCGAGGTCGGTTCTGCTATCTGTTAACAGTTTACACTGAAGTCCCGTCCTGTCAATGAAGGCGGCAGCAAAGCGCGAGGGAAATCGTCATGACCGGAAAAGCTCTCGAAGCAGCCCATACGCTCCCCACCGAGGCGGAGGAGATCCTCGACCGCCTGTCCTCCCGCCGCTCCTGTCGCGTCTTCGACGGGCGGCCGATGGAGGAGGAGGTGATCCGCCGCATCGTGCGCGACGGCACCCAGGCACCGTCCTCGTGCAACCAGCAGCAATGGCACTTCGTCGTGGTCACCGACCGCGATGCGCTGCGGCGGGCCCGCGACATCGCCGGCGGCAACCCCCATTTCGCCGAGTGCGGCGCCCTGATCTACCTCACGTTCCAGAAAGGCTGGGCGCACCGGAACTATTCCGTCGTGCAGTCGGTCGGCGCGGCGGGCTATCACATGCTGCTGAGCACCCACCTGCGGGGGTATTCGGGCATCTGGAATGCGGGCGTCGGAGACCATGGCGCGCTCCGCGAGATGCTTGGGATCCCCGAAATCTTCGAGATCCTGGGCGCGTTGGCGATCGGCCGCGCCGGGGAAACCGCGCCGGCCATGAAGGCACCGCGCCGGCCCGACGAGACGATCATGTCCTTCGGCCGCTTCGAGCGTCCGGCCCATACGATCTATCCCGTGAAACCCGCCGACAGCTATCCCGCCGACCGGATCGCCAACCATGACAATCCGTTCGCCGAGTGGGACCCCGCGAAGTGGGGCTGGGATCAGCTCGCCGATTTCCGGGGCTACTCCGTCTGGGCCAAGTCCCCGACGCCGGGCGTGTTCGTCTCGGCCCGGCACGGGGACGCCACAGCGCGGGAACTGGACGTGCTTGGCCCGGTAGCTCCCGCTGCCAGCGTCGCCGAGATCATGCCGTGGGGCGGCACCACGACCGTGGAGCTGCTGCGCCGCCTTCCGCCCGATGCCCGGCTGAACGTCGTGGAGCTGTCCGAGAACAACCTCTCCTTCATCCGCGAACGGCTTCGGAGCGAGGGCATGGAGCGCGAGGGCACCGCGTTCCTGCGCGCGGAAGCGGGCAAGCTGCCCTTCGACGATGGCAGCCTGGATATCGTCTATTTCCCGCAATCCCTGGAGCAGGTGCCCGATCTTGCCGGCATTCTCGACGAGGCCCGCCGCGTCCTCAAGCCGGGCGGAACGGTGCTGGCCGGCACGCGGAACATGACCTCCCGGTACGGACGGGAATGGCGCGACGTGGAAAGCCGCGGACAGGTTCCGTTGCAGGGGCCGTTCGTTCCCCTGCCGAGCCGGACCGTCCGCATGGCCGTGGCCGACCGGTTCGAGATCGTGGACGAGGCGGGGATCGGACTGGCCCCGGGCCACGATGCCGGGCTGAGCCGGGGCCCCTGGCGGCACCGGCGCCGGATCTATGTCCTCAAGGCGCGCCGGGCCTGATCCGTCAGCTGCCCGGCACGATCCCGGCCGGCAGCCCGGCGCAGTGATCGTGGACCCCGCCGACGGTCGTGATCCAGAGATCCTCCCGGTGCTGCATGACGTGGGTAAGCGCCCGGCGCAGCGCACGCAGGCGGTAGGGATGGCCGAAGACGAACGGATGCGTCACGAGGGTGAAGACCAGCGGCCGCTTGCGGGACTGGTGCAGCATCTCGTCGAACTGGTCGACGATCATCCGCTCGAAGGACATCGCGCTTTCCTGCCGGAAGACCATCGCGGGGGAATCGTTCAGCTCGACGGAATACGGCACCGACATGATCGGCCCGGATCGCGTCCGCATCCAGAAGGGCTGGTCGTCGGCCGGCCAGTCCAGCATGAACCGGTAGCCCGCCTCGGCCAGGAGGTCGAGCGTCACCTCGCTCTGGGCGAAGTACGGCCCCATCCATCCCTTGGGCTGGGTCCCGATCTGCGCCACGAGCTCCTCGGTCGCCTGCGCGATCAGCGCCCGCTCCTCGGCTTCTCCGCGATCGTCCTGGCGTTCGCCGTTGGTCCGTCCGTGGCCGACGATCTCGTCGCCCCGCGCGCGGATCCGGTCGAGGATCTGCGGGCAGGCCGCGAGCAGGCCCGAATTGGTGTTGTGGGAGGCGGGCAGGTCGAACTCGTCGAGCAGGTCGAACAGATACCATTGTCCGACGCGGTTGCCGTAATCGCGCCAGGCAAAGTTGCGGTGGGTCTGCGGCGCGCCGAGAACCGCGCTGTCCGACCCCAGCCCCTCGCGATAGGCAAAGATCTCCAGGTTGTTGCACAGGCAGAAGGCCAGGCGCTTGCCGCCGGGCCAGGAATAATCGGGCCGGTCGGGAAGCGGAATGTAGTCGTAGCGGTCGTGGGCGCGCAGTTCCATGTCAGACCTCGTCGAAAAGCTGTTGCAGGCGCCCGGGGTCGGAGGTGCGCGTCAGACCGAGCATGAGGAGGATGCGCGCCTTGTGCGGCGGCAGATCGCCGCCCGCGATCCAGCCGTCGCGGACCAAGGCCTGGCGCCGCGCCACGCGTCCGCTGCCCGCGCGACTGCATTGCACGATGGCGATACCCCGTCCCGCCGCCATGTTCAGCGCCTCCCGTTCCGCGGGAGCGGTCATGCCGGGCGCGAACCCGGCGGAAACGAGGCCCCGCGCACCGGCGTCGAGACAGGCGCGTACCATCACGCCGTCGCCACCGCCCACGGCATAGAGAACGTCGACGCGTGGGAGCACGTCGATCCGCGCCGGATCGAAGCGTGGGGCCGACCGATCCGGGCGGCGATGGAAGACGACGCGATCCGAGTCGACCACGCCGAGGGGGCCGTAGGCCCCGGAGGCGAAGGCCTGCAACCGGTAGGTCGAGCGTTTCGACACGTCGCGCGCCGCATGGATCTCGTCGTTGAGGACCACCATCACGCCGCGGTCGCGCGCAGCGGGGGAGATGGCCGTCCTGAACGCCGCGGCCGCGTTCGAGACGGCGTCGGTGCCGATGGTTCGCAAGGGACGCTGCGCGCCCACCAGTACAACGGGACGGTCGCTCCGCAGCGTCAGGTCGAGGAAGAAGGCGGTTTCCTCGAGCGTCGCGGTTCCGTGCAGGATCAGCACGCCGGCCAGGTCGGGATCGGCGTCGAGCGTCGCCTGAACCGTCCGCGCCAGGGAGAGCCAATCGTCGGGTCCGATCTTGCTCGACCCCACCTCCCGGAACGGTATGGGGCTGACATCCGCGATGGTGGCGAGCTCGGGCATCGCGTCGAGCACGTCCGCGGCGTTCAGTTTCGTGCCGCTCTCGGGATAGTCGAGCGTGTCGAACGGCCCGGAGGCACGTGTCGAGATCGTGCCGCCGCATCCGATCAGCGCGACCCGTGGCGACGGCGTTCCCATCTCAGCGCCCCAGGATGCGGTGCTGGTAGCGGCCCGTGCCCGCGGCCCCCTCGACCAGCGCGCCGCCCCGCACCACGCCGCGACCGCGGACGAACGTGTCCGTCACCTTTCCCCGGAGCGTCCAGCCTTCGTAGATCGAGTAGCCGGCCGAGGACACCACGTCCTCGCGCCCGAAGGTATATTCGGCGTCGAGGTCGATGATCGCCAGATCCGCATCGAGCCCCACGGCGATCCGGCCCTTCCGGTCGGACAGGCCCATCAGCCGGGCGGGCGTCTCGCAGAGCAGCTCGACGATCCGCTCGAGCGGCACGCCGCGGTTGCGGTATCCCTCCGTCAGCATGACCGGCAGCAGCGTCTCCATGCCGGGGCACCCGGGCGAGGCCTTCCAGATCCCGCCCTCCTTCGAGCCGATGTCGCGGTGGACGTGGTCCGTGGCCACGGTGTCGATGTCCCCGTCATGGATCGCCCGCCACAGGCGCTCCCGGTCCCCTGCGTGGCGCAGGGGCGGATTGATCTTACCGACCGTGCCGCCGTCCCACGTCACGTCGTGCGTTAGGTAGTGCGGGCAGGTTTCGAGATGCACGACATCGCCGGCCCGTCGCCGCGCCAGGGCCGCCTCCAGCGCCTCGGTCGAGGAGGTGTGGACGATGTAGACCGGGGCGCCCGCCCGGTTGGCCAGGTACGCGGCGCGCTGCACGGCGTCGCCCTCGATGAACCCGGGTCGGGTCGCGTTCCAGGCGGCCAGTCCGCCCGTTCCCTCGGGGTCGGCGTCCATCGCGCGGGCCCGCAACGTCCACGCCACCTCGATGGCCTCGGGGTGCGGGTTGACCATCCCGCCATGCCGCGCGGCCTGTTCGGCCAGCCGGTAGAGAAAGCCGTCGTCGATGTCGGGCAGGCCGAGCCGTTCCCCCTCGCCACCCCGGTTGTTCATGAAGATCTTGAGCGTCGGGGCGCCGTATTCGGTGATGTAGAGCGGCACCTCGGACAACTGGTCCTCGGTGGAGACAATGGGATGATATCCGAAGTCGATCCGGGCGCCCGCCTGCGTGACGGAGACGACCTCGTCGAAGATCTCGGAATAGGGACCGGTGGACATGAGATAGGGGATCATGCAGGTCACCCCGCCGAGCGCGGCCGCGGCGGTCTCGCGGTCGGCATCCTCGGGGACCTGCGGGCGGGCGATGGACGTGCCGTGGCCCAGGTGCAGATGCCCGTCGATCACGCCGGGAATGACGAGGCGCCCGTCCGCCGCGAGCGTCTCGGCGGCCTCGGCCTTGCTGCCGGGGGCGAGGATCGCCGCGATCCTGCCCTCCGTCACCGCGATGTCGCAGCGCATGCGCCCCGCGCCCGGCAGGATGGCGTCGGCCCCGGTGATCAGCAGATCGTGTGTCATTCCTGTGCCTCCAGTGCGGAAATGCCGGCCAGCAAGGCGCGGACGGGGCCCAGATCGTCCAGGCCGCCCATGCCGCGCAACGCGCCGGCAAGCCGGCTGGCTCGGCCCGGGTCGACCATGGGCCCGAGATTGTCGTGGAACTTGGCGAGGATGGCGGCCTCCGACGGCGGTCGCGACGCGTTGCCGTAGACGTCGTCGATCCGGAGCGTGCGCGTGTCGCCGCCGGGGCCGTCGATCTCGATCCTGGCGTCGAACCGCTCGGGAAACCGGCTGTTCTCGAGCGGTCGCCACGTGGTGCGGTCCGCCAGGTCGAAGACCCCCTGGCGGGGCGCCCGCTCGAAACTTTCCAGGCCCACGGCGCCGTCCACGATCTGCATCGCCACCACCACCGGAAGGCTCCAGCGCGCGGCGTGTCCGGTGGCCCGGCATTTCGCGTCCCACGGATCGCACACGATCGGGGCCGCGCCCTCCGGCACGAACAGGCGGATCGCGCCGATCGCCTCGGCGCGCGGGCCGTCCCGCGTCAATTCACGGGCGGCCTCGACGAAGGGGTGGATGTAGTGGCAGCACGGCACGAACTTGAACGCCACCTCCGGCAGATGCCAGCGGTGACCCAGATCGGCGACATGGCCGGCGAAGCGGTCGGCGCCTTCGGCATCCCCGGCGAAGACCCGGAACAGGCCGAACGGGTCGTCGAAGTGCCGGTCGGGCCCCGTCAACCCGGCCGCGGCCATCTCGGCCGCCTTGATCCCGGAATGCGCGGCCCATCCGGGATGCATCGACTTGACCGTCGCCCCGTTGGACAGGAAGGCGAAGACGCCCGACGCCTGGCTGAGCGCGATGCCCACCGCGTTCGCCACCCCGCCGCGATCGAGCCCCTTGAGCGTCGCCGCGATGCCCGCCGCGCAGAGCGCGCCCCCAACCGATGTCAGCTGGAACCCCCGTGCCTGAAAGCCGCCGGCCGCGGACAGCCCCAGGCGGATCAGGACCTCGTACCAGACCGCGTACGCGGCAAGGACGGCGCGACCGGTCCGTCCTTCGGCCTCGCCCACGGCGATGGCCGTCGAGGCGAGAACCGCCGATCCGTGCGCGATGGCTCCGGTATGGGTATCGTCGTATTCGAGGCTGTGCATCAAGCCGCCGTTGACCAGCGCCGCGTCGGCCGCCGGCGCGGTCGTCCCGGTGCCGATCACCGAACTGCCGCACCCACCCACCGCGATCGTCCCGGCATAACGCCGCCACGGGGCACCTGCCGAAGTGCGGGCTGCGGCGAACGCGACGCCGACGATATCGACCAGGTGGCTGGACGCCGCCGCCTCGACCTCGGGGGGAAGCGAGGCGACCCCCTCCGTCGCGGCAAGAAGGTCGTCCAGGAGGCTCATGCCTCGACTTTCGCGAGATCGTCCGCGGCGGCGAGTGCCGCGAGGCGGCCCAGCGCGACGGCCGTCAACAATCCATTCCCCGACGCATAGCCGCCCGCGCCGGCCCGCCCGCTGATGCCCGCCGCCGCACCGCCGCCGGCGAACAGGCCGGGGATGGGCCGGCCGTCGTTGCGCAGGACCCGCGCGTCCGCATCGACCTTCAGGCCGCCCTGGGTATGAAACAGCGCCGGAACGGTGCGGCAGGAATAGAATGGCGCCTCCAGAGGGGCGAGGCCGAACGCCCTCCGGCCGAACCGGTCGGCCTCTCCGGCCTCGGCGGCGGCGTTGTACTCGGCCACGGCCGCCTCGGCGGCATCACCGTCCAGATCCTGGGCGCGGGCCACCTCCGCCACCGTGGCGCCGGTCTTCAGGCCGCCATGCGCGTGCAGTTCGGCGAACTCGTCCTCCTGCATCGCGATCTCGAAGATGCGCCGATCGAAGATCGCATAGGCATAGGCGCCCTGGGCCAGCACGTGCCTGGCGAAGGCCGAATAGCCTAGGCTTTCGTCGCCGAACCGGGCGCCGTCACCCCCGAGAAGGACGCCGCCCTTCTCGATCGTGGTCCAGGACAGGATGCTGCCATGCGGATCGGCGACCGCGGCGTATCCCTGATAGGCCTCCATGTTCACGAGCCGGGCGTTCAGGGCCTCGCCCCACTCGACCGCCTCGCCGTCGGACCCGGCGGCGCCGAAATACTGGGCTCCGGCGATCTCGGGGGTGAACCGCTCGACCAGCTTTCGGTTCGCGCCGAAGCCGTTCAGCGCCAGGAGGGTCGCGCCGGCGCGGAACTCCACCTCCTCGCCATTCCCGGTGTCGATGACCGCGCCGGCGACCCGCCCCCCCTCGACGATGAGCCGCTTGACGGCGTTGCCCACGGCGAGCGGGATGTCGCGTTCCTCCACCGCGCGCTCGAGGTCATCGACGAGGTCCCGTCCCCGGCGGGATTTCGGAGCATGCAGGCGCGGGACGGAATGGCCGATATGCTTGTAGGCGGTCACCAGCTCCATCCGGGCCTTGACCGAGTCCACCAGCCATTCCACGGTCTCCGCCGAGACCTCGGTCATGCGGCGCACCAGGTCCGGGTCGTCGGTCTCGCCCGCGATCGCCATGAGATCCCGAAAATAGGTCTCGGCGTCGTCCTCGATGCCCGCCTCCCTCTGGAAACGGGACCCCGCCGCGGGGACGGACCCCGTGCTGAGGGCCGAGTTCCCCCCCGGGCGGTCGGTCTTCTCCACGATGGCGGCGCTCAGGCCGGCATCGGTGGCCGCGATGGCGGCGCAGAGCCCGCAGGCGCCCGCTCCGATCACCAGGAAATCGACGTCGTCGGTCATGCGGGCTCTCCTCGTCGGGTGCGGTATCGGCGGTTGATCCGGGGTCAGCCGACCTCGGCCAGGGCGTCGATCACAGCGTCGGTGGGCATCACGTCCGCGTATTTCGAGGCCATGTCGAACAGGTTCACGGCATGGGAGGTGCTCGACCGGTCGTAGACCGCGTCCTGCGGCACCGTCACATGGAAGTTGTAGGCGAAGGCGTCCACGACCGAGCCGCGGACGCAGCCGCTTGTCGTGCACCCCGTGACGACGAGCGAGTCGGCGCCGAGGTCGATCAGGTAGCTCGCCAGGGGCGTGCCGAAGAACGCGCTGGGATGCTTTTTAGGCAGCAGGATGTCCGCCTCGGCGGGGGCCACGTCCGGAACGAACTCGTAGCCCTTGGCCGCCACGCCCATGAGGGCCGGAACCTTCTCGGCCAGCCGCCCGACATCGAAGCGCTCCTTCGGCGCGACGTAGGGATAGAGGACCGGCCACCCGTTCTCGCGGAACACCTTGAGGATCCGCGCGATGTTCGCGACCGCGTCCCAGCCGACCTGCCCGCACGCTGTCGGGAATTCCTTCACCGCCTCGAAGAACGGCTTCGGCTCGGTGCCGACGGTGCGGTACTGGACATCGATGATCAGAAGCGCGGGGCGCGTGCCGAGGCCCGTTGGGGCGCCGAACCCGGCCGCCTCGTAGGCGCGCAGCTCGTCCTCGCCGATGATCCCGTCCCACGGGCGCCGGGTGTCAGTCGTCATTGTATCTCTCCTCGAGCGCATCCCACGTCTTCTTGTCCACGGTGGTCTGCCGCTCCTCGAACGAGGCCAGCCGGTCAGACACCCGGTCGAGGGAGCCGTCTTCCTTCAGCGCGCCGAGCACCTCCCGCGAGGCCCTGAGCGCCGCCTGCAGCGCGGCATTGGCATAGAGGACGAAGCCGAACCCGTTCTCGGCCAGCACGTCGCGGCCCGGGTCCGGCGTGCGCCCGCCGAAGACGATATTGGCCACCTGCGGCACCGGAAGCTCGCGGCCGATCCGGGCCAGCTCTCCGAAATCCTGGGGCGCCTCGACGAACGTCATGTCGGCGCCTGCCTCGATATAGGCATGCGCGCGATCGATGGCCGCATCGAGCCCCTCGACCGCGCGCGCGTCGGTCCGGGCGATGATCATCAGGCTGTCGTTCTGGCGCGTGTCCACCGCCGCGCGGACCTTCTGCACCATCTCGGATCGGGGGATCACCGCCTTGCCGGAGAAGTGGCCGCATTTCTTGGGAAAGACCTGATCCTCGATCTGGATCGCGGCGGCCCCTGCCCGCTCCAGGAGGCGTACGGTGCGGACCGTGTTCACCGCGTTCCCGAAGCCGGTATCGGCATCGACGATGATCGGAAGGTCGACCGCGTCGGCCATGTCCGCCACGGCCTTCGCGACTTCGGTGACGGTCGTGAGGCCCACATCCGGCGCACCCAGAGACATGTTCGCGATGCCCGCACCGGTGGCATAGACCGCGTCAAAGCCGAGATCCTCGATGACGCGGGCGAACATGCCGTTCGCGGCTCCGGGCACACTGATCGCCCGACGCTCGCCGGCCAGGGCTTTCAGTTTCTCGGTATTCTTCATCTCGTCATCCGTCGGTTGTGTCGGCACGCGGAGGTTCGGCCGCTTGCCGGAGGGATAGCCCGCGCCCGATAAACTGTCAACAGTTTACCAAAAACCGATTACAGATCGACAGGCGACGCCCTTCGATGGTATCCAGAAGTTGAAATCGGAGATCGTCGCGCAGGGATCGGACACGCCGTCATCCGGTTGCCCGCGCCGAAATCCACACCAGACAGAGTGCCCGTATGGACAGAATTGTCGGAACCTCGCTCGCGTCCGAAGCCTTCGAGCGGGTCGTCGAAGCCATCATCTCCGGCGAGTTCGAACCGGGGCAGAAGATCTCCGAGGCGGAGCTCGCAAGGCGCCTCGGCATCAGTCGCGGACCCGTCCGGGAGGCGCTCCACCGTCTTGAAGGGCGCCTCGTCTCGCGCGTGCCGCGCATCGGGGTCCGCGTGATCAGTTTCGGTCAGACCGAATTGCGGCAGCTCTACTACCTGCGCGAGGCGCTCGAGGGCATGGCCGCGCGGCTGGCCGCCGAGTTCGCACCCGACAACTTCGTCGACGAGCTCGAAGCGCTGCTGCTGCGCGATTCATCCGACATCGCGGAATCCGGACAGAGCGTCTATCGGCAGCGCAGCCCCGACGAGGATTTCCATATCGCCATCGCCAGGGCGTCGAATTGCGAGAACATCCAGCGCATCCTGCTCAACGAAGTCTATTACCAGCTTCGCATTCACAGGCTCCGGTCCTCCCGAAAGCCGGGCCGCGCAGATCAGGCGCTGAAGGAGCACTTCGACATCATCGCACAGCTCAAAGCTCGCAACCCCGGTGCCGCCGAGGAGGCGATGCGCGCGCATGTCCGCGCCGCCCGCGAGAGCAGTCTCTCGGTCATGTCCTGACCCGGGATTGTGCCGCGTATGCGTGCCGGTCGGTCTGCGGTATTGGCTTTGACCTACGTCCGGCACCTCGACGATGAGTGGGCCGTCACGGCGTAAATTCGGGTGAAGAACTCCACCATGGCGGCGAGGTTCTTCCGCGATAACGCCCGCGCCGATCCGGATCAGGTCACGGACCCGCGGCAGCAGGCCGGTATCCGCAGAGGTAAGATTTCGTCCTCCGGTCTGCCCTCGGGGCCCCTCATTCGTGCCTGCTCACGGCCGATCTTCCTGTTCGGGCTCGTCATGATGACGCCCCGTCCGCCTGGTCGCACGCATTGGCTTGGGTGCGCTGGCCGTTCAGCACCTCCATCCGCGCGCGCATCTCCCGGTCGATATGTCCCAGGCGACGCTGCCGATGGGCTCGCCCAGCGGCAGGTCCGGCACCTCGGCACGCGCTGCGTGATCCGGCGGGGGCTTTCCCATGTCGATGCCGCTGACGACGTTCGTGCCCGTGGGGCCGGGCTCGATCAGGCACATCTCCATCCCGAACGGCGCCACCTCCGGGGCCATTGCCTCGACGAAGCCCTCCTGACCCCACGCGCTGGCATGGCAGGTCGAGAAGCCCGGATAGGCGATCCGCCCGCCTTCAGAAAAGACCTGCAGGATGCGGGACGTGCAGGCGACCCGCCGCCGTCTCGGCGAAGTCGGTTATCGTCTCGGGCGGCGGACCAGGGCCGCGACGCTGTGTCCGCTGTCGATCAGGGCATCGGTCATCAATCTGCCGACGCCCGAATTCGCACCCGATGAGCCATGTCTTGGTCATTGGGTTCTCCTTGTCTTTCCGTCATTGCCGGAGAGATTGGGACCGCAGACACGCACGGGAACGCCGCGCCGGACCCACAGGCCGGTCGAGATCGCGCCCCAATGACCGAGCCGACGCTCGGGGATCTCCGCATCGCGCTGGCGGTGGCCGGGACGGGCAGCTTCCGCGCCGCGGGCCGGCGCCTGGACCTCGCGGCCTCGACGGTCAGCCACGCGGTCAACGCGCTCGCACGCGACCTCGGGCCGCGCCTGTTCCACCGAACCACACGAAGCGAGCGCCGCACCCCGGCGGGCACGACCTTCCTCGAGGAGGTCGCGCGCCTCCGTCACGCATCTCGACGCCGCCTTCGCCGCGCCGCGGAACCGGGTTCGCAGGACCGCTGCGCATCGACGCGCCGTTCTCGGCGGCGCTGCATCTCGTGGAGCGCGTCATTCCGGACTGCGCGGCGCTCCATCCGGGCGTGGAGATCGACCTGGGGCTGGAGGACCGGATGGTCGACATCGTGGCGGAGGGCTGCGACGCGGGAAGCCGCCTCGGATCGACGGCAGCTGCCGACAAGATCGGCGTGCCCATCGGCCCGGTGTTCCGCTCCGTCACCGTCGCCTCTCCCGCCTATCCGGCCGCCCACGGCACGCCGGCGCATCCCCGGGACCTTGAAAGCATGCCTGCATCCGCATGCCCCGCGGACGCGCCATGACTGGGAGTTCGCGCGAAAGAGCGAGACGATGGAGATGGTCGTGCCGGGCGCGCTCACCGTCGATCGCATGGCCCTCTCCATCGCCGCCGATGCCGGCCTCGGCGTCGCCTATGCCCTGTAAGATGCCGTCGCCCAACGACTGGACTCGGAGCGGCTCAGGGTCGTGCTATCCGAATGGCGCCCCGCGGAGGATCGATACATGCTGTCCTATCCGGACGCTGTCACGCCCCCCGCCGCTCCGCGCCTTCATCGACGATCCGAGGGGCGGGGCGAAGCGCCTGCCTTGACCGGTACACCGTCTGCCGCATGGCGCGGCCGTATTTCGAGGCCGGATGGAAGGGCGGTTCGCATTCCATCATTTGTTGAAGGACGCTTCGTCCCGCTCGGCCGACCTTTGTCGCCGCGCGATGCCGCCCTCCGCTGCAGCCGAGGAGATCGGCGCCGGAACAAGGTGCACGCCGCGCCCGTCCCGCGGTGCATGTCGGACAGGTGCGCGGCGATCGTCACGACCGCCGCCGATCCGGTTTGCGGAGGGGTTGCCTTACCAGCGGACGCTGTAGGCGGCTCCGATGCTGCGGCTGTCCCAGCCGTTACCCTCGCGGACCTGGACATCGACCTGGAGGGATGCGTTGTCCGAAGGGCGGACCAGCAGGCCCGCCGTCGCGAAGCCGATCGTATCGCGCTCCGCGGCCGAAACGCTCCATGTCTCACCCAGGAGCGAAAGACCCCTGTCGGGACGACCCGAACTGTCCTCGACGCCGAGGCCGAGGGTCCATGCCCCCGAGCCGAAGCTGCGGCTCAGTTCATAGCCGAGGCTTGCGATCGCGCGCTCTTCTCCGGCGTCGTCGACGGCGAGATCCGCGATGTCCGTGCCGGTTTCGTCGTAGCCGTCCGCATTCAGGGACGTAGCAACAAGGCGGGCCCATGCGCGGCCCTCGAAAGCCGCCCCGAGCGCATGGCGGTGACTGATCCCGAGGCCGAGGATGGCCGAGGTGACGTCGCCCGAGCCGCGAGCGCCGTAGCTGCCGGTCGAGAGATCGAGATCGCGCGTGGTATCAAGGTCCGACCAGGAGGCCCCCAGCATCGTGTCGAAGGTGAGGTTGCCGTACTCGGCGACACCATAGGCCGCGAGCAGATAGGTTTCCACGTCGGCGCCGGCCCCGAACTCCGTGTCGAGGTCGTGGGTGGCGTAGCCGAAGGCGACGCCCGCATCGACAGCGGCCGTACGATAGAGATCGCGACCGACCATGAGGTGACCGGCGGTGTCATCGAACGCGGAGCCGGAGGCGGTGGGGGCACTTTCGTCCCAGGTCCCGTTGGCATCGACCCACCATGCCTCGCCTCTCGGCTTGGTGCTGACCGTGTCGCCGAGGGTCTGCGCGGAGCGCGTGATGCCCGTCTGGGCCGCGTCGAGCGCAAAGGCATGGATCTCGCCCGAGGTCTGTTCGAGGGCGACGACGAGCGGCCCCGGAGCCAGACCGAGGACGCCGGTCAGGAGCGGTTGCGCCTCGGGCTCACCGCGCGCGACGATCCGGTCAACGGCCTCTGCGGCGGCCTCGATATTGTCGTTTTCAAGCGGCGCCGCGAAGGCGAGGAAGGATGTGGGCGCCACGACGAGGTCGATATAGTCGCCGCCGTACCGGACGGCGAAACGCTGCCCTTCGGCAAGTCCATCCTCGGGCTGAGCGATATCGGCGAATGCGCCGGCAATTCCCGTGTCGTTTGCGGTTGTGACGACCCGGAAGCCGTCGCCGATGATCGGCGTGAAGCTGTTCGTCGCCGCTCCGGGAATGCCACGCAGGACGGGCGCGACCGTGCCCGCGGCGGTGAAGACGGTGTCCGGCCCCGTCAGGACCAGCCTGTCATAGGTGCCCGCGCCCCCATCGGGGTCATAGGCCCGTCCGTCGATCTCGAACCGCGCGGTCGCGGTCGGGGCCAGGGTCACGTCGCCCCCCACGGTCATCGTGCCCGGGGAGTTGCCGGGTGACAAAGTGCCCGCGACGTCGAGGCTGCCCGCCAGATTGCCGGCGCCCCCGATCAACGTCTCGCGGTCGGTCGTGATGGTCGAAGAGGTGACGTCGCCATTCAGGACCAGGAGGCCGTCGGTCAGCCTCAAGGATCCGGAATGGGAGAAGCCGGCGCCGCCAAAAGCCACGTTACCGGAGATTGTCAGATCGCCCGTACCGCCGACCGGTCCCGCCACGGACAGAAGCGCGTCGTCTCCGGTTTCCAGCCGGCCACCCCCGGTGCCGATTGCGAGCGGGCGCGAGAGGTCGAAGCTGCCGAGCCCTCTGAAGGCACCGCCGTCCAGGGCAAGGATGCCCGTGTCGGCGCCGAGACCGGCGTCGGAGTCCACGACGAGCGTGCCGGCCGTCACCGATGTCCCGCCGTCATAGGTATTCTCGCCGGTCAGGACGAGCGTGCCGTCGCCCGATTTCGCAAGAGCGCCCAGGCCGGATATCGTCCCGGAGACACCGAGATCCTCGTCGGTCCGGAAGGATCCCCCGGACGTACCGAGGACGACCGGACGCGCCAGGTCGAAGGAGGCGGTGTTGCCGAGCGTGCCCCCATCGAGGGTGAGGGCGCCGGAGGCAGCGCCGAGGTTGGCGTTCGACGAGGCGACGACCGAGCCGCCGCTCACGACGGTGCCGCCGGAATAGCTGTTGGCGCCGCTCAGGACGAGTGAGTCATCCCCGGCCTTGGACAAGGTCCCCGTGCCAGAGATCGCGCCGGAGACTTGGAGAGTTTCCCCGGTCCGGATGGTTCCGCCAGCTGCTCCGAGAATGACCGGGCGGGCGAGGTCGAAGGAGGCGGTGTTGCCGAGCGTGCCCCCATCGAGGGTGAGGACGCCGGAGGCAGCGCCGAGCTTGCCGTTCGACGAGACCGCGAGGGTGCCGCCCGTGACCGTGGTGCCACCGGCATGGCTGTTCTCGGCGCTCAGGACCAGCGTCCCTTCCCCGGCCTTGGTGAACGTTCCGGCCCCGGAGAGTTGGCCCGAGATGGTCGTCGCGAAGCCGTTCGTGTCGATGGTGCCGCCGGCCGCATTGACGACGAAGTTCGCCCCCGTATCGGCGGGGGCGTCGACCGTGAGTGTCCCGCCCTCGAAAGTACTGGTGACATTCCCGGCATCGAGATCGCTTAGCAGGTAGCTGCCCTGCGACGTGTCGATATCGGGCGTCGTGGCCCCGCCGAGATCGCCGCTGTCGACGACGCTGCTCTGGTCAAAGGGGGGCGGCCCGGTACCGTTGAGAGTGCCGTTGGGAAAGTAAATGCGATAGCCGGCCAGGGAGAACTCACCGGCAAGAGCTTCCAGCGTCCATATCAAAGGCGTCGTCTCGCTGACCTCCGTCTGGCCGAGGGCGAGGTTGCTGGTGCCGATCACGGGAAGGCTCGTCGAGAAGTAGCTTCCCCCGGAAGATGGGCCGCAAATGTCGTAGGTGCAGGACGGATCGGTGTCGTAGCCGATCGTGGTGCTGAGGTCGCCGCTATCGGTGGGTACGGTGAACCGCAGGACGTCCCCGGCACTCCAGGACCACCAGTCGCTCGTCGTCGTATCGGCCTTTGCCGGCGGCGTCGCATTCGGGGCGAAATTGATGCTGATCTGGCCCCCGCCGAAGGCACCTTCCATCCGGGTCTGGTCGATGCGGACCCCCTGACCGGCCTGGATCCAGGTGGGCGTGTTGTTCGTGTTCTGGGTGAAGAGGTGGCCCGCCAGCGCCGGGGTGGAGACGGTGGCCAGGAGCGTGGCGAGACTTGCTGTGGTGACGCGGGTCTTCATTGAAATTCTTTCAAGCATGATCGACCCGGTCCGGCCCCCTGCCGTCGCCTCTGGTCGGGGAGGCGCCTGACGGCACCGGGCCCGCGGCAAGGTAGCCGTCGGCATGGTTAACAAACCGTTGACGAATCTCGCGGTCACAACCGGCGACACAATCTTGCCCTAGCGCGCGGCGATGCGGCGGGCCGCCCGGAGGGCCAGGGCCTGGATCGTCAGCGCCGGGGATTCCCCGCCGCCGGAACTCGGGAAAACGCTCGCGTCCAGGATGGACAGGTTCCGCCAGCGATGGGACCGGCACCATGGATCGACGACGGAGGCCGCCGGATCGGCGCCCATGCGGCAGGTGCCGAAGACATGCGTGCTGGAGAAGAGGTCGTAGGTCCCCAGCTCCTCGAAGATGGCGCCGGCACCGGCGCCCTCGAGAATGGACCGGCAGGTTCGGGCCATGAACCGGATCCGCTCGATCGCGGCATCATCGAGATGGCTGTGGATGCGCGGTTTGGGCAAGCCGTGGGCGTCGAGTTCCTCGGCAAGGTCCACGCGGGATCCGGGATGCGGAAAGCTCTCGCAGAGCCCCGCGACGGACAAGACCCGTCCGAAGGACTCGCGCATCCGCCGCTTGTGATCCGCCCCCCAACCCGCGACGACGCGGGTCGCGTAAGCGATCGGGCCGACGAGGTCGCTCTCGGCCTGGGCCGGGCCGAAGCGGAAGCCACCGGCGTGACCGGGGACGGCATCCGGCGCGTTCAGGTCCCAGGTGATCATGTCGACCGGTCGACCGCGATGGCTGCCGAGATTGTCGGGGTGAAGGGCGCTGCTGGTCCAGACCAGCGTCTCCATGAAGTTCCGCCCCACCTCGCCCGACTCGTTCGCCACCCCCTCGGGGGCCGCCGGTCCCGCGGAGTTGAGCAGGAGCCGTGGTGTCTGAACGGCGCCCGCGGCAAGGACGATGTAAGGCGCAGTCAGTCGCCGTCGCACACCCCCCTCCGCGACGACCAAACCGGTGATGCGGTCGTCCGTTCCGGTTTCCAGCAGGAGCGCCTCGCAATCAGGGCGGATCGTGCAGCGCCCGGTGGCGAGGGCTTGACGAATGAACGTCACGTCCGCGCTGCCCTTGTCGCCGATGGGGCAGCCGCGCAGGCAGCCGTTGCAGCCGTTGCACGGCGGACGGGTGCCCCGGGCCTCGGAGAGGATCGCGAGCGAATTGGGGGAGGTCGAGAGGCCCAGGCGGTCGAACCCGCGGCGCAGCGCCTGGCTGGCATATCCCGGAGGATGGGGCGGCTGCGGGTAGGGCGCGGAGCGCGGTCGGGACGGCTCGGCGATGCCTGCCACGCCGACGATCCGTTCGGCCTCGGCGTAGAACGGCTCCAGCGCTTCGTAGTCGATCGGCCAATCGGTTCCGGACCCGGTCAGGCTGGCAACGCGAAGGGCACGCGGGTGCAAGCGATGCGCTTCGCCGGTATAATGCAGCGTGCTGCCGCCCACCCCCCGGACATGGTGATACCCGGAGGAGAGGCGCCGAGGGCCGGGATTCCAGCGGCCGGTGATGTGGTTCCAGGACCGCAGGTCATCGTGTTCCGAAGACAGTTCCTGCAGCTGGGCCATTGTATAGAAGATTTCGGACGGCACCTTCGCGGGAAACGGGCTTTCCCAATCCGGCTCGTCGAGGCGATAGTCGATGGCCGGATCGTAGGTCGGGCCCGCATCGAGAAGCGTGACCGTCAGTCCCGCCCGGCAGAGCGCATAGGCGGCGGCACCGCCGCCAGCGCCGGCACCGATCACGAGGACATCGTTCACGGATGAAATCCCGGAGGCAGATGCGCGTCGAGATATCCCATGGGCTGCGGCGGACCGTCGATCAGACCCGTCCAGGACAGGGGGTTCGCGTAGTAGAGTCGCATGATGTCCTGCCGCAGGAACTCGGCGAAGACGCGGGGCAGCGTGCCGGGCTTCGCCGCAAAAGCGATCTCGACCACACCCTGCTGCTGTTTCGGATGGGCCGTGGCGAAGTTCCCTCCCGCGCTCTCGTCCAGCCAGGCGGTGCCCTCGGACAGGAGGGCCGGATAGTTCGGCCGCCCGGGGGCCATGGCGAGGAGCGCGTCGTGGAGGCCCAGCCCGGATGCGCCCGGCGTGGCATCTGGGGGAACGATCACGTCGACAAAGGCGCCGAGCGTTGACCGGAGTCGCGGCGCGGCGAGATCGAGTTCGGCCGTCCCACGGCTGGCGATCCCCAGGGCGGGAAGCGCCAGCATGAGATGCCGGCGTGTCAGCATCCAGATGCGCCGTGGGGACGGAGGCCGGCCATGTCTCACGAGAGAACACCTACAGAGAGAAATTACTGGACAGTTTTCAACCAAGTTTGCCAAGTCGACAAGGGAGCCGTACATCGCGTCGCGACCCGTGAAGCGATGACATCACGGAACGGAAGGGAAGATCGGAATGGGCAGGTATCTTCGCGCACCACTTTGCCTCCTTGGTGGGATCCTCCTCGTCGTTTGGCCACTTTCCGCCCCGGCCAATGAGTCCGGGGGGCAATCCGACGCCGCCCTCGCGGCCTTGCGGTCGGGCGACGCGGAAGAAGCGCGGGAAATCTGGTCCCGGCTGGCCGAGGACGGGAATCCGGCGGCCCAGAGCAATCTCGCGGGGCTTTATCTCTCCGGCGCCCTCGGGGAGGCGGATCTGGGACAGGCCCTCGCATGGTTTCGCAAGGCCGCCGAGCAGGACAATCCGAATGCGCTCGTGAGCCTCGGGCACATTCACCGCACCGGGATGGGCGAGATCGTGCACCCTGACCGGGATCAGGCGATCGCGTATTTCCGGCGCGCCGCGGAGCGGGGCAGTGCCGAGGGGGCTTACTTCGCCGGCGAGATGGAACTGGAGGATAAGCCCTCGGACCCCGCGGCGGCGGTCGAGGCGATCCAGACCGCGGCCGAGGCTGGCTTTCCGCCGGCGATGCACCGCATCGGCACTTTCCTGCAATCGGGTCAGTACACCAGGAAAAACGTGCCGAAGGCGGCGACCTGGTACGAAGCCGCCGCCGATCGCGGCCTCGCCGAGAGCTCCTACCGCCTGGGGGAGATCTATCTCTACGGCGACGGCCTCCCGGTGGACATGGGGGCGGCCCTGGCTCATTTCGAACAGGCGGCCGATCATGGCTTCCTCGACGCCCAGGTCGATGCCGGCTTCATCCACATGCGCGGCCTTGCCGGATCCGCGGACCCCGTAAAGGCGGTGGACTACTTCTCCAAGGCCGCCGCGCGGTGGAACCACAAGGCCATGTACTATCTGGGGCTCATGAGGTTCGAGGGGACGGGCGCTCCGCAGGACTTCGTGCAGGCGCATAAATGGTTCAACCTGGCCGCCAATGGCGGGCACGCCGAAGCGCATCTCATGCGGGGGGCCACGGAGACACGATTGGCGCCGCCGCAGCTTGAGAAGGCCAAGGCGGAAGCCCAAGCCTGGTTCGACGCCAACCACGCTACGCCCCACACGCACGAGACCCTCGCACCCCACGCTCATTGACGATCACCCCGCGCAAGCGGCGCCATTCGGTTGTGACCCTGCCCCCGCTTGGGCGGACACCCCTCACAGGCTCTCGACCCAGAAGAGAGGTGCCCGACGGAGCGCGAGGCGCGGCGTGATTCCCCGATGATTTCATGCCCTAGGCCGTGGATCGCACCCGGACGAGCGGCTTGGCGATCACCGAGGTGGTCGAGGTGCCCGGGCTCCACAAGGCCGTCCCGCTGCGGTGGATCTGCTGGGCGGACCTGCTGGGAGACGGAAAGATGACGACCGCTCCGCTCGACCGCCTCACACGTCGTTGCGACATCGTCGCTGCCGGAAACCAAAGCGAGCGTTTGACGGCCGTGGCGATGATCTCGTCATACGCCGCGTTCGGGCAATGTCCTCACTTCCTAAGAACCTAGGTGACACGTTCGGACTCGGTGAGAACGAGGCTTTGGCACACATAAGAGAAGGTGAAGACGCCGGCTCTTCCCGCTGATTGATCCAGCGCAGCAAGGCGATGATCCGCCTGTTGAATACTCGATCCCGGTTCCTTTTTCACGAACGCCACTGACATCGAAGTGTTCAGGTGGGGCCTCGGAAAAACGTTAAATTTCGGATAGTTGCAAGCTATTCACCAAAACTGCGCAGTCATGAGGTCCGGAGAATATGGGCCCAGAGAGACCGCTTCCGAGCCTCCTCGCACCGGGACAAGTGCTCAGCCCCTCCCGCACAACCCTCGAAAACACCGAGAAAATCCGGCCGCAGCCGGGTCGGGAGAACGCTTTCGCGAGGGCAAGTGGCGGTGACGAAGGGATTCGAACCCTCGAGACGGTTTCCCGTCTACTCCCTTAGCAGGGGAGCGCCTTCGACCACTCGGCCACGTCACCGCCGACGGGTATAGACGCGCAAGCCCAAGGAATACAAGCCGAAATTCCAAAGACTTCCGGGCCGGCCCTGTCGGGGTTCAAACCCCTGAAATGGCACTGAAAGGCACCGGATGGCACCGGTTTCTGGCAAGATTCTGTCAACTCCCTGAGCGTGTTTATCATCGATTGTCCGCCACCAGAGCGGTAGTCAAGCATTTCTTTTCGGCCGCGCCCATCGGGGAAATCCGGCTCTCACTCCCGCATTCTGGCCGGCGAATGGCCCCCCTCTTGCCTGGGGATGGCCGGACATGACGCACGACAGCGACCATTCGCGTCTACAGAAGCGCGGGGCGCACGCGGGGACATGCACCGAGGACCCGCCCGCGTCCACTCCTTCCCCTGCCAAGCCGCTGCGGCAGACCGACATCGCGGAAGTGGGGCTCACGCCACGTAGCGCCAGCGCGACACGAGTACTCGCCCTGCGACTGCAACGGTCCCCGTTCCCCGATCTGTCGAAGAAGCAGATAGGATCTCGCTGGAAGGCCGGGCCGGACAGCGTGCGAAAGATCCTGCGCAGGAACGGGGTCGATCCCGGACCGGAAAAACACCGTCTCGTTCCTCTGACAGACGTACTCCTGTGCGAGGGCTTTCGCGATCCGCTCGTCGCCTGGATTTCCGCCACGGACGATGACCGGACGATCCTGTGCGGCGACCTCCTCTCCCTGGATGAGTGGCGGACTCTGGTCTGCGATGAGACCACCCGTGATCGCACGAAATACTACCGCGAACTGACCGGCAGGACGGTTTCCTCGATCCGGATCGGGAAACTGCATCGGTTTCGCCCAACGCTCGAACTCTGCCGCGGCGTTAGCGGCTCCGCCGGAGCGGCGAGCCCATGATCCCGCGCAAACCCCATCCGGGCGTCGCGGTATCCCGCGCTTGCATGTCGATCTGCCGACCGCTGCTGCGCCCCAAATCGACTCCGACATCTTGTCGGACCTGGTTCGAGGGTCCGACAGCCTGTCCGCCTCAAACAGCCCCCCCCCAGCCCCGTTCGGGCTGCGCTCCGGATCGATTTTCGGAGGAGCAGCGGCCCGCTCCCATCACTCACCAAACTGAAACAGAACACAAAACTGGAAAACCCTATGTTCGACATCGAAATCGACCCTGTCGTCGCGCCCTCGCACATCCTGGCGGAGCTCAAGCGAGGAGCCTTCAACGACGTCTGGAAATCGGAAGGCACCAAGGCGCACAAGCGGGCCGCGCTGAACAAGGCAAGGAAGATCTTCTGGGCCTACGGCATCACGTCCCCCGAGGACCTGCCCGCCAGTCGCTCCGATCTCGAGTACTTCGTCGACCACAGCCTCGAGGGCGGGACTCTCCTCGTACGCAGCGGGCTGAAGAACAAGAAGGACGCCCGGAAATGGGCGAAGGAATACGCCTCGATCCTCGACGTCGTCACCCGCGCGCGAGAGGCGCCCGCTGCCTTCCACATGTGCGATGACGACTGGGCCGACCTTCTCGCCTATCTTTCAGGCCAGCGGGACAATCCCGAAATCTTCGGGAATTTCGAGATCTTTTCGGTGATATCGCTGGCCAACCAGTGCCGGCGTCGCGGAATCTCGATCGCGGCCCTGACCGCCGGGAAGATCCGGGACTTCGCTCCCGGTCTACCGGACAAGACGATCGCCGCGGTGATCAAGGGCGTGATCAAGTTGAACAGTCTGCGCGGCTCCAACATGGTCCCGATGGATCTGCTCCCCAATGTCTCGCCGGAGGAGCTGTCCGGCCTGGTCCAGCCGACCATGCGTGTCGTCCCGCCACTCCACCCTGAATTCGCCGAACTGATGGAAACCTATATTGGCCAGCTGTCCACCGGTCAGTCCGTGGCGATGTTTGGCACCGAGGCGCGCGAGGTCGACAAGACCCCCGTCGGCGACGCCCGGATCAAGCACATCCGTACTGCCCTCCGGTGGCTCTGGCACGGCCTCGTCGCGATGGAAATGGCCTCGGCCAAGACGGGTTTCGACAGGACCATGCTCTCGAGACCGGTCCTAGGGTCAGGACCCATTGATTGCAGCGGAGGGGCATGATTCATCGCGCGAAAACAGAGCGGTGACATGTCTGATCTCT
>CANKVU010000002.1 GCA_947487205.1 uncultured Paracoccaceae bacterium | reverse complement strand
TCGCCCTCGACGACATCAACCACGGCTTCGACCTCATGCACGAGGGCAAGTCCATCCGCGCCGTGGTGGAGTATTGATCCGGCGATGCGACCTTTCGGCTCTGGCGGCGGGGGCCGCCCGGAGCGAGGCTGGAACCACGCCCCGATCCGCCCCGGGCGGCACGGCGCGACGCAACGGGAAAGGGAGATCCCCCGAATGGTGAAGATGAGTATGGCGGCGCTGGTCCTGGCCCTGGTCCCGGCGGTGGGAGCCACCGCCCAGGAGGCCGGCGCGGACGTGGCCGGCGACGCCGAGGCCGGCGAGCGGGTGTTCCGCAAGTGCATGGCCTGCCACGCGGTGGGCGAGGACGCCCGCAACAAGATCGGCCCGGTGCTGAACGGCGTCGTGGGGCGCGACGTGGCCGCGGTCGAGGACTTCTCCTATTCCGACGCGATGACGCAATGGGGCGAGGGGAAGCAATGGACGCCCGAGACCCTCGCGGAATTCCTCGAAAACCCGCGCGCCACGGTGAGCGGCACGAAGATGGCCTTCCCCGGGTTGCGCGACGAGGCGGAACGCCAGGACGTGATCGCGTACCTGGCGACCTTCCCCGAGGCGGCGGAGGGCGAGGGATCGTGAGCCCGGGACCGGCCGCGGGTCCGTCGGGGAGGAATTGAGACGGGTCGCGGCCAAGCCGTGGCGGACCGCGCGGTCCGCCGCCATCAACAAGGGAGTGAGACAATGAAGAAGCTGTTGCTTTTGACTTCGAGCCTGGTCGTGGGCACGTCGATGGCCGCGCAGGCCAACGACGACCTGATGAGCCAGATCGACAACGCCGATCAATGGGCGATCCAGACCGGCGACTACAAGAACCAGCGCTATTCCGAGCTGGACCAGATCACCGCCGAGAACGTGGGCGACATCCAGCCGGTCTGGACCTTCTCGACCGGGGTGCTGCGCGGCCACGAGGGCTCGCCGCTGGTGATCGGCGACACGATGTACGTGCACACGCCCTTCCCCAACATCGTCTATGCGCTCGACCTGGCCAATGACGGCGTCATCAAGTGGAAGTACGAGCCGCGCCAGAACCAGGAGGTGATCCCGGTGATGTGCTGCGACACGGTCTATCGCGGCGTCGCCTATGCCGACGGCAAGATCTTCCTCCACCAGGCCGACACCAAGATCGTCGCGCTCGACGCGGAATCGGGCGAGGTGCTGTGGGAGGCGCAGAACGGCGACGCCTCGAAGGGCGAGACCAACACCGCCACCGTGATGCCGGTGAAGGACAAGATCATCGTCGGCATCTCGGGCGGGGAATTCGGCGTGCGCGGCCACGTCACCGCCTACAACATGGAGACCGGCGAGCGCGAATGGCGCGCCTATTCCACCGGCCCCGACGAGGAGATGCTGGTCGATCCCGAGAACACCACCCATCTGGGCGAGCCGATCGGCGAGAATTCCTCGATCGACAGCTGGGAGGGCGACCAGTGGCAGATCGGCGGCGGCACCACCTGGGGCTGGTACGCCTACGACCCCGAGGCCGACCTGATCTATTACGGCACCGGCAACCCCTCCACCTGGAACCCGGCGCAGCGTCCGGGCGACAACAAGTGGTCGATGACGATCATGGCCCGCGATCCCGATGACGGGATGGCCAAGTGGTTCTATCAGATGACGCCCCACGACGAATGGGATTACGACGGCGTCAACGAGATGATCCTGACCGAGCAGGAGGTCGACGGCGAGGAGCGGCAGCTGCTGACCCATTTCGACCGCAACGGCTTCGTCTACAAGATGGACCGCGTCACCGGCGAATTGCTGTCGGCGGACAAGTACGACCCGGCGGTGAACTGGGCGACCGAAGTGGTCATGGACCCCGAATCGGAGGAATACGGGCGCCCGCAGGTCGTGGCCGAATATTCCACCGAGCAGAACGGCGAGGACACCAACACCACCGGCGTCTGCCCCGCGGCGCTCGGCACCAAGGACCAGCAGCCGGCCGCCTACAGCCCCGAGACGGAGCTGTTCTACGTGCCCACGAACCACGTGTGCATGGATTACGAGCCGTTCCGGGTCTCCTACACCGCGGGCCAGCCCTATGTGGGCGCGACCCTGTCGATGTATCCCGCCCCCGACAGCCATGGCGGGATGGGCAACTTCATCGCCTGGGACGGGGCCACGAACGAGATCAAGTGGTCCCTGCCGGAGCAGTTCTCGGTCTGGTCGGGCGCGCTGGCGACGGCGGGCAACGTCGTCTTCTACGGCACGCTGGAGGGCTACCTGAAGGCCGTCGACGCCGAGACGGGCGAGGAGCTCTACAAGTTCAAGACGCCGTCGGGGATCATCGGCAACGTCATGACCTACATGCATGACGGCAAGCAGCACGTGGCGATCCTGTCGGGCGTCGGCGGCTGGGCCGGCATCGGCCTGGCGGCGGGCCTGACCAATCCCAACGAGGGGCTGGGCGCCGTGGGCGGCTATTCCGCGCTCAGCGACTATACCGCGCTCGGCGGCCAGCTGACCGTCTTCGCGCTGCCCGATTCGGCGGTGTCGAGCGGCAGCGGCGACAGCGAGGGCGCCGCGGCGTCCAGCGACGAGGGCTGACCGCCGGTCGCGCCCATCCGGGCCGGCACGCCGTTCGCGGGCGTGCCGGCCCCTTGTTTCCCTCATGGTTCCCGAGGAACGGCAATGACCCGTAACAGTATCACATTCCTGGCCGCCACCGCCCTGACGCTCGGCATGGCGACCTTCGTATCGGCGCAGGAAAGTTCGGGGTCCGATTGCCCCGAGGACATGAACACGGAACCCGGCTGCCAGTTGGAGGGCGCGGCGGAAACCGAACGCCAGCCCGTCTCGGGCGCCGCGACCGCCCCGGTGGAGGCCACCGACCAGTCCGGCGAGGGGTCCAAGACCATGACCGGCGCCGATACCGGGGGCGAGGGCGGCCCGCCCGAGGACGGGACCGGCTCCGGGCAGGAATCCGGCGGCGCCCCGGCCACGGCCGATCCGGCCCCCACCGACCCCGCGGGCACGGCGACCGAACAGCAGGGCGTCGAGGGGGCGGAGACCGCGCCGACGCCCGAGGGCGGCGAGAACGGGCAGGGATCGGTGACGATATCGGACCCCGAGGACGCGGCCCCCGCAGAGGGGGACGGCGCGGCCTCGGCAGAGAGTTCGGACGGCGCGGGGGGCTCGGAGGGCGATCAATCCTCGGCCGCGCCGGCGGGGCACGGCGATTTCGCCGTCGCCCGCGAAGAGAACGGGCGCTACTACACCGCCGAGGACACGCCGACCTTCAACATCGCCGCCGACGGCACCGTGGACTGGCTGACCTATTCGGGCTTCCGCCGCTACCATTCGGAATGCCATGTCTGCCACGGGCCCGACGGGATGGGCTCGTCCTATGCGCCGGCGCTGATCGAGTCGGTGCAGAACATGGATTACTACGAATTCTACGGGGTGGTGGTGAACGGCAAGCAGGATGTGAGCAATTCGCAGAACCAGGTCATGCCGGCCTTCGGCACCAACCAGAACGTGATGTGCTACCTCGACGACATCTATGTCTATCTGCTGGCGCGCGGCGTCGGCGACCTACCCCGCGGCCGCCCCGCCCAGAAGGCAGAGAAGACCGACATGATCCAAGAGGCCGAAGATGCCTGCATGGGCGCGTAGGACGGTCCTGCTGCTGCTGACGGTCCTGCCCCTGGGGGCGGGCCCGGCCGCGGCGCAGACCTCCGACCTGACGCCGGAGGACGCGTTCCGCGTCTGCGCCGATCCGGCCAACGACCCGATGTCGGCCGAGGACGGCAGCGGCTACGAGAACGCGCTGGCCGAGCTGTTCGCCGCGGAGCTGGGGCGCGAGCTGACCTATACCTGGTACCCGATGGCGACGGGGTTCATCCGCAACACGCTGGGGGCTGGGCGCTGCGACGTGGTGATGGGCTATGCCCAGGGCCACGAGATGGTGCAGAACACCAACCATTACATGACCTCGGCCTATGCGCTGATCGTGCCCGCCGACGGGCCGCTGGCCGGCGTAGACGCGCTGTCCGACCCGGCGCTGCAGACGGCCCGCATCGGCATCATCGCCGGGTCGCCGCCGGCCACCCACATGGCGCGGAACGGCCTGATGGGCGCGGCGCGCCCCTATGCGCTGGTGGTCGACCGCCGCTACGAGAGCCCGGCCGAGGACATGCTGGCGGACCTGGAGGCGGGAGAGATCGACGCCGCGATCCTGTGGGGGCCGATCGGCGGCCCGCTGGTCGCGCGGTCCCATCCCGGCATGACGGTGACGCCGCTCCTGAAGGAGACGCTGCCGCCGCGCCTGTTCTATCGCATCACCATGGGGGTGCGGCACGGCGAGAAGGTGTGGGAGCGGGAGCTGAATTCCCTCATCCGGCGCAACCAGGACCGCATCGACGAGATCCTGCGCGCGGCGGGCGTGCCGCTGGTCGACGACATGGGCACGGCGATGCTGGATGCGTCCCCGTGATCCGGGCGCTGGCGGTGGCGCTGTGCCTGGCCGCGCCGGCCGGGGCGCAGGTGGCCGAACCCGACGGCTACCGGATGGAGGAATACCGCGCGCCGGTACCCGACCGGCTGACCGGCGGCACGGTGCTCGACGTGGGCACGGCGCGGGACCTGTGGGAGCGGGACGCCGCCGCCTTCGTCGACGTGCTGCCGCGCACGCCCCGGCCCCGGGGCCTGCCCGAGGGCACGATCTGGCGCGAGCCGCCGCACGAGACGATCCCCGGCGCCCTGTGGCTGCCCAATACCGGCTATGGCGAGATCGCGGAGGTGACGCGGGCCTATTTCCTCGACGGTCTGGCCGATGCGACCGGCGGCGACCCGGACGCGGCGATCGTCTTCTTCTGCAAGGCGGATTGCTGGATGAGCTGGAACGCCGCCCGCCGCGCCATCGCCGAGGGCTACGGCGATGTCCGCTGGATGCCCGAGGGCGTCGACGGCTGGGCGGCGGCGGGATACGACCTGGAGGTGGTGGAGGCCCGGCCCGAGGCGCCCTGAGGCGTCAGGGGTCGGGGGTGCCGAACCGGTCCGCCAGGGCGGCCATCCCGGCCTCGTAGATGCCGGTGACGGCCGCGATGGCGGCGGCGTCGTCCGTCCCCGGGCCGGGCTCCGCGCCCGGGTCGCCGCGCCGGAAGGTGCCGTGCCAGGACATGACCGAGCCGCCGCCGTCGCGCGGGCGCACCGACAATTCGGACGTGTAATCGCTCACCGGCAGCACCGTCACGTCCACGTCGGTGATCCGGTAGGCATAGCGCATCGCCTCCGGGTCGGTGGCGATCAGTTCCTCCTCGATCGTGGGGCCGCCGGCCTCTCCGAGGACGAGGGTGCGGGTGCGGCCGTCCCCGGTCTGGGCATGGACCGCCGGGTGCCAGGTGAAATCGCCGAAATCGCCGGCGACCTCCCAGACCGCGGCGGGCGCGGCGGCCAGCGCCACGCTGACCGCGACCTCCTGCCGCTCGGCCGCCTGGGCGAGGGCCCAGCCGGGCACCAGGAGCGCCGGAAGCGCCAGGGCCAGATGCCGTCTCACTTTCCGTCCTCCCCGTCGAAGATCGCGTTGTCGAGCAGGTAGCGGATGCCGCGCGCCCAGCTGTCGTCGGTATTGCCGCGGATCGACACCGAGCGGCCCGCCGCCAGATCGCCCGAGGGCACGGCGCGCAATTGCAGGTTCATGTCGATGATAAGGTTCGACACCTTCTGCACCTCCCCCACCAATACGTAATCGGCGCCGAGCACCTCGCCCATCCGGGTGTCGCATCCATAGCACTTGGCGGGGTTGACGGTCGCTTCCAGCCGCTGGGCGACGGGGGCGAGGTCGAGGAACTCGTAGCCCTCGGCGGCGAAACGCTCGCGCACCATCGCGCCCGCCATCCGCAGGCGCGCGGCCTCGTCGGGGCGGTCGCCGAAATAGTCGCCCTCGGTCGAGGTGTCGATCCAGGTGAGGCCCAGGAAGGCGATCCGCGCCCCCTCGGGCACCGGCGCGCCGCCCTGCGCGGCGGCGGGGCCGACGGGGCCGAGGCACAGCAGAAGGAGGAGGAGGACGCGCAGCATGGCCGCGAGGATGACCGGCTGGACCGCCGCGCTCAACTCATCCTAAGGTCGCGGTGGCGGGGGAGGGCAGGGCTCTGGTCCCCTGCCGGCGCGGGGCGCCGGAACGGGAGGATTGTTTGGCACAGATCACGCGGGCGGCGATCGCCGTCCTTGTCTGCCTGTGGGTCGGGCCCGCCGCGGCGCAGGAGGTGCGCGCGGCGGTGCTGCGCGTCGATTACCCGACGCTGGCGCCGATCTCGCGCTTCGACGCGGTGCCGGAGGATCTGGCCTTCGCCGGGGCGGCGCTGGCCGACGAGGACAACGGCACCACCGGCGCCTTCCTGGGCCAGACCTACGAGACGCGGACCGTCGCCGTTCCGCCCGGGGAGGCCGACGCGGCGCTCGACCGGCTGATCGCGGAGGGCATCGACCTGTTCGTGGTGCTGGCCGAGCGCGACGACCTGCTGCGCCTGGCCGAGCGGGCGGGGGAGGCGGCGCTCGTCTTCAACGCGCGGGCGCCGGACGTGGACCTGCGTGACGGGGCCTGCCGGGGCAACCTGCTGCATGTCGCGCCCTCGACCGCGATGCTGGCCGACGCGGTGGTGCAGTTCGCGGCGTGGAAGCAATGGCGCCGGCTCTATCTGGTGCACGGGTCGAACCCGCCCGACCGGGCGCTGGCCGACGCCTATCGCCGCGCCGCCGCGAAGTTCGGCCTGGAGATCGTGGGCGAGCGGGAATTCGAGGATACGGGCGGCTCGCGGCGTACCGACAGCGGCACCACGCAGGTGCAGCGCCAGCTGCCCGTGGACCTGCAGGACGCGCCCGAACACGACGTGGTGCTGGCCGCCGACGCCTCGGACGTGTTCGCGCCCTACCTGCCGTTCCACCAGTGGACGCCGCGGGCGGTGATGGGATCGGCCGGGCTGCGCCCGGTGGCCTTCAACCCGGCGCTGGAGGCCTGGGGCGCGACCCAGTTCCAGCGGCGGTTCGAGGCGCTGACCTCGCGTTACGTGCGCGAGGGGGATTACCTGACCTGGCTGGCGCTCCGCGTGGTGGGCGAGGCGGTGACGCGGACCGGCAGCGCCGATCCGGGGGCCTTGCGCGAGTACATGCTGTCGGACGCCTTCGAGATCGCGGCCTTCAAGGGCCAGCCGCTGACCTTCCGCGACTGGAACGGGCAGATGCGGCAGTCGATCCTGCTCTATGACGGGCGGATCACCGTCTCGACCTCGCCGCAGGAGGGGTTCCTGCACCAGGTCTCGCCGCTCGACACGATGGGGCTCGACCGTCCCGAATCCGATTGTACCGCCTTCCAGTGAGGTTCCCGATGATCCGCCACCCCCTCCTTGCCGCCGCCCTGACGATCGCGGCCGCGTCGCCGGCGCTGGCCAACAAGATCTTCGTCTCGAACGAGAAGGGCAACACGATCAGCGTGATCGACAGCGACACCTGGGAGGTGCTCGCGGAGTTCCCCGCCGGCAACCGGCCGCGCGGCATCACCATCAGCCCCGACGGCACGCGGGTCTATGTCTGCGCCAGCGACGACGACCTGGTGCGGGTCTTCGACGCGGAGACCTACGAGGAGGTCGGCACGCTGCCCTCGGGGCCGGACCCGGAATTGTTCGTCCTGGCCGAAAGCGGCAACCCCCTCTACATCGCCAACGAGGACGACAACCTGGTGACGGTCACCGACACCGAGGCCGAGCGCATCCTGGCCGAGGTGCCGGTGGGCGTGGAGCCCGAGGGGATGGCGATCAGCCCCGACGGCGCCTTCGTCGTGAACACGTCCGAGACGACGAACATGGCGCATTTCATCTCCACCGAGGATTACGAGATCAAGCACAACGTGCTGGTCGACCAGCGCCCGCGCTATGCGCAATATACCGAGGATGGCAGCCGCCTCTATGTCTCGTCCGAGATCGGCGGCACGGTCAGCGTGATGGACATCGCCCCCGACGGCACGCCGGAACTGGTGGACAAGATCACCTTCGAGGTGCCGGGCGTCCAGCCCGAATGGCTGCAACCCGTGGGCGTGAAGGTCACCCGGGACGGGTCGCGGGTCTTCGTGGCGCTGGGGCCGGCGAACCGCGTCGCGGTGATCGACGGCGAGACGCTGGAGGTGATCGACTACATCATCGTGGGCCAGCGGGTCTGGCAACTGGCCTTCACGCCGGAGCAGGATTACCTGATCACCACGAACGGCAATTCGAACGACGTGACGGTCATCGACGTGGCGGCGGAGAAGGCGATCCGGTCGATCGAGGTCGGCCAGCAGCCCTGGGGCGTCGTCGTCCAGCCCGACCCGTCCGACCAGCCCGATTCGGCGGAGGCCGGGTGAGCGGCGCGCGGGACCATGTCCGGAAAGGGAAATCGCACATGACGGCAAGACACGGGGCGGCTGCGGCCGCGGCCTTCCTGGCCCTCCTGTCGGGGCCGGCGGCCGCGCAGGACTCGAACGCGGCGCGCTACCTGATGGAGCAGGAGATCGCGGCGGCCTGCGGCGGCCCCGGACGCATCGCGCCGGAGGCCTTCGTGGAGCGCGACCTGACCGGCGACGGCCGCGCCGACCTGATGGTGGCGCATGAGGGGATCGCCTGTTCCTCCGGCGGGCAGAGCGGATTCTGCGGGATGCAGGCCTGTTCGATCCACCTCTATGTGCGGGAGGGCGACCTGCTGGAGCGCAAGGCCGAGGTGCTGGGCATCGGCCCGACCGTGGGGCCGGGCGCCGTGCCCACGATCCGCATGCAGGCCCATGGCGGCGCCCCGATGGCGCTCAGCTGGAACGGGCGGACCTTCGTCGCCCGCTAGGCACGGTTTCGGGGGCGGGCCCGTGCGGACCCGCCCCCGACTGCTCGCCTGCCTTGACCTGCCCGCGCGGGGCTCAGGCGGATTTGCGCGTCCGCTCGGCCTTTTTCGCGGCGGCGTTGACGTTGGCGGCGGCGTCGTGGCCGGCCCGTTCGCTCGCCTCGGTGGCCAGATCGGCGGCCTGGTCCTGCGCGGTCTGGAAGACCTGGCCGAATTCCTCGGTCGCGCGGCCCATCAGCGCCGCCTGGTTCCGGGCGAATTCGGTGACGGCCTGGCCGTATTCGGCGGGCTCGTCGCGCAGCCGGGTGGCGGTGCGGACATTCTCGATCGCCTCGCCGGTGGTACGGGCGGCGATGTCGTTCGTCTCGCGCGCGGCGTCGAGGGCGAGGCCGATGAACCGCTCGTTGAAGCGCGCGACGGTGTTGATCCCGTCCATTGCGGCGGATTGGTCGAAGCCGAAGGCGGCGGCGAATTGCTTGGGATCGGTCATGTCGGTCTCCTTCCGAGCGGTTTGCTGCGTGACGGAACAGAAGTTATGCTGCACCGCGGCAATTTCAACCGGGGATGCTGCGGTGCGGCAAGAAAATCCGGTGCGGATGGCGGGATGGCGGGATGGGCTTTGGCCGCTCGTCCCGATGTGTTGCCCGGCCTCCGGGGAGGACCGCCCGCCTCGGGCGGGCCCGCCTTCGCGGGTGCCGCGCCCCAGGTCCGAAGCGCGACAGAGGACACCCCTACCTGTCCTGGATGGCTGGAATGCGGCGGTCCGAAAAAGACTGCGACAGCCGCGACCCCGCCCGGCATCATGGCTGCGGGACCGAGCCTCGAACCGGATCTCGACGCGGCGGAGCGAGCGTTCGATCCCGGCACCGTGGTTCTGTCGCGCGATCCCTTCACCTACAGGATCAACGATCCCGAATGGTGTTCGATCGTGGCGCAATAGGCCTGCTTTCCGGTCGTGCTTTCCGGGCCGCCGAAACGTCCGACGGTCCCGGATACCCGCGGGCCCATGCGGCCGGTCGGGCCTTGGGCGGCGGAACGGGACCGGCCGGCCCGTTCCGCCCGCGTGGTCGGGGCGGCTATTCGAAGACGGCCCCGGCCGCGTCGAGGCTGTCGGACCCCTCGATCGTGACGCCGCCGAGGTCGAGCGCGGCGATCACCCGCTCGATCGAGCGGGTCTGCGCGATCAGGGCGTCGATGGCCGCCTGGACGCGGGCATTGCCGTCCGGGTTGCCCGCCGCGATCTGCTGGTCGTAGCTCTCGCCATCCGCGGCCGCGTCGGCGATGGCCTGCATCGCGGCGCGGGTCTCGTCCAGGCGCGCGCGCATCTCCTCGTCGAGGGCGGGATCGGCGGCGGCGACGAGACCCGACAGGGACGGCCCTTCGGTCACCGTGCCGTCGGGCCCCTCGTAGCGGCCGAGATAGGCGTTGCGGATGCCCACCACGTCGTAGAGGTGCGAGACATGGGTGTTGTCGGAGAAGCAATCGTGCTCCTCCTCGGGGTCGTGGAGCAGGAGGCCGAGCTTCATCCGCTCGCCCGCCAGCTCGCCGTAGGAGAGCGATCCCATCCCCGCCAGCATCGCCGAGAGGCCCGCCGCCGGGTCGGCGTCGGTCAGGCGGGTGCGGGCGGGGCCGTCCGCCTCCCAGTTGGCGACCATCTCCTCGAGATCGGCGACGAGGAGGTCGGAGGCGGCGGAGAGATACGCGCCGCGCCGGTCGCAATGGCCGCCGGTGCAGTCCGCGCCGGTGGCGAAATCGGTGGCGGGGCGGTCGCCCGCGCCCGCGCCGGTGCCGTTCAGGTCCTGGCCCCAGAGCAGGAACTCGATCGCGTGATAGCCGGTGGCGACGTTGGCCTCGACGCCGCCGGCCTCCTGCAGGCCGTCCTGAAGAAGCGCGGGGGTGATCTCGGTCACGTCGAGGGGCGTGCCGCCCACATTGATCTCGTCCGAGGCGATGACATTGGCGGTATAGAGGGTGTTGAACTCGCTCTCGTCCCCGTAGGCGGCGTCGACATAGTCGATCAGCCCCTCGTCCAGCGGCCAGGCGTTCACCCGCCCCTCCCACGCGTCGACGATCGGGTTGCCGAAGCGGAACACCTCGGTCTGCTGGTAGGGAATGCGGGCCGTGCGCCAGGCGTCGCGCGCCGCCCCGAGCGTGTCGGGGGTGGGATCGTCCAGCAGCGCCGCGATCGCGGCGTCGAGGTCGTGCGCGGTGGCGAGCGCGTCGCCGTATCCCGCCTGCGCGATGTCGGCATAGGTGGCGAGCACCGCGGCGGGGTCCGGCGCCGCCTGCGCGGTGGCGGGCAGGGCGGCGAGGGTGGCGAGCAGCGCCGGGCGGAAAGGTGTCATGGAGCGGTTCCTTCGGGTCGCGGCCCGTAAGCCTGAGAGAAACGGTCGGACTAGGCGTAGCGGCGCGGCGTCCGCCCGTCAATCGCCGGCCCGGGACGCGGGATCGAGGGCGAGGACGTGGTTGTCGAAGGCCAGGCCCGCATGGCGCGCCGGGCCGAAGGCGCCGGTGCCGCTGGAGCGCACGAAGCCCGCGCCGGCGGGGGCCACCCCGCAGACCTCGGCCTGGCGGTGGAGGTGCAGGAGCCGCCCGGTCGCCCCCTCGACCACCGCGGCCACGTCGCCATGGGGCGAGGTCAGCGCCACCGTGCCCCGGGCCGGGTTCGCGGCGACCGATCCGACATAGCCGTCGAAGGCCCGCTCGGCCGCGCCGAGCGGCAGCGCGGCATGGCCCTCGCCGAAGCGGAAGCGCAAGAGCAGCGGCGGGCATTCCGCCGCCGCGCCCTGCCATTGGCAGCCCACGAAGACCGATCCGTCGGGCAGCAGGTCCATGTGGCGGGTGGAATGGCGCGACCACGCCGCCGGCAGGGTGTGACGCTCCAGCAGTGTGCCGTCGCGCGCGTCGAGGAACGCGACCGAGGGTTCCATGAAGGCGAGGTTCAGGATCTCGCGGCCGGTATCGGGATGGGTGTCCATGCCGCCATTCGCCACCGCGAGCCGCGCGCCCCCGGGCAGCAGCGCCAGGTCGTGCGGGCCGATCCCGTGGGTCGGCCATTCGCCGATGCGGGCGAAGCCGTCGGAGGGGTCATAGAGGCCCAGCATGCCGCGCCCGGCCTCGTAATCGTTCTCGGTCGCGGCCAGCAGGCCGTCGGGGGTGAAGACGCCGTGGCCGTAGAAATGCCGCCCCGGCGGCGCGGCGAAGGCCACCGGCGCGCGCCCTCCCGCCGGGTCGATCGCCAGCGCGAAGGTGCCGGGGCGGCGGGCGAAGGCCACCAGCCAGCCCCGCCCCTGGGTCACGTCATGGCCGCGCCCGGGCAGCGGCAGGCGGCGCAGGATCGCCCCGTCGCGGTCGAGGATGGCGATGGCGTGGGCATCCCCCTCCACCAGCGCGGCGGCGAAGAGCGGCCCGGCCGCGGCGGCGGCGCGGAACGGCCACGCGGCGAGCCCGGCGCCCAGCCCCTGCAGGAGCGCGCGGCGGCCGAACTGCGCCATCAATCGCCGTCCGTGACCGAGAAGGCCGCCGATTGCCCCAGGGCCGGCGCCATGCGCCCGCCGAACGTGTCGCGCAGCGTGCCGGTGGCGAGCCAGACGGCGCCGATCAGGTCGCGCCGCTCGGCCTCCGGCGGGGGCGGGTCGGCGGTGAAGGCGCCCATCAGCGCGAGCAGGTTGTCGAATTCGAAGGCGATCTCGTCCCAGAGGGGGGCGTGATCCCCGGCGTTCAGGCTCTCGATCCGGGCGCCCTCGAAGAGGTCGCGGAGGCCGGCGAGGTTGGCCTTGATCGCGGGGCCGGAAAGGCCCGAGCGCGTCCAGGCCGCGCCGCGCGGGCCGGTCATGTCGGCGCCGTCCTCCAGATAGGGGGCGACGCGGCCGTCATGGATCCCCTCCATCCCGTTGGTGAAGACGCCGACCAGGGTGCGGAGCGCGTCGTCGACGCTCTGGAAATCGGCGTGGTCCGGGGCCGGATGGGCGAAGCGCCGCGCGATGCCCTCCGGGTCGGCCCAGGCATCCGCGACCTCCTGCCCGGTGGCGGCGAGGCGCGCGGCCACCGCGGCGGCGAAGTCGCAGCGGAACGCGCCCTCGGGCGTCGCGAGCGTGCCGGCCTCCGTCCCGTGGAGCAGGTATTCGGCCGTCCCCAGCCCCTGCAGCGCCACGCTGCGCCCGGCGAGGGTGGCGGGGTCGGTCACCGCCGGGTCCGTCTCGGCCAGCGCGGCCTGAACCTGCCGCAGGCCGATCCCCCGCCGGTCGGGGAAGAAGTGCATCCGCTCGGCGGCATTGTCCGACAGGATCGGGCCGAAGCGGATCGGCTCCATCCGCGACCAGGCGAGGACGGCGTCGGCGAAGGCGTCGCGTGCCCGGGTCAGCGCGGTCCCGGACGGCTCGGCGCAGAGCGCGTCGGTCGCCGTGACCAGCGCCTCGGCGGAGGTGGCGACGCGCTCGTATCCGGTGGCCACGGTGTCGGCGGCGGCGGACAGGGCGGCCTCGACCGCCGGCCCGTCGGGCGTCTCTGCGGCGGCGGGCAGGGCGAGGACGAGGGAAAGGGCGAGGGCGGTCGGGATTCTCATAGCGACTCCAGGAACCGGATCAGGGCGGCGCGATCGGCCGCGTCGAGGCCGGCATAGCGGTCGCGGGCGGCCTGCGCCTCGCCGCCATGCCACAGGATCGCCTCCTCCAGGTTGCGGGCGCGGCCATCGTGGAGGAACCGCGTCCGCCCCGACACCGCCGCCGTCAGCCCGATCCCCCAGAGCGGCTGGGTGCGCCATTCGGCGCCGCCCGCCACCCCGACCCGCTGCCCGTCGGCCAGCCCCGGCCCCATGTCGTGGAGCAGGAAATCGGAATGCGGCCAGATCAGCTGGAAGGCATGGGCGGGATTCGCGGCGTCGCGCCGGGTGACGAATTTCGGCGTGTGGCAGGCCGGGCAGCCGGCCCGGTGGAACAGCGCCTTGCCGCGCAGCACCTTCGGATCGTCCACGTCGCGGCGGGCGGGCACGGCCAGGTTCTCGGCGTAGAAGGTCACGAGGTCCATGACCTGGGCCGTCGCCTCCCCCCGGCCCAGATCGTCCTGCACGCCGTCGGGCATCGCCAGGCAGGCGGGCTGGGCATCGGTGCAATCGCCGTGGGGCGCGGCGATGTCGGGCGAGGAGATGCCGATATCGCCGGCGAAGGCCTCGGCGCTCTGCTCGCGGACGCTGCCCGATTGCGCCTTCCAGCCGAAGCGGCCGGGATAGGGCCGGGCGTCGGTATGGCCGCGGGCCAGCGCCATCCGCCCCGAGATCCCGTCGCCGTCGGCGTCGTCGGGGTCGGCCATCAGGTCGTCGGGGTGGATGGCCTGAATCAGGCCCATGCCGATCATCGGATTGGCGATGCGCGGCGACAGCGTCACGTCGGGGTCGAGCGGCCCGTAGCCCAGGTTCTCCACCCGGTAATGGGGCTTTTGCAGGCGGACCACGGTGCCGTCGTCCAGCGTCACCGGCACCTCCTCGGTGGTGATCGCCACGTCCCCCTCGGGGGGCAGGCCCGGCACCGCGGCGGTCTGCAATTGCCCGCCATAGGTGTCGTCGGGGATCGCGGGGGCGAGGAAGGAGGCGATCCGCTCCGCCTCGTCGGCGTCGCGCGGCGGCCGGGCGAGGCGGATCAGCATCGACACCGCCGGCTCGCCCGCGGCGGGGGGATGGCCGCGCCCGTCCTTGAGGTGGCAGTTCTGGCAGGCCCGCGCGTTGTAGAGCGGCCCCAGCCCGTCCGAGGCGCGGGTGGAGGCGGGCGCCGCCACCCATTGCTTGCGAAAGAGCGCGTTGCCGAGCTTGAACCGCTCCTCCTCGGCGAAGGAGAGGTTCGCGGCCGGATGGGAGAAGGCGTCGCGGTCGGGCCGCGCGGTGGAGGTGCCGGCGCCGCCCTGCATCGCCTCGAACGTCTCGGGCGCGTCGAAGGCGGCGGGCGGCGCGGTCACGGCGGCGACGCGGGCGCGGTCCTCGGGCGAGAGGTCGGCGCGCCCCGGCGCCTCGCTCCGCGCCGCCATCGCCCCGGCCGCGAGGAGCGCGGCGGCGAGGCAGAGCGGCAGGCGGGCGGGGCGGCGCATTCCGAGAAATCCGGTCGGGTATCCGTGCGGGTTATGCGCCCGATCCCCGGCGCGCGCAACCGCCCCTAGCCGCGGCGCGCCGTCGCCCAGGCGGCCAGGCCGATCGCCAGCGATACCACGAGGATGACGAGCGTCGCGAGCGCGTTGACTTCGGGGCTGACGCCGAGCCGCACCTTGGAGAAGATCACCATCGGCAGGGTCGAGGCGCCGGGCCCCGAGACGAAGGAGGCGATCACCACGTCGTCGAGCGACAGCGTGAAGGCCAGGAGCCAGGCCGAGACCAGCGCCGGCGCGAGGCCCGGCAGCGTCACGTCGACGAAGACCCGCAGCGGCCGCGCGCCGAGATCCTGCGCCGCCTCCTCGATGGCGCGGTCGAGCGATCCGATCCGCGCCTGGATCACCACCGCCGCGAAGGCCGCGCCGAAGGTGGCGTGGGCGATGACGAGGGTGGTGAAGCCGCGCCCGGCCGGCCATCCCGCCAGGTCCTCGAGCGCGACGAAGAGAAGCAGGAGCGACAGGCCGACGATCACCTCGGGCATGACGAGCGGCGCGGTGACGATCCCGCCCAGCAGCGTGCGGCCCCGGAACCGGCCGTGGCGCGTCAGCGCATAGGCGGCGAGGGTGCCGATCACCGTGGCGAGCGTGGCCGCCGCGACCCCGACCTGGAGGCTGATCCAGGCGGCGTCGAGGATCTGCCGGTCGTTCAGGAGCGCCCCGTACCAGCGGGTGGAGAAGCCGCCCCAGACCGTGACCAGCCGGCTGTCGTTGAACGAGTAGATCACCAGGCTGAGGATCGGCGCATAGAGGAAGGCGAAGCCCGCCGCGGTGACGATCGCGAGGGGGGTCGCGCGTTTCATGGCGCCGCGTCCCCGTCGCGGCCCTGGGCGCGGCGCAGCAGCGCGATCGGCAGCGCCAGCACCAGCACCATCACGATCGCCACCGCCGAGGCCACCGGCCAGTCGCGGTTGAGGAAGAACTCGTTCCACAGGACCGACCCGATCATCAGCGTGTCGGGCCCGCCCAGCAGCGCGGGGATCACGTATTCGCCCACCGCGGGGATGAAGACCAGCATCGACCCCGCGACGATGCCGGGCCACGACATCGGCAGCGTGACGGTCGCGAAGGTCGTCAGGGGCCGCGCGCCCAGGTCGGCCGCGGCCTCCAGCAAAGACGCGTCGAGGCGCGACAGCGTGGCGTAGAGCGGCAGGATCATGAACGGCAGGTAGGTGTAGACGATGCCCAGATAGACCGCGAAATCGGTCTGGATCAGCACCAGCGGCGCGTCGATCGCGCCGATCCAGAGCAGGAAATTGTTGACGATCCCGTTGCCCTTGAGGATGCCGATCCACGCATAGACGCGCAGCAGGAACGAGGTCCAGAACGGCAGGATCACCAGCATCAAGAGGAGCGTGCGCCGGGCGGGACGGGCGCGGGCGATGGCATAGGCCATCGGGTAGCCGATCAGGAGCGTGATCAGCGTCGAGACCGCCGCGATCCGCACCGAGCTGAGATAGGACAGAAGGTAGAGCGGGTCCTGCCCCAGGAAGACGTAATTGCCGAGGTTGAGGGTGATCGTGAGCACGCCCTCGGCCCAGTCGGTCAGCGGCAGGAAGGGCGGCTGCGCGATGGCGGGCTCGGACAGCGAGATCTTGAGCAGCACCGCGAAGGGCACGAGGAAGAACAGCCCCAGCCACGCGAGCGGCACCAGCGCCACCAGCCGCCTCATGGCGCGACCACGACGCTGGCCGATCCGCTCCAGCCCAGATGCACCCGGTCGCCGGGGGCGAGGGGGGCGTCCTCGGCCCGGACCGCGTTGGCGCGCGCGACCCGCAGCCGGCGGCCGGTGTCGAGCGTGACGTGGAACACCGACAGGTTGCCGTTGTAGACGATGTCGGCCACCCGCCCCGCCACCCGGTTGTCGTGGGGCAGGGGATCGCGGGAGATGGCGATCTTCTCGGGGCGGAGCGCGACGGCGACGGCCGCGCCGCGCGCGCCGGTGACGGCGTGGTCCACCACGATGTCGATGCCCGCCTCGGGGCAGGCGATGCGGGCATGGGTCGCCGCGTCCTCGGCGATGGTGCCGTCGAGCAGGTTCACCGTGCCGATGAAATCGGCCACGAAGCGGGAGCGGGGATATTCGTAGATCTCGTGCGGGGTGCCCACCTGGACGATCCGGCCCTCGCGCATGATCCCCAGCCGGTCGCCCAGGATCATCGCCTCTTCCTGGTCGTGGGTGACGACGACGAAGGTGATGCCGAGGCCCTGCTGGATCTTGACCAGTTCGAGCTGCGTCTCCTCGCGCAGCTTGCGGTCGAGCGCGCCCAGCGGCTCGTCGAGGAGCAGAAGCTTCGGCCGCCGCGCCAGCGCCCGGGCCAGCGCCACCCGCTGGCGCTGGCCGCCCGACAGGCTGTCGGGCCGGCGCCGCGCCAGGTGGGACATCTGCACCAGGTCCAGCATCTCGGCCACGCGGGCGGCGGTCTCGCGGCGGGGCAGGCCCGCGCGGCGCAGCCCGTAGCCCACGTTCCGCTCGACGCTCATGTGGGGAAAGAGCGCGTAGGACTGGAACATCATGTTGGTGTCGCGGGCATGGGGCGGCACGGCGCCGATGTCGCGGCCCTCGATCAGGATGCGCCCCGCGCTCGGCGTCTCGAACCCCGCGAGCATCCGCAGGAGCGTGGACTTGCCGCAGCCCGACCCGCCCAGCAGGCAGAAGAGCTCCCCCCGGCGGATCTCGAGATCGACCGCCTCGACGGCGGTGAAGCCGCCGAAGCGCTTGGTCAATCCCTCGAGCCGGACGAAGGGCGCGTCCTCGGGCATGGTGCTCTCCGTCGCGGGGGAGGCCGCCTACTGGCCGGTCTTGAGCGCCGTCCAGGCGCGGGTCAGCGAGCGGTCGTAGCGGGCCGAATGGGGCTTGGCGGAATACATCTTGGCCAGCGTCTCCTCGGGCGGGTAGATGCCGGGATCGGTCCGCACCTCGTCCGAGACCAGGTCCGTCGCGGCCTTGTTGGCGTTGGCGTAGAACACCGCGTCCGAGATCGCCGCCGTCACCTGCGGTTGCAGGAAGTAGTTGATGAACTGGTGCGCGGCCTCCGGGTTCGGCGCGTCGGCCGGGATCACCATCATGTCGAAGCCGAGCTGCGCGCCCTCGGCGGGGATGGTGTAGCGGATCTCGACCCCCTGGCCGGCCTCGGCGGCGCGGTCCTTGGCCTGCAGGATGTCGCCCGAATAGCCCACCGCCAGGCAGATGTCGCCATTGGCCAGGTCGTTGATGTATTGCGAGGAATGGAAGTAGCGGATGTGCGGGCGGATGCCCTGGAGGAGCTCCATCGCCTGTTCCAGGTCGCCCGCATCCTCGGAGGTGGGATCGAGGCCCAGGTAGTTCAGCGCCGCGGCGGTGATCTCGGACGGGCTGTCGAGCAGGGCGATGCCGCAATCGGCCAGGGCCGCGGCGTTGTCGGGGTCGAAGACCAGCGACCAGCTGTCCATGTCCGCATCGGGCAGACGCTCCTCGACCATCGCGACGTTGTAGCCCGGGCCCACCGAATACATCATGTAGGGCACGCCATAGGTGTTGCCCTCGTCGTTGGCCGAGACGATGCGCAGGATCTCCGGGTCGAGGTTGTCGTAATTGGGGATCTGGCTCTTGTCGATCGGCTGGAACACCCCCGCCTGGGCCTGACGGGCCATGAATTCGAGCGACGGGACCACCAGGTCGTAGCCGGTGCTGCCGGTCAGCATCCGCGCCTCCACCACCTCGTTGGAATCGAACACGTCGTAGTTCACGTCGATGCCCGTCTCCGCCTCGAAGCCCGAGAGGGTGTCGTCGGCGATGTAATCCGACCAGTTGTAGAAGTTCAGGCTGCCCTGCGCGGCCGCCGCGGCGGGCACGGCGAGGATCATCAGGGCGGCGGGGAACGTCCGGATCATGCAGGTCTCCATGAGGAAATCAGGTCCCGAGGCGGTCGCGCAGACCGTACCACCAGGAGCCCAGGACGGAATAGGGGACGCGGAGCGCGCGCCCCCCGGGGAAGGGCAGCCAGGGCAGGCCGGCGAAGGTGTCGAACCGCCCCAGATCGCCGTCGATGGCCTCGGCCAGGATGCGCCCGAAGAGGTGCGAGCCGGTGACGCCGTGCCCGGAATAGCCCATGGCGAAATAGGTGCCGGGCCCGAGGCGCCCCATCTGCGGCACGCGCGAGAAGCTGAGCGCGAAATTGCCCGACCAGGCATGCTCGATCGCCACGCCCCGCAGCTGCGGGAATACCCGGTCCATGGCGCGGCGCAGCTTGGCGGCGATGTCGCGCGGATCGCTGCCGCCATAGACGGTGCCGCCGCCGAACAGCAGCCGGTGATCGGCCGAGACGCGGTAATAGTCGAGGATGTAGCGCACGTCCTCGACGCAGGTGCCGGCGGGCATCAGCGCGCGGGCGCGCTCGGCGCCCAGCGGTTCCGTCGCCATGACCTGGGTCGAGACGGGCATGACGCGCCGGTCGAGCGCGGGCACGGCGCCGCCCAGATAGGCGTTGCCGCACAGGACCAGCGTGCGGGCGCGGACCTCGCCCCGTTCGGTGCGGACCACCGGGCGGGGGGCGTCGGCGTCGACCGAGGTGACGGGGGAGCGTTCGTGGATGACGCCGCCCAGGCCCTCCAATGCGGCGGCCTCGCCGAGGGCGAGGTTCAGCGGGTGGAGATGGCCGCCCCGCGGGTCCAGGAGGCCCCCGGCATAGAGGTCGCTGGCGGCGTGGTCGCGCATCCCGGCGCGGTCCAGCGGCACTAGGTGGTCGAGCCCGTAGGAGGCCCAGAGCGCGCGCTTCGCCTCCAGGTCGCGCAGGTGGCGCCCCGTCAGCGCGGCGAAGACGTTGCCGTCCTTCAGGTCGCAATCGATGCGGTAGCGCGCCACCCGGTCGCGGATGATGTCGCCGCCTTCGAGCATCAGCCCGGCGGCGAAGCGGGCGACCCCCTCGCCGAAGCGGCGGCGGAACGTGTCGAGCCCGGCGTTCAGCCCGTTGACCACCTGGCCGCCATTGCGCCCCGACGCTCCCCAGCCCACGCGCGCGCCCTCGATCACGGTGACGCGGTGGCCGCGCTCGGCCAGTTCGAGCGCCGTCGACAGGCCCGAGAACCCCGCGCCCACGACGCAGATATCGGCCTCGTGGACGCCTTCCAGCGGCGGGCGGTCGGGGGCGGGATTGGCGGTGGCGGCGTAGTAGCTGGCGACGTGGTCGCCGGTGCCGGGATAGGGGGCGGCGGGCATCACACCACCTCCAGGTAGGAATGGTATTCGAAATCGGTGACGTGGCGGGTGAAGCGGCGCAGCTCCTGGCGCTTGGTCTGCTCGAACATCCGCACCAGCCGCGGGGCGTAGATGGCCGGGACATGGGCGCCCCCCGAGAAGGCGTCGATGGCCGAGGCCCAGTCGGGCGGCAGCCGGTCGAGGCGCATCGAATAGGCGTCGCCCGCCACCGGCGCGGGCGGCTCCCATCCCCGCTCGATCCCGAGCGCCATGCCGCCCAGGATCGAGGCGAGGACCAGGTAGGGATTGGCGTCCGCGCCGGCGACGCGGTGCTCGATGCGCCGTGCGGCGGAGGGGCCGCCGGGGATGCGGATCGCCACGGTGCGGTTCTCGTAGCCCCAGGCGACGGCGGCGGGGGCATGGGCGCCGGGCAGGAGCCGGCGATACGAGTTCTCGTGCGGGGCGAAGACCAGCGCGTTCTCCTGCATGGTGCGGAGCAGGCCCGCGACCGCCTGGCGCAGAAGCGGCGTGCCCTCGGCGTTGCCGCCGTCGAAGGCGTTGCGCCCCTCCGCGTCGATCAGCGAGACATGGGCATGCATCCCCGACCCGGCCCGGTCGCCGTAGGGCTTGGCCATGAAGGTGGCGGCGAAGCCGTGCTTGCGCGCCAGCCCCCGCACCAGCCGCTTGAAGAGCACCGCGTCGTCGGCGGCCTTCAGCGCGTCGGCGGCATGGGCGAAGTTGATCTCGAACTGGCCGGCGCCGTTCTCCGAGATGGCGCTGTCGGCGGGGATGTCCTGGGCGCGGCAGCCGTCGTAGATCTCGTTCAGGAGGGCGTCGAAATGCTGCAGCTCGTCGAGCGACAGCGCGCCGTCGCTGTCGAGCCGCTTGCCGGTGACGGGCGAGCAGGGCGGCTTGGGCGCGGCGCGGGCGGGATCGACGATGTAGAATTCCAGCTCGGTCGCGACCACCGGCGTCAGGCCCATCGCCGCGAGGCGCTCCACCGCCGCGGCCAGCGCCCGCCGCGGATCGCCCGGGAACGGGCGCCCGTCCTCCTGCCGGGTCCAGAGCTGGACGAAGGCGGTGGGCCGCGCGGTCCAGTTCAGGAGGCTGAGCGGGCGGCCGGTATGCTCGCAGATCCCGTCGGCGTCGCCGGTGTCGAAGACGAGGTCCGAGCCCTCCACGTCCTCGCCCCAGATATCCATGCCGAGCAGCGACAGCGGCATCCTGAGGCCGCCGGCCCGCACCTTGTCGATCTGGTCGGCCGGCAGGCGCTTGCCGCGCATCACCCCGTTCAGGTCGCAGATGCAGGCGAAGACGGCGTCGACCTCGGGGTGGTCGGCCGCCAGCCGGTCGATCGGGGTCAGGTCGGCCATGGGCGTCCGTCCGGGCGTGATACCATTTGCAAAGATGTGATACACTCGTATGAAGGCGTGTCAATCACCGCGCCGGAGCGAGCGGATGGACCCCGACCTGCCCGAGATCGACCGCGCGGCCGGCGCGACGGGCCAGGAATACGCCTATGGGCGGCTGCGTTACGCGCTGATCACCGGGGCGCTGCCGCCGGGCGCGTCGCTGACGCTGCGCGGGGTCGCCGCGGCCTTCGGGCTGAGCCCGACGCCGGTGCGCGAGGCGGTGCGCCGGCTCCATTCCGAGAACGCGATCGAGGTGCTGGAGACGCGCCGCCTGCGGGTCCCCGACATGGGCGCGGGCCGCTTCGAGGAGCTGGTGGCGCTGCGCGTGGCGCTGGAGGGCCATGCCGCCACGCGCAGCCTGCCGCATGTCTCGGACCGGCTGGCCGACCGGATGGCGGCGCTCGACGCGGGCATGGCGGCGGCCGCGGCGGCGGGCGAGCTGGACCGGCTGACGGCGCTGAACCACGCTTTCCACCGCGCCCTGGTGGAGGTCAATCCCGACCAGGCGGCGATGCCGATGATCGAGAGCGTCTGGCTGCAGCTGGGCCCGTTCCAGCGCCGCGCGGTGGCGGCGGCGGGCGATCCGGGCAGCTTCGACCGCCATGCCGACATCCTGGCGGCGCTCCGCGCGCGCGACGCGGACGCTTTGCGCGCCGCGATCGCCGCCGATGTGGGCGAGGGGGCGCGGATCGCCCGCCCGTTCCTGCGCCCCCCCGGCGGCGCGGCCCCGGCCTGCGGGCTGGTCGGGACGGGTGGGATGGGCGGGACGGCGGGCGGGGAGGCAGGCTAGGATGGCGGCCGGAGGGGCGGAGATGCTGCGCAAGATCGACCACGCTCGGCGCATGGCGCGCTTCTATCACGTCGAGGTGGTGCCGACCCTGTTCGGGGAATGGTGCGTGCGGCGCGAATGGGGCCGGATCGGCGGCGCCTCGCGCGTGATGCTGGAGACGGTGGCGAGCCGCGCGGCCGCCGAGGCGCTGGCCGCGCGGCGCCTCGGGGCGAAGCGGCGCCGGGGCTACGTGCCGCTGTCGGTGCCGCTGTCGGTGCCGGGGTCCGCGGCGGGACCGTAGATCGCGACGCCGCGCGGCCCGCCCTCGATCGTCCAGCCGCGATACATTCCCTCGCAGTTGAAGGGCAGGGCGATCCGCCCGTCGCGGTCCACCGCGATCAGCCCGCCGGAGCCGCCATTGGCGTGCAGATCTCCCATCACGATGCCGTGAGCCGCGGTGGCGCAATCCTGCCCGCCGAGCCGCATCCGGGCGTCGATCTCGTGCGCGGCGGCCCAGCGGATGAACACCTCGCCGTCGCCGGTGGCCGAGACGGCGCAGGTGGCGTCGCAGGCGAAGGTGCCCGCGCCGGGGATCGGGCTGTCGCCCACCCGCCCGGGCCGCTTGGCGGTCATGCCGCCGGTGGAGGTGGCGGCAGCCAGGTGGCCGTCGCGGTCGCGCGCCACGGCGCCCACGGTGCCGTGGCGGCGGGCGGGGTCGTCGTCGAGCGTGCCGGCGGCCATCTGGCGCAGCGTCTCCTGCAGGGCGTCCCACCGCGCCTCGGTGCGGAAATACGCCGCCCCCTCGAAGGGCAGGGCCGCGTCGCGGGCCACGTCGAGCGCGCCCTGGCCGATCATCAGGACGTGGTCGGTGCGCTCCATCACCGCGCGGGCGGCGCGGATCGGGTTGCGCGGCCCGAAGATCCCCGCGACCGCGCCGGCGCGCCGGTCGCGCCCGTCCATGATCGCGGCGTCCATCTCCTGGGCGCCGGCGGAGGTGAAGACGGCGCCGCGCCCCGCGTTGAAGAGCGGCTCGTCCTCGAGCGCGGCGACGGTGGCCGTCACCGCGTCGAGCGCCGATCCCCCCGCCGCCAGCACCGCCTCGCCCTCGGCCAGGATGCGCTCCAGCGCGGCGCGGTGCGCCCGCTCGGCCCCCTCCGCCATGCGGTCGCGCGAGATCACGCCCGCGCCGCCGTGGATCGCCAGGGAATACGTCATCGCGGCTGTCCTTTCGCGGTCGCGCCCCGGACCGTGGCGCGCATGCACCGATTGGTCACATTTTCGGGCGATTCGTGTCTTGTCCATTAGCAGCGCGCCGCCCGCGCGGAAATGGCCTGTGATCCCGGCGTCGGGGAGGCTAGGTTCGGGTGACGCCATTCGGCAGAAGGCTCGAAAGAAGATGAACATGTCTCAGAAGATCGCCCGTATCGGACCCCTCGTCGCCATCGGCGGTGCCGAAGACAAGACGGCCGAGGCCGTCATCCTGCAGCGGGTGATGGAGATGACGGAGGTCGAGGCGCCGGTGGTCGGGGTGATCACCACCGCCAGCAGCATCCCCGAGGAGGTGTTTCCAAGCTATGCCGGCGTGTTCGGCCGGCTGGGCGCGGCCGAGACGCTCGACATCCGCATCCGCACCCGCCCCGAGGCCGACGACAAGCGGTTCGTCGACATGATCGACCGCTGCGACATCGTCTTCATCTCGGGCGGGGACCAGATGCGGCTGACCAACACGCTGGGCGGCTGCAAGACGCTGGAGGCGATCCGCCGCCGCCGCGCCCAGGGCGCGGTGGTCGCGGGGACCAGCGCCGGGGCCGCGTGCCAGTCCACCACCATGGTCTATGGCGGCCCGTCGGACGATTCGCTCCGCAAGGGCGCGGTGAAGATGTCGGCCGGGTTCGGCTTCGTCAGCGGGGTGATCATCGACACGCATTTCCTGGAGCGGGGCCGCTTCTCCAGGCTGATGGAGGTGGGCGCGACCAACCCCGAATATATCGGTATCGGCCTGGGAGAGGACGCCGCGGTGCTGTTCGAGGAGGGCGTGATCCGCTCTTTCGGGCCGGGTCACGTGGTCATCGTTGACAGTTCCCAGATAACCGGTTCCAATGTTTACGATTTACACGACGGCGAGGCGGTGAGCGTCTCGAACGTCATCATGCACGCGCTGGTCGACGGGTACGGATACTCGCTGTCGGACCGGCGGGTCCTGACTCCGCAGGAGCTCGGGGCCTCGAGGGTGGAGCGAAAGGTTGCGCATACTTGAACTCCGCGCGCTGCGCGGACCGAACTATTACAGCCGTTACGTCGCGATCTACATGCGGCTCGACATCGAGGAACTGGAGGGTCGGCCGAGCGACCAGGTGGAGGGGATCGCCGAACGGCTGGAAACCCTGATGCCCGACATCTACGGGCATCGCTGCTCGGTCGGCGAGCCCGGCGGCTTCCTGCAGCGGGTGCGCGCGGGCACCTATGCCGGCCACATGGTCGAGCACGTGGCGATCGAGCTGCAGAACATGGTCGGCTTCTCGGTCGGCTACGGCAAGACCGTCGACAGCTACGACAAGGGCGTCTACAACGTCGTGTTCCGCTACCGCGACGAGGCGACCGGCCTCGCCGCCGGGGAGGCCGCCGTCGAGATCGTGCAGAACCTCTATGACGGCAAGGACGTGGACCTCGCCCCCCATATCGCCAAGCTGAAGGAGGTGCGCGACGCCAACGCGCTCGGCCCCTCCACCGGGGCGATCGTCAACGCCGCCAAGGCGCGCGGCATCCCGTGGTACAACCTGACCGAGGGGACGAGCTATACCCAGCTCGGCCACGGCGCGCGCCAGCGCCGGTTCCAGGCCACGGTGACGAGCGGGACCGGGATCATCGGCCACTCGATCGCCGACGACAAGGACTGGACCAAGCAGATCCTGGGCGATGCCGGCATCCCCGTGCCGCAGGGCCAGATCTGCTATTCCTACGAGGAGGCGGAGGCGGCGGCCGACTGGATCGGCTGGCCGGTGGTCACCAAGCCGCTGTCGGGCAATCACGGCCGCGGGGTGACGACCGACATCAACACCCGCGAGGACCTCGCCTCGGGCTACGAGGCCGCGGTGGCCCGCGCCCGCGACGCCGACCAGGCGGTGATCGTCGAGAGCTACATCAAGGGCGAGGATCACCGGATGCTGGTGATGGACGGCCAGCTGATCGCCGCCGCGCGGCGCCGGCCCGCCCACGTCGTCGGCGACGGCCGCGCCACCATCCAGGCGCTGATCGACCGGGAGAACGAGGATCCGCGGCGCGGCGTCGGCCACGAGAACCTGCTGACCCAGATCAAGGTCGACGAGCAGACCCTGCGGATGCTGGAACAGGCCAACCTGACGCTCGACACCGTCCTGCCCGAGGGCGAGCTGGCATTCCTGAAATCCACCGCCAACATCTCCACCGGGGGGACGGCGACGGACCTGACCGACGACGTGCACCCGGACGTGAAGTTCACCATGGAGCGGATCGGGCGGCTGGTCGGGCTCGACATCATCGGCATCGACCTGCTGGCCGAGGACCTGTCGAAGCCCCTGAGCGAGCAATCGGCCGGCGTGGTCGAGGTGAATGCCGGGCCCGGCTTCCGCATGCACATGGCGCCCACCCACGGCCATCCCCGGCCGGTGGGCGAGCATGTCGTGGACATGCTCTTCCCCGACCCGACCGATAACGGCCGCATCCCGATCACCGCCATCACCGGCACCAACGGCAAGACCACGACCACCCGCCTCTCGGCCCATATCCTGCGCCAGGCGGGCAATTCGGTGGGCCTGGGCTGCACCGGCACGGTGGAGATCGACAACCACGTCATCCTGCGGGGCGACTATTCCGGCCCCGCCGCGGCGCAGGCCGTCCTGCGCGAGCCGACGGTGGAGCACGCGGTGCTGGAGGTGGCGCGCGGCGGCATCATGCGCCGCGGCCTCGGCTTCGACGAGGCCGATGTGGGGGTGCTGCTCAACATCGCCTCGGACCATCTGGGCGAGCGCGACATCCACACCCTGGAGGAACTGGCGCGGGCCAAGACGGTGGTCGTCGACGCGGTCAAGCGCGAGGGCGGATATTGCGTCCTGAACGCCGACGACCCGCTGGTGATGGAGCACGGCACCTACTGGGCGCGGGGCGAGATCATCTATTTCACCATGGACCCCGACAATCCCGACCTGGCCCGGCACCAGGGCAACATGGGCATCGTCATCACGGTCAAGAACGGCCGCATCATCATGCGCCGCGGCCGCGTCGAGGCCGAGATCATCGAGGTCAACGACGTGCCCATCGCGTTCGAGGGGCACGCCCCCTTCAACGTCAAGAACGCCATGGCGGCGGCGGCGGTGGGCCTGGCGCACGGGCTCGACCTGTCCGACATCCGCAACGGGCTGGCCACGTTCCACCCCACGCCCGCGCAGATGCCGGGCCGGACCAACTACTTCGAGGCCGACGGGGTCAAGTGCCTGATCGATTACGGCCACAACGTGCCCGCCCTGGTCGCGCTGGAGCCGCTGGTGCGGGGCCTCGGCCAGCAGCAGAAGATCGGCGTCTCCACCGCGCCGGGCAACCGCCGCGACGAGGACCTGCGCGACCTCGGCGCCCAGCTCGCCCGGATGTGCGACATCCTCTATGTCTACGAGAGCGACAGCCGCGGCCGGTCCCCCGGCGAGACGGCCCGCCTGATCCACGAGGGCGCCGTCGGGGCCGATCATCCCTGCCGGGTGGAGACGGTCCTGGAGGAGAGCGCGGCGGTCGACCGCGCCATGGCCGATGCCCGCCCGGGCGACTTCCTGCTGCTGCTCGTCGACGACATCGAGGGCACGACCGATCGGCTCAAGGGGCGCAGCTTCCCCCGGCAGGCGGAACTCGCGCAGACGTGATGTCTTGAGAACCTGAACGGCGGCGCGGCCCTCCGGGGTCGCGCCTTTTGTCACCCTGGGGAGGTCTCGCATGACCAGCAACGTCTTCGTCATCGGAATGAACGATCTGAACGCCGAGCGCCTGAAGCGGCTGCGCGGCGTCGAGGACGTGACCTTCCACCCCCTGCTGACGCCCGCGCAGGTCTACGAGACGCAGGATTTCGACATCCCCGCGATGCTGAGCGATGCCGAGGCGACGCTCGACGCCTTCGACGGCTCGATCGACGCGATCGTAGGTTACATGGACTTTCCCGTCTCGACCATGCTGCCGATCCTGTGCCGCAAGTACGGCACGCCGCAGGCCTCGCTGGAGGCGCTGCTCAAATGCGAGCACAAGTACTGGTCGCGCTCGGTGATGCGGGAATCGATCCCCGATCACATCCCGAAATTCACCGCCTTCGACCCGTTCGACGACAACGCCCTGTCGAAGATCGGCGAGGCCGAGCTGCGCTTCCCCTTCTTCGTCAAGCCGATCAAGTCCTCGGGCTCGCGGCTTGGCTTCCGGATCGACAGCCCCGAGGATTTCGACTACGCGACCGAGAAGCTCAGGGCCGAGATCCGCACCATCGGCGAACCCTTCGACCACGTCCTGGCGCAGGCCGACCTGCCCGACGAGATCCGCGCGGTGGAGGGGCATTACTGCATGGCCGAGCAGGTCATCGGCGGGCGCCAATGCACCGTCGAGGGCTATGTCCAGGGCGGCGAGGTGGTCCCCTACGGCACGGTCGATTCGATCCGCTACCCGCAGGTATTGAGCTTCTTCTACTACCTCTATCCCTCGACCCTGCCGCCCAAGGTGCAAGACAAGATGTGGGAGATCACGCGCACGATCATGTCCCATATCGGCTATGACGACGCGGCCTTCAACGTCGAGTATTACTGGGACGAGGTGCAGGACAAGATCTGGCTGCTGGAGATCAACACCCGCATCGCGCAATCCCATTGCGACCTCTTCGAGATGGTCGACGGGGTCAGCCACCAGCAGGTGACGATCGACCTCGGGCTGGGGCGCAAGCCCGACATGCCCCATCGCGAGGGGGCGCAGAACGTCGCGGCCGAATTCTTCTACCGGGTGTTCTTCAACGACGCGACGGTGGCGCGCGTGCCCTCTGAGGCCGAGATCCAGGTGGCCGCCGAGCAGGGCACGCCCGGCACCCGCATCGGCAACCATGTCAGCCGCGGCATGCGCCTGTCGGAGCTGCCCGAGCAGGACGCCTATTCCTACGCCATCGCGTCGATCTGGATGGGCGCCTCGAAACATTCCAAGCTGCTGTGGAACTACGACCACGTGCTCAAGAAGCTGGATTACGAGTTCACCGACATCGCGGAGTGAGGCGGGCGCTACCGCGTCCCGGTCCGGGGCACGGCGTCGCGGACGGTCTGCGCCTGCCCGATGCGGATCGTCTCCCGCATGAAGGCGAGGATCTCCTCCTCTCGCGCGTCCTCGATCGCCTCGCTCCGGCCGCGGTGGCGCTGGTAGGTGGTGAAGAGGTGGCGCTCCACCTCCGTGAAGGCCATGTCCCAGCCGTCGAACCGGCGGGCGGCGACCTCTCCCGCGCCGATCGACCGTATCCGGTCGTGGCGCCGATCGGCACGGATCGCGCTTTCGAGGCGGTCCATCGCGGCGGGCGGGCCTTCGATGTACTGCACGAACAGGTCTCCCTCCCGGTGGAGATAGCCGGTCAGGCCGTCGACGGCGTTGCGGTTGCGCGCCTGGAGGTAGATCAGGGTGCTATCCGCCGATAGCGCCGGCACCCTGGCCCGCGATCGGTAGATCCAGTATCGCAGCGGCGCGTCTTGCAGGGTCGGTCCCATCGGCCTCGTTACCTCCAGTTGCATGGGGCGAGGAACATTCATCGAGGCTTGCAAGGTCTCAAGTCGGCGTCCGCCCCGGCCGGTGGCCGCGCAACACCACGCGCGGCGGGCCGGGACCCGGCACGGGGAGGGACCCCGCGACGCGCACTGGACAAGGCCGGCCGCGGACGCCATAGCCTTCCGTCTCGAACTCCCTTACGCGGCGGCAAATACCCCATGAAGATCGATCACGACCTGCCCCAGGAAGTCCGGGAGATCGAGCACATCGAGATCCCGGTGGCGGACGGAACGCGCCTCGCCGCGCGGATCTGGATGCCGGCGGATGCCGACAGCCGACCCGTGCCCGCGATCCTGGAATACATCCCCTACCGCAAGAACGACAAGACGCTGGAACGTGACTTCGCCCGCGCGCCGTGGCTGGCTGCCAAGGGCTATGCCTATGTGCGCGTGGACCTGCGCGGCTGCGGCGAATCCGAAGGGGTGATGACCGACGAATACACGCGGCTCGAGCTTCAGGACGGCTGCGACGTGATCGCCTGGATCGCCGACCAGGCCTGGTGCGACGGCGGCGTGGGGATCGTCGGCATCTCGTGGGGCGGGTTCAACGGGCTGCAGCTCGCCGCGCTGCGCCCCCCGGCGCTGAAGGCGGTGGTCACGATCTGCTCGACCGACGACCGCTATGCCGACGACATCCATTACATGGGCGGCACGATGCTGGTCGACCAGCTGTCCTGGGCGTCGATCATGTTCGGGATCAACACCCTGCCGCCCGACCCGATCCACGTGGGCGAGCGCTGGCGCGAGATGTGGGAAAGCCGGCTCGACGGGTCCGGCCTGTGGCTCAAGACCTGGCTGCGCCACCAGCACCGCGACGATTACTGGCGCCACGGATCGGTCTGCGAGGATTATTCCGACATCGAGGTGCCGGTCTATGCCGTGTCGGGCTGGGCCGACGGGTATTGCCGCGCCGTGTTCCGCCTGGTCGAGAACCTGCGGTCTCCCGCCAAGGGCATCGTCGGCCCCTGGGCGCACAAATACCCCCACCTGGGCGAGCCCGGCCCCGCCATCGACTGGCTGACCGAGGAGACGCGCTGGTGGGACCAGTGGCTGAAGGGCCGCGACACCGGCATCATGGACGAGCCGCCGCTGCGCCTCTACATGCAGGATCACGCGGAGCCCCGGACCCATTACGAGTACCGCGAGGGCCGCTGGATCACCGAGCCGTCCTGGCCCTCGCCCAACGTGACCCGGACCGAGTACATCCCCGGCGCCGATGGCGGCCTGCGCCCCGGCGCCGCGCCCGACAGCGATATCGTGGAGGTGTCCTCGCCGCTCTGGGTGGGGATGCACGGGGGCAAGTGGTGCTCCTACGCGCATCCCGGCGACCAGCCGGCCGACCAGCGCCAGGAGGATGCGAGTTCGCTCACCTTCGAGACCGGCCCCCTGGAGGAGGCGGTGGAGATCGCGGGCGATCCGGGCCTGCGGCTGACCTTCCAGGTGGACCGGCCGGTGGCCCAGGTCGCCGTGCGGCTGGTGGACGTGGCCCCGGACGGCGCCGCGACGCGGGTCAGCTACGGCCTGCTGAACCTCACCCACCGCACCAGCCACGCCGAGCCCGAGCCGCTGGAGCCGGGGCGGACCTATACCGTGCGGGTGCCGATGAAGCACGTGGCGCAGACCTTCCGCGCCGGGCACCGGATCCGCGTCGGGATCTCCACCAGCTACTTCCCGCTGGCCTGGCCCGCGCCCGAGCCGGTGACGATGCAGGTGCACCTGGACGGCACGGCGCTGTCGCTGCCGGTGCGGACGCCGGGGACCTCGAAGCCCGGCGATTTCGGCCCGCCCCGCGCCGCCGCCCCGCTGCCGCTGACGATGAAGGAGCCGGCGCAGTCGGAATGGCAGGTCAGCGAGGACATGGATACCGGCCGCTACACCGTCCATGTGCGCGACCACGAGGGCGGCGCCCATATCGACCTGCAGGGTCTCTTCCATTCCGCCGAAGGGGTGGAGACCTATACCGTGCTGCCCGGCGATCCGACCTCGGCCGAGGGGGAGGTGACCTGGACCCATGTCATGCGCCGCGACGATTGGGAGGTGGTGACGGTGACGCGGACGCGGCTCTGGGCCACCGCCGAGACGTTCGAGATCGAGGCGAGCCTGCGCGCCAAGGCCGACGACGAGATGGTGCGCGACGTGAGCTGGCGCGAGAGCATCCCCCGCAAGCTGGTCTGACCCCGCCCGGGCGTCGCGGCGAGAGCCGCGCGGGCGGGCCTCGCGGCCCCCCGCCGCGCGAGGGGTATGACAGCCCCCGTCGCGCGGTTCGGCCTCGCGGCCCCCGGCCGCGGCCCGCCATTTCGGCCCCCGGGCCGCGCTCAGGCGTCGCGGTTCGGATCGCGGAGCAGCCGCTCGTGGCGCCGCATCGCCGCCACCGCGTCGCCGAAGGTCTCGATGCCCCGCGCCTCGAGGATGCCGATCAGGCGGAACAGCACGTCGGCGGTGGCCGCGGCGTCGCCGGGCGCGGTGTGGCGCATCGCCGCCGGCAGCTCGACCTCCAGCCGTTCGGCGATGGCGTCGAGCGTGTGGGGCACGCCCTCGCCCCAGACCGCCGCCGACAGCAGAACGGTGTCGAGCACCGGGTGGTCGAACCGGATGCCGCCCCCCTGGCGGCGCAGGAAGGCCAGGTCGAAGGGCGCGTTATGCGCGACCAGCACCGCGCCCCGGGCGAAATGGTGGAAGGCGGCGATGACCGGGATCGGCCCCGGCGCGCCGGCCACCGTCTCGTCGGTGAGGCCGTGCACGCGGGCGGCGGCGGCGGGGATCGGGCGGCCCGGATCGACCAGCGATTCGAACGTCTCGCCGGGGATGCGGCGCCCCTTCATGCCGCGCACGGCGGCGATCTGCACCAGCGCGTCGCGGGCGGGGTCGAGGCCCGTCGTCTCGGTGTCGAAGATCACGTAGGTCAGGTCGGACAGCCGCCGGTCGCCGACCGCGCCGCCGTCGCGGGGCAGGGCCGAGAAGTCGAAGACCAGCGGGCGTTCGGCGGGGACGTCGTCGGCGACCTCGATCGCCAGCATGAAGCCGCGCCCGCCCGACAGCCGCCGCAGCCGCGCCCGGAGCGCCCCCGACCCGTCGGCGCGGGGCAGGTCGGCATCGACGAAATGGCCCGGCGGGCGGTCGTCGAGCGTGGCCAGCGCGGCGCGCAGCGGCGCCGCCTCCAGGTAGTCGAAGACCGGCCGGCCGAGCGCCAGCGTCGCCACCCCGCTCAGCGCGTGGCTCGATTGCCGGTCATAGAGGCGCAGCCGGTCGTCGCCGTCCACCACCAGGATCGCGACGGGCAGTTCGGACAGCGTCTCGACCAGCTCGCGCCGCTCCGCCGCCAGGGCCTCGGTCGCGGCGCGCAGATGCGCCTCGCGGTCGGCGCGTTCGCTGGCCAGGCGGCCGGCCAGCGCGGCGGCGGCGGGCCCCAGATCGCCGAGCGCGCCGGTTTCGGCGACTTCCAGCGGGCGGGCGACGCCGGCATGGCAGCGCGCGCGCAGCTCGGCGGCCAGCCGCTCGGCGGCCAGCCCGACCCGCGCGTCGAGCCAGCGCCAGGCCAGGAGCGCCACCACGACGCCGCCCAGGATCGTGGCCCCGGCCTGCGCCACATGCGCCGAGATCCCGCCCCCCGGCGCGTGCAGCGCCAGCGCGAGGCCCGCCGCCGCGGCCAGCGCGAAGCCCGCCGCGACGAGCGCCGCGCCCAGGGCGAGCCTACGGCGCACGGGGCCTCACAGCACGCCCCGCCGCTGCCCGGCGGCGGCCTGCATGGTGCGGACGACGAGGAAGGCGTCGCGCAGGTGGCTCTGCTCGAAAGGGCTGAGCCGCCCCGGCGCCATGAAGTTGTCGGGCGCCGCGCCGGCGCGCACCTGCGCGGCCTGGTGGTGCAGGCGGGCATCGGCGATCACGTCGTAGGCGTCGAGCAGGTCCTGCCCGCCCCTCGGCGACACGATGCCCGCGGCCCGCGCCGCCTCGATCCGGGCGCGGGTGTTGACCGGGCTCAGCGCGCCGCGGATGGCATAGAGCCGGGCGAGGTCCATCACCGGCACGACGCCGGAATGCTTCATGTCGATCGTGTCGCGATGCGCGCCCGAGCGGACGGTGGCGAGCCCGCGCCAGAACCCGATCGGCGGCTGGTGGGTCAGCGCCTGGCTGGCCATGTGCGCGGCGAAGATCGAGTTGCGCGACGCCGCCTCCAGCGTCTCGGCCTGCAGCCCCTCGAAGAGGTCGCGGCGCCCGCCCACGGGGCGCAGGTCGAACATCACCGAGGCCAGCATCCGTGCTTCGGGCCCCGGCCGGTCGATCCAGGCGCGGAAGTAGTGCCGCCAGTCCCGCGCCGGTTTCCGCCAGCGCGGATTGGTCGCCATCATCTCGCCGGGGCAATAGACATAGCCGCAGCGGTCGAGCCCGTCCGACACGAACCGCGCCAGCGCGGCGAAATACGCGTCGTCCTCCTCCGACACCGCGTCGGACAGGATCAGCACGTTGTCCTGGTCGGACACGCCGGTCTGCTCCTGGCGGCCCTGGCTGCCGCAGGCGGCCCACAGGTAGGGGACCGGGGGCGGGCCCAGATCGGCCTCGGCGAGGCACAGCAGGCGCCGCGTCACCGCGTCGGCGATGTCGGTGATCGTGCGCGTCACGACCTCGTGGCGGTTGCCGGCGCCGACCAGCTGCGCCAGGAGCGCCGGGATGCGCGCCGTCGCCCGCGCCAGCGCCGCCACGTCGCCGGCGCCGGCCAGGTCGCCGATCACCTCGCCCGAGCTTTCGGCCTGCACGCGGGTTAGGTCGGTCTTGCTGACCACGCCGGCGATGCGGCCCGCATCGACGATCGGCACGTGGCTGATCCGCCGCTCCATCATCAGGTGCAGCACGTCCGACCCGGGCGCCGTGGGCGGCAGCGCCACCGGATCGGCGGTCATCGCCTGCGCCAGCGGCATGTCGGGGCTGCGGCCCTCGGCGGTGACGCGGGCCGACACGTCGCGCACCGTCAGGATGCCCCGGAGCGTCCCCCACTCGGCCACCAGCACCGAGGAGACGCCGGCCTCCCGCATCGCCAGCGCCGCCGCGCGGATTGTCGCGTCGGGGGGCATGACCAGCGGATCGGCGGTCATCAGCTCGGCCACGGCGGTGGTGACGAGGCTGCGCGGCCCGGCGCGCGGGGCGGCGTCGACGCGGAAGAAGTCGCGCACCGGCGCATGGGCCCGCGCCAGGTCGCGGAACGCCGCCGCCGGGATCACGAGCGCCCGCCCGTCGGTGATCGCCCGCGCCGCCAGCGGGTTCGGCGCGTCGCGCAGCAGCCGCCGCCCCCCCACCGCCGCGCCGGGCCCGATCTCCGACAGGACGGCGCCGTCCCCGTCGGTGACACGGACCTGCCCGGCGGTCACGACGAAGACGCCGGGCGGCATCTCGCCCGCGTCGAAGAGCGTCTCGCCGGCGGCGAAGTCGCGGCCGCTCAGCGCCTCGGCCAGCCCGGCGCGGTCGGCGGGCGGCAGCGCGGCCCAGGGTTCGAGCTGGGCGAGATAGTCGATCGCGTCGATGGCGGCCTCCCGGTCCCGTGCACGGTCACGATAGCGCCCCCGCCGCGCGCCGCAAACCCCGGCTCAGACCGGGTCCCAGCCGAACACGTCGGCCGACACGTCGAGCGGCACGAAGCTGGCCCTCAGCGCCGGCATCGCGTGGCTGGCGACGGTGTCGATCCGCCACCCCTCGCCGCGATGGACCGAGCGCAGCGGGCGGGGCTGCGACATGAGGAAGATCTCGTTGTTGCGGACCGCGAAGATCTGCCCGGTCACCTCCGCGCCCGCCTCCGAGGCGAGGTGCAGCGCCAGCGGCGCGATCTTCTCGGGCGTCATCTCCCGCAGGCGGGCGACGCGGGCCTCCTGCTCGGGGGTCTCCGTCTTGATCGACGAGGTCATGCGGCTCCAGGCGAAGGGGGCGATGCAGTTCGAGCGGATGTTCCACCGCGCCAGGTCCAGCGCCATCGACTTCGACAGCGCCGCGATGCCCAGCTTGGCGGCGGAATAGTTCGCCTGCGCCAGGTTGCCGACGAGGCCCGAGGTCGAGGTCATGTGGATCAGGCTGCCCGCCCCTTGCGCGCGCATCACCTCCGCCGCCGCGCGGCTGACGTTGAACGTGCCGTAGAGGTGGACGCGGATCACCGCGTCGAAATCCGCGAACGACATCTTGTGGAAGAACCCGTCGCGCAGGATGCCGGCATTGTTGATCACCGCGTCGAGGCGGCCGAAGGCGTCGGTGGCCCGCGCCACCATCGCCGCCGCGCCGTCGGGGTCGGACACGTCCTCGCCGCTGGCGACCGCGCGTCCGCCCGCGGCCGCGATCGCGGCCACGACATCCGCGGCCGCGTCGCTCGTCTCGCGCCGCCCGTCGAGCGTGGCGCCGATGTCGTTGACGACGACCGCCGCGCCGGCCGCCGCCGCGGCGCGGGCCAGCGCCCGGCCGATGCCGCCGCCCGCGCCCGTGACCAGCACGACCCGGCCGTCCAAGGGGGTGTTCGGATCCATGTCTCCTCCGTCGGTTGCCCCTGTGTCAGACCGCGTGGCGGCGGCCGAAGAGGCCGCTCTCGATCCGGTCGGCCGCCGCGACCAGCGCGCCGCCGACCCGCTCCAGCCCCGCCTCGTCGTGCTGGCCCGCGATGGTGATGCTGCTCAGCCCCAGCCGCGGCGTGCCGGCGCCGTCGCGCGCCAGCGCCGCCACGATCTCCAGCCCGCGAAAGAGGTTGCCGCGGTCGCGCGCCCGGCGCGTCTCGCGCGCCGCCGCCACGTCGGCCTGGTAGGCGTCGATCCCCGGCGCCGCCTGCCAGCGCACGCCGTCATAGCCCGCGCGGATCGCCGCCGCGTCCAGCCCGGCGGCGGCGGCATAGCAGCGCCCCAGCGCCCCGGCGAAGACCGGCAGCCGGCTGTTGCGCGCGATCACCGCCTGCACGATCCGGGGCGCGGTGACGCGGTCGATCAGCACGATGCGCCGGTCGGTGACCTGCCACAGCGCGATCATCACCTGGTGGTCGACGGCGATGCGGGTCAGGAGCGGGCGCACCAGCGCGCCGGGATCGGCGCCGATCAGCGGCACCGCCACTTCGAGCATCCCGAGCCCCAGGCGGTAGGATTTCGCCTCCGGATCGAAGCTCAGCAGCCGCTCGGCGGCCAGGGTCCGCGGGATGTTGAACGCCGAGGACACGCTCAGCCCCGCCTCCCGCGCGATCTGGGTGGCGCCCATGGGCGCGCCGCGCCGCGCCAGCAGCCGCAGGATCGCCGTAGCGTTCTGCACCGCGGGGACGAGCTTGCGGTGCGGGTCCTCGGCCATGGATATTTCCCTTGCAGAATACCGTTCAATATACAGAATGGCGGGCGCGGAACAAGCGCGCCGGCGGCGCGCGGTCCCGGTCTGCGGGAGAGAGGGTACATGGCGGTCGACGGCGACGTGTTCGGGCAGCTCGAGGCGACGGTGGCGCGCTTCGCCCGCGAGCGGCTGATCCCGGCCGAGCGCCGGGTGGAGGACGAGGACGCGCTGCCCCCCGAGATCGTGGAAGAGATGCGCGCCCTGGGCCTCTTCGGGCTGACCACGCCCGAGGAATACGGCGGCATCGGCGTCGGCGCGGCGCAGGAGGCGCGGCTGATCGAGGCGCTGTGCTACGCCTCGCTCGCCTTCCGCTCGCTGATCGGCACCAATGTCGGCATCGGCTCGCAGGGCCTCGTGATGGACGGCACGCCCGAGCAGAAGGCGCGCTGGCTGCCCGGCATCGCCAGCGGCGCGACGATCGCCGCCTTCGCGCTGACCGAGCCCGATACCGGATCGGATGCGGGCGGCATCCGCACCGCCGCGCGTCGCGACGGCGACGATTGGGTGATCGCCGGGACCAAGCGCTACATCACCAACGCCGTCCATGCCGGGCTCTTCACCGTCTTCGCGCGCACCGATCCCGACCGGCCCGGCGCCGACGGGGTCAGCGCCTTCCTCGTGCCCGCCGACACGCCGGGCATCACGGTCGCGAAACCCGACCGCAAGATGGGCCAGCGCGGCACCAAGACCTCCGACGTGATCCTCGACGACGTGCGGGTGCCGGGCGAGGCGATCCTGGGCGGGCCGGAGCGGCTGGGCCAGGGCTTCCGCACCGCGATGAAGGTGCTCGACCGGGGGCGCATCCATGTCGGCGCGATGGCGGTGGGGCAGGGGCAGCGCATCCTCGACATCGCCACCGATTACGCGCTGGAGCGGCACCAGTTCGGCAAGCCCATCGGCGAGCATCAGCTCGTCCAGGGCCTTCTGGCCGACGCGCAGGCCGACCTCGCCGCCGCGCGGGGCCTGCTGCGTGCCACCGCCGACACCTTCGACCGGGAGGGCCGGGCGATCCTCGAGGCGTCCTGCACCAAGTATTTCTGCACCGAGGCGGTGGGCCGGATCGCCGACCGCGCGCTGCAGATCCATGGCGGGGCGGGCTACATGGCGGAGTACGACATCGAGCGGCTCTACCGCGACGTGCGGCTCCTCAGGATCTACGAGGGCACGAGCCAGATCCAGCAGCTGGTCATCGCCCGCCAGATGCTCAAGGCGCGGCGGGCCGCCTGATGGAGGGACGCGAAGGCGCCCGGCCGCTTTCGGCCATGCCCGGTCAATCGGCCTTCGCCGCGCTCTGCGGGATCGAGATGGTGGAGGTCGGCCCCGACCGCGTGGTCTGCCGCATGGCCGTGACCGAGCGGCTGGGCAACCGCAACGGCGTCCTGCACGGCGGCGCGTTGATGACGCTGGCCGACAACGCCGCCGGCGGCGCGGCCTTCATCAACATCCCCGAAGGCCGGTCGAACGTCACGCTGGAGGCTAAGACCAACTTCCTGCGCGCGGTCGAGGTGGGCGACACCCTCACCGCGACCTGCGTGCCGCTCCATGCCGGCACCACCACCATCGTGCTGCAGGTCACGATGACGCGGAGCGACGGCAAGGTCGCGGCGGTGACGACGCAGACGCACCTGGTCCTCGACTGGCGGGAATGAGGCCCCGCCCGGCGCATATCGCCCCGGCTCCGACCCCGGCGCCGATTCCGGGCGCGCGCCGGCGGGGCGGGGGGCGCGCGCGTCGCGACGCCGCCCGGGACGTGGAGGCCGCCGATGCCGATCGACCCTGAGCGCCTCCTGGCCTGGGACATCCCCGAGGTCGAGCAGACCTACGGCCTGCGCGAGGTCGCGACCTATGCGCTGTCGGTGGGAATGGGGCAGGACCCGACCGACCTCGCCGCGCTGGCCTATACCGGCGCGCTGGCCGACGACGTGCGGGTGATGCCGGCCTTCGCCTGCGTGCTGGGCCATCCGGGCTTCTGGCTGGCCGATCCCGCAACCGGCGTCGATGCCACGCGGGTCCTCCACGGCGAACAGGGGATGGTCCTGCACGCGCCCCTGCCGGCCACCGCGACGGTGCGCGCCAAGACCCGCGTCACCAGCCTGACCGATCGCGGCCGCTACCGGGGCGCCGTCCTGACCTGGCAGAAGGACGTGCGCGAGGCCGCGACCGGGGCCCAGCTCGCCACCTGCACCGGCACCAGCCTGCTGCGCGGCGATGGCGGCTTCGGGGAGGCCAGGGGCTCCGCCGCGACCGGTGGCGCCCCCGCCCCCGCCCCCGCGCCGCACCGCGTGCCCACCACCGCGCCCGACCGGGTGGTCGAGACGCCGACCCGGCCCGAACAGGCGCTGCTCTATCGCTGGAACGGCGATCCCAACCCGCTGCACCTCGATCCGCGGGCGGCGGCGCGGGCCGGGTTCGCGCAGCCGATCCTGCACGGGCTCTGCACCTTCGGGGTGGCGGCGGGGGCGCTCCTGGCCCAGCTCTGCGGCCACGACGCGGCCCGGTTCGGGGCGATGCGGGGCCGCTTCACCGCCCCCGTCCTGCCCGGCGACACCCTGCGGACCGAGATCTGGTTCGACGGGTCGTTCCGCACCCGCGCGGTGGAGCGCGACCGGATCGTGCTCGACCGCGGGCACTTCGCGCACGGGCCGGCGGACCGCCCCGGCGCGGGCTGAGCGGCATGGCCCCGGCCACCCCGACCGACGGTCTCGCGGCCGGGCTGCGCCGCGCGGCGCTGGCGCTCGTGATGGCGGCGGCGATCCTGCTTGTCTTCGTCGACGCGCCGTGGCTGGCCGCCGGGGCGGCGGCGCTCCTGGGGCTGTTCCTGGCGCTCGGCTGGCGGCAATTCGGCGTCGGCACCTGGGTGCCGGTGCTCCTGTCGCTCGCGGTGCTGGCGGCGGCGCTCTGGCGGGGGGTGCCGGGCGGCACCTTCGCCGAGGCGGCCGGACGGATGCTGTTCCTGTCGGCGCTGATCGCGGTGCTGGGCACCCTGCGCGCGGCCGCCGCGCTCGCGCCCGAGGTGGCGGCGGCGGGCCTCTTCGTCACCGCGCAACCCGCCGCGCGGCGCTACGCGGCGCTGACCATGGGCGGCCACGTCTTCGGGGTGCTGATCAATTTCGGCGGCCTGGCGCTGCTCCTCGACCTGGCGATGCGCTCGATGTCGGACCGCGCGACGCAGGACCTGCCCGACGACCTGCGCGAGATGCGGCTGAAGCGGATGACGCTCGCCGTGGTCCGCGGCTTCGGGCTGATCGCGCTCTGGTCGCCGCTCGGCTTCTCGATCAACGCGGTGCTGCTGACCCTGCCGGACCTGTCCTACCTCGAATTCGGGCCGCTGGGCTTCGCCATGTCGTTCGTCTTCGCCGGCATCGGCTGGGCCTTCGACCGGGCCGAGGGGCGGCGGGCGCGCGGCCGCGTCCCGGCCCGCGCCGTGCCGGCGGGGGCGTGGCGCGGCGCGGCGCTCCTGGTGGGGCACGTGATCCTTTTGGGGGGCGCGGTCGTGGCCCTGCACGAGGTCGCGCCCCTCACCTTCCAGGAGGCGCTGATCGTCACGGTGCCGAGCTACGCGGTGGCGTGGTCTGCGGTGTCGGGGCGGCGCACCGGCGGCGGCGCGGCGGCGGGCGTGGCGGCGGCGGCGCGGGCCACCTGGTCGCGGCTCTCCTTCACCGCCGGCGAGATCGGCGTCTTCGCCTCGGCGGGGTTCCTGCCGCCGCTGCTGCTGGCGCTCGTGCCCTCGGGGCCGCTGCGCGCGGCGCTGGCGGGCGCGGGGCTCGGGGCGGTGCCGCTGGCAGTGGGGCTGACGGGCGCGATCGTGGGCCTGGCCTGCCTGGGGGTGAACCCGATCGTGTCGGCCTCGGTCCTGGGCGCCATCGCGGCCGAGCTGGCGGTGCCGGGCCTGTCGCACGCGGCGATCGCGCTGGCCATCACCGGGGGCTGGTCGGCGGTGATCGGCCTGTCGCCCTTCATCGCCACGATCACCTTCGCCTCGGCCATCGTGGGCCGCCCGGTGGGCCTGATCGGGCCGGTCTGGAACGGGCCCTATTGCCTGACGATCCTGGCCCTGTGGTGCGCGATGCTGGCGGGACTGATCGCCACGGGCGCGGTCTGACCGGTCAGGGCGCGAATTCGGCCCGGATCGCGGCCCCGTCCCGGTCGAGCGCGGGCACCGCCGTGTCGCCCGCGCGCCGCGCGCCGTCGATCACCGCGGCGGCGGCGGGCAGCGTCACCTCGGCGCCGGCGGGGATGCGGGCGCGGGCGGTCGCGAGCTGCGGATGGGCGATCAGGTCGTCCATGGCGTTCACGCCCGCGAAGGCGATGCCGGCACGGCTCAACGCCGCCTCCAGCTCGGGGCGCGCCATGGCGCCGGCGGCGGCGGCGACGGCGGCGTCGACGGCGGCGCGGTTCGCCACGCGGGCGGTGTTGGTGGCCATCTCCGGCGCGCGGGCCAGGTCCGGGCGGCCCAGCACGTCCGCCGCCAGCACCGCCCATTCCCGGTCGTTCTGGACCGCGATCAGAAGCTGCTCGCCCTCGCGGGTGGCGAAGACCCCGTAGGGCGAGATCGAGGGATGGGCGAGGCCCACCCGGCCCGGCGCCCGCCCCGCCGCGGCATGGAGGTAGGGCACCGTCAGCCAGTCGGCGATCACGTCGAACATCGAGATCCGGATGTCGGCGCCCGTCCCGGTCCGGGCCCGCGCGATCAACGCCTCCAGGATCGCCGCCTGCGCCGCCGCGCCGGTGGCGATGTCGACGACCGAGATGCCGACCCGCGCCGGCGCCTCCGGCCCCCCGGTGATGGAGCAGAGCCCCGATTCGGCCTGGATCAGCAGATCGTAGGCCTTGCGCGCGGCATAGGGGCCGGTCTCGCCGTAGCCCGAGATCGCGCAGGCGATCAGGGCGGGGTTGCGCGCGCGCAGCGCCGCGATCCCCAGCCCCTTGCGCTCCAGCGTGCCGGGCCTGAGGTTCTGCACCAGCACGTCGGCGCGGTCGGTCATCGCCGTCAGCAGCGCGCGGTCGGCCGCCGCCGAGAGGTCGAGCGCGATCGATTCCTTGCCCCGGTTCAGCCAGACGAAATAGCTGCTTTCGCCCGCCGCCGCCCGGTCGTAGCCGCGGGCGAAATCGCCCTCGGGGCGCTCCACCTTGATCACCCGCGCCCCGGCCTCGGCCAGGCGCGCGGTGCAATAGGGCGCGGCGACGGCCTGCTCGATCGACACGACCAGCATGCCGGACAGGGGGGGCTCGGCCATGTCTGTCCTCCCTCGGGCTCGGGCCGGGCCCCGCGCGCGGGGTCGGCCGCCCCCGGCTCTATCCCGCGCCGCGCCATGCGCCCAAGACCGATTGGCGATTTCAGCCATGCCGCCCGGGCATGAGTACCCCGAGCCCCCCGCCTCAGAGCCGGGTGCCCGGCCATTCCCCCGAGGCCACCAGGCGGTGCACCTCGGCGATCAGGAATTCCGAGAACCCGCTCGTCAGCCGCGATCCGGGCCGGTGGGCGGGCGACATCAGGATCAGCGTGCGGTCGATCGGGTCGGCGACGATGGGGCGCGCCACCAGCCGCCCGGCGCGCACCTGCTCGGCCACGCTGACCGGCGGCAGGATCGTCGCCCCCAGGCCGCGCTCCACGAAGGCCAGCATCGCCGGCAGGATGTCGATCTCCAGAACCACGTCGAGCGGCAGGCCGGCGGCCTGCGCGATCGCGGCCACCTGCGCGCGCAGCCCGTGCTCGGGCGCCGGCAGGATCAGCGGCAGCGACAGCGCCTCGCGCGCGGGGATCGGGGTGCCGTCGGGGCAGGCCGCCCCGGCCGGGTGCTGGATCAGGAACAGCTGTTCCAGCACCACGGGGCGCGAGCGGATCGCGGGCGAGCGCTGCCCCTCGTAGGCGACGCCGAGGTCGATCTTGCCGCGCACCAGCCAGTCCTGCACGTGGCCCGAGAATCCCGACACGATCCGCAGCTTCACCTCGGGGAACTCGGTCATGGTGCGCGACACCAGGTGCGTCGCCAGCATCTCGGCCACCGTCGGCGGCAGGCCCAGCGTCAGCGTGCCCGACAGCGAGCGGCGGGTGCCGCCGAGCTCCCAGGCCAGGTCCTCGACCTCCTCCAGGATGGCGCGGGCGCGCTCGGCCAGGCGGATCCCCTCCTCGGTGGGCATGACGCCGCGCCCGTGGCGGCGCAGCAGCGTCACGCCCAGCTCGGCCTCCAGCGCCTTGACCTGGCGGCTGAGCGCGGGCTGCGCGATGGCCAGCCGCTCGGCCGCCGCGGTGATGGAGGCCAGCTCCACGATCTGGGCGAAGTTCCTCAGCTGCCGGAAATCCATTCATGCCCCGCCGATATCGCCGTTATAGCGATAATGCATTTGCAACATGGCGGCCAGCGCGGCAGGCTCGGCCGCGGAAGGGGCGCCGCGGGGCCCGGCATCCGGTCGTGGCAGGGAGGAGCGCGCCCGGACCCGCCATCGGGCGCGGCGCCCCTTCCGGCCAGGACAGGGAGGAAGGAATGACACGACATCACCGGCTTGCGGCCGCGGCATCCGTGCTCGTGGCGGCCGGCGCCGCCACGGCGCAGGAGGTTCCGGCCAACATGGTCTGGACCTCCTACGACGTGGGTTCGGCGGGCTATGCCGAGGCCTCGGCGATCGCCGACGCCTTCGGGCGCGAATTCGGCACCCGGGTCCGCATCCAGCCCTCGGGCTCGGGCATCGGGCGGCTGCAGCCGCTGCTCCAGGGCCGGGCCGATTACGCCTTCCTCGCCACCGAGGCGTTCTTCGTGTCCGAGGGGATCTACGATTTCGCCACGCCCGATTGGGGGCCGACGCCGCTGCGCGCCATCGCCGGCCGCCCCGCGGGCTGGGCCTTCATCGCCGCGGGCGATGCCGGCATCGACACGATCGCCGACGCGGCGGGCAAGCGCATCGCCTTCGTCGCGGGCAACCCGTCGGTCAACATCAAGTGCGAGGCGCTCCTGGCCTTCGGCGGCCTGACGCTCGACGACGTGGAGGCGGTGACCTTCCCGACCTACGCCGCGGCGATGTCGTCGATGACGCGCAACGAATCCGACGCGACCTGCACCACGCCCACCACCAGCCAGCTCTACGAACTGGCCGACAGCCCGCGCGGCATCCATTACGCCCCGGTCGAGCCCGACAACGAGGAGGGCTGGGCGCAGCTTCTCGACGTGCTGCCGATCATGGGCCCGTTCGAGGAGAATGTCGCCGCGGGCCTCGCCGAAGGGGAGAGCGTGCCGATGGCCGCCTACCGCTATCCGGTCATCACCACCACGCCCGACAAGTCCGCCGACGAGGTCTATGCCTTCACCAAGGCGCTCGACGAGAGCTTCGACCTTTACAAGGACGGCACCGCGACGATGGGGCGCTGGTCGCTGCAGGAGGCGGGCCACCCGCCCATCGACATCCCCTTCCACGAGGGCGCGATCCGCTACCTAAAGGAGATCGGCGTCTGGACCGAGGAGGACCAGGCCTGGAACGACGGCCGGATCGAGCGCATGGACGCGCTCGTCGCCGCCTGGGAGGAGTTCGCGGCCGCCAATTCCGACCTGGACGAGGCGGCCTTCGCCGAGGCCTGGATGACGCGCCGCGACGAGGTCGTGGCCGGCCTGAACTGATCGGCCGCCGCGTGCCCCGTCAGGGGCGCGCGGACCGGTCCGGCGCGGGGATGATGTGATGGTGTCCGACGACGCGCAGAAGGGCGAGACGCTCGCTCAGTCGGCCGACGGCCGAGTGGCGGCCCCGCCTCCGGTCCGTGCGGCGCGCTGGCTGGTCATGGCGCTCGGGGCCCTGGGCATCGCGATGGCGGTGAACCAGCAATTCCTGCTGGGCCTCGCCGGCTTCCAGCCGCTCGGCAACGCGTATCTCTACTACCTGATCGGCATCTTCCTGGCGGTCGCCTTCCTGACCCTGCCGATCAGCGAGCGGCTGGCCGGGCGGCTCTTCTGGCTGAACCTGGCGCTCGCCGCGGCGGCGCTCGCGAGCGGCGCCTGGCTCGGCCTGCACGGGCTCGAGATCATCCAGCAGGGCTGGGAATACGACGCCCCGCCGCTGGCCGACGCGATGGCCGCGATCCTGCTCGTCTGCGTGCTCGAAGGGGTGCGCCGCGCGGGCGGGCCGGTCCTGCTGGCGACCGCGCTCCTCTTCGGGACCTACCCGCTCTATGCCGGCTCGATGCCGGGCTTCCTGTGGGGGACGCAATTCTCGGCGGTGGAGACGGTGCGCGCCCATGTCCTGGGGGTGGAGAGCATCATCGGCATCCCCATGCAGGTGGTGGCCGAACTGGTGATCGGCTTCGTCATCTTCGGCTCGGTGCTCGTCATCACCAAGGGGTCGGACTTCTTCATGGAGCTGGCCTCGGCGCTCCTTGGCCACAGCCGCGGCGGCCCGGCCAAGGTGGCGGTGCTGGGATCGGGCATCCTGGGCTCGCTCTCGGGCAGCGTCATCTCCAACATCCTGACCTCCGGGCCGTTCTCGATCCCGACCATGCGCAAGGTGGGCTACCCGGCCAGCTACGCCGCGGCGGTCGAGAGCTGCGCCTCGACGGGCGCCACGCTGATGCCGCCGGTGATGGGCACGGTGGCCTTCGTCATGGCCTCGTTCCTGGGCGTGCAATATTCCACCATCGTCGTCGCCGCGGTGATCCCCGCGCTCCTCTTCTATGCCGCGCTGCTGTTCCAGGTGGACATGTACGCCGCGCGCCGGGGCCTGCACGGCCTGCCGCGCACCGAGACGCCCGACATCCTGCCCGTCCTCGCGAAGGGCTGGCCCTACCTCCTCAGCCTCGCGGTGCTGATCTTCGTGCTGATGGGCCTCCGGATGGAGGCGCGCTCGCCCTATTACGCCTCCGCCGTGATGCTCGTCGCCACCGCCTTCCGCAAGGAGACGCGGCTGACGCCCGCGCGGGCGAAGGAGCTGCTGATCGACACCACGTCCAACATCGCGACGCTGGTCGCGGTGCTGGCGGGGATCGGCCTGGTGGTGGGGGGCCTCTCCTATACCGGCGTCGCCGGCGCCTTCTCGCGCGAGCTCCTGCTCTATGCCGGGGGCAACACGGCGCTGATGCTGATCGCGGGCGCGGTCACCAGCTTCGTGCTCGGCATGGGGATGACGGTGACGGCCTGCTACATCTTCCTGTCGATCCTGCTGGCGCCCGCGCTGGTCCAGGCGGGGCTGAACCCGATCGCCAGCCACCTCTTCATCCTCTATTGGGGAATGCTGTCCTACATCACGCCGCCCGTGGCGCTGGCCGCGATCACGGCCGCCAACGTCGCCGGCTCCAAGCCGATGGAGACGGGGTTCCGCGCCATGCGGCTCGGCCTGCCGCTCTTCGTGCTGCCGTTCATCTTCGTCTACGACCCGGCGCTGATCATGGAAGGCACTTGGATCAACATCGCCGAGCGGATCGCGCTGACGCTGGTGGCGCTCTGGGCGATCACCTCGGCCTTCGAAAGCTGGATCTACGGCGTCGGCCGGGTCGGCCTCGCCAGCCGCGCGGCCTTCGGGGCCGGCGGCGTGCTGATCATCTTTCCCGAATTGATGACGAGCCTCGCGGGGGCCGCGATCCTCGTGGCGGTGATCGCCGTCAACCTGGCGCGCGGGCGCCGGCCCGCCCGCGCATGAAAGGCAGGACATGGACAAGAGGCTAGACAGCCTGGCCGCCGCGGTGGCGCCGATCAAGGACGGGTCCTCGGTGATGATCGGGGGCTTCGGCTCGGCCGGCATCCCGTTCGGCCTGATCGACGCCCTGATCGCGCAGGGCGCGCGCGACCTGACGATCATCACCAACAATGCCGGCGCCGGGGAAACCGGCGTCGCCCGCCTGCTGAAGGAGAACCGGGTCGCCAAGGTCGTGTGCTCCTATCCCCGCTCGCCCGGCTCGATCTGGTTCGAGCGCCGCTTCGAGGCCGGCCAGGTCGCGCTGGAGGTGGTCCCGCAGGGGACGCTCGCCGAGCGCATCCGCGCCGCGGGCGCGGGGCTCGGCGGCTTCCTGACCCCCACCGGCTACGGCACGCTCCTGGCCGAGGGCAAGGAGACGCGGGTCATCGACGGGGTGGGCTACGTGATGGAGGCGCCGCTGCCGGCCGATTTCGCGATCCTGCGCGCCGAGCGCGGCGACCGCTGGGGGAACCTGTCGTTCCACGCCACGGCGCGCAACTTCAACCCCGTCATGGCGATGGGCTCGAAACACGCCACCGCCGAGGTGCGCCACCTCTCGGCCGGCCCCCTCGATCCCGAGGACGTGGTGACGCCCGGCATCTTCGTGCAATCCCTCGTCGAATACGCGGTGCGCCCATGACCCCCCGGACCGACGCCCAGATCGCCGCCCGCATCGCCGCCGACATCCCCGACGGCTCCTACGTCAATCTCGGCATCGGCAAGCCCACCCATGTCGCCTCCCACGTCCCCGAGGGGCGCGAGGTGATCTACCATTCCGAGAACGGCATCATCGGCACCGGCCCCACCCCCCCCGAGGGGGAGGAGGACGTGGAGCTGATCGACGCCTCCAAGCGCTACGTCACCGCCAATCCCGGCGCGGCCTTCTTCGAGCATTGCGACAGCTTCGCGATGATGCGGGGCGGGCATATCGACATCGCGGTGCTCGGCGCCTACCAGGTCGCGGAAAATGGCGACCTCGCCAATTGGGCGACGCTCGACGAGACGTTCCCGCCCGCCGTCGGCGGCGCCATGGACCTGGTCGTGGGCGTGCCCACCATCCTCGTGATGATGAAGCACACCGACCGCGCCGGCGCGCCCAAGCTGCTGGAGCGCTGCACCTATCCGCTGACCGGGCTGGGCGTCGTGTCGCGCGTCTATACCGACCTCGCGGTGCTCGACGTGATGGCGGACGGCTTCCGCCTGGTGGAGCTGTCGCCCGGCTGCGACCTCGACGGCGTGCGGGCCGTCACCGCCGCCCGGATCCACACCTGAAAGGGACCCGTGATGCCCAAGCGCAAGGACGACCTCACCTCCGATATCGGCTGGTCGACGCCCGACCGGATCACCGTCCGCGGGCTCGACCTGCCGACCGAGATCCTGGGCGAGATGAACCTGGGCGACATGGCCTTCCTGCTGACCATGCACCGCAAGCCGACGGACCGGGAATCGCGGGTCTTCAACGCCATGGTCGTGACGCTGGTCGAGCATGGCGTCACGCCCTCCTCGATGGCCGCGCGGCTGACCTACATGGGCGCGCCCGAGGCGCTGCAGGCGGCCGTCGCCGCGGGCCTGTCGGGCCTCGGCACCGTCTTCGTGGGCTCGATGGAGGGCGCGGCGAAGATGCTGTCGGAGGCGCTGCCCGGGGGCGGGGCGGAGGCCGACCTCGACGCGCTCGCCGACCGCGTCGTGGCCGGCTTCGCCGAGCGCGGCGAGATCATCCCCGGCCTCGGCCACCCGGTCCACAAGCCGGTGGACCCGCGCACCCCCCGGCTGTTCCAGATCGCGGCCGAGAACGACCTCTCGGGGCCTTACATCGACCTTCTGCAGCGCATCCAGGCCCGGGCCGAGGCGGCGCGGGGCAAGCCGCTGCCGATCAACGCCACCGGCGCGATCGGCGCGATCTGCTGCGAATTCGGCTTCCCCTGGCAGATCGTGCGCGGCTTCGGCGTCATGGCGCGCGCCATCGGCCTCGTCGGCCACCTGATGGAAGAGCGCGAGAACCCGATGGCCTTCGAGCTGTGGCAGCGCACCGAGGAAGAGATCCTGAGAAACAGCGGAACCCGGACCCCCTGATGCAGACCAGCGCGCCCGATACCCACGATGACCTCCGCGACGCGCTCCGCGCCCTCTGCGCGGAGTTCGGCCCCGACTACCATCGCAGGCACGGCGCCGAGGAGACCTATCCGGAGGAGTTCGTCGAGGCCCTGACCCGCGCCGGCTGGCTCGCCGCCATGATCCCCGAGGAGTTCGGCGGATCGGGCCTGGGCCTCGCCGAGGCCTCGGTGGTGATGGAGGAGATCAACCGGGCGGGCGGCAATGCCGGCCATTGCCACGGCCAGATGTACAACATGGGCACGCTGCTGCGCCACGGATCGGAGGCGCAGAAGCGGAAATACCTGCCCCGCATCGCCGCCGGCGAGCTGCGCCTGCAGAGCATGGCCGTGACCGAGCCCACCACCGGCACCGACACCACCCGCCTCAGGACCACGGCCCGGCGGGAGGGGGACGCTTACGTCGTCGACGGGCAGAAGGTGTGGATCAGCCGCATCCAGCATTCCGACCTGATGATCCTCCTGGCGCGCACCACGCCGCTCTCCGAGGTGGAAAAGAAGTCGCACGGCCTGTCGGTCTTCCTCGTCGAGCTCGACGGGCTGGAGGGACGGGGGCTGGAGGTGAAGCCGATCCCCAACATGGTCGGTCACGAGACCAACGAGCTGTTCTTCGACGCGCTCGAGATCCCCGCCGACGCCCTGATCGGCGAGGAGGGGCAGGGCTTCCGCTACATCCTCGACGGGCTGAACGCCGAGCGCACGCTGATCGCCGCGGAATGCATCGGCGACGGCTACTGGTTCCTGGACCAGGCCGCGCGATATGGCCGCGAGCGGCAGGTCTTCGACCGGCCGATCGGGCAGAACCAGGGCATCCAGTTCCCGCTCGCCCGCGCCTATGCCCATGTCGAGGCCGCCAACCTGATGCGGTTCGAGGCGTGCCGCCGCTTCGACGCGATGGAGCCCGCCGGCGCCCAGGCCAACATGGCCAAGTTGCTGGCCGCCGACGCCTCGTGGGAGGCGGCCAATGCCTGCGTGCAGACCTTCGGCGGCTTCGGCTTCGCCCAGGAATACGACGTGGAGCGCAAGTTCCGCGAGACGCGGCTCTATCAGGTGGCGCCGATCTCGACCAACCTGATCCTGTCCTACATCGCCGAGCACGTGCTCGGCCTGCCCCGCAGCTTCTGAGATGGGTTCGACGCGCCCCTTGCGACCCGATGCCCGCCCGCGCGGCGCCCCGCATCGCCCCTCGGGCGCCGGGGCGGACGGGTCGCCCCCGCACCGCCCCGACGCCCCCGCGCGCCGGGAGCCGAAGCAGGGCTCGACCGGCTGCCCGAGCCTTGCCCGGAATCCCTTGACGGCGCGTTGCCCCGGCGTGCGCCGCCCCGCGCCGAAAAGCGGGGCCGGGGCATGAGCGCGGCCCCCGACATCGACCACCTGCGGACCTGGATCGGCCGGCAGGAAGAGGCGCGCGACATCCTCTCCCCGGGCCTCGTGGCGCGCTACCGCGCCACCTTGGCGGGCTGGCTGCACGAATCCGGCGACGGCGTTCCGCCGGGCCTGCACTGGTGCCTCGCGCCCGCCGCCGTGCCGCCCGCCGAGCTCGGCCCAGACGGCCATCCCCGGCGCGGCGGCTTCCTGCCCCCCGTCCCCTACGAGACGCGGATGTGGGCGGGCGGCGAGATCCGCTTCCACGCCCCGCTGCGGGTCGGCGACACGGTCCTGCGCCGCTCGCGCATCGACGACGTGACCGCCAAGGCGGGCCGCTCCGGCCCCCTCGTCTTCGTCACCGTCGCCCACCGCCACGAGGTCGCGGGCGCGCTCCGCGTGGAGGAGCGCCAGGACATCGTCTATCGCCCCGCGACGGGCGCGGGCCGGCCCGAACCGGTGCGGGCGCCGGTGCCGCCGGGCGCCTTCGTCTGCGATCCGGTGACGCTCTTCCGCTACTCGGCGCTGACCTTCAACGGCCACCGCATCCATTACGACCACCCCTACGTCACCGGCGCGGAGGGCTATCCGGGCCTCGTCGTGCACGGGCCGCTGCAGGCGACGCTCCTGATGAACGCGGCCGCCGCGCGGGCGGGCACCGCCGCGCTCCGCTTCGCCTATCGGGGCCTCTCGCCCCTCGTCGCGGGCGAGCCGGTCACGGTCGAGCCGGACGGCGACGGGGCGCTGCGCCTCTGCAAGTCCGACGGCACCGTCACCTTCGAGGCCCGCTTCGATCCGCTGGAGGAGGCCGCGCCATGACCGCGATCGACCGTCTGACCGCCGACCTGGCGCTGCCGCTGATCGGGGCGCCGATGTTCCTGGCCTCGGGCGTGGACCTGGTCGTGGCGCAATGCCGCGCCGGGGTGATCGGCACCTTCCCGTCGCTGAACGCCCGCCCCGCCGCGGCGCTCGACGCCTGGCTGACCGAGATCGAGACCCGCCTGGCCCAGCCGGCGGACCGGCCCCCGGCGCCCTACGGCGTGAACCTCATCGTCAATCCCTACAACGACCGGCTGGAGGCGGACCTGGCCACGATCGTGCGCCACCGCGTGCCGCTCGTCATCACCTCCCTCTCCGCCCCCGACCGGGTAGTGGAGGCGGTGCACGGCTATGGCGGGCTGGTCTTTCACGACGTGATCAAGGCCCGCCACGCCGCCCGCGCGGCGAAATCCGGGGTGGATGGCCTGATCCTCGTCGCGGCCGGGGCGGGGGGCCATGCCGGCACGCTCAGTCCCTTCGCGCTGGTCGAGGAGGTGCGCGCGGTCTGGGACGGGCCGCTGGTCCTGTCGGGGGCGGTGGCGAACGGGCGCGCGGTCCTGGCCGCAGAGGCGCTCGGCTGCGATCTGGCCTATGCCGGCACGATCTTCATCGCCACCGAGGAGGCGATCGCCCCCGCCGGCCACAAGGACATGATCGTGGCCGCCGGGGCGGACGAGATCCTCTATACGCCGCTCTTCACCGGCACCCACGGCAATTACCTCTCCCCCAGCATCGCGGCGGCCGGCATCGACCTGCAGGCGGCCCGCACCGCCGAGCCGCGCCGCATGACCGCCAAGAGCGACCCCGACCGCCCGAAGGCCTGGAAGGATGTCTGGAGCGCGGGACAGGCGGTCGGCCAATCGCGCGCGGTGGAACCGGCGGCGGCAATCGTCGCGCGGCTGGCGCGCGAATACCGCGCCGCGCGCGCCGCGCTTTGCGGCGCCCCCCATGACGGAGAGCGAGAATGACTGAGACCAGCGCGGTGCCCGACAGCCGCGGCACCAACGCCTATCGCGCCGATCCGGCCTTCGACGCGCTGCTGTCGATCTACCTGCCGCCCGACCTTCAGGCGGTGATCCGGCCGCGGCTCGACCGGATGGGGGCGCTGGTGGGCGACCGGCTGGAACGGCTGGCGCTGGCCGCCGACCGCAATCCCCCGACCCTGTCCCACCGCGACCGCACCGGCCTGCCGGACGAGCGCGTGGAGAGGCACCCCGCCTACGCGGAGCTGGAGCGGGTGGCCTTCGGCGAGTTCGGACTGGCGGCCATGTCGCATCGCGCCGGCGTGTTCGGGACCGACGCGCCGCTGCACCCGATGGCGAAATACGCCCTCGTCTACCTGTTCGTGCAGGCGGAGTTCGGCCTGTGCTGCCCGCTCAGCATGACCGACAGCCTGACGCGGACGCTGAGGAAATTCGGGTCCGACGACCTGGCCGCGCGCTTCCTGCCGTCCCTGACCAGCCAGGACATGGACGCGCTCTGCCAGGGCGCGATGTTCATGACCGAACGGGAGGCCGGTTCCGACGTGGGCGCGATCGCCACCGTGGCGCGGCCCGCGGACGGGCATTGGCGGCTCTGGGGCGACAAGTGGTTCTGCTCGAACCCCGATGCCGGGCTTGCCATGGTCCTGGCCCGCCCCGAGGCGGGGGGCGCGGGCACGCGCGGCCTGTCGCTGTTCCTGCTGCCCCGGACCCGCGCCGACGGCAGCCGCAACGCCTACCGGATCGTGCGACTGAAGGACAAGCTCGGCACCCGCTCCATGGCCTCGGGCGAGATCGTGCTCGACGGGGCCGAGGCCTATCTGGTCGGCGAGGCGGGGCAGGGCTTCCGGCAGATGACCGACATGATCAACATGTCGCGGCTGGCCAACGGGGTCCGCAGCGCCGGGCTGATGCGCCGCGCGGTGGCCGAGGCGCTCTATATCGCCCGCCACCGCCGCGCCTTCGGGCGGAAGCTTGCCGACATGGACCTGATGCGCCGCCAGCTCGTCAAGATGCTGGTTCCGGCCGAGCAGGGGCGCGCCATGGTGTTCCACACCGCCCGGGTGCTGGCCGCCGCCGATGCCGGCGAGGCGGGCGCCGCCGGGGTGCTGCGGATCCTGACGCCGCTGTTGAAGTTCCGCACCTGCCGCGACGCGCGCAAGGTCGCGGGCGACGCGATGGAGGTGCGGGGCGGCTGCGGCTATATCGAGGATTTCTCGGATGCGCGGGTGCTGCGCGACGCCCATCTCGGCTCCATCTGGGAGGGGACGAGCAACATCGTGGCGCTCGACGTGGCCCGCGCCGCCCGGCGCGAGGGCGCGCTCGACGCGCTGGCGGCGTATCTCGGCACCTGCCTGTCCGAGGTCGCGCCCGGCCTCGCCCGCGACCTGTCGGGGGCGCTCGACCGGGCCGCGGCCCTCGTCTCGGCGGCGGCCGGGATTGAGGGTCCGGCCGCCGAGGCCGAGACGCGCCGCGCCGCCACCGCGCTCTACAACGCCACCTCGGCGATCGTGCTCGCCTGGGAGGGGGCGCGGCTCGGCCCCGTCGCGCCCGGGGTGGCCGCCGACCGCACCCGCCTGGCCGAGATGGTCCTGGCCCACCGCCTGGGCGTGACCGACCCGCTGGCCCCCGCCGCCCCGGCGCCCGACCTGGAGGGGCTGCTGGCGCGGGCGGGGATCGACGCCCGCGCCGACCCGCCCGTCGCGGAGGGCGGGGCCGCGACCGATCCGATACGTGAGAAGGCGTCTGCAACCGTCGGAGATCGCTGACGCAATATCCCGTGAGCGGTGTCGCGTCGGCCGGGTGCGGTTGCCCTTGCCGCTGCGTCCTGCCGCCACAGGTTGTAGCCGCCCGTGACAAGCCCGTGACAAGGAGGAGATCCCATGCGCCGCCTGCTGCCGTTCCTGATCCTCGCCGCCCAGCCGCTCCACGCCCAGCAGACGACCGATGCCGTCGATCCCGAGGCCGCGGCCGGCGGCGGGGTCGAGGCCTTCGCCGGGCTTCCCGACCGCGTCCGCGCGGCGCTCGAGCGCAAGACGGCCGGCGAGCCCGTCGAGGCGGAGGAATGGATGGTCGCCGCCGCCAACCCGCTGGCCGTGGAGGCCGGCGCCAAGGTGCTGGAGGCGGGCGGCTCGGCGGCCGACGCGATGATCGCCGTCCAGACCGTGCTGGGGCTGGTGGAGCCGCAATCCTCGGGGCTGGGGGGCGGCGCGTTCCTGGTCTGGTACGATGCCGGGGACGGCGAGCTGACCACCCTCGACGGGCGCGAGACGGCGCCGCTCTCGGCCACGCCGCAGCTGTTCCAGACCGAGGCGGGCGAGCCGCTCGAATTCTACGACGCCGTGGTCGGCGGCCGCTCGGTCGGCACCCCCGGCACGCCCGCGCTGATGGAGATGGCGCACGAGAAATGGGGCAACCTGGAATGGCAGGGCCTCTTCGACGAGGCGACGCGGCTGGCGCGCGAGGGCTTCACCGTCTCGCCGCGCCTGGCCGCGCTCGTGGCCGAGGACGAGGCGCGGCTGACCCGGTTCGCCGCCACCGCCGACTACTTCTTCCCCGGCGGTGAGGCGGTGGCCGAGGGCGACACGCTGACCAACGCCGCCTATGCCGACACGCTGGAGGCCATCGCGACCGAGGGCGCGCGCGCCTTCTATACCGGCGAGATCGCGCAGGGCATCGTCGAGACGGTGCGGAATGCCGAGGGCAATCCGGGCGTGCTGTCTCTCACGGATTTGGCGATCTACCAGCCGAAGGAACGGCCCGCGATCTGCGCCGCCTATCGGGGCCGCGATGTCTGCGGGATGGGGCCGCCCTCCTCGGGGGCGCTGACGGTGGGCCAGATCCTGGGCATGCTCGACAGCCACGACCTGGCGGCGCTGGGGCCGCAGGACCCCGAGGCGCTGCGCCTTCTGGGCGACGCCTCGCGGCTCGCCTTCGCCGACCGGGGCCTCTACATGGCCGACAGCGATTACGTGCCCATGCCGACCGAGGGGCTGGTCGATGCCGATTACCTTGCCTCGCGCGCGGAATTGCTGGCCGGCGACGACGCGCTGCCCGAGGTGTCGGCGGGCGATCCGGAATGGTCGCACGCCATGGACTGGGCCGCTGACCGGTCGATCGAGTTCCCCTCCACCAGCCACATCTCGATCGTGGACGGCGAGGGCAACGTGCTGTCGATGACCACGACGATCGAGAACGGCTTCGGCTCGCGCCTGATGGCGCCGGGCGGGTTCCTGCTGAACAACGAGCTGACCGATTTCTCGTTCGAGACGCACGAGGACGGCCGCCCGATCGCCAACCGGGTGGAGCCGGGCAAGCGGCCGCGCTCGTCGATGGCGCCGACCATCGTGATGCAGGACGGCGCCCCGGTGCTGGCCATCGGCTCGCCCGGCGGCAGCCGCATCATCGGCTATGTCGCGCAGGCCATCGTCAACCACGTCGATTTCGGCATGAACGTGCAACAGGCGCTGGCCGCGCCGCACGCGGTCAACCGCTTCGGCACCTACGACCTGGAGGACGGCACCGCGATGGCCGACCAGGCCGGCGCCCTGCAGGAGCTCGGCTACGAGACCGAAGTGCGCGAGCTGACCTCGGGCCTCCACGCGATCGAGATCGGCGAGACGCTGCGGGGCGGGGCCGACCCGCGCCGCGAGGGCATCGCCCTGGGCCAGTGAGGGTTGCGTTCGGGGCCGGGATGGACTAGCTTAGTCCATCCCGGGACGGAGGTGGCGATGCAGTTCAACATCCACGAGGCCAAGACGCAGTTCTCCCGCCTCGTCGCCGCGGTCGAGCGGGGCGAGACCGTCACGATCTGCCGCAACGGCCGCCCGGTGGCCGAATGCGTGCCCGCCCGCGCGCCGGGGGCGTTCCCCTTCGGCGCCTGGGGGCGGCCGGACGGCGCCGACGGCGGGGCCGGGCTGGCGCACCTGGCCGATCCCACCGATGCCGAGACGCTGGACGGGATGGGCCTCTGAGCAATCGTGCTCCTCGACACCCATGCCCTGGTCTGGGCGCTGATGGCGCCGGACATGCTGTCGGCCGCGGCGCGGGACGCCATCGCGGCCGGTCCGCGGGCGCTGTCCGCCGCCAGCCTCTACGAGATCACCTACAAGGCCGGTATCGGCAAATGGCCCGAGGTCGCGCCCCATGCCGGGCCGGGCCTGGCCGACCGGCTGGCCGCCGCGGGGGTGGAGATCCTGCCCGCGACCGGCCTGATCATGGAGCGGGCGGGGGGCTTCGACTGGGCCCACCGCGACCCGTTCGACCGCCTGATCGCGGCCACCGCCCTCGTCCACCGGATGCCGCTGGTGTCGAGGGACGCGACCCTCGACACCCTGGGTGATCCGGGACTGGCCCGGATCTGGTGAGCCTCAGCGCCCGGTGATCCCCGGAAAGACGATCACGATCGCCAGCGCCAGGATCTGCAGCGCGATGAAGGGCAGCAGCGCCTTGAAGATGTCGCCCAGCCCGATATGCGGCGGGGCCACCGATTTCAGGTAGAAGGCGGCCGGGCCGAAGGGCGGCGACAGGAAGCTCACCTGCATGTTCAGCGCGAACAGCACCCCGAACCAGACGGGATCGAATTCCAGCTCGCGCACGATGGGGATGAAGATCGGGATCGTCAGGAGCGCGATCCCCACCCAGTCGAGGAACATGCCGAGGACGAACAGGATGCCCATCATCGTCAGCAGGATCACGTAGCGGTTCTCGCTCAACCCCGTCAGCAGCCCCGACACGAAGTCGATCCCGCCCATCAGGTTGAACACCCCCACGATGGCCGAGGCGCCGATGCCGATCCAGACGATCATGCCCACCGTCTGCAGCGTCCTGAGCGACGCCTGCTTGACCAGATCGAAGGTCAGCTCGCCCCGGATGAGCGTCGAGACGAGCACCCCCGCGACCCCCACCGCCGAGGCCTCGGTGACGCTGGCGATGCCGCCATAGATCGAGCCCATCACCGCGGCGACCACCAGGATCGGCAGCACCAGCCCCTTCAGCAGGCGCAGCTTCTCGGCGCGCGGGACCTCGTCGGCGGGCAGGGCGGGGGCGGCATTGGGGTCCATCCAGCCCCGGAACAGGACATAGAACGCGTAGAAGGTCGCCAGCATGAAGCCGGGGATGAAGGCCGACAGGAACAGGTCGCCGATGGAGACGTTCGCGGCCAGCCCGTAGATGATCAGCACGATCGAGGGCGGCACCATCGTCCCCAGCGCCCCGCCGGCGCAGACCACGCCGATGGCGAGGTCCTGATCGTATCCCAGCCGCAGCATCTGCGGCAGCGCGATGAGGCCCAGGAGCACGATCTCGCCGCCGATGATGCCGGACATGGCGGCGAGGATGACGGCGACGATGATCGTCTGGATGCCGACCCCGCCCCTGAGCCGCCCGCCCACCAGCCGCATGGCGTCGAAGAGGTCGCGCGCGATCCCCGACCGGTCGAGGATCGCCGCCATCAGGACGAACATCGGCACCGACACGAAGACGAAGGAATTAACGAAGGAATAGACCCGGCTGGTGATCAGCGGCACCGCCATCGGCCCGAACCAGCCCAGCGTGAAGAACAGCGCCACCAGCAGCGTGACGAAGGCCAGCGGGATGCCGGTGACCAGAAGCGCGATCAGCATGCCGAACATCAGCAGCGTGGCGTCGTCGATGGGCATTCCGGACATCGAGCCGAAGAAGCTCATTTGCGCACCCCGCGGGCATAATTGACGGCCAGGATCACGAATTGGGCGGTCAGAACGAAGAGGATCGCCATCAGGAAGATCTTCACCACGCCCGGATAGACCGGGTCCCAGGCGCTGCCCGAGCTTTCCAGCCGGAACGACCCGTCGGGCCGGAACGTCGATTTCTGCACCATCAGCACCGCGGCATAGGCGAAGAAGGCCGAGGCCACCGCGCAGACGATCGAGATCACCACGTCGAAGATCCGGCGAACGCCCGCCGGGATCGCGTCATAGATCAGCACGACGCGGATATGCTCGTCCCGCGCGGCGCAGAAGAGCCCGCCATAGACGAACGCCACCCCGCACAGGAACACCGTCGTCTCGTGCGCCCAGGAGGTGGGGTTGTTGAACACGTAGCGCATGACGATTTCCTGGATCAGGATCAGCATCGCCACGAAGATGCCGGCGGCGAAGATCCAGCCGCCCTTGTCCACGATCCGGCCCAGCAGGCCCGCCTCGGGGATCGGACCGGTCTCCTTCTCGGGGGGTTCCTCCCCCGCGAAATCCCGTGCGGTATCGTCGTCCTCGGCGGACGGCCCGGCCTGTGGGGCGTCCTCGGCCTCGCGCTCGCGCGTCATCGCGGTTCCTCCCGTGTCGGTCAGGGTTCCGCGCCGGTCGGCGCGGGACCGGCGGCGCCGTCAGTTCGACAGCATGCCCTTCTCCTCCAGATACGCGGTCAGCGTGTCGTACACCTTCTGCGCGTTCTCGGACTGGCTGGCGACCTTCTCCCATTCGCCGGTGGCGATGGTGCGGAACTCGGCGCGGTCCTCGTCGGACCAGTCGTGGACGGTCACGTCGGGATTGTTGCGCGCCGCCTCGGCGGCGGCCTCGTCGGCCTCCTGCAGCGCCTCGACCTGGGTCTGGCGGAACTGCTTGACCGATTCCTTCAGCGCCTCCTTGTTCTCCTCCGACAGCTGGTCCCATTTCTGCTTGTTCATGGAGATCTCCACGAGCGGCATGGAATGGAAGCCGGGATAGACCGGGTGCGGCGCCACGTCGTGCAGGCCCTGCGCCGCGTTGGTCGAGAACACGGTGTAATCGGCCGCGTCGATCGTGCCCTTGTCGAGCGCGGTGAAGACCTCCGATCCGGGCAGGTTCACCGGCGCCGCGCCCGCGGCGGCGAAGACGCGCTGCACCAGCCCCTCGGGGGCGCGCACCTTCAGCCCCTGCAGGTCGTCCACGCCCTCGAGCGGGACGGCCGACACGAAGGCCTCCAGCCCCGGCGTGGTCGCGCCGATGAATTGCAGCCCGTAGGGGTTCAAGAGCTCGTTCATCAGCTCGTAGCCGCCGCCATTGTCCATGAAGTCGAACATTTCCTGCGGCGCGGACCAGGCGCCCACCGGGTTGGCCACCAGCCCGAAGGCCGCGTCCTTGCCGCTGAAATAGGACGTGTCGGTGACGTGGCCGTCCAGGATGCCGGCCGAGATCGCGTCCTGCGTCTCGGAATGGGACACGATCGATTCGACGGGCAGCAGGTCGATCGTGACCTCGCCGTTCGTCATCTCCTCCACGTTCTCCGCCCAGCCCTTCTGCAACTCGAAGTTCGGGTTGCCGGCGGGATCGGAGGATTGGAAGCGCAGGTTGGTCTGGGCGTGGGCGGCGGTGCCCCCCAGGGCGAGCGCCAGCCCGGCGGCGTATGCAAGACGTTTCATCGGGACCTCCCAGGTCGTCATCGGCGGGGCCGTTGCCCGGCCCCGCGCGTTTCGATCCGGGGATGGTAGCGCCCCAAACCGGAAGCGTCGATGCACCGCGCCAGAGTTTCGTCGCGCGTCCGTGATCGGCCTTGCGATCAGTTCCGCGCCAGCGAACGCGACGATTGCGAGAACAGCACGTCGTTGTTGTCGACCCGGTGGCGGCCGCCGTTCTGCGCGTCCTTGTGCAGGTCGATGGCGCGGCGCACCGCCGGGCGCGCCTTGATCCGGCCGCGCCAGTCGGCGACGCGCGGAAACGCGTCGAGCGAGGCGCCGAGGGGGCGCGCGATGAAGGCCCAGGGAAAGGCCATCATGTCGGCGATGGAATAGGCGCCCAGGATCCAGTCGCGGTCGGCCAGCCGCCGTTCCAGCACCCCCAGGCTGCGGTCGTATTCGCCGAGGTAGCGGGAAAATCCGTATGCCCGCTCGGCTTCGGGGGCATAGTTGCGGTAATGGCTGAGCTGTCCGCCCATCGGCCCCTGGTTGCCCGCCTGCCAGAACATCCACTCGTCCAGCTCCTTGCGCGCGCGGGGGTCGTCGCCCGCCCCGAACGCCCCGGCCTTGCCGGCGAGGTAGCGCAGGATCGCCCCCGATTCGAAGACCGGCACCGGATCGGCGCCCCAGTCCGGGCCCGGCGCGCGGTCGAGGATCGCGGGCATCCGCGCATTGGGGCTGATCGCCAGGAAGGCGGGGTCGAACTGGTCGCCGCCCGCCAGGTCCATCAGGTGGAGCCGGTAGGCGAGCCCGGTCTCCTCCAGCATGATGGCGACCTTCCAGCCGTTGGGCGTCGGGGCGTAGTGGAACTCGATCATGGCTCTCCCTCCTGGGCCTCGGTGGCGACGCCCCGGGCGATCAGGGCGTCGATCTCGGCGGGCGCATAGCCCGCGCGGGCCAGGACGGCGCGGGTATCCTCGCCCAGCCGCGGCGCCGGGCGGCCGGGGGCCAGGGCCCCGTCGAAGGCGGCGGGCGGGCGGGCCTGCCGGATCGGGCCGGCCTGCGGATGCGCGATCCGCGCCACGATGCCGGTGGCGGCGATCTGCGGATGGCGGATCATCTGGCCGCGCGACAGGGCGGGGGCGCAGGGCACGTCCTCGGCCGCGAGCCGGGCCAGCCAGCTCTCGGTCGTGTCCGTCCCCAGCACCTCCTGCGTCAGGGCCAGCCGGTCGGCCTTGTGCGTCTCGCGCGCGGCGACGGTGGCGAAGCGCGGGTCGCGCAGCCAGTCTGGCCGCCCGGCGGCGCGCGACAGCCCCGCCCAGGTGGCGTCGGTATGGGCCGACACGGCCATGAACCCGTCCTGCGTGCGATAGATCAGCTCGACGTAATCCTGCGCCGGCGCGTCCCGGTCCGCCGCGCCACCTTCCGCGGCGCCCGTTGCGCCGTCCACCGCGTCCTCCTCCTCGTCGCCGACGAAGGTCTGGCCGGCCATGTCCGACGACCACAGGAACGCCACCACGGTGTCGAGCATCGACAGCTGCACGTGGCTGCCCCGCCCGGTCCGGGCGCGCTGCAACAGGGCGGCGGTGATCGCCTGCGCGGCCTGGATCGCCGTGACCTTGTCGGGCAGGATCGTGCGGACTAGGCGCGGCCGGCCGCTCTCGCCGCCCTGCACCGCGGCCAGGCCCGACAGCGCCTGGATCAGCGGGTCATAGACCGGGCGCCCCGCCCATTCGCCGGCGAAGCCGAAGCCCGAGATCGAGGCATAGACGATGCCGGGCGCCACTTCCCGCACCGCCGCCTCGCCGAGGCCCAGCCGCTCGGCCGCGCCGGGGCGGAAATTCTGCACCACCACGTCGGCCTCGCGCATCAGGCGCAGCGCCGCGTCGCGGCCGCCGGCATCCTTCAGGTCCAGCGTGACCGAGCGCTTGCCGCGATTGTTGTTGAGGAACGAGGCCGCCATGCCGCCGCGCCGGTCGGCGACCTGGCGGGTATGGTCGCCGCCCGCGGGGCGTTCGATCTTGATCACCTCGGCGCCCTGGTCGGCCAGGATCATGGTGGCGAAGGGGCCCGAGATCATCGTCGTCAGATCGACGATGCGAATCCCGTCGAGCGGTCCGGCCATGGCATCCCCCCTGTCGCCCGCCCCGCGACATAGGCCGGGCGGCGCGCCCGTCAGGCCCCCTCGGGCCCCGTCATGCGATGTCGGGCAGCCCCGCCGGGTCGGGCCAGGCGGCGAGGCCCGCGCCGCCATCGTCGTCCGTGCCGGTCCAGATGTCCCGGTCGTCCCCGCCGGGCGGCACCGCCCATCCATTCGCCGGGCCCGCCATATCCGCCGCCAGCAGCGGCAGCGGATCGTCGTCGTCCACCAGCGCGGCGACGGGGGCGCGATGGACCGCGTCCGATCCGGGCGCGATCGGGCCGAACCGGTCGGACAGCTCCGACAGCAGTGCCGCGACGGCCAGCTCCTGCGACCCGAAGGACAGCGCCTCGACCGAGGTCAGGCGGTCGGTCTCGCCGGTCGCGGCGCGCGTCAGGCCGAGCGCGCCGGCCGCGCCGCGCGCGTCCCAGATCGCGTCCCATTCCGCCACTGTTCCGTCGAACACCGCCCGGTCGGTCCCCGCGCCGCCGTCGATCCGGTCCGAGCCCGGCCCCCCGGCCAGCCGGTCGTCGCCGCCGCGGCCGTGCAGCGTGTCGTCGCCCGCCCCGCCCGACAAGTCGTTCGCCGCGCCGTTGCCGTGGATCGTGTCGCGTCCCGGCCCGGTGCGCGCCACCTCGATCACCGTGCCGGCCGTCAGGCCCAGGTTGCCGCGCGCCCCGTCGAGGTCCGAGAACCGCCCCGGCGCCAGGTCCAGCACCTGGTCGGCGCCGCGCGCGGACAGGTCGATCGTGTCGCGCCCGCCGCCGTCGTGGATCGTGCGCGCCCGCCCCGGCGCCAGGTCCATCCCCGGATCGCCGGTGCTGTCGCCGTCGCCATAGGTCGTGTCGTCCCCGCGCAGCCAGGCGGGCCTCCCGTAGAGGTCGTGGATCGCGGCGATGTCGGCCCGTTGCGGCGTGTCGAGGTAGAGCCGCGTGCCGTCATCGGCGGGCGTCGCGTCCTGGTCGAAATAGGACATGACCGACATCTGCCAGCTATCGTTGGCGTAATGGGCGTCGGTGGCGTGATCGGCCGTGGCGTTGTAATCGCCCGCATGGCCCAGCCCCAGGGCGTGGCCGATCTCGTGGATGTAGGTCTGCAGGTAATAGCCGCCGTAATCCGACCAATCCTCGGCGACGTTGACGGCCGCGAAATAGATCTGGCCCTCCGAGACGAGCGTCGAGGCATGGGCGCCCGCGCCGTCCTCGGCGAAGGTGATGTCGGCCCGGCCCGTGCCGGTCGGCGGGGCCGCGAAACCGATGCCGCTGACCGCCGTCCAGGCGTCGAGCGCCGTCCCCGCCACCGCGCGCGCGGCGCCTGAGAGCGCCGACAGGTCGACCGTCAGCGCCTCGCCCGGCGCCACGTCGAAACTGCGCGGCCCGCGCCCCGTCTCCGCCCAGTACCCCTCGGTCAGGTAGGCGGCGATCCGGTCCACCCCGTAGGTCGGAAGGGGCGCGGCCGCGCCCCCGTTGGCGGCCGGGGGGGCGGCCCCGATCGGGGCGTCGGCGGGATCGGCGGGCTGGAACGTGCGGGTCATGCAAGGCTCCCTTCGATGCGGGACGGGTCGGGATCGGCGCGGGGCCGCGCCTTGGCCGGATAGACGGGCAGCGGCGGCGGAGATGCAAGGCCGGCCGCCGGGCCCGTCCTGATCGGCGGCCAGGTGCCGGCACCGCCGCCGGGGCCGTGCGGAACCCCGCCGCGCGGGTCCCTCAGCCGGGCGGCCCCGCCTCCGCGCCCGGACCGAAGAGGGCGCGGGCGGCGTTCACCACGCCCCCCGGCTTGCCCGAGCAGCGCACCCCCCCCCATGGCGGGGCGGGATGTGCCCCGGTCGTCGCCGGCCGCGAACACGAACGGGACGGCCCGCCCGCACGGCGCGTCGGCCACCGGACGGGCCATCCCGCCCCGCAGGTCGAGGCCGCGCGCCGCTCCGTCGAACCGCCCGGCCGCCGATCTCCATGCGGATCAGGCTGCCGATCGTGACCGGCGCGGCCTCGGCGCGCGGCAGCAGGCCCCGCATGCGGGCCAGCGCCTCCCGCCGGTGGTCGAATTCCGCGCGGAACTCCCCGGTCGGCCCGGTCCGGGACATGATGCGCCCGGCGATGGCCTCGACCACCGCGATCAGGTCGCGCATGCGATGCTGCAGCTCGGCGACCAGGACCGCCCGCTGCTCCTGCGAGTCCTCGGGCCGCTGCACCTCGGTCGCGATGCCCAGCCAGTCGACGCACGCGCCCGCGCCGTCGCAATCCTCGGGAAGGACGGCCTCCAGCCGGCCCAGGCCATGGCGCTCCGGCCCGCTCCCCTGCGCCGAACGCGCACCCGGCGCGTCCCGAGGGACGGGGCGCCGCTCCCCCGAACCGGCGGACCCGGGGGGGCGGGGGCGTCACTCCGCCGGCGTGGCCGTGGCGGCGGGGGCGGGCTGCTTGCGGAACCGGCCGACGAGCCGCATCACCGCCACGAAGAAGAGCGGCACGAAGAGCACGCCCAGGATCGTGGCCGACAGCGTGCCGCCCAGCACGCCCGAGCCGATGGCGTTGCGCCCGCCCGCGCCCGCGCCCGAACTCAGCACCAGCGGCAGCACGCCCAGGGAGAACGCCATCGAGGTCATGACGATCGGGCGGAAGCGCTGGCGCGCCGCCTCCTGCGTCGCGGCGAAGAGCGATTCGCCCCCCTCCAGCCGCTCGCGGGCGAATTCGACGATCAGGATCGCGTTCTTGCCGGTCAGCCCGATCACCGTCAGCAGCCCCACCTGGAAGAACACCCCGTTCTCGAACCCGCCCAGCCAGGCGCCCACCAGCGCGCCCAGAACGCCGATCGGCATCGCCAGCATCACCGCGAAGGGGATCGTCCAGCTTTCGTAGAGCGCCGCGAGCGACAGGAACACCGCCGCCAGCGACAGCGCATAGAGCAGCGGCGCCTGGCTGCCCGATTCGCGTTCCTCCAGCGACAGGCCGGTCCAGGCGAGCGAGAAGCCGTCGGGCAATTGCCCGGCCAGCCGCTCCATCTCGGCCATGGCCTCGCCGGTCGTCACGCCGGGCGCCGGCGACCCCTGGATCTGCATCGCCGGCAGGCCGTTGTAGCGATAGACGCCCTGCGCGCCCTCGCTCCAGCCGCCGGTGGCGAAGTTGGAGAACGGCACCAGCCCGCCCGAATCGTTGCGGACCCGCCATTTCTCGATGTCGGAGGGGGTGGAGCGGGATTCGGCCTGCCCCTGGACATAGACGCGCTTGATCTGGCCCCGGTCGATGAAGTCGTTGACGTAGGTGCCCGCCCAGGCGGTGGCCAGCAGGTCGGACACGTTCGTGGCCGACACCCCCATCGCGCCGGCCTTGCGCCAGTCGATGTCGATGTTGAACTGCGACGCGTCCTCGAGCCCGTTGGGCCGCGCCGAGGCGATCAGGTCGCTGCCCGCCGCCAGCCCCAGAAGCTGGTTGCGCGCCTGCAGGAGCTCGTCGTGGGTCTGCCCCCCCTGCGCCTGGAGGTACACGTCGAAGCCCGACACGTTGCCGAGCTCGATGACCGAGGGCGGCACGATCGGGAACACCATGGCGTCGCGGATCTGCGAGAAGGCGCCGAAGGCGCGGTTCGCCACCGCCTGCGCCGACAGTTCCGGGTCGGTCCGCTCGTCCCAATCCTTTAGCCGCACGAAGGCGATGCCCATGTTCTGCCCCGCCCCCGCGAAGCTGAAGCCGCCCACCCCGAAAACGGATTCGACGGCCTCGCTCTCGTTTTCGAGGTAATGCGTCTCGACCTGCTCGATCACGTCGACGGTGCGTTCGAGCGTGGCGCCGGTCGGCGCCTGGATCAGGGTGAAGAGGATGCCTTGGTCCTCCTCGGGCAGGAAGCCGGTGGGGGTCCGCACGAACAGGAGCCCCATCGCCACCGCCAGCGCCAGATAGACGAGGCCCATCCGCAGCGGCCGGCGCAGGATCCAGCCCACCGCCCCGGCATAGCCCCCGAGCGTCCGGTCGAAGCCGCGGTTGAACCACGCGAAGGGGCCGCGCCGCGCGCCATGCGCCTCGGGCTTCAGGATCGTGGCGCAGAGCGCCGGCGTCAGCGTCAGCGCCACCAGCACCGACAGCGCCATGGCCGACACGATGGTGATCGCGAATTGCTGGTAGATGACGCCCGTCGAGCCGCCGAAGAAGGCCATCGGCACGAACACCGCCGACAGCACCATGGCGATGCCGATCAGCGCGCCGGTGATCTGGCCCATCGACTTGTAGGTCGCCTCCTTGGGCGACAGGCCCTCCTCCTCCATCACCCGCTCGACGTTCTCGACCACCACGATCGCGTCGTCGACGAGCAGGCCGATGGCCAGCACCATGGCCAGCATGGTCAGCGTGTTGATCGAGTATCCGGCCACCGCCAGGATGCCGAACGTGCCCAGCAGGACGACCGGCACGGCGAGGGTCGGGATCAGCGTGGCGCGCAGGTTCTGCAGGAACAGCAGCATCACCAGGAAGACGAGGACGATCGCCTCCAGCAGGGTCTTGATCACCTCCTCGATGGAGATCTCCACGAAGGGCGTGGTGTCGTAGGGGATGACGTAGTCGATCCCCTCGGGGAAGGTCTGTTCGAACGCCCCCATGCGCTCCTCGACCGCCGTGGCGGTGTCGAGCGCGTTGGCGCCGGGGGCCAGGCTGATCGCCATGCCGGCGGCGGGCGCGCGGTTGAAGCGGGTGACGAAATCGTAGTTCTCGGCGCCGATCTCCACCTCGGCCACGTCGCCGAGCAGCACCAGCCCGCCGCCGGTCTCGGCGCGCAGCACGATCTGGCGGAAATCCTCGGGCGTCTGCAGCAGCGATTGCGCGGTGATCGTGGCGTTGAGCATCTGGCCCGCCTCGGCCGGGCGGGTGCCGAACGCCCCGGCGGAGATCTGGGCGTTCTCCTCCGACACGGCGGCGACCACGTCGGCGGCGGTCAGCCCGTAGGCCGACAGCTTGGACGGGTCGAGCCAGATCCGCATCGCGTAGGGCGCGCCGAAGACCTGGACGTTGCCGACGCCGTCGATGCGGCTGATGTCGTCGCGCAGGTTGGAGGACAGGTAATCCGACAGGTCCGCCTGGTCGTAGCTGCCGTCGGTCGACAGCAGCGCGATCACCTGCAGGAAGCCGGAGGAGGATTTCTGCACCGTCACGCCCTGCCGCTGCACCGGCTCGGGCAGCAGCGCTGTCGCCTGGCTGACCTTGTTCTGCACCTGCACCTGGGCGATGTCGGGATCGGTCCCGGTCTCGAAGGTGAGCGTGATCGAGGCCGTGCCGGCCGAGGACGAGGTCGACGAGAAATAGCGCAGCCCGTCGAGGCCGGTCATCTGCTCCTCGATCACCTGGGTGACGGTGTTGGCCACCGTCTGCGCCGAGGCGCCGGGATAGGCGGCGCTGACCTCGACCGTCGGCGGGGCGATCTCGGGGTATTGCGCGACGGGCAGGGTGCGGATCGCCAGGACCCCGATCCCCATGATCAGGATCGAGATCACCCAGGCGAAGACGGGCCGGTCGATGAAGAAGCGTGCCATGGTCTATTGCGCTCCGTCCGCGGGGCCGGCGGCGGGCCCGTCCTCCGGGTCCGCCTCGGCCAGCTCCTGGCCGTCCGGCGCCTGACCGGCGGCGGCCTGGCCCTCGGGCGCGGCCTCGGTGCGCTCCTCGGCGGCGACGGTGGCGCCGGGCGCGGCGCTCTGCAGGCCGGACACGATCACCCGGTCGCCCGGGGCCAGCCCGTCGCTGACGATCCAGTCCGATCCGCGGTCCTGCACGATCGTGAGTGCGCGCTCCTCGACCACGTTCTCGGCGTTGACGACCAGCGCCGTGGGGTTGCCGCGCCGGTCGCGCGTCACCCCCTCCTGCGGGACGAGGAACACGTTCTCGGCGGTGCCGGTGGGCATCTCCACCTGCACGTACATGCCGGGCAGCAGCAGCCCGTCGGGATTGCCGAAGGTCATGCGCAGGACCACGACGCCGGTCTGCTCGTCCACATGCGGCTCGGCGGCGCCGAGCTGCCCCGTCTCCTCGTAGATCGAGCCGTCGGCCAGTTCGAGCGTCACGTCGCGCCCGGCCTCGCCCGCGGCGCCGGGGCCGGCGCTGCGGCGCCATTTCAGCAGGTCGGCGGCGGATTGGGTCACGTCCACGTGGACGGGGTCGAGCGTGCGGATCGTGGCCAGCGGCGTCGCCTGGCTCGCCGTGACGAGCGCGCCCTGGCTGACCTCGGAGAAGCCGATCCGCCCCGACAGGCGGGCGCGCAGCTCGGTCCGGTCCAGCTCGATCTCGGCGGTCCTGAGCTGGGCGCGCGCCACCTCCAGCGCCGCGGCGGCGGCGTCGCGGGTCGACACCGCCTGGTCCTGCGTCGCGGTGGACGAGACGCCGCGCTCGCTCAGGGTCTGGATGCGCTCGGCCTCGCGCTCGGCGGCGCGCAGCGTCGCCTCGGCCTGCGCGACCGCGGCGCGGGCCTGCGCCGTCGCCGCCTCGTAGCTCGACGGGTCGATCCGATAGAGGATGTCGCCCTCCTGCACCAGGCCGCCCTCCTCGAACAGGCGTTCGACGACGATGCCGTTCACCTGCGGGCGCACCTCCGCCTCGGACGAGGCGCGCACCCGGCCCGGCAGGGTCGAGGTCAGGGTGACGCTCTGCGGCTCCAGCGTCTCGACGCTGACGGCGGGCGGCGGGGGCGCGTCCTGGGCGACGGCGCCCGCGGCCGCGAGACAGAGGAGGGCGGCGAGGGCCGCGGGTCTCGGAAGGCTGACCATGGCGATCTTTCTTTCGGCGGGGCCTGCGGGCGCTTGATGTCCGGCGGGCGTCAGGATAAAAAACTCACCGGTTCCCTAAATCGGGCGGAGTGATCTTGCAAGAGCGGAACGATGCATCGCGAAAGCCGGGCGGCTGCGGGGGCGGGGGATGCCGGGGGCGCGCCCGCGGGCGGCCGCCGGTGATGTCGGCCGCCGACCGGATGGAGCGGATCTTCGAGGCGCTGGACGCGGTCTTCGCGCGCGCCGGGCTCGACGGGATGACGATGGACGCCATCGCCGCCGAGGCGGGCATGTCCAAGCGCACGCTCTACGGCCTCTTCGCCGATCGCGACGAGCTCTTCGCCGCCTATATGGGCCGGATCCGCAGCCAGTTCGTCCGCGAGCTCGACGCCGCCGGCCGCGCCCGCCCGCTGGAGGAGCGGTTGCGCCTGCTGCTCGCCCCGTGCCCCCGCGCCCGGCCCTCGGGGCTGCCCGCGGCGGTGTTGCGCTTCGCCGTGGCGGGGGCCGAATCGCGCCCCGAGGCGGCGCAGGCCTGCCTGTCGCGCTGCATCCTGCACGACCGCGCCCTGATCCGCGACGAGCTCGACCGGGCCGTGGCGCGGGGCGAGGCCGAGATCGCCGACACCGCCCAGGCCGCCGCGATCCTGGAGGGCATGCTGCGCCCCTCGCTCGCCGACATCCTGCTGAACCCGGGCGCGCCGCCCGCCCCCGCCGAGACCCGCGCCCGGTTCGAGACGGGCCTGGCGATGTTCCTCCGGGCGGTGGCGCCCTAGCCGCTCAGACCGGAAAGCGGAACTCGTGGATCGCCTGCCAGAAGTCGCGGTTCAGGGCCGACAGCGAGGCGATCGCCGCGTCGATGTCGGCCAGCGCCCCGGCATCGATCGCCCGCGGGCGACCGACCCTGATGTCGTCCTTGCGGTCGGCGATCCGCATCGTGATCGTGCGCGCGGCCCCGTCGGCGGGGTCGAACGCGTAGAGGCTGTGATTGTAATGGTTCCGCAGCGCCGAATGCTTCACGATCCGGCCCGTCAGGTCCAGGACGCGCCGGCGCTGCGCCGCGGGCGTCGCCTCCATCTTTGCCAGCCGCTCCACCAGGTCGATCCGGGCGCGGGTCGTGTTCAGCGTCAGGAAGATGATGACGGCCGGGTTCTTGCCGGTCCCCGCCAGGCCCGCGATGACGTGGATCAGCAGGCTCTCGGTGTTCGTCCAGGCGTAGTTCAGGCGCCCGATCCGCAGCAGCAGGCCGTCGAACGGCGCCTGCGCCGTCATTCCCGGCGCGCCCCGCGCCCGCTGGCGGCCACGCATTTCGCGTACCATTGCGCCGCGCCGGTGCGGTTCGGGACGCCGAGCTTGCGCAGGATGTTGTGGACGTGCAGCTTCACCGTGTGCTCCGACACCGACAGGTCCCGGGCGATCAGCTTGTTCTGCATCCCCGTGGCGACCAGTTCCAGGATCTCCCATTCGCGGGGGGTCAGCAGGTCGCCGTCGATCGCGGCGGCGTCGGTGGGCGCCGAGCGGAACCGTTCGGGCAGCAGGTCCTGCGGATAGACGATCTCGCCGCACATCAGCAGCCGCGTGATCGAGATCCAGGCGTCGATCTGCACGTTGAGCGGCAGGAACCCGATCCGCAGCAGGCTGGGCTGCATCTCGATCGCCGACAGCAGCCCCGAGGCGGCGCGCGCGTCGCGGTAGCCCACCACCAGCCGGCCCGGTTCGGCCAGCGCCACGTAATGGTCCGACCGTTCGAGCAGGTCGTCGATATCCTCCTCGTCGATGACCAGCAGCACCGGCCGCCGGCCGGCGTCGCGGCGGCAATGCTGCTCGACCGACCCGATGCGCTCGACGCGGTCGAAATCGACATCGGGGAACTCGGCGGCCAGCGCCGACAGCATCCGGTCGGAGAATTGCCGCGCGCTCCCCGCGAAGGTGACGCTGCATTTCGAGAATGTCCGTGGTCCGATCAGGGCGGGTTCGCCAGAAATCATCCGCTCGGTGTCCTTCATTGAAAAAGTCGGTTCTGGAAAATCGGTTGTAAACAACGGAAGTAGTCCCAAGTTTACCTCTCGATAACCAGTCGTAAACTATCCGAAAGATCAATCCGCCGGCGGACACGCTTGGCGCGAATGAATCAAATCTCATTTCCCCGTTAACGCGAAGTTCGATTGGAATCAGGCGCGTGGCCGAGCCGCGTCTGCGGGCCGCCGCCCGCCCGGGCGCGGACCCCTTCACCGAACGGGTGAGATTGATCGGTCGATTGCCAGCCATTCCCCCGGCCCCGCGCGATTCGAGGATAATCGGATTACCGGGATGCCAGCCAATGGGCGTTTCGGCATATTTCCTCTCACGGCTCGCGCCAATAGGGCCGCAAATACATTTCAGAACGATCCGGCCGGGCGCGTATTCCGCCGGACCGGCCCTCGGGGAACGGGCCGGTATTTCACGAAGGGGGGTACGATGTAGCTGCACATCGGGTCCGGTGGGCTTTCCCGGGCGCAACAGAAAGCCGCAATCCATAAATTCACATCAGGGCGGATCGGGCCCGTCGGTCGCTTTTGACAGAGTGGCGACCCGTGTCCAGTGCCGCCAGGAGTCCAGGATATGGCACAGAGAAACAACATCATCGGCTGGGGCGACGGGATCGGCCACGGCCATGACGGCTACGACGTGGATCTCGACAAGAGCAAGAACGAGAACCTCAACGAGAACGTCAACGCCTCCGAGAGCGACAACGACAATTCCAACGATAGCGGAAATGGCAACGACAATGCCAATTCCAACGGCAACGACAACGGCAGCGTGAACGACAACGTCAATTACTCGGACAATTCCAGCGAGAACGCCAATCGCAACGAATCCGAGACGGACAGTTCCAGCGCCGCCTCGGCCGAAAGCGCCAGTGACAGCGACAGTGACAGCGCCTCCGAGGCCGGCAGCGATGCCTCGGCCGATACCGAGAGCGACAATTCGAACGTCAACGAGAACGCCAATGCGACCGACACCTCGACATCGAGCGATGTCGGCGTCGATGTCAGCGTCTCGGCCGATCTCGACATGTCCGCCGACCTGTCGGGCTACGAGCCCAGCGACGACGATTTCGGCGATTTCGACCTCGATGGCGGATCGACCGGCGACATCATGTTCGCCGGCGGCGACCTGGCCTACGATCCGGGCAACGACATCGACATGGGCGACGTGCTGACCGGCGCCCTGGGCGGGGACGGCAACGATGCCGGCTTCGTCAACACGCTGAGCAACGATCTCGACGATGCCGACCACCTCGAAGAGGCGAGCGTGGCCAATCACGGCAGCTTCGACCAGAGCGGCAGCGCCACCGGCGGCACCGCCACGGCCGAGGACGGGATCGAGGTCGCGAGCAACGGCGCCGCGGGCGGCGGCGATGCCGCCACGGCCGGCGGCGCGGGCCTGGGCGGCGTCGCGGTCGGCGGCTTCTCCAAGGCCGCGGGCGGCCAGAGCGGCGGGACCGGCGATGTCGACGCCGCGGCCGGCGACGGCGGCGACACGGGCGACGCCGACGGCACGGGCCATGACGCGTCGGGCGGCGACGTGGACGCCACCTCGGACGGCGAGAGCGGCGATGGCGGCGACAGCTCCGGGCTCGAGACCTCGGGCGGCAACGCCGACACCCAGGCCGATACCGACACCGACGGGCGGGCCGGCGACGGCGGCACGGCGCGGTCCGACAGCGCCGTGGACGGCGAGAGCACGGCCGACGCGGCCTCCGACGATGCGGGCGGCGATGCCGGCGACACCCAGGCCGAGGCCCGCCAGGACGCCGACGGATCGGCGGACAGCGACAGCGACACCGAAAGCGGCCGCGGCGGCGATTCCGACAGCGCCGCCGAGGGGACCGGGCGCGGCAGCTCCGATTCGGCGGCCGACGCGGCGGGCGGCGATGGCGGCGCCATCGACGGCGACGTGGAGACGGGGTCCGACGCCGAGAGCGCCAGCGACGCCATGGCCACGGGCGGCGCCGGGGGCGCGCAATCGCAATCGGCCGACGGCGACGCGCAGGGCGATGCGGCGGCCGACGCGGCCTCCGACGGCGGCGCCTCGGGCGATGTCGACACCGACGTGGCCGGCACCGCCTCCAGCAGCACCGACGGCGACGCGGCGGGCGGCGATGGCGGCGCCATCGACGGCGACGTGAGCGCCGACGGCGCGGCCGGCACCGCCAGCTCCGCCGAGACCCAGGCGGGCGACAGCGGCGACAGCGCGCAGGAGGCCGCGGCCGACGCCATGGGCGACGCGGCCAGCGACGGCGCGGGCGATGGCGGCGATGGCGGCGCGGCCGACGCCTCGGGCATGGGCGACGGCATGGCCGACGCCGAAACCGGGGCCGACGGCGCCGGCGGGTCGGGAGGCAGCGGGTCGAGCGACACCGACACCGACAGCGATACCGACATCTCGGCCGCGACGGGCCACGGCCACGGCGACGGCGATCACGGCGCCACCGCCTCCGGGACCGAGACCGGGGATGCGGGCGATGCCGCCGGCGGCGCGGGCGGCGCGGGCAGCGCCACGTCGGGCGCGGCGGGATCGACGGGCACCGGCACCGGCACGGGCACGGGCAGCGGCGGCGCGGGGGGCGGGTCCACCACCACCTCCGGTCCGGCCGATGCCGACGTGACCGGCGAGGCCGCCAACAGCGGCGCCACCGGGTCGGTGACGGGCGGCCAGGCCGCGACGGATGACAACGCCACGGCCGATACCGCCGCGGGCTCCGATTCCGAAAGCGGCGCGGGCGCGGCCGGCACGGCCGGCAATGACGGCGCGGCCGATGGCAGCGGCCGGTCCGACAGCGCCTCGGGCGCGGGCGGCACCGCCACCACGACCACCGGCATGCTCGACACCGACGTGTCGGGCGACGGCACCGCCGAGGGCACGACCGGGGCGGGCGCCTCGGGCGCGGCCACGACCGACGACGACGCCACGGCGAGCGCCACCGGCGGCACCGATTCCGAAAGCGGGAGCGGCGCGGCCGGCGAGGCGGCGAACGATGCCGATGCCACCGGCAGCGGCAGCGGCGAATCGGCGGCCACCGGCGGCAATGCCGATGCCGCGGGCAGCGCCACCTCCAGCGGCAGCGCGACGGGGGCGGCCGATGCCGCCGCCGATAGCGGCGACGGCGGCGCCAGCGCCTCCGACACCGATGCCACGGCCGACGGCTCGGCCGACGGCTATGCCGACAGCGACGCGGGCTTCGGCGGTCTGTCCGAGATCGCGGCCGAGGCGCTGGCCGAATCGGCGACCGGCAACACCACCGATCTGGGCACCGGCGCCGGCGGCGCGGTCGGCAACGAGGCCATGGCCTCGTCCGACACCGCGACCAGCGGCGCCGTCTCGGCCGCCTCGGGCGGGTCTGGCGCGGGCGGCGGCGGCACCGCCACCGGCGGCAGCACCGGGGACGGCATGGGCGGCATGTCCACCGGCGGCGCCGCCGAAGGCGGCATGGGCGCCGGCGGTGCCGGCGGCAGCGCCTCGACCGGCGACGGCGGCATGGGCGGCAATGCCGGCTCGTGGGGCTCTGGCAACGGGGACGACGGCTACGTGACCGGCGAATCCTTCGCCTCCTCGGCGGCGCAGCTCGATGTGGGCGCGTTCAACCAGGACATCGTCATGGGCGCCAACGTGCTCGGCAACACCGTCGACATGACGGTGGTCGGCGGCGCGTTCAGCTCCGCCTACACGGGCGAGGACGGCGACGCCTGATCGCCGTGTCCCGCGCCCCGGGGCCGGTGCGCCGGCCCCGGGGCCTTCTGCAGGCGGCCCGCGCCTTCGCGCGCGGGCCGATCTCCTCCGGCGCCGACCGGACTGACGCGACCGATGGGACAGGACCATGCCGCTCGATCCGACCACAGACGCCATCGCGCATTTCGCCGGCCTCTTCGCCCTCGCCATCGAGGAGGGGCGCGCGCGCGACGGCTACGACCCCTTCGTCGATCCTGAGCCCGACGCGGCCGCCCGGCCGCCGCTCGACCTGGGGCGCGCGGCCGCCGAGGCGCCGCACGATCTGGCCGGCGTGGCGCCCCGGCTCGATTACGAAGGCGCGCATCATCCCCTTCACCATTCCGTCCAGCGCGTCGACACCGGCCCGGTCCAGGGCCGGGTGGAGCCGCTCTCCTTCGCCATGGCGCCCGATCGCGCCGCCCCCGCGGGGCCCGTCGCCGCGGAGGCGACGTCGCGGGCGGAGGTGCTGATCCTGCCGCCCTCTTCCCTCGTCGCGGTAACGGTGCAGCGCAACGTCCTGACGGATAACGACAATCGGGGCGATATCGACGCGGCCGGCTTCGCCCCTGTGGCCCCCGCCACGGAGGCGCTGATGGCGCTGGCCGACGCGGCGGCGCGGATCGGCCCGGTCGCGCTCGCCCCCCCGACAGAGGAGGCGGGCTGGGGCGACGCGGCCGTCGCGGCGATCGCGGACCTGCCGCCCGCCGGCAGCGTCGAGAGCGGCCCGCTCCGGATCGAGACGCTGCGCGGGCCCGAGGCGGCGGGGATCCGCGTCGACGGCCAGCGCGCGGACGAGATGCCCGACTGGGCCGCGTTCCGCCCCGATCACCTGGCCGGGCGCGACCTGCCGCTGCCCGTGCCAGCGGGGGCGGACCCGGACGCGGAGGACGGGCAGGGGCCATCGGACGCCGCCCCGCCTGATCCCTTCGCGGGCCTGCCCGGCGGCGACGGGGACGGGGACGGCGACGGGGACGGCGGGGGATCGTCGCATTCCTCCGGCCCCGGGATCTGGACCGGGGCGAATGTCGCGGTGAACCAGGCCGCGATCGTATCGAACTGGCTCGACGCCCCGGTGATCGCGGTGGGGGGGCGGATCGTCGCGCTCGACGCGATCACCCAGCGCAACGTGGTGGTGGACCGCGACGCCGTCCCCGGCCCGGCCGGCGCCCCGTCCGGCCCGTCCGCCGCGGTCAACGCCGCCGAGATCGCGCAGACCCCCGGGCCCGGCGCGGCGCCGGGCGGCGGGGGCGGGGGCGACGCCCCCGCGGCCTGGTCGGTGGTGCGGATCGAGGGCGACGTGACCCAGATCAACTGGGTCGAGCAGTACAATTTCGCCACCGACCACGACCGGGCCGAGATCACCCTGTCGGGCCGCGAGACCCGCATCGAGATGGGCGGCAACGAACTCGTCAACGCCGCGAGCTTCTGGGAGCTGGGCTTCGCCTACGACCTGATCGTGGTGGGCGGCGACATGATCGACCTCGCCGTGATCGAGCAGACCAACGTCCTTCTCGACGCCGATACCGTCGAGACCGGCTTCGCCGGGCCGGCGGCGGCGGCCGCGGCGGGCCCGGGCGGGGCCGCGACGCCGGGCGCGGCGGCGGCGGGGCGGGACATGGCCGGCCTGCCGGGACAGGGTCGGGACGGCGCGCCGGCGGACGCCCCCGCGCGGCCCGACGCGGTCGGGACGGATGCGGGACGGGCGGCGGACGCGTTCCCGGCGGGGATCTCGGGCGGCGACAACCTGGCCTGGAACGCCGCCCGGATCGAGACGATCGGCGCGGATGTCGATGCCGCCCTCGACGCGGCCTTCGCGCAGACGCTCGCGCGGCTGGCCGATGGCGGCCGCGACATCGCCGCCGCCACCGCCGGGCATGCGCTGTTCGAGGGGCTGGACCTGTTGCGCGTGCTTTATGTGGCGGGCGATTTCGTGACCGTGGACCGGATCGCCCAGACCAACGTGGTCGGCGATGCCGACCAGGTGCGCGCGGCCCGCGACGCCTTCGCCGACGAGCTGCAGGCCGAGGTGGCGGTGATCGCGGGGTCGAACCTGCTCGCCAACGTGGCCGAGATCGTGGACGACGGCATCGCCTCGACCCGCATGGCCGGGGGCGAGGTCTATTCCGACGCGCTGATCCACCAGGCGGGCTTCGTCGACACCGCCGCCGCCGCGGGCGCCACGGTCTCGGAGCTGGCCTCCGAGGCGATCGCCTTCCTGGTCGACGGCATGATCGCGCCCGCCCTGTCGGACGCAGCCGGGCCGGCCGGGGCCGCGCAGGATGCCGGCGCCCCCGGAGAGGTCGACGTGATGCAGACGGTGCTGGCATGATCCGCCCGCCCGGTACGGAGGCGCGACGCCCGTGACCCATTTCTCTCCGATCGGCACCCGGCCATCCGCGCCGCAGGCCGAGGACGATCGCCCGTTCAGCCGCTTCTCCTCCCGCACCGCGGACGCGATCCGCCGCGCCGAGCGCGCGCCCGACGCCCCCGAGGTCGTCGATGCCGCCGATGCCGCCGACGCCCCGGCCGCAAACGGGGCCGATACCACCACCCCGGACCGGGCGCGGGCCGCGCCCGCCGCCGATCCCGAGCGGCGCCCCGAGACGGCGCGCGACACCGGCGCCACGCCCCCGGGCGTCACGATCGAGGGCGAGACCGGCCCGATCCGGCGCGGCGAGGGGCCCGGGACGCCGGGCGCCGGCGGGGGCACGCCGCCGCCGCCGAAATTCCACAAGCGGATCGGCCCCGACGATTACGCCGCGAGCCTCGCCGCCGGGATCGCGGCGGTGCGGCGCAACATGATCGTGGTGCTGGTGCTGACCTGCGCCACGAACGTGCTGATCCTGGCGATCCCGGTCTACCTGTTCCAGATCTCGGACCGGGTGCTGACCAGCCGCTCGGTCGACACGCTGGTGATGCTGACCGCGGTCATCGCCGGGGCGGTGATCCTGCAGGCGGTCTTCGACGCGCTGCGGCGGTTCGTGCTGATGCGGACGGCGGTGGAGACGGCGGTGCGGCTGGGCGCGCCGATCCTGAGCGCCGCCGCGGCAGCGTCGCTGCACGGGACGGGCCGCGAATACCAGACGCTGGGCGACCTGCAGCAGGTGCGCGGCTTCCTGGTCTCGGGCACGCTGATCTCGTTTCTCGACGTGCCCTTCGCGCCGCTCTTCATCGCCGCGATCTACCTGGTGCACCCGCATCTGGGCACGATCGTGGTCTGCACCGCGATCCTGCTCTTCGCCATCGCGGCGCTGAACCAGCGCATCACCTCGGGCCCGTTCGCGGAGGCGAACCGGGCGCAGTCGCGGGCGAACCTGCACCTCGATTCGATGTCGCGCAACAGCCAGATCATCAACGCGCTGGCGATGATCCCCGAGGCGGTGCGGATCTGGGGCCGCGACACCGCCGCCTCGCTGACCGCGCAGGTGCGCGCCCAGGACCGCAACATCGTCACCTCGGCGCTGTCGCGCGCGGTGCGGCTCCTGACGCAGGTGTCGATGCTGGGCTGGGGGGCGTGGCTCGCCATCGACGGGCAGATCACCGGCGGCATGGTCATCGCCGCCTCGATCATCGCCGGCCGCGCGCTCGCCCCCATCGAGGGGTCGATCGAGGGCTGGAACGCGTTCTCGCTGTCGCGCTCGGCCTATGGGCGGATCCGCGGGCTGCTGACATCGACCCGGCTGCAATTCGAGAAGCTGAACCTGCCCCGTCCCGAGGGGCGGCTGGACGTGGAGCGGCTGCTCTATGTGCCGGCGGGGACGAAGCAGGTGGTCCTGAACGGGATCAGCTTCTCGCTCGCGCCGGGAGAGAGCCTGGCGATCATCGGCAATTCGGGCGCCGGCAAGACCACGCTCGGCAAGATGCTGGTGGGCTCGATCCTGCCCACCAGCGGCAATGTCCGCCTGGACCTCATGGACATCCGCAACTGGGACCCGCGCCAGTTCGGCGAGAATATCGGCTATCTGCCCCAGGACGTGCAGCTGTTTCCCGGCACCATCAAGGACAATATCGGCCGGATGCGGGCCGATGCCACCGACGCGCAGATCTACCGCGCCGCGATGCTGGCCGACGTGCACGAGATGATCGCCAACCTGCCACAGGGCTACGAGACGGTGGTCGCCGCCGACGGCGCGCCGCTGTCGGGGGGCCAGAAGCAGCGCATCGCCCTGGCGCGGGCCTTCTTCGGCGACCCGACCTTCGTGGTCCTGGACGAGCCGAACTCGAACCTCGATTCGGCGGGCGACCGGGCGCTGGCCCGCGCCGTGGCCCATGCGCGCACGAACGCGATCACCGCCATCGTGATCACCCAGAAGCCGTCGCTGCTGTCGTCGGTCGACAAGATCATGCTGCTCGCGGACGGCAACATCCAGCTGTTCGGCGAGCGCACGGCGGTGCTGGAGAAACTGGCCGGGCGCAAGGCGCCCCCGAAGGAGCGGCTGGGCGATGCGGGGTGAGGCGATGCCGAAGGACGCGGTGGAGGAATGGTACGCGGCAGTGCCGCGCTCAATCGCGCGGATCACGCTGTTCAGCCTGGTGCTGCTCGCCGTCTCCTTCGGCGGGTTCGGGGTCTGGGCGTTCCGGGCGCCGCTGGCCGCGGCGGTGATCGCGCAGGGCAGCTTCGTCGCGACGGGGCGCAACAAGATCGTCCAGCACTTGGAGGGCGGCATCATCGACGCGATCCTGGTGGCCGAGGGCGACCGGGTGCGCGCGGGCCAGCTCCTGGTGCGGCTCGACCGGACGGTGGCGGCGGCGGCGGCGCGCGAGCTGCAGCTGCGCCAGATGCGGCTGGAGGCCACCGAGGCGCGGCTGCGGGCCGAATACGACCGGCAGGCGGAGGTCGCGTTCCCCGCCCGCCTGGTGGAGGCGCGCGCGGATTTCGAGGTCGCCTCGATCCTCGACGGGCAGGAACTGGCCTTCGAGGTGTCGCGCCGCGCGCTGGAGAACGACCTGTCGATCCTGCATCAGAACATCGGCTCGCTCGACGTGCGCGCCGCCGGATACGCGACCCAGCTCGATTCCTACGAGCGCCAGCGCAAGGTGCTCTTCGACGACCTGAAGGGCAAGCGCAGCCTGATGGCCAAGGGCCTGGCGCGGCGCTCGGAGCTGACCGCGCTCGAACGGGCGATGATCGACGCGGAGGGCCAGATCGGGCGCCTGCGCGCCGAGGTGGAGGAGATCGCCCAGGTCCGCCGCCGCAACGAGACCCAGATCGCGCAGGCCATCGACCGCTATCGCCAGACCGCGCTGGCCGACCTGCAGAAGATCCAGGGCGAGCTCGACGGCATCCGCGAACAGGCCCGCGCGGCGCGGGACGTGAGCGAACGGGCCGAGATCCCGGCGCCGGCGGCGGGCACGGTGGTGCGGCTGCATTACCATACCGCCGGCGGCGTCGTCGAAAGCGGCCGCCCGATCCTGGAGATCCTGCCCGAGGACGAGCCGCTGATCATCGAGGTGCAGATCCCCCGCGTCGACATCGACAGCGTCAAGGTGGGCCAGCCGGCCACGGTGCGGCTGACGGCGCTCAACCGGCGCACGACGCCGGTGCTCGACGGCGAGGTGTTCTACGTGTCGGCCGATTCGCTTCCCGAACCCTCGGCCGGCGGCGCCCCGCAGGAGGTCTACGTGGCGCGGGTCCGCATCCCGCCGGCCGAGCTCGGCCGGGTGGCGGGGTTCACGCCGACGCCGGGCATGCCGGCCGAGATCATGATCCGCACCGCCGAACGGACCTTCGCCGATTACCTCTCCAAGCCGATCCGCGAGAGCATGGGCCGCGCCTTTCGCGAGCAATGAGGGGGGCGGCGCGGACGCGCCGACCATCGTACTTCAAGAACGCGATCTTTCGGCGCGCGCGGCCACTTGCGGCACTGCCGCGGAAACCACAGGTGGCAGCCTCAGATCCCGCGTGGAAGGACGGACGAGGCCCGAGAATGTCGATACTGCACTGGCTCCATGAGAACACCGCCTTCGTGTCGATGGTGACCGGCATCGTCACGGCGCTGATCTGGCTCGTCTACCTGCAATTGCTGTTTACCAGCCAGCGCCGCCAGAAGCGGGCGATCCTGAGCCTCGACCGCGGCGCCGGGCACGGGATGGACGGGCGGATCATCCTGACCAACCTGGGCTTCGAGCCGGTCTACGTCACCGATATCCTGGCGGTGCTCCACAAGGGCGGCGAGACGTTCAGCGCCAATATCACCGAGCGCGACGAGGTGTCCCATGCCGACCTCGAGACGCCGCTCTCGGCGACGCTGCAGGGGCCGCTGAGCTCGGGCGAGTACCGCGACCTGGGGGCGATCCAGAACATCTTCGAGCGGATCCGCGTGCAGGAGGGGATGGCCGACCTGAGCGAGCTCGACCGGTTCGAGCTGATGGTGCTGGCGCGGCGGGAACGCGCCACCGGGGTGCGGCGCACCTACCGGATCGTCTATCACGAGGGCGAGCCGTACCTGGACGCCGACACGATGGACACGCGGCGCCTGGCCCCCCGGCGGGTCAACGCGCTGCGCCGCAACCTGGGATACGACGTGCCGCACGCGCAGCTGGGACGCTCGGTCGCCTCGCCGACCTGAGGTGGCCTGACATGGCCGGGTGGGGGGCGAGACGCGTTGCCGTCGCGCGGCGATCGGCCTAGGTGCGGGGCGGGCCGCATCCCGGGCGGCCGCCCCCGATTCTCAGGACGCATCATGGCCAAAGACACCAGCCCCCGGCTCGAGATCCGCCACGCCTCGCTGCGCGATGTCGATGCCGTCATCGACCTGTCCCGCCGCGTCTATCCCGAGGAGGTGCCCTATACCCGCGGCCAGGTCTCGGGGCAGATCAACGCGTTCCGCGAGGGGACCTTCGTGGCGATCTACGAGGGCGAGGTCGTGGGCTATGCCGCCTCGACCATCGTCGCCGAGCGCAAGGTCATGGCGCCGCATACCTGGGCCGAGATCACCGGGGGGGGCTATTCCTCGCAGCACAACGGCAACGGCGACTGGCTCTACGGGGTCGAGGTGATGGTCGATCCCGCGCGGCGGCGGCTCCGGATCGGCCGGCGGCTCTATCAGGCGCGCGAGCGGCTCTGCGTCGACGAGGAGCTGAAGGGGATCGCGTTCGGCGGGCGGATGTCGGGCTTCCGCCGCCACCGCCGCCGCTATCCCGACCCGGCGGCCTATCTCGACGCGGTGCGCTCGGGCGAGATCCGCGACAACGTGCTCACCTTCCAGATGCGCAACGGGTTCGAGCTGGTTCAGGCGCTGCCGAACTACGCCCCCGAGGACATCCCGGCGGGCGGGCATGCCGCGCTGCTGGTCTGGTCGAACCCCTATTACGACCCCGAAGCCGAGCGGCAATCGATCACCCGCGCCAACCCGGAAGTCGTCCGCGTCGCCTCGGTGCAGCTCAACGCCCGCACGCTGCGCAACGAGGAGGAATTCTACCAGACGGTGGAATACTTCACCAACATCGCCTCGGAATACGGGTCCGACTTCGTCGTCTTTCCCGAGCATTTCACGCTGCAGCTCCTGTCCTGCGAGGATCGCGAGCTGCCCCCGCGCGAGGCCATCGCGCGGGCCACCGAACATACCGAGACCTTCGTGGAGCGGTTGCAGGCGATGGCGCTGTCGCGCGCGATCAACATCATCGGCGGCAGCCACGCCACCCGCGTCGGCGACGAGATCCACAATGTCAGCCACATCTTCCTGCGCGACGGCACCGTTCACCGCCAGGCGAAGCTGCATCCCACGCCGGACGAACGCGAAAGCTGGAACATCCGGGGCGGCGACACGGTCGAGGTGATCGAGACCGATTGCGGCCCCATCGGCGTGCTCATCTGCTATGACAGCGAGTTCCCCGAGGCGGCGCGGCGGCTGGCCGACGAGGGCGCGCGCATCCTGTTCGTGCCCTTCAACACCGACACCCGCCACGGCCACCTGCGGGTGCGCTATTGCTGCCAGGCCCGCGCGGTCGAGAACCAGTACTACGTCGTCACCTCGGGCATGGTCGGCAACCTCGACAACGTGTCGAACCTCGACATCCAGTACGCGCAATCGGCGATCATGACGCCCTGCGACTTCCCCTTCGCGCGGGACGGGATCGCCGCAGAGGCGTCCGAGAACGTCGAGATGATCATCGTCGCCGACCTCAACCTCGCGACGGTGCAATGGGCGCGCGCCCGCGGGTCGGTCCGCAACCTGCGAGACCGGCGCTTCGACCTCTACCGCACGCGGTGGAGCGACGGCGGATAGGCCCGGTGCTCAGCCGCCGCGCGGCGCCCAGAGGATGATCGCCGCGCCGGCGAGGCAGAGCGCCGCGCCGGCGAGGTCCCAAGGGTCGGGCCGCCGGCTTTCGACCAGCCAGAGCCACAGCAGCGAGGCGGCGATGTAGACGCCGCCATAGGCGGCATAGGCGCGACCCGCCTGGGCGGCCGGGCTCTGCGCCAGGAGCCACGCGAACCCGGCCAGCGCCGCCATGCCGGGCACCAACCACAGCGCCGTGCGCCCCAGACGGAGCCACGCCCAGAAGGCGAAGCAGCCGGCGATCTCGGCCAGCGCGGCGGCGGCGTAGGTGGCAAGCGCGGCCATGGAATCAGCGCGCCGCGCGCGCGGGGCGGACGGCGCGCGCGGATGGCGGCGGGCCCGGGCCGGTCCGGGCGTCCGGGCGGATGATTGCGGCCTTCGCGCGTTCGGGGCGCGCGGGATCGCCGCGCGTCGGATCGTCGGCCGGCATGCCGGGCCCCTCCAATGGTGACAGGCCCCAATCTGGTCGGAACCGGCCCGATTGCGAGGGCATGCGCCGGATGAGCGGCGGAAATCCGGCCCCCCGGCGCCGCGGGACGGACGGAATTGCTACATAAGACAGATTCCCGGTGCGACGCGCGACGATCCGGGGGAAACCTTCTCATCCGCTACACGCCATGCGATAGTCGCGCGGGGGTCGCCCGACCGGCCCCGCCTGCGCTCCCCTGGCCCGAGGACGATCATGCCCCCCGTTTTCCCGTTCCGCCGCGCGCGCCGCGCGGCCGGCGCCTGGCTCGCCGCGCTCGTCCTGTCCGCCGCCGCCGCCAGCGCGGAGGAGGCGCGCAACATCCTCCTCTTCATCGCGGACGGGGCCAGCTGGGGGGCCTGGGACGCGGCGAGCTATCACGAATACGGCGAGACGGGGCGCCAGCCCTATGACGGGTTCGAGGTGAAGCTGGGCATGACCACCCGCCCCGCCGGCACCGGCGCCCCCTACGACCCCGGCCTTGCCTGGTCGCGCGACCGCGATGCGGACGGCGCGGTCGCGGGCTATGACTACCTGGCCCGGGGCGCGACCGACAGCGCCGCGGCGGCGACCGCGCTCTCGACCGGCGAGACGACGCTGAACGGGCGGATCGGCCTCGACCCGCAGGGCGCGCCGCTGGGCCTGATCACCGAGGCGATGAAGGCGGCGGGCAAGGCCACCGGCACCGTCACCACCGTGCCCTACAACCACGCCACCCCGGCCGCCTTCGGCGCCCGGAACATGTCGCGCGGCAATTACGTCGAGATCGGCGACGAGATGATCCACGGCCGGACGCTCGACGTGATCATGGGCGGCGGCCATCCCGGCTTCGACGCCAGCGGCCGGCGCCGGGAGGCCCCCGATTTCACCTATGTCTCCGAGGCGACCTGGGCCGCGCTGCGGGGCGAGGACCCGCCGCGCCGGCTGATCGAATCCGGGGCGGAGATCGCGGACCTGGCCGCGGGCGGGCTGGAGGTGGCCGGCCCCCTTCTGGTGCTGCCCCGGGGCGGCGCGACGCTGCAGCTCGGCCGCCGGGCGGAGGTGGTCGGCCGGTCGGCCGACACCGCCTCGGGGCGGGCCGCGATCGACGGGCTTCCGTCGCTGGCGACGCTGACCACGGCGGCCCTGCAGGTGCTGTCGCAGGATCCCGACGGCCTGTTCCTGATGGTGGAGGGCGGCGCCGTGGACTGGGCGGCGCATGCCCACGACCTGCCGGGCCTGATCGAGGAGATGACGGATTTCAACCGCGCGGTCGCGGCCGGCATCGAGTGGGTGGAGGCCCGTTCCTCGTGGGAGGAGACGCTGGTCGTGGTGCTGACCGACCACGGCAACGGCCTGCTCATGGGGCCGGAGGCGGACGCCGTCCCCTTCCAGCCCGTGCGCAACAACGGCGCGGGCGCCCTGCCCGGCGTCAGCTGGCAGGCGGCGGGCCACACCGCCGAGAACACGCTGCTTCGGGCCCAGGGCGCGGGCGCCCGGCACCTCAGCGACCGCGCCACGGGCCGCGATCCCCACCTGGCCGAGGTCCTGGGGTTCAACGACGGCGCGTATCTGGAGAACCGCGCGATCGCGCCGGCGCTGCGCGCGGCGGCGGGGATCGCGGCCCGCCCGGCGCCCTGAACGGGCCCGTCCGCGGGGGGACTGGATCGCGTCCTCCGGGGTTGAGGGGGCGACGATCCCTTGCGAACGGACCGACCGAGCCGAGATGACCGAGATCTATTCCCGTCGCGACGGCGCCATGCGTCCCACGCGTGAAACCATCGTCGCCCGGGCCACGATGCAGGACCCCGTCCAGCCGCTGACGCGCCGCGAATGGTGGCGCGGCGCGGCGCTCTACCAGGTCTATGTCCGCAGCTTCATGGACAGCGACGGCGACGGGATCGGCGACCTCGACGGGGTGACGGCGCGGCTCGACCATATCGCGGGGCTGGGGGTGGACGGGTTCTGGCTCAGCCCCGTCCAGCCCTCGCCGCAGAAGGATTTCGGCTACGACATCACCGATTTCTGCGCCGTCGATCCGATCCACGGCGACCTGGCCGCCTTCGACCGCCTGGTGGCGGGGGCGCATGAGCGGAAGCTCAAGGTCCTGCTCGACCTGATCCCCTGCCACACCTCGAACCGGCATCCGTGGTTCATCGAGAGCCGGTCGCACCCCGACGGCCCCTATGCGGAATGGTATGTCTGGGCCGACGCGGCGCGCGACGGCGGCCCGCCCAACAACTGGCTCTCCTCGTTCGGGGGGCCGGCCTGGACCTGGGAGCCGCGCCGCTCGCAATACTATTACCACCCGTTCCTGCCCTGCCAGCCGGCGCTGAACCTGCTGCACGACCCGACGCTCGAGGCGGTGCGCGACGCCATGCGCTTCTGGCTGGATCACGGCGTCGACGGCTTCCGCCTCGATGCGGTGCAATGCCTGGCCTACGACGCGGACCTGCGGTCCAACCCGCCCGAGGATTCGCGCGGCCCCGTCGCCCCGCTGGGCGGGGGGGTGAACAACCCGTTCCGCAAGCAGAACCACATGTTCGACCGGGACGTGCCGGCCGCCTTTCCCATCATCGAGAAGTTGCGCCATACGGTGGAGGATTACACCCCCGAACGGGTGCTGATCGGCGAGCTGGCGGACGTGGACAGCGCCCGCGTGTCGGAAAAGTACACGATCTCGGGCGAGGGGTTCCACGCCGTCTATGATTTCAGCCTGATCAACGGGCCGCGCGACGTGCGCCCGCTGACCGAGATCCTGACCTATCGCAGCGACTTCCTGCGGACCGGCTGGATGATGAACGTCTTCTCGAACCACGACACGGCCCGGGCGGTCAGCGACCTGACCCGCTTCGCCGAAACCCGGCAGGAGCAGGTCGCGGCGCAGAAATTGCTGTTCTTCCTGCAATTCTGCCTGAAGGGCGGCGGCATCCTCTATCAGGGAGAGGAGCTGGCGCTGCCGCATCCGACGCTCGACTTCGAGGATCTGCGCGATCCCTGGGGGATCAATTTCTGGCCCGATTTCGAGGGCCGGGACGGGGCCCGCACGCCGATCCCCTGGGAAGAAACCGCGCCCGGCTTCGGCTTCACCACCGGGACGCCGTGGATCCGCATCCCGCCCGAGCATCACGGCCTGAGCGTCGCGGCGCAGCGGGACGACCCGGACGCGCCGATGGCGTTCCTGCGCGCCCTGCTCGACTGGCGGCGGGGGCAGGACCTGCTGCGCTGGGGCGGCGAGATCATGCATCCCCCCGACCTGGCGCCGCTGATCCTATGGGAGCGCCATGGCGGCCAGCAGCGGCTCCTGTGCGCCGCGAACCTGTCCCGCACGGTCCAGACGGTGCCGCGCGACCGGGTCGGCGGGGCGGCGGTCCTGGACGGGCCGGGATTTGCCACCGCGATGGCGGCCGGCGGGCTAGAGATCCCGCCCCTCGGCTTCGCGGTGTGCCGCAGGCCGGACGCCCCGCCGACCTGACCGCCCGCGCGCCTCAGCGGATCACGTGGACCGAGCAGCGGGCATTGCGGACGATGCGGGCGGCGGTGGAGCCGAGCACCATGTCGCCGATCGTGGGGTTGTGCGAGCGCAGCACGATCAGGTCGTGGCCACCCCGCTGCTGATAGGCCAGGATCTCTTCGGAGGGCTTGCCGACCTCCACCGCGCGCTCGACGCCCTCCTGGCCGGCCAATCCCTGTTCGAGCTTCTGTCGCACCTCCTCGGCGGAGGCCTGATAGATCGATTTCGGGATATGGACCTCGATATAGGTCGGGATCGCCGAGACCACGCTCAATGCCTCGATGGTCGCGTCGGGCTCGGCCAGGCCCCGCGCGACCTGGAGCATTTCCTCAATGGTTTCCGGGTGATCCGGCGCGACGGCGACGAGAATCCTGCGATACATCCGGTGTCCTCCCCAGGCTGGTTCCAGTGCCTTCGTCCCTGAACCCTAGCGGCGGCGGCCGCGATTGCCAGCGATCGCGCCCGCCGCGGGGGCCGGTGGGGCCCGCGGCGGGGCGGGCCGGGATCAGCATTCGGGCAGGTTCACGGCGATGCCGCCGGTGGAGGTCTCCTTGTATTTCGCGTCCATGTCGCGGCCGGTCTGCAGCATCACCCGGATGCAATTGTCGAGCGGCATGAAATGCGTCCCGTCGCCCCGGAGCGCCAGCGCCGCCGCCGACACCGCCTTGATCGCGCCGAGGGCGTTGCGCTCGATGCAGGGCACCTGGACGAGGCCGGCGGCGGGGTCGCAGGTCATGCCCAGGTGATGTTCCAGCGCGATCTCGGCGGCGTTCTCGATCTGCTCGTTGGTGCCGCCCTGGATCGCGCAGAGCCCGGCGGCGGCCATCGCCGCGGCGCTGCCGACCTCGCCCTGGCAGCCGACCTCGGCGCCCGAGATGGAGGCGTTGGATTTCAGGATGCCGCCGATCGCGGCCGCGGTCAGCAGGAAGTCGCGCCGCCGGGCGTCGTCGAGGCCCCCGCACTGGTCCTGCCAGTAGCGCAGCACCGCCGGAACCGTGCCCGCCGCGCCGTTGGTGGGCGCGGTGACGATGCGGCCGCCGGCGGCGTTCTCCTCGTTCACGGCCATGGCATAGACCGACAGCCATTCGTTGCCCGAATGGGGCAGCTTCTGGTTCGAGAACGCCTCGGCCTTCAGCTTCTCGTGGATGTCGCGGGCGCGGCGGCGGACGTTCAGCCCGCCGGGCAGGACGCCGTCCTGCACGAGGCCCCGGTCGATGCTGTCGTTCATCGCCCCCGAGATCGCGTCGAGCCGGGCATCGACCTCGGCGCGGGGGGCCTTCGCCTCTTCGTTGGCGCGCTTCATGGCGGCGACGGAGAGGCCCGAGGCGCGGCCCATGGCCAGCATCTCGCGCGCGGTGGCGAAGGGCCAGGGCACGTCGGGGTCGGGACCGGCGCGGTCGCCGTCCCGACCCCGCTCCAGCCGCAATTCGTCGTCGGTCAGCACGAAGCCGCCGCCGACGGAATAGTAAGTCCGCGTCAGGGACGGGGCCCCGTGCCGGTCGAAGGCGCGGAACACCATGCCGTTGGCGTGGAGCGGCAGCGGCGGGCCGTAATCGAAGACGAGATCGGCGGCGGGGTCGAAGGCGAGGGCGTCCGCCTCGGGCCCGAGGCGGCGGGTCCGGGCGAGCCGGGCCAGCGCGGCCTCGGCCGCGTCGGGATCGACCGTGGCAGGGTCGAAGCCCAGCAGCCCCAGCATCACCGCCCGGTCGCTGGCATGGCCCTTGCCGGTGAAGGCCAGCGAGCCGTGGAGCGAGGCGCGCAGCGCCGCCGGCGCGCTGGCGCCGGGGATGCGCTCGGCCCCGCCGTCCAGGTCGGCGAGGAAGCGCCGCGCGGCCACCATCGGCCCCATCGTGTGCGACGAGGAGGGCCCGATCCCGGGCTTGAAGAGGTCGAAGACGGAGACGAACATGGGGCGAGGCTCCTGTCGGCGGGCGCCGTCCCGGTCAGAGGCCGGCGCGCAATTCGGTCAATCCGGTGTCAAGGAGCGCGCGCAGATGCGGCGCGAAGGAGCGCCAGACATCGACCCGCACCGCGTCGGGCGCCTCGCGCCGGATCACGACCGAGGCGCCGTGCAGGATCGTGCGCGCGGCGCGGCCCGGTTCCAGCCGCCCGAGGTCGCGCGGGCAGCCCATCGCCAGGAGCGACAGCGTCCCCGGCCCCGCGATGCGGAACGCCACCTCCCGGTCGGAGATGTCGGTGGCCGCGTGGGGCACCGCCGCGGCGCGGTCGGCGAGGCGGGCGAGGATGTCGCCGGCGGCGCCGTCCTCGGCATCGATCACCCATTCGTCCGGCCTCAGGCACAGCGCCTCGTACCCCGCCGGGCCGCGCGCCCGGTCGCCGATCCGCGCGGGCAGATCGACGCCGAGCGCCGCGCCCAGCTCGTCGCGCCCCCCGGCGCGCACCCGCAGGCCGATCCGGGTGCGGGGCGGCAGCTCCGTCACCTCGGGCACGGCGGCGGCGGTGGCGGTGGCGGCATGGATGTCGGTCATGGGCACTTCTCCGTCGAAGTCACAATTTCGCCCGCCCGCCATCGGGGTCGTAGAAGACCCCGGGCGCGATGGTGGCCGCGACGCTGCCGCCGGGCATCGGCACATGGACCGTCTCGCCCATCCGGTCGCGCCCGTTCTCGACCACGGCGAGCGCGATCGACCGTCCCAGCGCGGCGCTGTGATAGCTCGACGTGACATGGCCGATCATCCGCATCGGCAGCGGCTGGTCGGGATCGTCGACGATCTGCGCCCCCTCCTCCAGCCTGGTCGCGCCGTCCGCGGTCAGCAGGCCCACGAATTGCTTGCGCCCCCGCGCCACCAGGTCGGGCCGGGCGAGGGAGCGCTTGCCGACGAAATCTGACTTGGTCTTGCCGATGGTCCAGCCGAGGCCGAGATCCTCGGGCGTGACGGTGCCGTCGGTGTCCTGGCCGACGATGATGAAGCCCTTCTCGGCGCGCAGCACGTGCATCGCCTCGGTCCCGTAGGGGGTGATTCCGTGGGCCTTCCCGCTCTCCATCACCGCCTCCCAGAGCGCGCGGCCGTGGCGGGCGGGGACGTTGATCTCGAATCCCAGCTCGCCGGTGAAGCTGAGGCGGAAGAGCCGGGCGGGGAATCCCGCGACGGTGCAGTCGGCCACCGACATCATCGGGAAGGCGTCGGCGGAGATGTCGAGCCCCGCGACCAGCGACTCCAGCACGCGGCGCGCCTCGGGGCCGTTCAGCGCCACGACCGCCCATTGCTCGGTGGTGGAGGTCAGCCACACGTCGAGGTCGGGCCATTCGGTCTGGAGGTAATCCTCCATCATGTTGAGGACCCGCGCCGCGCCGCCCGTCGTGGTCGTGACGTGGAAGCGGTCGGGCCCGATCCGGCCCACCACGCCGTCGTCGCGCACATAGCCGTCCTCGCCCAGGAGCAGGCCGTAGCGGGCGCGGCCGGGGGCCAGCTTCGTCCAGGCGTTGGTGTACATGCGGTTCATGAATTCGGCCGCGTCCGGCCCCGTCACGTCGATCTTGCCGAGCGTCGAGGCGTCGAAGGCGCCCACGCCCGCGCGCACGGCGCGGCATTCGCGGGCGACGGCGGCCTCCATGTCCTCGTCGCCTTGCGGGAAGTAGCGCGCGCGGCGCCACTGGCCCACCGGCTCCCAGACCGCGCCATGCGCCTCGGCCCAGCCATCGATGGGGGTCTTGCGCGTCACCTCGAAGGCGGCGCCGCGGTGGTAGCCCGCGAAGGCGCCGAAGGTCGTCGGCGTATAGGGCGGGCGGAACGTCGTCAGCCCCACCCTGGGCGGCGTGGTCCCCAGCGCCTCGGCGGCGATCATCAGGGCGTTGATGTTCGAGAGCTTGCCCTGATCGGTGGCCATGCCGGTGGTGGTGTAGCGCTTGACGTGCTCGATCGAGCGCATCCCCTCCTTCACCGCCAGGCGGATGTCCTTGGCGGTCACGTCGTTCTGGTAATCGACGAAGGCGCGCACGCGGGACGGGGCGCGGTCGGTGGGCAATTGCCCGTGGCTCAGGCCGGTGCCGGTGCGGTCGCCGGAGACGTCCCAGGACGTGGTCTCGGCCGCCTGCCCCAGCGCCTCGGCCGCGGCGCGCCCGGCGGCCGCACCGTCGGTCAGGGCCGCGCCATAGCCCCAGAGGCCGCGGCTGGCGCCCGCGATCTCCAGCGCCTCGATCGACTTGTCGGGCAGGAACGCCTTGGCCTCGTCGTCCCAGGAGAGGCTCGCCTTGGTATGCGAGAAGAGGTGCAGGGACGGCGTCCAACCCCCCGACATCAGGAGACAATCGCAGCGGAACGTCCGCGCCTCGCCGACCGTCCCGCCCGCGACGGGGTTCACGGTGAGCGAGGCGACGCGGAGCCGCCCGGCGGTGCCGGTGACGGTCTGGCCCGTCAGGACCTCGATGGCGCGCAGGCGCGCCTCGCGCCGCAGGTCGTCGCGGACCTCGTCGCGGGTATCGACGATGACCGGCACCTGCACCCCGGCATCGGCCAGGTCGAAGGCCGCGTACCAGGCGCTGTCATGCGAGGTGACGACCACGGGACGCTCGCCCACGGCGACGCCGTAGCGGTTGAGGTAGGTCTGCGCGGCGCCGGCCAGCATCACGCCGGGGCGGTCGTTGCCGTCGAAGATCAGCGGCTTTTCCAGCGCGCCCTGGGACAGGACCACGTGGCCGGCGCGGATGCGCCACATCCGCTCGCGCGGGGCGCCCTCGGGGGCCTCGTCCAGGTGGTCGGTCAGCTTCTCCACCAGGCCCAGGAAATTCTGGTGGTAATAGCCGATGGCGGTGGTGCGGGTCAGGATCGTGACGCCCAGATCGTCGAGTTCCTCACGCCGGGCGGCGAGCCAGTCCCAGGCGCCCTGCCCGTCGATGGAGATGCCGGGGTCGGACAGGAGCGATCCGCCGATCTCGGGCCCCTCGTCCGCCAGCGTCACGTCCGACCCCGCGCGGGCCGCGGTCAGGGCGGCGGCGATCCCGGCGGGGCCGGCGCCGATCACCAGGACGCCGGTATGGGCGTAGCGGGCCGCGTAGGTGTCGGGATCCTCCGCCACGGGCGCGCGGCCCAGGCCGGCGGCGGCGCGGATCACCGGCTCGTACACCTTGTCCCAAAAATTCCGCGGCCACATGAAGGTCTTGTAGTAGAACCCGGCGGAGAAGAGCGGCGAGAGCGCGTCGTTCACCGCGCCCGCGTCGAATTTCAGATGCGGCCAGCGGTTCTGGCTTTCGGCGACGAGGCCGTGGCGCAGCTCCTGCATCGTGGCGCGGGTATTGGGCTCGAACCGCCCCGGACCGCGCGTGGTGCCCACCAGCGCGTTCGGCTCCTCGGAGCCGGCGCTGACCGGGCCGCGCGGCCGGTGATACTTGAAGGACCGCCCCATCAAATGAAGCCCGTGCGACAGGAGCGCCGAGGCTAGGGTATCGCCCCTCAGGCCGTCATAGGTCCGCCCGTCGAAGGAGAACTGGATCGGCTGGCCGGAATCGACCCGGCCCTTTCCGGCAATGCGGTAGCGGCTCATTCCTCGACCCCCAGATCGGCGAGGGAGGGGCGCGGCGCCCCGGCGGCATAGGTGCCCAGAACCCGGTCGCTCACCGTGTCGCGCACGGCGTTGAAGAAGCGCGCGCAGCCATGGACGTGGCGCCAGCGCTCGTAATGGGGGCCGCGCACGTTGGACCGGACGAAGAGGTGGTCGCGCCATTCGTCGTCGGAGACCGCGTTCGGGTCGACGGGACGGGCGATATGCGCCTCGCCGGCATAGGCGAATTCCATCTCGGGCAGGCTTTCGTCGCAATAGGGACAGTGGATCAGAAGCATGGTGCCCTCTCTTAATGCGCGACGGCGGCCGCGGCGGCCTCGTCGATCAGCCGCCCCGTGCGGAAGCGGTCGAGCGTGAAGGGCGCGTTGATCCGGTGCGGCTCGTCCTTCGCCACGGTCCAGGCGAGGGTGTGGGCGGCGCCGGGCGTCGCCTTGAACCCGCCGGTGCCCCAGCCGCAATTGACGTAGAGCCCCTCGACCGGGGTCTTGCCCAGGATCGCCGAGCGGTCCGGCGTCACGTCCACCGTGCCGCCCCATTTCCGCAGCATCCGCATCCGGGTGAAGATCGGGAAGATCTCGCAGATCGCGGCCAGCGTATGCTCGATGAGGGGCAGGCCGCCGCGCTGGGAATAGCTCGTGTACTGGTCCGTGCCCGAGCCGATCACCAGCTCGCCCTTGTCGGATTGCGACATGTAGGCATGGACCGCATTCGACATCACCACGCAGGGAAAGCAGGGCTTCACCGGCTCGGAGACGAGCGCCTGGAGCGGGAAGCTTTCGAGCGGCATCCGCACGCCGGCGCTGTCCATGATGACGCTGGTATGGCCGGCGGCCGAGACGGCGACCTTCCGGGCCCGGATGAAGCCGCGCGCCGTCTCCACCCCCTCCACCGCGCCGGAGGGGCCGCGGCGGATGGCGGTGACGGGGCAGTTCTGCACGATGTCGACGCCGCGCGCCGCGGCCGAGCGGGCATAGCCCCAAGCCACCGCGTCGTGGCGCGCGGTGCCCGCCCGTTTCTGCAGCGCCGCGCCGAGGACGGGGTAACGGGCATCCTTCGAGATGTTGAGCGGCGGGCAGTACTCCTTGGCCTGTTCCGGGGTCAGCCATGTGTTGTCGACCCCGTTCAGCCGGTTGGCGTGGACGTGGCGCTGGAAGCTCTGCACGTCGTGGACGTTGTGCGCCAGCATCAGGACCCCCCGGCGCGAGAACATGACGTTGTAGTTCAGCTCCTGGCTCAGCCCCTCCCAGAGGTCGAGCGCGTGGTCGTAGAGCCGCGCGCTCTCGTCGTAGAGGTAGTTGGAGCGGATGATCGTCGTGTTGCGGCCCGTGTTGCCGCCGCCGAGCCAGCCCTTCTCGATCACCGCGACATTGGTGATGCCGTGTTCCTTGGCGAGGTAATGCGCGGCGCCCAGGCCATGGCCGCCGGCGCCGACGATGACCACGTCGTATTCCGCCTTGGGCTGGGCGTCGGGCCATTGCTCGCTCCAGCCGGTCTGGCCGTTGAGGGCGTTCTTCACGAGGGCGAAGGCGGAGAATCGGGTCACGGCGGACCACCTCCCGGGGCACGAGGGTCTGTTCCCCGCCTATGACAGATCGGGGGGGCGCGTCACCAGTAGATCCGCGTCACCGATGTGGTATATCCGCGTCATGGACGCCCAATCGCCCCCCAGCCTGCGCGTCGGGCTGATCCTGGCCGAACGCTTCACGCTGTCGGCCTTCGCGACCTTCGTCGACGTGCTGCGCCTGGCCGCGGACGAGGGCGACCGGTCGCGCCCGATCCGCTGCAGCTGGTCGGTGCTGGCGCCCGACATGGGCCCGGTCCGGTCGAGCTGCGGCGTGTCGGTCAGCGCCAGCGAGCGGCCGGGCGATCCGCGCCGGTTCGACTATGTCGCGGTGGTCGGCGGGCTCCTGGACGAGGCGGGCCGCCTCGACCCGCGCAGCGCCGCGTTCCTGCGCGCCGCCGCCGCCGCCGGGGTGCCGCTGGTCGGCCTCTGCACGGGGGCGTTCCTGCTCCACGAGGCGGGGCTGATGCAGGGCTATCGCTGCTGCGTCAGCTGGTTCCACCACGACGATTTCCTGGAACGGTTCGACGGGCTCGTGCCGGTGTCGGACCGCATCTTCGTCGTCGATCGCGACCGGCTGACCTGTTCGGGGGGCGCGAGCGCCGCGCATCTGGCGGCTTGGCTGGTGGCGCGCCATGTCGGCGCCCCGGCGGCGCGCAAGAGCCTCAACATCCTGATCATCGACGAGGCGATGCCCGCCGACGAGCCGCAGCCGGCGCTGCCCGCCGACCTGGCCACCCGCGACCCGCTGGTGCGCCGGGCGATCCTGCACATGCAGCAGCGGCTCGACGCGCCCCCCGGCATCGCCCGCATCGCCGCCGCGCTCGGCGTCGGGCGGCGCAAGCTGGAGCGGCACTTCGCCGCCGCGCTCGGCCTCAGCCCGGCGGAGGCGTTCCTGCGCCTGCGCCTGGCCCGGGTGCGCCGGCTTCTGGAAGGGTCGGCGCAATCCGTCACCGCGATCGCGACCGAGACCGGGTTCTGCGACGCCTCCCATCTGGGGCGGACGTTCCGCAGCCGCGCGGGCATGTCGCCCGAAGCGTGGCGCCGGGCCGCCGCCGAGAGCGCCGGTCAGACCCGCCGGGCGTAGATGTCGGCGGAATTGTCCGCATGGCCGAACCCCGCGATGCAGGCCCGCATCGCCGGGCCCGGCATCCAGCCGGGGGGGCGGAACGCGTGCCCCTCTCCCGCGGCGAGGGCGAAGGCGTATTCCCCCAAAGCCGCCAGCCGGTCGAGGCATTCGAGCCCCGCCGCGACGCGCAGGCTGGTGATCTCGAACGACAGGGCGGGGAGCGGGCGCGACAGGCCGGCCAGCACCTCCGCCTCGTGGCCCTCCACGTCGATCTTGACGAAATCCGGCACCCCGAACCGGGCGATCAGCGCGTCGAGCGGGATCACCGGCACCCGGACGCGCCGGTCCCAGACCTCGCCGCGCCAACCGGGCCCGTCCCGCGCCGCCGCCACGAACGCGCCCGACAGGGTGGAGACGGTCGGGTTGCGGGTGTTGAGGAACATCTCGGCCCGCCCGGCCCGCGCGCCGGCCGCGGCGCCCAGGATCTCCACCCCCGGGGTGCGGCGGTGGAGGGCGCGGAGCGCCCGGTGGAGCGCCGGCTGGGGTTCGAGCGCGACGACCCGGGCGCCGAGCCGCGCCATCGCGGCGCTGCGGTCGCCCAGATGGGCGCCGATGTCGAAGGCGAGCGCGCCGGGGCCGACGAAGCGCGCCAGGAGCGCCTCCATCGCGGCGGCGCGCGGAGCGTCGCGGTAATAGATGTCGATCGACCGCCCGATCGCCGCCGCCGTCCCCTCGGCCCACATCGCCAAGCCCTCCGCCTGTCTGCGCCAGAATGTAGCAGCCCCGGGCTCGATCGCCGGGCGCCGGGACTGCTATAGCTGGACCGCACATCGCGAAGGAGAAGACCCATCTCGGCGACCGATCCGCCCCGTCCTGCGCATGCGGCCGACCGGGCGCGGCCGGGGGCACTCCTGTGCTGCGCGGCGCTCGGGCTGGGGCTCTGGGCGGTGGGGGCCGGGATCGCCGCGCGGTCCGAGATCGTCCCCGCGCCGTTCCTGCCGCTCGTCTGGGCGGTGGTGACGGGGCTGGTGCTGGCGGGGCTGCGCGCCCATCTGCATCCCCGCTTCGGCCCCGCCAACGCGGTGACGGCGCTGCGGGCGGCGGGGGTCGCGGGCCTCGCCGCGTTGGCGCTCGACCCCGCCGCGCTCGGGGCGCTGACCCCGACGGTGGCCGTCGCGGCCGGGGGGACGATTCTGGCGCTCGACGGGATCGACGGCGCGGCGGCGCGGCGCACCGGGCTCGCCTCGCCCTTCGGCGCCCGGTTCGACGTGGAGGTCGACGCCGCGCTGACCCTCGTCCTCTCGGTCCTGGCCTGGCGGACGGGGCCGGCCGGGCCCGCGATCCTGGCCCTGATCGCGCCCTATTACGCCTTCTCGGTGCTGCGGGCGTGGCGGCCGCGGTTCGGCCGCCCCCTGCCCCCATCCCGCATCCGCAAGGCGGTCTGCGTGCTGCAGGTGGCCACGCCGATCGCGCTGCTGGCGCTGCCGCTGCCGGCGGCGGCGGGGCGGGCGCTGGTCTGGACCTGCCTGGTCGCGATCCTCGCCTCGTTCGCGCGCGACCTGGCGCGGCTCGGTCAGGAACGGTGACGCGACAACACCACCGCCCCCGGCAGCGCGCCGGCGAGCGCCGCCGCCCCGAAGAGCAGCGCGGCCGCGACCCCGGCCTCGGCCGGGTGGCCGGCCAGCGGCCAGAGCGCGGCCGCGGCGCCCTCGCGCAGGCCGAGGCCGCCGATCCCGGCCGGCAGCAGCATCGCGACGAGGCACACGGGCACCAGGACGAGCGCCTCTGCCGGAGCCATGGGCGTGCCGACCGCCCGCGCGCACAGCCAGAACCCGCCGATCAGCGCCGCGACGACCACGGCGTTCAGCGCCGCTTGCGCCGCCGCCGCGCCGGGCGTGGCCCAGGCCCGGCGCAGATCCCCGCCGAAGCCGCGCGTCAGCGCCAGCCCGGCCAGCACCGCCGCCAGCCCGGCGGCGAAGAGCGCCGCGAGCCGTCCCGTGCCCGGCACCCCGCCGAGCGCCAGGCCCAGCCCCAGCGCCCCGGCCAGCGCGACCTGCCCCGACAGCCGCTCGATCACCACGCCCCGGGCGACCGGTCCGGCGCCGCCCCGCGATCGGCCGCGCCAGACCCGCACTGCATCCCCCGCCACGCCCCCCGGAAGGACCTGGTTGAGCAGGCTCGCGGCGTAGTATTCCGCCACCGCCCGGCGGCGCGGCACCGGGTGGCCCAGCCGGGCGGCGGTGTCGGCCCAGCGGGCCGCCGAGGCGAGGATCACCACGTGGGCGAGCGCCAGCGCGCCCAGGAGCGGCGCGACCCGGGCGCCGCGCAGGCGCGCCCAGGCCGCGCCGGGCTCCACCGCCCAGAGGACCAGCGCGAGGAGCGCCAGCGGCAGGACCAGCCGCAGCCATGACCGCGCGGATCTCAACACCGCTGCGCGCCGCGCTGGCCGTCCTGCTGCTGGCGGTGCTGCTGCCGCTGCCGAGCCGCCCCGAGGCCTACCGCCTGTCCCACTTCGTCCCGCCTCCCGCCGATCTGGCCGTCATCGTGCTCGTCCTCTGCCTTCCGGTGCGGGGCACGGCGTGGCTGCGGGCCGCCCTGGTGGCGGCGCTGGCGGCGCTGAGCCTGTGGCGGCTTGCGGATCTGGGCATGGTCGTCGCGTTTCGCCGCGGCTTCAACCCGGTGCTCGACCTGCACCTGGTGGCCTCGGGCTGGACGCTGGCGGCGGGCACCTTCGGCGCGGCGGCCGCGGGCGCGGCCCTCGCCGCCGCGATCCTGGCCTTCGGGGCGGTCTTCGCGGCGCTCCACTGGGCGCTCGGCGGGCTGACCCGGCTGGCGCGGGGCGCACCCGCCGCCACAGCCGCCGCCGCCGGGGCCGCCGCGCTCCTCCTCCTCGCGGCAGGGTCGGCGCCGGTCCTGCCGCAGGCCGTCGCCGAGCGCGCCGGGCGGCTTCAGGCGGCGCTCGCCGACGAGCGCGACTTCGCCCGCGACCTGTCCCGCGACGGCCTGCCGCCGCCAGATTTCGCCGCCCTCGCCGGGCGCGACGTGATCGTCCTCTTCGTCGAGAGCTACGGGCGCGCCTGGCTCGAGGCGGAGCCCTATGCCCGCACCGGACGGGCGCGGCTCGCCGCCGCCGAGGCGCGGCTCGCCGCGGCGGGGTTCGCGGTGCGGTCGGGATGGATGCGGGCGCCGACCCGCGGCGGGCAGAGCTGGCTGTCCCACGGCACGGCGATGTCGGGGCTCTGGACCGCGGGCCAGGCCCGGTACGACGCCCTCGTCGCCTCCGGCCGGCCGTCGCTCAACCGCCTCTTCGCGCGGGCGGGGTGGCGCACGGTGGCGGTGATGCCCGCGATCACCCGCGCCTGGCCGGAGGCGGCCTGGTTCGGCTACGACGTGGTGCTCGACCGCGACCGGCTCGGCTATCGCGGGCGGCCCTTCGACTGGGTGACGATGCCCGACCAGTACACGCTCGCCGCCCTCGACCGCCTGGCGCGGGCGGGCGGCGGGCCGCCGGTGATGGTGGAGGCGGCGCTCATCTCCTCGCACGCGCCGTGGACGCCCCTGCCCGAGATCCTGCCCTGGGAGGCGGTGGGGGACGGGGCGGCCTTCGACGGCCGCCGCCGGTCGGGCGCGACCCCGGCGGAGGTGTGGTCGGCGCCCGACACGATCCGCGCGGCCTATTCCCGCGCCCTCGACTACGCGGTCGAGGTGGTGGCCCAATGGGTGGCCCGATCGGCCGGCGACGCGCTAGTCGTGGTCCTGGGCGACCACCAGCCCGCGCCGCTCGTCGCCGGCACGAGCGTCAGCGCGGCGGTGCCGATCCACGTCATCGCGCGCGATGCGCGGCTGCTCGACCGCTTGCCGGGGCGCTGGTCGGACGGCATGCTGCCGGAAGCGGACCTGGCCGAACGCAGCATGGCGGATCTGCGGGGGATGCTCGCCACCTGCTTTTCCACCGGCGGCTGCGGCGCTGCGCGGACGGGGGGATGAGGCGCGACGCGCGCGGCGACCGCGCCCGGCCCCGCGCATAGGAGGACGGAGATGGGATACGACCGCCCCGCCCGGGCCCTGCACTGGATCATCGCCCTGGCCGTTCTGGCCATGATCCCGGCCGGGCTGGTGATGATCCGCGACGGCATACCCCGGGGCCTGCAGGATACGTTGTTCATATTCCACAAGAATACCGGGACGCTGATCCTGCTGGCGATGCTGGTGCGGGCGGCCTGGCGGGCGGCGCATCCGCCGCCGCCGCGCCCCGCCCTGCCGCGCTGGCAGGCGCGGGCGGCGACGCTGAACCATGCCGCGCTCTATGTCCTGCTCGTCGTGATGCCGGTCTCGGGCTATGTGCGGGTCCGCGCCGGGGGGTTCCCGATCGAGGCGCTGGACGCGATGGGCCTGCCGGGGCTGGTGCCCCGCTCCGACGCCCTGGCCGAGGCGGCGCAGAGCGTGCATTATGTCGCCGCCTGGGCGCTGATCGCGGCGGTGGCGCTGCACGTGGCCGCGGCGCTCCATCACGGGATCGTGCGCCGCGACGGCATCGTGGCGCGGATGTGGCCGCCGCTCTGAGCCGCGTGCCGACGCGAGCGGCGCCCGGTCAGGAGGCGGCCGCGGCCGCCGCGGCCTCGCCGGCGGCGGCGGCCTCGCCCATGGCGGCGAAATGGCCGCGCTGGAGCATCAGCGCGGCGCCGATAGCGGGCGCCTCGGGCCCGACATCGGCCAGTTCCAGCACCGGCGCCGGCGTCTCGGGCATCAGGTTGGCCTCCAGCGATTCCAGCACCCGGTCGCGGACATGGCCGAAGAGCGGCGCGACCCGCCCGCCGATGAGGATGGCGCGGGGGTTCAGCATCGCCGTCAGGATCGCCGCGCCGCGCCCGAAGATCCGCGCCCAGTCGTCGGCGACCCGCCGCGCCCGCGGATCGCCCGCCCCGAGGCGGTCGAGGAACCCCGCCAGCGTCGTCTCGCCGCCGCCGAGCGCGGCGTTGCGCGCCAGGATCGCGCGCCGGGCGACGAAGCTCTCGAAGGCGCCCGCGACGCCGGCATGGGCGCAGAATCCGGGCTCGCCCATGGGGATGTGGCCCAGTTCACCGGCATAGCCGTCGCGCCCCAGCAGGATGCGCCCGCCGCTGACGAGGCAGGCGCCAACGCCCTCGTCGATGAACAGGAACACCCCCTCGGCCAGGGTGTCGGGGCCGTGGCGCTCGCGCGCGGCGACGGCGAAGGCGTTGGCGTCGTTGACGAGCGCGGCGACCCGCACCGTGTCGAGCCGCTGGCGCAGCAGCCGCGCCAGCGGCACGCGCCGCCAGCCGAGCGGGGGGGCGCGCAGGACCTCGCCGTGCAGATCGACGATCCCCGGCACGGACACGTTCACCCCCCGGATCGTGCCGGGCCGCGGACAGGCGGCGCGGTAGCCGGCGATCATCCCGGCCAGCGCCGTGGCCAGGTCCTCGGGCCGCGTGCTCTCGACCGGGCGGTCGGACAGGTGCCGCACCCGGCCGACGAAATCGACCGCGCAGAGCCGCAGATGCCCCGCCGCCACGTCGGCGCCCAGGAACAAGGCGTGGTCGGCGTTGATCTGCAGCCGGACGGCGGGGCGCCCGGTGCGCTGCGGCACCGTCTCGGGGCCGGCGACCTCGCGGACCTGGCCCTCGCGGATCAGGGCCGCGGCGATGCGGCTCGCGGTGGCGCGCGTCAGCTCCAGCTCCCGCGCCAGGTCGGCCCGGCTCATGGGACCGCGCACCAGCAGCCGCTCCAGCGCGCGGGCGGCGTTGATCTGCCTGACGGTGGCCGGCATCGACATCGCGGATCCCCCCCCGGGCGCCCGCCGGCGCCGAGACACGTTGACACATACGCGACCGCGTGTTTGTTTTGCAAACAAACAAATCGGCCCCCGCCCGGAGGAGGGACGGCGGCCGACACGAATGCCGGCGGTTCCGGCGCGACCGGCGCCGCTCGATGACAGGGAGGATGGCATGACTTTCAAGAAGACGGCCGGGATTCTGACCGGCGCGGCCCTGGGCTGCGCGGCGACCGCCGCCTCGGCGCAGAGCGTCGAGGTCCTGCATTGGTGGACCGCCGGCGGCGAGGCCGCGGCGCTGAACGTCCTGAAGGAGGACCTCGCCTCCAAGGACATCGACTGGCAGGACATGCCGGTCGCGGGCGGCGCCGGCGAGGCGGCCTCGACCGCGCTCAAGGCGCGCGTCACCGCGGGCAACCCGCCCACGGCGGCGCAGCTTCTGGGGATGCAGGTCCGCGAATGGGCCGAGGCCGGGGCGCTCGGCGACCTCACCTCCGTCGCCGAGGAAGAGAGCTGGGGCGACGTGGTCCCCGCCGCGGTGCAGGAATTCGCCACCCATGACGGCGCCTGGGTCGCCGCGCCGGTCAACATCCACCGCCCGAACTGGCTGTGGATCAACGCGAAGATCTTCGAGGAGCAGGGGCTGGAGCCGCCCACCACCTGGGAGGAGTTCAACGCCGCCGCCACCCAGCTGCAGGAGGCCGGCATCACCCCCCTCGCCCATGGCGGCCAGCCCTGGCAGGACACGACCGTCTTCGACGACGTGGTGCTGGGCATCGGCGGGCCGGACTTCTACCGCAGCGCCATCATCGAGGGCGACCCCGAGGCGCTGTCCTCGGAGACGATGGTGCAGGTCTTCGACCAGATGCGGACCCTGCGCGGCTTCGTGGACGAGAACTTCTCGGGCCGCGACTGGAACCTCGCCACGGCGATGCTGCTGAACGGCGAGGCGGCGATGCAATTGATGGGCGACTGGGCCAAGGGCGAGATCGTGCGCGCCGACATGGTGCCCGGCGAGGACATCCTGTGCGTGCCCGCCCCCGGCACCGACGGCGCCTACCTCTTCAACACCGACTTCTTCGCGCTCTTCGATGTCAGCGAGGACAATCGCGAGACCCAGCAGGAGCTGGCCCGCTCGGTGATGTCGCCCGAGTTCCAGAAGGAATTCAACCTGGTCAAGGGCTCGATCCCGGCCCGGACGGACATTCCCGGCGACGATTTCGACGCCTGCGCGCAGACGGCGATGGAGGATATCGCCGAGGCGCAGGAGAACGACGCCCTGCTGGGATCGCTCGCCCACGGCCACGCCCAGACCTCGGCGGTGCAGCGCGCGATCTTCGACGTGGTGACGGAGCATTTCAACTCCGACATGTCCTCGGAGGATGCCGTCGAGGAGCTGCAGATCGCCGTCGAATCGGCGCAGATGTAGGACCGGGGCGGAGCGGCCGGCGCGCCGCTTCGCCCGGACGCCGCGCGGGGGTCCGGCCCGGCCGGGCCCCGCGCGGCCCCGTTCCCGCTTTCCGACGGAGGCTGCCTTGGACCGCTCCCGCTCCGCCCGGGACACGATGCGCGACCTGCTGCCGCGCCTCGTGCTCTCTCCGACGGTCGCCCTGATCGCGATCTTCGTCTACGGCTTCATCGCCTTCACGACCTACCTGTCCTTCACCGACAGCCGCATGCTGCCCAGCTACGACCTGGTGGGGGCGGGCAATTACACCCGGCTCTTCGGCCTGCGGACCTGGGACATCGCGCTGACGAACCTCGCCATCTTCGGCACGCTCTACATCGCGATCTGCTGCGCGCTGGGTCTGGGCCTGGCGATCCTGCTCGACCAGAAGATCCGCGCCGAGGGGGTGATCCGCACGATCTACCTCTATCCGATGGCGCTGAGCTTCATCGTGACCGGCGTGGCGTGGAAATGGATCCTCGACCCCGGCATCGGCATCGAGGCGGTGGTGCAGGGCTGGGGCTGGGAAAGCTTCGCCTTCGACTGGATCAAGGATCGCGACATGGCGATCTACACGATCGTGATCGCCGCGGTCTGGCAGACCTCGGGCTTCGTGATGGCGATGTTCCTGGCCGGGCTGCGCGGCATCGACGGCGAGATGCTGAAGGCGGCGCAGATCGACGGCGCCTCCACATTCGCGCTCTACCGCCGGATCGTGATCCCGCAGCTCAGGCCCGCCTCCCTGTCCTCCTTCGTGGTCCTGGCGCACATGGCGATCAAGTCCTACGACCTGGTGGTGGCGCTGACCAATGGCGGCCCCGGAACCGCGACCGAGGTGCCGGCGACGTTCATGTATTCCTATACCTTCACGCGCAACCAGATGGGGATCGGCGCCGCCTCGGCGGTCGTGATGCTGATGACCGTGGCCGCGATCGTGGTGCCCTACCTCTATTCCGAGCTGAGGGAGAAATCCTGATGGCCGCGCCCACCGCGAACGCCGTCACCGCCGGAACGGGCGACCCGGCCCGCACCGGGGGCACGCGGCTCTCGGCGCGGCTGCCGCGCCTCGTCCTCTATGCGCTGCTGGGGGCGTTCTGCCTCTATTACCTGCTGCCGCTCTACGTGATGGTGGTCAATTCCTTCAAGCCGCTGGAGGAGATCACCTCGGGCGGGATGATGGCGCTGCCCGGCAGCTGGACCGGCGCGCCCTGGCGCACCGCCTGGTCCGAGGCGCAGATCGGCGTGCAGCCGACCGGCCTGCGGCCCTATTTCCTGAACTCCCTCCTGATGGTCGTGCCGGCGGTGACGATCGCCACGCTGCTCGGGGCGCTGAACGGCTACGTGTTGACGAAATGGCGCTTTCGCGGGGCGACCGTGCTGTTCGGGCTGATCCTCTTCGGCTGCTTCATCCCGTTCCAGATCGTCCTGATCCCGATGGCGCGCACGCTCGGCTTCATCGGCGCGGCGGGGACGGTTCGGGGGCTCGTCTTCGTCCACGTGGTCTACGGGATCAGCTTCGCCACGCTCTACTTCCGCAACTACTACGCCGCCTTCCCGACCGAGCTGATCCGCGCCGCCCAGATCGACGGGGCGGGCTTCTTCCAGATCTTCTTCCGCATCCTGCTGCCCTCGTCGGGGCCGATCGCGGTGGTCTGCGTCATCTGGCTGTTCACCAATATCTGGAACGACTTCCTGTTCGGCGCCTCCTTCGCGGATTACGACAGCCAGCCGATGACGGTGGCGCTGAACAACCTCGTGCAATCCTCCACGGGCGTGAAGGAATACAACGTCCACTTCGCCGGCGCGATCATGGCCGCCCTGCCCACCCTCCTCGTCTACATCGTCGCCGGGCGCTTCTTCGTGCGTGGCCTGATGTCGGGCTCCGTCAAAGGATGACCGCAATGGGATTTCTCGATATCGACCGCGTGACCAAGTCCTTCGGCGCCGTGAAGGTGCTGAACGAGACCGACATCTCGGTCGAGAAGGGCGAGTTCCTCGTCCTCGTCGGCCCCTCGGGCTGCGGCAAGTCCACGCTCCTGAACATGATCGCGGGGCTCGAAAGCGTCACCGCGGGCGAGATCCGCATCGACGGGGCGCGCATGAACGACGTCCGCCCCGCCGAGCGCAACATCGCCATGGTGTTCCAGTCCTACGCGCTCTATCCCAACATGACGGTGCGCGGGAACATCTCGTTCGGCATGGAGATGCACAAGATCCCCAAGGCCGAGCGCGAGGAGAAGATCGCGCAGGTGGCCGAGCTCCTGCAGATCACCAACCTTCTGGACCGCAAGCCCGGCCAGCTGTCGGGCGGGCAGCGCCAGCGCGTCGCCATGGGCCGCGCGCTGACCCGCGACCCGGACGTGTTCCTGTTCGACGAGCCGTTGTCGAACCTCGACGCCAAGCTGCGCGTCGACATGCGGACCGAGATCAAGAAGCTGCACCAGAAGCTCGGCACCACCATCGTCTATGTCACCCACGACCAGATCGAGGCGCTGACGCTGTCGACGCGGATCGCGGTGATGTATGCCGGGGACGTACAGCAGATCGGCACGCCGCAGCAGATCTACGACGATCCGGCCAACATGTTCGTGGCGGGCTTCATGGGATCGCCCGCGATGAACCTGCTGCCCGCGACCGTCGCCCGGGCCGAGGGCGGCCCGGCCGTGCGGCTCGACCTGGCGGGCGGCGAGGCGGTGACGCTGCCCTTCCCCCGCGCGACCGGGCTGGACGCCCGCGAGGGGGAGGCCATCGTCCTGGGCATCCGCCCCGAGGCGATGACCGATCCCGAGGGCGCCGACCGCGACAGCGGCGCGCTGCACCGGGTGGACCTGCCCGTCGACGTGGTCGAGCCCGCCGGCAGCGACACCTATGTCACCGTCTCGCTGGGCGGGAAGGATGCGATCGGCCGCTTCCGCGCCCATACCGCGGCCGAAAGCGGCGCCCGCGCGCCCTTCGTCTTCGACATGGAGAAGGCCGTGGCCTTCGATCCGGACACAGAGCGCCGGATCGCCTGAGGACCTGCCATGAGCGACCGCTTTCCGACCCTGCCCGCGCTCGTCGACCGCGTGGCCGCCCTGGACGGCGGCGCGCGCCGGATGGTGGCCCTGGCCGGCCCCCCCGGATCGGGCAAGTCCACGCTGGCCGAGGCGCTGCGCCACGGCCTGGAGGCGCGGGGCGTCGCGGCGGCGATCCTGCCCATGGACGGGTTCCATTACGACGACGCCATCCTGGAGGCGCGCGGGTTGCGCCCGCGCAAGGGCGCGCCGGAGACCTTCGACGCGGCGGGGCTCGTTCATCTGCTCGACCGGCTCGGCGCCAATGCCGAGGCCGAGATCGCGGTCCCGGTCTTCGACCGCGGGCTGGAGATCTCGCGCAATGCCGCGCGGATGATCCCGCAAGGGATCGGCACCGTGATCGTGGAGGGCAATTACCTGCTCCTCGACCGGCCCGTCTGGCGCGACCTCGCCGCCCGGTTCGACCTGACCGTGGCGCTCGACGTGCCGGCCCGCGAACTCCGCCGCCGCCTCGTCGCGCGCTGGCGCGGCCACGGCATCCCCGAGGCCGAGATCCCCGCCCGGGTGGAGGCCAACGACCTGCCGAACGGCCTGGTGGTGCTGGCGGAATCCCGGCCCGCGGACGTAATCGTTCCCTTCGACGTCACCCCCTAGAGGACAGAACATGACCGACTTCTCGCCCGCGCCCATCCTCGTCACCGGCGCCAGCGGCGGCATCGGCGGCGAGACCGTGCGCCAGCTGGTCGCCGCCGGCGCCGCGGTGATCGCCGCCGGCCGCGATGCCGGGGCGCTGGCGCGCTTGGCCGACGAGACGGGCTGCCGCACCCTGGAATTCGACCTCGAATCCGAGGACAGCGTCGCCGCGGCGCTGGAGGGGGTCGAGCTCTGGGGCGTGGTCAATTGCGGCGGCTTCGGCGGCGAGATCGCGACGCCGATGGAGACCGACATCGCGGTCTTCGACAAGGTGATCTCGATCAATGCCCGCGGCGCGCTCCTGGTGACGAAATACGCCGCGCGCGCGATGATCGCCGCGGGGCGGGGCGGCGCCATCGTCAACGTCTCGAGCCAGGCGTCGCTGGTCGGGCTCAGGGGGCATGTCTCCTACGGCTCGTCCAAGGCGGCGCTCGACAACATCACCCGCGTCTCGGCGCTGGAGCTGGGCCCCCACGGCATCCGCGTGAACAGCGTGAACCCGACGGTGGTGATGACGCCGATGTCGGCCTGGTACTGGGGCCGCCCGGAGGTCGAGGGGCCGTTCCTCGAGACGATGCCGCTTGGCCGCTGGGCGACGGAGGCCGAGATCGCGGCGCCGATCGTGTTCCTGCTGTCGGCGGGCGCGTCGATGATCTCGGGCGTGACGCTGCCCATCGACGGCGGCTTCACCGCCGTCTGATCAGCCGCCGAAGCTGCGCGAGCCGAACCCGCCCGAGGTCCGCGCGGCGCCGAAGCCGCCGCGGCTCTGCACCGTCGAGCGGGTGAGCGGCGCGGCGGTGCGGGTATTGGGCGCCGCCGCGAACGAATTCGCGCCCAGATTGGTCTTGCCCCGCAGCCCCGACAGGATCGTGCCCCCGCCCGGCGTGGCGTAGCGCCCCGCGCTGGTGCGATAGAGCGGCTTGGCCCCCAGGCCGCGGCCGCCCATCATGTTGCCGATCATGTAGCCCGCCAGCAGCGGCAGGAAGATGGAGCTGCCGTCCGAGCGCTGCTCGGCCACGCATTCGCCGCCATGCTCCTCCTCGCAGAGCGCCGCGTCCTCGTAGCGCGGCGCGCTCTCGGCGTGGACGGCCTGCGCCTCGGCGAAGCCCGCCTCGCAATCCTCTGGCGTGAAGTCGTTCTCGGGCAGGTCGGCGACGGCGCGGCATTCCTCCACCGACGGAAAGACGCTCGTCTCCACCTGCTCCTCGGGCTGGCAGGCGGCCAGGCCGAAGGCGGCCGTGCCCAAGAGGACGTAGCGGGTGCGGGCGGCGCGCTTGCGGGGGCGATGGATCATGGGCGTCATCCTAGGGCAATATGTAGTGGGGCCGGAAGCGCGACGTGTCCTGGGTGATCCGCGACACATCCTCGCGCAGCGACAATCCGTGCGCCTCCTCGCCCACCAACCACAGGCCGCAGACGACGTGGTCGTCGCCGAAGACGGGCAGCGGCGCATAGGCCTGCAGGATGCGGGGATGGGCGTCGTAGGCGCTGTCGGCGGAGGCCTCCTCGGCGCCGGCGGCGCGGATCCGCACCCCCGCCCCCTCGCGCGAGAAGATCGGCTTCTCCACCACCTCGGCGCCCAGATCTCCTGCATCCTCGTCGGCGAAGACGCAAGGCAGCAGGTTCGGATGGCCCGGGAACAGCCGCCACAGGACCGGCAGGATGCCCTTGTTCGACAGGACCGCCTTCCAGGCCGGCTCGATCACCCGGCAGCGCGCCCCGGCGATGGCGTCGGCGAAATCGTCGCGCAGCATGTCCTCCCAGGGGTAGAGCTTGAACAGCACGCCGATGGCGCGGTCCTCGGCGTCGGCGAACTGGCCCGTCTCGGTCAGGCCGATCTTGCGGATATCGACGAAATGGGCGCCCATCCCGGCCTCCCGCGCGGCCCAGCCGAGCGTCTCGACGGTGGCGTAATCCTCCACCGCGTCCTCGAAGGCGGCGAAATGGATGTTCGTGCCCTTGTAGAACAGGTCGCGGAACCGCGCCGCCAGCGCCTCGTGGAGGCCGTTGAACTGGTCGGCGCCCTCCGGCAGGCGGCCGGCGGCGATCATGTCCTCCAGCCAGTGCCACTGGAAGCCGCTCGTCTCGTAGAGGGTGGTGGGCGTGTCGGCGTTGTATTCCAGAAGCTTCGCCGGCCCGTCCCCGCCATAGGCGAGGTCCATGCGGCCATAGATCTCGGGCTCGCCGGCCCGCCAGCTCGCCGCCACCAGGTCGCGATGCGCCGCCGGGATGCAGAGCCGCTCCATCAGTTCATCCGAGCCCAGGACGTGCTCCACCGCGGCGCGGCACATGCCGTGCAGCTCCTCGGCCGGGCCTTCGAGGTCGCGCTCGATCTCCTCCAGGGTGAAGGCATAGGCCCTGGCCTCGTCCCAGTAGAGCGCACCGTCCATCTGGTGGAAGGTGAACCCCGCCGCCTCGGCCTTCTCCCGCCAGTCGGGGCGCGCCCCCAGATCGTCGCGTCGCATCCTGCCTCCGACTCCGTCGCTCCCTGATAGGGCGTGGGCGCGCGCGCGAAAAGCCCGGTTCCCTTGCGCTCGCGCACACGCTACCGAAGGAGCCGACCGGCCGGGACGAGCCGGGACCAACGGAGAGGCCGATGATGAGATCCGCGAGACCCGCGCTGTTCGCCGCCGCCGCGCTCGCCGCGCTGGCCGGGACCGCCGCCGCCCAGACCAAGGTCGGCATGATCACCACGCTGTCGGGCGGGGGCGCGTCGCTCGGCGTCGATACCCGCGACGGCTTCATGCTGGCGATCGAGCAGGCGGGGCGCGACGACATCGAGGTGGTGATCGAGGACGACGAGCGCGCCCCCGACCGCGCCGTCCAGATCGCCGACCGGATGATCCAGTCCGACCGGGTCGACGTGCTGACCGGCATCGTCTGGTCGAACCTGGCCATGGCGGTCGTCCCCTCGGGCACCGCGCAGGGGAAGTTCTACCTGTCGACCAACGCCGCGCCGGCGCAGCTGGCGGGCCGCGGCTGCCACCCGAACTATTTCGCCGTCTCCTACCAGAACGACAACCTGCACGAGGCCGCCGGCGCCTGGGCCAACCAGGCGGGCTATGCCGACACCTTCATCATGGCGCCGAACTATCCCGCGGGCCAGGACGCGCTGACCGGGTTCAAGCGCTTCTACGAGGGGGACCTGGCCGGCGAGGTCTACACCGATCTGGGGCAGACCGATTACGCGGCCCAGATCGCCGAGATCCGCGCCTCGGGCGCCGATTCGGTGTTCTTCTTCCTGCCCGGCGGCATGGGGATCAGCTTTCTCAAGCAATACGCCGATGCGGGCGTGGACCTGCCGCTGATCGGCCCCGCCTTCTCCTTCGACCAGGGCATCCTGCAGGCCATCGGGGCGGCGGCGCTCGGGATCCGCAACACCTCGCAATGGTCGAAGGACCTCGACAACGAGGCGAACCGCGCCTTCGTCGCGGCGTTCGAGGCGGAATACGACCGCCTGCCCTCCCTCTACGCCGCGCAGGGGTTCGACACCGCCAACCTGCTGCTGTCGGCGCTCGACAAGGCCGATATCGGCGACCCGGAGGCCTTCCGCGCCGCCCTGCGGGAGGCCGATTTCGACAGCGTCCGGGGCGATTTCACCTTCGCCCCGAACCAGCATCCCGTCCAGGACATCTATGTGCGCGAGGTGATCGAGGAGGACGGCGTCTTCACCAACCGCATCGTCGGGACCGCGATGGAGGACCGCGCCAACGCCTATGTCGACGATTGCACGATGACGCAGTGACGGGCGCGCCATGTCCGCCGCGCTGATCGCCGAGCAGGTCCTGAACGGGCTGCAATCGGGGGTGATGCTGTTCCTGATGGCCGCCGGCCTGACGCTCGTCTTCGGGGTCATGGGGCTGATCAACCTCGCCCACGGGTCGCTCTACATGGTGGGCGCCTTCGTCGCCGCCAGCGTGGCGGCGGCGACGGGCTCGTTCCTGCTGGCGCTGGCCGCCGCGCTGGCGGGCGCGGCGCTCGCCGGCGCGGTGGTGGAGCGGGTGGTGATCCGCCGCCTCTACGACCGCGACCACCTGGACCAGGTGCTGGCGACCTTCGCGCTGATCCTGATCTTCTCCGAGGGGACGCGCTGGATCTTCGGCTCGTTCCCGCTCTATCTCGACGTGCCGCCGTGGCTGTCGGGGCCGGTGGAGCTGCCGGGCGGCATCCTCTATCCCCGCTACCGGCTGGCGCTGATCGGCGCGGGGCTGGCGGTGGCGGCGGGGCTGGGCCTGCTGATCGGGCGCACCCGGACGGGCATCCGCATCCGCGCCGGCGAGAATGACCGCGAGATGATCGCCGCGCTCGGCATCGACATCGCCCGCCTCTACACCCTCGTCTTCGCGCTCGGGGCGGGGCTCGCGGGCCTGGCCGGGGCGCTCGTCGGCACGATCCAGTCGGTGCAGGTCGGGATGGGAGAACCGGTGCTGATCCTGGCCTTCGTCACCATCGTCATCGGCGGCATCGGCTCGATCCGCGGCGCGCTGGCCGGCGCGCTGCTGGTCGGGCTGACCGACACGCTGGGGGGGATCGTGCTGCCGCGCGCGCTCCTTCTCGTCACCGACCCCGCGACCGCCGCGGCGACCGGCGCAGCGCTCGCCTCGATGGCGATCTACGCGCTGATGGCGGCGATCCTCGTCTGGCGGCCGACCGGGCTCTTCGGGGCGCGGCCGGCATGATCACGGAGCGGGTGCTGACCCTGGGGGCGCTGGCCGCGCTCGGCCTCGTGGCGCTCGCCGCGCATGTCGCGGACGAGCCGTTCACCGTCACGCTCGCCACCCGCGCGGCGATCTTCGCGCTGGCGGCGGTGGGCCTGAACCTCGCCCTCGGGCTGGGGGGGCTCGTCAGCCTCGGCCATGCGGTCTTCTTCGGGCTGGGCGGCTACGCGATGGGCATCCTGGCCTGGCACGCGCAGATGTACCAGCCGATGCGGATCGGCCCGCTGGAGATCGCGGGCACCCAGTCGATGCCGGCGATCTGGCTGGTGGCGGTCGCCGTCTCGGGCCTCGCGGCGCTGCTGATCGGGCTTCTGGCGCTCCGCACGGCGGGGGTCTATTTCATCATGATCACGCTCGCCTTCGGGCAGATGTTCTATTTCTTCGCCGTCTCCTGGCCCGCCTACGGGGGCGAGGATGGCCTGTCGATCTATGTGCGGAACGGCTTTCCGGGGCTGAACACGCTCGATCCGATCCAGTTCTTCGGGCTGTGCTTCGCGCTTCTGGCGGCCGCGACGGGGCTGGTGGCGGGGCTGCGCCGGGCGCCCTTCGGGCTGGCGCTCAACGCCGCGCGGCAGGCTCCCGAGCGGGTCCGCGCCGCCGGGATCGAGCCGCAGCGCCTGCGCCTGGCGGCCTTCGTCGTCTCGGGCGCGATCACCGGCCTCGCGGGCGCGCTCTTCGCCGATCTGAACCGCTTCGTGTCGCCGGCGATGTTCTCGTGGCAATTGTCGGGAGAGATCATGGTCTTCGTCATCCTGGGCGGCGCCGGGCGGCTGTCGGGGCCGGTCCTGGGGGCGGCGGCCTTCGTCGCGATGGAGCACTGGCTGGGCGGGATCTGGGAATACTGGCACATCCTGCTGGGGCTCTTGCTGCTCGGCGTCGTCCTCTTCGCGCGGGGCGGGATCGCGGGGCTCGTGACCGGGCGCAGCCATGTCTGAGGCGATCCTGTCCTGCCGCGAGGTGACGAAGCGCTACGGCGCGCTGACCGTGTCCGACGCGGTCTGCCTCGACCTCCGGCCCGGCGAGATCCACGCCCTGATCGGCCCGAACGGGGCGGGCAAGTCCACGCTGGTGGGGCAGATCTCGGGCGCGATTCGGCCCGATGCGGGGCGGGTCCTGCTCGACGGGCAGGACGTGACCGACCTGCCGGTTGCGGCGCGGGCCCGGAGGGGCCTCGCGCGGACGTTCCAGGTCTCGCAGCTCGCCGGCGGCGACACGGTGCGCGACAACGCGCTCCTCGGCGCGGTGGGGGCGGCGGGCGCCGCCTTCGGCCTGCGGCCGCGGCGCGACTTGGCGGCGCGGGCGGCGGCGGCGCTCGACCGGATCGGCCTGGCCCCGCTCGCCGATACCCGCGCCGCGGCGCTGTCGCACGGCGAACGGCGCCGGCTGGAGATCGCGATCGCGCTGACGCTCGCGCCCCGCGCCTTCGTCATGGACGAGCCGATGGCCGGGCTCGGCCCCGAGGGCACGGCCGAGCTGACGCGCCTGCTGGACGGGCTGCGCCACGAGGCGCCGATCCTGCTGATCGAGCACGACATGGACGCGGTCTTCGCGCTGGCCGACCGCATCTCGGTGCTGGTCGCCGGGCGCGTCGTCGCCACCGGGACGGTGGCGACGATCCGCGCCGATCCGGCGGTGCGCGCCGCCTATCTGGGAGAGGCGCCGTGACGCCCCTTCTGCAGGTCGAGGGGCTCACCGCCTTCCACGGGCCGGCGCAGGCGCTGTTCGGCGTCGATCTCGCCGTGGCCGAGGGCGAGGTCGTGGCGCTCATGGGGCGCAACGGGATGGGCAAGACAACGACGATCCGCGCCATCCTGAACCTCGTCGCCGCCGGCGGTCGCCGCCGCTTCGCCGGGCGCGACATCGCCGCCCTGCCCGCGCACCGGATCGCGCGCGCCGGGATCGGCCTCGCCCCCGAGGGGCGGCGCCTCTTTGCCGGGCTCACGGTGCGCGAGAACCTCGTCGCCGCCGCCCGGCCCGGGCCCTGGGACCTCGCGGCGGTCCGGCGCCTGTTTCCGCGCCTGGCCGAGCGGGACGGACAGGCCGCGCGCACGCTGTCGGGGGGCGAGCAGCAGATGCTGGCGATCGGGCGCGCGCTGATGACCAACCCGCGGCTCCTGATCCTCGACGAGGCGACCGAGGGGCTGGCCCCGCTCGTGCGGGCGGAGATCTGGGCGGCGCTCGACACGCTCCGGCGCGAGGCGGCGATGGCGATCCTGGTGGTCGACAAGTCGCTGGCCGAGCTGACCCGCCTGGCCGACCGGGCGGTGATCCTGGATGGCGGGCGGGACGTGTGGACCGGCCCCCCGGGCGACATCACCGCGGGGCGCGCCGCCCGCCACCTGGGGATCTGAGGCGGGGCGACAGGGCCACCACCGCTCCGCTACTTGGAGCGCGGCGCGTGGCTGATATCGCCGGAGGTCAGGATCGGCGAGGCGTCGATCGCCTCGGCGTCGAGCATCGCGGCCACCCGTTCGAGCGAGGCGACGAGCTGCGCCTGCTCCCAATCCGCCAGGCCGGCGAAGGCGCGCACGTAGCGCTGCTGGAGCGCGTCGGGGATGTTGTCGACGATGCCCTGCCCGGCCTCGGTCACGCAGACGAAGCTCTGCCGGCGGTCGCGCTCCGAGGCGCGGCGCTCGACCAGGCCCCGGGCGGCGAGCTTGTCGACCAGCGCGGTCACGGTGGCCTGGCTCACGCCCATCCGCTGCGCGATGTCGGTCGGCTTGGCCGAGGCCTCGGCCACCACCTGCAGCAGCCGCAGCTGCGACGGCGTCAGCTGCGCCTGGTGGGCCAGGTCGCGGGCATAGATCTCGGTCGCGCGCAGGATCCGCCGCAGCGCGATCAGGCTGGCATCCGTCCGGTCTGGCATCGAAGATTTCATTCCGGCTGCTTGCCACAACAGATGTGGAAACTTCAATAACCGAATTACTTTCTCAGCATCCGGCCCGGGATGCGGAAAATCGTGGCTATCCCGGGGCTTCGCCCGCCGATTCGCGCCCGTTCCGGCGGAAATTCCGGGATGTCGGGGCGATCTTCGCCACAAAGTTACTTTGGTCGGTTGAACTTTCCGGCCAGTTTGTTACTTCAACATCCGAAGAACAACGGAGGCGCAAGCCAATGCCCAAGGACATGACCCTCGCCACCGACGACACGGCCGCCGACGGCGCGGCGCCCGGACCGGCCGCGGACGACACGGCGCCCGCGGCGCAGGCGGTGACGTTCCGCAAGCCGACCTCCGAGGACGGCCCGGCGATCTGGACCCTCGTGAAGGAGTGCAAGCCCCTCGACGAGAACTCGATGTATTGCAACCTGATCCAGGCCGACCATTTCTCCGACACCTGCGTCGTCGCCGAGGTGGACGGCGAGATCCTGGGCTGGATCTCGGGCCACATGATCCCGAACGAGGATTCGTTCTTCGTCTGGCAGGTCGCGGTCAGCCCGCGCGCGCGGGGCCTCGGGCTCGGCAAGCGGATGCTGCAGGAGCTGATCGACCGCGACGAATGTGCCGAGGCGCGCCACCTCAAGACCACGATCACCAAGTCGAACGACGCCTCCTGGGGCCTCTTCCGCAGCTTCGCCAAGTCCATCGGCGGCGAGATCGAGGACGAGCCGCATTTCGAGGAGGACATCCACTTCGACGGCTCCGCCCCGACCGAGCACATGGTGTCGATCTCGATTCCGCGCGCGGGCGACGCGCTGCGCGTCGTCGCCTGAGGGACGCCCGCCGCGCGACATCCCACACCGAACTTGAAAGGAGTCAGTCATGCCCAAGGATATGGACAAGACGACCCACGAGATCTTCGAGCGGCGCGAGAGTGTCGTGCGGAGCTATTGCCGCAGCTTCGACACCGTCTTCACCAAGGGCATGAACGCGACCCTGACCGACGAGGCGGGCCGCGACTACACCGACTTCCTCGCCGGCTGCTCCTCGCTGAATTACGGCCATAACGACCCCGACATGAAGGCGGCGCTGATCGAGCACATCTCGAACGACGGCATCGCCCACGGGCTCGACATGTACACCACCGAGAAGGCGGCGTTCCTCGAGGCGTTCGAGCGCATCATCCTCAAGCCGCGCGGCATGGACCACAAGGTGATGATGACCGGCCCGACCGGCACCAATGCCGTCGAGGCCGCCATCAAGCTGGCGCGCAAGACGACCGGGCGGCGCAACGTGATCGCCTTCACCAACGGGTTCCACGGCATGACTCTGGGCGCGCTCGCCTGCACCGGCAATGCCGGCAAGCGCGCGGGCGCGGGCGGCGGCGCGCTCTGCGGCGTCTCGCGCATGCCCTACGAGGGCGCGTTCGGCCCCGACGTGGACACGCTGAGCCAGATCGAGATGATGCTCGACAACCCCTCCTCGGGGATCGACGCGCCGGCGGCCTTCATCGTCGAGCTGATCCAGGGCGAGGGCGGCCTGAACGCCGCCACCAAGGAATGGACCCAGGGCATCGCCCGGATCGCGAAGAAGCACGGCATCAAGCTGATCGTCGACGACATCCAGGCGGGCATCGGCCGGTCCGGATCGTTCTTCAGCTTCGACGCCTTCGACATCCAGCCCGACATGATCCCGCTGGCCAAGTCGCTGTCGGGCATCGGGCTGCCATTCGCCCTGCTGCTGGTGCGTCCCGACGACGACATCTGGAAGCCGGCCGAGCATAACGGCACCTTCCGCGGCAACACCCACGCCTTCGTCACCGCGCGCGTCGCGCTGGAGAAGTTCTGGGCGGACGACGCCTTCGCCGCGTCGATCGCCGAGAAGGCCGAGGTGCTCCACGACAGCCTGAGCCGCATCGCCGACACGATCCCGGGCGCCCGCCTGAAGGGACGCGGCATGATGCAGGGGGTCGACGTGGGCTCGGGCGAACTGGCCGACGAGATCTGCGCCGAATGCTTCCGCAACGGCCTGATCATCGAGACCTCGGGCGCCATGGACGAGGTCGTCAAGGTGCTGGCCCCGCTGACCATCCCGATGGAGCAGTTCAAGGCGGGCCTCGCCACGCTGGAGGCCGCCGTCCGCACCGCCGCCCCCAACCACCTTGCCGCGGAGTAACCGACATGATCGTTCGCGACTTCCACGAGCTGACGGATACCGACCGCGCCGTCTCGGATGCCGAATGGACCTCGGTGCGGATGCTGCTGGCCGATGACGGGATGGGGTTCTCGTTCCACATCACCACCCTCAAGGCCGGGTCCGAGCACGAATTCGAGTACAAGAACCACTTCGAGAGCGTGTATTGCATGTCGGGCAAGGGCTCGATCACCGACATCGCCACCGGCGAGACGCACCAGATCCGGCCGGGCGTGATGTATGCCCTGAACGAGCACGACCGCCACATCCTCCGCGCCGAGGAGGAGCTGGTGATGGCGTGCTGCTTCAACCCGCCGGTGACCGGCACCGAGGTGCACCGCGCCGACGGCTCCTACGCCCTCCCGGACGAGGCGGCGTGAGCCATGTCCCATACTGTCGAGAAGATCGGCGGGACCTCCATGTCCCGCTTCAACGAGCTCTGTGACGACCTGATCGTCCGGGGCCGGACGGGCGACGACCTCTATGGCCGGATCTTCGTCGTCTCGGCCTTCGGGGGGATCACCGACCTCCTGCTCGAGCACAAGAAGACCGGCGATCCCGGCGTCTATGCCAAGTTCGCCCATGCCTCGGGCGGGCCCGGCTGGCAATCGGCGCTCGAGAAGGTCGAGGAGGCGATGGTCGAGGCGCATGGCCGCCTGCTGACCCATGGCGCCGACCGCGACACCGCCAACGCCTTCGTGCGCGAGCGGATCGACGGCGCCCGGAACTGCCTGATCGACCTGCAGCGCCTCTGCTCCTACGGGCATTTCCGCCTGTCCGAGCACATGCTGCATATCCGCGAGCTCCTGTCGGGGCTGGGCGAGGCGCATTCGGCCATGGTCGCGACGCTCTGCCTGCAGCGCGCAGGCGTCGATGCGCGCCTGGTGGACCTGTCGGGCTGGCGCGACCAGGCCGAGCGCAGCCTGGACGAGCGGCTGGAACACGGGCTGGACGGCGTCGACCCGATGTCCGAGATGCCGATCGTCACCGGCTATGCCCAATGCGCCGAAGGGCTGATGCGCGAATTCGACCGCGGCTATTCCGAGGTGACGTTCTCCCGCCTCGCCGCCCTGACCGGCGCGCGGGAGGCGATCATCCACAAGGAATACCACCTGTCCTCGGCCGATCCCAAGACCGTCGGGCAGGACAAGGTCCGCAAGCTCGGCCGGACCAATTACGACGTGGCCGACCAATTGTCGAACATGGGCATGGAGGCGATCCACCCGGACGCCGCCAAGACGCTGCGCCAGGCCAACGTGCCGTTGCGCGTGACCAACGCCTTCGAGCCCGAGGATCCCGGCACGCTGATCGACGACGAGCCCGCCGAGAGCCCCAGCGTCGAGATCGTGACCGGCATCGACATCGTCGCGCTCGAACTCTTCGAGCAGGACATGGTCGGGGTGAAGGGCTACGACGCCAAGATCCTGGAGGTGCTGACGCGCAACGACGTGCGGATCGTCTCCAAGGTGTCGAACGCCAACACGATCACCCATTACGTCGACGCCTCGCTGCGGGTGATGCGCCGGGTCGAGAAGGATCTGGAGAAGATCTATCCCTCCGCCAGCGTGTCGTCGCGGCCGATGTCGATGGCGGCGGCGATCGGGCGGGACCTGAACGGCCTGGCGGTGCTGCAGCGCGGGCTGACCGCGATCGCCGAGGCCGGCCATTCCGCCGTCGGCGCCTCGCAGGGGCCGCGGAACGTGGACGTCCAGTTCATCCTGGAACGGGACCACCTGAAGCCGGTCGTGGCCGCCCTCCACGCCGCGCTGATCGAGAAAGCGGACGAATCGGTGCTGAAGGTCGCCTGAGCGCGACACCCCGACCGGGGGCGGGCGCGCGGCGCCCCGCCCCCGGCGGCCTCAGCCGCGCAGCAGCACGGCGCGGAAATCGTTGACATTGGTGTGCGTCGGTCCGGTCTCGACCAGGCCGCCGGTGGCGTCGAAGAACGTCCAGGCGTCGTGGGCGTCGAGGCGGGCGAGCGCCTCGGCGCGGTCGAACGGATCGGCCGCCGACCAGATCGCGCCGGCATTCTCCTCAGACCCGTCGCGCCCGTCGGTGTCGCAGGCGATGGCCGAGGCGCCCCGCACCCCCTCGGCGGCGATGGCGAAGGCCAGCAGGAACTCGCTGCACCGCCCCCCGCGGCCCGCCTGCCCCCGCACGGTGACCGTCGTCTCGCCCCCCGACAGCAGGCAGACCGGCGCGGCGGCGGGCTGGCCGTGGCGGGCCACCTGGCGGGCGATCCCGGCCATGACCCGGCCCACCTCCCGCGCCTCGCCCTCGATCGCGTCGCCCAGGATCAGCGGCGTCACCCCGGCCTCGCGGCAGACCTCCGCCGCCGCCTCCAGCGCGATCTGGGCCGAGGCGATCACATGCACCTCGCCCGCGGGCCCCTCCCCGGCCTGCGGCGCCGACAGGCGGCGCCGGGCGGCATCCGGCAGGTCGATCCCCCAGCGGCGGACGATCGCCTCGGGGTCGGCGCCCGCCCGCGGCGCGATCGTGGGCCCCGAGGCCACGAGCGCGGGATCGTCGCCCGGCACGTCGCTGACGACATAGGTCCAGACGCGCGCCGGCGCGGCGGCGCGGGCCAGCCCCCCGCCCTTGACCGCCGACAGGCATTGGCGCACGGCGTTCATCTCCGAGATCGGGGCGCCCGAGCGCAGGAGCGCCTTCGTCGCCGCCTGCTTGTCGGCCAGGCTCAGCCCCTCGGCTGGCGCGGCGAGCAGCGCCGAGCCCCCGCCCGAGACGAGCGCCACCAGCGTGTCGCCCTCGCCCAGTTCCGCCGCGATCTCCAGCATCCGCCGCGCGGCGCGTTCGCTCGCCGCGTCGGGGACGGGATGGGCGGTTTCGACCAGCTCGATTCGCTCGGTCGGCAGGGCCGCGCCGTGCGGCACCGCGACCAGCCCCTCGACCGGGCCCCAGGCCGCCTCCAGCGCCTGGGCCATGCGCGCCGAGGCCTTCCCCGCCCCGAGCGCCACCACCCGGCCCGGGGGCCGCTCGGGCAGCGCGCGGGGCAGCGCCCGGGCGGGATCGGCCGCGGCCACGGCGGCGTCGAAGAGCGCGTGCAGAAATTCCGGATCGGTCATGTCGGGCCCCCTGGTTGGTGTCGCGCCGCCGCGCCCCGCCCCGGCGCGCGGCGGCGTCTCATTTGCGGTAATAGTCGCGGAACCATGCGACGAAGGCGGCGATCCCCTCGTGCACCCCGGTCTGCGGCCGGTAGCCCGTCAGGCGGTGCAGCAGCGTCGCGTCGGCCCAGGTCGCGTGCACGTCGCCGGGCTGCATGTCCATGTAGTTGCGGATCGCCCGCCGCCCCAGGACCTCCTCGATCGCCTCGACGAAATCGAGCAGCCGCACGCTCTGCGAATTGCCGATATTGACGATCCGCCACGGCGCCACCGGCGACAGGCTGTCGCCCGCCTCCACCACGCCGTCGGGGGGGCGCTCGGGAACCGCGTCGATCAGCAGGCGGATGCCGCGCACCAGGTCGTCCACATAAGTGAAATCGCGCGACATGTCGCCGTGGTTGTAGATGTCGACGGGCCGACCGTCGAGGATCGCGTCCACGAACTTGAACAGCGCCATGTCCGGCCGCCCCCAGGGCCCGTAGACGGTGAAGAAGCGGAACATGGTCGTCGGCAGGTCGTAGAGATGGGCATAGGCATGGCCCATGCTCTCGGTCGCCTTCTTGGTCGCGGCATAGATCGTCAGCTGGGTGTCGGCCTTGTCGGTCTCGGCGAAGGGGGTCTCGGCGTTGGCGCCATAGACCGACGAGGTGGAGGCCATCAGCAAATGGCGCACCCCGAGCCGCCGCGCCGCCTCCATCACGTTGAAGGTGCCCACGACGTTGGCGTCGACATAGGCGCGCGGCTGCTCCAGGCTGTAGCGCACGCCCGCCTGGGCGGCGAGGTGGACGATCACGTCGGGCGCGGCGGCGTCCGCCACACGGTCGAACCGCGCCCGATCCTCGAGCAGGCCCTCGGTCGCGGTGAAGCCGGGCGATTGCAGCAGCGCCTGGTGGCGCCGCCGTTTCAGGGTCACGTCGTAGTAATCCGTCATCCCGTCATAGCCGTGGACGACATGCCCCTCGTCGAGGAGCCGCCGCGCCAGGTGAAAGCCGATGAACCCGGCGGTGCCGGTGATCAGGACACGCATCGCGCTGTTCCTTTGTCGTGGTCGCAGGGATCGGGGGCGCGCGGCCCGCATCAGTGCGGCGCCGGCCCCGCAGGGGGACCGCACCGCGCGGCGGGCCGGCGGTCACTGGCCGAAATTGAACCCCCCCGATCCGCCCGGGTCGCCGTCCTCCTCCGGGGCGGCGTCGTCCTGCGATCCGCCGGGCGCCGCGCCGCCGAAGTTGAACCCGCCCCCGTCGTCGGACCCCGCCGGCGCCGCGTCCGGGCCGGACCCGTCCGCCTCGGGCGCCGGGGCGTCATCGCCGCCACCGCTGCCGAAGTTGAAGCCGCCCGAACCGCCGCCCTGCGCGCCCGCGTCGCCGCCGTCGCCCTCACCGCCGCCGGAGGGCGCGCCGCCGCCGAAATTGAACCCGCCGCCCTGCGAGCCGCCGCCATCGGGCACCGAGATCTGTCCCGATCCCTGCGACGGCGCGGGGGCGTCGTCGTAATGCGTGACCAGTCCCGGCACCAGGATGACCAGCATGATCAGGGCGAACTGCATCGCGATATAGGGCAGCACGCCGCGATAGACCTGCTGGGTGCGGATGCGCGGCATCGTCCGGCCCGTCGCCTCGTCGGTCCAGTCCTGCTGCGGCGCGACCGAGCGCAGGTAGAACAGCGCGAACCCGAAGGGCGGCGTCAGGAACGAGGTCTGCAGGTTCATCGACAGGATCACCCCGAACCAGATCAGGTCGATGCCCAGCGTCTCGGCCACGGGGGCGAGGAGGGGCACCAGGATGAAGGCGATCTCGAAGAAGTCGAGGAAGCAGCCCAGCACGAAGATGACGATCGTCACCACGACGAGGAAGCCGAACTGCCCGCCCGGCAGGGCCAGGAGCAGCTCCTCGAGCCAGACCTGGCCGTTGACGCCATAGAAGGTCAGCCCGAACACCCGCGCCCCGATCAGGATGAACAGGACGAAGGCCGACAGCTTCGCCGTCGCCTCGACCGCCGAGCGGAGCGTCGCGAAGTCGAGCCGCCGCTTGGCCACCGCGAGGATCAGCGCGCCGACCGCGCCCATGGCGCCGCCCTCGGTCGGCGTGGCGATGCCGAGGAAGATCGTGCCGAGGACGAGGAAGATGAGCGCCAGCGGCGGGATCAGGACGATCACCACCTCCTCGGCCAGCTTCGACAACACGCCGAGGCGCAGATGCCGGTTGGCCAGCGCGATGCCCAGGCAGGCCAGCACCGACAGGGAGGCGGCGAAGACCACCCGCGTCGCCGGGATCCGGTCGGCGAAGACGAAGCGCGCGGCCACGAGGTACAGCACGACCGACAGCGCGATCATCGCCACCAGCGACCACACGCCGCCGCCCAGGCGCCGCTCCTCGGGCGGCAGGGCGGGCACCGTGCCCGGGCGCAGGACGGCGAGCCCCACCACGTAGAGGCAATACGCCCCGATGACGATCAGCGCCGGATAGATCGCGCCCAGATACATGTCGCCCACCGACACGCCCAGCTGGTCGGCCATCACGATCAGCACCAGGCTCGGCGGCACGATCTGCGCCAGCGTGCCCGCCGCCGCGATGGTCCCCATCGCCACCGACGGGTCGTAATTGTAGCGCTGCATGATCGGCAGCGAGATGAGCCCCATGGCGATCACCGACGCCGCCACCACGCCCGTGGTCGCCGCCAGGAGCGCGCCGACCAGCACCACGGCGAAGGCCACACCGCCCCTGAGCGGGCCGAAGAGCTGGCCCACCGTGTCGAGCAGGTCCTCGGCCATGCCGGACCGCTCCAGGATCAGCCCCATGAAGGTGAAGAACGGGATCGCCAGCAGCGTGTCGTTCGACATGATCCCGAAGACGCGTTCGGGCATCGCCCGAAGGAGGGGCCAGAACAGGTTGATCTCGTTCGAGTAATCCGACAGGCCGACGCCGACGACGAAATAGAACAGCCCCCCCGCCGCCAGCGTCAGCGCGACGGGATAGCCCAGGAGCAGCATGCCCATCACGCTGACGAACATGATGGGCGCGAGGTTGTGGGCGATGAGCTCGATCATCCGGCATGCTCCCGGACGCGCTCGTCCTCGTGCGCGGCCGCGTCGGGGATCGGCAGGGTGCCCGACAGCATCGCGGCCCGCTTGACGATCTCGGACAGGCCCTGCGCCGCGAGCATGACGAAGCCGACCAGCACCCACAGCTTGGCCGGCCAGCGGATCAGGCCGCCCGCATTGCTCGATTGCTCGCCCGACAGGTAGGAGGAGACGAAGAACGGCCAGGACAGCCAGATCATCAGCACTGCGAAGGGCATCAGGAACAGGATGTGGCAGACGAGGTCGATCCAGACCCGGCCGCGCGGGCTGAGCCAGCCGCTCAGCACGTCGACGCGCACATGCTCGTCCTCGCGCAGCGTCCAGGCGGCGCAGAGCATGAACACCGCGCCGAAGAGATACCATTGCAGCTCCAGCCACGCATTCGACGAGATGTTGAAGCTCTTGCGGATCACGGCATTGCCGGCGCTGACGAGAACCGCGGCGAGGATTAGCCAGGCAAGCCAGCGCCCGACGATGCCGTTCACCCGGTCGATGGCGCGGGCCAGTCCCAGAAGCGCGCTCATGGATTGCACGGAAATTGGGTCACGACACTCATCGAAGCTCCTCTGCCGGGCGTTCCCCCCCCGTGATACGCCGCCACCGGCGCAAAAGGCAATTCCGCAGGCTTCCCCCGATGCGGGGACGGCGCCTACCATGGCGCCCGACGCATCACGGCAGGAGACGCCCATGAAACGCCGCCAGTTCCTCCGCACCTCCGCGCTCGGCGCCGCCGGGTCCGCCGCGCTCGCCGCCCCGGCGCTGGCGCAGTCGCGCCCCCAGGTCCAATGGCGCTGCACCTCGTCCTTTCCGCAATCCCTCGAAACGATCTATGGCGGCGCCGCGGACGTGGCCCGCTATGTCCGCGAGGCGACCGACGGCGCCTTCGACATCCAGGTCTTCGCCGCCGGCGAGATCGTGCCCGGCCTGCAGGCCGCCGACGCGGTCCAGAACGGCACCGTGCAGATGTGCCACACCGGCACCTATTATTACGTCGGCAAGTCACCGACCTGGGCGCTCGGCGCCGTGATCCCGTTCGGGCTGAACTATCGCGGCATGAACGCCTGGCTCTATTACGGCGGCGGGATGGAGATCCTGAACGAGTTCTTCCACGCCCGCGACCTGCATTACCTGCCCGCCGGCAATGTCGGCACCACGATGGGCGGCTGGTTCCGCAACGAGATCACCGGCCTGTCGGACCTCGACGGCCTCAAGATGCGGATCGCGGGACTCGCGGGCCGCATCGTCGAGCGGCTGGGCGTCGTGCCCCAGCAGATCGCCGGCGGCGACATCTATGCCGCGCTCGAACGCGGGACCATCGACGCGGTGGAATGGATCGGGCCCTACGACGACGAGCGGCTGGGCTTCGCCGACGTGGCGCCGTACTACTATTATCCCGGCTGGTGGGAGCCCAGCACCGTGCTCAACGTCTTCGTCTCCCGCGCCGAATGGGAGGGGCTGCCCGACAGCTATCGCAGCCTGCTGGAGACGGCCTGCCGGGCCGCCAATTCCGGCATGATGGCCGAATACGACTACAAGAACCCCGCCGCGCTGCGGACCCTCGTGGAGGGCGGCGCGGAGCTGCGCGCCTTCCCCGACGAGATCCTCGACGCCGCCTACGACGCCGCGCTCGAACTCTATGGCGAACTGCGCGAGAGCGATCCCGATTGGGGCCCGATCTACGACAGCATGATGGCCTTCCAGGCCGAGCATTTCCTCTGGCAGCAGGTGGCCGAATCCACCTTCGCCGGATTCATGATGGACAAGCAGCGCGCCGGCGCCCTGCCCGCGCAGATCTCGGGCGCCGGGTCGACCGGGGGCGAGTGACGCGGGGGCGCCCCGCCGCCGGGCGGTTTTTCCCGGTGGCGGGGAGCGCCAACATCGTGCCAGATGCGAGAAATGATAGGGAGGACATCATGCATCGCCGCAAATTCCTGACCACCGCCGCGCTCGGCGGCGCGGGGGCCACGACGCTGGCCGCCCCGGCCATCGGCCAATCCACGCCGCAGGTGCAGTGGCGCTGCACCTCGTCGTTCCCGCAATCGCTCGACACGATCTATGGCGGGGCCCAGGACGTGGCGCGCTATTGCCGCGAGGCGACCGACGGCGCCTTCGACATCCAGGTGTTCGCCGGCGGCGAGATCGTGCCCGGCCTGCAGGCCGCCGACGCGGTCCAGAACGGCACGGTCGAGATGTGCCACACCGCCGCCTATTACTACGTCGGAAAGTCGCCCACATGGGCGCTCGGCGCGGTCGTGCCCTACGGGCTCAACAACCGGGGCATGAACGCCTGGCTCTATTACGGCGACGGCATCCAGCTTCTGAACGAGTTCTACAACGGCCAGGGGCTGCAATACCTGCCCGCCGGCAATACCGGCACCCAGATGGGCGGCTGGTTCCGCGAGGAGATCGGCGGCCTGTCGGACATGGACGGGCTGCAGATGCGGATCGCCGGCCTAGCGGGGCAGATCATGGAGCAGATCGGCGTCGTGCCCCAGCAGATCGCCGGCGGCGACATCTACCCGGCGCTCGAACGCGGCACGATCGACGCCGCCGAATGGATCGGCCCCTACGACGACGAGAAGCTCGGCTTCTACCAGGTGGCGCCCTACTACTATTATCCCGGCTGGTGGGAGGGGAACCTGACCCTCAACGTGTTCGTCGGCAACGAGGCCTGGGAGGGCCTGCCCGACACCTACAAGCGGCTTCTGGAAACCGCGTGCCGGGCCGCCAACACCGAGATGATGGCGGAATACGATTACAAGAACCCCGCCGCGCTCCGCAGCCTGGTGTCGAACGGCGCCCAGCTTCGCGCCTTCCCCGACGACGTGCTGAACGCCACCTACGACGCGGCGCTGCAGCTCTATTCCGACCTGCGCTCCAGCAATTCCGAATGGGGGCCGATCTACGACAGCATGATGGCCTTCCAGGCCGAGCATTTCCTGTGGCAGCAGGTGGCCGAATCCACCTTCGCGCGGTTCATGCAGACCAAGCAGCAGAACGGCGAGCTGCCGGCCCAGATCTCGGGCGCGGGCAGCGTCGAGCAATAGCCGGCGCGGGGCCGCCCGATGGCCGGGCGGCCCCCCCGTCTCAGCCCAGCACCTCGCGGGCCGGCAGGATCGTGGTGACAAAGCGGTAATCGGCATTCGCGCGGTAGCGGGGATCGGCCTTCACCTCGGCCATGAACTCCCGGTGCCCCGCCGTCGTGCGGCCCACCAGGCACCCCGCGCTGGTGCGCCCGATATTGTCGCGCGGCGCGTCGTAGCCCCAGTGCTGGTTGATCCCGAAGAGCCCCGTGACCACCCGGTCGCCGACGCGGGCGTGATCGCGGTCGAGGTCGCGGTGCACGCTCACGTCCGACACTTGGACCAGCGCCTCGTGCGCGCCGTCGGACCCCGCCCGGTGGGTGCCCACGCGCCAGGCCTTGTACTGGCCGAACCGGATGCGGGCCGCGCCCAGGGGGTTCAGCGGCGTATCGGTGAAATGCTTGCCGGGCTCGGTCGTGGCCTCCCAGGCGCGGACCTGGGTGGCGCCCGCGGCATCGGTCCAGAACACCACCCGCAGGTCGTTGAACACGTCGGGGCGGTCCGCGTTCACCGTCCCGTCGGGATTGGCCCCTTCGAGGTAGACGATGTTGCGGCATTCGGGCACGCCGCAGATCCAGTGGCCGCGCTCCCGCATGGCGGCGATCACCTTCTCGATCCAGGGATGCGTCTCGCAGGGGGCGATCCGCGGCAGGGCGTTGGCGGGGTCGGCCAGCGCGCGGGCCATGTCGGGGGTGACCGCGTCGCCGATCTCGATCGCGCGGTGGGCGCAGAAGGCCTGCAACGCCCAGGTGGAGATGGGGCCGAACCGTCCGTCGGGCGGCGGGTCGAGATAGCCGAACGCGCTCAGCCGCGCCTGCATCTCCTGCGCCAGGCCCAGATTGCCGGCGATCTCGGTCAGCGACATCGACCGGGTGATCTGCTCCACCAGGATCGTGGCGGAGGCCGCCGCTCCCTCCTCCGGCGCGGCCGCGCTCCGGCCCGGTGCCTCGTCCGGCGCCGCGCCCGCGAAGGCCGCGGCGAAGCTCGGCACCCGGCCGCCGCCGCTCCAATCCGCCGGGCCCGCGACCGCCATCGCGTCCCCGAACCAGGCCACGAAGCGGTCGATATGCGCGCCCGTCCCGCTCGGATAGCAGACGAGGTTCCAGCGGTTCTGCGGCGCCGGGTCGCGCCGCAGCGATCCCGCGTTGTAGGCCGCCGCGACCAGCGGCGGGTCGAACCGGGTGCTCTTGCGCTGCTGGGCGATATAGGCGGTGCCCGCCGCGATCGAGGTCGCGGGATCGAGCAGGTCGTCCCCCGTCAGCCCGTGCTGGCCGAGCGCCTCGCGCGCGGTCGTCACCAGCGTCTGCATCAGCCCGACGCTCTCGGTCTTCAGGCGCGGCTCGGCGCGCCGCGCCTCCGGGTCGCCGCCGCTCTCGGTGGCGATGGTCGCCACGATCAACTCCACCGGGACCCCGAACCGCACCGCGGCGTCGCCGCAATCCGCGCCGTAGCGCTCCCAGATCCGCTCGACGCTGCGCGGCTTGCCCGGCGTGCGCGCCGCCGGCGCCCCGTCGACGGAGATCCCCGCCGCGCTCATCCGCCATTCCGCCGAGGTGGCGAAATGCCGGTGCGGCCGCGACAGGTCGGGCAGCATCTCGGACACCAGCGACAGGCTCGCCGGCGCCTCGCGCGGGGGATAGGCCTCGGCCGGGGACAGGTCGGGGGCCTCCGCCTCGGCCGCCTCGGCCGGGGCGGTCGGAGCGGCGGGCGGCGCGGGCGGACGGGCGGCCTCGGCCCGGGCGCGCGCGGTCTCGGCGCGATCGGCGGCGGCGCGGTCGCGGCGCGAGGACCGCTCGATCTCGTCGCCGAACCGGCGGATCGAATCCGCCATCGCGTCGGTCTTGTCCTTCGAGCCCTGGCTCGACCCGTAATAGAAGGTCACGACCGAACCGGCGATCCCGTTGATGAAGCCCACCGCCGTGCCGATCAGGCCGAAGGCCGCGACCATGTATTCCGCGTCGGCCTCGGGCACGCCGGCCGTCGCCACCCACAGCGCGGCCAGGATGATGAGCAGGATCGAGCCCATGGCGATCCACACGATCCGCATCCCGTGCCGGTAGGCCACCTCCGAGATCCGGCCCCCCGTCTGCAGCTCGCTCGCCCGCTTGCGGTCCTCTACGGCCAGTTCCTCGAAGCGGATGCCGGCCTCGGCCTCGTAGCGTTGCAGGTCGGTCTCGGCGGCGCGCAGGCGGGCCAGGATCTCGGGGTCGCCGGCGCGCTGGCGGATCAGCCGGATCGCCTCCTCCGCGGAAACCGGGCGCCCGGCCCCGTCCGCCTCCGTCCCGCCGAGCGCCCGGGCGGCGACGGTCGCCGCGATGCCGTTCAGCGGCGGCGGCAGCGCCAGGGCCGACAGCAGCGTCGGCGCCGCCGAGCGGAGGAGGTTTCGAACGGTTTCGGGCACCTTCATGTCGCGCGTCCTTTCCCAGATTGCGCCCCCCCGGGGCGCCGACCGGCACGCGCGCGTCACCTCCATGCGGGGGCGACGGGGGCGCGCGGCCGGGCGCAGGGTCGGGCGCGGCGGGTGGACGATCCGGCAACCCGGCGGACGCCCCGAGCGCCCGCGCCGCAACCCCGCCGGGGGATCGATCTGGCAGAGGCCGCTTGACCTTTGGGGCCGGGTCGGGCCCTCCTGTGCGGGTTGGGCGTTGCCGCCCACGTCTCACAGGGAGATCATATCCATGAAAAGACCCATCACCGTCTCGCTCCTGGCTCTTGCCGCAGCGGTCGGCGCATCGGGCGCCATGGCGCAGGAAGAAACGTTCATCACCATCGGCACCGGCGGCGTGACCGGTGTCTATTATCCCACCGGCGGGGCGATCTGCCGGCTCGTCAATCGCGGCCGCTCCGATCACGGCATCCGCTGCTCCGTCGAATCCACCGGCGGGTCGGTCTACAACGTCAACGCGATCGAACAGGGGCAGCTGGAATTCGGCGTCGCCCAGTCCGACGTGCAGTACCAGAAATTGAACGGCACCGAGCAGTTCGAGGAGCAGGGCGCCTATGACGGCCTGCGCGCCGTCTTCTCGATCCACCCCGAGCCGTTCACGGTCGTCGCCCGCGCCGATGCGGGGATCGAGACCTTCGCCGACCTGGAAGGCAAGCGCGTCAATGTCGGCAACCCGGGCTCCGGCCAGCGGGTGCTTATGGAACGGCTGATGGACCAGATGGGCTGGACCATGGACAGCTTCACGCTCGCCTCCGAGCTGCAGGCGGCCGAACAGTCCCAGGCGCTCTGCGACAACAACATCGACGCGATGGTCTATTCGGTCGGCCACCCGTCCGGCTCCATCCAGGAGGCGACGACGGCCTGTGATTCGGTGCTCGTCGATGTCGACAACGAGGCCGCGCAGACGCTGATCTCGGAAAACGACTATTACCGCGAGGCGACGATCCCGGGCGGCATGTATCGCGGCAACGACGAGGACACGACCACCTTCGGCGTCGGCGCCACCCTCGTCACCTCCGAGGAGGTGGACGAGGAGACCGTCTACCAGGTGGTCAAGGCGGTGTTCGAGAATTTCGACCAGTTCAAGGGCCTGCACCCCGCCTTCGAGAACCTCGAGAAGGAACAGATGGCGAGCGAGGGCCTGTCGGCGCCGCTGCACCCGGGCGCCGAGCGCTACTTCGAGGAGGCCGGTCTGCTCGGCGGCTCTTCGGAAGGCGACAGCGCCGAAAGTGGCGCCTCCGAGGGCGAAAGCGCCCAGTAAGGCCGGACCGGAGCGGTCCGCCCCGTGCGGATCGCTCCGGCCCCACGGTATGGTGACGCGTGCCGCCGCCCGTCGCGGCGAACCGACAGAACCGGGGAAAACCCCGGACCCGCGGCAACAGGGGGACCGTTTCATGGCCGACCAACCGTCCGGCAACCGCCAATTCTCTGACGAGGAGCTTCAGGACCTCGTCGCCTCCTCCGATGCCGGGGCGCGAACGCCCAGCACGCGCTGGGTGGCGCTGCTGATCGGCGGCGTCGCGCTGCTGTGGTCGCTGTTCCAGCTCTGGATCGCGCAGCCGATGCTGTGGATGGGGGCCTATTTCCCGGTCCTGAACTCGTCCGAGACGCGCCCCCTCCACCTCGCCTTCGCGATCTTCCTCGCCTATCTCTGCTATCCCGCGACCAAGTCGAGCCCGCGCGACCGCGTGCCGCTGCTCGACTGGGCGCTCGCCATCGTGGCCACGGGCACGGCGCTCTACGTCTTTTGGGCCGCCGACCACCTGGCGCAGACGGCACGCTCGGGCCTGCCGACGACCACCCAGGTCTGGATCGGGGCCGTCGGCCTCGTCCTGCTGCTGGAGGCGTCGCGCCGCGCGCTCGGGCCGGCGCTGACCATCGTCGGGGCGATCTTCCTGGCCTATGCCTATTTCGGCACCGGCTGGCTGATCCCCGAATTGCTGGAGCACGAGGGCCTGTCCTTCACCTCGCTCGTCACCGCGCAATGGCTCGACACCCAGGGGGTGTTCGGCATCCCGCTCGGCGTCTCCACCGCCTTCGTGTTCCTCTTCGTGCTGTTCGGCTCGCTGCTCGACAAGGCCGGCGCCGGCAACTACTTCATCCAGCTCGCCTTCGCCGGGCTCGGCCACCTGCGCGGCGGGCCGGCCAAGGCGGCGGTCGTGGGCTCGGCCATGACCGGCCTGATCTCGGGCTCCTCGATCGCCAACGTGGTCACCACCGGCACCTTCACCATCCCGCTGATGAAGCGGGTGGGCTTCACCTCCGAACAGGCCGGCTCGGTCGAGGTCGCCTCCTCCGTCAACGGCCAGATCATGCCCCCCGTGATGGGCGCCGCCGCCTTCCTGATGGTGGAATTCATCGGCATCTCCTACGTGCAGGTGATCAAGCACGCCTTCGTCCCGGCGGTGATCTCCTACATCGCGCTGGTCTACATCGTGCATCTCGAGGCCCTGAAGAAGGACATGAAATCGCTGGGCGAGGGGTCCTCGCTGGGGCGCATGGCGCTGAATTTCGGCATCGGCTTCGCCGTCTTCGGCGCCGGCTTCACCGCGCTCATCTACATCATCGACGGGCTGAACGCGATGCTGCCGGGCCTGGCCGCGCCGATCGCCATGATCGCGCTGGCCGCGATCTATGTCTGGCTGGTCCGCATCGCGGCGAACCAGACCGACCTCGACCCCGAGACGCTCGAGGCCGAGGGCGAGGACATCAAGCTGCCCGAAGTCAAGGACGTGTGGAAAACCGGCCTGCATTACGTGCTGCCGATCCTCGTCCTCGTCTGGTTCCTGATGGTCGAGCAGCAATCGCCGGCCAAGTCGGCCTTCTACGCCACGGCCCTGATGCTCTTCATCATCATCACGCAGAAGCCGCTCAAGGCCCTCTTCCGCAAGGGAGAGAGCATCGGCGCGCAGACGCGGGAAGGGTTCGCCGACCTCGTCGACGGTCTGATCGCGGGGGCGCGCAACATGATCGGCATCGGCGTCGCCACGGCGGCGGCGGGCATCATCGTGGCCACCGTCACGCGGACCCCGATCGGCACCGAGCTCGCGGGCCTCGTGGAACAGCTCTCGGGCGGCGTCCTCTTCGTCATGCTGGTGCTGATCGGCCTCTTCAGCCTGGTGCTGGGCATGGGCCTGCCGACCACGGCCAACTACATCGTGGTCTCCTCGCTCATGGCCTCGGTGGTCGTCTCGCTCGGCGCGCAGGAGGGGCTGATCGTCCCGCTCATCGCGGCCCACCTCTTCGTCTTCTACTTCGGCATCATGGCGGACGTGACGCCGCCGGTGGGACTGGCCTCCTTCGCCGCCGCCGCCGTGTCGGGGGGCGACCCGATCAAGACCGGCTTCACCGCGTTCTTCTACAGCCTGCGGACCGTGGCGCTGCCGTTCCTGTTCATCTACAACCCCACGCTGATCCTCTACGGGGTCGACCTCACCACATTCTGGGGGATCGCCCACGCGGTGATCGTGTTCGTCATCGCCACCTTCGCGATGCTGCTCTTCGCGGCCGCTACGCAGGGCTACTTCCTGGCCCGGTCCAAGTTCTACGAATCGATCGCCCTGCTCGTCGTGGCCTTCACCTTCTTCGTGCCGAACTTCTGGCTGAACCAGGTCCAGCCCCGCTTCATCGAGGAGGACCCGGCCGCCTTCGCCGAGGTCCTGGCCCAGGCGCCGGTGGACAGCCGCATCCGCCTCCGGGTCGAGGGGCCGGACTTCGCCACCGGCAACACCACCCAGACCACCCTGTCGCTCACCGTGCCCGAAGGCGACGCGCAGACGCGCGTCGACGAGACGGGCCTGATGCTGCGCCCCGACGCCGAGACGCCGGGCACGCTCGAAGAGCCGATGTTCGGCACCGACATGCAGGAAAGCCTGTCGAGCTTCGACTTCTACTCGGACGATCCCGTCCGGATCAGCGAGGTCCTGGCCCCGAACGACAGCCGCCTGCCCGCGCAGATCTTCTACATCCCCGCGATCCTGCTTCTCGGTCTGGTGATCGTCCTGCAGCGCCGTCGCCAGACAAAACCGGCCTTCTGACATGACACACAAGATCCTCTTTCCCGTCGACCTCACCGCCCCGGCCACCTGGCAGCACGCCCTTCCCCGGGCGCTCGACATGGCCAGGGGGGGCGAGCTGCACGTCATCACCGTGATCCCCAATTTCGGCATGCCCGTGGTGGGCAATTATTTCGGCGAGGGGTTCATCGAACGGGCCCTGCACGATGTCGGCGTGGAATTGTCGAACTGGGTGCGCGAGAACATCCCCGACGTGCAGGAGGTGCACCCGCATGTCGTCCACGGCCGCATCTACCACGAGATCATCTCGGCCGCCGAGCGGCTCGGGATCCAGACCATCGTCATGGGCGCCCCCCGCAACGACGTGACGGATTACCTGCTGGGGCCGAACGCGGCGCGCGTGGTGCGCCACGCCCGGCAATCCGTCTTCGTCGTGCGGGGCCCCGAGGGGTGAGCGGGCACGTCTTCGCCCGCAGCGCCGCGGCCCGGCCCACCGCGGTGCGCGGCGAGGGGTGCTATCTCTACGACGCGGACGGAACGGCCTATCTGGACGGCTCGGGCGGGGCGGCGGTGTCCTGCCTCGGCCATTCCGACGCCGGTGTGCGCGCCGCCATCCACGCCCAGCTCGACCGGCTGGCCTTCGCCCATACCGGCTTCTTCACCTCCGACCCGGCCGAGGCGCTGGCCGACCGGCTGGCCGCGAACGCCCCCCCGGGGATCGACCGCGTCTATCTGCTGTCGGGCGGGTCCGAGGCGGTCGAGGCGGCGATCAAGCTCGCCCGGCAATATCGCCTCGAAACCGGCCAGCCCGGCCGCCACCGCCTGATCGCCCGACGGCAGAGCTATCACGGCAACACGCTCGGCGCCCTCGCCGCCGGCGGCAATGCCTGGCGGCGCGAGAAATACGCCCCCCTCCTGGTCGAGACCTCGCATATCGCGCCCTGCTACGAATATCGCGACCGGCGCCCCGACGAGAGCGCCGAGGCCTACGGCCGCCGCGTCGCCGACGAGCTCGACGCCGAGATCCGGCGCCTCGGCCCCGAGACGGTCCTGGCCTTCGTGGCCGAGCCGGTGGTGGGCGCCACCGCCGGGGCCGTGCCGCCCGTTCCGGGCTATTTCGCCCGCATCCGCGAGATCTGCGACCGCCACGGCGTGCTCCTGATCCTCGACGAGGTGATGTGCGGCATGGGGCGCACCGGCACCCTCTTCGCCTGCGAGCAGGACGGCGTCGCGCCCGACATCGTCACGATCGCCAAGGGTCTCGGGGCCGGCTACATGCCGATCGGGGCCATGCTCTGCACCGGCGCGATACACGACGCCATCGCGGCCGGCTCGGGCAGCTTCCAGCACGGCCATACCTATCACGGCCACCCGCTGGCCGCCGCCGCCGCCGGCGCCGTGCTCGACGCGATCCTCGACCGCGGGCTGCTGGAGCAGGTCCGCGAGCGCGGAGAGCGGCTCGACGCGGCACTGCGCGACGCGTTGGGCGAGCACCCGCATGTGGGCGACATCCGCGGGCGCGGCCTCTTCCGCGGCGTGGAGCTGGTGGCCGACCGCGATACTGCCGACCCCTTCGACCCGGCGCTGAAGGTCAACGCCCGGGTCAAGTCGGCGGCGATGGCCGAGGGGCTGATCTGCTATCCGGCGGGCGGCACGGTCGACGGGCGGCGCGGCGATCACGTCCTGCTGGCACCGCCCTACATCATCACCCCCGGCCAGATCGACGAGCTGGCCGCCAAGCTGTCCCGGGCGGTGGAGCGCGCCACCCGCGCGGCGCGGCGCGACGCGGCCTGATCAGCCCCAGGGGCCGCCCGCCGCCGGGCCGTCCCGGGGCGCGGGTCGTGGCGTGGCCGCCCGCCCCTCCCGCGCCATCGCCTCGAGCGCGGCCACCCGGTTGCCCGTCGCGGGGTGGGTGGAGAAGAGGTTGTCGTGCCGGTGGGCATGGAGCGGGTTGATGATGAACATGTGCGCCGTGGCCGGGTTGCGCTCCGCGGCGTGGTTGTCGATCCGCGACGCCCCCTGCTGGATGCGCTCCAGCGCCGAGGAGAGCCAGAGCGGGTTGCCGCAGATCTCGGCCCCCGCCCGGTCGGCGGCGTATTCCCGCGTCCGGCTGATCGCCATCTGCACCAGGCTCGCGGCCAGCGGCGCCAGGATCATCATCGCGAGCGTGCCCGCGATCCCCATCCGCTCGCGGCTGCCGCCGAAGAACATGGCGAAGTTCGCCAGGATCGAGATCGCGCCGGCGAAGGTCGCCGTCACAGTCATGATCAGCGTGTCGCGGTTGCGGATATGGGCCAGCTCGTGGGCCACGACGCCGGCCAGTTCCTCGCGGCTGAGGCTCTGCATCAGGCCGGTGGTCACCGCGACGGCGGCGTTCTCGGGGTTACGCCCGGTGGCGAAGGCGTTGGGCTGCGGCGTGTCCACCACATAGAGAGCCGGCATCGGCAGGTCGGCGTTCCGCGCCAGCTCCGCCACCATCTCGCGCAGCCCCGACCGGTCCTGCGGCCCCACGGGGCGCGCATTGTGCATCCGCAGCACAATCTTGTCGGAATTCCACCAGGTCACGACGTTCATGCCGGCGGCCACGACCAGGGCGACGAGCATGCCGCCGCTGCCGGCCAGAAGATAGCCCAGCCCGCCGAACAGCGCGGTCATCGCCGCCATCAGGATTCCGGTCTTGACGTAGTTCATCGCATGCCCTTCCCGCGGCGCCCGCTCCTGATCTAGGAAGGCCCGCGCCGGGCGCAATCCCCTCCCGCCCGTGGCCGTTGCGCCGCACCCGGCGGCGCGGTTCGCGGCGGGGTTGATTTGCGCCGCGCCGGGCGGAATGCTCGTTAACGAAGGTTAAGGGGAAGGGGGGCGCGATGCGGCACGCCGTGATTGCGATGGCGACGATCGCGGGCCTCGCCTGGCCGGCCGGCGCGCAGCAGGAGGACCGCGTCGCCGAGCTCGAGGCCCGCGCCGCGGCCGCCCAAGAGGCGCTCGACGGGATCGAGGAGCGGATCGGCGCCGCGCGCGAGCGGCTGTCGGTGTTGCGCGACCAGGCCCAGAGCGTCGCGCAAGGGGAATTTTCGCGCCAGCGCACCGAGGTCACGAACGCCGAACGCGCGCTCAACGCGCGCCGCGCCCGGCTGCAATCGGATCGCACCGAACTCGACGCCAGCATCGCCGAGGGGCGCCGCACGCTCGACGGTTTGCGCGCCGAGATCGCGGCGGCGCGGGACTGGCTGTCGGCGGCCGAACGCGACACCGCCGCCGCCGTCTTCCTGGCCCAGCACGCGGCCGACAGCGCCGTCTCCGCCCGCCGGGCCCAGACCGGCGCAGCGGCCGAGGCGGGCGTGGCCCGGATCGACCTCGCCCATGTCCAGCAGGAGGCCGCCGCCGCCCGCCGCACCCTGTCGTCGCTGCGGGAGGAGGTCGCGACGGCGCGCGCCGATCTCGACGACCTGCGCGGCCAGATCGGCGGCGCGCAGGACCGGCTGGCGGCCCTGGCGGAGGAGATCGCCGGGGCCGAGGCGGCGCGCGCCGAGCTCAACGCCCTGCGCGCATCGGTGGAGGAGGCGCGCGCCGACCTCGCCGCCGCCCGCGACGCCGCCCCGCCCGAGGACGCCGCGGCCGGGAATGCCGAACCGCAGCCCGCCGAGGCCGTGGCCGAGGATGCCGACGATACCGACGCCGACGACGGGCCCGCGCCCGCGGCCCGCTCCGCCGGCGCGGTGGCCGCCGCGCTCCGCGTGGCGCCGGGCCTGCCGGCCGATCCCGCCCGGGTCGCGGATCTCGAATCGCGCCTGCGCCGGGGCGCCTGCCCGACCGAGGCGCTCCAGGAGGCGATCGGATCGATCAACCGGCAGACGCTCGTCTCCCTCATCCGCGATCTCGGACCCTGCTAGGTCAGAACGAAAGGTTCCCGCCATGATCCCGCCCGCCCTTCTCGCCGCATTCCTCGCCGCCGCCGCCACGCTCCCCGCCGCCGCGCAGGAGGTCGAGCGCAACATCCTCACCGGCGGGCCGACCGGCACCTATATCCAGTTCGGCCGGGACATCGCCGGGCTGGTGGAGAGCTGCGGCCAGACCCTGAACGTGCGCGAAAGCGCGGGATCCTTGGAGAACTTCCTCGGCGTGCGCCAGCGCCCCGTCACCCAGCTCGGCATCGTGCAGAGCGACGTGCTCGAATACCTGCGGACCTATGCCGCCGACGATCCCGACATCGCCCGCGCCGTCGCCGGGGTGCGGATCGCCTTCCCGCTCTACGACGAGGAGGTGCACCTGCTGGCGCGCGACGGGATCGGCGCGCTCTCCGACCTCGACGACGGCCGCGTCGCCGTGGGGGTGGAGGATAGCGGCACCTTCCTGACCGCCTCGCTGGCCCTCGACCTGGCCGGCGTCACCGCCGAGCGGGTGGCGATCGCCCCCGACGCCTCGCTCGACCAGCTCCTCGCCGGCGAGATCGACGCGCTCTTCTACGTCGCCGGGGCGCCCGCCGCGCTCTTCGAGGACCCGCGCATCGACGGCGAGGCCTTCCACCTCGTGCCCCTCACCGACGAGGTGCTGAAGGCCGTCTACCGCCCTGCCACCATCGCCGCGGACACCTATCCGTTCCAGACCGGCCCGGTGGAATCGGTGGCCGTCAAGGCGGTGCTGATGACCTACGATTACGATCCCGACCTCAACGCCTATCACGCCGCGAGCTGCAAGGCGGTGGCCGATACCGCCAACCTGATCCTGACCCGGTTCGACGACCTCCAGGAGGCGGGCCACCCGAAATGGTCCCAGGTCGACCTAGAGGACATTCCCCCCGGATGGGATATCGGGGCCTGCGTCAATGCGGGGCTGCAACCCGGCTACGATCCCGGCTGCACCGCCCCGGCCGCAGACGAGAGCGCCGCGAACAGCATCTACCGGCAGCGGATCTGCGAGACGATCGGCTGCTGAGGCGGGGCGCGCGCCCGCGCGCCCCTACATCATCCGCGCCTGGAGGTCGGCCAGGATCCACAACGTGCCGAAGGCCATGATCCCCAGGAGCAGGACCGTGAACAGCAGCAGCTGCAGGTCCTCGCGCTTCTGGCGGGTCAGGTCGATATGCAGGAAGATCCGCAGGTGGACGATGATCTGCGCCAGCGCCAGGATCGCCAGCACCGGGAACGCCCAGCTATGGGGCACGAGCCCGGTCATGACGCTGCCGAACGAGGCCACCGTCAGGACGATCGAGAGAACGAGGCCCAGCGTGTAGAACCGCCGTTCCTCCTTCTCCTCCTGGTTCTTCGCATCGAGGAGGAGGCGCTCTTTGAGACTCATGCGACCCCCGCGAGAAAGACCATGGAGAAGATGCCGACCCAGACCACGTCCAGGAAGTGCCAGTAGAGGCCCATCCGCGTCACCCGGCTCTTGATGTCGTCGGTGAGCCCGAAGACGAGGATCTGCCCCGTCATCGCCGCCATCCACAACAGCCCGCCCGCGACATGGAGCCCGTGCAGCCCCACCAGCGCCCAGAGCGCGCTGAGATAGCCCGACCGCTGCGGCACCGCGCCGATCGTGGTCCAGTGGTGGAAGTCGATCAGTTCCACGATCAGGAAGCACAGCGCCGAGGTCGCCGCCACCGCCAGCCAGCCGAGCGTCCGCCAGCGCTGGCCGGGATGGTACTTCATCGACAGGCTGGCCCAGCTGAACCCGAACGAGGACCCCAGGAGCAGCGCCGTCTGGATCGCGACGCTGTGCAGGTTCGTCACCTCCTCGGGTCCCGGACCCCCGGCCGTGGCCGTCACCATCGTCCCGAACACGGCGAAGACGATGCCGAAGGTGACGAGGTCCGACATCAGGAACGCCCAGAAGCCGAAGACCTTCACCTCCGCCTCGTGCTCGCCCCCGTGATAGCCGAGGTTCATCCCCGGATGGACGTTTTCCTCGCTCATGACGCCACCATCATGTCCGTTGCGGCATAGCCGCGGTTGCGGGGCGTGTCCTCGTCGTCGCGGGTGATGCCGCCCTGGGCCAGCTCGATCGCCTCGATCCAGGCATTGTTCACGCGCTTCACCTCGACGGCGGGGATGACCACCTCGGGGTGGTTGCGGAAGGAATGGACCACCACCCAGCCGACGAGGACCACCGCCGCCAGGATCGCGAGCCACCAGATCCACCACGTCGCCGCGAAGCCGAAGGCGGTGGTGGTCAGGAACACGATCATGCCGGCGGGCGTGTCGGGCGGCAGGTGGATGTCACGGTATTGGGCCGGGATCACGTAGGGCCGGCCCTCCGCCTTCTCGCGGGCGAAGGCGTCGCGCTCGGCGATCGAGGGGATGGTGGCGAAGTTCCAGTGCGGCGGCGGCGCGGGCGTCGCCCATTCCAGCGTCCGTCCGTCCCAGGGATCGCCCATCGGCACCGCCAGGCTCGCGCGGTTGCGGACCGAGATCCAGAGCGTCACGAAGAGGCCCGTGAAGGCGGCGGCGAGCAGGATCGCCCCGATCATGCAGACGATCATGTAGGGCAGGAAGGTCGGGTCGTCCCACGCCGCCGAGCGCCGCGGATAGCCCATGAGCCCCACGATATAGAGCGGCAGGAAGGTCAGGCTGAACCCCGCGATCCACAGATAGGCGGTGATCCGGCCCGCCCGTTCGTCCAGCCGGAACCCGAACGCCTTGGGAAACCAGATGTGGACCCCTGCGAGGATGCCGAACAGCGTCCCCGGCAGCAGCACGTTGTGGAAATGCGCGACGATGAACTGGGTGTTGTGGACCTGCCAGTTGATCGCCGGATTGGCCAGGATGATCCCCGACAGCCCGCCGATCACGAACATGATGAAGAACCCGGTCATGTAGACCATGGGCGTCAGGAACCGGATCCGCCCGCCCCACAGCGTCGCCATCCAGACATAGACCTTCACCCCGGTGGGGATCGCGATCAGCATCGTGGCGATGCCGAAGGCCGCGTTGACGGTCGCCGAATTGCCCATGGTGAAGAAGTGGTGCAGCCAGACGCAGAAGCTGATCACCGCGATCGCCATCGTCGCCAGCACCAGCGAGGTATAGCCATAGAGCCGCTTGGCCGCGAAGGTCGAGGTCAGCTCCGAGAAGATGCCGAAGGCGGGCAGGATCAGGATGTACACCTCCGGATGGCCGAACATCCAGAACAGGTTGGCGTAGTTCATCATGTTGCCGCCCTGGTCGTTGGTGAAGAAGTGGAACCCCAGGTAACGGTCGAGCGCCTGCATCAGGCAGGCCACGGTCAGCGGCGGCAGCGCGAAGGTCAGCAGGATCGAGGTGCAGAGCGCCGTCCACGTGAAGACCGGCATCCGCATGTAGGTCATGCCCGGCGCCCGCATCTTGTAGATCGTCACCGCGAAGTTGATGCCCGAGAACATCGAGCCGAACCCCGACAGGAGGATCGCCCAGACCCAGTAATCGGGCCCCGGCCCGGGGTCGAAATCGGCGCCGGTGAAGGGCGGATAGGCCGTCCAGCCCCCGGTCTCGAAGATGCCCACGACGAGGGAGATCATGGTCAGCGCCGCGCCCGTGGCGGTCAGCCCCAGGCTGATCTGGTTCAGCATCGGGAAGGCCATGTCCCGCGCCCCGATCTGCAGCGGCACCAGGTAGTTGATGAACCCGGTGATGAACGGCATCGCCACGAAGAAGATCATGATCGTGCCGTGGGTGGAGAACAGCTCCGCCCAATGCTCCTCGGACAGCACGCCGCCCTGGTAGGCGGTCGCCTGGTGGGTCCGCATGACCACGCCCTCGGCCACGCCGCGCGCCATCATCACGAAGCCCAGGACGATGTACATGATGCCGATCTTCTTGTGATCGACCGAGGTCAGCCAGTCCCGCCAGAGCGGCCCCCAGAGCCGCGCCCAGGTCAGCCAGGCGGCCAGGGCCACCCCGCCCAGCACGACCATCCAGGCGGCGCCCGCCGCGACCAGCGTGTCGATGCTGACCCCGTGCATGAAGGTCTCGAACAGCTTCAGGTCGGACCAGGCCAGTCGGCCGAAGAGACCGTTCATTGGGCGTGCTCCATCATCGTTGCGGGGGCATCCGGCAGGTCGAGGGCCTCGGGGCGGTAGCTCGGGCTGCCCGGCTGGGCCTCCCGCGCGATCTCCTGCCCGCTCATGTACCGCGCCACCACCCGGTCGAAGAGGTCCGGCGCGGCCAGGGTGAACAGGATCGGCCCCTCGCCCGCCAGATCCAGGTCGGCGCGCGCCTGGGCCAGGTCCCCGCTCCGGGCGAGGCGCGCATAGGCCCCCTCGTCGAGCGGCGTGCCCCCGGACCGCGCCGCGGCGATCCAGTCCTCGAACGTCTCGGGCGTCACGGCCCGCACGGGGGCGCGCTGCCGGGCGAAGCCGGGGCCGTTATATTGCGTGTTCGTGCCCAGCGTCGATCCGGTCTCGGTGGCGATCAGGTTTTGGCGCGTGACCATCCCCGCCATCGCATAGATCTGCCCCGACAGGCCCGGCGCCATGAAGCTCTGCATCACCGTGTCCGTGGTCAGCCGCAGGGAAACGGGCCGGCCCACGGGAACGACCATCTCGCCCACGCTGGCCACCCCGTGCTCGGGATAGACGAACACCCATTTCCAATCGAGCCCGATCACGTCCACCGGCACCGTGTCGCCGTCGATCGCGAAGTCCATGCCCTCGGCCATCTCGGGCGAGATCGCGCGATAGGGGTCGATCCGGAACACCGCCTGGGCCAGCCACAGCGACAGCGCCGCCACGATCAGCGCCGGGCCGGCCCACATCAGGATCTCGAGCTTGGTGTTGAAATGCCATTGCGGCCGGTACTTGGCCGCCGTGTTGGCCCGGCGATAGCGCCACAGGATCCAGGGCACCCCGAACAGGACCGGCAGGATCGCGGCCAGGATCAGCACCGTCGCCCAGATGAGCTCGGTGCGCTGCAGCTCGGCGATCGGGCCCAGGGGCCGCAGGAAGCCGCGGGTCTCGGTGACGGCCGCGGCCACCGCGGGGGCCGGCAGGCCCGCCGCCAGGGCCGCGCAGATCCATTTCGCGCTCACGCCGGGGCCCCCGTTTCCACCCATCCCGGCAAGGAAAAGGCGGGGGTCGCGCGATCGGTTCCCGATTTCGTGAACGCGGCGTGACCGGCGCGGCGCGCCGGGTATCCTGCCCTGCCCATGATGGCCTCTCCCGTGGCTCGGCGCCGGGGTCGCCCCGGAATACGGTGTCGCTTTGGCGGGCGCTCGTCCCCGCGCGCCGCCCCCCCGAACGATGCACGATCCGGCCCGGACCTCAAGGGCGGGTGTCAAAACGCCCCGAACGCCATCGCGCGTCCCGAGTGTTCTTGTTTCTTTGCAGTATCTTCCGCGCTGTTCCTCGCGTGCGTTCAGGCGTCGCGCTCGGCCGTGTTCACCGCCCGGCACTCCCAGCGGCGGATGTCGAAGCGCGGATGGGTGGCGATCCATTCGGCCAGGTACGGCTGCGCGCCCAGCACGCAGGTCGTGGGCGTGATGTCCGTATAGAGCAGGCTGCGTTCCTCGCAGGCCTCCGGGTCGGCGCTCAGACAGGCGACGAAGAGAAGTTCGATCATCCGCGATCTCCCGTGGTCAGGACCAGGGCGCCGGACCGCCCGGCGCCCGTGCAGCATGCCCCGAATCGGTGTCGCCGGGGCCATGCGGGGCCGCGCTCGATCGTCGCCGTGGCACGATTTGCCGGGACAATGTGCAGTCGCGGCGCCCCCTGTCCGAAAGGCGGTCGTGGACCGGCGCATCGCAACCCGAATTAGCGCGGGGCGAGTCGGGAACCCTGCGCCCGATTGCCTCAGCCCGGCGCCGGTTGCGACCAAAGATCTAACCGGGCGGGCCAGAATGGGTTTGAACCGGACCCTCCGCGCCCCCACATTGAGAACATGTGCCGGCCCCGACTCGTGGCCGGATCTCATAGGAGGAGACCATCATGGCCTGGACCAAGCCGATCATCCGCGAAATCGAATGCGGGATGGAAATCAACATGTACGGCCCCGACAGCGACGACGACACCGTCCTGTTCTGAGCCGGCGGCGCGCGGGGGTCATATGGCGCTCCGCGCGCGCATCCTGGGGGCGGCCGCCGGCGGCGGACTGCCCCAGTGGAATTGCGGTTGCGGCAATTGCAACCTCGCCCGGCGGGGCGCGATCCCGCCCCAGACGCAATCTTCCCTCGCCGTCAGCGGCAATGGGACGGATTGGGCGATCCTCAACGCCTCCCCCGACATCCGCCAGCAGATGGCCGCGACGCCTGACCTGCATCCGACCGACCTGCGGCGCGTGCCGCTTTGCTCCGTGCTCGTGACCAATGGCGACATCGACCACGTCGCGGGCCTTCTGACCCTGCGCGAGATGCAGCCCTTCGCGCTCTGCGCCACGGCCGGCATACACGATGTCCTTCGCGCAAATCCGATTTTCGAGGCACTGAACGCTGAGGTCGTGACCCGGCGGACCGTGGCACTCGAGAGGCCCTTCGACCTCGCCCCGGACCTCACCGCCACGCTCTTCCCCGTTCCCGGCAAGGTGCCCCTCTACATGGAGGGCGAGACTGTGGAAACCGGCCTGGTGGGAGAGCAGACGGTCGGCGTCCATCTGCGCGCGGCGGGACAGGACGCATTCTACATCCCCGGTTGCGCCCACCTCTCCGACGACCTGCGGGCACGGCTCCGCGGTGCGGCCCTCGTCCTCTTCGACGGGACGCTCTGGTCGGATGACGAGATGATCCGCGCGGGTCTGGGACGGAAGACGGGCAAACGCATGGGCCACATGTCGATGTCCGGCCCGGATGGTTCAATCGCCGCGTTCGAGGGCCTAGATGTGGCACAGGCCGTATTTGTTCACATGAACAACACGAACCCCGTCCTGCGCCCCGATAGCGCCGAACGCGCCCAGGCCGAGGCTGCCGGCTGGACCATCGGCCAGGACGGAATGGAGATCGCCCCATGACCGAGGCCCCCGACGCCTTCGAGGCCCGCCTGCGCCAGATCGGCGCCGAGCGCTACCACGACCGCCACCCGTTCCACGCGCGCCTGCACGGCGGCGGCTGCACGCCGGACCAGGTGCGCGCCTGGGTCATCAACCGCTATTACTACCAGCATTCGATCCCGATGAAGGACGCGGCCTTCATGTCCCGCGTCGAAGATCCCGACCTGCGCCGCCGCTGGCGCTCCCGGATCGAGGATCACGACGGCACCGACACCAACGAGGGCGGCATCCGCCGCTGGCTGCGCCTCGCCCGCGCGGTGGGACTCGATCCCGATTACGTCGCCTCCACCCGGGGCGTCCTTCCGGCGACGAAGTTCGCGGTGGACGCCTATGTCCGCTTCGTGCGCGAGAAGACGCTGCTGGAGGCCGTGGCCGCCTCGCTGACCGAGCTCTTCGCGCCCGCGATCCACAAGGACCGCATCGCCGGGCTGCTGCGGAACTACGATTTCGCCGACGATTCGTCGCTGTCGTACTTCCAGAACCGGCTGAAGGAGGCGCCCAAGGACGTGGCCTTCGGCCTCGGCTGGGTGCTCGACCACGCCGACACCGCCGAGAAGCAGGACGCCGCCGCCGCCGCGCTCGTCTTCAAGACGGACGTGCTCTGGTCGCAGCTCGACGCGCTCGACGCGGCCTATGTGGCGCCGGCGCGGATTCCGCCCGGCGCCTGGCAGCCGGGCGAGGGCCTGCTCGACAGCCGGGCCGCGTGATGCAGCCCGCCGAGATCCCCTACCTGCCGCGCGGCGTCCGGCTTCACCACGACCGGGTCCGCGACACCTGGGTGCTGCTCGCGCCCGAACGCGCCGTCTCGCTCGATCCGGTCGGCCACGCCGTCCTGTCCGAGATCGACGGCGTCCGCAGCTTCGGCGAGATCACCGCGGCGCTGGCCGCCCGCTACGACGCCGATCCCGACCGGATCGCCGAGGACGCCTCCGGCTTCCTCCGCGCGCTCCGCGACAGACGCTTCCTGGAGGTTCAGCCATGACCGCCGATCCCGCGACCATCCGCCCGCCCATCGCCATGCTGGCCGAACTCACGCATCGCTGCCCGCTCTCCTGCCCCTATTGCTCCAACCCGCTGGAACTGGCGCGGCAGGACGCGGAACTCGACACCGAGACCTGGAAGGACGTGTTCGTCCAGGCCGCCGATCTGGGCGTGCTGCAGCTTCACCTGTCGGGCGGCGAGCCCGCCTCCCGCCGCGATCTCGAACCGCTGGTCGTCGCGGCGCGCGAGGCCGGGCTCTATACCAACCTCATCACCTCCGGCATCGGGCTGACCGAGCGGCGGCTGCGCGCCCTCGACGCGGCCGGGCTCGACCATATCCAGCTCTCGCTCCAGGGCACCACGGCGCAGATGGCCGACATGATCGGCGGCTATCGGGGCGGGTTCGACCGCAAGATGCAGGTCGCCGAATGGATCGGCGCGGTGGGCTTTCCGCTGACGCTGAACGCGGTCCTGCACCGCCAGAACCTGCACCAGCTGCCCCGCGCCATCGAGATGGCAGTGGAGATGGGCGCCCGCCGGATCGAGGTCGCCACCGTCCAGTTCCACGGCTGGGCGCTGAGGAACCGCGACGCCATGATGCCCACCCGCGCCCAGGCGCGCGAGGCCGACGCCATCGTCGCCGAGGCGCGCGCGCGGCTGAAGGGCACGCTGGTGATCGATTACGTCCCCGCCGACTACCATTCCGACTATCCCAAGAAGTGCATGGGCGGCTGGGGCTCGACCGGGCTCGTCGTCGATCCCGCCGGGCGGGTCATGCCCTGCCACGCCGCCGCCTCGATCCCGCATCTCAGCTTCGACAACGTGCGCGACACCACGCTGGAACAGACCTGGTATCGCGGCTCCGCCTTCCAGGCCTATCGCGGCACCGACTGGATGCAGGAGCCCTGTTCCTCCTGCGAGCGCAAGCGGGTGGATTTCGGCGGCTGCCGCTGCCAGGCCATGGCGATCGTCGGCGACCCCGCCGCGACCGACCCTGTCTGCATCAAGTCGCCCCACCGTGCGGCCCTGACGGCCCAGGCCGACGCCCACGCGGCGGCCGACGCCCCCCTCGTCCACCGCACCGCGCCGGGCAAGCCGGTCCCCGAACCCGCCGAGTAACGGCCCACGCCCCCTTGGGCCGATCCCCGCCTTCCCTAACGGCAGGCGGCACTCGGCCCTTGCGCGGTCCGGCATGGCCATCCATATACCATCCACACGGATGGAGAACGCCATGCCAAAGATCCACCGCCTGCCCGACCGCCCCGGCGACACCGAGAAGATCACGATCAATCTCGGCCATGTCGACCTGGGCCGGATCGACCTCCTCGTGCGCGAGGGGTTCTACTCGAACCGGACGGATTTCATCCGGTCCGCGATCCGCAGCCAGCTCACCGCCGAATCCCAGGCCGTCGAGCAATCCGTCGCGCGGCATCGCTTCGAGATGGGCCTCTTCGACGTTTCCCGCGCCGATCTGGAAGCTCTCCGCGACGCGGGCGAGGTCCTGCACCTCCGCGTCGTCGGCCTCGCCCGGATCGCCTCCGACGTCGATACCGACCTCGCCCAGGCCACGATCGGATCCCTGAACGTGCTGGGCTCCCTCCAGGCACCGAAGGACGTCAAGGCGGCCCTCGCCGACCGCATCACCTGAGGGGCAAGACGCCCCCGAACCAAGGATTACATCGATGACCGACAATTTCGCGACGGCGCTCAGCCGGGCGCTCAAGTCGACTCGTGCCGGCGATCCCGGCGCCGCCACCGCCATCATCCAGTCCGCGCTGTCGGGCCGGACCGCGCCGCAACCCGCCGAGGGCGAGGAATGCGGCCCCTGCGCCCGCCTCGCCGCGGCCCACAACGCGCAAACGGGCACCACCGCCCGCCCCGCCCGTCACGGCACGCCGGATTTCGGCGGCATGCCGGACCTGAGCGCCTTCTCGGGCCTGCCCGGAATGGAGCATGTCCCCGGCGGGCTGGGCAACATGCCCGCCATGGGGAACCTGCCAGGCATGGGCAACCTGCCCGGCCGCGCCCCCGCCCGCACCGCCCCCGTCCCCGCGGGCGCGCATGTCGAGACGCGGCAGATCGCGGGCCGCTCCGTGCGCCTCTTCACCCCCTCCCCGCGGGAGGGCGGCGTCCAGGGCCTCGTCCTCATGCTCCACGGCTGCACCCAGTCGCCCGAGGATTTCGCCCTCGGCACGGCCATGGACCTCGCCGCCGAACGGGCCGGCTATGCCGTCGCCTATCCGGGCCAGACCGGCGCCCACAACATGCAATCCTGCTGGAACTGGTTCCGCCCCGAGGACCAGGGCGCCCATGGCGGCGAGCCCGCGATCCTCGCCACCATCGCCCGCCAGCTCGCCGGGGAACTCGGCACCGGCCACGTCTATGCCGCGGGCCTCTCGGCGGGCGGCGCCATGGCCGCGGTGCTGGCGGAAACCCACCCGGACCTCTTCGCCGCCGTCGGCATCCATTCCGGCCTGCCCGCGGGCTCCGCGCAGGACATCCCCTCGGCCTTCTCCGCCATGCGCGGCGAACGGGCGGGCCGTCCGGTGACGGTCCCGGCCATCGTCTTCCACGGCACGGCCGACGGCACCGTCTCGCCCCGGAACGCCCATGCCCTCCTGCCCGGCGACGGGGTGGAGACGCGGGACGGCGACGGCACCCGCGCCTGGTCCCGCCTGACCACCGCGACGGGCTCCGAGCTCTGGCTCATCGACGGCGCCGGTCACGCCTGGTCGGGCGGCAATGCGAGCGGCTCCTACGCCGACGCGGCCGGCCCCGACGCCTCGGCCGAGATGCTGCGCTTCTTCACCGAGACTGCGGCGCGCACCTGACACACCGACCGCCCGGCCCCTCGCGGGCCGGGCACCCCCCACGCACCGAAAGCACGCCCCATGACCCACCAGCTCACCTTCGAAGCCCTGTCCGAGCCGCAGCCGGGGCCCAAATGGCGCGCCCGCTGGGACCTCTCCTGGCCCGCCTATCGCGACTGGTTCACCGCGCGGGGCGGCGATGCCGGCCCCGACCGCGCCGCCTGCGAGGCCGCGCTCGCGAAACACATGCCCGAGCTCGTCCCCGTCCATGCCCGCCTGACCGAGATCGCCGGCGGCGGCGACCGGGAGGCGCGGTTCCTCTCCACCTGGTGCCCGCCCGCCTATCTCGGCGGCTGCTCCCTCGCCGCGCTGTCGCGGGACGGCGAGACGCGCCTCATCCGCAACTACGACCTCTCCCCCGACCTCAACGAGGGGCTGTGCCTGCGCACCGAGTGGCGCAAGCCCGTCATGGGCATGGTCGAGTTCCTCTGGGGCCTCTCCGACGGAATCAACGCCGACGGCCTCTCGGTCGCGTTGGCCTATGGCGGCACGCGCCGGGTGGCCGAGGGCTTCGGCATCTGCACCATCCTGCGCTACGTCCTGGAAACCTGCGCCGATGTCCCCGTGGCGCTCGACACGCTCGCCCGCCTGCCCTCGCACATGGATTACAACCTCGTCCTGGCCGACGCGCGGGGCCGCACCGCCTCGGTGGAGATGCATGCGGGCGGCGGCATGACCGAGCGCCGTCCCGCCATCGCCACGAACCATCAGCTCGACGCGCCGCTCCCCGACCGCGCCGCGATCACCCGCACCGTGGAACGCCGTGCCGAGCTCGCGCGGATCGCGACCGCGGGCGATCCCGGCGATCCGGCGCTGTCGCGGTTCCTCTCCGAGCCGCTCCGGCAGAGGGATTACGCGGGCGGGTTCGGCACGCTCTTCACCGCCGCCTACGATCCCGGTCGCCGCGCGATGCGCCTCGTCTGGGACGAGGACGGGATGGACCAGTCGCTCGACGCCTTTTCCGAGGGGACGACGACGATCCGCTACGACGATGCCGGTCCGGCGCCGGCCCCCAGCCTCGCCGACGCCGTGGCCGCGGTCCCGCCCGCCCGCCGGGCCGACGCCGAACGCTGGCTCGCCGAGGCCGAGGCGGGGCACCCCGACTGGGTGGCCTTCGGCGCGCTCTTCGTCGATCCGGGCATCCGCGCCGCCTGACCCCCCGCGCCCGTCCCTCCCGCTCCGGGGGGGGCGGGTGTCCCCCGCGCCCTTGACGACCGCCCGCGACCGGCGCAAGCCTGACGATCTGCGGGTCTCCGCACGGGCGCAGGGGAAAAGGGCGTCGTCATGAAGCAGCAGGTCGCCGTCATCACGCTGGGCGTCGCCGACCTGTCGCGCTCGCGCGGCTTCTACGGCGACGGCTTCGGCTGGCGCCCGGTCTTCGAGGCGCCCGAGATCGTGTTCTACCAGATGAACGGCTTCGTCCTCGCCACCTTCCTCAGGGACGCGCTGGAGCTCGACATGGCGCGCGCGGCCGGGCCCGGCCCCGGGGCCTGCGCCCTGGCCCACAATGTCGGGGCGAAGGACGATGTCGACCGCGCCCTCGCGCGGTTGACGCGCCATGGCGGCCGCCTGCTCCGCGCCGCCGACGCGCCCGCCCATGGCGGCTATCGCGGCTATGTCGCCGATCCCGACGACCATGCCTGGGAAATCGCCTGGAACCCGGCCTGGACGATGGATGCCGAGGGCCACGTGACCTTCGGCACCTGATCGGGGGGCGCGCGCCCGACATGCCGGAACGTTCCCGGGGCGCGGCCGTTTTCCGGGTCGCAACCGGGTCGCGGCGTCGCTAGCCTTTGGCGGCGACACCGCCCCGAACCCCGAAAGGCCCGACGTGGCAGATTCCCGCTATCTCATCCCCGCGCAAACCTGCTGGCGCGTGGAACGCGCCGACCGGGTCCGCGTGATCGTCGACGGCGCCGAGTATTTCCGCGCCGTCAAGGACGCGATGCTCCGCGCCCGCCACCGCGTCATGCTGGTCGGCTGGGATTTCGACACCCGGATCGAGTTCGAGCCAGAGGGCGCTACCCTCGAAGGGCCGAACGCGCTGGGGCCGTTCATGAAATGGATGGCCGAGAACCGCCGCGAGGTCGATCTCTACGTGCTGAAATGGGATCTCGGCACGTTCCAGGCGCTCGGGCGCGGCATGGTGCCGATGGCCCTGCGCCCGATCCGCACCGCCGACAATTTCCAGTTCAAGTTCGACACCGAGCACCCCGCCGGCGCCGCGCATCATTCCAAGGTCATCGTCGTCGACGACCGCATCGCCTTCTGCGGCGGGATCGACGTGACCGCCGGGCGCTGGGACACCTCCGCCCATCTCGACGACCAGCCCCACCGCCACATGCCCGGCGAGGAAGAGCCGTCCAAGCCCTGGCACGACGTGGCCACCGCCCTGTCCGGCCCGCTCGCCGCCGCGCTCGGCGAGCTGGCGCGGGAACGGTGGTTCCGCGCCACCGGCGACCGGCTCGACCCGCCGCCGCCCCCCGACGACGACGACACCGACGGCGACACCGCCATCTGGCCCGATCTGGAGGCGACGTTCACCGGCATTCCCGCCGCCATCGCGCGCACCTATCCCGATCACAACCGCCACCCCGAGGTGCGCGAGATCGAGGCGCTCTACCTGCGCGCCATCGCCCTGGCCCGCGACACCTTCTACGTCGAGACGCAGTACCTCGCCTCCGCGACCATCGCCCGCGCGATCGCGGAGCGGCTGGCCGAGCCCGAGGGGCCCGAATTCGTCGTGGTCCTGCCCTGCACCTCCGAAGGGTGGCTGCGGCAGAAGGCGATGGACGGCGCGCGCCGCAAGGTCCTGAATTTCCTCTGGGCGAACGATCCGCATGGCCGCTTCGGCGCCTATTACCCGGTCACCGGGGGCGGCGCGGCGATCTACGTCCACGCCAAGGTGCTGATCGTCGATGAGGGGCTGCTGCGGATCGGGTCGTCGAACCTCAACAACCGCTCCATGGGCTTCGACACCGAATGCGACGTGGCGATCGACGCCGCCATCTGCCCCGATCCGGAGGCGGTGTCGCGGGAGGTGCTGGCGCTGCGGGCCGGGCTCCTGGCCGAACATCTCGACGTGACGCCCGACCGGCTCGACGCCGCCATCGCCGAGGCCGGCCTGATCGGCGCCATCGAGCGATTGCGCGGGTCGGGGCGGTCCCTGCGCCCCTTCACCCGCGACGAGGTCGCCGAGGATGACAGCCTCATCGCCGAGAACGAGCTCGCCGATCCCGAGGCGGTGGATGACGGCCTGGCCTCGCGCCTGGCCGACGGCATCACCGACCTGCTGGAGGAGGCGACCGACTGACCCCGCCCGGGGGCGCGGCCGCGCCGCCTAGCGCCCGGCGATGCGGATGGAGAAGCTGCGCTGCGCCCCCGGCGGCGGTGCCGGAAAGGGCGCGGCCCGCCGCACCAGCCGCAGTGCCGCCCGGTCCAGCTCGGTCGAGCCCGAGGATTGCGCGATCGCGGCCTGCGCCAGCCCGCCGCCCCCGTCCACGGCGAAGGCGACCGTGGCGGCGCCGCGCGCGCGGACCGAGGGGCGCGGCGCCCGGCTCAGCCGCGCCATGACCGCGCCGGGATAGTTCGACGCCGCGGCGTTGCCCGACGCCTGCGCGCGGCCCTGCCCGGTGGCGGCGTCGGGGGCGGCGGCCTCCGGCCGCCCGGTCTCCGATCCCGCCCGGGCGGCGCGGTCGGCATTGCCCTTGGGCGCGGGGGCGGGCGCGGGGGCGGGATCGGGCCGGGGATCGGGTTCGGCGGCCCGCCGCTCCACCCGCGCGCTGCGCTCGGGCGGCCGGCGGGACCGGGTCACGACGCCGGGCGCGGGCGGCGCGCCGGTCACGGTCTGCCCGGGCGGGGCGCGCTCGGCATCCTCGGGGGGGGCGTCGGGCACCGTCACGCGCGGCGCGTCGGGGGCCGCCGGCTCGGCCGTCTCGGGCACGATCCCGGGCGCCGTCTCGGGCACGATCCCGGGCGCCGTCTCGGGTGTCATCTCGGGCGCGATCTCGGGCGGGGCGGGGGACGGCGCGGCCTCGACCGGCGTTGCCTCGGGCGCGCGCGCGGCGGGGGGCGCGGGCGCGACGGTCTCGCTGGGCGCCTCGCCCGACAGCGTGCCGGCGGACAGATCCTCGAAGCTGGTGCCGAGCCGCGCCTCCACCGGCGCCGCGCCGCCCGCGATCCGCACCGGCTCGGGGGCGAGGCCCACGGCCATCGCCGCGCCCGCCGCGACGAGCGACAGGCCCGCCGCCAGCAGCTTGACCGGGCGCGAGCGCGGGATCATTCGAGGCCCCTTTCGGTCACGATCAGCACCCGCTCCGCGCCCGCCCCGCGCAGCTCGGTCGCGATGCGGACCAGTTCCGCCGCGGCCAGGTCGCGGTCGGGCACCACGCGGATCGCCCCGCGCTCGGCCTCGGGCAGGCCGCGCGCGAAGGCCGCCGCCGAGGCGACCGCCGCGCCGCGATAGGACAGACCGCCCGCGGCATCGACGACCAGCGTGTCGGGCGGTGCGCGGCCCTCCAGCTCGGCGGTGCGGATCAGCGACAGGTCGCCCTCGAGCGGCGGCGCGATGGTGCCCGCGACCATGAAGAAGACCAGCATCAGGAACACGACGTTGATGAGCGCGATGGTCGGCTCCCGGCCCGAGGATCTGGGGCGGCGGCGGATCATGCCCCGCCCCCCAGGACGGTCGGCGCGATCCCCTCCACCCCGCGCAAGGCGCCCAGAAGGTCGGTCAGCCGCTGCGCGCTGACCCCGCCCGCGAGCGAGACCAGCACCGGGCGGGGATCGGGCGCGTCATGGGCCAGCGCCGCCTCCAGCCCGTCCATGACCACCTCCGCGCCGTTCACGCTGATCGCCTCGGGCGACAGGCGCAGGAAGACGGGCCGCACGTCGGCGGCCCCGCCCGCCGGCGCCGCGGCCGACAATTCCACCTCGGCGAAACGCGAGAAGGTCGAGCTCAGCATGAAGAACAGCAGCAACAGGAAGATCACGTCGATGAGCGAGGTCAGCGACAGCCGCCGCCGGCGCCGCCGCCCCCGCGCCTCAGGCATGGATCGCGGCGGCCGGAACGGGCCCGGTTTCGCGCGGGGCGCCCATGGGCGCGCGGATCGTGGCGATGGCGCGCTCGGCCAGGACGCGCTCGGCGTCCATCCGCCCCTCGAACCACGACAGGACCAGCGCCACCGGCATCGCCACCGCCAGCCCCGCGGCGGTGGTCAGCAGCGCCACCCAGATTCCGCCGGCCAGGATCGCCGGGTCCACCTGGCTTCCGGCCTCCTGCAGCGAGCGGAACGCCTCGATCATGCCCAGCACCGTGCCGAACAGGCCCAGGAGCGGCGCCAGCTGCGCCACGATGTCGAGGAATCGCAGCCCCCGCTCCAGCCCGGCGAAGCGCGCCTCCGCCTCGGCGGTCAGCCGGGTCTGGCTCTCGGCCGCGTCAGGGGCGGTGAGCGCCATGTCGATCACCGGCGCGAGATACGAGCGCGAGGCCCGCAATTCGTCGCGCGCCGCGCCGCGCTCGCCCCGGTCCCAGGCCGCGATCGCGCGCCGCAGCGCCTTGTGCCGGCCCACGCCCGCGGCGGCGAACTGCCACAGCTTGTAGAGCACCACCGCCAGCGCCGCGATGGCCACCGCCAGCAGCACCAGCACGACCGGCCCGCCCAGCTCGGCGATGCGGGACAGCCCGTCCAGGATGCGGTCGGTCATCCCACCACCTCGATGTCGGTGCGCGTCGACAGCGTCAGGCCGGCGCTGCAGGCGTCGTCCCGGGCGGCCTCGCAGGTGCTGACGCCGTTCACCAGGATGCGGCCGATGCCGCCGCAGGACGTGTCGGGCAGGGTGAACTGGCGCACCCTCGGCCGTCCCGCGGGCAGGGCGCCGAAATCGAACAGGGTCAGCCGGTCCACCTGCCCCCCGGTGTCGAACAGCACCGTCTCGAAGACCGCCTTCTCCACCGCCTCGGCGCCGCCATTGGTGATGACGAAGCTGAGCGTGCAGCCGCCCGTGCCGTCGCGCGCGGCGTTCAACTCGATCGACAGGCCGCCGGGGCCGGCCTCCTCTTCCGCCTGTTGCGCGGCGGGGGCGGTCGGGGCGAGGGCTGCGAGAACGGCGAGGATCGCCGGGATCGGCGCGAGGCGCATGGGGCACTTCCTTGAACGACGGGGGGCCCGCGGCGGGGCGCGGGCCCGTCTCGGCGCCTGCCTCTCACCGGCGCGCGCTATAGTCAACCGTTTTTATCGGGATTGAACCCGGCCCCGAACTCCGTCTAATCAAGGGGATACCGATTCACGATGGAAATACTCGGATTTTCGCCATGGTGACAAGTCCCTCCGGCCATCCCGACGTGACGGGCCGCCTCGCGACGCGGCGGGCGGGCCTGGTGCTCGATCAGGTCGTCGCCGCCTGCCACGAGATCGACTATCCGGTGCGCGATGCCCGCCCCCGCGCGGTGGCGCTCGATACCGGGATCGGCGTGATCCACTTCACCGCCCGGCCGGCGGAGCTCGGCATCCGCATCGCCGCCGACAGCGCCGCCAACGCCTTCATGCTGCGCGAATCGGTGCTGGCCCGGATCGAGGCCCTGGACCCCGCCCTGGTGCCCGCGGTCGCCTGGTCGGCGCCCCTGCCCGGCCCCGGCCTGCCGCCGAATTTCCGCGTCGCGCGGGTGCTGGGCGTCACCGCCCCCTGTCCCAGCTTCCGCCGGGTGGAGATCTCGGCCCCCGACCTCGCCCCCTTCGCGCGCGACGGCCTGCACCTGCGGCTGGCGCTGCCGCCCGCCGGCCGCCGGCCGGTCTGGCCCGGCATCGACGCCGCCGGCCGCACCCGCTGGCCAAGCGGCCCCGACGCGCTCCACATCGCCGTCTACACGATCCGCCGGGTCGATCCCGCGGCGGGGACGATGACGGTCGACGCCTTCCACCACGGCCGCGGCGCCACCTGCGCCTGGATCGACGCCGCGCGGCCCGGCGACCCGCTGGGCCTCGTGGGGCCGGGCGGCGGCTGGTACCCGCGCGCCCCCCACCTGACCCTCGCGGGCGACGAGACGGCCCTGCCCGCCATCGCCCGGATCCTCGACGCCGCCGCGCCCGGCACCACCGGCACCGCCCTGGTGGAGGTCGACGACGCGGGCGCCGCCCCGCCGATCCAGGCCCCGCCGGGCATCGCGCTGCGGCTCCTGTCGCGCGCCCGCGGCGAGTGCCTGGAGGACGACCTGGCCAGGCTCGATCTCGGCCCCGCGGGCGGACGGCATGTCTGGTTCGCCGCCGAGAAGGCCCGCGCCCAGGCCATGCGGCGCCACCTGCGCGACGCCCGCGGCCTGCAATCGGCCGAAAGCACCGTCGCCGGTTATTGGGTGGATCGGTAGTTGACTCTTTTTGTCGGAATAATTAGCGGCGTTAACCAACGTCAATAATCAAGAACGGACCAGGGACATGATCATCCGCCGCCTCGCCGTCTCGGGCCTCGCCCTCGCCGCCGCCGCCCCGGCGCTCGCCCAGGCGCAGGAGGGGCTCGACCTCGGCACCATCACCGTCGACGCCGCCGATGGCGGCTTCGTCGGCGAGCGGGTCGAATTGTCGACCGGGACGCTGCTCAAGTCCGGCGCCCCGATCGCCGAGACGCCGCGCTCGGTCAGCGTCGTCACCGCCGAGCAGATGTACGAGCGCGGCGCCGAGGACGTGGAAGAGGCGCTGCGCTACACCACCGGCGTCGCCTCGGGCGAGTACGGGCTCGACGATCGCTCCGACTGGTACACGATCCGCGGCTTCCGCCCGACGACCTTCCACGACGGCCTGCAGGCGCGCTACGGCTTCTACAACGACACCAAGCCCGAACCCTTCCTGCTGCAATCGATCCAGGTGCTGCGCGGCCCCGCCTCGGGCCTCTACGGCAACGGCGAGGTCGGCGGCGTCGTCAACACCGAGAGCAAGACCGCCGCCAACCGCACCGGCGACAACCTCGTGCGGCTCTCCTTCGGCGATCCCGAAAGCGGCGCGCTCGACCTCGACATCGGCGGCCCGCTGAACGCCGCGGGCACGCTCTCCTACCGCTTCGTGGGCGTGCTGCGCGACGCCACCACCCAGGTGGATTATTCCGACGACGACGCGGTGGCCATCGCCCCCTCGATCACCTGGTCGCCCTCGCCCGACACCGCGCTGACCCTGCTCTACACCCACCAGGAGAACGACGGCAGCCCGCTGATCCAGTTCGCCTCCCTCTACGGCACGCTGCTGCCGGCGCCGAACGGCGAGTACCTCTCCGACGACCTCTTCGTGGGCGAGCCGGGCTTCGACCGGTTCGACAGCGAGCAGGACAGCGTGACGCTGATCGCCGATCACCGCTTCTCCGAGACGTGGTCCGTCTCGGCCCGCGCCCGCTGGCTGGAGGGCGAGGCCGATTACCGCCACGCCTGGTGGAACACGCTCACCGACCTGCCCACCCGCTACGGCGAGGACGGCCTGATCAACCGCGCCATCTACCGCGCCGAGAACAGCCTCGAGACGTTCACCCTGGATGCCTACGCCACCGCCGACTGGCGCGCGGGCGGCTGGGAGATGCAGACAATCCTGGGCGTGAACCACGTCGATGCCGATTACGACAGCGATACCGCCACCAGCCCCGAGACGCGCCCCATCGACCCCTTCGACCCCGATTACACCGGCGCGCCCGAGATCGACGTGGTCGACGCGCCCACCAACACGGTGGAGGAATGGGGCCTCTACGTGCAGAACCGCGCCACCTGGAACGACCGGCTCCATGTCGATGCCGGGCTGCGCTGGGGCAGCATCGAGACGGGCGAGGAGGCCGGCACCTTCACCGACGCCACCGTCAACGCCGACGACGACGCGGTGACGGCGAACGCCGCGGTGCTCTACCGCTTCGACAACGGCCTCGCCCCCTATGTCAGCTACGCCGAGAGCTTCCGCCAGGAGATCGTGGGCCGCGACGCCGCCGGCGATCCCTTCGAGCCGACCGAGGGGACGCAATACGAGATCGGGCTCAAGTACCAGCCCCCCGGAACCCGGGACCTCTACACCATCGCCCTGTGGGACCTGGAGAAGTCCAACCTGACCCAGACCGACCTCGACAATCCCGGCTTCCAAGTCCAGACCGGCGAGGCCAGCTCCCGCGGCGTCGAACTCGGCATGCAGAAGGAGCTGGGCGATTTCCGCATCGATGCCAGCGCCGTCTTCCAGGACACCGAGAACGTCGAGGGCTACACCATCGCCACGATCCCCGACCGCTTCGGCTCGGTCTGGGGGACCTGGGCGCCGTCCTCGGGCCCGCTCGACGGGCTCTCCGCCGGGCTCGGCATCCGCCATACGGGCGAGAAATGGGACGGCACCGACACGCAGCGCACCCCCTCCTACACGCTGCTCGACGCGCGCCTCGCCTATCAATGGGACCGCTGGGAGGCCTCGCTCAACGTCTCCAACCTCGAGGACGAGCGCCACGTGACCTTCTGCGGCACCGCCTCGTGCTATTTCGGCGAAGGGCGCGAGATCTCGGTTTCGCTGGCGGCCAGGTTCTGATGTTCGCGATCTCGGACCTCTCGGTGGACCATGACGGGCGGCGGGTCCTGGACCTGCCGGACCTGACGCTGGGCGGCGCGCCGCTGACGGCGATCCTGGGCCATAACGGGTCCGGCAAGTCGACGCTCCTCGCCTGCCTCGCCCGCCAGCGCCGGCCCGACCGGGGCCGGGTCGCGCTCGACGGCCACCCGCTCGACGCCTACCGGCAGCGCGACCTGGCGCGCGCGGTGGCCTACCTGCCCCAGCGGCTGCCGCCCGTCGCCGGGCTGACGGTGCGCGAACTGGTGCGCCTCGGCCGCTTCCCGTGGCGCGGCGCCCTCGGCCGCTGGCGGGCCGCCGACCACGACGCCGTCGCGCGCGGCCTGGCCGAGACGGGCGCCGACCGCCTCGCCGACCAACTCGCCGACGACACGTCGGGCGGCGAGCGGCAGCGCGCCTGGATCGCCATGCTGCTGGCGCAGGACGCGCCGGTCCTGCTCCTCGACGAGCCCACCTCCGCGCTCGACCTGCGCCACGCCGAAGAGGTCATGTCGCTGCTGCGCCGCCTGTCGCGCGCCGGCCGCCGGGTGGTCGTCGTCCTTCACGACATCAACCTCGCGGCGCGCCACGCCGACCGGATCGTGGCGCTCGAGGGCGGCCGCGTGGCCTTCGACGGCGGGCCGGGCGCGTTCCTCGACCGCGCCGTGCTGCGCCGCCTCACGGGGGTGGAGATGGACCTGCTCTCCCGCCCCGCGCCGCACCCCGCCCACGCCGTCATCGCCTGATGCCCCGTCTCGTGTCCCTCCTCGGCGCGCTCCTTCTGGGGCTCGCCGGGCTCGCGGCGCCGCCCGCCGCCGCGGCCCCGCCGGGCGACGGCACCCGGCCGCCCGCCAGCCTCGCCGCCCTCTCCTGGGGCCTGGCCGAGATCGCCGTCGACCTCGATTTGCCGCTGACCGGGGTGGCCGATCCGGGCGGCTACGCCGATTGGGTCGGCACTCCGCCCCTGCCCCCGGAAGTGGTCGATCTGGGCCTTCGCAACGAGCCCAACCTTGAGGCGATCTCCGGCCTGGCGCCGGCGCTGATCGTCGGCTCCGACCAGCAGGCCGGCCTCGCCGATCGGCTCTCGGCCATCGCGCCCACCTGGATCGTCGACGAATTCTCGGCCGGCGGCGACAACGCGGCGGCGGCGCGCGCCACCTATCTGCGCCTCGCGCGCGCCTTCGGCCGGTCCGACCGCGCCCGGGCGGGCCTGGCCCGGATCGACGCCGCCATGGCCCGCGCCGGGGCGCGGGTACGCGCCGCCTGGGGCGCCGAGGTGCCGCCGGTCCTGCCGGTGCGCCTGCTCACGCCGACGACGGTCCGCATCCACGGCACCAATTCCATGGCCGCCGCCGCCCTCGACGGCATGGGGCTGACCGCCGCCGCCGCCGGGCCGCCCACCGAATGGGGCTTCACGCTGGCCGGGATCGAGGCGCTGGCCGAGTATCCCGACGCCGCCATCGTCCATATCGACCCCTTCCCCGAGAAGGAGGCGCTGTTCTCCACCCCGCTCTGGCAGGCGATCCCGGCGGTCGCGGCGGGCCGCTTCGCCGTTGCCGACCCCGCCTGGACCTTCGGCGGCGTCGTGTCGCTCGAAACGCTCGCCACCCGCTTCGCCGACGCGCTCGTCGCGATGGCGCCGTCATGACCGCCCTGCTGCGCCTCGTCCTGCTCCTCGCGGGGCTCGCCGCCGCGCCGGCTGTCGCGCAGGACGCGGACGGGGGGCCGGACGGGGCCGACGGCGCGCCGCCCGCCCGCATCGTCACGCTCGACTGGGCGCTGACCGAGCAGGTGCTCGACCTCGGACTGACGCCGGTCGGCGCGCCCGAGATCGCGCTCTACGGCGAATGGGCGGGCGATCCGCCGATCCCCGACGGCGTCGCCGATGTGGGCCTGCGGACCGAGCCCAACCTCGAACGCATCGCCGCGCTCGAGCCGGACGTGATCCTGGCCTCCGACATCGACCCCGCGCTGGCCCGCACCCTCGACCGCATCGCGCCCACGCACGTCTTCGAGGCGTGGTCGGCCGAGCACGACAACGTCGCCGCCGCGCGCGACATCTATCTCCGCCTCGCCGACCTCTTCGGGCGCCGCCCCGCCGCCGAGGAGCGGCTCGCCGCCATGGAGGCCCGGCTCGACGCGATCGCGCGCGAGGTCGCGGCGCTGGACCTGCCGCCGAAAGCGACGGTGATCCGCCTGAACGACGATTCCACCGTCTGGATCAACGGCGAGAACTCGATCCCCGTCCACGCCCTCAGCCGCATCGGCCTCGAGCCGGCGCTCGATCTGCCCGCGACCCGCTGGGGCGTGACCCAGCGCCCGATGGAGGACCTCGCCGCCGTCGAGACCGGCCTCCTCCTCGCGATCCGGCCGCATATGGGCGGCGCGGCGGCGATGGCCGGGCCGCTCTGGCAGGCCCTGCCCGCCGTCGCCGCGGGCCGCTTCGCCGAGGTCCCCCGGGTCTGGAGCTATGGCGGCATCCTGTCGGTCGAGCGCCATGCCGAGGCGTTCCTGACCGCGCTGGAGGGGCTGGCGGAATGATCCCCGCCGCGCCCCCGGCCCGACCCGGCCGCGCCGCCGCGCCATGACCGATCCGCGCCGGACGCTGGCGCCGCTGGCGCTGTCGGTACCGCTGGTCCTGGCCGCGCACCTGCTGATCGGCGCGGATCTGGGGCTGGGGCGGATGCTGTCGCTCGCCTTCGGCGCCCCCGCCGACGCCTTCGCCGAGATCCGCTTCCAGCAATCCACCCTGCCCCGCATCGCCATGGCGCTCCTCGTGGGCGCGGCGCTCGGACTGGCCGGCAGCCTGATGCAGCAGGTGACGCAGAACCGCCTCGCCTCGCCGCTGACGCTCGGCGCGGCCTCGGGCGCCTGGCTCGCCACCGTGATCGTGACCCTCGCGGCCCCCGCGATCGCCGCCGCCCACGGCGCCTGGGTGGCGATGGGGGGGGCCACGGCGGCCTTCGGCCTGGTGGTCGCGATCACCGGGCTCAGGGGGCTCTCGGGCCTCCAGGCGGTGCTGGCGGGGATGGCGGTGAACCTCGTCTTCGGGGCGGTGGCGGGGGCGGTCGTGCTTCTCGAAAGCCCGTATTTCGCGCATCTCTTCGTCTGGGGGGCGGGCGATCTGGGCCAGAACGGCTGGACCTGGGTCACCTGGGTCTGGCCGCGCCTCGCCGCCGGGATCGCGGTGGCGCTCTGCCTGGGGCGGGTCCTGTCGCTGCTGCGGCTCGGCACCGCCGCGGCCGAGGGGCGCGGCCTCGCGCTCGCCGGCGGCCTCGCGGTGGCGATGGCGACCGGCCTGTTCCTGACCTCGGTCGCGGTGACGGCGGCGGGGCTCATCGGCTTCGTCGGCCTCATCGCCCCCAACATGGCCCGCCGCCTCGGCGCCCGCCGGCCCGTGGCCGAGCTCGCCGCCTCGGCGGCGGCGGGCGCGGTCCTGCTCCTGCTGGCCGACACCGCGGCGGTGGGGCTGAACAGCGTCGCCCGCGACCTGGTGCCCACCGGCGCGGCGGCGGCGCTCCTGGGCGCCCCGGCGCTCATCGTGCTGATGCGGGCGCGGCTCTCGGCCGCCGATCACGCCCGCTACGAGCTGCCCGCGGGGCCCGCGCGGCCCGCCCGCGCGACGCTCGCGCTTCTGGCCGCCGGCCTCGTCGCGGCGGCGATCGTCGCCGTGGCGCTCGCCCCGACCGAGGCGGGCTGGCGGCTCGCCCGGCCCGACGCGCTGATCTGGTCGCTGCGCTGGCCGCGGCTCGTCGTGGCGGCGGCGGCTGGGGCGGGGATGGCGCTGTCGGGGCTGATCCTGCAACGGCTGATCCGCAACCCGCTCGCCTCCCCGGACATCCTCGGCATGTCCTCCGGCGCGACCTTCGCGCTGGTGGGCACCGCGATGCTCACGGGCGCCTCGATCTTCGAGGTCGGCAGCCTCGCGGCGATCGGCGGCGCGATGGGGGTGCTGGTGCTGCTCCTCGTCCTGTCGCGGCGCCACGGCCAGGCCCCCGCCACGGTGGCGCTGATCGGGATCTCGCTCGCCGCACTGCTCGACGCGCTGGTCAAGGTCGCGCTCGCCACCGGGTCGCAGGACAGTTTCGCGATCCTGTCGTGGATGGGCGGCTCCACCTACCGGGCCACCCCGACGGCGGCGCTGGCGCTCGCCGCCGCCGTCGCCCTGGCCGCCCTCGCGCTGGCGCTGCTCCGCCGCTGGCTGACGCTGGTCGCGGCCGGCGACGCGGTGGCGCTCGCCCGCGGCCTGCCGGTGGGCCCGGTCCGCACCGCCCTGATGGCGCTCGCCGCGGCGCTCGCGGCGGCGGTGACGGCGGCGATGGGGCCGGTGGGCTTCGTCGGGCTGCTGTCGCCGCATGTCGCCGCGATGCTGGGCGCGCGCCGCGCGGGCGAGCAGATCGGCCTGTCGCTCGCCGTGGGCGCCGGGCTGATGCTGGTCTCCGACTGGCTGGGCCGCGTGGCCCTCTATCCGATGCAGCTTCCCGCGGGCACCATCGCCTCGCTCCTCGGCGGCGCCTATTTCCTCGTCCTGATCCTGCGCCGCTCGCGCGGGTAGCGCGCCGCCTCAGGCCAGGGGCGCGGCCGCCGCCAGCCCCCGCGCCGCCCGCGACAGGCCCGGCGCCAGCGGCAGAAGGTCGGCCTGCAGGGCGTGATAGATGTCGGGCTTGCCCGTGAACTGCGTCTCCGCCGGGTCGCCCGCCGCGTCGATCTCGGGGTGCCAGCCGCCCGCCGGATCGACGAAATGCCGCGCCGCGAAGGCCCACAGCCTGCGATACCACGCCTCGTCCTCGGCCCGGTGGTCGAGCTTCAGGAACGCCGCCATCACGCCGATGGCCTCGGTCACGGGCCACCAGTAGCGGTCGGCCACGTCGACCTGCCCGCCATGGGACAGGGTATAGGCGAAGCCGCCATTGCCGAGCCACGCATCGGCGAAGGCCCGCTCCACCAGCGCCCGCGCGGCGGGCGGCGGGGCGTCCCCGGGGCGGCCCGACAGGTCCCAGTGCTGCAGGATCAGCCGGCCCAGTTCCAGCGAATGGCCGGGCGTCGTGCCGGCGGGGCGGAACATCGGGTTGCCGGCGTAATCGGGATCGACGCGCCACGCCGCGTCGTAATGCTCGGGCAGGCGCCACGCGTGACCGGGCGCGATCCGCCCGGCGAAGAAGTCGAGGATGCGCCCGGCGCGGTCCAGCCACACCGCCTCGCCCGTCGCCTCGTGGGCGGTCAGCATCGCCTCCACCCCGTGCATGTTGGCGTTCATCCCCCGATAGGTCGAGAACGGCGTCCAGTCGCGCGCGAACTCGTCCCGCAGGAGGCCCGCCTCCTCGTCCCAGAACCGCGCCTCGATCACCTCCGCCGCGCGGTCGAGCAGCGCGCGGCCCGCGCCGTGCCCGGCCAGGTGCGCGCTCGCCCCCGCCAGCAGCACGAAGACGTGGCCATAGGCGAGCTTCGTGCCGTCCGCCACCGCGCCGTCCGCGACCGACCACACCCAGCCGCCGTGGCGCGCGTCGTGATGGTCGCGCGCCAGCGCCGCCAGGCCCGCCTCCACCACGTCGCCGCCCGCATGGCCCGCCGCCTGCCCCAGCGCGTAGGAATGGACCAGCCGCGTCACCGCGTGCAGCTCCTGGGGCGCGTCCGCCCGCGGCCTCCCGTTCCGGTCGAGCGGCCGGATCTCCCCCTTCGGCCCGACGCAGGCGCGAAAGGCGGCGAGCTGCGCGCGCGCGTCGGCGGCGAGCCAGGCGCGGTGGGCCGGATCGTCCAGCCAGCGGCCGGGCGCGCGGGGATCGCCGGGAATGTCGGGTCGCTCGGTCATGGCCTCTCCTGTCCTCGCCGGGTGCCGGCACCAGATGGCAGGGCCGGCGGGGCGAAGGCAAGCCGCCGCGCTCCGCGATTGCCGCGGGCCCGGCGCGGTGCTACGCCGGTTTCGATCCGGTGCGGCGGCCCGGCCGGGGCGATCGCCCGGGCCGGGCCGCCCCGGTGCCGCTTCCGGGCGGCGCGCGTGCGGCGCCCGGCCCCCCTTGCGCCGGAGACCCGACCATGACCGCCCGCTACCCCTCCCTCGACGGCCGGTCCGTCCTCGTCACCGGCGGCGCCACCGGCATCGGCGCGGCGATCGTGCGCGCCTTCGCCGACCAGGGCGCGCGGGTCCGCTTCCTCGACATCGCCGCCGCCGAGGGCGCGGCACTCGCAGCCGCGACCGGCGCGCGGTTCCGCGAATGCGACCTGACCGACATCGAGGCGCTGCGCGCCGCCGTGTCCTGGGCCGAAGGCGCGGAAGGGGACGAGGGGGCCGGGGGGGCGGCGGGCCTCGACATCCTGGTCAACAACGCCGCCCGCGACGAGCGCCAGGACATGGAGGCGGTGGAGCCCGCGGATTGGCGGCGGATGCTGGCGCTGAACCTCGACCACCACTTCTTCGCCACCCAGGCGGCCGCGGCCGGCATGGCGCGGCGCGGCGGCGGCGCGGTGGTGATGCTGGGATCGGTGTCGTGGATGCGGGGCCGCCCCGGCATGGTCGGCTACACCACCGCCAAGGCCGCGATCCACGGCCTGACGCGGACGCTGGCGCGGGAACTGGGCCCGGACGGCATCCGCGTCAATTGCCTGGTGCCGGGCGCGATCCTGACCGAGCGGCAGCAGAAGCTCTGGCTCTCGCCCGAGAAGGAGCGCGAATTCCTCGACCTGCAGGCGCTCAAGCACCGCCTGCGCCCCGAGCACATCGCCCGCATGGCGCTGTTCCTGGCCTCCGAGGAGGCCGCGGGCTGCACCGGGGCCAGCTTCGTCTGCGACGCCGGCCTGACCCAGAACTGAGCCCGCCGCGACGCCGATTTTTCGACGAAAAATCGCCCCCCGCCCGCCGTCGCGCGCGCCTCACTCCATCTCGGCGGCGAGCCGGGCGTCGATCCCCTCCTCGGCGGTCGCGACGCTGTCGCGCAGGGCCCCCAGCACCTCCGCGCCGCCGTCGACGTTCTGCGCGAACCAGTCGTAGACCGGATCGACCGCCTCCCGGAACGCCGCCATCTCCTCGGGGGTGGGCGCGTAGATCTCGCCGCCCGCCGCCTCGAAGGCCGCGTAGGCGTCGATCTGCTTGCGCTTCGGCGAGGCGAAGGTCGCCTGCTGCAGGTCGTGGAACCCGTTCAGCACGACCCGTTTCAGCTCCTCGGGCAGGGATTGGAACCGGGAATTGTTCATCACCCAGATCGCCGCCATGTAGGCATGCCCGTCGAGGGTGAGATGGGTCAGCCCCGCATCGGTGAACTTCATCCCCATGATGTCGGTGACGCCGTTCTTGGTCCCGTCCACCACCCCGGTCTGCAACGAGGTGAAGAGCTCGGGCCAGGGGATCGGCGTCGGCGAGGCGCCGAGCGTCTCCACCAGCTGCTGCGGCAGGTCGGCCACCACGGTGCGGATCTTCATCCCCTCCAGGTCGCCGGGGCCGGCGATCCGCTTCCGGGTGTTGGCGAAGTTGCGCCAGCCGCCGGTATTGCCGATGGTCATGATCCGGATCGCGCCGCCCGAATCCTCGAGCGCCCGGTCGCGCAGCATCCGGGTGAAGCTGTCGTCGGTCAGCACCGCCTCGGCCACCCGGTCCGAGCGCATCAGATACGGCAGGTCGAAGACCTGGACATACGGAAAGATCCCCGCCGCCCCGCCGCTCGTCGTCACGAAGATGTCGATCGAGCCGTCCGCCACGCCCTGCAGGCATTCGGTGCCGTTCGAGCACAGCTGGGTGCCGATGAACAGCTCCACCTCGATCGCCCCGTTCGAGGCCTTCTCGACATGGTCCTTGAACACCACGAGCCCGTCGTAATCCTCGTCGGCATCGTTGGAATTGGCGGTGGCGCGCAGCGTGTATTCCTGCGCCGCCGCCGCCCCCGCGGCCAGGGCCAGCGCCAGCGCCGCCCCGGTGATCGCCTGTTTCAGCATGTCCGTCCTCCCTGCAAGGCGTCTCAATCCATCATCCCCGCCCAACGCGGGATCGTCAGCGACAGCGCCGGGACGTAGGTTATCAGCACGATCACCGCCACCTCCACGGCGAGGAAGGGCAGGATCGCCCTCGAGATCGTCTCCACCCGCTCGCCCGACACCTGCGAGGCCACGAACAGCACCAGCCCCATCGGCGGCGTCGCCAGCCCCACGGTCAGGTTGACGCTCATGATGATGGCGAAATGCACCGGGTCCACCCCCAGCGAGGTGAAGACCGGCCCCAGGATCGGCCCCAGGATGATGATCGCCGGCCCCGCATCCAGGAACATCCCCACCGCGAACAGCAGCACGTTGATCAGCGCCAGCAGGACCAGCGGGTTCTCGGACAGCCCCAGGATGGCGTCGGCCATGATCTCGGGCGCGTGGGAGAGGCTCACCACCGTCTTGAACGACACCGCCGCGCCCACCAGCAGCAGAACCGTGGCCGAGGCCACCGCCGCGCGTTTCAGCACCGCGCCCAGATCGGCCAGCGTCATCGTCCCCAGCACCCCGAAGGAGATGACGAGCGCATAGAGCACCGCGCTCGCCGCCGCCTCGGTGGGCGTGAAGACGCCCAGCAGGATGCCGCCCAGGATGATGATCGGCGTCTGCAGCGGCGCCACCGCCTTCTTGCACACGATGCGGAAATCGTGGCCGACCCGGCCGCGCAGGGCCACGAGCAGAAGGTGCGCGGGCAGCAGGAGCCCCAGCCACAGCGCCGGCCCGCCGCCGATCCCCGGCACCGCCACGGCCAGCAGGTAGAGCGCCCCGGCCACGTTCGCCCGCAGCAGGACCAGGCTCACCCAGTATTCCACGATCCCGATCCCGGCGCCCGGCTCCACGATCCGGCGGGCGCGCGGCAGGTCGTAGCGGTCGGCCATCAGGCGCACCGCGATCATCAGCCCGATGCCCACCAGCACGCCCGGCACGATCCCGGCCATGAACAGCGCCGCGACCGATTCCCCCATCACGTAGGCATAGATGATCATGATCCCCGAGGGCGGGATCACCGGCCCGATCACCGACGAGGCGGCGGTGATCGCGGCGGCGAAGCGGCGCGTGTAGCCCTGCCGCTCCATCGCCGGGATCAGCGTCGCGCCGAGCGCCGAGGTGTCGGCCACCGCCGACCCCGACAGCCCCGCGAACAGCATCGAGGACAGGATGTTCACATGCGCCAGCCCGCCCCGCAGATGCCCCATGAAGGCCTGCGCGAACTGCACCAGCCGCTCGGTGATGCCGCCGCGGTTCATCACCTCGCCGGCCAGCAGGAAGAACGGCAGCGCCATGAGCGGAAAGCTGTCCATGCCGTTGTAGAGGTTGCGGTAAAGCAGCGCCAGGTCGCGCTCCTGCCCGGCCAGCCACAGAAGCGCGCCGGGCGCGAAGAGCAGCGCGAAGAACACCGGCAGCCCGATCGTCAGCAGGACCAGGAACAGCGGCAGGAACCAGATCAGCATCACTCGGCCTCCGGCAGGTCGGCGACGGCCAGGGGGGCAAGGGTGTCGCCGCCGCCCGCCAGCCGGACGATCTCGCGCAGGATCAGCTCTGCCAGCACCGCGGCCATCAGCGCCATGCCGACCCAGACCGACATGTACATCCAGGCGAGCTTCACCCGCACCGGCGTGCCCCCCACCAGATCGAGCGGCACGCTGAGCGAGGACGAGGCGAAAAGCCATCCCGACCCGACATGCGCCCAGCCCAGCGTGATGCCCATGGCCACCACGCCCATCCCCAGCCCCAGGAAGACGAGGTTCAGGACCGCCGCCGCCGGGCCGGGCAGCGCCGCCGGCAGCATCTCGATGGCGACGAAGCCGCGGTGGCGCAGCCCCCAGGGCGCGGCGAGGCCGGTCATCCACAGCATCAGGAACCGTGCCGCCTCGTCGGGCCAGGGCAGCGCGTCGCCCAGCACGTAGCGGCACCAGACCTGCACCGCCACCACCGCCACCATCGCCGCCAGCGCCGCCGCCGCCAGCCACAGGGCGAGCGTCAGCACCGCGCCGTTCAGCGCCTGCAGCGGCACCAGGACGGCCCTGACCATCCGCATCGCGTCTCCTCCCGCTCCCCCGATCGCCGGCGGGGTCGCCGGCATCGGCGGCGATCCTAGCGGGTCTCGGCGGCCGCCTCCACCGGCCGTTCCGCCCGCCGCCCCCGGCCCCCTGGCGAGGGGCGACCCGCATTGCCGCGCCGGGGCGGGCCGCGCCCGGCCCCTCACGCAAGCAGCGCCGCGCCGGCCAGCACGGCGGCGGCGAGGAACAGCGTCTCGCCCACCAGGAGCGCGATGGATTGGGGCGGGATCTCGACGATGCGGCGCAGCTCGGTCCGGATCCCCACCGCCGCGATCGCGGCCAGCATCGCCCATCGCGACACCGCCCAGGCCGCCTCCTGCACGATCCCCGGCAGGAGCCCCAGCGAATTGACCACCGCCAGCGCCAGGAAGGCCAGCACGAAGCCCGGCACCAGCGGCGGCGCGCGGCCGCCCGCCCGGTCGCGCTCCAGCTCCAGCGCCCTGAGCGCCAGCGTCAGCCCCAGCACGAAGGGCGCCAGCAGCGATACCCGGATCAGCTTCACCGTCGTCGCCGTCTCCCCCACCGGCTCGGAAACGGAAAAGCCCGCCCCGACCACCTGCGCCACGTCGTGGATCGTCCCGCCGAGGAAGATCCCCGTCGACCGCGCGTCCATCCCCAGGAGCCCGGCGAGGATCGGATAGACCACCATCGCCAGCGTCGACAGCAGCGTCACCCCGAACACGGTGAAGCTCAGGTCCCGCTCCGAGGACGGGCCGCGCGGCAGCACCGCCGCGATCGCCATCGCCGCCGAGGCGCCGCAGATCGCCACCGACCCGCTGGTGAGGATGGCCAGCCGCCAGCCGCGCCCCAGCGCCCGCGCGCCCAGATAGCCCGCCGCCAGCGTCGCCGCCAGCGCCAGCACCATCAGCGCCAGCACCCCCCAGCCCAGCTCGGCGAAGACGGCGACGCTGATCCGCGCCCCCAGAAGCGCGACCCCCACCCGCAGCACCACCCGGGCCGAGAATTCCACCCCCGGCCGCGCCCGCGCGCCCTCCTCCACCAGGAAATGCAGCGCCAGGCCCAGAAGCAGCGCCATCAGCATCGCCGGGGCGCCGTAATGCTCCGACAGGAACTGCGCGGCCAGCGCGACCAGCCCGCAGACCAGCAGGCCGGGCCAGAGCCGGCCGGCCCGTGTCGCGTCGGCCCATGTCGCGTCGGGCCGTGTCGCGTCGGGGCGTGTCGCGTCGGGCCGGATCGGGTCGGCGCGTTTCGGGTCGGGGGGGCGCACGGGCGGCGGGTCCTCAGCCCGGCCCGGCCAGCGCCCGGATCTCGGCCTCCAGGTGCGCGGGCACCGCGATCCCTTCGGCGCGGGCGCGGGCCCGGGCGGCGATCCGCCGCGTGCCGGGCAGGCGCACGCCCGGATCGGCCTCCAGCGCCGCGACGAGCGCGCCCATCCCCGCGCCGAAGCCGGGCGCCGGTGTCCGGCCGGCATCGAGCGCCAGGAGCAGGTGGCCGACGCCCGGCGGCGGCCCCTCGGCGTCGAAGAACGACGACGCCGCGCGCGAGGGCACGGCGCCGGTCAGCGTCGCGGCCAGGATCTCCACCATCAGCGCCAGCGCCGCGCCCTTGGCCCCGCCCGCCGGCACCATGGTCCCGGCCATCGCCGCGTCCGGATCGGTCGTGGGCTGGCCGTCGAGGTCGAGCGCGATCCCCTCGGGGATCGGCGCGCCGGCCTTCCTGGCGGCCATGATCTTGCCGCGCGCGACCTTCGACAGCGACATGTCGATGACCAGCGGCGGGGCGCCCTCGCGCGGCGCGGCGAAGGCGATCGGGTTGGTTCCGAAGACCGGCTGCCGGCCGCCCCAGGCCGCCATCGCGCGGGGCGCGTTCGTCACCATCAGCGCCACGCAGCCCGCCTCGGCCAGCGCCTCGACCTGGGCGCCGAGCTGGCCGCAATGGTGCGAGCGGCGGATCGCGGCCACCGCCACGCCCTGCGCGCGCGCCGCCGGGACCAGCGCCTCGCGCGCCAGGTCCAGCGCGGGATAGGCGAAGCCGTCGCGCGCATCGACCGCCAGCCAGCCCGGCGCCTCCTGCGCCAGGCGCGGCACCGCGGCGCCGTCGACCTTGCCCGCCCGCGCCTGCGCGGCATAGGAGGCGACGCGGCTCAGGCCGTGGCCCGCCTGCCCGTCGATCTCGGCCGCGACCAGCGCGCGCGCCACCGCCGCGGCGTTGCCGTCCGTCGCGCCGCTCGCCTCGAAGGCTCGCGCCACCAGACGGGTCAGCGCCGCCCGCTCCATCCGTACCGGCTCTGCCATGTCCGTCCTCCCGCGCCCGGCGCGCGTTCTCCGACCTTCCCCCGCGCCCGGCGGGGACGCCCGCGACATGCGGCCTCGGGCCCGCATTGTCGAGCCCCCGGCGCGGCCCCCCGCGGACACGGCCCGCCGCGCCGCCCCGCGCGTGCGCGCGAACAGGCGGACGGTTTGTCATCCGCCGCCCGGCCCGCTAGAACCCCATCGCTCGCGTTCTGAGCGCCCGGAGGACCAGTCGCCCCATGTTCCGTCGCCTGTGGACAGATTATCTCGGACCGATCCTGCGCCGGCCGCCGCGCTACCAGGTCGCCGCGCTCTGCTGGCGGACGGGGCCGGACGGGGTCCGGCTGCTGCTCCTCACCTCGCGCGAGACGCGGCGCTGGATCATCCCCAAGGGCTGGCCCAAGACCGGGCTCGAGGCCGCCGACACCGCCCGCGAAGAGGCGTGGGAGGAGGGCGGCGTGCGGCTCGCGGCGGCGAGCGAGGCCGTCGGGCGCTATACCTACGCCAAGCGGATGCGCGGCGTGCCGGTCGGGACCGAGGTCGACGTCTTCGCCTTCCGGGTGCTCGAGATCGCCGACGACTTCCCCGAGGCGGGCCAGCGCGAGCGTGTCTGGCTCCCCCCGGCCGAGGCCGCCGCCCGGGTCGACGAGCCCGGCCTCGCCCGCATCCTCGCCGCCGCCGGCCACCTCGATCCCGGCGCCGAACCGGAGGGGCCCCAGGCGTGAGCTATCCCGACGAAGGCTACCGCTGGAAGACGCTCGACACCGACCTCAACCGGGTGACGCGGCTCGAATCGGCGACGATGTTCGTCTCCCGCCCGCTGGTCGGGGTCGGCGTCTCGCTGGTGGTGATCGCACTGGCGGCGCTGGCGGCGGGCATCGTCACCGCCTCGGGCTCGCTGCTCGTCGTGGTGGCGGCGGCCTTCGGCGCCTACATGGCGCTCAACATCGGCGCCAACGACGTGGCCAACAACATGGGCCCGGCGGTCGGCGCGCGGGCGCTGCCGATGGCGGGGGCCATCGCGCTGGCCGCGCTCTGCGAAAGCGCCGGCGCGCTGCTGGCGGGCGGCGACGTGGTCGACACCATCTCCAGGGGGATCGTCGCGCGCGACAGCTTCGCCGATCCCGGCGCGTTCATGCTGGCGATGCTGGCCGCCCTGGTGGCGGCCGCGATCTGGGTCAACCTCGCCACCTGGATCGGGGCGCCGGTCTCCACCACCCACGCGGTGGTGGGCGGCGTGCTGGGCGCGGGCGCGGCGGCGGCGGGCCTGGGTGCCGTGGCCTGGCCGACCATGGCGGCGATCGCGGCCAGCTGGGTGATCTCGCCCCTGATGGGCGGCGCGATCGCGGCGGCGGTACTGGCGCTCGTCAACGCGCTGGTGGTGCGCCGTCCCGACCGCATCGCCGCCGCGCGCACCTGGGTGCCGGTGCTGATCGGGGTCATGGGCGGCGCCTTCGCCGCCTATCTCGCGCTCAAGGGGCTGTCGCACGTCATGACGGTGGCGCCCGCCACGGCGCTGTCGCTGGGCCTGCCGGCGGGGCTCCTGGCGGCGCTGGCCGCGCGCCCCTACATCCGCGCCCGCGCCCGCGACCTGCCCGACGACGAGGCGTCGCTCAACGCGCTCTTCCGCCTGCCGCTGGTCGTCTCGGCGGCGCTCCTGTCCTTCGCCCACGGCGCCAACGACGTGGCCAACGCCGTCGGTCCGCTCGCCGCCATCGTCGGCACCGAGGCCAGCGGCGATGTCGCCGCGGTGGTCACCATCCCGCTCTGGGTGATGCTGATCGGCGCCGTCGGGATCAGCTTCGGGCTGGTGCTCTTCGGGCCCAAGCTGATCCGCATGGTCGGCAACCAGATCACCAAGCTGAACCCGATGCGCGCCTATTGCGTCGCCCTGTCGGCCGCCGTGACGGTGATCGCGGCCTCCTGGGCGGGGCTGCCGGTCAGTTCCACCCACATCGCCATCGGCGGCATCTTCGGCGTCGGATTCTTCCGCGAATGGGAGGCCGAGCACCGCGCCCGCGCCATCGACCGCGCCCGCCCCCCCGCCTCGCGCATTGCCCGCGAGGAGCGGCGGCGGCGCAAGCTGGTGCGCCGGTCCCACTTCCTCACCATCGTCGCGGCCTGGCTCGTCACCGTGCCCGCCGCCGCCCTGCTCGCCGCGGCGGCCTCGCTCGTCCTGCGCTGGATCGCCTGAACCGCCCGGCCCCCACCGAAAGATACCCTGCATGACCCCCGATCCCGCCATCCCGTCGCCACGGATCACCGGCCTTCTCTGCGCGCTCTTCGCGCTCGTGGTGATGCTCTGCGACGCCGTCATCGCCCCCGGCGCCGCCCCCCTGCGCGAGGGCGGCGGGGTGGAGATGGCCTCCGCCCTGCTCTACGCCGTGCCGCTGGCGCTGGTGGTGCGCGGCGGCGGCGGCCGGCAGGGCACCTGGATGACGCCCGTCCTCCTCGCCGCGATGGCGATGCGCGAGCTCGATTTCGACAAGCGCTTCACCAGCGAGGGGCTCCTCTCGATCAAGATCCTGACCCGCGACACCGCGCTGGCCGAGAAGCTCCTGGGCCTCCTCGTCTGGGCGGTGCTCGTGACCGCGCTGGTCCTGATCCTGCGCCGCCGCGGGCCGGCGCTGTGGCGCGGGATCGCGGACCGAGCGCCCTGGGCGCTCTATGTCGCCGGCGGCCTCGTCCTCGCCGCGGTCAGCAAGTCGCTCGACGGGCTGGGGCGCAAGCTCGACCCGGTGATGGACGTGCCGGGCGCCGTGAACGCGCTTGCCGGCCGCGTCGAAGAGGCGCTGGAACTGGGCATCCCGATCCACTTCGCCATGGCCGCCGCGGCCGCGCTCGCCGCCCGGCGGCAATCCCCCGCCCCGTGAGCGCCGCCGGGCCTCAATAGCCCCGCCACCACGGGATGCCGCCGCCCCGTTCCGGCGCCACGGTCAGGCCCGCGCGCGCCGCCGCCGTCTTGGCCAGCGCCGTCGCGCGCAGGCTCGCCACCGCCAGCCAGCGGCCCGGCGCGGCCATGTGGCGCCGCGCCAGCCCGATCCGCGCGGCCGAGATCTGCGCCACCTGGCGGGGCCGCGACGCCGCCGATCCGCCGCCGTGATGGACGATCGTGGCCGCCGGCGTGAACCACGGCGCCGCGCCCAGGGCGCGCGCCCGCAGGCACAGATCCGCCTCCTCGCCATACATCTCGAAGGCCGGGTCGAACCCGCCGAGCCGCTCCCAGAGCGGCCGCCCGATGAGCAGGAAACACCCCGCCACGATATCGACCTCGCGCGCGTCGTCGCGCGCCCAGCCCGGATAGGTCTCGGGGTCGAACGGCGCCCGGCCCCGGAACGCCCGCGACAGGCCCGACGCCTGCAGCGCCAGCGACCCCGGCGTCGGCCGCCGCCAGACCGAGGTCGGGTTCAGCCGCCCGTCCGCGAACAATGTCCGCCCGCCCCAGATCCCCGCCCCGGGCCGCGCCCGCGCCGCCGCCAGCAGGGCCGCGACCGCCCCCGGCAGGACCATCACGTCGGTGTTGAGCAGCAGCAGCCACTCCCCCCGCGCCGCCGCCGCGGCCCGGTTCACCGCCCGGCCGAAGCCGATATTGCCGGGCAGCGCGATCAGCCGCACGCCCGGATGCGCCGCCGCGATCGCCGCCGCCGACCCGTCGGGCGCGCCGGTATCGGCCACGATCACCTCGTGGTCGAGATCCGTCGTCGCCGCCAAGCTCTCCAGCGCGGCGAGGGTCATCTCGCGCGTGCCGTGGCTCACCATCAGGACCGAGATCATGGCACCGCCCCGCCTTGCCGTCTTGCCGCCGCCCCGCCCCTAGCATAGCTTCGTCGCCCATGCGATCCGCCCTGCGCACCGCCGTCGGCCCGGCGCTCTTCGTCACCGGCAGCGCCCGCTCGGGCACCGAGCTGCTCCGCGCGGTCCTGAACCGCCACCCCCGCGTCCACATCGCCGCCGAGACGCATTACTTCGAGGATCTGCGCCCCCGCCTGCCCGACGGCGACGCCGCCGCCGCGCGGCGCCTGGCGCTCGCCGCCTTCGCCGGACTGCGCGGCAGCGCCTACGGGCTCGACGGGGCCGAGGCGACGATCCCCCCCGACCGGGCGCGGGCCGACCTTCTGGCCGAGGCCGGCGCGCAGGCCTCGGGCGACGCGCTCTTCCATGCCCATTGCCGCATCGCCGCGCGCGATGCCGGCCGCCCCGACCCGGACCTCTGGGGAGAGAAGACGCCGCGCCACGTCTTCGCCGGCGACCGCATCCTGGCGGCGTTCCCGCAGGCGCGGATCGTGCACATGCTGCGCGACCCCCGCGCCGCCGTGGCCTCCTACCGCGACTGGACCAACCACTGGTACGACGGCCGCGCGGTCCCCGAACCCCTCGGCGCGGCCCTGGCGGCCGAGGCGGCGCGCGTCGCGGCCACCCGCTCGATCACCGTGCAGGCGCTGATGTGGCGCGCCGCCGCCGACGCGGCGCGGGCGCTCAGGGCGCGCCACGGGCCGGACCGCGTGCGGATCCAGAGCTTCGAGGCGCTGCTCGCGAACCCCGCCGAAGAGATCGCCGCGCTCTGCGCCTTCGCGGGGCTGGAGCCGGCCCCGGGGATGGACCGGATCGGCCGGGTCAACAGCTCCTACGGCCCGCGCTCGGACGCCGGGGGGTTCGAGCCGGCGGCCGCCACGGATTGGCGCGCGCGCCTCGCCCCGGCCGAGATCTGGTGGGTCGAGCGGCTGACCGGAGCCGAGGCGCGCGGCTATCCCCGCGAAAGCCGCCGCGCCTATCCCGGCTTCGCCCTGGTCGAGCTGGCCCGCACCGCCCGCCGCCTGCCCGCCATGGCGGCCGCGAATCGGCACCGGGCGGGCCACCACGCAGGGATGATCATGGCGCGCGTAAGGCCGTTGTTGGGCAACCCGAGATTGTAAGTCACTTGGATATAAGCAGATTTTTCTTTGTATCGGGGCAGTGACGGGATAACGCTCCCGCGCACGCCGTCACCGGCCATCCCTGTCGCGAGTTGCCCGTCCCGATGAAGCGTTTCGAACATTCCCCCCGGGCGCTCAGGGCCGCGCAGCCGGTCGCCGAGGCACCGCCGCGCGCGCGGGCCGCCCCCGCATCCGGGCCGGTGCATCGCCGCGTCCTGATCGTCGATCTGAACAATTTCGCCAGCTTCCCGACCCTCGCCGTCGGGCTGCTGACCGCCGGGCTGCGCCGCCGCGGCCACCGGGTGGAGCTACTCTCCCCTCTCGCCCACGACGTCCCCGCCACCGAGCGCGAGCGGCGCGAGACGCGGGCCGACCACTGGGCGCGCCGCATCCACCTGACCGATTTCGGCCCCGCGCTCGGGGCGCGCGACCTCGCCCGGGCGCTCCGGACCCGCCGGGTGGAGCGTCCCCATCCCCGCGTCCTGGCCGAGGTGGCGCGCGCGCTCACCGACCCGCCCGACGCGATCCTGCTCTCGGCCTATCTCCAGCACCGCGCCTCGGTGACCGAGATCGGGCGCCTGGCCCGCGCCGCCGGGGTGCCGGTCCTCCTCGGCGGGCCGATGTTCAACCTCGCAGAGGTCGCCGCCGCCTGGCACGACCTGCCCGGCCTCACCGCCGTCGTCGGCGCCGAGGCCGACCGCGACATCCCCGACCTGGTGGAGACGCTCTGCTCCGGGGGCGACCTCGCCGGCCGGCCCGGCGTGGCGCTGCCCGACGGGCGCACCGGCCCGCCCGCGCGGCCGCTGCGGAACCTCGACGACACCCCGGTGCCGGATTTCACCGACTTCCCCTGGGATCTCTACCCGACCCGGATCGTGCCGGTGATGACCGGGCGCGGCTGCCAGTGGGACAAGTGCGTGTTCTGCTCCGACGTGATCTCGGCCTCGGGGCGGACCTTCCGCACCCGCTCGGTCGAGAGCGTGCTGCTCGAGATGCAGGAGCAGGCGCGCCGCCACGACACCGCCAACTTCCTCTTCCTGGATCTCAAGCTCAATTCCTGGCCCGGCATGATCCGTGGCATCGCCCGCGGCATCGGCCGCTACGTGCCGGGCGCGGAATGGGTGGGCACCGTCCATGTCGACACGAGGGACGATAACGGTTTGTCAAGATCCGACCTTCAGGTTGCCGTCGACGGCGGCATGCGCCGGATCAGCTTCGGTCTCGAAAGCGGCAGCCAGAGGATGCTCGACGCGATGCGAAAAGGCTCCGAGGTGGCGCGCAACTCCGCCTTCATCCGCGACGCCCACGCCGCCGGCCTGTCGGTGCGCTGCACCATGTTCAAGGGCTTCCCCGGCGAGACGGCGGCCGACATGGAACTGACCGCCGACTTCCTCGAGCGCCATGCCGAGATGCTGGGCCGGGTGCGCTTCAACGACTTCACCCTGCATACCGGCACGCCGATCTGGCACGCGGTGATGGAGAAGTCCGGCGACGCCGACGCCGCGATCGAGGTCCGCGACCGGCTCGACGCGCGCGCCCGCGCCACCTGGCGGCCGCGCGCCCACCGCGACCGCGCCTATCGCCGCGCCAAGGCCCGCGCGCTCAGGGTGGTCCACCAGATCAACGCGCAGGATCTGCGCAACGCCGCGCGCCAGTTCGACGGCCTGATGTGAACCGTCCCGTCATCCTCTCCACCCCCCGCTCCGAGGCGGTGGCGGGCACGCCGCTGGGGCGCCGCCTGCGCCGGATCTCGGCGCTGGAGCGGCGCGAGGAGGCGCGCGCCTTCCTCGACACCTTCCACGACGCCCACGGCACCGGCGCCGCCGCCCGCCGCCGCCGCCGGGCCGAGGTGCGCCGCGACCTGATCCGCCAAGGCCGCTACGAGCACACGCCCGAGGAGCTGGCCTTCGGCGCCCGCCTCGCCTGGCGCAACCACGGCCGCTGCATCGGGCGGCTGTTCTGGGAAAGCCTCGAGGTCGTGGACGCCCGATCCGTCACCGATCCGCAGGCCATCGCCGATTCGGTGCACGACCACCTCGCCACGGCGCAGTCGGACGGTCGCGTGCGCTCGCTCATCACCGTGTTCCCGCCCGCCGCCGGCGCCGCCCCGACCCCCTGGATCGAGAGCGGCCAGATCGTGCAATATGCCGGCCACGTCCTGCCCGGCGGCCGCATCCTCGGCGACCGGCAGAACGTCGAGACGACGCGCATCGCCCATTCGCTCGGCTGGCGCCCGCGGGCCGAGCCGTCGCGCTTCGACCTGCTGCCGTGGTTCCTGCGCGACGCCGACGACCGGCGCCACCGGATCGACCTGCCCCAGGGCCTCGTCCACGAGGTGCCCATCGCCCATCCCGACCGCCCCGCGCTGTCCGAGCTGGGGCTGCGCTGGTACGCGGTGCCGCTGGTGTCGGGGATGGTGCTGACGCTCGGCGGGATCGACTATCCCTGCGCGCCCTTCAACGGCTTCTACATGGCGACCGAGATCGCGTCGCGGAACTTCGCCGACGCGCGTCGCTACGACCTGCTGCCCGAGGCGGGCGAGGCGCTGGGGATCGCCCGGACCCGCGATCCCTACTGGCGCGACACCGCGCTGACCGAGATGAACCGCGCCGTGCTGCATTCCTACCGCGCCGCCGGGGTGACGATGCTCGACCACCACACCGCCTCGGACCAGTTCATGACCTTCCACCGCCGCGAACAGGCGGCGGGGCGGGCCGTGGCCGCCGACTGGCGCTGGATCGTGCCGCCGCAATCGGGATCGGCCTGCGAGCCGTTCCACCTCAGGATGCGGAACTTCCACCCGGTGCCGAACTATTACTGGGACCGGGGCGACGGGCGGCGGCTCATGCCCTGGTACGGCGACCGCGCCCGGTCGCGCCCGGCGCTCTGGGCCGACCGCCTCGCCCGCCGCTGGAAGCTGTGGAAGCGGATGACGTGGTGAGCGCACGGCGCCTCTCGGTCGTGGTCCCGGTCCGCGACGAGGCGGCGCTCCTGCCCCGCACCGTGCCCGCGCTCCTGGCCGCCGCCCGGGGCAGCGACGCGCGCATCGTCTGGGTCTGCAACGGCTGCACCGACGGCAGCGCGGCGCTGATCCGCCGCCTCGCCCCCGGCGCGCGGGTGATCGAGTGCGCCCGCCCCGGCAAGGCCGCCGCGCTCCGGGCCGGGGACGCGGCGATGGGGGGCCTCTTCCCCCGCATCTACCTCGACGCCGATACCTGGCTCGGCCCCGGCGACCTCGCCCGCCTGGCCGCGCCGCTCCGCGACGGCAGCGCCGACATGACCGGGCCCGCCCATGCCTTCGACCCCGCCGGCGCCAGCCGGGTGTCGCGCGCCGTGGGGGCGTGCTGGCTGGCGCTGCCCCATGCCCGCACGGCCGGCTTCCTGGGCGCGGTGGGCGTCTCGGCGGCGGGGCGCGCGCGGTGGGAGGAGATCCCCGACATCGCCGGCGACGACATCTTCATGGCCGCGCGCATTCCTGCCCATCGCCGCCGCATCGTGGCCGGGGTCACCGCCACCACGCCGCTGCCGCCCGGCTTCGCGGGCTGGGTGCGCCGCCGCGCCCGCTGGCGCCGAGGCGAGATCGCGCTCGCCCGGCTGGGCCTCGCCGCCCCCGCCGCGCCGGGGCAGCGTGCCGCGCTGCGCGCCCGGCTCCGCGCGGCCGCGACCGCGCCCGGCGCGCTCGCCTTCGTCGCCGTCCGGCTTCTGGCCGGCCTCGCCGCGCGCCGTCCCGCCGCCGCGCCCTGGCGCCCCGACCGGGGCGCGGCGGCGCGGCTTACAGCTTGCCCGCCCCGCCCAGAAGGGCCATGACCTCGCGGTGGACCTCGGCCGTGCCCTTTCCGCGGCGGCGCCCGACCCGCCCGGCCGCCGCCGCCGCGGGCCGCGCCAGGTAGCCGCGCGGCACCCGCGCCCGCGGCCGCGCCACCGGCCCCGCCCCGTGCAGCGGGTTGGGCCGCGCCCGGCCCGCCAGCACCGGACAGGTCAGGTAATCGGGCCGCCTGGCCCGCACCACCGCGCCGTCGATCGCCACCGCCATCTCGCCCGGCCCCGGCACCTCGCCCACCGCCTCGGGCGGCAGGTCCAGCGCGCGGGCCAGCTCGTGCCGCCCCGCCTCGCCCCGCTGGCCGAAGGCCTGGACCATCCGGCAATTCGACCGCACCGTCCCGGCCTCGGGCCCGAACCGCGCCGCCACCTGGTCGGCGTTCTGGAAGAAGCTCCAGCTCGACACCCCGTATCCGCGCAGCAGCGTCACCGCCCGCGTCAGCGCCGACAGATCGCCAAGCTGGGCGGCCTCGTCCACCAGGAACAGGGTCGGCCGCGCGGGCCGGCGGCGGCGGCGCAGGATCGCGGCGGTCAGCGCGCCCAGCCACAGCCGCATCAGCACCGCGTGACTGTCCAGAAGGTGCGCCGGCAGCACCAGATAGACCGTCACCGGCGCCCCCGCGGTCACCCTGTCGAGGTCCAGGTCGGTGCCCGACAGGCTCCGCTCCACCTGCGGTCCGCGCACGAAGCCCACCGAATCGAGCGCCACCTGCATCAGCGAGGCCAGCGTCTCGGTCCGGCCGGACCGGAACATCTCCGCGATCCCCCGCGCCTCGGGGTGGCGCGAGCGCTTCAGCGCCTCGATCACGGGCTCGACCGGGCCGGGATCGGTGGCCCCGGTCAGCGCCCGCATCACGTCGCGCACCGCCACGAAGGAGCGCCGCCGCCGCGGCAGGTCGGTGACGGCGTGCAGGATCGCGCCCGTCACCACGTGCATCGCCCGGTTCGACCAATAGGCGTTGCGCCCGTCGGGCTCGGTCGCGGTCACCGCCTGGGCCAGGCCGCGCGCCTCGTCCACCGCGTCGGCCATGCGCGGATCCACCAGGTCCAGCGGGTTGAGCCGCGACACCGGCTCGCCCGAGATCCCCATCGGGTCGACGACATGCACCTCCTGCCCGATCGACCGCCGCCAGGGCGCGGTCACGGCGGCGGTCTCGCCCTTGATGTCGACGACGATCGCCGGCCCCTCCCATTGCAGGAGCGCCGGCACCAGGCACGAGCGCCCCTTGCCCGCCCCGGTCGGCGCGATGGTCAGCGCGTGGCCCTCCTCGGGGAAGCGGATCGGCGCACCCCCCTCGGCCCCCTCCCCCGCCGCGCCCAGGAACCCCGGCCGCACGCCGCCGCCGGGCAGCGTCCAGCCGGTCGGGAAGGTCTCAGCGGCCATGATCGGCCTCCCGCTCCGGGGCCTCGAAGCGCAGCGCCTCGCCCGACCAATCCTCGCACCGCGCCAGCGCCCCCTCGGCCAGCAGCCTGTCCTCGAGCATCTCGCAGGCCCCGTCGCGCGCCACGGCGAAGGTCGCGTCGAACAGGTCCGCCCCGTGGAACAGCCGGGCGCGGATCTCCCATCCCGTCGCGACCTCCTCCACGCCCACCGGCTCCAGCAGCGCGGCGCGCAGGATGTCGCAGGCCGCCGGCGCCACCCGCTCGCCCGCCGACAGGTCGGCGGGCGCGGTCACCAGGTGGAACCGGCCCCGCTCGGACCGGCACGCGGTGGTAAAGAGGCGCAGGTAATCCAGCGCGCCCTCTCCCGAACCGGGCGCGAAGCCCTCGGCCCGGATCTCGTGCAGCGGCGCGGCCAGCCCCTCCAGCGGCACGAACCGCTCCGCGCCCAGCAGGGCCGCGCGCTGCACCCGGTCCGCGCCCGCGCGCCGCTCCACCGTCTCGAGCAGCGCCCAGCCGGGAAAGAACGCCACGCTCCGCACCCGCAGCGCGGTGCGCGCCGGCCGCCCGAACGGCGCGGGCAGGCGGCGCAGGATCGATTGCGCCGCCTCCGGCTCCACCGCCAGCCAGTCGCCGGGCACCAGCGGCGGCACCGCCGACAGAAGCCCGGCCGTCGCCGCCGCCTTCTCCGCCGCGCTCATCCCAGCCTCGGATCGTCGGCGAGCGCCCGCGCGCCCGCCGCCAGGTCCAGCACCGCCGCCGCCACCGCCGCCAGCGCCCAGGACAGGACGCCGGCCGCCGCCAGCCCGATCGCCAGCGCCGCCCAGATCCACCCGGCCCAGAGCGCCGCCGCCAGCGCCGCCACCGGGCCCGCCACCGCCAGCCCCGCGCCGCTCCAGCGCAGGACGGCCACCGCCATCCGGTCCGCGCGCCCGCCCGTCCGCGTTGTCATCGCCTGCCGCATCCGCCTATCCTCTCTCCTCGGGGGTCCGCCCCGTCATAGCGGCCGCGCGCGTGGCGCCGCGACGTTGGACCTTTTCAGGGCTTCATGGGAGCGGCGCGGGGGACAGGCGCGATGACGGACGAGAGCGCGGCGGACCGGGCCCGGCGCCTCCATGCCCGGGGGCGGGACCTCCGCGGCACCGACAATCCCGGCGCCGAGGCGGCCTTGCGCGACGCCGCCGCCGCGGCCCGCGCGGCCGGGACGGGCGCGGCGGGGCGCCTGGCCGAGATCCTCGCCGACCTCGCCCTCGTGACGTTCGAGGCCGACCGCATGTCCGAGGCGCTGTCCCACCTGCTCTGCGCGCGCGACACCGATCCGGGCGACGACGCGGCGCGGACGCGACTGATCCACCGCTACATCGCCATGGTGGCGCTCGACGACGACCTCGACGCGCTGGCCGCGCAGGCGATCGCCCGCGCCCGTCCCCCGGCCGGCGACCCGGGGGCCGAATTCAAATGGACCAATTACCGCCTGCTGCTGGCCGAGCGCACGGGCGAGCTCGAGACCGCGCTCCGCCTGGCCACCCGCATGCGCGAGATCTGGAGCGAGGGCGGCGCCGACCTGACGCCCATGGCCAACGGCCTGGCCAACGCGGTCCGGGTCGATGCCACCCTGCGCGGGCCCGAGGCGGCGGCGGCCGATCTGGACGCGCTCCTCGCGACCCGGCCCGAGGGGCTGGGCCTCGACGCGCGCACCAATCTCGACATCGCCCGCGCCCGCGCCGCCTTCGACCGGGGCGACCCCGGCGCGGCGCTCGACATCCTCGACGCGGCGGCGCGGCGCTACGTCGCCGCCGCCGGGCAGGCGCCCGGCGGCGTGCTGCTCTGCACCGCCGAGATCCTGACCGCGACCGGGCGCGGCGACGAGGTGGCGGCCCTCCTTCTCGGCCCCGTCGGCACGGTGGAGGCCGGCACCCTCGACCCGGCCGATTTCGGCCGCTCCACCGCGGATTACCTGCTGGCGCTGCTGGCCCTGCCCGCGCTCCGGACGGCGTATCCCCGCACCTTCGCGGGCGGGCGCCGGCGGCTTGTGGAACTGCTCCTCTCCGGCCTGCCGGTGGAGATGTCGTGGCGCGGCTTCGCGCTCCTGTCGCACCTTCTGGAGCCCGAGCGCAGCCGCCTCTTCGCGGCCAAGCGCGCCTGCGAGATCGTGGCCACCACCGCCGCGCGCGCCCGCGCCGTCCCCGCCGCGCGGGCGCGCTACATCGAGGACCGGCTCGCCCCCTTCGACCGCGCGCTCGACCTTCTGCGCGCCGCGGGCGACGTGCAGGGCATGCGCCGCATCGCCGCCTTCCGGGCGCTGGAACGCGCCAAGATCGCCACCCCCCGCATGCGCGCCGATCCCGGCGCCGCGATCCCCTGGTCGGCGGCCGAGGCGGCGCTGCTCGACCGCATCGCCGCCGCCCGCGCCGCCGCCCGGGCGGCGGATCTGCGCCGCGCCGAGGGCCGGGCGGCCGATGCCGATGCCGACGCGGGCGCCGATGCGGAGGCGGGCCCGGACCCGGCGCTGGCCGACATCGCCGCCGCGCTCCTCGACGGCACCGCCTGGCCGCGCCGCCCCCTCGCCCCGGTCTTCGCCGCCGTGGCCGCGCCGGACGACCGCGCCGTCCTGCGCCTGTCCCCCGACGGGGCCGAGGCCGTCCTGGCCGACCTCCAGGCGGGGGCGGCGGCGACGCGCCGCCGCCTGCCCCTCGCCCGCGGGGCGCTCGCCGACCGCGTAGGCAGGCTCCTCGACGCGGCCGAGGCCGGGCGCGACCTCTCCGCCCTCGCGGCCGCGCTCCATGCCGACATCGCGGCGCCCCTTCTGGGCGGCCTGCCCGACCGGATCGGCGCGCTCGACATCCTGGCCGAGGGGCCGCTCGCTTTCCTGCCCTTCTCGCTGCTCCAAGGCGCCGGTCCGCCGCTCGGGGCGCGGTTCGACATCGCCTATCTGCGCGGCGTCGCCCCCGATCCGGGTCCCGCGCCGCACCGGCCGCCGGCCACCGGGTGCCTGCTGGGCCTCGGCGCGGGCGGCGCCACCGGGGCCAACGCCGACCTCGCCGGCCCGGCGGAGGAGGCGCGCCTCCTCGCCCGCCACACCGACGCCACGGCCCACCCCCTGACCGCCGCCACGCTCGCCCGGGCGCTAAAGGAGCGTCCCGACATCCTCCACCTCGCGGCGCATTTCACCTTCGTGGCCGACAACCCCGCCGCCTCGTACCTCGCGGGCGACGACGGCACGCGCATCCCGGCCGGCGCGCTGGCCGGGATGCTGGCCGAGGGCGCGGCGCCGGCCCCGCCGCTCGTGGTGCTGTCGGTCTGCGACGGCGCCGCGGGCAGCGTCGCCGAGGCGACACCGGCCGACCTGCCGGCGCTCTTCCTCGCCTCCGGGTCGCGGGCGGTGATCGCCGCCGCCTGGGCGCTGTCGGATGCCGACGCGGTGCGCTACGCCGCCGCCCTCTACCCGGCCCTGGCGGCGGGTGCGGCCCCCCGCGCCGCCGCCGCCCGCGCCGCCCGCGCGACCGGCATCCACGGGTTCAAGCTGTTCCTGCGCGGCTGAACGGGCGGCGCGGCCCGGATTCGGGAAGGTTTCGGAAAGGTCCGCCCTCGCCAGACCGCCCGCCGCCATGCTCTGATCGCCCCGCCCCCTCGGCGGGGCAATGGCACGGGGGACGGACAGGATGACCAGACCGAGCGCCGGGATGCGCCGCGACAAGGTCGCCATTCCCGACCTGGGCGACAAGCTGATGATCATGGAGCGCGCCACCGGCTACCGCCAGCCCGTCGGCGCGGACGGCTACAAGATCCTGCTCGAGATCTTCGGCTGCGACGATGCCGGGCTGGCCAACCGGCTGGCCGGGCGCACCCGGATCTCGGGCTTCGACATGTCGCGGATCGTCCACCGCTTCGGGCTCGACGTGCACGACATCCGGCCCGAGCACCTCCTGGAGCCCGCCCAGGCGTTCGAGGCGCTGCTGATCGCCCGCGGCGCCGGCATCTACGGCCGGGCCGAGCCGATGCGCTTCGCCGCCGCCGCCGTGTCCCGCATCGCCGCCGCGTCCCGCAACCGGACCCCGCCCCGGCCCACAATCGCCATCACGCCGCTGACCCGCGGCGCGGGCTTCGGCATCGACGCGCCCGACCCCCTGCGCGGCCCCGAGCCGCACTGGCTGGAGGCCGACCGGCAGGTCTACGTCCTGTGCACCGGCCCGGCCGAGGGGCGGCTCCTGCTCCTCGACCATCGCCTGGACGCCGCGGCCGAGGTCTGGGTGATCTCGCCCGCCGGGCCCACGGCCTGGTCGGCGCCCGACGCACGCCGGGTGCGCCGCGTGCCGCCCCCCGGCACCGGCGCCCTCCATGTCCGCCCCGAACCCGGCGAGCGGCGCCTGACCGCGCTCTGGCTCGACGAGGCCCTCGCCGAGGAGGTCGAGTTCGAGACCGGGCGCCGCGCCGCCGCGCGCGCCGACACCGCCCTGCCCGCCGCCACCCCCTGGCGCGGCGCGCGCCCCGATCCCGGCCCGCATCACGCGATCCGCGCCCTGCCCCTGCCCCAGCTCGCCGCCCTCACCGCCGAGATGACGCGCGACACCGGCCGCGTCCGCGCCGTCGCCGCGCGCGATTACCGCGTGATCGGCCAGCCCGCCGGGGACGGCCCTTAACGCCCCGTTAACCGGTTTCGCGCGACACCGCCGATCCGGGCCGACCGGGCGGGGACAGGAGCGCAGGCGCATGGGGCAGAAACGCACACCACCGGGGCGGCCGGGCTTCTTCGAGCCGCTGCGCGCCTTCCTGGGCCTGTCGCGGCCCGCCCCCGCGCGGCCCGGCCCGCGCCCGCAGTGCGCGTCCGGGAAGGCACCGCAGGGCGCCTCCGAAAAGGCCCCGCAGGGTTTCTCCGACGAGGCCCGGCAGGGCCTGGCCGACCTCGACGCCCGCCTTCCCCCGCCCGAGGTGCCGACCGAACCCGCCTTCCAGCCCGGCTACCGGCGCACCGACCGGCTCGATCCGGACGCGGCGGCCGGCGGCGGCCTCGTCACCGCCGCAGACGGCACGCGCCGGCCGCATTACTGGGGCCACCGCGAACGGCTTCGCACCCGGTTCCTGTCCGGCGGCCACACCGCGATGCCCGATTACGAACTGCTGGAGCTGCTGCTCTTCAACGCCATCCCCCGCATCGACGTGAAGCCCCTGGCCAAGCGGCTGCTGGCGGCCTTCGGCGACCTGCCGGGCGTGCTCGCCGCCTCCGAGCACCGGGTCCTGCAGGTGGAGGGCGCGGATCGCTGGGTCTGGCTGCAGCTGCGCCTGGCCGAGGCCTTCGCCCACCGGCTGGGGCAGGCCCGGGTCCTCAACCGCGACGTGATCGCGACATGGGACCACCTGATCTCCTATTGCCGCACCGCCATGGCCCACCGCGAGACCGAGCAGTTCCGCATCCTGTTCCTCGACCGCAAGAACTGCCTGATCGCCGACGAGGCGCAGGCGGCGGGCACCGTCGATCACGTCCCCGTCTATCCGCGCGAGGTCGCCAAGCGGGCGCTGGAACTGACCGCGAGCGCGATCATCCTGGTCCACAACCACCCCTCGGGCGATCCCACCCCCGGAGAGGAGGACATCGTCATGACCCGCCGCGTGGCCGAGGCCTGCCGCGCCATCGAGGTCACGATCCACGACCACGTGGTGATCGGCAAGGACGCCGAGGTCTCGTTCCGCGAATGCGGCTATCTCTGACGGGCCCCTGCACCCCCCTGCCCCGCCCCCGGCCCGGTCACGCGCCGCGTTCGTCCTTGGGCGAGCCCATCACGATGTAGGAGGTGATCGCGTTGACATGCGAGCGGGTGCCCAGCACCTCGGTATGGAAGCGCTTGTAATCGGCCAGGTCGGCGCTCTCGACCCGCAGCAGGTATTCGAAGGCGCCGGCGATGTTGTGGCATTCGACCACCTCGGGCGCGACGGCCATGGCGCGCTCGAACCCCTCCTGCGCCGCCTTGGTGTGGGAGGACAGGCCCACCATGACATAGGCGGCGAAGCCGCGGCCCGTGCGCGCGGGATCGGTCACCGCCCGGTAGCCCCGGATCACGCCCGACCGCTCCAGCTCCTGCACCCGCCGCAGGCAGGCCGACGGCGACAGGCCGACCCGCTCGGCCAGCGCCACGTTGCTGATCCGGCCGTCGCGCGCCAGTTCGCGCAATATGCTGCGGTCGATCCGGTCCATTCTCGTCATCCGTTGCGTGGTTTCCGGCTCACTATCAATGTTCGACGCAAAATTGCGTCCCGGTTGGCGTAGCGTTGCGGCATCTCCTCCAGGGACGCAACGCCCATGAGCCCCACCCTCCTCGCCGCCCTCCTGGGCTTCGCCTTCGTGGCCACGGTGACGCCGGGGCCGAACAACCTCATGCTGATGGCCTCGGGGGCCAATTTCGGCTTCCGCCGCAGCCTGCCGCACATGGTCGGCATCGCCGGCGGGGTGGCGGTGATGACGCTCCTCGTCGGCACCGGGCTCATGGCCCTCTTCGAGGCGGTGCCGCTCCTCGAGAGCGCGCTCCGGGTCCTGTCGGTGGGCTACCTGCTGTGGCTGGCCGTCCGGATCGCCACCGCCGCGCCGGTGGCCGACCGAACGGGCGACGCCCGCCCCCTGACCGCCTTGCAGGCGGCGGCGTTCCAGTGGGTGAACCCCAAGGCCTGGGCGATTGCGCTGTCGGCGATCTCGCTCTATGCCCCGGACCGCTCGCTCGTCTCGGTGGCGCTGGTGGCCGCCGCCTTCACGCTGGTCTGCTTCCCGGCGATCTCGCTCTGGACCTGGGCGGGGACCGTCCTGCGCCGCTGGCTCACCGGGGGGGCGCGGTTGCGGGCCTTCAACGTGACGATGGCGCTGCTGCTCGTGGCCTCGCTCTACCCGGTGCTGGGCCTCGGGCGGTAGGACCCGCCCGCCCCGGCGCCGTCGATCAGCTCGATCCGCCCGCCACAGGCCGCCACGGCCGGGTCGGCGGTGACCAGGATCATCCCCTCGGCCCGCGCCTGGGCCACCAGCACGCGGGCCACCGGATCGGGGCAGGTCCCGGCCAGCGCCGCGGCATCGAGGACGTGGCGCCCCGTCACCGGCAATTCGGCATACCCCGCCCCGAGGCAGGCCGAGCGGATCCGCACCCCGTCGAGCGCCGGATCGCCCTGCGCCGCGATCTCCCACAGGCTCGCGGCGCTGAAGACCGGCGCGCGGGCCGGGTCGGCGATGCGGCGGCAGAGGTCGGCGGGCAGCCGCTCCGCCGCCGCCACCGCCCAGAGCAGCACCTGCGTGTCGAGAAGGAGGCTCACTCCCCCTGCCCGCCCCGGTCCCGGCCGGCGTCGAAATCGTCGGGCGCGCCGACCTCGCCCTTCAGCATGTCGAGCCGCGCCGGCGCCGCGGCCTCGGGGCCGATCGCGGCCACCCGCACCAGCGGGCGGCCGGCGCGGGCGATGACGAAGGGGGTGCCGGCGCAGGCGCCGGCCACGAGCCGCGACAGGTTGGTCTTCGCCTCGTGCATGTTGACGATCCGCATGGGCCCTCCGGACTTAGCTAAGTCCATCTAGTCCAGGCGGACCGGGCCGGTCAACGGTTTCGCGGCGAAACCTGCCGCGCCTCGAACAGGCGCGCGAGCTCCTCCATCGCGGATTGCATCAATTCCCGGTCGACCCCCCTGCCCTTCAGCCGCAGGACGTGGCCGCTGCCGTCATGGCCGTATTCGATGGTGACGCCGCTCGACAGCCGCATCTTGTCCTTGCCGATCCATCCCGTCATCGGCGCCGGACGCTCCGATTTCGGCCGCCCCCCGCGGCCCGCATCGGGCGTGCGGCCGCTCTCCAGCTCGGTCACGACCGGCTCCAGGCGGGACCATTCGTCCCCCGCCCCGTGGTCGACCTCCAGCGCCTCGCGCAAGCGTCCCTCGCCGCCCTGGCGCAGGATCTGCGCCAGCCGCAGGCCGTCCTTCTCGCGCAGCGCCTCGCCGCGATCGAGCATGTCGCCGAGCTCCTCGTAGATCAGCGCGAACGACCGGATCTTGGACCGCTTGGCCTTCGACGCGGCGGCGAAGAGCGTGTTCACCGCCTCCTCCACCGATCCAAACGTGCCCTGCTGCGCGGCGATGACGGCGATCCGGCCGCGTTCGTAATGCGTGAGCTGGGCGCGGATCTCGTTTTCCTCGACCATCGCCACGATGGCGCCCCCCAGTTCCTCGGGGTCGCGCACCACGGCGCGGATCGTGGCATGGTGGTCGAAGCCGTATTCGGCGTGGATCTCGCGCAGCGCGCGCAGGCGGCGATAGCCCGAGATCAGGCCGAACCGCTTCGATTCCACCGCCGTGCCCTTGTCGAAGACCTCGATCGGCAGGCGCAGGCCGTTGTTCAGGATCGACCGTTTCAGCTCGGCCATCTCCTCGGGGTCGAGCTGGGTGCGGTCGCGCACCATCACCGCCTCGTCCACCCAGCCGAGCGGCATGTCCACCATCATCAGGCCCTGCGCCTCGGCGGTGCGGAGCCGGTCGGCGTCGCGCTTGTCGCGGGCCTGCGCCTGGCGCAGCTCGGGCGGCAGCGGCTGGGCCTGGCCCGCCGCCTCGCTGGCGACCTGGGCGATCGGCGCGATGGCCATCGGCGTCGCCCCCGCCCGGTCGGAGGTTTCGCGGCGAAACTCCTGCTCCATCCGGTCCAGATCCTCGGGACTGGGCGCGCTCACCTTGCGTCGTCTAGCCATGTCTCATCCTCCGTTCCCCGCGCGCCGCGGTTTCGCGGCGAAACCTCCGGCGCTCATTCCCCGTCATGGTCGCCCTCCGCGCGCGCGGCCTCGGCGTCGCGCCACCAGGCGCCCAGGATCAGCTCCTTCACCTCGGCCCAGGTGCGGTCGAACGTCTCGCGGCCGCGCACATAGGTGTCGCGGTTGAACTCCCGGTAATCGGCCTCGTAGATGCCGTTCACCTGCTCGCCGGCCTGGCCGATCATCGCCGTGAGGTCCTGCCGGAAGGTGGTCATCAGGTCGCCGAAATAGGCGTGGATGACATTGGCGAGCTCGGTCTGCTGGGCGGCGTCGAACCGCGTCACGAGGGTCCGCACCGCGTCCCATTCGAACCGCACCTCGGGCAGGCCGTCGCGGGCCCGGACCCGGTTCTCGCCGTCCTCGATCGAGGCGAAGGTGGAATAGAGCATGTCGAAGAACCGCCCCGTGGAATCGAATTCGAGGAAGCTGGCGCCGAGCGGGATCAGCAGGATGTCGGCGGCGGCCAGCGCGTTGATCGTCAGGTACCCGAGTGCGGGAGGCGTATCGATGAAGACGAGGTCGTAATCCTGCAGCATGCCGGTGCCCGACAGCGAGTTGGTCAGCGCGTCCCAGAGCGGCCAGGAGCGTTCCTGCATCCGCCAGACCGGCACCTGGAACTCGGCCCAGTAGAGGTTCAGCTGCGCGCCCAGAAGGTCGATATTGGGCCAGTGGGTGGGCTGGATGAGGTTTCGCGGCGAAACCTTCAGCGCCTCGGTCAGCGTCTCGTCGAGGGGCAGGGGGGGCGTGCCGGCGGCCTCCCGCACCCGGTTCTCGGCCTCGACATGGAGGGCGAAGTCGCGCGCCAGGAGCGGGAAGGCGGTCTGCCATTCGTCCTCCACGCGGCCGCCCATGATCGAGGTCAGGGAGCCCTGACTGTCGAGGTCGATCACCAACACCCGGTAACCGTCCAGTGCGGCAGACATCGCCAGATGCGCGCAGGTGGAGGTCTTGCCCACGCCGCCCTTGAAATTGGCCACCGCCAGGATCTTGGCGTCGAGGCCCTGGGGGCGCCAGGGGCGGTATTCGCGGTCCTTGGCGCCCTCGGTGGCGAAGTGGTCGCGCAGCGCCATCACCTCCTCGAGGCTGAACCACTTGGAATTGCCGTCGCCCTTGCCCTGGGGCAGGTCGGGATGGGCCTTCAGCACCCGGCGGAAATGGGCCGGGTTCACCGGGATCAGGTAGCGGCACACCTCCCACGTGGAGAAGAGCCGCAGCCGCTTGCGGCCGTCGGGGGCGTGGCCGTTGCGCGCCAGCTCCTCGCGCCCGCGGGCGGCGAAGGTGGCGGCCTTGGCGAATCGGGCGGTGTCGACGGGCTGGCCGAGAGCCGTCGCGGCCTTCTCGGGATTGAGGCCGAAGAAGGGGGGGAGGTCAGCTTTGCCTGTGGATGTCATTGTAACCTGCTCATGTGCCGATCTCTTTCGAAGATCGTCCGATGTATCGCACATGACGGGCATCCGGGGAATCGCGGACGGGCCATTCAGGCCATCTTTACCCCGGAACCATTGGAAAAACGACACGCGACGCTTTGGATTCTATGATAGTCTTTAAGAGCTTTGGAACGGGAACATGACCCTGAATCAAGGGGATAGGCACCATGAGGCACCCGAATGCGGGACGACCGGCACCCGGATGCGGGGGCAGGGGGCCCCGGATCCGGGACAGGGGGCACCGATTCGCGGGAAACGGCCCCGGGATGCCGGGAACCGGGCCGCAACCGCGAATCCCCGGCAGGGGGCGACCCGTAAACGGGTTCCTGACGGCGCGCCCGGCGGGGCCATCGACGCGTCGGGTACCCGTCTGCGGGACGGGGCGGCGGCGGGCCGAGGCACCCGTGGAAGGTGTTGCCGGCAGGTGCCTTCTCGGGGCAGGATAAGGGGGCGGACCCGTCGGCAAGAGCGGGCACGCGCACGAGGCGGCAAAGGCGGACGACGATGATCGAGGACATTCCCAGGGACCAGCTGACCGGGCCGCTCCGGCGCGGATCGGTGAAGAAGCACGTGGCCGCGATCCACGTCTCGGGCAAGCTGAGCCTGCTGCAGCGCAAGCTCTCGAACGTGCTGCTGCTCAACGCCTACGACATGCTGGGCGAGCAGGCGGTGTTCCGCATCGACGCGCGCACGCTGGCGCTGATGGTGGGCTACAATTCGAACGACACCGAGACGCTGAAGGCCTCTCTCAGGGGCCTCGCGGAGACGATCGCCGAGTGGGACATGCTGGACGAGAAGGGGCGCCAGGAATGGGGGGTGTCGAGCCTTTTGTCCTTCGCCACGCTGAAGGAGGGGGTGTGCTCCTATGCCTATTCGCCCGCCCTGGCCGAGAAGCTGCGCGACCCCAAGGTGTTCGCGCTCATCAACCTCAACATCCAGCGGCGCTTCACCTCGGGGCACGCGCTCGCGCTCTACGAGAACTGCTACCGCTTCGTGCGGACGGGATCGACGGGGTGGTGGCCGCTGGAGACGTTCCGCCGCCTGATGGGGGTGAACGACAGCGCCTATTACGAGACGTTCAAGCATCTCAACGCCAAGATCATCAAGCCGGCGGTGGCGGAGGTGAACCGCACCTCGAACATCGTCGTCACGCCCGAGACGCGCAAGCGCGGGCGCACGATCACCGACATCCGCTTCCTGATCGAGAAGAACCCGCAGCTCGCCATCCTCGACCTCGACGACGGGGCCGGGGTCCGCAACGCGCCCGTCTACGAGCGGCTCTGCGCGATGGGGATCTCGGACCGGCTGGCGCGGCAATGGATCGCCGAGCACGGCGAGGGGGTGGTGGGCGCCAAGCTCGACTACGTCGCCGCGGCGGAGGGGGTGCGCCACCCGGCGCGCTACCTGGCGGCGGCGTTCCGAGACGGCTATGGCCCGGCGGAGACGGGGCCGGGGAGGTCGGGGGAGGCCGCGCCGCGCCCGCCCGCCTCGGACCGGGAGCGGCGGCTGCGGCGCATCACCGAACTGGTGGGCGCGCGCACGCCCACGCAGCGCGACGCCGACCGGCGGCTCTTCATGGCGCGGCTGTCGGGGGGCGAGCGCGACGATTTCGAGCGCCACGGCTGGATGTCGGCGCTGTGCCACGACGCGATCTGCGCCTTCTGGGCGGAGCTGGTCCCCGACGCCTTCGACAGGGCGACGGAGGGGGCGGGCGCGGGCAGGGGGGCCGCGCGGGAGTGAGCGTCGCCGCCGCCGCCCCCCCGTTCGGGCAGGGGGGTTGCGACCAATGGTTGGCTTGTCCCCTGCGGCGCCGCGCCGCAGGCTCGAATCCGGGGGCGGAGATCCGAGCCGCCCGGAGGGAGGACCACATGGGATTGCTCGACAACCTCTTCGGCGGTGGACGCGGCGGCGGCAAGGAGGGATCCGGGGACGCGCCGCGCTACACGCATGTCAAGATCCACCCGCAGGTCGATCGCGGGGTGCCCCGCGGCGATCCGAATTTCGGCGGCGGCACGCTGCGCTGCACCTGCGCCGACAATCCCGTCGAGGTACGGGTCTCGTCGCAGACCGCGCACAACCACGTCTGCGGCTGCACCAAGTGCTGGAAGCCGAAGGGCGCCACCTTCGCCCAGATCGCCGTGGTCGGGCGCGATCACGTCGAAGTGACGGCGCATGGCGACAAGCTCCAGGTGGTCGATTCCAACGCCGCGATCCAGCGCCATGCCTGCCGCGATTGCGGCACCCACATGTTCGGCCGGATCGAGGACACGAACCACCCGTTCCACGGACTGGATTTCGTGCACACGGAATTGTCGCGCGACAGCGGCTGGTCGGCGCCGGAATTCGCCGCTTTCGTCTCCTCGGTGATCGAATCGGGCACGCCGCCCGACCAGATGGACGACATCCGCGGGCGCCTGCGGGAACTGGGCCTGACGCCCTACGATTGCCTGTCGCCGCCGCTGATGGACCTGATCGCCACCCATGCGGCGCGCCGGAAGGGCGTGTCGGTCTGATCTTCCCGGCCGGCCGGCCGTCCCGACGCCGCGCGCGCGGCCCTTGCGCGCGGCGCGGATGGGGATAACGTCGGCACCGGGAGGAGAGACGATGAAGCACAACCCGATGGCGGCCTTCGCCGGTCGGTTCCGCACGGCCCTGATCGTCGACGACCATCCGCTCTATGCCGAGGCGCTGCGCGCCGCCGTGACCGAGGCCTGCCCGGGCTGCGCCGGCCGGGTGGTGCCGAGCCTGGCCGCGGCGCTCGCCGCGCTGGGGGAGGGGCCGGCGCCCGACCTGATCCTGTACGACCTGCGCCTGCCCGACGCCGACGGACCGGAGGGGTTCGCGCGGCTGCGCGCGGCAACGCCGGCGCCGATCCTGGTGATCTCGGCGGTGGCCTCGCAGGCCACGATCGACGCGCTGATGGCGGCGGGCGCGGCGGGGTTCATGCCCAAGGAGGACAGCTCGGAGACGCTGCGCCGGGCGATGCTCGACGTGGCCGGCGGGCGGACCTTCACCGCGGGGCCCGCCAGCGAGCGCGGCCGCGCCGAGCGCGCCGAGGCCGAGAGCGAGGAGGCCCGCGCGCGGCTGGCCGGGCTGACCCCGCAGCAGACGCGGATCATGGCGATGATCTGCGACGGCAAGGCCAACAAGCAGATCGCCTGGGAGATGTCGCTGGCCGAGGCGTCGGTCAAGGCGCATATCACCGCGTTGCTGCGCCGGCTGGGGGTGCAGAACCGCACCCAGGCGGCGCTGATGGCGCGCCGCGCCGGCATCTGCGGCGAGACCGGCGGGACCGGCGGCGGGCCCGGGGCGCCGGGCTGAGCGGCCGGGACGCGCCCGCCGGCCCCGCCCCGCGCGCGGTCGCCATCGGCACCGCGCGCGGGCCCGACACCGCCCGCGCCGTGGCCGAGGCGGCGCGCGGCATCGACCCGCGCGCCACCGCCTTCGCGCTGGCGATCCTGCCCCCCGGCGGGTCCGACGCCGATCTGGCCCGCGCGGTGGCGGCGGCGCTGCCGGGCTGCCCGACCTTCGGCGTGGTGGCGCCGGGCCAGATCACCGATCGCGGCTACGAGCGGGGGGCGGTGCAGGTGCTGGGCTTCGCCGCGGCGCATTTCCGCGCCCGCGCGCTGCATGTCCCCGACCTGTCGCGGCTGTCGATCGACCGGCTGTCGCGGGAGGCGCGCGCCGCGGCCGAGGCGTTCGGGCGCCGCCCCGGGCGCACGCGCTTCGCGCTGAGCTTCGCCGACAGCCGCGCCAAGCAGGAGGACCTGCTGATCTCCACCCTCGACGGCGCGCTGGAGGAGATGGACGTCTATGGCGGCTCGGTCGGCCCCGAGGGGCCGGGCGGGGCGATCTTCGCCGACGGGCGGGCGCGGGCCGATGCGGGCCTCGTCGTGCTGGTGGAGACCGACCTCGACGTGGCGGGGATCGGCTTCACCCACGTGCTGCCCACCGAGACGCGGATGGTCGTCACCGGCGCCGACCCCCGCGCCCGGCGGGTGACGGAGCTGAACGGGGCGCCGGCGGCGCGGGAATACGCGCGCCTGGTCGGCTGCGCCGAGGCCGATCTGGGGCCGCGGATCTTTGCCGAGAACCCGCCGCTCCTGCGCCAGAACAGCGGCCATTACGTGCGCGCGATCCAGTCCGCGACCGCCGATGGGGGCCTGTCCTTCCTGTCCGAGATCGATGACGGGCTGATCCTGACGCTGGGGCGGGGCCGCGGCATCGAGGGCGCGCTGGAGGCGGGCCTGGACCTGGTGCGCGACGACGGGCGGCGGCCCGAGACGGTGCTGGGCTTCGACTGCATCCTGCGCCGGCTGGAGATCGCCGAGAAGGGGCTCGACGCCGCCGCCTCGCGGATCTTCCGCGCGCGGGGCGTGGTGGGGCTGAACACCTGGGGCGAGCAATATTGCGGCCTGCACCTGAACCAGACCTTCGTGGGAATGGCCGTCTACCCCCCGGGGGCGGCGCCGTGATCGACCCCGACGAGCCCCTGGAGGCGCAGCTGGCGCGGCAGGCGCGGATCATCGACGCGCTGATGCGCCGCGCCACGCGCGAGGCCGATCTGCGCCCGTCGCGCTTCGCCCCGTTCCGCTCGGCCATCGAGCTGCAGGGCCAGGTCTGGGCGCGGACCCGCGACCTGGAGCGGGCGACGAGCGAGCTGGCCTCGCTGCGGCTCGACCATGCGCGGGCGCAGGCCAATCTGGCCGAGGCCGTGTCGGCGCTGGAGGGCGGCTTCGCGCTCTTCGTCGACCGGCGGCTGGAACTCTGCAATGAGCTGTTCCGGATGCTGCTGCCCGACATCGCCGGGTCGATCCGGCCGGGCCTGGGCCTGTCGGACTATCTCGGCCTTCTGCGGCAGAGCCGGGCGGTGGTGCGGACCGAGGATCACGCGGCCCGGCCCTGGGTGCCCCGCGACGTGCACGACGCGCCGCTGTCGGTGGTGGTGGAACTGACCGGCGACCGGTTCTTCCAGATCGGGCTGCAGCGCACCAGCCCGCGCAACGTGGTGCTGCTGCAGACCGACATCTCGGCCATCGTGCGGCAGAACCGCTCGGAGCGCGAGGCGCTGATCGACCGGCAGGCGCATTACCTGAAGGCGGCGGTGGAGCACCTCGATTCGGGGCTCTGCACCTTCGACCGGGAGGGGCGCGTGATGCTCTGGAACGAGCGGTTCCGGGGGCTGATGGGCCTGCCGCCGACCGGGCTGGGGGAGGGGATGTCGCTGGCCGAGATCCTGGGCACGCTGCGCGGCCGGGGGCTGATCCTGGATCGCGGCGTGCCGGGGGTCGGGGAATGGTACCCCGAATTGCTGCGCCAGGGACGGGTGCGGCGGCGGCTGCGCCATGCCTCGGGCCGGGTGCTGGACCTGCATGCCCACCCGCTGCCCGATGGCGGCTTCATCGTCGATCTGGCCGACGTGACCCTGGAGGTGCGCCAGACCGAGATGCTGGAGGCCCGCGTCGCCGCCCGCACCGCCGAGCTGACCGAGGCCAACCGCCGGCTGCGCGCGCAATCGCGCGCCCAGGCCGAGGTGGAGGACCAGCTGCGCCGCGCCCGCGACGCCGCCGAGGCGGCGGTGTCGTCCAAGACGCGGTTCCTCGCCGCGGCGAGCCACGACCTGCTGCAGCCGATCAGCGCCGCCAAGCTGCTGATCGCGTCGCTGTCGGACCGGGCGCGCGGCACCGCCATGGCGCCGGGGATCGAGCACCTGCAGCAGAGCTTCGACTCGATCGAGTACCTGCTGCAGGCGCTGCTCGACATCTCGCGGCTCGACAGCGTCGAGCGGGCGCTGGAGCCGGGGGAGGTGGCGCTCGACCCGCTGATGCGGGGCGTGGTGCGCGACCAGGCGCCGCTGGCCCGCGGGCGGGGGGTACGGCTGGCGCTGGTGCCCTGCGGGGCGGTGGTGCGGTCGGACGCGCGCTATCTGGGGCGGTCGGTGCAGAACCTGGTGGTGAACGCGATCCAGTATACCGACCCCGGCGGGCGGGTGCTGCTCGGCTGCCGGCGGGTGGGGGACGCGGTGCGGCTGGAGGTGCACGACACCGGCGCGGGCATCCCCGAGGAGGAGCAGGCGCGGATCTTCGAGGAATTCGCGCGCGGCGGCGCGGGGGCGGGGACCGGCGGCATGGGCCTTGGCCTGTCGATCGTGGAGCGGACCTGCCGCAACCTCGGCCACGCGCTGACCCTGCGCTCCACCCCCGGTATCGGCTCCGTCTTCGGCGTGACGATGGCGCGGGTGGACGATCCGCGCCCCGTCCCCGCGCCGCGCGCCCGTCCCGCGCCCCCCGGCGAGGACGAGGCGGCGGGGCTGATCGTGCTGCTGATCGAGAACGACGCGGCGCTGCAATTCGCCACCACCGAGGTGCTGGCGGGGTGGGGCGCGGGCGTCCTGACGGCGGGCAGCGTCGCCGGCGCGGTGGCGCGGGTGGCCGAGATCGGCGGCCCGCCCGACATCATCCTGGCCGATTACCAGCTCGACGACGGGCCGACCGGGCTCGACGCGATAACGGCCGCGCGCGCCGCCGCCGGGCGGGACGTGCCCGCGATCCTGCTGACCGGGAACCGGGGCGCGGCGCTCGACCGGGCGGCGGCGGCGGCGGGCGTGCCGGTGATGACGAAGCCGGTCGACACCGCCCGCCTGAAGGCCGAGATCGCCCGCCGCGCAGAGGGACGAAAGTAGGCCGTGACACCGCCCGCCCGGCCGGTAGCCTGCGCCCCAGGGAGGACGCCCATGAAACGCTTGATGGCCGCCGCGATCCTGGCGCTGGCGCCCGCGCTGGCCGGCGCGGCCGGGACCGACGGATCCACGACCGAGGCCTACGACACGCTGTTCCGCACCGGCACGCTGGACGCGGTGCCGCGCGACCGCCTGCTCGTCTATGACCGCGAGGTGGCGGCGACCTTCGCCGAGGAGCCGTCGGGCGGGACCGGGGCGGTCGCGCTGTCGGTCGAGGAGGGGGACGCGGCGCTCGCGACGCTGACCCTGCGCCGCGAGGCGGGGCAGGTGCCGCTCGGCAGCTTTCCGGCCGGGGTCGGCAACCCGATGATCATGTATTTCTACGAATCGACCGTCCGCGACATGGCCGCCGCCACCGGCGGCTCGCCCTTCTACATCCGCAACCGGATGAAGGAGGCGCTGGCCCGGGACGTGGCGGTGGAGCGCGGGCAGGCCACCTTCGACGGGCGCGAGGTGGCGACGCGCCGCGTCACCCTGCGCCCCTTCGAGGGCGACGAGAACGCCGCCCGGATGGAGGGGTTCGCCGACCTGTCGCTGACCGTCACCATGTCCGACGCGGTGCCCGGCTGGTACCTGTCGCTGGAGGCGGTGGCGCCGGGGCCCGAGGGGGCGGCGGCGCCGCTCTATCGCTCGGTGACGCGGCTGCGCGGGACGGAGGCCGCGCCATGAGGGGCCTGCTGCTAATCGCGTGCCTGGCCGCCGCGCCGGCGGTCGCGCAGGACGGCGCCCCGCCGCCCGCCGGGGCGACGCAGGGCGCGGTGCCCGTGGCGCCGGGCACGAGCCGGGGCGCGGTGCCGGTGGCGCCGCAATCGGACGCGTCGGGCGTGGCCGGTCGGCTCAACGATTATCCCACCGAGGCGCGGGCCGATTACGTCTTCGCCTGCATGGCCGCCAACGGGCAGGGGCGGGACGTGCTGCGTCGCTGCGCCTGCTCGATCGACGAGATCGCCGCGATCCTGCCCTATGCCGAATATGTCGAGGCGGAGACGGTGCTGTCGCTGCGCCTGACCGGGGGCGAGCGGATGGCGGTGTTCAACAGCGCCGTGGCCGCCAACGACATGGTCGCGGCCCTGCGCCGCGCCCAGGCCGAGGCGGAGATGATCTGCTTCTGAGCGCCGGGCGGCGGGGCCTTTGGCCGTTGCCATCCCCGGCGCCGGCTGCAAGACAGGCCGCCCGTCCGACCCCCAGGATCGCCGCGCGCCCGTGTTCCATCTGAGCTCATTCGGCCCCGCCATGTCCCGGCCCGCCCTGCGGGAGGCGGTGCGGGCGGGCCTGGGCGCCTTCGTGGGGCTGGGCCTGGCCGGGCTCTTCGTGCTGACGCCGGCCGTCGATCTGCGGCTGGGCCTCTATCTGGTGGCGCCGTTCGGGGCGAGCTCGGTCCTGCTCTTCGCGGTGCCGAACAGCCCCCTCGCGCAGCCCTGGTCGGCGGTGGTCGGCAACGTCGTGGCGGGGCTGGTCGGGGTCGCCGTCTGCCTGGCGGTCGCCGAGCCCACGCTCCGGATCGCGCTGGCCGTGGGGCTCGCCATCACCGCGACGATCCTGTGCCGCGCGCTGCACCCGCCCGCCGGCGCCGTCGCGATGACCGCCGCCATGAGCCCCGAGGCGGTGGGTGAGCTGGGCTTCGCCTTCGCCTTCGTGCCGGTGGGGCTGGGCACGGTCGTGCTGGTGGCGGTCGCCATCGCCTACGGGCGGCTGACCGGGCGCCATTACCCGTTCCGGCAGTTCGACGACCCCAACCGCCACGGCACCGCCGACGCCGCGCCGGCCGAGCGGCTGGGCCTGTCGGAGGCGGAGCTGACCGACATCCTCGACCGCTACCGGCATTCCTTCAACCTGGGGGTGGAGGACCTGGCCCGCCTGATCGGCGCCGCCGAGCTGCGCGCCGCCGCCCACCGGGCCGGTCCCACCACCGCCGCCGACGTGATGTCGCGCAACCTGGTGAGCGTCGCCCCCGAGACGCCGCTGACCGAGGTCGCCGACCTGTTCCGGCGCCACCGCTTCACCGCGCTGCCGGTGGTCGGCGCGGAGGCGCGCTATCTCGGCGTCATCTTCCAGCTGCACCTGATCGACCGGGCCCGCGACGACGCGCTCAGGCTCGATCGCGGCTTCGGCCCGGCGATGCGGCGGCTGGTCGAGGGGGGGCGCACGGGGGCAGTGCGGGCCGCCGACATCATGGGCGTGGCCGGGCCACGCGGCACGCCCGACACGCCGCTCGGGGCGCTGCTGCCGATGATGGCCGACAGCGACGTCGACGCCGTCCCGATCCTGGAGCGCGGCCGGATCGTGGGGATCGTCACCCGCACCGACCTGATCGCCGCGCTGGCGCGCAGCAGCCTGGGATAGGGCGGCGGCCGCCCGGTCAGGTCGCGGCCTTGGGCAGGACGTGCTCGAACACGTTGCCCTCGGTATCGGTGGCGCGCACGGTCAGGGCGGGGGCGCCGTTGTCGTCGTAGGCGAAGCGGAAGACCGGGTTCTCGCTGATCGAGATCCCCCCCTCCATCGAGAAGAGCAGATCCGCGCCCTGGCGCACCTCCAGCCGGTCGATGAAATGCGCGGTGATGAAGAGGTGCGTGACCTGGTCGCGCTGGAGGCCGGAATAGTTCGGGTGCCGGATCATGATCTGCGCCTCGCGCCGGGGGGTGCTGGCCCGTGCCTCCGCCGCCGCGCCGTCCGGCGCGCCGAAGAGGCGCAGGCGCATCTCTCCCATCCCCGCCAGGGCGGCCTCGGGGTCCTTGGTCGCCGGGGCCGAGCAGCCGCCCGACGCCTTGACGAAGGCGCCCGCCATCCTGAGCCCCCGGGCGGTGTCGGCGATGACGCGGACGTTGGAATACTGGTTGACCCGGACGCGGAGCTCGAAATCGAGCGGCGCCATCGCGTCGCCATAGACGAAGGTCGCGGCCACCGGGGCGGGGTTCTCGTCGATCACCACCGTGGCGCCGCGGATCGGCGTGCCGGGATCGGTCTGGCGGATGTGCAGCGGCACGGTCGCGGCGTCCTCGGCGCGGTAGGGCGCGTCGAGCACGAAGAGGTCGCCGGCGGGCGCCACCGGCGCGTCGCCGAGGACGTCGCCCCGGATCGCCTGCCAGCTGGCGCTGTCGCCGAGCGGGTTGTCGCGATCGTCCGCCGCCCGAGCGGGCAGGGCCGGCGCGAGGGCCAGGGCGAGGGCGAAAAGGATGGGGCCCGGATGTCTCATCACTACTCCTCCCGAGAGCGTCACGGCCCCATCATGGCCGAAAGTCGCCCTGCCGCCCACGGCTCCTTTCGCATTAGGCTCGCCCCCATGTTCGAGGCCTTCGTCCTGATCTGCGCCACCGAGGCGGCCCGGACCTGCCGGGAGGCGCTGCTGCCCGGCTTCGAGGCGCCGACGCGCGCCGCCTGCGCCGCCGCGCTGGCCGCCGATCCGCCGGCGGCGCTGCCCGGGCCGGTCGCGGCGTCCCGCCCCGCCTGCCGCCCCGCGGGCGAGGCGCTGCCCTTCGCCGAGGTGGCGCCGGGCCTGTTCGTCCACCAGGGCGCGGTCGCGGAATGGGAAAGGGACAATCGCGGCGACATCGCCAACCTCGCCTTCGTCGTGGGCACCGATTCGGTCGCGGTGATCGACGCCGGCTCGGCCCGGTGGATGGGGGAGGCCGTGTGGCGCGCGGTCCGGGCGCGCACCGGGCTGCCCGTCTCCCATGTCATCCTCACGCACATGCATCCCGACCACGCGCTGGGGGCGGAGGTGCTGGCCGGGGCGGGGGCGCGGGTGATCGGCGCCGCCGGGCTCGGCCGGGCGCTGGCCGACCGGGCCGAAAGCTACCTGTCCCGGCTGGAGGAGGCGGTGGGCGCGCGCGCGGCGCTCGGCACCGCGATCCCGGCGATCGACCACGAGGTCGCGGGGGTCGAGACGCTCGACCTGGGCCGGCGGGTGCTGGAACTGCGCGCCTGGCCCGCCGCCCATTCGCCCGTCGACCTGACGGTGCTGGACCGCCGCACGGGCATCCTGATGGCGGGGGACCTCGTCTTCGACGCGCATGTGCCGGCGCTCGACGGCGCGCTCGGGGGCTGGCAGGCGGCGACGGCGGAGCTGGCGGCGATGGACCTCGCCGGCGTGGTCCCGGGCCACGGGGCGATGCTGCTCGACTGGCCGGAGGGGGCGGCGGCGCAGGCCGCGTATCTAGACGTGCTGGCGCGCGACACCCGCGCCGCGCTCGACGCGGGGCTGCGCCTGGGCGCGGCGGTGGAGGATGTCGCGGCCGGGCAGGCGAAGAGCTGGCAGCTCTTCGACGCGTTCAACGCCCGCAACGCCACGGTGGCCTATACCGAGCTGGAATGGGAATGACGGACGGGCGCGGCGACGCGCGGGCGCTCAGCCCCCGGCGGCGGCGCGCAGCTTCTCGGCGATGGTGTAGAGGCGCTGCTCGAGCAGGACCGGCGTCTCGCAGACATAGGTGAGCGAGCGCTGGCGGTCGGTATAGATCCGCTCGTCCCAGTCGATCCGCTCCTCCAGCGCGTCGACGCGGTCGTGGTCGGGGGCCTCGGCCGCCATCGCCTCGGCCATCTCGGCGCGGGCGGCGTCGATGCGCTCGGCCAGGGCGATCTGGCCCAGCGAATAATCCTCGATCCCCGCCATGATGCGCTGGCGCCGCTCGGACAGGCTGTCGAAGGCGGTGGCGAAGACCTGGCCCATCAGGGCCGGGTCGCGCCCGTGCGCGGCGGCGAAGCCGTCGATCGCCTCCTCCATCGCGGCCACGTCGACGCGGCGCAGGACCAGCGTGCGGGCCAGCGCGTCGGCCGCCTGGGCGGTCTCCGCGTCGAGGCCGGGCGCGGCCAGCGGGCCCGACCACATCAGCGCCGGCGACAGGGCGTCCACCTTGCGCTGGATGCAGGGCCATGTCGGGTCCGCGTAATCGGCCGCGGCCGCGGGGATGGCGGCCAGCGCGGCCATCACGGCGGCGACGGTGGTGGCAAGGATCGGGCGTGACGGCATCTTCGGAAACCTCCCGCCCCCGAGGATGACCGCTCGCGCCGCCGCTGTCCACGCGGGCGGCCGGCCCCGGGACACCAACCAAGGTCTGCCTTGTGAGGGGCAGGGGTACGCGGAAGTATACCGGCAACGCCCCTGGCTCGTGGGGCGACAGGACAGAGGGAGACGCAGGATGCGCACACGCGCGGCGGTAGCGCTGGAGGCGGGCAAGCCTCTGGAGGTGATGGAGGTGAACCTCGAGGGCCCGA
>CANKVU010000001.1 GCA_947487205.1 uncultured Paracoccaceae bacterium | reverse complement strand
CTCAGCATCTCAACCGAAGCCGCCTGATCTTGACACCAGGCCACCTCCCAATTCCCACCATCTTGACGGACGTGACCCACGAGCGCGTTGCCGTCGCGGCGCACCGCGTCCACCCGCCAGGTGGGGGTGAAGGTCACGTCATGGGCCTGCAGGATCCTCAGCGAGGGCGTCAGCGACATCGCCATCACCTCGGGGACGATGTTGCGGTCGCGGGTGACGAGCTCCACCCGGGCGCCGGTGGCGGCGATCTTCTCGGCCGCCTGCAGGGCGGGGTAGTCGCCCGCGTCGTCGTAGATCAGGACGTTCTCGCCCGGGGCCACGTCGCCCGACAGGATGTCCCAGGCCGAGACGACGAGGTCGCAGCCCTCCGACAGGACCTCCACGTGGGGCAGGCCGCCGGTCGCCACGATCACCGCGTCGGGGGCGTGGGCCAACACGTCCGCCCCGTCGACGAAGCTGTTGTAGCGGAAGCCGACGCCCTGGCGCTCGCATTCCGCCACGCGCCAGTCGACGATCTGCATCATCTCGCGGCGCCGCTCGGTGCGGGCGGTCAGGCGGACCTGACCGCCGGGATCGCTCGCCGCCTCGTGGAGGATCACCTCGTGGCCGCGCAGGGACGCGACGCGGGCCGCCTCCAGGCCGGCGGGACCCGCACCGACGATCACGACCCTGCCCGGACGCTCGGCCCGCGCGATCGCGTGCGGCTGTTCCAGCTCCCGCCCCGTGGAGGGATTGTGGACGCAGAGCGCCATGCCGCCCTGGTAGATCCGGTCGAGGCAGTAATTCGCCCCGACGCAGGGGCGGATGCGCTCCTCCTCGCCGCGCAGGATCTTGGCCACGATATGGGGATCGGCCATGTGGGCGCGGGTCATGCCGACGATGTCGAGCTTGCCGCTCGCGATGGCATGGCGGGCGGTCGCCACGTCCTGGATCTTGGCGGCATGGAAGGTGGGGAACGCGGTCGCGGCGCGGATCTCGCCGGCGAAGTCGAGATGCGGGGCGGAGCGCATGCCCTGCACGGGGATCACGTCCGTCAGGCCGGCATCGGTGTCGATATGCCCCTTCACCACGTTCAGGAAATCGACGAGGCCGCTATCCTTCAGCCGCCGCGATATCTCCAGCCCGTCGGCGTTGGTCAGGCCACCGGCCAGCTCCTCGTCGCCGGTATAGCGCACGCCGACGATGAAGTCCGGCCCGCAGGCCTCCCGGATCGCGCCCAGCACCTCGAAGGTGAAGCGCAGGCGGTTGTCGAGGGAGGGGCCGCCATAGGGCCCGTCGAGGGCGTTGGTCAGCGGCGACCAGAACTGGTCCATCAGGTGGCCGTAGGCCTGCAGCTCGATCCCGTCGAGCCCGGCGTCCTGCATGCGCTGGGCGGCGGCGGCATAGTCGTGGATCAGCCGCGCGATGTCCCAGCCCTCGGCCTTCTTCGGGAACGCCTTGTGGGAGGGTTCGCGCTCGTGACCCGGCGAGACGACGGGCAGCCAGTCGCCCTTGTCCCAGCGCGTGCGCCGCCCGAGATGGGTGAGCTGGATCATCACCGCGGAGCCATGCTCGTGGCATTCGTCGGTCAGATCCCGCATCCATCCGACCACCTCGTCCTTCCAGGCGAGGATGTTGTTGAAGACCGGCGGGCTGTCGCGCGACACGCTGGCCGATCCGGCGGTCATGGTCAGGCCGATCCCGGCCCGGGCGCGCTCGACGTGGTAGGCGCGGTAGCGCTCCTTGGGCATCCCGTCCTCGGGATAGGCGGGCTCGTGGGCCGAGATCATCAGCCGGTTCTTCAGCGTCAGATGCCGCAGCCGGTAGGGCTGCAGCAGCGGATCGGTCGAGGGGCGTCCGGTTCCGTCAGGCATCGAGTGTCACCTTTCCGATCGGGTTCGTGCAGCAGGCGAGGACGTAGCCGTCGGCGATGTCCTCCTCGGTGATGCCGCCGTTATGGACCATGTGCACCTCCCCGGCGGTCTTGCGGACCTTGCAGGTGCCGCAGACCCCGAAGGTGCAGCCCGAGGGGATCAGGGCGCCCGCCGACCGCGCCGCGGCCAGCAGCGTCTCCGTCTGCGACACCTTCACCGATTTGCCGGACGCGGCGAACTCCACCTCGGCGGTCTCCTCCTCGTGCAGGGTCACGTCCTCGGGGATCGCACCGGTATCGGGCAGGGGGGCGTGGAAGCTTTCCTGGTGGTAGCGGTCCATGTCGTAGCCGAGGCCGTAGAGCGCGTCCCGCACGGCCTGCATGAACGGCTCCGGTCCGCAGCAGAACACCTCCCGCTCCAGGTAATCCGGGGCGACGAGGCCCAGGATCAGCTGGTTCAGGGTCCCCCGGAACCCCGTCCAGGGCTGGTAGGGATCGGTGCCCTCCACCACCCAGGCAAGCTCGATCCCGATGATGCGGGCGGCCATGTGCTCCAGCCGCTCGCGAAAGACGATCTCGGACGGGCGGCGGGCGCAGTTGACGAAGACGATGTCGGGATCGCGGCCGGCATCGTACATGTGCGTCGTCATCGACATCATCGGCGTGATGCCGGAGCCCGCCGAGATGAAGAGGTATTTCCGTGACGGGTGATCGACATAGGAAAAGCCGCCCGCCGGTCCGGTCGCCTTGAGCCGCATGCCCGGCCGGAGCGTGTCGAGCATCCAGCGCGTGCCGAGAGAGGCGTTCTGCGCCTTGACGGTGATCGTCAGCGAGGTCGGCCGCGAGGGCGAGGAGGAGATCGTGTAGGTCCGGTGCAGCGGTCCGCCCGGGACCGGCAATTCGAGCGTGACGAACTGTCCGGGCTTGTGGTTGAAGAGCGCGCCCGAGGGGGCCTGGAAGGTGAAGGTCACCACGTTCGGCGCCTCGGGCAGGCGCGAGACGCATTCCAGGGGCTCGCTGTCGCTCCAGAAGGCGAGGGTGGGCTGATTGTAGGCGTTCATGCCGCTCACTCCGCCGCCAGGGATCTCTGCCCGCAGGCGCGCGTCATGCACGCGGCATACCAGTCCACGAACTGGATCACGCCCGTTTCCTCCACCGGGCTGTAGGGGCCGGGCGTGTAGGCGGGGGAATTGATGCCCTGCTGGTTGGCCTCGACGATATGGCGGTCCTCGTCATTGGTGTGGGTCCAGACCTGGGTCAGGGTTTCCAGGTCGTAATCCACGCCCTCCACCGCGTCGCGGTCCACGAGCCAGGTCGTGGTCACCTCGGTCTCCCGCGGGCCGATGGGCGTCACGCGGAACGTCAGGCTGTGATCGGGCAGGAAGTGGCACCAGGTCGAGGGGTAGTGGAACATCAGGAGCGATCCGGCATCGGCCGGCGCGACCCGGCCGAGCGGTCGGCGCACCGCCGGCTTGCCGCTCAGCGTGTAGCTCACCGCGCCCTCGTTCAGCGGCATCCGCGCGACCCGGTACTGGCCGCCGCCCGCCATGCGGAACTGCGCGGGCGACCCGGCGGCCTCGCACCTGTCGAAATGCGCCTGCAGCTTCGGCGAGGCCCCGCCATCGGCGGTGACGCCGCCGATCTCGGGGTCGATCGGGAAGGACCGGCAGAGAGAGGGATGCGCGCCGCCGCAATGGTAGCACTCGCGGTTGTTCTCCCAGACCAGCTTCCAGTTGCCCTTCTCCGTGATGCTGGTGGTATGGGCGACCTTGGCGCGCCGCAGGTCGTGGACCGCCAGATAGGGGCGTGCGAGGTCGGCGAAGGCGTCGAAATCGGGCGCCGCCTCGGCCAGGCAGATGAAGATCAGCCCGCAGAGCTCGCGCAGGTGGACGGGGCGGAGGTTGTATTTCGAGGGGTCGAAATCGGGCCCCATGTTGCGCGCCCAGAGCAGGCGCCCGTCCAGCTCGTAGGTCCATTGGTGATAGGGGCAGACGAGCTTGGCGACGTGGCCCTGCGCCGCCTCGCAGAGGACCGAGCCGCGATGGCGGCAGGAATTGTGGAAGGCGCGGATCTCCCCGTCGGCGCCCTTCACGATCACGACGTTGTAGGCGCCGATCTTCAGCCGGACGAAGGATCCCGTCTTGGCCAGCTGACAGGCCGGAATGGCGTAGAGCCAGTCGCGGTAGAAGATCTCCGCCATGTCCCGATCGAAGAGGCCGGGATCGGTATAGAAGGGTTGCTCGAGGGAGAAGCCGGGCCGGCGACGGGCCAGAAGCTGTTCGAGAGGATATGCCATCGCGCGACCTCGCAGGTGAGAGGGGGTAAGTTCGTCCGACCCCCTGGACCCGCGCGGAGCGCCGCTCAATAGTGCAAATTTTCACCCTCGAATTAGTTATTCTAACTCGTCCGGTTTGCGGCAACCTGGAGGTCGAACGCGACACATGTCCCGGCCCTATTCCCTTCCCTCCCTGACATCGCTCGCGTGTTTCGAGGCGGCGGCGCGGCACAACAGCTTCAAGTCCGCCGCCCGCGAGCTCAACGTGACGCCCGCGGCGATCAGCCATCAGGTCAAGGCGCTGGAGCTCGACCTGGCCCAGCCGCTCTTCCGGCGCCAGCATCGCGGCGTCGAGCTGACCGAGGCGGGGGCCTATCTCTTCGTGGCGCTCCAGCGCGGCTTCACCGGCATATCCGGCGCCGTCCGCGAGATCCGCGGCCGGCCGGACGGCGAGGAGGTCGTCGTCCATGCCACCACCGCGGTCAGCGCCTTCTGGCTGACGCCGCAGATCTCCGCCTTCTGGCTCGCCCACCCCGACATCGTCGTCTCGCAGATCGTCAGCGACATCGACCCGACGGAACCCCGCGTGGATCTCAGCATCCATTACGGGGACGTTCCCGGCGACGGCGAGGATTGCCGCCCCCTGTTCCGGGACGGTATCGTCGCGGTCGGATCCACGGCCTATGCCCGGACCCACGACATGCGCGGGATCGCCGATCTCACCCGCGCGCCCCTGATCCACATGGCGTCGGACCGGCGGGAATGGACGGGCTGGACGGACTGGCTCGCCACGTTCGGGGCCGGCGCGCCGACGGGGAAGCGCTTCACCGTCAACAACTTCATGATCGCGCTGCAACTGGCGCAGGACGGCGTCGGGGCGGTGCTGGGATGGAAGACGTTGATCGGATCGCTTCTGGAGCAGGGCAGCCTCGTCCGCCTCTGCCCCCAAGAGGTCGTCTCGCCGCATGTCTTCTACCTGCGGATCCACCCCCGCGCGTCCCCGAACGCCCGGGTCTTCGCGGACTGGATCGCGACGCCGTCCGGGGACCGGACCGGCGTCGCGGCCGATGGCGCGGCCGTCCGGGATCTGTCCGAGGGCGGCTCGTTATCCTGACGAAGGCTCGGTCCGCAGGCCCTCCCGGATCGACCGGCAGAGGAACGGCAGGATCGCGGTGACGAAGATGCCCGAGGTGCTCACCATCGCCTGAAGCCCGGTCATCCCGCGGCCGATCAGCAGGACAATCGCGACCCGGCCCCCGGTCGTGGCCCAGGACACTTGCTGCGCCGTGGGCGCCTCGGTCTTGCCGCCGGCGGTGATCGCGTCGATCACGAGCGAGCCGGAATCCGACGAGGTGACGAGGAAGACCAGCACGAGCATGATGCCGATCCTCGACACGACGCGCGTGAAGGGCAGTTCGCCAGCATAGCGAACATCGCGATGGCGTCGTTGCAATTGGCGATGACGTTCCCGTGGACGCGGGAATCCGTCCCCTGCGCGACGACCTGGCTGATCGCGGTGCCGCCGAAGGCCGCCATCCAGACCATCGAGACGTCGGTCGGGATCGGGATCACGCAGGTGATGAACTCGCGCACCGTCCGGCCGCGGCTGACGCGCGCGATGAACATGCCCATGACGGGCGACCAGGAGATCCACCAGGCCCGGTAGAAGGCGGCGCTCATCCATGCCAGGGTGATCGTCGGCGTGGTCCGCCGGACGGCCGCGCTCGCGTACCAGACACCGATGTTCCTTGTCGTGAATACTCAGGGAGATTTCGTTTCGAACCTCGAACGGCCGGGCCGAAATCTCCGATCTCGTTCCTTCGTGGTCCTCTTCCGCCAGTGCCCCCGACAACGCCGCGTGATGGCGAGGCCGGCCCCCACCACGATGATCTGACCGGTCAGGCCGGGGCTGGTGAAGGTGATCGGCCACGGCATGCCGGCTGCGGTCAGTGCCGATGTCATGGCGGTCCGGACGGGACAGCTATCCTCGGGATAAGCGGAGAGGGGGCATTCGTTGCCCGCGTCCGGCGTGAAATCGGGGGCCCAAACCCACCGCATGGCCGCTCGCCTCAGGACCTCCCCGCCCGGGACATTCGGTCGACGCGTCACGACCAAGGTCCCGGGTCTGAACCCGTTCCGCGCGCTCGACCGAGACGGCCCATGAGACGGCGAGTTCCACGCCCGGACATTTCCGGCGATACTCCCGAAGCACATCGGCGACCTGATCCCGGAATGCCGTTCCGGACCCGGCCGGGGAGGTCCGTACTCGCCAGATCGCCCCGGGCCTGGTCGCACGATCCCAGGATCCGGTAGGCCTGCGCCGCCCGCCAGTGTCCGGCGGCTGCCGGAACGACCCGGTGGGCCCAAGCGCGGCAGGAGCGGCTGACCGGCGAGCGCCTCCGGCTTCGGGATGCGCGCGCTCGGCGTGGATTGCAGCACGTCCGCTCGCCGCACCGCCGCCGTGAAGCCCCAAGCGTCCACCGTGGCGACGGCGGCGCGCCATCGGTCGGGATGGAACGCCGTCTGCGTCCTGAGCGATCAAACCTACCGCGCCGGCGCGTCAGCGAGCCCCGCTGCTCCGGTGCGTCGTTGCAGGCCGGCCAACTCCCGGTCTTGTCGCTCGGCGGGGCGGGCCGGCTCAGGAAGCCCGGCTCCCACGCTGGATTCACCGGATGAATCCCTCGCTTGGCCGTCGCGCGACAAGGCCAACGGGTGGGACGAACGTTGCGACGGCTACTCCCGCATTGATTGCACATGAGAAGGTGTTGTCGCCTCGCTCCCTTGCATGCACTGTGCCATCAACGAGGGAGAGTGGTCTTGCAGGTCGACGAGTTCATCGCGCGGTGGCGCGCCTCCGGCGGGAGCGAGCGCGCCAATTTCCAGACCTTCGCCTCCGAGCTCTGCGACATGCGCGCGGTCGATCGTCCGAAGCCCGCCCAGAGCGACGGTCAGACCGACGAGGACCGGTTCGAACGCCCGCTCACCGAGACCCATACCGGCGCCCGCAGAAACCGTCGGATAGATCCCTGCCGACGCCAGTGCTTCATCACGGAGGCCAAGCGGGGCGCCGGCTCCGAGGCGGACTCAGAGCAGAGGAGCCACCTTTCGCACGAGGAGGCGCCGCAGGGCCGGTTGGGCCATGGCCGCCGCGGCCCGCGGGGGGGCGAGGACACGATGCTGCGCACCCGCGATCAGGCGGACGGCTCTGCGCGGGCGGTCTCGAAGGAGGATGGCTGGCCGCCATTCCTGCCGATCGTCGATGTCGGGAACGTCGTGGATGTCCATGCCGACTTCCGGGGCCGGGGCCACACCCAGGTCCCGGACGGCGACCGCTGCCGGATCACGCCGGAGGAACTGGGCGGGGCCGATGCCGAGACCGTCGCCCGCCCCTTCGCCCGTGGTCGCGCCACGAACGTCGAGCCGCTGCCGGCGACGCTCGCCGGCCTCGGCATGGCGGAGATGACCGGGGAGGGCCGCTATGCCGTCTGACCGCCGCTTCGTGATCGAGCCCCAGGGCCTGCCGGACCTGCCGGGCATGATGCTCGCCACCCTCGCGGCGCTTCGGCATCTGGGCGGGTCGGGAAGCATCCAGGAAATCGACGAGACGGTGATCGAGATGGAGGGCCTCCCGGAGGCCGAACAGTCGATCTCGATGCCCAACAACGAACAGCGGCTGAAGGTGAACTACTACCTCTCCTGGGCGCGCACCTACTTGCGGCGCGGCGGCGCCGTCGAGAATTCCGCGCGCGGCGTCTGGGCGATCACCGAGGCCGGGAGCGCGATCCATGACCGCGCCCCCGTCGCCGCCATCGTCGAGACAGTCCAGGCCGAGGAGCGCGAGAAGGCGCGCCGGAAGCGCAAGGCCAAGGAGGCGGTCGCGCAGGCCCCGGGCGGCGTCGATGTCGTCATCGAGGCGGCCGATGCCGGCCCGGCCGGCGAGGAGGACTGGAAGACCGCGCTCCTGTCCGTCGTGGGCGCCATGCCTCCCGATGCCTTCGAGCGCCTGTCGCAGCGCCTCCTGCGCGAGGCCGGCTTCACCAGGGTCGAGGTGCGCGGCAAGACGGGCGACGGCGGCATCGACGGGCTGGGCGTCCTGCGGGTGAACCTCGTCTCGTTCCAGGTCTATTTCCAGTGCAAGCGCTGGAAGGGCGGGGTCGGTGCGAAGGAGATCCGCGACTTCCGCGGGGCCCTCCAGGGCCGGGCGGACAAGGGGCTCTTCATCACCACGGGCCATTACACCCCCGCCGCGACCGACGAGGCGACCCGGGACGGGGCCATCGCGATCGACCTCATCGACGGCGACCGCCTCTGCGACCTCCTGAAGGAGAACGGCCTCGGCGTCGCCACCGAGATGGTCGAGCGCGTCCGCATCGACGGACGTTGGTTCGACGGCGTCTGATACGAGACATCGGCCGGCCCCACCGGCGGAGGTCATGGCTGGCGGACATGACGGCTCCGGTCGGATCGTTCTAGACACCGATCCGATCTCCGTCCGTCAAATATCGGCCCGATGTCCGGGATCGGCACGATGGTCGCGCAGGTCTCCTCGGTCCGGCTGATCACTTCGATCTCCGGCGACACCGCCGCAATCGGGTCGTCGAGCCAGAGCCGGTCGCCGGAGAGCCCGATCGGAACGCCCCGCCTGCCGGGGGGCTCGTGGCGGCGGGGCGCCGAGCCGCTTCGGCGTCGTTGCGATCGGTCGTCTGCCCCCCTTGTCGGACGGCGTCGCGTCGCCCGCCGCGATGATCCGCGGGTCGCACCCCGTGCCGCGGGGGCGTCGGCCGACGAAATGGGTGCTCGGGCGCACCTCCAACCCGACCTCGGATCGCGGCAGTTCGTCGAACCGGGCGTTCGGCGCCGACCGACGCGGACGACCCCGCTCCAGGAGGACCCGAAAGCGGGGGGAAGCCGGCGTCACATCCCGTTGCCGGGCGCTCCCGGTGCTGCGGCGCGGCCCGCCTGCGCCGCGGTCGCGGGGGGAGGTCTGCGGGACAGGGGCGCCGTGGACTGGACCCCGAGCGCCGCGCCCCTGTCGGGCCAGGCACATCCCGACGGAGCGGTCCGATGAACCGAAGAAGAGGCGCCGGCGCCTTGTGGCGCCAGGCGAACATGTCACTCTGGCTGTGGCCCATTGTGGCCGTGGCCCTGGCCTATCTCTTCGGTCTCTGGATCAGCCGGGTGCAGCTCGGCCCGGGCACGATCGCGGCCACGTTGTTCTTGGGCGACGGTTCCACGGGCCGCGGCATCCTGACCGCCCTCGTCGGCGGACTCGTCACGGCGCTTTCGGTGATCTTCTCGCTGACGATCACCGGCCTGCAGCTCGTCCACCAGCAATATTCGCCCCGTCTCCTGCGGAACTTCATCCGCGACCGGGCGACCAAGGTGACGCTCGGGATCTTCGCGGGGACGGTGGCCTATCTCCTGGCCGTGCTGCAATCCTTCCCGCCCTCGAGCAGCCCCGAGCCGGTGCCGCGCCTGGCGATCTTCCTCGGGATGGCGTTCTTCATGGCCTGCGTCGGCGCCGTCGCCTATTTCGCCCAGCACATCACCCAGTCGATCCGCGTCCACAAGACCATGGACCGCGTCTCCCATGACAGCCGCCACGCGATCGCCCTGTCGAACCGGGCCGTCCGCAGGCAGACCCACACCGCGATCCGCGACCCGCTGCCCGCGCCGCCGGCAGAGGCGGTCCTCCTCGATGCCTGGCGGAGCGGTTATGTCCGGGAGATCGACGTGGAGCACCGCGCGAAACAGGCCCGTCGGGAAGGGGCGACGCTCGGGATGCGGCCGATGATCGGCGATCACGTGGTGGAGGCCACGCCGCTCGCCTGGTACTGGTCGCGGACCGGGCAGGCCGTGGACGCCGGCGCGATGCGCCGGCATCTGCGCAAGGCCGTGGAGATCGGCGCCGACCGGTCCGAGGACACGGATGTCTCCTACGGGTTTCGGCAGCTCGTGGGCGTGGCGGTCCGGGCGATGTCGCCCTCTCTCAACGATCCCTACACCGCGAACCAGGCGATCGATCACATGACGGTGCTTCTCTGCCGGCTGGGGCACGACGGGCTGCCGAACGGCGTGGCCCGCGATGGCGACGGCGCATTGCTGGTCGCGGTGCCGGGCGCCGATCTGGCCGATTGCGTCCGCCTCGCGGTCGACCAGCCCTGCCGTTACGGCGGAAGCGAGCCGGCCGTGGTCCTACGGTTGCTGAAGATGCTCGCGGATGTGGGAACGCTCGCCCCGCCCGAAGCCCATTCCGCGATCGACGCGGAGATCGGGCGGGTCAGCGACTACGCCATGGACCAGATGAACGATCGCGACGATCTCACCTCGATCCGGGACGAGGTCTCCGCGGCGCGGGCGGCGCGGGCGGCGCGGGCGGCGCTGGACGGCCGGGCGCCGGTCCATTCGTCGCCGGCCTTGCGGATGTGATCCGGTCCAGGCCGGGCGGAGGATGGAGGCGCGCGTTCGCGGTCCCGGCACCGGAGCGCTCGTGGCGATCGCCCCGCGCGGCATCCGGTCGCCACGGCGCCGGCGGTGGCATCGGGCCGGATCGGACCGTCGAGCCGGCCCGGGATGCCGCGACCCGGCCCCTCGCCGTCCCTCCCTTTCCGTCGCGATCCCGGATCGGATCTCGACCGGGTCCTATCGACCGCGGGTCCTTCGGCAGATCGCGACGAACGCCCCGAGCGCGGCGGAGCCGGACCGGTCGGGATAGCAGAGCCGCGGGCCATCCATGTCGGACCAGCGATCGGGCAGGACCGGCACCAGCGTTCCAGCGGCGAAAGCGTCCTCCAGCCAGGTGCGGACGGCGCCGATGATGCCGATCCCGGCCCGGGCATAGGCGCGCCCGGTATCGAGGGCATCCCCGCTCAGGGCGAGGCGCATGACCGGCCCGACCGTGATCGTCCGGGGGCCGTCCTTCAGGATCCAGGGCAGGAACGGTCCGTCGGGCAGGCGGTAGCGGATGGCCTCGTGCCGGGCCAGGTCCTCGAGATCCGTCGGGATGCCGTTGTCCGCGAGATAGCCCGGGGCCGCCGCCAGGCGGAGAAGGTCCTGCTCGTCTCCGCAGACAAGCTGGGCGACGAGGCCCTGAGCCTTCACCGCACCGCCATCGACGCGGCCCGGAAGGCCCGTGCGCGGCGCCTCATCCACACGAGCCACATGGGCGCACGGGAAAATTCCGCCTTCGCGCCGGCCGCCCAGCACCGGCGCACCGAGCGGGACCTGCAGGCAAGCGGCGTTCCCTTCACCGCCCTTCGCCACGGCTTCCACGCCGAGAGTTGCCTGCAGATGATCGGCGACGGGCCGAGGACCGGCGAGCTCCGCGTGCCCGAGGACGTCCCGGTGAACTGGACCGCGCTCGGCGACGCTTGCAGCCAAGCGCGCCGATGCCGAGCGCTCCGCCGCTCGGGCCCGGCGACGCCGCCGCGTTCGGACCCAGAATGCCGTTGTGGGGGGGGACCCGATACGACAGGTTGTCCTCACCCGCGAGGTCGCATCCGATGGTGGTCCGTCGCGGACAGGGAGGATGACCATGAAGTTCGACGCGACGGTCCTTTCCACCTCCACGGCGATTGCCGCGCTCCTCGCGGTGTCGGCGACACCGTCCGATGCCCGCGTGACGCGGTTCGAGGTCTCGAGCACCCAGCCCGCCTTTGACGGCCAGGCGTTCGGCGAGGCGGGTCCCTACGAGCGGATCGAGGGCGTCGCGTATTTCGCGATCGATCCCGCCTCGGACCGGGCCGCCCGGATCGTCGATATCGACAAGGCCCCCGTGAACGCGGACGGGGAGGTCGCGTTCAGCGCCGAGGTGGTCATCCTGCGCCCGACCGGAGAGGGATCCGGCACGCTCTTCTACGAGATCCCGAACCGGGGCCGGAACCTGAGCTTCCCGCTCTTGAACCTCTCGGCCGGAAGCGATGTCTTCACCGCCGAGGATCCCGGCGACGGGTTCATGATGGCGGAGGGCCATACCCTCGTCTGGGGCGGCTGGCAGCCGGGGCTCGACGAGGCGCTCCTGTCCATCGACCTGCCGGTGCTCGAGGACGTGACGGGGCCGTCGCGGGAGGAGTTCATCTTCGACGACACCGAAGGCGTCAGCACCGGCACGCTCAGCTACCCCGCCGCCGACATGGACCCGAGCCAGGCGACGCTCACCGTGCGCCCGACCCCGGACGCGCCCCGCGAGACGCCCGAGGGGCTGTCGTTCCGCTACATCGACGAGCGCACGATCGAGATCACCCGCCCCGAGGGGCAGGATGCCGGCGCGATCTTCGAGTTCGTCTATCCGGCGACGGAGGCGATCCCCGCCGGCCTCGCCTTCGTCGCGACCAGCGATCTCGTGTCCTTCCTGCGCGGCAATCCCGGCCACGACGCCGAGGCCCCCCTCGAGGGCATCGAGCGCACGATCGGCATGGGCATCTCGCAATCGGGCCGGTTCCTGCGCGACCTCGTCTACCAGGGGTTCAATGCCGACGAGGGCGGAGAGCGCGTCTTCGACGGGGCCATGCCGCATATCGCGGGGTCGCGGAAGACCTTCACCAATTACCGCTTCGCCCAGCCGGGCCGGTACTCGCGCCAGCACGAGGACCACGACTTCCCCGGGGACCAGTTCCCCTTCACCTATGCCGAGGCGACGGATCCGCTGACCGGCGAGACCGACAGCATCCTGGCCGCCTGCCAGGCGTCGGGGACCTGCCCGATGGTCATGCACAGCGACACCTCGACGGAGTTCTGGCAGGCGCGGGCCTCGCTCGTCTCGACCACGGTCGAGGGCGAACCGCTGGAGATGCCCGACGAGGTCCGCCTGTATTTCCTCGCCGGGGCCCCGCATTTCAACGGCTGGGGCGGCACGCCGGGTGAGAGCGAGGTCTGCGTCTATCCGTCGAACCCGGTCAGCGCCGCGCCGACCATGCGCGCCCTCGTCGTGGCGATGGAGGATTGGCTGCGGGACGGCACCGCGCCGCCGGAGAGCGTCTATCCGGGCCTGGAGCCCGATACCCTCGTGGCCCCCGACGCCCTGGAGCTGCCGCGGATCGACGGGACGGTCCCGCAGCCCGTCCCCAACATCCTGCGGGTCATGGATCATAGCACCACGCCGCCCACCGCCGGAGAGGCGTATCCCGTCCGGGTGCCCCCGGTGGACGCGGACGGCATTCCCCAGGGCGGCGTGAAGGAGCCCTCCATCGCCGCGCCGCTCGGCACCTACTGGGGCTGGAACCTCCGGGCCGAAGGCTACGGCGCCGGCGATCTCTGCAGCCTGACCGGCAGCTATGTGGCCTTCCCGGACAGTGAGGGCGCGGAGGACGGACGGCGCCCCGTCGGCGCGCGCTACAACGGCCCGGAGGGCTACCGCGAGGCGGTGCGGTCCGCGGCCGAGGGCCTCGTCGATGACGGCCTGATGCGGGCGGAGGATGTCGACGTCGTCATCGACGCGGCGCCGGACTTTCCGGGCGGGGCCCGATAGGGTGCGAAACCGCGACGGGCGAGCCGGGGGGCGGGCCGCCAACGCAGCGGCCTGACATTCACGGGAGCAGGGCGGCGATCCGTGGCGTCGTCACGCCCGACCCGCCCCTGGCCGGCCTTCCGCCCGGGACGCCGCGGCGCGGCCCGCCCGACCGGACACGCGCCGCGTTTGCGAATCCCGGCGGCGGCCAGACATCCGCGGTCGCCGCGTCCAGCGCGAAAGTCCCGCTCACGCCGTCGCGGCCCTCCGTCGTCCCGTGGCCCCGCGCCACGGGCCGTGCGCGCCGGATCGACGCGGGGAGCGCGGCGACGGCCCCGGTGCCATTCGTCCCGGCTGGATCGATCCCGGCACGACGCCCCGGGCCCGAGGGCGGTCTTCCGGTCCGCCGGCGGCGGGACGATCTACCGGGGCCCCGGGGACCTTTCTGGCGAGATCACCCCGCAGACCGCTTGTATCCCGGCACGTCGCAGATCATGTGTCGAGGGAAACCGACCATCACTCTCGAACCGATTCAGCGCGACGCCTTCTCACTCCCACCCGACCGGCGATGCGCTCCATGGCGAGCCTGCGTTCCGGATCGACGATCCCACGGCCGGAGCGGCTTTTTCACGTCGCGGCCGTCCCTGCGCTGGATCGCGTGCCTTTCACACCGCGCTTCGGGCCCTGTCGCCTTGGGCCCCGCCGGAGACTTCCGACCATGACGACCTCATCCACCGGCGACGCAGCCCAGGAGGCACGGCGCTGGGTCCCCATCCTGGCGCGCTACCGCGACCCGTCCGACCGCCGGAGCCTCCTCGAGATCGCCGTGACGCTCGGGCCGTTCCTGTCGCTGTGGGTCCTGGGCTGGCTGGCGCTCGATCTCAGTCCCTGGCTCAGCCTCGGCATCGCCCTCGTCAACGGCGCGTTCCTCGTCCGGATCTTCGTGATCCAGCACGATTGCGGGCACGGCTCCCTGTTCCGCCGCAAGAGACTGGGCGACTGGGTGGGCCGCGCGCTCGGCGTGCTCACGGTCACGCCCTACGACGTCTGGCGCCGCATCCACGCGGCGCATCACGGGACGGCCGGCAACCTCGATCGGCGCGGCCCGGGCGAGGTCTACACGATGACGACGGCGGAGTACCGCGCGCAATCCCGGCTGGGCCGGCTGCGCTACCGGCTGTACCGCCACCCGGTGGTCCTTTTCGGCCTTGGCCCGGCCTGGGTGTTCCTGGTCGAGAACCGTCTGCCCATGGGCCTGATGGGGGCCGGCGCCCGCTACTGGGTGAGCGCGATGGGCACCAACATCGCCGTGGCCGTCATCCTGGGGATCATCGTGGCCTTCGGCGGTCTCGCGCCCGTCCTGTTGCTGTTCCTCCCGACCACCCTGTTCGCCGCGACGGTGGGGGTGTGGTTGTTCTACGTCCAGCATCAGTTCGAGGAGACGCTCTACGATCGCGATCCGGACTGGGACCTGCACGAGGCGGCGCTTCACGGCAGCTCGCATTACGACCTTCCCGCGCCGCTCCACTGGCTGACGGCCAATATCGGGCTGCACCATGTCCACCATCTGAACAGCCGGATCCCGTTCTACCGCCTTCCGGCGGTGGTGCGCGATCACCCCGGCCTCGACGGTGCGCAGCGGCTGACCCTGGCCGAGAGCCTGCGCTGCGTGCGCCTCAAGCTCTGGGACGAGGACCGCCGCCGCCTCGTGACGCTGAGGGACGCCTATGCAGGGCTGGCGGCCTAGCCGCCGGGCCTTTCGCGTCCGGAGCCCGCCGCGTGCAGGGGATGAGCACCGCAGGTCCCCCGTCCCGGACGCACGTCTTCAATGAACCCGGTGACGGCCGTGCCGATCGTGGTTCGGGCGTCCGGCACGGCGGCGCAGCCCCCCGGCAGCCCCCAGGGTCACCCGTTCCAGCGTATCTCGCCGTTCACGCCCAGGTCGTATCCCGCGAGCGTTTCCGCATGGTCGCGGAATTCCTCGGTCGCGCAGAACGCGAGAAGCCGCTGCATCGGTGGGTCGAACCAGGCGCGGCGATCCACCAGGAGGTCGAAGCGCTCCTCGACCAACGGCACGAAATGGAGGCCGTAGGGCCGGGCGAGGGCTTCGAGGCCGAACGCCGCACAGGCGACGCCTTGCGCCACGGACAGCACGGCGTCGCTCTCGCTGTGAACCACCGGCGTCCACGCGATCTGGCCGGGCGCGATGCCGGTCTCGTCCAGCTTGTGCTCGAGGAGGCGCTGCGCGCCGGATTCGGCCTGGCGGGACACGACGGTTCGACCGGGCAGGTCCGCGAAGCCGGTGATCGCGCCCGCATCGCCCCCGCGCATCACCAATCCGCGCCGGCGGATGGCCCATGCCACCAGGACGACGTTCCGATCCGCGCATCCTGCCTGCACCGCGGGCACGTTCCAGTCGCCGGAGCGGGGATCGTGGACGTGCAGACCCGTGGCCATGCCTTCGCCGGCGCGAAAGCGGGCGAGGCCGTCGAGGCTGCCGTCGAAGAGGGTGGCGAGCCCGGATCGCGATTGCCGGATCGCCCAGTCGAGGAGCGGGTCGTGGCTGCCCAGGAACACGGCCGGACGGGGATCGCGCGCGCCCCCGGCGGAACGTCCCCGCGCGATCCAGGTGTGGATTTCCGAGGTGGGGAAGAGGAGCTTTCCCGTGACCTTGATGCAGGGCACCCCGCCCGAGGCCGCCAGGTCGTACACCTTGCGCTCCTTGATCCGGAGAAGGTCGGCGAGTTCCTTCACCGTCAGGTAATCGGGTCGAATGCGTTCCTCGGTGTCCATGGCGCCATGTTTCCGATGTGGTGGGGGGACGGCAAGGCCGTCCCGTCCCGATCAACCTTCCGCGTTCGGGAAGAAGAGCTGCTGGCCGTCCAGCTCGTAACTCGCGATCGCCTCCTGGCCCGCCTCCGAGATCAGCCAGTCGACGAAGGCCTGGCCCGCCTCGGCGTTCACGCTGGGGCATTCGTCCGGGTTCACCAGGATCACGCCGTACTGGTTGAAGAGATCCTCGTCCCCCTCGACGGCGATCTCGAAATCGCCGCGATTCTCGAAGCTGATCCAGGTGGCGCGGTCGGTGAGCGTATAGGCCTCCATCCCCACGGCGGTGTTCAGCGTCTGGCCCATGCCCGAGCCGGTCTCGCGGTACCAGCCGCCCGAGGCCGCCTCCACATCGACACCGGCGCTGTCCCAGAGCTGCAATTCCTTGCTGTGCGTCCCCGACTCGTCGCCGCGCGAGGCGAAGGGGGCCTCGGCCTCGGCGATCTGCGCGAACGCGTCCTGGGCATCCGTCATCCCCGCGATCCCGGCCGGGTCGGAGGCGGGCCCGACGACGACGAAATCGTTGTACATGAGGTCGTGCCTCTCGACCCCCATGCCGTCCTCCACGAATTGCTCCTCCTGGTCCTGGGCGTGGACCAGCAGCACGTCGCCGTCGCAATTCCGCGCATTCTGGATCGCCTGGCCCGTGCCCACGGCCACCACGTTGACCTCGATCCCGGTCTCCTCCTCGAAGATCGGCAGGAGGTGGTCGTAGAGGCCCGAGGCCTGGGTCGAGGTGGTGGATTGCACCAGGATCGAGCCGTCCTGGGCGGCGACGCCGGTGGCGACGACCGCGAGCGCGGCGGCGGAAAAGGTACGCATGTACATCCGATGATCTCCCTGTTTTCGGATTGGTTCAGACGACGAGGCGCCCCGCGAGGTAGTCGCGGGCGGCCCCGGACGCGGGATTGTCGAAGAAGCGGGCGGCCGGGCCGTGTTCGACGAGACGGCCGTTCGCCAGGAACACCACCTCGTCGGCGAGGCGCCTGGCCTGGCCCAGGTCGTGGCTGACGAGGATGATGCGCGCCCCGTGCGCCGCGGCGCCCCGGACGATCTCCTCGATCTTGAGCACCGAGGCGGGATCGAGGCTGGCGGTCGGCTCGTCGAGGAACAGCACCTGCGGCTCGGTCGCGAGCGCCCGCGCCAGGGCCAGCCGCTGCTGCTCACCGCCCGACAGCTGCCGCGCCGGCTGCGCGGCGTGGCCGCCGAGCCCGACGTGATCGAGCAGCGCCCGGCGCCGCGCCGACCCATCCCTGCCGCGCAGGACGAAGTCGAGATTGGCGGCGACCGACCGGCGGAGGAGAACCGGTTTCTGGAACACCAGCGCCTGCCGGCGCCGCACATCGGTGGTGAGCGGGTGCCCGCCCCAGTGGATCTCGCCGGCGGTGGGCTGGATCAGCCCGTGGAGCATCCGCAGCAGCAGGCTCTTTCCCGCCCCGTTCGGCCCCAGGACCACCGTGATCCCGTCGCCGCCCAGATCCAGGTCGATGCCGTCGACGAGCCGCTTGCCGCCGATCTCGAGGGTGAGCCCGCGCGCCCGGAGCGGCAGGAGCGCCGGCGTCGCGCCGCGCAGGTCGGGGGCCACCTCACGCATGGGCGGCCCGCGTGGCCGTCAATCTCACCGCCTGCACCATCGCATTCACCCCGAGCGCGATCGCCATGAGGATCAATCCCAGCCCGAGCGCCAGCGCCAGATCGCCCTTCGCGGTTTCGAGCGCGATGGCCGTGGTCATGACCCGCGTCAGGTGGTCGATGTTGCCGCCCACCACGATCACCGCGCCGACCTCGGCCACCGCGCGGCCGAAGCCCGCCAGCGCCACGGTCAGGAGCGCATAGCGCCCGTCCCAGAGCAGCGCCCGGATCGTCTCGATCCGGCTCAGGCAGAGCGAGCGGAACTGCTCGTCGTATTCGGCATGCAGGTCCTCGAGCACCTGGCGCGACAGGGCGGTGACGATCGGCGTGATCAGGATGGTCTGGGCGATCACCATCGCGGTCGGCGTGTAGAGCAGGCCGAGGAAGCCGAGCGGTCCGGCCCGCGACAGATGCAGGTAGACGAGCAGGCCGACGACCACCGGCGGCAGGCCCATCAACGCGTTGACCACCACCAGGACCGCATCGCGACCGCGGAACCGCGTGATCGCCAGCAAGGCCCCGATCGGCAGCCCCAGGAGCAGGGCGACGGCCGTGGCCGTCAGGCTGACCTGCAGCGAAAGGCCGACGATCTCGAGCAGGTCCGGATCGCCCGACAGAACGAGCGCCAGGGCGAGCTGCAGGGCTTCTCCCATGTCCTGCATTTCATGCCCCCGCGAATCATCACGCCGTAAAACATGCATCACGATAAAGGAGCCCGGCGCGCCTCGGCAAGCCGCAAGCGGATTTTCGAAGGGTCCATGCCGCCATGGCCGCGGGATGGGAATGGAATCTGTTGCGAGGACATGCATAATTTCCGGACCTGTGGCGGAACCTGCGGAGGTGGCGGAGATGGGCGAGGATCGGGACCTCCGACCGGGTGAGCTCGCGATCGGCGTCGAGCCCCTCGACGATGCCGGTCTGCGCTTCGTCGGACGCCTCCATACGCCGTGGACGGATCGCGAGGCGTGTCCGCGGCAGGGGCGGCAGGACGGCCCGGATTGCCGCATCGAGGTATTCGCGCCTTGGGTGCCGGCGCTCGACGGGTTGGGCGAATTCGAGACGCTGGAGATCCTCTACTGGCTCGACCGATCCCGCCGCGACCTCGTGCGCCAGACCCCGCGGCATGACGACCGGACCTATGGCACCTTCGCGCTGCGCTCGCCGGTGCGGCCGAACCCGATCGGCACGGCGATGGTGCGACTGGTCCGGATCGAGGGACCGGTGCTGGTGGTGCGGGGCCTCGACTGCCTCGACGGGACCCCGCTCCTCGACATCAAGCCCGACCGTTGCGCCTACAGCCCGAAGGCACCGCCAAAGGGTGCGGACGAGATCGCGTAGGTTGCACGTTGAAGCTTGCCCGCTGGACGACCGTCGCCGCGCTCGCCGCGGCGCCGCTCGTGGCTGACGCCGACCTGGTTTCGCTCCACGCGGCCGGCAGCCTGCGGACGGCGCTCGGGGAGGTGTCGCCGTCCTTCGGACCGTCCGGCCTGATGCGCGAGCGGATCGAGGGGGGCGAGACGGCGCATGTCTTCGCCTCCGCCAGCATGCGCCATCCGCGAACCCTCCAGGCGGCGGGGCGGGGCGGGCCGGTCGCCCTCTTCGCACGGAACCGGCTCTGCGCCCTGGCGCAGCCCGAGATGGAGGTGACGAGCGCGACCCTTCCCGACACGATGCTCGCCGAAGGGATCCGGCTCGGCACATCGACGCCCGGAGCCGATCCCTCCGGCGATTATGCCTGGCAGCTCTTCGACCGGGCGGAGGGGATCCGCGCCGGCGCGGCGGAGGCCCTGAAGGCGAAGGCCCTGCGGCTCACCGGCGGGCCCGACAGCCCGTCGCCGCCAGCGGGGCGCAACACCTATGGCTGGGTCATGGGAGAGGATCGGGCCGACCTGTTCCTGACCTGTTGCACCAATGCCGTCCTGGCCCGGCGCGAGGTCGAGGATCTGCAGATCGTCCCCATCCCGTCCGAGCTGTCCGTCGGCGCCGATAGCGGGCTCATCGTCGTCGACGGCGCCCCGCCGGAAGCGTGGCGCCTGGCGCTCCACATCCTGTCGCCGGACGGGCAGGCGACGCTCGCGAGCCACGGTTTCGAGGCGCCCGGACTGCCGGAGGAGACGTGACGCTGCGCTTTGCCCCGGCCCTCGTCCTGACCTTCGCCGCGCCCGCTTGGGCGCGCACGGTTACAGACAGCGCTGGCCGCGTCGTCGAGGGGCCGGACGAGGTGGAAACCGTCTTCGCCGCCGGGCCGCCCGCCTCTGTTCTCGTCTGCGTGATGAAGCCAGAGGCGCTGACTGGCTGGCCGCGCGCGCTCTACCCCGAGGAGGAGGCCTATATCGCCGAGCCGTATCGCGACCTGCCGGAGACAGGGCGGCTGACGGGGCGCGGCGGCGAGGCCAACCTCGAGAGGGTGCTGCAGATCGCGCCCGACCTCATCATCGACTTCGGCTCGATCCGCGACACCCATGTCGATCTCGCCGACCGCGTGCAGGCACAGACGGAAATTCCCCACATCCTGATCGACGGCCGGTTCGAGACCACGCCCGGGGCGCTTCGGCTGGTCGGCGAGGTGCTCGGCACGCCGGAGCGCGGCGAAGCGCTGGCGCGGGACGTGGAGGAGACCTTCGACCGCATCGACGCCATCCTCGCCGAGGTGCCCGAGGAGGCGCGGCCGCGCACCTGCCTCGCCCGCGGGCGGCGGGAACGTGGCCGATGACGGCGGCACGACGCGGGGACTGGTTCAGGGTCTCGCCCGAGCAGGTGATCGTGGCGGCCCCGGAAGTCATCGTCACCTGGGACCGCACCTTCTTCGAGCGGGTGCGGGACGACCCGCTCTGGGGGCAGATCGAGGCGGTGCGGAAGGGCCGCGTCTACCTCTCGCCGACGGCGCCGTTCGGGTGGGTCGACCGGCCGCCGTCGCCGAACCGGATGATGGGTCTCGCGAGGATGGCCGGACGCTTCTACCCTGAGCGGTGGGAGGGCGACCCGCGGGAGGATGCGCGGGACTTCTACCAGACCTGGTATCAGGTAGACCTCTCGGAGGAGGACCTCGACAGGCTGCTGGAATGGGCTGAAGGACGGCCGCTCTCCTGATGTGGCTTGGCGGGTCAGCCGGGGCGTGGGCGCATCGGCCGCGAAGAGGGCTCAATGCATGACCGAGACTACCGCCGCCGTCCGCCGCGGCTTGCCGCGCCCGACCCCGGCCGCCCGGCTCTGCCGCGGTCTCGCGGCGCTCGCCGCCGGCGCGCGGGTGACCGGCCCCGACGGCCTGGGGCCCGTCGAGACGCTCCACGCCCTCCTCGGCCGGGGAGACGCCCCAGGCGCGGATCGTCGTGTGGAACATTCGCCTGCCGCGGATCGGCGCGGCGATCCTCGTCGGCGCCGCGCTGGCCGCGGCCGGGGCGAACTACCGAGCGCTGTTCCGCAACCCGCTGGTCTCGCCCGACATCCTCGGCGTCTCCGCGGGTGCGGGCTTGGGCACGGTGGTCGGCATCTTCCTGTCGTGGCCCGTCGTCAGGATCCAGGCGGCGGCCTTCGCCGGCGGACTGGGCGCGGTGGCGTTGGTCAGGGTGATCGCCTCGGCCGTGCGGAACACCGACCGCACGCTGTCACTGGTCTTGACCGGCGTCGTCATCGGCGCCCTCGCTCCTGAAGGTGCTGGCGGACCCCTACGACCAGCTGCCGGCGATCACCTTCTGGCTGTTGGGCTCGCGCGCCTCGGCAACGGCGGCGGACATCGCCCCGGCACTGCCCGCGGTGGGCCTGGGCCTCGTGCCGCTGGTGCTGCTGCGCTGGCAGGTCAACGTGCTCTCGCTCGGCGGCGAGGAGGCCCGCGCGCTCGGCGACGAGGCCGGGCGCAGGCGGGTCCTGGCGATGGCCGCGGCGACGCTCGTCACCGCGAGCGTCACGGCCATCGCCGGCGTCGTGGGCCGGGTGGGCCTCGTCATCCCGCATATCGCGCGGATGCTGGTCGGGCCGGGCTTCGGGCGGCTCCTGCCGGTCTCGGCCAGGGCGGGATCCTGTCCATGCACGACCCCGACCAGGCCTTAGCCCGCGACGCGCGGGTGCGGCTGATGAAGGACGGCAGCATCTTCCGCCGCGGCACCGCCGACGCGGCGCCGACCGACACGGCGCTGAGCGCGGTCCATGGCATGCCGATCACGGTCGAGCGCACCGCGTCCGGCCGCCGCGTCTGCCTGCCGTCGCCCGGGCCTCACTCGACGCCGACCAGGACATCGGACGCCTTGATCACCGCGTAGGCGTCCGATCCCTCGGCCAGCCCGAGCTCCGAGACCGCCGCGTTGGTGATCATCGCGGTGACCTCCGTTCCACCGCCGACATCGATCCGGACGGTGCTGTTCACCGCGCCTTTCTCGATGCCGGTGACCTTGCCCTTCAGCCGGTTGCGCGCGCTGAGTTTCATCTGTCTCTCCTTCGTGCCGTTTCGGATCTGACGGGTCCGGTTCGCCCCGAGAGGGGTGGCTCCCGCGAAACCGCCTCGCCTCCCCGTCCGCTATCATGTCATCCTAGTGCGGGAGGTGCCATGCGGAGCGGTGACTTCGAGTTCGACCTGCGAGAGGCGAGCGGAGCCTTGGGGGATCTCGGCACGCTCCTGCCGCTCCTGCTGGGCGCTCTGGCGGTCGGGGGCCTCGCCGCGACGCCCGTTCTGGCGGGGTTCGGTCTGGCCTATTGCGCCACGGCGCTGATCTATCGCCTGCCGGTCCCGGTCCAGCCGATGAAGGCGATCGTCGCGGTCCTGCTCGTGACCGAGGTCACGCCGGCGACCCTCGCCGCGAGCAGCGTGATGGTCGGTCTTGTGCTGGTCATCCTTGGCACGACCGGGTGGATCGACCGCATCGGGCGGCTCGTTCCGCACTCCGTTCTGGCGGGCCTGCAACTCGGCCTCGGGATCGCGCTTGCGGTCATGGCCCTGGATCTGATGGCGGGGGCGCCAGCACTGGCGGTCCTTTCAGGCGCGCTGCTCCTGGGGCTGCTCCATCTCACCCGCCTGCCCGCGGCGCTGATCGTCGTTGTGCTCGCGGGGATCCACGGCCTGGCCACGGGATCCGGCACGGTCCCGGCCGGAGGCGACGCGGCGGCGGGCGGGCCGCTCGACCTGCGCCTGGCGGTCGGGGACCTCGCCCTGCCGCAACTGGCGCTGACGCTCACCAATGCCGTCGTCCTGACCTCGCTCGTGGCCGGCGACTGCTACGGCGCGCGGGCGCGGCACGTCACCCCGCGGCGTCTGTCGCTCACCAGCGGGGCCTTCAATCTCGCCCTCGCGCCGCTGGGGGCCTTGCCCATATGCCACGGCGCCGGCGGCCTCGCCGCGCATCACGGGTTCGGCGCGAGGAGCGGCGGCGCGCCCCTGATGCTGGGCATGGCGTTCCTGGCCCTCGCCGCCTTGCCGCAGGGCGGCGGCGCGGCCGTTCTCGCGACGGTCACGGCACCGGCGCTCGGCGCCCTCCTTTTCTTCGCCGCGGGGCAGCTCACCTGGTCCCGCCGGCTGATCGACTGCAAGCCGTCCTGCCGCCCGGTCATCGCCGCCACCGCGGCGGCCGCCGTGCTGTGGGATCCGTTCTGGGGCCTGGCGATGGGAACGGCCTCCGAGGCCCTGCGGATCGTCCTCCTTCGCCGCGTCCACCGATCCTGATCGACCGTCCAGGGGGACGGCGATCGGCGGCGGCCCGGCCCGGACCGTCCCGAGACGCGCCCGCGCGGCGCTGCGACGCGGTATCCCAAGGTCGCTCATGCGCCGCCTGCCGTCATTCGGGCGGATGCGTCCGCGTCTCCGGTCCGCTGCCCGGGCTCACGGCGCCGGTGCCCGGCGGCAGGCCCACGGACGCCCCGGCATTCGGCGCCACGAGATCGGCGACGATCCCGAGGCCGAGCCCGGTGCCGTCGGCGGTCTCGTCGCGCCGGGCGCCGCGGGACAGGACACGGGCGCGGCCCTCCTCGGGAATGCCCGGCCCGTCATCCGACACCGTGACGACCACCATGCGCCCCGCCGCCCTCGCGACGATGTCCACCCGCCTGCGCGCCCAGGCGACGGCGTCCTCGACGAGGTTGCCCAGGATCTCCTGCAGATCCTCCCGGTCGCCCGCGAAGGCCAGGTCTTCGGGACAGTCGACGCCGATCGCGATGCGCCGCTCCCGGGCGGCGCCGCGCAGGACGGTGACGATATCCTCGGCGACCTCCACCACGGGCGTGCGCGCGCCGAGCAGCTTCGCGCGCCCCGCGCAGGTGATAGCCGATCAGGCGATCCATGCGCCGGGCGATGCTCGACGCGATGTTGCGGCTCCGTTCGGGTCCGGGGCGATAGGTCCGGCTCCGTCCCGCCACCCCCACGATCCATCCCCGAAAGGAGATCGACATGACGATCGCGCGCACCCTGATCGCCGGCGCCCTTCCCGCCGCGCCATACGCCGCCACCGCGCGGCATCCTCGCGGCCCGGCCCCCGCTCCGTCCCACCGGCTTCCCCGCGATCGGAAAGCGGGCAGGATGCGACCACCATCGTTGATTTCTCCCCGGCCGAGCGCGCGCGGCCCGTCCCGGCGCGCGCCCGACGCCCGCCCGGCGCGGGACCGGCCCGCGACCGGCGCGGGCGGGACCATGGCGGGACGGCGGCCCGACGCCCGCGGCCCGGTCCCGCGACGGGGGAGGGTGGCCTGTCAGTCCCCGTCGATCCCAATGCCGGCCGGAGGTGCCATCGCATCGGACCGGTCGTCACAGGGCATGGGAAAAGCACAGGCGCCGCGATCCGTCGTGATCGAGATGGCTCGTTCCGGCGACGCCGAAGACCCGCGCGAGAACGCCCTCGTCCAGAACCTCGTCCGGGGGGGCCGCCGCGACCAGCCGGCCCTGATGCAGGACGCCGATCCGGTCGCAGATCATCGCCTGGTTCAGGTCGTGCAGCGCGACGACGCGGGTGACGGGCAGGTCCCGCACAAGCGCCATGAGCGAGAGCTGATGGCGGATGTCGAGATGGTTCGTGGGCTCGTCCAGCAGCAGCAGGTCCGGCGATTGCGCCAGCGCGCGGGCGATGTGGACGCGCTGCCGCTCGCCGCCCGACAGGGTGTGCCAGTGACGCGTGGCGAAGCCCGTCATCTCCACCGCCGCGAGAGCGTCCGCCACCGCCGCCGCGTCCGCCGCGCCCCATCCCCGCAGGGGCGAGAGGTAGGGCACGCGCCCCAGTTCCACCGCCTCTCGGACGGTCAGACGGTCCGTGGTGTCGGCCTGCTGCTCGACCAGGGCGATGCGCCGCGCCCGGGCCCGGCCGGGCATCCGGGCCAGGTCCGCGCCGTCGGCCAGGATGCGGCCCGCGGAGGGGCGTCGCAGCCCCGCGAAGCACCGCATCAGGGTCGACTTGCCCGACCCGTTAGGACCGACGAGGCCGAAGAGCTCGCCCGCCTCGATGCACAACGACACATCGGTCAGGATCGGCGTGCGGTGGATGCGGGCGCAGAGGTCGCGGACATCCACCCTCATCGCCGCGCTCCCCTGACCAGGATCAGCGCGAAGGCGGGCGCGCCCACCAGCGCGGTCACCACCCCGATGGGCAGAACCTGCCCCGGCACGATCACGCGGCTGATCACGTCCGCGGCCACCAGGAACACCGCCCCCGCCAGCGCCGAGGCCGGGACCAGCCGGTCGTGGCGGGTGCCGACGAGGAACCGCATGGCATGGGGCACGACCAGGCCGACGAAGCCGATCGCGCCCACCTTCGAGACCAGCACGCCGACCATGATCGCCGTGGCGGTGACGAGCGTTCCGCGCAGGGCGGGCACGTTGATGCCGAGGGAGGCGGCGCTGTCGGCGCCGAAGCTGAAGGCGTCGAGGCCGCGCCGGTGCCACAGGCACAGGCCCACCCCGACGAGGGAGACGAGGGTACAGGAGGCCACGTCCTCCCACCGGATGCCGGACAGGTTGCCCATCAGCCAGAACATGATGCCGCGCGCCTGTTCCGCATTGGCCGAGCGCGCGATGGTGAAGGCCGTCAGGGCGTTGAACATCTGCGACCCGGCGATCCCGGCGAGGATGATCGCCGCCGCGGCCTGGGTCGCGCGGCCGCCGCCCGCGCCGCCGCTGACGGCACGGGCGAGCGCCACGACGCATCCGAAGGCGAGGAGCGCCCCGGCCAGCGCGCCGAGCGACATCGAGATCGCGCCGCCGCCCACGCCCGCGACCGTCACGAGGACCGCCCCGGTCGAGGCGCCGGCCGAAAGACCCATGAGGTAGGGGTCGGCCAGCGGATTGCGCAGCAGCGCCTGGAGGACCACCCCGGTCAGGGCCAGTCCCGCCCCGCAGCAGGCCGCCACGATGGCGCGGGGCAGGCGATAGCTCCAGATGATCCCCGCCTCGATCCCGTCGACCGGATAGCCCGCATCCCAGAGGTGGTTCGCCAGCGTCCGCAGCACGGTGGCGAAGGGCAATCGCGTCTCTCCGATCGCCGTCCCCGCCAGGATGGCAAGCCCCAGGATCAGGGGCGCGAGCCAGAGGCCGCGGGCCCTCGCGACCGTTGCAGCCCCGACCGCCATCGTCATTCGAACGACATCCCGGACAGGGCCCGCGACAGCGTTTCCAGGCCATGGATCGCGCGCATCGTGGCGCTCATCGCATGGGCGTCCATCTCCACGATGCGCCCTTCGCGCACGGCCGTGATTTGGCTGGCGACGGGATCGCTGCGCAGGAATTCGAGCTTCGTCTCCACGGCGTCGGCGGCGTAGCGGCGCCGGTCCATGTCGGCCACGACGATCACGTCGGGGTCGGCGCGGGCGATGCTTTCCCACCCCACGAGGGGCCATTCCTCGTCGGAGGCGATGACGTTCCCGATCCCCAGCGCCGACAGCATGTAGCCCGGCGCGCCGAGCCGCCCGGCGACGTAGGGGTCGGTCTCGAGCTCCGGGGAGGAGAACCAGAACACCGCCGAGAGATCCTCGGGCAGGTCGAGCGATCCCGCCTGTGCGACGGCGCGGGCCTCGGTGGCCTTCAGCTCGGCCACAAGGTCCTCGCCGGCGGATTGCGCGTCGAAGATCCGCGCCAGCTCGCGGATGCCCTTGTAGACCGAGGCCGTTTCGAAGGCGCCGGTCCGGGTGCCGTCTCCGCCGGTGGAATTGTCCTTGGTGTCGCAATCGGCCGGCAGGATATAGGTCGGGATGCCGATGTCGTGGAACATCTCCCGCGTGGCGACGCTGCCGGTCTCGCCCACGTGCCATTCGTATTGCACCGCGACCAGCCCGGGTTTCCTGGCCACCACGCTCTCGAAGCTGGGGTCGTTGTCGGCCAGGCGCTCGATCCCTTCGTTGACCTTGGCGTAGTCCGGCAGGACCGGGGTGAACCAGACGGACGTGCCCGCGACCTTCGGCGCGAGGCCGAGGGAGAAGAGGATCTCGGTCGCCGACTGGCCGATGGTCACGGCGCTGTCCGGGGCCGCGTCGAAGGAAATCTCCAGGCCGCAATTCGTGAGGTCCAGGGGATAGCTCGTTTCCTGCGCGTCGAGCGGCGGCGCGATGCCGGCGATCAGGGCGACGGCGATCAGGGTCTGTTTCATCTGTACCGTCCCGTCAGATGGGACCGGCCGGGACGAGACGCGAAACAGGGTGGGACCAAGCGGCCACGTCAGGTTTCCCGCCCCGGCGCACCCCGTCCGGTCGTGATTTCATGTCCGCCGGCAGGTCTCCTGACTGACGGGTCACTGCACCTCTCGCCTTCCCGGGACCGACCCAGTGGCATATCGAGAGGCGCTCGCCGCCTACAGTTGCGGGGGCAGTTCCGTTTCCCGGCCGGAGCCGGAACGGATTCCCTTTTCATTCCCGGAGGAAACCGACGCGCAATCAGTGGCAGGGTCCGTCGCGCGCCGCAAGCATCGCGTCTCGCTCGTCCCGGCCACCGGGCCCGGCCGTCCGTCTGGATCGTGGCGCGTGCCGGGCGCATGCCCGAGCGCGGACGGTCCGCCTCGCGGTTCGGTGTGGTGCGTTTTCGCAATCGCCTCGGCTTCCGCCGCGTTCAGGCGTGAGATCGCGGCCTGGACATCCGCACCCGCCCTGCGCGCCCTTCGCCGGATGCGCGGGCAGGATGTGGGAGACCGGGTCAGCACCGCCTGGGCCATCCAGGCCCTCGATTGCGGCGGCAGCGCGTCGAAACGCTCCACCGGGCTTCCGGTTCGCCTGCGCGTCGGCGTCGTTCCCGGATTGGCCGCCCGCGTCACCGGGCCACCTCGGGATCGAGGATCGGGTCGATGACGAGGCGGAGCCGAACCCTTCCGGCATCGCGCCGGGGCGACCGAGGCGCGGCGACGGAGGCGCCGCCCGGCCAGTCGGTGCCACGCATGAGCGCCCCGTCCCCGGCAAGCAGGGATCTGATCCCGTCTTCGAGCACGATCTCGGTCCCCGCCCGCGATGACGGCCCCGGAGACGTCAGCGCCGGGCAGGGGAGCGTTCAGGAGATCGACCAGGGTCCGGTCGGCGCCTTGCCCATCGTCCCGCCCCGGTCGCGCAGGAAATCGTGCCTGGAATGATCGTTGAGCAGGTTCGCGGCGTCGACGCCCGTGACCATCGTATCGAGCCGGGCGATGTCGGCGAGGCTGTCGCCGACATCGTCGCCGAACTCGAACGTGGTCGCCACCGGCAGGAGCTCGGATATGCCGGTGGCTTCGATCAGCAGGTCGTCGAAGCGCCCCTCGTCGGCGAGCTTCGTCCGGAAGGTCGTCGCGCAGCGCGCAGCAGATGCGGCCATCCGACATCTCCACCAATGTCTCGTCGGTGTGGGAGAGGTTCGCGCCGGCCGCGCGGGCGAGGGCGGCGTCGATGTTCACCTCCGGCATGTCGTTGACGATGATGGCGACGCGGCGGCCCGCGCGGTTCTTCGGGACCCGGTTCAGGAGTACCGTCTTGCCCGCGCCCAAGAACCCCGGAGCACGGTGACGGAACGGCGGGTGGCGGTCATGAAGGGGTCCTTTGGAGCATGGGATCGGGACCTGAGGCCTCATATGAAATTGGCATGACACATCATCAAAGGCGGTTTTGACGGAGCGGCTCGCTCCCCCGATCCGAGCCATTCGTGGTGGAGGCCGACTGTTGCCGCCTCTCTCGGGGAGGCGATCGCGCAAAGGAGACCAGGGCCCAAACCGGGCGCCGCGGATCTTGATCTCCTAGCCTCGGAGGGCGAGGCGGCGGATGCCCGAGACGGCCGTGGAACAGCAGAACAGGACGGCTATCACGCAGACGATGGTGGGTCCGGTGGGCGTGTCGAACGCATAGGAGGCGTGCAGGCCGGCCCCGGCCGAGACCGTCGCCACGCCGGAGGCGATGACGGCCATGGCCTCGGGCGTGCGGGCGAAGGGGCGGGCGGTCGCGGCGGGGATGATCAGCAGCGCGGTGATGAGCAGCACGCCCACGACCTTGATCGCCACGGCGACGACGATGGCGAGCGCCAGGGTCAGGACCAGCTGCTCGCGTTTCGGGTCGATGCCGGCGGCCCGGGCGAGGTCGGGGTTCAGCGTCGTGGTCAGCAATGCCGACCAGCGCCAGGCGACGAGCGCCAGGACCAGCGCCGCGCCGCCCCAGATCACCGCGAGGTCGTCGCGACCGACGGCGAGGATGTCGCCGAAGAGATAGGCCATGATGTCGATCCGGACCGTGGTCAGGAAGGAGACGGTGACGAGGCCCACGGCGAGCGCCGAATGCGCGAGCACGCCCAGAAGCGTGTCCATCGCGTAGCCGCGGCCCGAGAGCAGGGTGACCATCGTCGCCATGAGGAGCGCGATCGCCATCGCGCCGGCGAAGATCGGCAGCGACAGGGCCAGCGAAAGCGCCACGCCGAGGATCGCGGCATGGGCGGTCGCGTCGCCGAAATAGGCCATGCGCCGCCAGACCACGAAGCAGCCGAGCGGCGCGGCGGCCAGCGCCGTGCCGATGCCGGCGAGGAGAGCGCGGGTCATGAAGTCGTCGAGCATCAGCCGGCCTCCCGAATACGGGCCTCGGATCCGGCGCGGTCGTGTCGGTGGTCGTGGCTGTGGCGGTAGAGGGCCAGCGCCCCTTGCGTGCCCTCGCCGAAGAGCGCGCGATAGACCGGCGCCTCGGCCACCACCTCGGGCGCGCCCTCGCAGCAGACATGGCCGTTGAGGCAGACCACGCGGTCCGAGGCGCTCATCACCACGTGCAGGTCGTGGCTGACCATCAGGACGGCGCAGCCGGTCTCGGCCCGCACCTCCTCGATCCGGCGGTAGAAGGCGGCCGCCCCGGGCTGGTCGAGCCCGGCGGTGGCCTCGTCGAGAATGAGCAGGTCGGGGTCGTCGAGGATGGCGCGGGCCAGGAGGACGCGCTGGAACTGCCCGCCCGACAGCGCCGACATCTGCTGGCCGCCCGCGTCGGGAACGCCGGCCTTCTCCAGCGCGGCCGCCCTCTCGGCCCGGGAGACACGGCGGGACAGGGTCAGGAACCGCGCGACCGTCATCGGCAGTGTCGGGTCGAGCACGAGGCGCTGCGGCACGTAGCCCAGGCGCACCCCCGGTGCGCGCCGGACCTGCCCCGCGGCCGGCCGGACGCCGCCCAGGAGCGCGCGCAGCAACGTGGACTTGCCCGATCCGTTGGGCCCGACGACGGTGACGATCTCGCCCCGCTCGATGCCGAAATCCACCCGGTCGAGGATTGTGGCCCCGCCCAGCCGGACCGTGAGGCCGAGCGTTTCGACCAGGGCCGTCATGCCGCGCCCGCGGGGGCGCAGGCGGGACAGAGCCCCTCGGCCTCGCGCACCGTCCGCTCGATCACGAAGCCCGCCGCCTGCGCGGCGCGGCCGAGTTCCCCCGCCCGGGGATCGGCCTCGGCCTCCACGACCCGGTCGCAGGCGCGGCAGATGAGGAAGGCGGGCGTGTGACGGTCTTCGAGATGGGAGCAGGCGATAAAGGCGTTGAGCCGCTCGATCCGGTGGGCAAAACCGTTGCCCACCAGGAAGTCGAGCGCGCGGTAGGCGACCGGGGGCTGGGCGTTCAGGCCCTCGGCCCGGAGCCTGTCGAGGATCTCGTAGGCCCCCATGCCCCTGTGCTGTTCCAACAGGATTTCCAGCACACGGCGACGCGCCTTGGTGAACTTCAGCTGGCGCTCGGCGCATTGCCTCTCCACTGCCGCGACGCCCTGGGCGATACAGTCGCTGTGGTCGTGATGCTCGAAGGCGGGGCTCGACATGGATGTCTCCGACGGGCAGGTCTTGATATGTTATACTGTGAGTACTAAGAGTACTAACACCTCTTTCCGAGTGTTATCTAATTACAGGAACGACACATGTCCATCCGTCTCTTGGGCCTGTCCGGTCTTGCCGGGCTCCTCTCCTCCGGCGTGGCCCTGGCCGATGTCCCCCAGGTCGCCGCGGATATCGTGCCCGTCCACGGACTGGTCGCGAAGGTGATGGAAGGCGTGGGAGAGCCTGAGCTGATCATCCGACAAGGCGCGTCTCCCCACGGGTATTCGATGCGCCCCTCGGATGCGCGCGGCGTACAGGAGGCAGACGCGATCTTCTGGATCGGCCCCGAGCTGGCGCCGTGGATGGAGGACGCGATCGCCAGCCTGGCGCCGGATGCGGAGGTGGTGGAGCTTCTCGAGGTGGACGGCACGAAGACGCTCGAGTTCCGGACGGGCGCCACCTTCGCGCCGCACGATCACGGGAATCACGAGGGCCATGACCCCGGGGACGGACCTGCGCATGAGGAGCACGCGCCGGAAACCGGCCACGACCACGCGGAGGACGATCATGCCGGACAGGATCACGCGGGGCACGCGCAGGCCGGCGGGGAGCATGGCCATTCGCACGAGGGCCTCGATCCCCATGCCTGGCTGGACCCGGAGAACGCCAGGGTCTGGCTGGATGCGATCGCCGCCACGCTGAGCGATCTCGACCCCGAGAACGCGGAGACCTACGCGTCCAACGCCGAGGCCGGAAAGGCCGAGATCGACGCGGCGGCGGGGCAGGCGGCGGCGACGCTCGAACCCGCCACCGATCTGCGGTTCGTCGTCTTCCACGACGCCTACCAGTATTACGAGACGAGATTCGAGCTTTCGACGGTCGGAGCCATCGAGCTCAGCGACGCGTCCGACCCGTCGCCGGCCCGGATCGAGGAGGTGCGCGACACGGTGCGCGACCTGGAGGTTTCCTGCATCTTTTTCGAGCCGCAATTCAATCAGGCGCTCGTTCAGACCGTGGCCGAAGGCGCAGACGTTCAGACCGGCACGATCGACCCGGTGGGAACCGACATCGCGCCGGGCCCCGACTTCTATCCGCAGCTCATCACCACGATCGCCGAGGAGATCGCTTCCTGCGCGGACGGCGCGCGATGAATCACAAGCCGGTTCTCTGCGTCCCCGAGCGATTGCGAGGGCACACGAAGCGGCCTAAGCCGGGGACATGGTTCTCCGGATCGTCATGACCGCCCTGATGCTCGGATCGTTCGCCGCCCCCGTGGCGGCGCACCCCCATGTCTTCATCGACACCGATTTCGATCTCGTCTTCGACGCCGAAGGCCGTCTGGCCGCGGTCCGGATCGAATGGACCTACGACGAGTTCTATTCGCTCATGCTGGTCGAGGAGAACGGCCTCGACGCGGATGGCGACGGCGTGCCCGAGCCCGAGCGCCTGAACGCCTTCGCCGGCGGCGACGTGGACTGGGCGGCAGGTTTTCCCGGCGATTTCACGGTCACGGTGGGCGGGGCCGCGAAACCGCTCGCCGGGCCCGGCAGTCATGCGGCGTCCTGGCGGGAGGGCCGATACGTCACCACGCATTCCCAGTCCCTGGTCGAGCCCGTCGACGTGGCGGGTCGGGACGTGGAGGCGCGATCCTACGATCCCTCCTATTTCGTGTCGTACGACGTGCCGACCCCGCCCGGCGTGGATGGACGCGAGGATTGCGCGTTGCACCGCGAGGCGGCCGATCGCGACGCAGCCCGGCGGGAATACGGCGATCAGCTCGCCGCCGTCGACACCGCCGACGATCCCTTCGAGGTGGTGGAGATCGACGATATCGGCATTCTCTTTGCGGACGCCTTCGTGCTGGCATGCGACGCCTCGTCCTGATCGCGCCATTCCTGCTGCTCTCGGCCGGTGGCATCTGGGCCCTGGGCGCCGGTCTCGACATGCGACTCGCCGCCTGGGCGGCCGAATGGCAGCGCGAGTTCCAGGCGGGATTGGCCACGAGCCTGCGGGCGTTGCGCGCCGGCGAGCCGGGCGCGCTCGCATTGATGCTCGGGATCTGCTTCGGATACGGGTTCTGCCATGCCGTCGGCCCGGGGCATGGCAAGATCCTGATCGGCGGCTACGGGCTCGGACGCGACGTGCCCCTGCTTCGGCTGTCGGCGATCTCGCTCCTATCGGCCCTGGGTCAGGCGGCGACGGCCATCGCCCTCGTGGCCTCGGGTCTCTTCGCGCTCGGCTGGACGCGGCAGCGTCTGACGGACACGGCCGAGAACGTGATGCTGCCACTCAGCACGCTGGCCGTCTCTCTCGTCGGCATCTGGCTCGTGGTTCGCGGGGCGAGACGCTTGTGGCGCCGATGCGCCCCGCTTCCCGCCATTGGGCACAATCGTGTCGATGCAGAGGGGGTTTGCGGGTGCGGCCGCAGGCACGGCCCGACGCCCGAGGACATGGCGGGTGGTGGAAGCGCCCGCGAAACGATGGCACTGGTTGCCAGCATTGCCATCCGGCCCTGTTCGGGTGCCATCCTGCTGCTCGTGCTCACGTGGTACATGGACATATTCACGGCCGGCCTGATGGGGACAGTTGCGATGTCGCTCGGGACGGCGGTGCTGACGGTGGCCGTGGGCGCGCTCAGTGTCTTTGCGCGCCGGACGACCGTCATGTCGCTGAATGGCCAAGGGGTGCAGATCGCCGTGCCCATCCTCGAGATCGCTGCCGGCTTGTGCATCGCCCTTGTCTCGCTCGAGATGGCCGGCGGACCCCTTTGACGGCCCCGGTCCGGAATGCCGCTGGTGGCGCCACGATGTCGCGCTCGCCCGCGGCGATGGTGCGGGCCTCGTTCGGACAACTTCTTCCTGGCCGCAGCGGGGCGCAATACTGCGATCCCATGGGCCGACTGCCGTTCCACCGCGCCATTCGGCTCTCCGCCGCCCTGGTGGTGGCGATGGCCAGCGTCGTCTCGGCGTCCCGGACGGCGCCGGAGCGCGGCGATCCGGCCCTGGCGGCCTACACGGCGATCGGCGGCACCGTCGGCGATCTCTGCGGTGATGGATCGTCCCACGACGGGCATCACTGCCCGTCCTGCCGTCTCCTCGGCGATCCGCCGGCCATCCGCTTCGCCCCCTGCATCCGCCGCGCGACGCCGACGCTGGTCCGGCAGGACCTCGGGCAGCTCGTTGCCCGATCCTTCGCCGGCAATCCCCATATCTCCGCCCGGACGCCGCCCGCGCCGGTCTGATCCGTGCCGCCTGCCGGCGGCGTCCCTTCGGATCGGACGGCCCCTCCCGGATACCGGGATCGCGCCGTTTCGCGTCGGCAGCGGTGCGTCCGCGCGCGCGATCGGATGGAGATGACAACGATCAGGTTCACGATCCCCGCCCTGGCGGTTGCCCTGCTTGCCGGCGCGGGTACGACGCTGCCGAACCAGCCCGTCGCGGGCAGCGTCACGACGATCGCCAATACCGGCGGGGCGGACCACACGCTCGTCGGCGCCAGCTCGGGCGCGGCGGGTCGCATGGAGATCCACGAGATGGCGACGGACGGAAACGTCACGCGGATGCGCGGGCTGGCCGATGGCCTTCCGATCCCGGCCGGGGCGACCGCCACGCTCGCGCCCGGCGGTTACCCCGTCATGTTCATGGACCTCGCCGGGCCGACCGAGGACGGCGACATAATCGACCTCACGCGCGACTTCGAGCGTGCCGGTGAGGTTTCGATGACCATGCCGGTCCGCGATCGGAGCGCCGAGGCGGCGACGGGCGGAGAATGGGATCATGCGGGTTCCGTCGAACGCATTCTCCGCCCCGATCGCGGGCGGCATCGCGATCGCCCTTGTCCTGGCGGCCGGCTGGGCCTGGGTGCCGGAGCCGTGCCTGAACCGCTCGGTCGCCGACACGCCCGGGCGGGGCGACGACACACTTGCCGCGACCGATGGCACGTGCTTCACGGACGGGACGCCGGACGGCACGCCCTCGGCGGTGGCCTTCGGCGTCACCCATCGACTGGAGGTCTGTCCCACCACGCTCGGCGACGTGGCGAACTCGCAGGACGCGCCGTCCGAGGAGGGTGAGGAATTGCGGGTGTCCTGCGTCACCGTGGACCCCGAGCGCGACGCGGGAGAGGTTCTGGGCGACTGCGTCTCCCGGGTCCCCGGCGTGGTCGGCGTCACCGGCCCGCGCGAGGAGATCGACAAGGCCATCCGCGCCTTCCATGTCTGCGCGAAGAAGGTCCCGCTCGAGGATGGCGGCTACACGATGGACCATTCGGCCTTCGGGCTGCTCTTCGACGACCAGGGGCGCCTCGACGAACCCGTGGGCTACCGCGAGGATCCGGAGCGCGTGATGGCCAAGATCCGCGATCTCTTCGGCTGAACCCCGGACGACCCGCGCGGAATGCCTCGCGCGGGGCGCCGCGGACCGATGCATGCAGTCCTGCCGCGCCGTCCTGCCATCGGCGCGCTCCCGCATTCCTCCGGACTGGACCCTCCGTCATGACCACGACCGATGTGAACCTGCCGCGGACCTCCGCGCTCTACCGCGCCGTCTGGCGCTGGCACTTCTTCGCCGGGCCGATCGTCCTGCCCTTCGTGATCCTGATCGCCGTGACCGGTGCGATCTGCCTCTTCGAGGACGAGATCAACGACGCGGCCTTTGCCGAGCGCCGCTTCGTGCCCCCGGCCGAGACGCAGGCCCTCGCCCCGTCCGAGATCACCGGGGGGCGGCGCTCGACACGCATCCCGGCGCCCTCGTCGGCTATTTCCCGCCCCCCGCACGTTCCCGCCACGATCGACGCGGTGGTGGCGACGGTCGAGGCGGCGGGCCTTCATCCGGGCGACGAGCTCGCCATGCCGTCGGGGCCGGAGGGCGTCTTCACCGCCCCGGTCCATCCCCACGACATCGCGCAGGAACGGGTGATCCATCTCGACCGACATACAGGCGAGGCGCTGCTCGACCTCGGGGTGTCGGACCCGGGCACGCTGGGCCGGATGGCGGAATGGGGCATGTCGATCCCCATGGGCCAGCAATTCGCTGGCGGAATGGGGCATGTCGATCCCCATGGGCCAGCAATTCGGCCTCGCCAATCAGGCCGTGCTGCTCCTGGCCTGCGTGGCGATGGTCGTCATGTCGGTCTCGGCCGTCGTCATGTGGTGGACGCGCCGTCCCGCGGGATCGCTCGGAGCCCCGGCCGTGCCCCCGGACTGGCGCCTCCCGCACGCGGTGCTGCTCATGGCGATCGCGGCGGGCGTCGTCTTTCCGCTCGCGGGCCTGTCGCGTCTCGTCGTGGCGGCGATCGAGGTCGGACTCCATGTCGTGGGAGGCCGGCGGGGGGCGTGACGGCGGCCTAGGTCTTGGTGGGGTAAAAGGGCCGCCCGGGCAGGCAGGCACGACCTTCCTTGGCCACCGGTCCGGCCCTGAGTGAGGCACTTGGGGGGAGGCATTCTGACTGGGGTGTTCGCGCCTTAAGCAGCCCTTCGATCCCGGCATCACGCCCAGGGCTTCGCCGCATCGCCGGGCCGCCGATCGCCCTAACCTTGGCGAAGACCAACGGAAGCGTCGCTTGAGGGAGAATGCTCCGAGCCTCGGTTTCTTCGCGATACTCGCCGTTTCCGGGGGCCCGCACTGGTCCTGCGCCCGGACGACGGTCCCACCCGCTACGCCGTTCCGGGCCCGGAAGCGGTGACCGCGTCGGACGTGGCCGCCGAGAGCGATCGCGTCGCGCCGGCGATCCTGAGCCGTGTCCATGCGGCATTCGGCGGGGCTCAGGAGGACGCGATCTACGACGGTCTCGCCTGGATCGCGGCGGGCGACGCGCTCGAGGCACTCTACCTGGAGCGCGTGGGCGCCATGGCGGGTAGGGGCCTCGCACCCGGTCAGGTGCTGGACGAGATGGAGATGAGGCACATCGACGCCAGTTCCGGCAGCCGGCACGTCACCCTCGATGCGCAGTGGCGGGTGGTGGGCCCCGTGGGCCATGCGGAACACCTGCATGTTCGCGGGACTGCCTGTTCGGCCGATCTGCGCCGCGAGCCGGTGGGCGGGGCCTGTCGGATCGCCGCGTTCGAGCTGACCGACGTGGACTGCATTGGCGCCGGCGAGATGCCGCAGCGGGCGGACAGCCCGCCAAGTGATCGCGCTGCGGGATGTCTCCTTCGCCGATCGGCACGGCGGTTTCCGGGTCGGCCAGGCGCTGTCGGGCCGCGCGATCCTGGCGATCCATCCCCGCTACACGTATTTCGCCCGGGCCTACGGCCCCGAGATCGAAGCGCTCGATTGGAGGGCCGGCGCGATGCCGACCGAGGCACGACGGACCGACCTTGCGCTCCGTACGAAGTAAACCGACGCGAGCCTGCTGTTCTGCGAAGCCGCTCCACCTGATCAGGCCATGACCCGCGCCGAAGAGATTGGCCTGACGAGCGCCGTTCTCCGCCGCTGGCGCATCAGTCCGCAAGGGGGGATTTCCTCTCGATCATGTCGGCGACGCTGGAGACCCTTGGCCGCTCGGAACCCGGTCGCTGACGTCTCAAATCCGCCGCGAATGCGCTGCTCGGCGCGCGACGTGCTTTCCTGGCACAACCGACGACGACCTCGCTCTGGCGGCACTTCGCTTCGACGCGGTATCGCTCCTGGAAATTGGCGACGCCGTACGTCCGCTTCCGCCCTGCGGTGACATTTGTAAGGCATGGCGAGGCCGCGTCGGTCGAACAACGGGTCACGCCGCCGCAGCGGGTCGGTCCGTCACCCTCCGCGTTCGGGACCAGCGGCGGCGGAGAGGGGGCCGGGGCGATTCGTGTCCTGATCGATCCTGGCCTGATGACCGTCACCGGGATCGGCGACCCTCGGTCCGGGCAGAGGATGCCGACAGCTTCGCCCGACGGTTCCGTATCCTCTATACGCCGGTCGAGGCGACGGGACTGAACCGGCGCCGCCTCGCCAGGATCATCCGGACCGCGGAGTCGGGGAAATCATGATGCCGCGTGGGGTGGATGGACGCGTCTGGCGGGCCTGGTGACCCCGGCAGGACTTGAACCTGCAACCTGCCCCTTAGGAGGGGGCTGCTCTATCCAGTTGAGCCACGGGGCCGCCGGGGGCGAGCATCCCATTCCCGGGCGGCGGGCGCAATGGCCGCGTGCCGATGGCAGGCGGGGCGGTCCGCCTTTTCGCCCCCTGGCCCCTTGTGCGCGCCGCCGCGCGGGGCGAGGGAAGGGCGGCATCGGCGCGGCGAACGGGTTGGCAACCCCGTCTCGGGCGCGCCCGCGAAGCCGGCGGGGCCGCTCCGGCGCCGGGCCGCCCGTGCGAGAGGAGAGGCAGGATGAACATCGGGGATGCCGCGCGCCGGTCGGGCCTGCCCGCCAAGACCATCCGCTATTACGAGGAGATCGGGCTCGTCCGGCCGGCCCGCGACCCGAACGGGTACCGCGCCTTCGCCGAGCGCGACGTGGCCAAGCTCGTCTTTCTCAACCAGGCCCGGTCGCTGGGCTTCTCGATCGAGGATTGCCGCACCCTCCTGTCGCTCTGGGAGGACCGGGACCGGGCGAGCGCCGACGTGAAGGCGCTGGCGCGGGAGCACCTGCACGCGATCGACGCCAAGATCGCGGCCCTGCGCGAGATCCGCGACACGCTCGACCACCTGATCGGGCAATGCGCGGGCGATGACCGCCCCGATTGCCCGATCCTCGAACGGTTCGCCACCGGGCGCGCCCCGCGCGCCTGACGCCCCGGGATCGCCGCGCGGATACGGCTCAGGCGCAGGCCCGCTCCATCCCGCGCAGGGCGTCGAGGATCAGGTCCGCCCCGGCATCGCGGCGGGCCGCGCCCTCGGACAGGATCTGGCGCCACCGGCGGGCGCCGGGTTGGCCCGCGAAGAGGCCCAGCATGTGCCGCGTGACCTGCCCCACCTTGCCGCCCGCCGCGACATGGGCCGCGGCATAGGGGATCATGGCGCGCGCGGCTTCCTCGCGGTCCACCGGCCGGGCCGGGTCCCCGAAGATGCGCCTGTCGGCCTCGATCAGGATCCGCGCCGGATCGTGATAGGCCGCGCGCCCCACCATCACCCCGTCGAGACCGGCCGCCAGATGCGCCTCGGCGGCCTCCAGGTCGGCCACGCCGCCGTTGACGGAGATGTGAAGGTCGGAAAACTCGGCCTTCATCGCGTGGACCAGCCCGTAATCGATGGGCGGCACGGTCCGGTTCTCCTTGGGGCTGAGGCCCTTCAGCCAGGCCTTCCGCGCATGGACGATGACCCGCGTCACGCCCGCCTCCCGCACCGCGCCGAGGAAGGCGGGCAGGGTCTCGGCCACCGTCTGCTCATCCACGCCCAGGCGGCACTTGACCGTCACCTCGCGCGGCTGCGCGGCGATCATGGCCGCGCAGCATTCCGCGACGCGTCCGGGGTCCAGCATCAGGACCGCGCCGAAGGTGCCCGACTGCACCCGGTCCGAGGGGCAGCCGGCATTGAGGTTGATCTCGTCGTATCCCGCCTCGGCGCCGATCCGGGCGGCCGCGGCCAGTTCGCGCGGGTCCGATCCGCCGAGCTGGAGCGCCAGCGGATGTTCGGCGGCGTCGTGGTCGAGGAGGTGATGCGCGCCGCCCCGGACCAGCGCGGGGGCCGTCACCATCTCGGTATAGAGCAGGGTCCGCCGGCTTAGCACCCGGTGGAAGGCGCGGCAATGCCGGTCGGTCCAGTCCATCATGGGCGCCACGGACAGGCGCGCGGCGGATCGCGGATCGGGGCGGGCTTGCATCGTCGCTCCTGCGGCATCGGGGCGTGGCGCCGTCGTGGTCGGGTCGGGCCCCCTTCGCCGCGCGCCGGGCGGGGCGGCGGGGTCGCGGGGGAGGGGCAGGCGGGGGTCTAGCAGTCCGCGCGCCGCCGCGCAAACCACGGTGCGCCCCGGCCGGAGGCCGGCTCGGGCGAGGGGAGGGCGCGGCCCGCAGTCCCCCGGGGGGCCGCGGGACCGGTCGGGGTCAGACCCCGGCGGGGATGTTCATCGGATCCCGCGCCACGGCGCGGGGCGCGGTCAGCGCCTTCCACGTCGACAGCGCCTTCGCCGGCGCCGAGAAGGGCGGCCGCTTGACGAAGCGGCCGCGCCCCGGCTGCGGCTGGCTGTTGCGGCCCCAGGCCCAGACGACCTCGCCGCGCGACAGGGTGTAGCGGGCCTGGGCCGTGGCCTCCCACCCTTCCCAGATCGAGTAATCGAGGATCGAGTGGTGGTTCGAGGCGGAATAGGTGCGGCTGATCTTGGGGTCCCAGACGGTGATGTCGGCATCCGCGCCTTCGACCAGCGCCCCCTTCTTGGGGTAGATGTTGAGGATCTTGGCCACGTTGGTCGAGGTGACGGCGACGAATTCCTGCGGCGTCAGGCGGCCCGTCTCCACCCCGTGGGTCCAGAGCATGGCGAGCCGCTCCTCCAGCCCGTGGGAGCCGTTGGGGATCAGGGTGAAATCCTTCGCCCCGCGCCGCTTCTGCTCGGTGGAGAAGGCGCAATGGTCGGTGGCGACCACCTGGAGGGACCCGGCCTGGAGCCCGGCCCAGAGGCCCGCCTGGTGCTCCTTGTTCCGGAACGGGGGCGACATCACGCGGCGGGCGGCGTGGTCCCAGTCGTCGACGAAATATTCGCTCTCGTCCATGGTCAGGAACTGGATCAGCGGCTCGCCATAGACCCGCATCCCCTTCTGCCGCGCGCGCCGGATCGCCTCGTGCGCCTGCTCGCAGGAGACGTGGACGACGTAGAGCGGCACGCCCGCCGCGTCGGCGATGGTGATGGCGCGGTTCGCGGCCTCGCCCTCGAATTCGGGCGGGCGGGAATAGGCGTGACCCTCGGGGCCGGTGATCCCCTGCTCCTTCAGGCGCGCCTGCATCTCGGCCACCAGGTCACCGTTCTCGGCATGGACCATGGGCAGCGCGCCCAGTTCCTTGCAGCGGCGGAAGGAGGCGATCATCTCCTCGTCGTCGACCATCAGGGCGCCCTTGTAGGCCATGAAGTGCTTGAACGAGTTCACGCCCATCTCGACCGCCGTCTTCATCTCGTCGAAGACGCGCTCGTTCCAGTCGGTGATGGCGACGTGGTAGCCGATATCGACGCAGATCTGGTCGCGGGACTTGGCGTGCCAGGACTCGATGGCGTTCTTGATCGAGCCGTCCTCGCCCGGCAGGCAGAAATCCACGAGCATCGTCGTGCCGCCGGCCGCCGCCGCCCAGGTCCCCGTCTCGAACGTCTCGGCGGCCTCGGTGCCCATGAAGGGCATCTGCATGTGGGTGTGCGGATCGATGCCGCCGGGGATGACATAGGCGCCCTCGGCGTCGATCACCTCGTCGCCCGACAGGTCCGCGCCGATCCGGGCGATGGTCTCCCCCTCGATCAGGATGTCGGCCTCCCAGGTCCGGTCGGCGGTGACGAGGGTGCCGTTCTTGATGACGGTGGACATGGGTTTCTCCCTATTCGGCGATCTGGGCGGTCTCGACGACCGCGTGGAGGAGGACATCGGCGCCGGCCTTCGCCCAGTCCTTGGTGATCTCCTCGGCCTCGTTGTGGCTGAGGCCGTCCACGCAGGGGCACATGACCATTGCGGTCGGCGTCACGCGGCTGATCCAGCAGGCGTCGTGGCCGGCGCCGGAGACGATGTCGCGATGGGCATAGCCCAGCCGGTCGGCGGCATTGCGGATGGCGGCGACGCAGCCCTCGTCGAAGGTGATGGGGTCGAAATGGCCGACGGGCTCGATCTCGATCTCCAGTCCCATTTCTGTAGCGATCTCCGGGGCCTCGGCTTCCAGCCGGGCCTTCATGCCGTCGAGCTTCTCCCGGTCGGGGGAGCGGAAATCGACGGTGAAGATCGCGCGGCCGGGGATCACGTTGCGGGAGTTCGGGTGGACCTCGATATGGCCGGCGGCACCCACCGCGTCGGGCTGGGCGTCCATCGCGATCCGGTTCACCCGGTCCAGGATCCGCGCCATGCCGAGGCCTGCGTCCTTCCGCATGGCCATGGGGGTGGAGCCGGTGTGGCTGTCCTTGCCCGTCACCGTCACCTGCAGCCACCACAGGCCCTGCCCGTGGGTAACGACCCCGATCTCCTTGCCCTCGATCTCCAGGATCGGCCCCTGCTCGATATGCAGCTCGAAGAAGGCGCGCATCTGCCGCTGGCCCACCTGCTCGGCCCCCTTCCAGCCGATCCGTTCCAGCTCGTCGCCGAACCGCTTGCCTGCCGCGTCCGTGCGGTCGTGGGCCCAGCCGAGGTCGTGCACCCCCGCGAAGACGCCCGAGGACAGCATCGCGGGGGCGAAGCGGGTGCCCTCCTCGTTGGTCCAGTTCGTCACCACGATCGGGTGGCGCGTGCGGATGTCGAGGTCGTTGAGCGAGCGGATGATCTCCAGCGCCCCGAGGACACCCAGCACCCCGTCGTACTTCCCGCCCGTGGGCTGGGTGTCGAGATGGGAGCCGACATAGACCGGGGGCAGGTCGGGTTCGGCCCCCTCGCGGCGGGCGAACATGTTGCCCATCTCGTCGAGGCCCATGGTGCAGCCCGCCGCCTCGCACCAGGACTGGAACAGCGCGCGGCCCTCGGCATCGGCGTCGGTCAGGGTCTGGCGGTTGTTGCCGCCCGCCACGCCGGGGCCGATCTTGGCCATTTCCATCAGGCTGTCCCACAGCCTGTCCGCGTCGATCCGCAGGTTTCCGTCCGTCATTCCGCCGCCTGTGCGTTGGGGTTGTTGGGATGGGTGGTCCAGTCCGCGGGCCGGTCGGACACCGTCAGGCCGGTGCGCGGGTCCACGGTGCCGGGGGCGAGGCGCTCCATGGTGATGCACTCCTCCACCGGGCAGACATCGACGCACAGGTTGCAGGCCACGCATTCGGCGTCGATCACCTCGAAGACCCGGCCCGGCTTCATCGCGATCGCCTGGTGGGAGGTGTCCTCGCAGGCCGCGTAGCAGCGCCCGCACTTGATGCAGAGGTCCTGGTCGATGCGGGCCTTGGTGACGTAGTTGAGGTTGAGGTACTGCCAGTCGGTGACGTTCGGCACCGCGCGGCCCGTGAGGTCGGCGAGGCTCATCCCCTTGTCGTCGAGATAGAGCGAGAGCCCCGAGATCATCTCCTCCACCACCTTGAAGCCGTAGGTCATGGCGGCGGTGCAGACCTGCACCGAGCCCGCGCCGAGCGCCATGAACTCCGCCGCGTCGCGCCAGGTGGCGATGCCGCCGATGCCGCTGATCGGCAGGCCCTTGAGCTCCGGGTCGCGGGCGATCTCGGCCACCATGTTGAGGGCGATGGGTTTCACCGCCGGGCCGCAATAGCCGCCATGCGCCCCCTTGCCGTCGATCGTGGGCTCGGGCGCGAAGAGGTCGAGATCCACCGAGGTGATCGAGTTCACCGTGTTGATGAGGCTGACCGCGTCGGCGCCGCCGCGCATGGCGGCCAGGGCGGGCTTGCGGATATCGGTGATGTTGGGCGTGAGCTTGACGATCACCGGCATCCGGGTCGCGGCCTTCACCCAGCGGGTGACCATCTCGATATATTCGGGCACCTGCCCCACGGCGGAGCCCATGCCCCGCTCGCTCATCCCGTGGGGGCAGCCGAAATTCAGCTCCACCCCGTGGGCGCCGGTCGCCTCCACCAGCGGCAGGATCTCGCGCCAGGGCGCCTCCTCGCAGGGGACCATGAGCGAGACGACCATCGCCCGGTCGGGCCAGTCGCGGACGACCTGCTTGATCTCGCGCAGGTTCACCTCCAGCGGGCGGTCGGTGATCAGCTCGATGTTGTTCAGCCCCAGCACCTGCCGGTCGGCGCCGTGAACGACGCCGTAGCGGGGGCCGTTCACGTTGACGATGTGCGGATCGAGGCCCAGCGTCTTCCACACCACGCCGCCCCATCCGGCCTGGAAGGCGCGGCGGACGTTGTATTCCTTGTCCGTCGGCGGGGCCGAGGCCAGCCAGAACGGGTTGGGGCTGCGGATGCCCACGAAATCGGTGGTCAGGTCAGCCATCGGCCCCCTCCGTCAGCATGGCGTGGATGTCCTCGGCGGCGTCTCGGCCCTGCGCCACCGCCGTCACGGTCAGGTTCTCGCCCCGGTTCGTGCAATCGCCCCCGGCCCAGGTCTTCGGCAGGGAGGTGCGGCCCGTCTCGGTGACGACGATCCGGCCGCCCGCGGTCTCGGGCAGGTCCCCGGTCGCCAGTGTCTGCCCGATGGCGAGGAGCATCTGGTCCGCCGGGACCGTCACCCGGTCGCCCGAGGGCAGCGCGAAGGTCACGGATGTCAGCGGGTCGCCCTCGACCGCGACGGGCGCGGCGTCGGTCAGGATGTTCACGCCCCGGGAGGCGGCGAGGTCCTGCTCGTAGCGGCTGGCCTTCATCGCCTCGCGCGGGCCGCGATAGGCCAGCGTCACGTTCAGCGCGCCCAGCAGCTTCGCCTGCACGGCGGCGTCCACCGCCGTCATGCCGCCGCCCACCACGACCACGTCGCGCCCGACGGCGATGTCCTTCGGGGCGCTCTGCCGCAGCCGGGCGATGAAGGCGACCGCGTCCTCGACCCCCGCCGCGCCGATCCCGTCGAGGTCGAGCCCGTTCACGTCGCCGAGGCCCGTGCCGAGGAACACCGCGTCGAACTCCGCCCGGAGCGCGGCGAGGTCCGGAGCATTGCCCGTTGCCACCTCGATCCCGCCGATGGAGAGGAGCCAGTCCACCTCCGCCCGGGCGAAGCCGTCCGGCGTCTTGTAGGCGGCGATGCCGTATTCGTTGAGCCCGCCGGGCTTCGGCCGGACCTCGTGGATTACCACGTCGTGCCCCTTCATCGCCAGGCGGTGGGCGCAGGCGAGGCCGGCGGGGCCGGCCCCCAGCACCGCGATCCGCTTCCCCGTGGGCGCCGCGCGGCCGAAGGGATGCGGCCCGGCCATGCCCCGGTCCGTCGCGTGGCGCTGGAGCGCGCCGATCCTCACGGGGCGCCCCTCGGCGGCCTCCCGCACGCAGGCCTCCTCGCACAGCGTCTCGGTCGGGCAGACGCGGGCGCACATCCCGCCCAGGATGTTCTGCTCGAAGATCGTGCGGGCCGCGGCCGCGGGCGTGCCGGTGGCGATCTGGCGGATGAAGAGCGGCACGTCGATGGCGGTTGGGCAGGCCGCGACGCAGGGCGCGTCGTGGCAGAAATAGCACCGGTCCGCGGCCACCATCGCCTCGTGGGGGTCGAGCGGGGGATGCAGGTCGGCGAAGTTGCGGTCGTAATCCGGCGCGTCGAGCCGCCCGGCCGCGATGCCCTTGGTCCAGATGCTCACATCCGTGTCCTTTCCCAGCCTGCGGGCAGCCTGCGCCGGCCCGCCGGGCCGCACAAGATCATCCCAGTTCCAGCGTCGCGACGCCGTATTCGCGCGCCGGCCCGCGCCGGGGCGGCGTGCCGGTCCACATCCGCGCCACCTCGAAGACCGGCGCCAGGCCGAGCCGCCCGGCCATCGCCGCCGCCCCGGGCGTGTCCTCGGGCGCGTCCACCATGACCGGCGCCCCCCCGGCCAGCGCGGCGAGGTCGCGCAGCACCGCCTCCGCCGCCTCGGCCCGGCGCGACAGGAGGGGCCCGATCTTCCAGCCCTCGTGGCAGGCCCGCATCGCCCCGGCGGCGACCGGCTCCCCGCCTTCCCGCACGACGCGCACGTGGCGGTCCGGTCCGGGCGTCATCCAGCGCGTCAGGAACGCCGCCCGGTCGAAGCCCGTCGCCTCGCGGTCGAGGGCGGCCAGGGCCGGCATCTCGGTCGGCGCGACGACGGCGCTCTGCGCGGGGCGGCCCGCCGGCACGCGCCCGGCGAAGCGAAGCGTGCGGTGCGTGGCCGCGAAGCCCCGCCCCGCATAGCGGCCCCGCTCGGCCGCCACCCCGTCGAGGCCCACCGCCGCATCGCCCGCCCGCGCCATCGCCGCGCGCCACAGCGGGCCGGCATAGCCGCGCCCGCGCAGGTCCGCGCGGCAGATGAAGAGGCCGAGGAAGGCATGGGCGGGGCCGACCCGGACGAGCGAGATCGAGGCCGCCGGCGCCCCGTCCGGATCGTCGAGCACGAGGAACCCCTCGGGATCGGCGGCGAGGAAATGCACCGCGTCGTCGCGGCCGGGGTTCCAGCCCTCGCCCGCAGCCCAGCCGAGCGCGACCGTCAGGTCGGCCCGGCCCATGATCCGCGGCGCGGGAGCGGTCATTCGCCCTGCCGGCGGCGGAGCGCCCAGGCCACTACCAGAAGGACCGCGACGAGGCAGAGCGAGGCGCCGGTGGTGAGCGTGGCCAGGGCATAGATCTCGGGCGTGGTCACCGTCGTCGTCAGCGCGGCGAGCTGCATCGGCAGCGTGTTCTGCGATCCCATCACCTGGCTCGACCGGGCCAGCTCGTCCCAGCTCAGCGTGAAGCCGAAGACGGCGACGCCGATCAGGAACGGCGCGATGATCGGCAGCGTCACGTGGCGGAAGGTCTGCCACTTGCCCGCGCCCAGGTCACGTGCCGCCTCCTCGTAGGCCGGGTCGAACCGGTTGAAGACGGCGAACATGATCAGCAGGCCGAAGGGCAGCGTCCAGGTCAGGTGCGCGCCGAGGCCGGAAGTGTAGGTGCCGAGCAGGGTCACGAAATTGCCCTGCGCCCACTCGCCGCCCAGCGCCTTGACCGCCCCGTCGAGCAGCCGGAACTCCAGCCCGATCCCGAGCGAGACCACGATGGAGGGCACGATCAGGCTGGCGATGGCCACATAGAGCAGCGCCAGCGACCCCGGAAAGACGCGCCGGAAGGCGAGCCCGGCCATGACCGAGATCACCACCGTCAGCACCATGACCACCAAGGCGAGCCGGAAAGAGCGCAGGAACGCGCCGGTGATGTCCACCGAGCCGCGGTTCGACAGCAGCACCTCGAACCAGTGCAGCGACAGGCCCCGCATCGGGAAGACGAGCCCGCCCTCCGGCCCCTGGAACGACAGCGCCACGATCGCCACCATCGGCCCCCACAGGAACGCGACGAAGAGCGCGAAGACCGCCGACAGCGCGTAGAAGGAGCGCGGGCGCCGACCGTCCCCCATCACAATTCCCTCCTTATGTCGACCATCCGCAGCAGCGCCGAGATCGCCAGCATCACCGCCACCAGGAGCAGCACCGCGTTGGCCGCGGCGAGCGGGAATTGCAGGTACTGGATCTGGGTCTGGATGGTCTTGCCCACGCTCGCGATCTGCTGCCCGCCCATGATCCCGATGGTCAGGAAGTCGCCCATGACGATCGTCACGACGAAGATCGACCCGATCAGGATGCCGGGCCGGGCCAGCGGGATGACGACGTTCGTCAGCGTCTGCCAGCCGCTCGCCCCGGCATCGGCGGCCGCCTCGATCAGGGCCCGGTCGATCCGCATCATCGAGTTGAAGATCGGCACCACCATGAAGAGCGTATAGAGATGCGTCAGCGCCAGGATCACCGCGAAATCCGAATAGAGCAGCCATTCGAGCGGCGTCTCCGTGATCCCCGCCCCCTGCAGCGCGGCGTTCACCAGCCCGTTGCGGCCCAGAAGCGGGATCCACGCGATCATCCGGATCACGATCGAGGTCCAGAACGGGATCGTGCAGATCAGGAAGAACGTCACCTGCACCGGCAGCGTGCGGACGTGGAAGGCCAGGAAATACGCGATGGTGAAGCCCAGGACCAGCGTCGCGAGCCAGACCGCGGCGCAGAACTTCAACGTCGATAGATACGTCTTCAGCGTCGTGCAGAGATACGGCAGGTCCTCCACGCACCCGTCGAAGAGGTCGGTGTAGTTGCGGAAGATGAAGGCCGGCTCGATCGAATATTGCGTGAATTCCCAGAAGCTGACCGTGACCGTCACCGCGAGCGGCAGCAGGAAGAAGGCCGCGAAGACGACCCACATCGGCAGGGCCAGCAGGAACGCCTCGGCGGTGGCGCCGAGGGATCGGCGCCCGGAGCGCGCCCGGGCGGGCGTGGCCCGGGCGCCGGAGGTCGCGGTGTCGGTCACGCCGCGATGAACTCGTTCCACTTGCGGACCATGTACTGGTTCTCGTCCATGACCGCGTTCCAGCAGGCGACCGCGCCCATCCTGTCGGCGTAGGAGCCGCCGTCGCGCACCGTTCCGGCGGTCTCGAGAAGCTCGCCCGAGGGGGACATGATGTCCTGCTCGGCCGGCTGCCCCTCGTACCAATAGGCCCATTCGTAGGGTTCGAGCACCTCCTTCGTGGTCTCCAGCACCGCCGGGTAGTAACCCTGCCGCGACAGGTGCGCGCCGGCCCAGCCCGACAGGAACCAGTTGATGAACTCGTAGGCGGCGTCCTCCTTGCGCCCGTCGATGGTGCGCGGCAGGCCGAACCCGCTGGCCCAGGCCCGGTAGCCCTCCTGCAGCGGCTGGTACTTGCACGCGATGCCCTGGGTCCGGACGGCGGTCACGGCGGGCGACCACATCGACTGGATCACCACCTCGCCGGAGGCCATCAGGTTCACGCTCTCGTTGAAGTTCGACCAGAAGGCCCGGAACTGGCCCGCGCGCTTCGCCTCGATCAGCCTGTCGATGGTGAAGTCGATCTCGTCGCGGGTCATGTTGCCCTTGTCGCCGTAGGTGATCCCGCCCGAGGCCTCGATCGCCATGGCCGCGTCCATGATCCCGATGGAGGGGATGTTGAGGATCGCCGCCTTGCCCGCGAATTTCGGGTCGAGAAGGGCGGACCACGACGACACCTCGCCGTCGATCAGGTCGGGACGGATGCCCAGCGTGTCGGCGTTGTAGGTCGTGGGGATCAGGGTGATGAAGTCGGTGGGCTCGGGGGCGAAGCTCTGTCCGTCGGCGCTGTCGAGATACAGCACCTCGAAGGGCGCCGTTCCGTCGGTGCCGACCTGCTGTCCGTCCACGGTGCCCTCGCGGATCACGCTGGCGATCTGGTCGGCGCGGTCGATGCGCGACGCGTCCATCCCCTTCAGGTTCCCGGAGGGGATCAGGTTCGGCAGCGCGAAATACTCGGTGTCCACCAGGTCGAACGAATTGGGCTGAGTGATGACCCGCCGCGCCACGTCGTCGGTGGTCACGGCGATGTATTCGATGTTGATGCCCAGCTCCTCGCCGGCCCTCTGGGCGATGCCGGGCGACTGGTTCACCGCCGTCGACAGATAGCGCAGCGTCACCGGCTCCTGCGCGTGGACATAGGGCGCGGCGAGCGAGGTCGCCCCGAGCGCGGTGGCGCCCTTCAGGAAGGTGCGGCGGGTGGTCATTGTGCGGATCCTCTCTGGCACGTCGTGATCTGTCCTGGCGCGCCCGGGGGGTCAGGCCCCGGCGCGCACCTCGTGGATGTCCTCGGGCGCCCAGGCGACGCCCACGCTGTCGCCCGGCGCGAAGGGGTCCGAGAAATAGGTCCGCTCGGGCAGGATCGCCGCCATCTCCTCGCCCGCCTCGGTGGCGAGGTTCAGGTGGACCTGGGCGCCCTGGTACTCCACGTCGCGCACCGTGGCGCGGCGGCGTCCGGCTTCGGCGTCGCGGCTGAGGCGGACGGCGTCCGAGCGCAGCGTCACCGTGCGGCCGTCCATCTCCATGATGTTGTGACCGCCCATGAAGCGGGCGACGAAGGCGGTGGCGGGGCGGTTGAAGAGCTCCCGCGGGGGGCCCTCCTGGACGATCCGGCCGTCGTTCATGACCACGGCCAGGTCGGCCAGCGCCATCGCCTCCTCCTGGCTGTGGGTGACGTGGACGAAGATGATCCCGAGCTCGCGCTGGATGCGCCGCAGCTCGGCCCGCATCCGCCCCCTCAGGAACGGGTCGAGCGCCGAGAGCGGCTCGTCGAGGAGGAGCACGCTCGGCCGCGTCATGAGCGCCCGCGCCAGCGCCACGCGCTGCTGCTGGCCGCCCGAAAGTTCGGTCGGCTTGCGGGCTGCGTAGGCGGTCATCGACACCAGGTCGAGCATCTCCATCGCCCGGGCCCGGCGCTCGGCCTTGGCGACGCCCTGCATCTTGAGCGAGAAGGCGACGTTGTCGCGCGTGTCGAGATGGGGGAACAGCGCATAGCTCTGGAACATCATCGCGGTGCCGCGGCGCGCCGGCGGATCGTCGTTGATGCGCCGGTTGGCGATCAGGATGTCCCCGCCCGTCACCGATTCGTGGCCGGCGATCATCCGCAGGGTGGAACTCTTGCCGCAGCCCGAGGGACCGAGCAGGCAGCAATATTGCCCCCCCCGGATGCGCAGGTCGATCGCGTCGACGGCCACCGTCTGGCCGTACGCCTTCGTCACGCCCACCAGTTCAACATCTTTTTCCGGCGTCATAGGACCCTTCCGTTTGCCGGGGACAATCTCGCAAACGTCCCCGCCGGCCAAAGGCGGAACGGGGGCCCGGCACGGCGGCGGGGCGCTTGTGGGAAAGATTAACCGGGCGAACGGCGCTCGCGCCCAAAAAACAGGCATGTTTGGATGCGCGGTCTTGCGACGGGTGCGGCAACCGGCGTATCGCGGGGCGCGTGCCGGCCGGGCCCGGACCGGCGACGGCCAGCCCGCCGTTTCCCGCCCCACGGAAGGTTCCGCATGGCCTGCATCGTCTTCGACCTCGATGGAACGGTGATCGATTCCGCGCCCGACATCCGCCGCATCGCGAACGAGATCCTGTCCGCCGAGGGCGCCCCGCCGATCACGATGGCCGAGACGCGCAGCTTCATCGGCGCGGGGGTCGCCACCTTCGTCTGCCGGATGCGCGCGGCCCGCGGCCTGCCCGACGCCGCGCAGGACCGCATCGCGGCGGCCTTCCTCGCGCGCTACGAGACGGCGGTGGAGCTGACCGAACCCTATCCGGGCGTCCGGGCCGCGCTCGACCGCCTCGCGGGGGCGGGCCATCGGCTGGCGCTCTGCACGAACAAGCCGGTCGGACCCTGCCGGGCCGTGCTCGCGCACCTGGCGCTGGCGGACCTGTTCGAGGCGATCGTGGGGGGCGACAGCCTCGCCGTGCGAAAGCCCGACCCCGCCCCGCTCCACGCCGCCTTCGCGGCGCTGGGCCCCGGCCGGCGCCTCTATGTCGGGGACAGCGACGTGGACGCCGAGACGGCGCAGCGGGCGGGGGTGCCGTTCCTCCTCTATACCCGCGGGTATAGACAGAGCCCGGTGGCCGACCTGTGCCATGACGCGGCGTTCGACGATTGGGCGGACCTGCCCGCGCTCGTGGCTGCGCGGACCGGCTGAGGCCCCGGGGGCGCCGCGCGCCGGGGCGGGCGGAACGCCGCGCGTGCGGGACCCTTGTGCCGCCGCCGCTTGGCAGGGGGGCTCCGTCGGCCTAGGTCGCCAGCGCAGACCGAAGGAATCCCGACCCCATGCCAGACGATCTTGCGACCCTGTCCGACCGGCTCCTCGCGGCGGCGCGGCGGGCGGGCGCCGAATCCGCCGATGCCGTCGCCGTGCGCGAGGCCTCCCTTTCCATCGACGTGCGCGGCGGGGCGCTGGAACAGGCCGAGCGGGCCGAGGGGGTCGAGATCGGCCTGCGCGTCCTGATCGGGCGGCGGCAGGCCTGCGTCTCCGCCTCGGACCTGTCGGACCGGACCCTGTCGGAGATGGCCGAACGGGCCGTCGCGATGGCCCGCGAAGCGCCCGAGGATCCGGGCGCGGGGCTGGCCGATCCCGGCCAGCTGGCCCGCGACACCTCCGCCTCCGGGCTGGAACTGGCCGATCCCGCGCCCGAACCCGGCCCCGGGCACCTCGAATCCCTCGCTCGCGCCGCCGAGGCGGCGGCGCTCGGCACCGCCGGGGTGTCGCAGGTGCAGGCGAGCGCGGCCTCCTGGGGGCGGCGCGACATCCACCTGGCGGGGACGAACGGGTTCTCGGCCGGGTTCGCGCGCACCGCGTCGGCGATCTCCTGCGTGGCGATCTCGGGCGAGGGGACGGGGATGGAGCGCGATTACGCCGCCGAAAGCCGCGCCTTCGCCGCCGACCTGCCCCCGCCCGAGGAGGTGGGGCGGCTCGCCGGGGAGCGGGCCGCGGCGATGCGCGGGGCGCGCCGGGCGCGCACGGGGGCGTATCCGGTGCTCTACGACGAGCGCATCGCGGCGGGGCTGATCGGCCACCTGCTGAGCGCGATCAACGGCACCGCCATCGCCCGCGGCGCGTCCTGGGCACGCGACCTGATGGGCGCGGAGGTGCTGCCGCGCGGGCTGACCCTGTCGGAGGACCCGCACCGCCCGCGGATCTCGGGATCGCGCCCCTTCGACGCCGAGGGGCTGGCCACCGCGCCGCGCGACCTCGTGGCCGACGGGGTCCTGCAGGACTGGATCCTGGATCTCGCGACCGGGCGGAAACTGTCCCGCGAGAGCACCGCCAACGCCGTGCGCGCGCCGTCCGCGCCGCCCTCTCCCGCCACGACGAACGTCACGCTTTCGCCGGGACGGGCGACGCGCGCCGAACTGATCGCCGAGATGGGCACCGGCCTGCTCGTCACCTCGTTCATCGGGGCCACGATCAACCCCAATACCGGCGATTATTCCCGCGGCGTGTCGGGGTTCTGGATCGAGCGGGGCGAGATCGTCCACCCGGTGACCGAGGTCACGGTGGCGGGCAACCTGCGCGACCTGCTGCGCCGGATCACCCCGGCCAACGACGCCCGCGACCACCTGTCCCGCCGGGTCCCCTCGCTCCTGGTGGAGGGGCTGACACTTGCCGGCGAGTGACGACCTTCCGCTGCTGATCGACGCGGCGCTCACCGCGGGCGACATCGCGTGCCGGCACTGGGGGGGTGCGCCGCGGATCTGGACGAAATCCGACGACAGCCCCGTCTCGGCCGCCGACCTTGAGGTGGACGCGGCGCTGCGCGAGGCGCTGCTGGCGGCGCGGCCCGGCTATGGCTGGCTCAGCGAGGAGAGCCGCGACGACCCCGCGCGGCTCCACCGGGAACATTGCTTCATCCTGGACCCGATCGACGGCACCCGCGCGTTCCTCAACAACGAGAAGACCTGGGCCATCTCCCTCGCGGTGGCGCAGGGCAGCGCCATCGCGGCGGCCGTCGTGCACCTGCCGGCGCGCGGGCGGACCTATACCGCGGCGGCCGGGCGGGGGGCCTGGCTGAACGGCCGCCCCCTCGTGGCGAGCGCGCGGGGCGAGCCCGACGGGGCGCGGCTGCTCGCCTCGCGCCCGACATACGCGGCCCAGAACTGGTCCCGCGTGCCGGCCTTCGAGCGGATGTTCCGGTCCTCGCTCGCCTACCGGATCGCCTGCGTGGGCGAGGGGCGGGCCGACGCGATGCTGACGCTGCGCCCGGCATGGGAATGGGACGTGGCGGCCGGGGCGCTCATCGCCGCCGAGGCCGGGGCCCGCGTCACCGACCGTTTCGGCGGGCCGCTGCGGTTCAACACGCCGGGGCGGCGGAGCCAGGGCGTGCTGGCGGCCAATCCCGTCCTTCACGACGCGATCCGGGCCGCGCTCGCCTGATCCCGGGGGGCGCGGCGCTTGACCCGGTGGCGCGCCCCCGTATGGTCCCGCGCGAGTCCAAGGAGAGCCCGACATGACCCAGCGCCTTCACCTCGTCTTCGGCGGCGAACTCGTGAACTCCTCCACGAACGTGTTCAGGAATGTCGACGAGATCCACATCGTCGGCATGTATCCCGATTACGCCAGCGCCTACGACGCCTGGAAGGACGCGGCCCAGCGCACCGTCGACGAGGCCCATACCCGCTACTACATCGCCCACCTGCACCGCCTGCGCGACGAGGAGACGCCGGCCTCTCCGACCGAGGAGCTGGGCTGACGCCCGGCCCGCGGCGGTGGCGTTCTCCCTCTCGCTGCTCCGCCACCGGATCGCGGCCGCCCGCGCGCAATCCCGCGGCGGCGCCGACCTTGCCGGGGACCGTCCCGCCGGGCGCCTGATCTGGGCCCATTTCGGGCCCGATATCGATCCGCTGGGGGCGCGGCTGGCGCTCGGCCGCGTCCAGGCCGCCAATTCCGATGTCTCGATCCTGTCCACCGGGCGGGACGCCGATCTGCCGGGCCCGGCCGACACCTCCGCCGCCGCGGCACGGTTCCTCGACCATTGGCGGCCCGACATCGCGCTCTTCGTGGGCACGGACCCCTATCCCCGGCTCTGGTCGGAGGCGCAGAGGCGCGGCCTGCCGCTCATCGCCGCCGAGACGCGGACCCTGCGCCAGCCGACGCCCCTGGTGCGCGGCCTGGCCGCCTTCGACGCCGTCATCGCCGCCGAGGCCGATCCGCGGCTGGGACCGGCGGGGCAGGCGCTGGGCCACCTGTCGACCATCCCCGCGCCGCCCGGCGTGGAGGTCCGCGCGCTGGAGCGCATGAAGGAGGCGCTGGTCACGCGGCCCCTGTGGCTGGCGCTCGACGTGCCCGAGGCCGAGATCGGGACGGTGCTGTCGGCGCATGCCACGGCCGCGCACCTGTCCCACCGGCTGGTCCTGATCCTGTCGCCCCGGGCGGGGGCGGAGGCGGCCGCCGCGGACGCGGTCGCGGCGCAGGGACACCGCGCGGTCTGCCGCAGCCGGGACGAGATGCCGGGCACCGAGGACCCCGTCCTCCTGGCCGACCGGCCGGAGGAGGCGGGGATCTGGCTGCGGCTGGCGCCGCTGACCTATCTGGGCGGGACGCTGGCGGGGCCGGGCCCGGAGACGTCGCCCTTCGCGCCCGTCTCGCTCGGATCGGCGCTGATCCACGGCCCCCGGACGGCGGCGGCGGAGGCGGCGCTGCAACGGCTGCACGCGGGCGGGGCGGTGCGGCGGGTGAGCGAGGCGGCTGGCCTCGCCACCGAGGTCGACCGCCTGATGAACCCCGAGACCGCCGCGCAGCTGGCCCGGGCGGGCTGGGCGGTGACGAGCCAGGGGGCCGAAGCCTCGGCCCGGCTGGTCGAGGTGATCGACGACACGCTGGCCGGGATCGACGCCTGATGCGCCCGCCGGCCTTCTGGCAGCGCCCGCCCGAGCGGCCCGGCCCGCTGGCGCGGGGGCTGGCGCCGCTCGGGGCGCTCTATGGCGCGGCAACGGCGCGGCGGGCGGCGCGAACCGGGCTCAGGCCCGGGGTGCCGGTGATCTGCGCGGGCAACCTGCATGCGGGCGGCACCGGCAAGACCCCGACGGTGATGGCGATCCTGCAGCGGCTGGCCGCGCGGGGCGTGGCCGCCCATGTCGTCAGCCGCGGCTATGGCGGCCGCGCGCGGAATGCGACGCGGGTGGACCCGCGCGCCCACGACGCGCGCGGGGTGGGGGACGAGCCGCTGCTCCTGGCGGCCTTCGCCCCGGTCTGGGTCGGTCCCGACCGGGCCGCGACCGCCACGGCGGCGGTGGCGGCGGGGGCGGAGGCGATCGTCATGGATGACGGGTTCCAGTCGCCCCGTCTGGCGCGCGACCTCTCGATCGTCGTGGTGGACGCGGTATCGGGGTTCGGAAACGAGCGGGTGCTGCCCGCCGGACCGCTGCGCGAGCCGGTGGCGGCGGGCCTGTCGCGCGCCGACCTGCTGCTGTCGATCGGGGACGACGCGGCGCAGGCGCGATTCGCCCGCCGCATGGCCGGGCGCATCCCGGTGCCGCACCTGACCGGCCGGCTCGAACCGCTCCCCACCGGCATGCCGTGGGCGGGGCTGCGGGCCTTCGCCTTCGCGGGGATCGGCCGGCCGGAGAAGTTCTTTGCCACGCTGCGGGGCCTGGGCGCCGACGTAGTGGCGACACAGGCGCTCGACGACCACCAGGCGCTGTCGCCGGCGCTTCTGGCGCGGCTCGCGCGGGAGGCGGAGGGGATGGGCGCCCAGCTCGTCACCACCGAGAAGGACGCGGTGCGGCTGCCCGCGTCCTTTCGCGGCCGGGTCCTGACCCTGCCGGTGCGGCTGGCGCTCGACGACGCCCGGCCGCTCGACGCGGGCCTGGCGCGGCTCGGGCTCTAGCTGTCGCTGTCGCCGTCCGTCCCGAGCTGCTCGTCGAGGATCTCGGAGAATTGCTCGTAGCCCATGTTGGAATATTTCTGCCCGCCGATGACGAAGCTGGGGGTCGAGGTGATGTCGTCGGCGGCGGCGTTCTCCTCGAAGGCGGCGAGCAGCGCCTCGGCCTTGGCGCCGTCGGTCATGCAGGCGTCGAGCCGCTCGTCGGTCAGGCCCGCGCTCTTGCCGATGCGGCGCAGGTTGTCGGCGATCTGCGCCGGCTCGCCCCGCGTCCATTCCTGCTGGCGCTCGTAGATCATGTCGGAGATGGCGAAGTATTTCTCGGTATCGCCGCCGCACCGGGCCAGCATCCCCGCCCAGAGGCCGTAACGGTCGAAATAGACCTCGCGGTAGGTGAAGCCGATCTTGCCGGTATCGACGTAGTCGCGCTTCAGCTCGGGCCAGACCGTGTCGTGGAAATCGGCGCAATGGGGGCAGGTGAAGGAGGCGTATTCGATCACCTGGACCTCGGCCTGCGGATCGCCCAGCACCATCTCCTCGACGCTGGCCGCGCCGGCCTCCGCGCCGTCGGCGGGGGCGGCGTCGCCCTCTTGGGCTTGCGCGGCGGTGACCGGGGCCAGGTCCGGAACGGTCCCGGCGGCGAGGTACCAGCCGCCGCCGGCGACGGCCGCGGCGGCGAGGGCGATGGCGATGGCGGGAAGTCTGGTCATGGATTCTCTTTCTTTCGCAGGTCTGAGGCGAGCACGTTGGTGCCCAGTCGTTCGAGCGCCGCGCGCAGGTCGGGATCTGAGACGCCCTCGGTGCGGGCATGCGCCTCCTGGCGGGCCTGCGGCGGGGCCGCGTCGGCGCGGGGCGCATGGGCGAAGCCCGGCTGAGCCTCGGAGAATCCGGTGGGCGCGGTCTGGGTGATGCGGACGCGCCGGATCGCCTGGTAGCCGTAGCAGGCATTCACCTTCTCGCGCAGGCGTTCCTTCTGCATCTCGAGCATCGGCGCCTGGGCCCCGGTGGTCAGCACGGTCAGGGTCGCGCCCATCCCCCCGCGGGAGAAGGACACGTCCACGGGACGCGCCATCCGCGCGATCTCGGGGCCCGCGATCTCTTCCCAGCGGGTGAGCAGGCGCGACACGGCAAAGCCGCGGCTCTCGCCCACCTCGCGGATCTGGCGCTCCAGCAGGGTGGCGGCATGGACCGCCCCCTTGCGGATCCTGCGGCGATATGGCGTCTGGTTCTGGGCCATCGGCGCCAATCTACGCGGCAGGGCGCGCCGCGAAAGGCACAATCCGGGGAAGGAGCCATAAAAGTTGCGTGACGCGGCCCTGCCGGACCGGCTCCTCGACTGGTACGACGCCCATGCCCGCGAGATGCCGTGGCGCGTCGGCCCGGCCGCCCGGGCGGCCGGCGCGCGGCCCGACCCCTATCGCGTCTGGCTGTCCGAGGTGATGCTGCAACAGACCACCGTCGCGGCGGTGCGGGAGTATTTCCGCCGCTTCGTGGCGCTCTGGCCGGACGTGCATGCCCTCGCCGCGGCGGAGGAGGCGCAGGTGATGGGCGAATGGGCGGGGCTGGGATATTACGCCCGCGCGCGCAACCTGACGAAATGCGCCGGCGTGGTGTCGCGCGACCTGGACGGCCGGTTCCCCGACACGCGGGAGGGGCTGCTGGCCCTGCCGGGGATCGGGCCCTACACCGCCGCCGCGATCGCCGCGATCGCCTTCGACCGGGCCGAGACGGTGGTGGACGGCAACGTGGAGCGCGTCATGGCCCGCCTCCACGCGGTGGAGGAGCCGCTGCCGGGCTCGAAGAAGCGCCTGGGCCAGCTGGCCGCCGATCTGACGCCCGCGGCGCGGCCCGGCGATTACGCGCAGGCGGTGATGGACCTGGGCGCGACGATCTGCACGCCGCGCCGGCCGGCCTGCGGGATCTGCCCGTGGATGGGGGATTGCGCCGCCCGCGCGGCCGGCATCGCGGCGGATCTGCCGCGCAAGGCGCCGAAGGCGGCCAAGCCGGTGCGCCGCGGCGTCGCCTATCTCGCGCGCCGGCCCGACGGCGCATGGCTTCTGGAGACGCGGGCGCCCGAGGGGCTTCTGGGGGGGATGCTGGGCTGGCCCGGATCGGATTGGGCGGAAGCGGTGCCCGAGCACGCCCCGCCCGTCGCGGCGGAGTGGCGCGACCTGGGGGAGGTGCGCCATACCTTCACCCATTTCCACCTGATCCTGGCGCTGCGGGGCGCGGTGACGGAGGCCGCGCCCGATCGGGGCCGGTTCGTCCCGGCGGCCGAGATCCGCCCCAGCGACCTGCCGACGCTGATGCGGAAGGCCTTCGACATGGCGCGGGGGGCGCCCGAGGATCACCCGGGCGGGCGCGTCTCGAACCGCAGGCCGCGTGCCGTGCCCTCGGGGAAGCCGCGCCAATAGGTGTGGCCGGCCACCGGGCGGCCCTCGCCGGAAACGCTCCAGACCCCGTCGCCGGACTCCTCCACCAGGTCGAGATAGCCGCCCTTGGCGGTGTCGTCCTTGAGGTGCAGGTCCATGAAGGCGGTGACGAAGTGCTGCAGGACGTTGTTCATCCGCACATTGTCCCAGACCGGGTCGGCGTAATGGGCGTAGATGGCGGGGTCGGACCAGGCGGCGGAGGGGGCCGGCATGGGCGCCGCGGCGTTGTGGCCGGCTTGGGCGAAGGTCAGCAGGTGGCGCGTCGTCCCCGTCGTCTCCTCGAAGATCCGCCGGATCGCGGGATATTCGGACACCGCGTCGGCGCCGCCCGCGACGATCATCAGCGGCAGGTCGATCGCCGACAGGCCCTCGGCCGACCAGAAGTCGCGGTTGCGCCCCCACGGGCCGATGGCGACCACGGCGGACAGGCGGTCGTCGGCGATCTCCTCCAGCCGGTCGCCGCCGACGGCGAGGCGCGCCAGGAGGTCGCCGGGCGCGGTGTAGCGCTCGGGACGCGCGACCCCCGGCGCCAGCCCCGCGCCCGAGAAGACCAGCGCCCCGTAGCCGCCCATGGAATAGCCCACGAGCCCCGTGCGGGAGGCGTCGACGATGCCGCCCAGCTCGCCCTCCAGGCCGGCCATGGCGTCGAGCACGAAGGACTGGTCCTGCGGGCGGTTCCACAGCGTCGAGGCGAACAGGCCCATGTCGGAATAGGTGCTGTCGGGATGGTCGATGGAGGCCGCGACATAGCCCTTGGAGGCGAGGTTCTCGGCCAGGTGCGCCATCAGGAAGCGGTTGCCCGGATAGCCGTGCGAGACGAGGACGAGGGGGAAGCGTCCCGCCGCCGGGGCGGCGTCGCGCGCGGCGCGGCCCGACAGCGTCACCTGCGTTTCGCCGTCGCGCAGGATCGCCTCGTAGGTGCCGCCCGGTTCGGTGCCCTCGGCGGCCGGATAGAAGACCTCGACCGTGATTTCCCGGTCGTAGCGGGGCAGGTCGTCGCCCTCGGCGCGCACCACGTCGATCACCTCCGCCCGCGTGAAGGACAGGGTCCGCACCCCAACCGGATGCTGGCCGTAGGGCGCCAGCTCCGGCGCGTCGGGGCGCATCGAATCGATCGGGTTCTGCTGCGCGGCGGCCGGGGCGGCGGCCAGGAGCGCCGCGGCGATCAGGTGTCTCATCTCGTTCCCTCCCTCGGGCGATGGGTCAGGCGTCGGGGCCCACGCGGACCAGGGTCTTGCCGAAATTGCCGCCCTCCAGCATCGACAGGAAGGCGTCGGGGGCGTTCTCCAGCCCCTCGGTCACGTCCTCGCGGTAGGACAGATCCCCGCCCGCGACCATCGGCGCGACCTCGTCGAGGAAGGCGTCGAACCGGTCCCAGTGATCCATGACGATGAAGCCGCGCACCGTCAGCTTGCGGGTCAGGATGGACCGCCAGACGGCGGGCAGCGGCAATGCCTGGTCGAGGTTCTTGCCGTTGTACCACGCCACCATGCCGCAGAGCGCGATGCGCCCGAACTCCGCCATGTTGGGGATCACCCCCGACAGGGTCTTGCCGGCGACGTTCTCGAAATAGCCGTCGATTCCGTCCGGCGCCGCCTCGGCCAGCGCGCGGGCCATCGCCGAGCCGTCCGCGTGGGCGTGGTGGTCGATGCAGGCATCGTAGCCCAGCGTGTCGGTGGCCCAGGCGCATTTTTCCGCGCCCCCCGCCACGCCCACGACCCGGCACCCTCGTGCCTTCGCGACCTGTCCCGCGACGGTCCCGACGGCGCCGGTCGCGGCGGAGATCACCACCGTCTCGCCCTCCCTTATGCCGATGATCTCGGTCAGGCCGGTCCAGGCGGTCATCCCGGGCATGCCGAGGACGCCCAGGGCGGCCTGGACGGGGGCGCGGGCGGGGTCGAGCTTGCGCAGCGTCTCCGCCTTGGCCACGGCGTGGGTGGTCCAGCCGGTGAAGCCGGTGACGATGTCGCCCTCTGAGAGGCCGCCGGCATTCGAGGCGACGACCTCGCCCACGGTCTGCCCCTCCATCACGCCGCCCACCGGGACGGGATCGGCGTAGGAGGGGCCGGCATCCATGCGGCCGCGCATGTAGGGATCAAGCGACAGCCAGATCACCCGGACCAGCACCTCGCCGGCGGCCGGGTCCGGCAGGTCCGTCTCCCTCAGGTCGAAATGCGATCCGTCGGGGCGGCCTTCGGGACGGGCGGCAAGGTGGATGGCGCGGGCCGTGCGGGGCATGGGGGATCTCCGTCGCGTGGGTCGGAGACGACAGGTGGGGCGCGCCGCCGGCCCGTCCAGATCAATCCTCGCGCGCGAGGAGCCCATACTTGCGCAACTTGACGTAGAGGCTCTGCCGCGACAGTCCCAGCATCTCGGCCGCGGCCATGCGGTTGTTGGCGGTCAGTTCGAGCGCCGTCTCGATGCACATCTTCTCGACCACCTCGGTGGTCTCGGCGACGATCTCGCGCAGGGTGGCGGCGCCGACGAGGTCGCGGGTCGGGCGCATGTCCTCGAGCGCCGATCCCGCCGGGCCGCGCATCCCCTCGGCCCGGCTGACATCGCGGATCGAGAAGCCCAGCGCCGGGGCCGCCGGATCGTCGAGATAGGCGACCGAGATCTCCACGGGCACGTCGCCCGCGAACTCCGCCAGGATCCGCGTGGCGTAGAGCTTCATCTGGCCGTTGCGGACCGCGTTCTCGGTCAGAACCTTCAGGTCGACGCTGCCCCGGGCGAGGAAATCGCCCAGCGACATGCCCCTGAGCGCGGCGGCGTCGTCGCGGCCGACGAGGTCGAGGAAGGCGTCGTTGGCCGCCAGCAGATGCCCGGCCCGGTCGGTGAAGACGAGCGCGTCGGCGGACCGCTCGAAGAAGCGGGCGAGGCGCTGCCCGGGGGCCCCCGCGGGCTCCGCCGGCGCGGCGCCGCGGTCGAGCCGGCACAGGAGCACCCGCTCGCCGGCGGCGCGGAACTGCGTGGCGTGAAGGACGACCGACCGCGCGCTGCCCGTCACCGTCGCCCGGAGCGGCGCGGCGGCGTCGCCGCGCGCGTCGGCCGCCAGGCGGGCGAGGTCGAGCGGGCCGTCTCCCTCCCGCAGCCAGGCGGAGAAAGAGGTGCCCTGCACCTCGTCCATGGTCGCGCCGAGGATCTGCGCGGCGCGGCCGTTCAGCGACGCGATCCGCCCCGTATTGGCGTTGACGAAGACGACCGCGTCCCGCGTCGTCTCCATCAATGCGCCCATCCGGGTGGAGACCTCGCGCTGGTTCTCGTAGTCGCGCTCCAGCGCCATCTGCGCCTCGACCAGCTGCTGCTGCATCTGCGCCACGGGGCGCAGGTCGCGCCCGAGCATCAGGATGGCGCCGTCCGGGCCGATCGGATGGAAGCTGTAGGAGATCGGGAAGCCGAGCCCCTTCGTCTCGACGTGGTTCAGCTCGATCCCGCGGCGCCCGGCGGCGCCGGCGTTGATGGCGATCAGGTGGCGGTCGAACTTCTCGACGCTCTCGCTGGTCAGCACGTTGCGCACGTCGCGCCCCACCCACTCGTCCAGCCGTCCGAAGGTGGGGTGGTCGGGGTTGACGAGCACCGACAGGACCTCTCCCATGTCGGTGATGACCACGGACAGGTCCGCAGCCTGGGCGAGGATGCCGCCCAGCACGTCGGGCCCGATCAGCGGCACCGCGCCGCTCGACCAGTAGCGGGTGGCGCGGCTCGTCATCGCCCGCGCGCCCCCGCGCCGTGTCCCGTCCGCGTCATCTCGATGTCCATTCTCCGATCCGTTCCATCGCCTCGCGCGGATCGGCGGTGGCATGGTCCGCCCCGGTCGCGCGCCGCGCGCTCGTCGCGCCGAGTTCCATGATACCACCCCCCACGACAAGGGGGATCTGTCCTTTCGTCAAAGTCCGCAGCCGCGCGATCTCGGCGGCGGCGGCGCTGAAATCGTCGGCCCGCGCGACCGAGACGAGGACGGCGTCGTAATCGCCCTCCGCCACGATCCGGTCGATATCGGCGGCCGACCGCCCCAGGATCAGGCGGACCGAGGCGCCGGCCCGCCGCAATTGCGCGGTCAGCACCGTTGCTCCCAATGTATGATGCGGGTCGGCCAAAACCAGTACCATCAGCGCGCCGGCCCATTCGACCGGGTCGCGGGCGCGCGCCACGCGCTCGTCGCGCAGCATCGCCTGCAGGCGTGCCGAGCCGATGCTCACGTCGGCGAAGCTCATCCGGTCGTCGCACCACGCCTCGCCCAGGCGCCGCGCGACGGCGGGGATGTAGAGGTCGACGATATCCTCGGCGGGGATGCCCGCGGCGCGCATCCGCCCCGTCAGGCGGGTGCGCGCGTCGGCATCCGCGCCGGTCACGCAGGCCAGGAGGGCCCCGACCCAGTCCTCGGCCGGTCCGGGATGGCCGCCCCGGCGGGTGGCGGCCAGCACGTCGAGCGCGCGGGAGGCGAGGCTGGTTACCCGCACCGGATCGCGGGCGGGCAGGACCGGTCCGGTATCGGACTTGCGGGATCGGTACATCGCGGCTCCCCGGGTCAGGTCTGGTCCGGCATCGGTGGAGGCGCGCAGGGCGGCGCCCGGACGGCATGTTCGTCCCGCTGCGCCCGTCCTGTCAACGAAAAGTGACACGCGGGGCCGGAGGCCGCGCCGCTGTCAGATCCAAAGTGTAAGTTTGAGTTGACACACCCCGGGCCCGCTGCTTTCCTCGCCCCATGACCGAGGCCGCCTTTCCCCCCGCCGGCGCCGATTCCCCGCGCCCGCCCCTCTACACCGCCGCCGAGCGGGCGCGCCGCGACGCGACCCGCTGGACGCTGGTCCAGGGGGTGCTGGCGCCGCTGCAATTCCTGGTCTTCCTCGTCTCGCTGGCGCTGGTGCTGCGGTACCTGGCGACCGGCGCGGGCTACGACGCGGCGACCTGGTCGATCGTGGCGAAGACGGCCACGCTCTACGCCATCATGGTGACCGGCGCGCTCTGGGAGAAGGCCGTCTTCGGCCGCTACCTGCTGGCGCGTCCCTTCTTCTGGGAGGACATGATGTCCTTCCTCGTGATCGCGCTCCACAGCGCCTATCTCGCGGCGCTGTTTTCCGGCGCGCTCGGACCCGGGGGGCTCATGGCCGTGGCGCTCGCCGCCTATGCCGCCTACGCGGTGAACGCGGCGCAATTCGTCCTCAAGCTCCGCCGCGCGCGGCTGGAGGCGGCATGATCGGGACGCCCCCGCCCCCCGCCCGTGGCTGCGGCCAGGCCCCCGTCCTGAAGGAGCGCGGCCAGCGCGAGGTCTTCTGCGGGCTGACGGGGATCATCTGGCTGCACCGCAAGATGCAGGACGCCTTCTTCCTCGTCGTGGGCAGCCGCACCTGCGCGCACCTGCTGCAATCGGCGGCCGGCGTGATGATCTTCGCCGAGCCGCGCTTCGCGACCGCGATCCTGGAGGAGAGCGACCTGGCCGGCATGGCCGACGCGCAGGACGAGATCGACCGCGAGGTGGCGCGCCTGCTGGAGCGGCGCCCCGATATCCGCCAGCTCTTCCTCGTCGGCTCCTGCCCCTCCGAGGTGATCAAGCTCGACCTCGCCAAGGCGGCCGAGCGGCTGACCCGGGCCCATGCCCCCCATGTGCGGGTGCTGAACTATTCCGGCTCGGGGATCGAGACGACCTTCACCGAGGGCGAGGATGCCTGCCTCGCCGCCATGGTCCCCGTCCTGCCGCGCACGGAGGCGCGGGAGCTCCTGGTCGTGGGCGCGCTGCCCGACGTGGTGGAGGACCAGGCGCTGGCGCTCCTGGCCGATCTCGGGATCGACCGGGTCCGCACGCTGCCCGCCCGCCGCGCCGACGACGCGCCCGGGATCGGCCCCGGCACCGTCTATGCCCTGGCCCAGCCCTTCCTGGGCGAGACCCATGCCGCGCTCGCCCGCCGCGGCGCCCGCCATCTGCCCGCGCCGCTGCCCTTCGGCGAGGAGGGCACGACCGCCTGGCTCGCCGCCATCGCGGCCGAGTTCGGCGTCGACCCGGCGCGGTTCGAGGCGGTGACCGCCGCCCCGCGCGCCCGGGCGCGGAAATCGGTGGCCGCGGCGGCGCGGACGCTCGCCGGCAAGCGCGTCTTCTTCTTCCCCGACAGCCAGCTGGAGATTCCGCTGGCCCGGTTCCTGACCCGCGAATGCGGCATGGAGGCGGTGGAGGTCGCCTCCCCCTTCATCCACCGCGACATCCTCGGCCCCGATCTCGACCTCCTGCCCGAGGGGCCGGTGATCGCCGAGGGGCAGGACGTGGACCGCCAGCTCGACCGCGCCCGCGCGGCGCGCGCCGACCTGAATGTCTGCGGACTGGGCCTCGCCAACCCGCTGGAGGCCGAGGGGCTGACGACGAAATGGGCGATCGAGCTGGTCTTCACGCCGGTGCATTTCTACGAGCAGGCGGGCGACCTGGCCGAACTCTTCGCCCGGCCGATCCGCCGCAAGGCCCGCCTCAGGCTGGAGGCGGCGGAATGATCCGGTCCTTCATCCTTTTCCAAATACCCCGCGGGGGTCCGGGGGCGCGCCGCCCCCGGGGCCGGCCATGAAGCTCTCGGTCTGGACCTACGAGGGGCCGCCCCATGTGGGCGCGATGCGGGTCGCCACGGGCATGAAGGGCCTGCATTACGTCCTTCACGCGCCGCAGGGCGACACCTATGCCGACCTGCTGTTCACGATGATCGAGCGGCGCGACCACCGCCCGCCGGTGACCTACACGACCTTCCAGGCGCAGGACCTGAGCAGCGACACCGCGAACCTGTTCCGCCGGGCCTGCGAGGACGCGGTGGCGCGCTTCGACCCCCAGGCGATCATCGTCGGCGCCTCCTGCACCGCCGAGCTGATCCAGGACGATCCCGCGGGCATGGCCGCGGCGCTGGGCCTCGACATCCCCGTGATCCCGCTGGAGCTGCCCTCCTACCAGCGGAAGGAGAATTTCGGCGCCGACGAGACCTTCTACCAGATCGTCCGCCGGCTGGCCGTGCCGATGGCGCGCACGGCGCGCCCGACCTGCAACATCCTGGGCGCCACGGCGCTGGGCTTCCGCCACCGCGACGACGTGGCCGAGATCACCTCGCTCCTCGCGGACATGGGCGTGGAGGTGAACGTCGCCGCGCCGAAGGACGCGACCCCCGCCGACATCGCGCGGATGGGGCAGGCGCATTTCAACGTGCTCCTCTATCCCGAGACGGGCGAGGCCGCCGCGCGCTGGTGCGAGAAGGAGCTGGACCAGCCCTTCACCAGGGTGGTGCCGATCGGCGTCGGCGCGACGCGGGACTTCGTGGCCGAGGTCATGGACCTCGCCCCCGGAGCGGTCGCGCCCTCGGAGGCGGGGCTGAGGCTGCCCTGGTACGCGGCCTCGGTCGATTCGACCTACCTGACCGGCAAGCGCGTCTTCCTCTTCGGGGACGCGACCCATGTCATGGCGATGGCCCGCGTGGCGCGCGACGAGATGGGCTTCGAGGTGGCCGGGATGGGCTGCTACAACCGCGAATTCGCCCGCCCGCTGCGGAAGGCGGCGAAGGAATACGGCGTCGAGGCGCTGGTGACCGAGGATTACCTGGAGGTCGAGCAGGCCATCGAGGCCACGGCGCCCGAGATGATCATGGGCACCCAGATGGAGCGCCATATCGGCAAGCGCCTGGGCATCCCCTGCGCCGTGATCTCGGCCCCCGTCCACGTGCAGGATTATCCCGCGCGCTATTCCCCCGTCATGGGCTTCGAGGGCGCCAACGTCCTGTTCGACACGCTGGTCCACCCGCTGGTCATGGGGCTGGAGGAGCACCTTCTGCACATGTTCCGCGAGGATTTCGAGTTCTCGGACGCGGCCGGCCCCTCGCATCATGGCGGAACCGCCCGGCAGCCGGCGCGGGAGGGGGGCGTCGCCCCCCGCGCTGACGCGCCCCCCCAGGGTATTTCCGAAAGGGTGACGGGCGGGGCGGATGTCGCCGTCTGGCTGGAGGCGGCGGAACGGGAGCTGAGAAAGGTGCCCTTCTTCGTGCGCGGTAAGGCCCGGCGGAACACCGAGGCCTATGCCGCCGAGCGGGGGCTCCGGGAGATCGGCGTCGACACCCTCTACGAGGCGAAGGCCCATTATGCGCGATGAGATCGGACATCAGGCGACCGGCTACCGGATCGCGATCGTCACCCTCGACGCCCACAGCGCCGGGCCGGCGGCCCGGGCCCTGCCGCGGCTCGCGGCGGATTTCCCCGGCCTCGACATCAGCGTCCACGCGGCGGCCGAATGGCACGAGACCCCCGCCGCGCTCGAGGCCGCGCGGGAGGCGGTGGACCGGGCCGACATGGTGGTCACCACGCTGCTGTTCCTCGAGGAGCACCTGGCGGCGATCCTGCCCAACCTGGAGGCGGCGCGCGACCGATGCGACGCGCTGGTGGGGATGGTGGCGGACGCGCAGATCGTCAAGCTGACGCGGATGGGCGATCTCGACATGGGGCGGCCGCCTTCGGGGCTCGGCAAGCTGCTGAAGCGGCTCAAGGGATCGAGATCGGGGCGCGCCTCGGGCGAGGCACAGATGCGGATGCTCCGCCGCCTGCCGAAGATCCTGCGCTTCGTGCCGGGCAAGGCGCAGGACCTGCGGGCCTGGTTCCTGACCATGCAATACTGGCTGGCGGGGTCGGACGACAACCTGGAGCAGATGATCCGCTTCCTGCTCGGCCGGTACGCGTCCGAGGCGCGGTGGCGCGGGGCGGTGGCGGCGGACCCCGTCGATTACCCGCTCTGCGGGCTCTACCATCCCGATGTCGCGGGGCGCATCGCCTCGGATCCGGGGCGTCTGCCGTCGCCGGCGGACGCGGTGGCCACGGTCGGCGTCCTGATGATGCGCAGCTACGTGCTGGCCGGCGATACCGCGCATTACGACGCGGTGATCCGGGCCTTCGAGGCGCGGGGGCTGAACGTGGTCCCGGCCTTCGCGGGCGGGCTCGACGGCCGGCCGGCGGTCGAGCGGTATTTCGACGGCGGCCGGGTGGACGCGCTGGTGTCGCTCACCGGGTTCTCGCTGGTGGGCGGGCCGGCCTACAACGACAGCGCCGCGGCGGTGGGCGTGCTGGAGGGGCTCGACGTGCCCTACATCGCCGCCCATCCGCTGGAGTTCCAGACCCTCGACCAGTGGGAGGGTTCGGGGCGCGGGCTCGGTCCGGTCGAGACGACGATGCTGGTGGCGCTGCCCGAGATCGACGGGGCGACGAACCCCACCGTCTTCGCGGGGCGGCGCGGCGCGAGCCCGGGGGGGGATGGCGTGGATGTCCGCGCGATGCAGCCCTGCGCCGAACGGGTGGAGGCGCTGGCCGACAAGACCCTGCGCCTGGCGCGGCTGCGCCGGTCGGACGTGTCCGGGCGCCGCGCGGCGGTGATCCTCTACGGGTTTCCGCCGAATGCGGGCGCGGTCGGGACGGCGGCCTACCTGTCGGTGTTCGAGAGCCTCCACAACACGCTCCACCGGATGAAGGCCGAGGGCTACGACCTCGACCCGCCCGAAACGGTGGAGGAACTGCGCGCGGCGGTGCTGGGCGGATCGGCGGAGATCCACGGGCAGGAGGCGAACGTCGCCGCCCACGTGCCGACCGACGACATCGTCCGCGACTGCCCCTGGCTCCGCGAGGTCGAGGCGCAATGGGGCCCGGCGCCGGGGCGGCACCAGTCGGACGGGCGCGGGGTCTTCGTGCTGGGGCGGCAGTTCGGGAACGTCTTCGTGGGCATCCAGCCCGCCTTCGGCTACGAGGGCGACCCGATGCGGCTGCTGTTCGAGCGGGGCTTTGCGCCCACGCATGCCTTCGTCGCCTTCTATCGCTGGCTGAGGGAGAGCTTCGGCGCCGACGTGCTGCTGCATTTCGGGATGCACGGGGCGCTCGAGTTCATGCCGGGGCGGCAGGTGGGGATGGGCGGCGGCGACTGGCCCGACCGGCTGATCGGCAACATGCCCAACGTCTATCTCTATGCCGCGAACAACCCGTCGGAGGCGACGCTGGCGAAGCGGCGGGCGAACGCGGTCTGCGTCACCCATCTGACGCCGCCGCTGGGCCAGGCGGGGCTCTACAAGGGGCTCGTCGAGCTGAAGGAGAGCCTGACGCGCTGGCGCGGGACGGCGCCGGGGGAGGCGCGGGGCGAGCTGGAGCGGCTGATCGCGGACCAGGCCGAGGCGGTGGACCTGGGCGGCCACGCGCCCGGGGACCTGTGGCTGAAGCTCCTGGAGACCGAGGAGGCGCTGATCACCGACGGGTTGCACGTGGTGGGCCGGGGGATGGACGCGGAGCAGCGGGCGCGGATGCTCGACGTGATGCCCGCGATGGACGCGGATCGGCGTGCGGAACTGGACGCGGCGCTGGCGCGGGAGACGGAGCTGCCGGCGCTCATGCGGGCGCTGGGCGGGCGGTTCGTGCCGCCGGTGCCCGGCGGCGACCTGATCCGCTCGCCGGAGATCCTGCCGACGGGGCGCAACATCCACGCCTTCGACCCGTTCCGCATGCCCACCGCCTTCGCCATGGAGGACGGGGCACGGCAGGCGCAGCTCCTGCTCGACACGCACAGGGAAATGCCGCGCAGCGTGGCGCTGGTTCTGTGGGGCTCCGACAACATCAAGTCCGATGGCGGGCCGATCGCGCAGGCCCTGGCGCTGATGGGGGCGCGGCCGCGCTTCGACGCCTACGGGCGGCTTTCGGGCGCGGACCTGGTGCGGCTCGAGGAGCTCGGCCGGCCCCGGATCGACGTGGTGATGACGCTGTCGGGCATCTTTCGCGACCTCTTGCCCCTGCAGACGCGGATGCTCGCCGAGGCGGCATGGAAGGCGGCGACGGCGGACGAGCCGCTGGAGATGAACTTCGTGCGCGCCCATGCGCTCGCCCACGCGGCGGAGGCGGGCTGCGACATGGAGGTGGCGAGCCTGCGGGTCTTCTCCAACGCCGAAGGGGCCTATGGCTCCAACGTGAACCAGCTGGTGGACGGCTCCGCCTTCGGCGACGAGGACGAGCTGGCCGACGCCTACCAGGCGCGCAAGGGCTTTGCCTATGGCCGTTCGGGCGCGCCGGCGCCGCAGCCGGAGCTCCTGAAGGCGGCGCTGAAGAATGTGGACTTGGCCTACCAGAACCTCGAATCGGTGGAGCTGGGCGTGACCACGGTCGATCATTACTTCGACACGCTGGGCGGGATCAGCCGCGCGGTGCGGCGGGCCAAGGGCACGGCGGCGCCGGTCTATATCGGCGACCAGACGCGGGGGCAGGGCAAGGTCCGCACGCTGCAGGCCCAGGTGGCGCTGGAGACGCGGTCGCGCAGCCTCAACCCGCGCTTCTACGAGCCGCTGCTGACGCACGGCCACGAGGGCGTGCGCCAGATCGAGGCGCATATCACCAACACGATGGGCTGGTCGGCCACCACCGGAGAGGTGGAGCCCTGGGTCTATCAGCGGCTGAGCGAGACCTTCGTGCTCGACGAGGCGATGCGGAGGCGGCTGGCGGCGCTCAACCCCGCGGCCAGTGCCCGGATGGCGGGCCGCCTGCTGGAAGCCTCGGACCGGAGCTACTGGCAGCCGGATGCGGCGACGCTGGCGGCGCTGCAGGGCGCGGCGGACGAACTGGAAGACCGGATGGAAGGGATCGCGGCCGAATGAGCGGATCGCGCGCATTCGGACGGGGAGGCGATTTTTCGACGAAAAATCGGCTCCGGAACACGAACGGAAAGGGGCGCGCATGAGCCCGAAGGACGAGATCACGACGTTGCGGGCCGCGGCAGGGGTGCCGCGCCTCAGGGGCGAGGACGGCGAGGGGTCGGTGCAGGTGCACCAGGACCCGTCGATGAAGATCGAGGGCGCCAAGGTGTTCTCGGTCTACGGCAAGGGGGGGATCGGGAAGTCCACCACCTCCTCGAACCTGTCGGCCGCCTTCTCCACGCTCGGGCACCGGGTGCTGCAGATCGGCTGCGACCCGAAGCACGATTCGACCTTCACGCTGACGGGGCGGTTGCAGCCGACCGTCATCGACATCCTGAAGGAGGTCGATTTCCACGCCGAGGAATTGCGGCCCGAGGATTTCGTGACCGAGGGGTTCGGCGGCGTGCAATGCGTGGAGGCGGGCGGGCCGCCCGCCGGGACGGGGTGCGGCGGCTATGTCGTCGGGCAGACCGTGAAGCTGCTCAAGCAGCACCACATGCTCGAGGAGACCGACGTGGTCATCTTCGACGTGCTGGGCGACGTGGTCTGCGGCGGATTCGCGGCGCCGCTCCAGCACGCGGACCGGGCGATCTGCGTGACCGCCAACGATTTCGATTCGATCTATGCCATGAACCGGATCATCGCGGCGGTGCAGGCGAAGTCGAAGAACTACAACGTGCGGCTGGCGGGCTGCATCGCGAACCGCTCGAAGGACACCGACGAGGTGGATCGGTATTGCGAGAAGGTCGGTTTCCGGCGCATCGCGCACATGCCCGACATCGACGCGATCCGGCGCTCGAGGCTGAAGAAGAAGACCCTGTTCGAGATGCCCGACGAGGAGGACATCGTCGCCGCGCGGGCCGAATACGTCCGGCTGGCCGAGGCGCTCTATGCCGGCACCGAACCGCTGGCGCCCGCGCCGATGGAGGATCGCGACATCTTCGAATTGCTGGGCTTCGATTGAGCATGGGGGCCCTGCCGTCGATCCACGCCCCCGAAGGCGATGCGCCCGATCCCGGCCGGACCGCGGTCGGCGGAAGCTACGAGGCCACGCGGATGCGGGTGGAGCGGTATTTCGACCGCACGGCCTCCGAGGTCTGGGCGCGGCTGACCTCGGACGCGCCGGTCAGCCGCATCCGCGCCACCGTCCGCGCCGGACGGGACCGGATGCGCGGCGCGATCCTGTCGCGGCTGCCCGAAGAGCTGTCGGGGGCGCGGATCCTCGACGCGGGGTGCGGGGCGGGGCAGATGACGGCGGAGCTGGCCCGGCGGGGCGCGCGCGTGGTGGCGGTCGACGTGTCGCCGTCGCTGATAGAGGTGGCCCGGCGGCGGCTGCCGCCCGAGCTGGCCGACCGGGTCGGATTCCACGCGGGCGACATGCTGTCCCACGAATGGGGCCGGTTCGACCACGTCGTGGCGATGGACAGCCTGATCTATTACGGCGCGCCCGAGACCGGGGCCGCGCTGGCCGCGCTGGCCGCGCGGACCGACGGGCGCATCGTCTTCACCGCGGCGCCGCGCACGCCGCTCCTGATGGCGATGTGGGGGGCCGGACGCCTGTTCCCGAAGGCCGACCGCTCCCCCGCCATGGTGCCGCAGACCCGCGCGCGGCTGGCGCGCGCGCTCAAGGCCGCCGGCTGCGCGCGCCCCCTGGCCGAGATCGAGCGGGTCCATTCGGGATTCTACATCTCCACCTGCCTGGAGGTCGCCCCGTGAGCATCGCGCGCCTGCCCCTGAAATTCATGCCCTTCGCGGACGCCGCCTCGGAAAACTTGCCGATGGGGCAGCTTTTGCGCCTGTCGCTGTTCCAGGTGTCGGTGGGCATGGCGACGGTCCTGCTGCTCGGCACGCTGAACCGGGTGATGATCGTGGAGCTGGGCCTGGGCGCGATGCTGGTCGCGGCGATGATCGCCCTGCCGGTGCTCGTCGCCCCGTTCCGGGCGCTTCTGGGGCACCGCTCGGACACCCATCGCAGCGCCATCGGCTGGAAGCGCATTCCCTATCTGTGGTTCGGATCGCTGTGGCAGATGGGGGGTCTGGCGCTGATGCCCTTCGCGCTCCTGGTGCTGGGGGGCGACACCGTGCATCACGTGCCCCATGCGGGCGCGGCGCTGGCGGGCGCGGCCTTCCTGATGACCGGCCTGGGCCTGCACATGACGCAGACCGCGGGCCTCGCCCTGGCCGCCGACCGCGCCACCGACGCGACGCGGCCGCGCGTGGTGGCGCTGCTCTACGTGATGTTCCTGCTGGGCATGGCGGTGTCGGCGGTGGTGATCGGCACGCTGCTGTCGGATTTCACGCCGCTGAGGCTGATCCGGGTGGTGCAGGGCGCGGCGCTGGCGACGCTTCTGCTCAACGTGGTGGCGCTCTGGAAGCAGGAGCGCGTCCGGCCCATGAGCCGGGCGGATCGGGACCGCGCGCGGCCCGGCTTCGCCGAGGCCTGGGGCGATTTCGCGCGGGGCGGCGATGCCGGGCGGCTGCTGGCCGTGGTCTTCGTCGGCACGATGGGCTTCAACATGCAGGACGTGCTGCTGGAACCCTATGGCGGCGAGATCCTGGGGCTGTCGGTCGCGGCGACCACGTGGCTGTCGGCGCTCTGGGCCGGGGGCGCGCTCCTCGGCTTCGCGCTGGCGGCGCGGTGGCTGTCGGGCGGGCTCGATCCGTTCCGCATGGCGGCGCGGGGCATCCTGGTGGGCGTCGCGGCCTTCTCGGCGGTGGTCTTCGCCGCGCCGATGGCGGCGCCGCCGCTCTTCTTCGCCGGTGCGGTCGGGATCGGGCTGGGCGGCGGCCTCTTCTCGGTGGCGACGCTGACGGCGGCGATGACGCTGCCGGCGCGGGGCGTGGCGGGGCAGGGGCTCGCGCTCGGGGCCTGGGGGGCGGCGCAGGCCACCGCGGCGGGCCTGTCGATCGCGCTGGGCGGGGTGCTGGCCGACGGCACGCGGGCGCTGGCCGCAAAAGGCGCGCTGGGCGCGACGCTCGACACGCCCGCGATCGGCTACACGACGGTCTATCACGTCGAGATCGTGCTTCTCTTCGTCACGCTGGCGGTCCTGGGGCCGCTGGTGCGGCTGTCATTCGTCAACCCGGTTCGGGAGAACCCGGAGGGCGGCAAGATCGGTCTTGCCGACTTCCCAACCTGAGAAGGAGGGCATCATGGAAGGTGTCGGACTGTTCGACGGACATATCGACCTGGCTCTGATCGCGATCTGGAGCTTCTGGGTCTTCTTCGCGCTTCTGATCTATTACCTGCAGACGGAGAACATGCGCGAGGGCTATCCGCTCGAGAAGGAGGACGGAACGATCGCGCCGAACCAGGGCCTGTTCCCGGTGCCCGCCCCGAAGGTGTTCAAGATGCCCTTCGACAAGCCGGACGTGGTCGTCCCCTCGGTCGAGAACGAGGAGGCGCACCGGCGTCATGACCTGGCGCTGGCGCGCACGGCCCTGTCGGAGGGCTTCCCGCACAAGCCGATCGGCGACCCGATGCTCGACGGCGTCGGCCCCGCCTCGTGGGTGCCGCGCTCGGACACCGTGGAGCTGGCCGGGGACGGCCACCCCAAGATCCAGCCGATGTCGGCGCACGAGCACTTCTTCGTGTCGGCGGGACGCGATCCGCGCGGCATGCCGGTCGTGTGCAACGACGACCTGGTGGTGGGCCAGGTCGTGGACCTCTGGATCGACGTGCCCGAGCAGATGATCCGTTACCTCGAGATCGAGCTGGAGGCGGGCGGGCGGTGCCTGGCGCCGATGCAGCTGGTGCGGGTGCGGTCGCGGTATGTCGATATCCGCACGCTCGACACCGCGCGGATGGCGCAGGTCCCCAAGACCGCCGCGACCGACCGCATCACGCTTCTGGAAGAAGAGAAGATCGTCGCCTTCTATGGCGGTGGCGAGCTTTACTGCCGCTGAGGAGGCCTGCCATGCCCCGGGATTACCGCGACGAGCCGGACATCACCATAGAACCCGTTGCGGGCCTGCCCGAGGCCCTGCCGCGCGGCGAGACGATCCTGTGGCAGGGCCGGCCGCGGAGCCTGGCGCTGGCGCGGGCGTCGCTGAACCTGACCTGGGTGGCGGGATATTTCGCGCTGCTGAGCCTGTGGCGGGTGGGCTCGCTCGCGGCCGACATGGGCTGGGCGGCGGCGCTGCCCTATGCGGTGCCGTTCCTGGGGCTGGGCGCGGCGGCCTGCGGGCTGCTGTGGCTGCTGGCCTGGGTGCAGGCGCGCAACACCGTCTACACGATCACGACGGCGCGGGTGGCGATGCGGATCGGGGCGGCGCTGACGCTGACGCTGAACCTGCCGTTCCAGCGCATCGCGTCGGCCGACCTGGGCGCGTCGCCGGGCGGGACCGGGACGATCGCGCTGACCCCGGTGGAGGAGACGCGGCTGAGCTATGCGGTGCTCTGGCCCCATGTCCGCCCCTGGCACCTGCGCCAGCCCAAGCCGGCGCTGCGCTGCATCCCCGACCCCGAGCGGGTCGCGGCGATCCTGGCCGATGCGGTCGAGGCGCGGCGCCTGACGCCGCATGTCGCCGTCCTGGCGGCGGAATAGCACGAAGGGAGGGTGACGATGGCACGAGGAACCGGGCTCTACTTCGACGCCGAGCGGCGCGAGATGCAGGTGCGCGACCGGGAGATGATTCCCAGGAAGCTGCTCATCGCCATGGGCGTCCTGGCGCTCGGGGCGCTGATGCTGGCCAGCTACGCGTCGTTCACGGGGCGGCCATTGGTCGGCGTGCCGCAGGCCGCGCCGGTGCTCGACAGCCGCACCTTCGTCCTGGAGAGTGACAGCGTGGCGGCGCGGGCCACCACGACGGGCGGGGAGATCCTGCTCGATACCGACAACGGCGCCTTCATCGCGGTGGTGGGCGATGCGCTCCGCCGCCAGAGGGTCGTCCACAAGATCGCGGGGAATCCCCCCGTGACGCTCGCCCGTCTCGCCAACGGGCGCCTGGTCCTGACCGATCCGGCAACGGGGTGGTCGGCCGAGATGACCTCCTTCGGGGCCGGCAACGCCCGGCACTGGGAGGCCCTGTTCGAGTGAAGCTCGGACCAACAGGAGGGAACGAAGAAATGGGTTTGTTCACGAGGCAGACGGAGACTGCGCCCTGCACGGTCGAGGTCGTCCACAAGTTCGAGGAATTGTCGGCCCATGTCCGCCTGGACGACGGGTCGGTGATCCACCCCGGAGACACGGTCGAGGTGCACGGGGCGCCGGTGATGGCGCCCTGGGGGGAGAGCGTGCGCGAGCGGCGCACCGCGACGATCACGCGGGCGACCGGGCTGGAGCGGCTCTGGACCCGGCTGACCGGGGACCTGGAATTCATGGAGCTCTGCGAGTTCTCGTTCTCGGAGGAGACGCGGGCCACGGGCACCGGCGGAGCGGAGGCTGCGGCATGAACGTGCAAGCGAGACACACCGCGGACGCCACCACCGTCGAGGAGGGGCTGGCGATCCAGGAGGCGCAATCGGCCTATGACGGCGACTTCGCCACCCAGACGGCGATGCAGAACACGCTGCTGACGCCGCGCTTCTACACCACCGATTTCGACGAGCTGGACGCGATCGACGTCTCCCCGGTCCGGGAGGACTGGGACAAGCTGATGGAGCGGATGCGCTCGGACCCCAACAAGGGGCATTTCCGGAAGACCGAGGACTGGGACACGGTCGACTGGGAGGGAATGGACCCGGAGCTGAAGGCCGAGGCGCTGGACTTCCTGATCTCGTCCTGCACCGCCGAGTTCTCCGGCTGTGTGCTCTACAAGGAGATGAAGCGCAGGGGCACGAACAAGGACATCAAGGAGCTGTTCTCGTACATGAGCCGCGACGAGGCGCGGCATGCGGGCTTCATCAACGACGCGCTCCGCGAGGCGGGGGTGGCGGTGAACCTGGGCTTCCTGACGAAGCAGAAGAAGTACACCTATTTCCGGCCCAAGTTCATCTATTACGCCACCTATCTGAGCGAGAAGATCGGCTATGCCCGCTACATCACGATCTATCGCCACCTGGAGGCGCATCCCGAGCACCGGTTCCACCCGATCTTCAAGTGGTTCAAGGAATGGTGCAACGACGAGTTCGCCCATGGCGAGGCCTTCGCGCTGCTGATGCGGACCGATCCCAAGATCACCGGCTCCTTCGTCAACAAGCTGTGGATCCGCTTCTTCCTGACGGCGGTCTATTCGACCATGTGGATCCGCGACCATGCCCGGCCGCGCTTCCACGAGGCGCTGGGCGTGGACATCGACTGGTACGACATGGAGGTCTTCGCCAAGACCAACGCCATCGCGCGGCAGGTCTTTCCGGTGGAGATCGACATCGACAATCCGCGCTTCGCCGCCGGGTGCCGGCGCCTGGAGCGCGCCAGCCGCGACATCGACGCGGCCAGGGCGCGCGGCGGGATCGCCGGTCTGGCTGGCCGCGCCGGCGGCATGGCCCGCGCGGCGGCGGCGTTCCTGTCGATCTACACGATGTCGGTGCGGCGCAACGCGGTGCCCGACAGCCCGCGGATGGAGCCGGCCTACTGAGAAACCGCGCCCCGGCGGACAGGGCTCCGCCGGCGCAATCCGAAACATCGAGACGGGGCGGCGGGTACGCGCCCCAGCCGGGAGGGGGGAGTGCTGGACAATCCGTGGATCGCCGCGCTGATCGCGCTGTTCACCTGGTGGTTCTCCACCGGGGCGATCCTGTGGGCGGTCAAGCGCGCCGACGGGCAGGGGCGGGGCGCCCATGGCCGCGTGGTCCTGGCGGGCCTGCCGGTGCTGGTCGCGGGCGTCGCGGGCGCCATCGTGAGCGCGGACATGGGCGGCGCGGCCTACCTGCCGTTCCTGTCGGCGCTGGCGATCTGGGGCTGGATCGAGCTGGCCTTCCTGGCCGGATGCGTCACCGGGCCGAGCCGCGCGCCGATGCCGCACCTGGCGCGGGGCGGCGCGCGGTTCCGGGCCGCCTGGTCGGTCCTGGCCTGGCACGAATTGCTGCTGACCGCCGGGCTGGCGGGGCTGTTCTGGCTGACGCGGGGCGCGGCGAACGACCTGGCCTTCTGGACCTACGCGGTGCTGTGGGGCGCGCGGATCTCGGCCAAGATGAACATCTTCCTCGGCGTGCCGCGGATCAACGTGGAGTTCCTGCCCGCGCCGCTGGCGCATCTGCCGAGCTATTTCCGGCGCGGCCCGGTGAGCTGGCTGTTCCCGGTGTCGATCCTGGGCCTGACGGCGGCGGTGTATTGCTGGATGGAGCGGACGGTGGTGACGGGGGAGGCGGGATTCGCGCTTCTTGCGACGCTGACGGGGCTGGCGCTGCTGGAGCATTGGCTGATGGTCGTGCCGCTGCCCGACGAGCGACTCTGGCGCTGGGCCCTGCCCGCGCCCAAGACGGACCTTAGGAAAGGAGAGGGGGGACATGGATTTTGACGCCAGGTTTCGAACCCAGCTGGACGATCTGAAGCAGGAGGGGAATTACCGTTTCTTCGCCGATCTGGAACGGGTCTGCGGGCGCTTTCCCAAGGTGCTGAACCACGGGCCGATCGGGCCGGAGGAGGTCACGGTCTGGTGCTCCAACGATTATCTCGGCATGGGGCAGCATCCGTCGGTGGTGGGCGCGATGGTGGCCACGGCCGAGCGGTCGGGCACCGGCGCGGGGGGGACGCGCAACATCTCGGGCACCGCGCACCACCACGTCACGCTGGAGCGGGAGCTGGCCGAGCTGCACGGCAAGGAGGAGGCCCTGCTCTTCACCAGCGGCTACGTGTCGAACTGGGCGGCGCTGTCGACGCTGGGCACGCGGCTGCCCGGCGCGGTGATCTTCTCGGACGCGTGGAACCATGCCTCGATGATCGAGGGGATGCGCCATTCCCGCGCCCGGCGCGAGATCTGGGCGCATAACGATCCCGCCGACCTCGACCGGAAGCTGTCGGCCTACGGGCCGGACGTGCCCAAGATCGTGGCCTTCGAGAGCGTTTATTCCATGGACGGGGACATCGCGCCGATCCGCGAGATCGTCGAGGTGGCCGAGCGCCACGGCGCGATGACCTATCTCGACGAGGTGCACGCGGTCGGCATGTACGGGCCGTGCGGCGGCGGCGTGGCGGAGGCCCTGGGGCTGATGGACCGCATCACCCTGATCGAGGGGACGCTGGGCAAGGCCTTCGGCTGCTTCGGCGGCTACATCACCGGGTCGGCGGCGCTCTGCGACTTCGTCCGCTCCTTCGCCTCGGGGTTCATCTTCACCACGGCGATCCCGCCGGCGGTGGCGGCGGCGGCCACGGCCTCGATCCGGCACCTGAAGGTGTCGGAGATCGAGCGGGCGAAGCAGCGCCGGCAGGTGGACAAGCTGCGCGCCCGGTTCGACGCCCTGGGCATCCCGCATCTGCCCAATCCCAGCCACATCATCCCGGTGATGGTGAAGGACCCGGTCAAGTGCCGGATGATCGCCGACACGCTGATGGCCGATTGGGGCATCTACGTGCAGCCGATCAATTATCCCACCGTGCCCAAGGGGACCGAGCGGCTGCGCTTCACGCCGGGGCCGCTGCATAGCGACGGCGACATCGACCACCTGTGCCGGGCGCTGAACAGCCTGTGGAGCCAGTGTGCTTTGGCGCGACAGATCGCCTGAGACGCGAGGCGCGGGCTTGTTTGCCCCCGTGGGGGCGCTAGTATTACCAGACGGAAAGCGGCCCGGAGCGCCGCGGGAACGGGGAGACGGAAATGAGATCAGCCATCTTTGCACTGGCCGCGATCGGGCTGTCCGGTGGCGCCTTCGCCCAAGAGGGCGACCCGGCCGCGGGCGAGCAAGTGTTCAACCAATGCTCGCAATGCCACGTGGTGACGGATGACGAGGGCAACACCCTGGCGGGACGGTCCGGCCGGGTCGGCCCCAACCTTTACGGGGTCGTGGGACGCACCGCCGGCACGGTGGAGGATTTCCGGTATTCCTCGTCGATGGTGGAGGCCGGCGAGGCCGGGCTGGAATGGAACGTCGAGGATTTCGTCGTCTACGTCCAGGATCCGACCGGATTCCTGCGCGAGTACCTCGACGATCGGGGCGCCCGCGGCAAGATGACCTTCCGCCTGCGCGACGAGGAGGATGCGCGCAACGTCTTCGCCTATCTGCGCTCGCTCGGGCCGGATGGCGGCGAGGCGGACAGCGGCAGCTGATCCGCCCCGTCAGCGGGGACGCTCGGCCCGACCCATCCAGACGATGGCGGTGAAGGGGACCGGCCCGAACCGGGGATCGCCGCGCCGGTCGATGCCGGTCGGCGCCAGCCCCGTGCGGTCGATCGGCCGCAGCCCGGCGCGGCGGAGCGCCGCGTCGAGCTGGTCGGGGGTGATGAACATCGCCGGATCGTGCGTGCCGCGCGGAAGGATGCGGAACACGTCCTCGGCCAGGGTGATCGCGGCGAATCGCGACAGCGCGTTGCGGTTGATCGTGTCGAAGAGGAACTGCCCCCCCGGCCGCAGGACGCGCGCGACCTGCGCCAGGACCGCGTCGAGGTCGCGCACGTGTTCGAGCACGTCGACGCAGACCACCGCGTCGAAGCTGGCGTCGGGATAGGGCATCTCCTCGCCCGTGCCCACGTCGTAGGAGATCGCGACGCCGCGCGCCTCGGCATGGGCGCGGGCGGCGGCGATCGCCTCGCGCGCGGGGTCGATGCCGGTGACCCGGGCGCCGCGCTCCTCCAGGGCCTCGGCCATGAAGCCGCCGGCGCAGCCGAGATCGAGGACCCGCCGGCCGGGCCAGTCGACATGCCTGTCGAACCATTTGAGCCGGCCCGGGACCATCTTCCTCAGGATCCGGACCCACCGGATGTCGTCGGACCACCATTTGGCCGCCGCATCGTCGTAGATCGCGAGATCATTGCGCTTTCTTGCCACGAATGCACCTCCGTTTCGGCCCGAATTAGCGTGAAGGAAAGGGTCTGACACGCATTGAGACAAAACCCCGCGGCCGCCGGGGCGCCGCACCCGCCGGCGCCGGGCCGCCGGGGACGGGGGCCCTGACATGTCGAACGCCGGATCCGTCATCATCAAGAAGAAGCGCCACGTCCAGGCGGCGGCGCATCACGGTGGCGCGTGGAAGGTGGCCTATGCGGACTTCGTGACCGCGATGATGGCGTTCTTCCTGATGATGTGGCTGTTGAACGCCACCACCGAGGACCAGCGCCAGGGCCTGGCGGATTACTTCAGCCCCTCCGTCCCGGTGAGCCGCGAATCGGGGGGCAGCGATTCGATGCTGAACGGCAGCACCTTGATGGAGTCCGAGACGCTGATCGGCCCGCCGGCGGAGGCCGCCGCACCGGAGCCCGGCGATGCCCGGGACGCCGCCCTCGAGGAGATCGCCGACAAGCTCGACGCCTCGTCGGGAGAGAGCACGGTGGCCGACCAACTGTTGCAGCACATCGCGGTGCGGACCACCGACGAGGGCCTGATCGTGGACCTCTTCGACCTGCCGGGGGCGCCGCTCTTCATGCCGGGGACCGACGTGCCGACGCCGCTGATGGAAGAGCTCGTCGCGGTGGTCGACGACATCTTCGCCTATGCCGAGAATCGCGTCGCGGTGAACGGGCACGTGCGTTCGGAGGCGATCGTGCGGCGCGACCGCGACGCCTGGGGGCTGTCGACGGACCGGGCCGAGCGGGTCCGGCGCATGGTGGTGGGCGGGCGCACCGCGCCCGCGCGCCTCGACCGGATCGGCGGCTTCGCCGATGCGAGCCCCGTCCATCCCGACCGCATGGATGTCCGCAACAACCGGATCGAGATGATCCTGCTGCGCCGTCCCTGACCCCGTTCACGCGGTGTTAAGCGCCGCGACGCTAGGACGGGGCAACCCGCGAACATCACCATACAGGGATCGCCCATGTCCATCTCCTCGTCGCTCGCAGCCGGTGTCAGCGGTCTGAACGCGAATTCCCAGCGCCTCGCCACGATCTCGGACAACATTGCCAACTCGGCGACCAACGGATACAAGCGCTCGGTCGCGGATTTCCACTCGATGGTGGTCCAGTCCGGGTCGGCGGCGAAATATTCCGCCGGCGGGGTGCGGACCACGACCACGACCCTGATCGACGAGCGCGGCCAGCTGCAGGGGACGAGCAACTCCACCGACATCACGGTGAACGGGCGCGGCTTCCTTCCGGTGACGCCGTTCGAGACGCTGGGCGGATCGGGCAAGCCCGACCTGGCGCTGACCACCACCGGCTCGTTCCGCCCCAACGACGAGGGCATCCTGGTCGATCCGGCGGGCAAGGTCCTCCTGGGTTGGCCCGCCGGGATCGACGGCACCTTCCCGGTCTTTCCCCGCGACAGCGTCGAGGGGCTGGAGCCGGTCAACGTCTATCACAACCAGTTCGCCGCCTCGCCCACCGACGAGATGACCGTCGGCGTCAACCTGCCCGCCTCCGACAGCGACCCCGCCGCCCCGGGCTCGCCCCACGACATCACGCTCGAATATTTCGGCAACATGGGCCAGACCGAGACGCTGAACTTCGCCTTCACGCCCGAGGGGACGACGGCGAATACCTGGAACCTGGTGATCACCGACAGCAGCACCGGCGGGACGGTCGGCGAATACGAGCTGCGATTCGCGGACACCACGCCCGGGGGCGGCACGCTGGAAAGCGTGACCGAGGGCGCCACGGGCGGCGCGTGGGATCCCGACAGCGGGGTGATCAGGATCGCCACCGCGACGGGCGAGATCGCGGTCAATATCGGCGCCGAGGGCGATCCGGGCGGGATCACGCAGCTCGAATCGGGCTTCGCCCCCGCCAACCTGGCCAAGAACGGGGCGCCCGTCGGGTCGCTCGTGAATGTCGAGATCGACGAGCAGGGGATCGTGCGCGGCGTCTACGACACCGGCTTCTCGCGGGCGATCTACCAGGTGCCGGTGATCGACGTGCCCAACCCGAACGGCCTGAGCATCGGCCAGGGCGGCATGTACCGGCTGAGCGGCGATTCGGGCCCGATGTTCCTGTGGGATGCCGGCAACGGCCCGGCGGGATCGACGGCCGGCTATTCGCTGGAGGGCAGCACCACCGACGTGGCGAAGGAGCTGACGGACCTGATCCAGACGCAGCGCGCCTATTCGTCGAACGCCAAGGTCATCCAGACCGTGGACGAGATGCTGCAGGAAACCGCGAACCTGAAGCGCTGAGGTAGACCATGAGCATCTCCGCCGCCCTCAACGCCGCGCAGAGCGGCCTGACCGCCGCGAGCCGCGCGGCGCAGACGGTCTCGTCGAACGTGGCCAACGCCCTGACGCCCGGCTACGGCGTGCGCGAGGTATCGGTGTCGAGCGCCGATCTGGGCGGCGTCAGCGTCGATGCGGTGACGCGCCGCAGCGACATCGCCCTGGTGACCGAACGGCGGGCGGCCGACGCGTCCCTCGCGGGGGCCTCGACGCTGCTGTCGGGGCTGGAATCGGTGCGGGACGCGGTCGGCACGGCCGATGCCGAGGGCTCGGTCGGCGCCCGGCTGGGGGATCTGGAGGCGCGGCTGCTGGAAGCGGCCAGCCGCCCCGATTCGGCGCAGCGCCTGAGCGCGGCGGTCGGCGCCGCGGGGGCCTTCGTGGACACGCTGAACGCCGCCGGGCGGACGATCCAGGAGGCGCGCCTGACGGCCGACAGGGGCATCGACGCGGCCGTCGGGCAGCTGAACGAGGGACTGGGCCGGATCGCGGAGCTGAACGACCGGATCGTGCGCCTGACCGCGACGGGCAACGACGCCAACGCGCTGATCGACCAGCGCCACCGCCTGGTGGACGAGATCAGCGACATCGTGCCGTTGAAGCAGATCGAGCGCGAGAACGGCCGGGTCGCGCTGATCACCGGGACGGGGCGGCTACTGCTCGACGGCGATCCGGTGCCGGTGACGTTCTCGGGCACGAACGGCATGTCGGCGGGCGCGGCCCTGGGCGCGCCGCTGTCGGGGCTGGCGGTGGGCGACCGGGCCGTCGACATGACCAACCCCCGCAGCCAGATGGCCGGCGGCCGGCTGGAGGCGCTGTTCGCCCTGCGCGACACCGTCCTGCTGGCGGCGCAGGCGCGGCTCGACACCCTGGCATTCGAGGTCGGGACCCGGTTCCAGGATGCGGGGCTCGGCGATGCGGCGGGCCTGTTCACCGAGGCGGGCGCGCCCTTGGGTGCGACTTCGGCGCCGGGCCTTGCCCAGCGCCTGAGCCTGTCGGCGGCGGTGGACCCCGGGAAGGGCGGCGCGGCCTGGCGGCTGCGCGACGGCCTGGGGGCCGGGGCGCCGGGCCTGTCGGGCGACGGGACGCGCCTGTCGGCGCTGGCCGAGACCCTGGGCCGCCCCGCCACGCCCGCCGGCACGGCGCTGGGCACCGGGGCGCTGAGCCTCGTGGCGCTCGGCGACGCGCTGGTCGGCGCCGAGACCGCGGCCGCCTACGGGGTGGAGACCGACCTGTCGCGCGCGCGGGGCCGCTCCGAGGCGCTGACCGAGGCCGAGCTCGCCACCGGCGTGAACACCGATGCCGAAATGCAGAAGCTGATGCAGATCGAGCAATCCTATGCCGCCAATGCCCGCGTCATTCAAGTCGCGGGCTCCCTGATCGACCGGATCCTGGAGATCTGACATGAGCATTCCGACCATCGGCGACCTTTCGCAGAGCTATGTCTCGCGCCTGTCCATGTCGCGGCTGGGCCGCGAGCTGACGACGCTCGGCCGCGAGGTCACGAGCGGGCTGACCGCCGACGTGGCCGCCCACATGAACGGCGACACCGCGCCGCTGGCGGCGGTGGAGCGGGGCCTGGACACCGTGTCGGCCTACCAGACGGCGATCCGGGAGACGCGGGTCGTGGCCGGGGCCGCGCAGCTGAGCCTGGAGCGCGCGCAGACGCGGATCGGCGACGTGGCCGCCGACGCGATGAAGGTCGCCGGCGGCAACCTGTCCGTGTCGCTCGACACGGTCGCGGCGGCGGCGCGGCAGGGGTTTTCGGGAATGGTGTCGGATCTGGGGACATCGGCGGGGGGCGTGCGCCTCTTTGCCGGCGCGGCGACGGACGGGCCGGCGCTGCGCCCGGCCGAGGAGATCATGGCCGACCTCGCCGCCGCGACGTGGGACCTCGGGACGGCGGACGAGGTGGACGCCGCGATCGAGGCCTATTTCGCCGATGGCGGCCCGTTCGACACGAATGATTACCTGGGCGCGACGCAATCCCGCGCCCCGGTCCGGGTCGGCCCCGGCGACGCGGTCGATTTCGCCCCCCGCGCCGATGCCACCGAGATCCGCGCCGGGCTGAAGGCGCTGGCCCGCATCGCGGTGCTGGATGCCGGCGCCCTGTCGGGCAACCAGTCCGAGCGCATGGCGCTGCTGAGCTCGGGGATCGAAGACGCGGTGACGGCCGGCGAGGGCCTCATCGCGCTCCAGGCGCGGGGCGGCGCGGTCGAGGAGCGGCTGGAGCTCGCGGCGACCCGCGCGGCGGCCGAGCGCTCCGGGCTCGAGACCGCGCGGCTCGACATGATCGCGATCGATCCCTTCGAGGCGGCGACGCGGCTGGAGCAGAGCCAGGTGCAGCTCGAAAGCCTTTATGCCGTCACCGCGCGCCTGTCGCGGATGAGCCTGTCGGATTACATGCGATGATCCGGGTCCTTCTGACGCTCGCTCTGGTGCTGACCGGGGCCGTGGCCCAGGCCGGGCAGGTCCGGATCAAGGACCTGGTGGAGTTCGACGGCGTGCGGGGCAACGACCTGGTGGGCTACGGCCTGGTGGTCGGCCTGAACGGCACCGGCGACGGCCTGAGGAATTCGCCCTTCACCGAGGAGATCATGTCGACGATCCTGGAACGCCTGGGCGTCAATGTCAGCGGCGAGCAGCTCCGTCCCCAGAACGTCGCCGCGGTGCTCGTCACCGCCGACCTGCCGCCGTTCTCGCGCGCGGGGAGCCGGATCGACATCACCGTGTCGGCCATCGGCGACGCCGATTCCCTGCTCGGGGGGACGCTGGTCATGACGCCGCTCAACGCCGCGGACGGGCAGGTCTATGCGGTGGCCCAGGGCACGGTGATCGCCGGCGGCGTCTCGGCCGAGGGGATCGCGGCCTCGGTCACGCAAGGGGTGCCGACCGCCGGGTCGATCCCCTCCGGCGGGCGGGTGGAGCGGGAGATCGATTTCGACTTCGCCGGACTCGAGGTCGTGCGGCTGGCGCTGCGGTCGCCGGACTTCACCACCGCCGCGCGGATCGAGCAGGCCATCAACGGGTCGATGAACCGCCCCGTGGCCCGGATGATCGACGCCGGAACGGTGTCGGTGGACATCCTCGCGACCGCCGCCGCCTCGCCCGCCCATGCCCTGTCGCAGATCGAGAACATCACCGTGGAGCCGGAGCGCCGCGCCCGTGTCGTGGTCGACCAGCGCTCGGGAACCATCGTGATGGGAGAGGATGTCCGCATCAGCCGCGTCGCGGTCAGCCAGGGCGGCCTGACGCTGCGGGTCGAGGAGGCGCCGATCGTCGTGCAGCCGAACCCCTTCGCCGACGGCGAGACGGTCGTGGTACCCCGCACCAACGCCGAAATCGAGCAGGAGCCCGGGATCGGCCTGGCCGAGGTGCCCGAGACGGCGTCCCTTTCGGACGTGGTGACGGGGCTGAACGCGCTCGGCGTGGCGCCGCGCGACATGATCGACATCCTCAAGAGCATCAAGGCCGCGGGCGCGCTCCACGCCGATTTCGTGGTCCAGTAGGGGTCGGTAACGAGTATGGCGGGCCGGCCGGGACATCCCCGGCCGGCTCGTGGTTTTTCGCGGACTCAGTCCGCGTCGGCGCGGATCAGATCGGCGGCGGCCTCCGGCGCCTCCTCGTGGGCGAGGTGACCGAGCGCGCCCAGCGACACGACCCGCCCGTCGGGAAGTCGGGCCGCGGCCTCGTGCGACACGCCGGGCGGGACGGCCTTGTCCCGCTCCCCCGTCAGGAGGCGGACGGGCGCCGCGATCCCCGGCAGGGCGTCGCCGACCGACCGGGTGGACCATTGCGCCATCATTTCCAGCGCGCCCTCCACGTGGGACGGGGCCTGCACCAGCCGGCGATAGAGCCGCCGCCCCGTCGCGTCGATCCGCGACCCCGTCGAGTGCAGGATCTGGTCGCTGCCGCCGGTGGCCGCCAGGAGGCCGGACACCGCGATGGGGACCAGGGGCATCGCCGCGAGCGCGCGGGCCATCGACGGGAAGAGCCAGGCCGCCGGCCCGTCGAAGCTGCCGAGTGCGGCGTTCAGGCCCACGATCCGTTCCGCCCCCGGTCGCATCCGTTCCATGGTCAGGGCGATGGCTGCGCCGGCGGAATGTCCCGCTAGGACGGTGGGGCGTTCTCCCAACGTGTCGCAGAGGGTCCAGAGATCCTCGGCCATGGCGGGCAGGGAGGAGCGGCGCCGGCTGCCCAGCCGGGTGAAGCCGTGGCCGGGAAGGTCCGGCGCGATGACGCGGTGGGTGCGGGCCAGGAGCGGCAGGATGTCGCGCCAGGAATGGGTCGCGGCGCCGGTGCCGTGGATCAGCAGGATCGCGGGGCCCGTGCCCGCCACCTGGACGTGCCAGCGGTGGGGGCGGCTTTCCACGAAGCGGGAGGCGCCGTGATTGGGCCAGTCGGCGCCGTCGCGGGACCAGTCCATCACCGGGGTATTTCGGCCAGGGCCGCCGCCATGCCCGACCGGGGCAGGGAGATCAGCGGCGCGTCGAGGGCCTGCGCGAGCTCGCGGAGGTTCGGGTTCGGCCGCGTGCCGGTGTCGATGACGAGGGCCGGCAGCGCGAGCGCGCGGGCGAGGAGGGTGGCATCCGCGGCCGCGCGGGCGCGGTTGGCGGTGCCGTCGAGCGCGATGTTGGCCCGCCCGTCGGTCAGCAGGATCAGGCTGGGCGTGAGGCCGTCGCGCCGGGCGCGGGTGGCGAGATCGCCCGCGGCGGCGAGGGCGGCGGCGAGCGGCGTGCCGCCGCCCCCCGGAAGGGCCTGCAGGCGCTTGCGCGACTGGGTGAGGGACCGGGTGGGCGGCAGCAGCACCTCGGCGTCCTCCCGTCGGAAGGCGACGAGGGCGACGCGGTCGCGGGCGGCGTAGCTCTGGGACAGCAGGCTCTCGATCGCGCCCTTGGCCTCGGCCATGCGGGCCATGGCCGCCGAGCCCGAGGCATCGACCGCGAAGATCACCAGCCGTTCGGTCCGCCGCTCGGTTCGCTTCAGGTGGATGTCGGCGGGGCGCAGGAGCAGGCGGCGGGGATCGTCCGGCGCGGCGCGGCGGCGCAGGCCCTGCCACGGCGCCGCGGCGCGGAGCGTGGCGGCGGCGTCGATGCGCCCGTTCTCGGGCCGGCCGGGACGTGCCGGAAGGGGGCGTCCGCGCGTGGTGCCGCGGGTGCGCCCGCCCGCGCCGGAGGCGGCCGGGCCGCGGGCCGCGCGGGCGGCCGCCAGCCGGGCCAGGAGACCGGGGGGCAGGGCGGCGCGCGCGGCCTCCACCAGCCGGTCGGCGTCCGCCGGGCCGCCCGCGCCCTCGGGCGGCTCGGGCGGGGGGGCGTCGGGCGGCGGCGCCTCGGGCTGGTCCTCCGCCGGGGGCGTGCCGCGATGGGCGAGGCAGAGTTCGGCGGCGAGCCGGGCGTCCTCTTCCGTGGCCCGCGCCCGCCCGGCCAGCGCCGCGGCGGCGCGGGCTGCGGCCAGGGCGAAGCGCGGCGCGCGCAGCGTGGCGATGCCGAGCGCGGCGGCACTGGCCACCAGGGCGTCGCGCAGGGCGTCGGGGACGGTGACGGAGGCATAGGCGGCGCGGGCGGCGGCGAGGTCGGGGGAGGCGGCGTCGAGATCGGCCAGTCCGATGCCGTCGAGCGCGGCGAAGAGGCCCAGCCGTTCGGTCAGGGCCAGAGGCGGCGCCTCGTCCCCGAGGCCCTCGTCGAGGGCGACGAGCACGGGGCCGCCGGCGTCGCGCGCCGCGGCGAGGCGGCCGGCGAGACCGGGCGCGCCGCGTTCGGCCATGGGCAGCAGGAGCGCGGGCGCGGTGTCGAGAAGGCCCGGGCGGGTGACGAGGCGGCCGGTGGCCAGCGCCTCGGCCATGTCGAGACCGCCGAAGAGCGCGGCGTCGGAGGCGCCGGGCGGGCAGCGGCGGGCGTCGAGCGGGGCGAGGCGGGCCAGCGCCGTGTCGCGTGCCGGGCCGGGCCGGGCGCGGAGCCAGAGCCCGCCCAGCTCGCCCCCAGCGACGCACAAGAGGTCGCAGGCCATGGCCGCGCGCGCCCAGGGGGTCATTCGGCGGCCGCGGGAACGGCGCCGAAGACCTCCTCCACGATCCGGGCGACGCGGGTGGTGGAGCCCGATTCGTCCATCGGGTCGCGGCGCAGCCGGTGCTGCAGCGCCATGGGGGCCACGCGCCGGAGATGGTCGCGGCCGAGTTCCCCCGACCCGTCGAGCGCGGCCATCGCGCGGGCCGTGCGGAGCAGCGTCAGCTCGCCCCGGAGGCCGTCGGAGCCGAGCGCCAGGCACAGCTCGGCGCAGTCGCGGAGCGCCGCCTCGGGCGTGACGACGCCGGGCAGCCGCTTGCGGGCGGCGAGGATGTCGCGGCGCAAGGCCGTCTCGGCCGGTTTCCAGCCGCGCAGGAAGGCGGCGCGGTCGCGCTCGAAGGCATCGCGGCGGCGGATCACCTCGATCCGGGTCTCCACGTCCGACGGGGAGGTCACGTCCACCATCAGGCCGAACCGGTCGAGGAGCTGGGGGCGCAGCTCGCCCTCCTCGGGGTTGCCGGAGCCCACGAGGACGAAGCGGGCGGGATGGCGGATCGACAGGCCCTCGCGCTCCACCACGTTCTCGCCCGATTGCGCCACGTCGAGGAGGAGGTCCACGAGGTGGTCCTCGAGCAGGTTCACCTCGTCGATGTAGAGGTAGCCGCGATTGGCGCGGGCCAGGAGGCCGGGCTGGAACGCCTTTTCCCCCATCGTCAGCGCGCGTTCGATGTCGAGCGCGCCGGTCACGCGGTCCTCGCCGGCGCCGAGCGGCAGGTCCACGACCGGCGTCGGGCGGGAGACGAGGCGGGTGTCCTCGACCCGCGCCCAGTCGGGGATGTCGGCGCGGCGGGCGGAGTTCACCGGGCAGCCGGCGACCGCGCGGATGGGGGGCAGGAGGTGGGCCAGCGCGCGCACGGCGGTGGACTTGCCGGTGCCGCGGTCGCCCATGACGAGGACGCCGCCGATCCCCGGGTCGATGGCGGTCAGCACCATGGCGCGGGTCATGTCGTCCTGGCCGACGATGGCGGTGAAGGGGAAGGGGCGGGGGATCATGCGGCCTCGGCTGTGGGTGCCAGTCGGGGAATTCCGGTCCAGGCACCCGATTCGCCGGTGACGCGGAAGCGGGCATAGAGTTCCTCGGAGAACCAGTCGCCGGCGCGGACGGCGCGGACCGCCTCGGCATGAGCGCCGGTGCGCGCGAAGCGGGCCATGGCATGGGCGTCCGGCCAGACCGAGAAGGTGACCTGGTTGCGCCACGGGATCTCGCCGATGCCGATCTTGAACAGCACCTCGGGATCGGCGCCGATCCGGGCGGAGACGGCCGGTTCGCGTTGCCAGAAGCGGCCCATGTCCCGCACCCGGATCCGCGCCCGGGTCAGCGAGGCGACGGGGCCGGGCCCGCCCGGCCCGGGGGCGAAGGGGGTCCGTCCGCCCCAGGCGCCGCGCGCCGAGATCGGCGAGAGAAAGAGCGTCCAGCATTCCGTCGCGCGGTCGCACCAGCGGCGATAGACGGGGGCATGGGCCACGCGGTCGCGGGCGGTGCAGGGATCGGACCAGACCGCCAGGATCGCCCACACGGCGGGGTTGGGGCGGGGGGTGAAGCCCTCGCCGGTTCCCGAGCCGCAGAGCCGCCAGAAGGTGCAGCCGTCCATGGCGGCGAAATCGCGGCGCGCGAGCGCCATCTGGCCGAGCGCCCAGAGCCGGTCGCGCCGCCGGTCGAACCTGTGCACGCTGAGCGAGACGGTCTGGATGACCCATCCTCCTGTCCGGTCTGTCAACGAAGTCTGACAGCGTTGCGGCGCCATGGAAAGGGCGTCGCGGCGAATTGTCAGGTCAGATGGACACTGCTAGCGTTCCCCCATGAAGAGCACATCGACAGGGCCGAGCCACGCGGTGGTGATCGGTGCCGGGCTGGGCGGTCTCGCGGCGGCGATGCGGCTCTTGGCCAAGGGCTATGCGGTGACGGTGCTGGAGCGGCTGGACGGCCCGGGCGGGCGCGGATCGGCGATCTGGCGCGACGGCTACCGGTTCGATCTCGGCCCCACCATCGTGACCGTGCCGCAACTTTTTCGCGAGCTCTGGGCGGAGTGCGGGCGGGATTTCGACCGGGACGTGGACCTGCGCCGGCTCGACCCGTTCTACGAGATCCGCTGGCCGGACGGGTCGCGCTTCACCGCGCGCCAGGACACCGACGCCATGCGGGCCGAGGTGGCGCGGCTTTGCCCCGGGGATGCGCGGGGCTACGAGCGGTTCCTGGAGGACAGCGCGGCGCGCTACCGGTTCGGATTCGAGGATCTGGGCCGGCGGTCGATGCACCGGATCCGCGACTTGGCGGCGGCGCTGCCGGCCTTCGCGCGCTACCGCGCCGACCGGTCGGTGGCGGCCCATGCGAAAAGGCGGTTCAAGGACCCCCGGCTGCAGATGGCGTTCAGCTTCCATCCGCTCTTCATCGGCGGCGACCCGTTCAACGTGACCTCGATGTATATCCTGGTGAGCCATCTGGAGAAGGAATTCGGCGTGCATTACGCCATGGGCGGGGTCGCGGCGATCGCCGAGGCGATGGTGGCCGCGATCCGCGCCGCGGGCGGCGAGGTCCGCTATGGCATGGAGGTGGAAAGGATCCTGACCGGCCCGGGCGGGGCGGTGCGCGGCGTGGCGCTGGGCGACGCCGAGATCGCGGCCGACATCGTGGTGTCGAACGCCGATGCCGGGCACACCTACGGCACGCTCCTGCCGGGCAAGAAGCGCTGGACGGCGAAGAAGATGGGCGGGCGGCGCTGGTCCATGGGCCTTTACGTCTGGTATTTCGGCACGAAGGGCACGCGCGGGATGTGGCCGGATGTGGGCCACCACACGATCCTGAACGGGCCCCGCTACCAGGGGCTGGTGGAGGACATCTTCATCAAGGGGCAGCTGAGCGACGACATGAGCCTCTATGTCCACCGGCCGACGGTCACGGACCCCTCGGCCGCGCCGGAGGGGGACGACACCTTCTATGCCCTGTCGCCGGTGCCGCATCTGGGCCACCGCGACGTGGTGGACTGGCAGGCGGAGGAGCCGCGCTACCGCGAGAAGGTCGCGGCGCAGCTCGAGACGCTGATCCCCGGCTTCCGCGACCGGATCGCGGCGGAGCACGTGATGACGCCCGAGGATTTCCGCGATCGCTATCTGAGCTCGCACGGGTCCGGATTCTCCATCGAGCCGCGCATCCTGCAATCGGCCTGGTTCCGGCCCCACAACGTGAGCGAGGAGGCCCAGGGCCTGTACCTGGTGGGGGCGGGAACGCATCCGGGCGCCGGCCTGCCCGGCGTCGTGTCCTCGGCCGAGGTGCTGGGCAAGATCGTGCCCGAGCCCGCGCGGCCCATGGCCGGACGGATGGCGGCGGAATGATCGCGCCCGCCGACATGGAGGCCTGCCGCGCGGCGATCCGCCACGGCTCGCTGTCCTTCCACGCCGCCTCGAGGCTGCTGCCGGCCCGGGTGCGCGACCCGGCGATGGCGCTCTATGCCTTCTGCCGGCTGGCCGACGACGCGGTGGACGAGGGCGTCGACAAGCGCGATGCGGTGCTGCGGCTGCGCGACCGGCTGGACCTCGTCTATCGCGGCACGCCCATCGACCAGCCGGCGGACCGGGCCTTCGCCGCCGTCGTGGTGGAATGGGAAATGCCGCGGGCCCTGCCCGAGGCGCTCCTGGAGGGGCTGGCCTGGGACGCGCTCGGCCGCCGGTACGACACGCTGTCGGGCTTGCGCGACTATTCGGCGCGGGTGGCCTCGGCGGTCGGGGCGATGATGTGCGTCCTGATGGGGGTGCGCGACGCCCACGCGCTGGCCCGCGCCTGCGACCTGGGCGTGGCGATGCAGCTGACCAACATCGCCCGCGACGTGGGCGAGGACGCGCGGGCGCGGCGGATCTACCTGCCCGGGGAGTGGCTGGCCGCGTCGGGGATCGACTCGGACGCCTTCCTCGCGGCGCCCGCCGCCCATCCGGAGGTGCGCGCCATGGTCCGCTGCCTGCTGGCCGAGGCCGACCGGCTCTATGACCGGGCCGAGGCGGGCATCGCGGCCCTGCCCGTGGCGGCGCGGCCGGGCATCTTCGCCGCCCGGCACGTCTATGCCGCGATCGGGGGGGCGGTGCGGCGCAACGGCTACGATTCGGTGGGCACGCGCGGGCGGACCGGACGGGCGCGCAAGGCGGCGCTTCTGGGCTGGTCGGTCTGCCGCACCGGGATGACGGTGGCGATGCCGCGATCGGCCGTCATCTTCGCCCCGCCGCTGCCCGAGACGGCGTTCCTGGTGGACGCGGCCCGGCAGGAGAGCGCGCCCACGCATGTCCGCGGCCTGCGGCTGATCGAGGTGATGGCGCAGCTGGAAGACCGCGACCGTTCGGCGCGGGCCTGACCCGGAACAAGCGTCGCCGCGCGCCAGTTTCACGAGAAATCCGAGGAGAGACCGCATGGCCGAGAGCTATACCTTCACCCTGAGGGAGAAGTCGCCCGTCACCCACGACACCTATCGGCTGGTCTTCGACCGGCCGGAGGGGTTCGAGTTCGAGGCCGGGCAATGCACGCACTGGGCCTTCGACGCCGACGGGTGGCGCGACGAGGACCGGCCGTTCACCATGACCTCGCAACCCGAGGAGACCGACCGGGTGGAGTTCGTCATCAAGACCTATCCCGACCACGACGGCGGCATGACGAAGCACATCCCCGAGATGAGCCCGGGCGACCGCGTCGTGGGGGACGCGCCCGGCGGCGCCATCACCGACAAGGGCCCGGGCGTGTTCATCGCCGGCGGCGCGGGCGTCACGCCCTACATCCCGATCCTGCGGCGGCGGGCGCAGGACGGCGCGCTCGAAGGCTGCACCCTGATCTATTCCAACAGGACCGAGGGCGACATCATCCTGCGCGAGGAATGGGAGGGGATGGACGGCCTCGAGACGGTCTTCACCGTCACCGACCAGCCCGACGCCTCGGTCGATACGCGGGTGATCGACGCGGAATTCCTCAAGGATCACCTGGGCGACAAGAACCGGAGATTCTACATCTGCGGCCCGAAGGGCATGGTCAACGACGTGCGCGACGCCCTGAAGGGTGCGGGCGTGGACGGCGACAACATCGTCACCGAGAACGGCTGGTAAGCCGGAGAGCCGATGCGGGCGATCCGGCCTGCCGCACGGTTGGGCACGGGCGCCGTGCTTGCGGAGCGGGACCCGCCCGAGCGCGGCGCCGATCGAGCGCCGCGCCCGAGGTGTCAACGGTTCCGCAGCGCCGCGACCAGCTCGTCCTTCGTCATGTCCGAGCGACCCTCGATCCCGACCTTCCGGGCCTGGGCGTAGAGGTCGTCCTTCGTCCATTCCTCGTAGGGGGGACGGTGGCCGCCCTTCTCGGACGGGGACATGTCGTCGCTGGCCTGCGCATTCGCGATCCGGGCTGCCTTCTCCTTGGAGGCGCCCTGTTCTCGCAGCGCCTCGAATGTCTCGTCATCCCTGATCGACGGTCCATGGTCCTTGGTCATCGGGGCCTCCATGCTATTTCATGCACAAACAGGCCGTCGGCGGGGGGTGTTCCCGCATGGCAACCGTCAGGACACGCTATGGTAGATAGAACCGAAGAACGCCTCCGGGCCAAAGAGCTGAGCCAGCAGCACCAAGCCAACCAGAAGATGGAGGATGGCGAGGAGGAGCACGTTCAGGACGCGACCGGCCTGACCGCGCGCCTGATCTACGAGGTGATCCGCCGCGACGGCGTCGACGAGATGACGCGGCCGAAGACCTCGCTGATCTTCTCCGGGCTCGCGGCCGGCATCCTGATCGCGTTCTCGGTCATCGGCGAGGCGATCTTCCAGGCCTATCTGCCCGATATGCAATGGCGCCCCCTGGTCGAGAGCCTGGGCTATTCGCTGGGCTTCATCCTGGTGATAAAGGGCCGGATGCAGTTGTTCACCGAGAACACGATCACCACGGTGCTGCCGCTGATGTCGCAGCCCTGCCGGGAATACTTCTACCTGACCGCGCGCCTGTGGATGATGGTGCTGGTGGCGAACGTGGTCGGCGCCTTCATCGCCGGCGGCTTCATGTACTACACGCCCGTCTTCGACGCCGAGGTGAAGGGCGCGATCCAGGCGATCTCGGAACATGCCGTGCTGAAGCCGCCGGTGGAGGCGTTCTTCAAGGGATTGCCGGCCGGCGTCCTGATTGCCGCCATCGTGTGGATGCTGCCCACGGCGCCGCAGAATTCGTTCATCATCATCCTGGCGTTCACGTGGCTGATCGCGATCGGCGGATTCACCCACATCATCGCCGGATCGGTGGAGATGGCGTACCTCGTGGTGAACGGAACGATCGGGCTGTGGGATTCGATAAAATTCTTCGTACCGGTGCTGTTCGGCAACGTCGTCGGCGGCACGGCGGTCTTCACGTTGTTAACTTGGGCACAGGTCGCCGCAGAAGTGGAGGAATAGCCACCCACGTGACAGGACGCCGCTGGTTTCACCCGTGGCGGCGTCCTATAGTGTCCTCCGGGACTTACGGGGGGGGGGCGCCAGCTTGGTCAGACGGTCTTTTGCGGCAATCGCGGCCGCCGGTGTGCTCTGGACCGGTCCCGCGGCATCCTTCGACAACCTGACATTCACCGTGACGGGCGAGGAGGATCTGGAGGAGGGGCTGCGCGCCGCCTCGCTCCTCGTCGCCACGCAGGACGAGGACGTGACCGATCCGGCCGAGATCCTGGCCGCCGCGCGGGCCGAATACGGCCGGCTGGTCGGGGCGCTCTATTCCGAAGGGTATTACGGCGGCGTGATCAGCGTCACCATCGACGGCAGGGAGGCGGCCGAGATCTCTCCGCTGGCGGATCTGGGCCGCATCGGGCGCGTGGTCGTGACGGTCGATCCGGGGGCGCGGTTCCGCTTCTCCCAGGCCGATATCGGTCCGCTCGCGCCCGACACGGAGATTCCCGAGGAATTCGCCGTGGGCGAGCCCGCCCCGTCGGGCGTCATCGTCGAGGCGGCGCGGTCGGCCGTGACGGGCTGGCGGGCGGTCGGCCACGCCAAGGCCGAGGTCGCGGGCCAGAGCGTCGTGGCCCAGCACGACCGCGGCATGATCGCCGCCGAGATCGCCATGGGGCCGGGGCCGCGCGCGCGGTTCGGGCGGCTGACCTTCACCGGCAGCAACGATGTCCGCGAGGAACGGCTTCGCGCCATCGCCGGCTATCCGCGGGGCGAGGTGTTCGACCCCGAGGAGCTGGAGGACGTGGAGCGGCGACTGCGCCAGACGCAGGTCTTCTCGGCCGTGGCGCTGACCGAGGCGGAAACCCTGAACTACGACGACACGCTCGACATCCGCGCCGACCTTGTCGCCTATCCGCCGCGACGGATCGGGTTCGGCGCCGAATATTCCACCGATGACGGGGCGACGCTGACGGCGTTCTGGCTGCACCGCAACCTGTTCGGCGGGGCGGAGCGGCTTCGCATCGACGGCAGCGTGTCGGGACTCGGCAGCGACGAGACCGACGAGGGCAATGCCGGCACCGATTACGGCGTCGGCATCCGGCTGGAGCGTCCGGCGACCTTCTCGCCGGAGAACACGCTGTTCGTCGAGGCGCGGGCCGAGCGGCTGAACGAGGAGGATTACACCTCCAACGTGGGCACGCTGGGTTTCGGCATCAATCGCTACGTGAACGACCGGATCGAGGTCGAGTACGGGCTTGCCTACCGGTTCAGCCGCGTCGAGGCGGACGGGGAGACCACCGATTACAGCATGCTGACCGCGCCCCTCTCGGGCACGTATGACAGCCGCGAGAACGAACTGGACCCCAAGGGCGGGTTCTATGCCGCGCTGGGCGTGACGCCGTTCTATGGCCTGAACGACGAGACCGGGGACGGCGCGCGCCTGACCTGGGACGGGCGCACCTATGTCAGCTTCGGTGCCGACGACCGCTTCACGCTCGCCGGGCGGGTGCAGGGCGGCTCGATCGCGGGCGCGGACCTCGAACGGGTGCCCAACGATTACCGGTTCTATTCCGGTGGCGGCGGGACCGTGCGCGGCCATTCCTACCAATCGCTCGGCGTGACGCTCGACGACGGGGTCGAGTCGGGCGGGGCGTCGTTCGTGGGCGTGTCGGCCGAGGCGCGGATCGGCGTGACCGAAAGCATCGGCGTGGTGGCCTTCTACGATTACGGCATCGTGGGGCGGGACGCCTTTCCCGGCAGCGACAGCGAGGATCATGCCGGCGCGGGCCTGGGGCTGCGCTACCTGACCCCGATCGGACCGATCCGGCTGGACGTGGCGACGCCGGTGTCGAGCCCGGAGGACGAGGACGCGTCGGGCGTCGAAGTGTACATTGGGATCGGCCAGGCCTTCTGAGGAGACCGGTGATGCGGAAATTCGCGCGATTTGCCCTGTTGGCGGGCGGTCTGGGCGTGCTGCCCGTCCTGGCCGTCCGGGCCCAGGACGACGGCGCCGAGGAGGATGGCGGCGGCTTCCTGGAGCGGCAGATCGAGAACCGCCTGTCCTCGGACGGGATGCAGGTCCAGGTGCGGGGATTCGAGGGCGCGCTGAGCTCCCGGGCGACGATCGAGCAGATCACCATCGCCGACGAGGAGGGCGTCTGGCTGACCGTCAACGACGCGGTGCTGGACTGGACCCGCACCGCGCTGCTGCGCGGGCGCCTGCAGGTCGAGGAATTGTCCGCGGCGGAGATCATCCTGCCCCGCCTGCCGCAGGGAGGGGAGCAGACGACCGACGTGCCCTCGCCCGAGGCCGAGCCGTTCTCGCTTCCGGAATTGCCGGTGTCGATCAACCTCGAACAGCTGGCCATCGAGCGGGTCGAGCTGGGCCAGCCGGTGATCGGCGAGGCCGCGGTGCTGCAGGTCGGCGGCGGCGCGCAGCTTGCCGGGGGCTCCGGCGAGGTCAACATCGAGGCGACCCGCGTCGATGACGAGCAGGGCCAGTTCAACATCGAGGGAAGCTTCGACAACGAGAGCCGCGAGCTGAGCGTCGACGTGGGCCTCGACGAGGGGCCGGACGGGATCGTGGCGAACCTGATCGACCTGCCGGGCCGGCCGTCGCTCGCCCTGTCCGTCGAGGGCGCGGGGCCGCTGTCGGATTTCGAGGCGGAGATCGGGCTGTCCACGGCTGGCGAGCCGCGGCTTGCCGGCACCGTCGCCCTGCGGGAGGAGGACGGCGCGAACCGGTTCGCCGTGGATCTGGGCGGCGATGTCACGGCGCTTTTCAACCCGCAATACCGGCCGTTCTTCGGCCCCGACGTGCAGCTCGAGGCCGAGGGGGCGACGCTTCCCGATGGCGGGTTCCGCCTGTCCCGGCTGGATCTGCAGGCGCGGGCGCTGGAACTGACCGGCCAGGTCGCGGTCGGCGCCGACGGGGTGCCCGACCTCATCGACGTGCGCGGCCAGATCGCCGCACAGGACGGGCCCGTGCTGCTGCCCGTCGGCCAGGAGATCCGCGTCGGCCGCGTCGGGCTCGACGTGCGGTTCGATGCCAGCCAGGGCGAGGAGTGGACGGGCCTCGTGCAGCTGGTGGACCTCGAGACCCCGACGGCCTCGATCGACACGGTGGCGCTGGACGGGGCGGGCATCATCGCCGGCTCCGGCGAGACGCTCGACGTGGAGGCCGGGTTCGACTTCACCGCCGCGGGGCTGGCGCTCGACGATGCGGGGCTGGCCGAGGCGCTGGGCGACACCGTCGACGGACGCCTGGAGATCGGCTACGAGGCCGGGGACCCGATCACGCTCGACATGCTGCGGCTGGCCGGGGCCGGTTTCCGCCTGAACGGGCAGGGCGAGGTCGATCCCGACGGGGAGAACGTGCCGCTGTCGCTGACCGCCACGCTCGACGCCGAGGATTTCGCCGCCTTCTCCGCGCTGGCGGGGCGGCCGCTGGCGGGGGCGGGAACGCTGGACCTGGACCTGTCGGCCGAGGCGCTGTCGGGCGCCTTCGACGTGGACCTGTCGGGGCAGACGCGGGACCTCGCGGTGGGGATACCGCAGCTCGATCCGCTGATCGACGGACAGACCGACCTGAGCCTCGTGGCCGAGCGGGACGGGACCGGCCTCCGGGTCGAGACGCTGAGCGTGGAGAACCCCGACCTGGACCTGTCGGCCAGCGCGGACCTGACCTCGGACGGGGGAACGGCGAATGCCGACCTGCGGATCGCGGATCTGGGCCAGGTCGATCCCGACCTCTCGGGGCCGGCGACGCTGACCTTCAGCGCCGAACGGCCCGAGGACGAATGGGACATGGTGCTGAATGCGTCGGGCGCGGAGGCGCAGGTCGAGGGCACCGCGACGCTGTCCGACCTGGAGGCCGAATCGCCCCTGGCGCGGTTCGACCTGGCCGTGGCGGCGGCGGACCTGTCGAACTTCTCGGTGTTTGCCGGGCGGGAGCTGGGCGGGTCGGTGGACCTGTCGAGCGAAGGCCGCGCCCAGCTGAACCTTCAGACCATCGACGCGACGCTGGCCGGCACGATGACCGACGTGGCGATCGGACAGACCGAGGCGGACAACCTGCTGCAGGGCCGCACCGAGATCGACGCGGCGGTCGAGCGTTCGGGACCGGAGATCGCGGTGCCGCGCCTCTTCGTGCAGAACCCGCAGATCACCGTCACCGGCGAGGCCGACGTGGCGCCCGGCAATTCAACGGTCGAGGCGCGGATCGCGCTCGCCGAACTGGGCCGCGTGGTCGCGCAGATGTCGGGCCCCGCGACGGTGGTCCTGGAAGCCGTCGAGGACGGCGAGGACTGGAACGTGGACCTGAACGGCCAGGGCGCGGGCGCGCGGCTGGTCGCCGATGCCCTGGTGCAGGGCCTGCGCGCCCCCGACACGGCGCCGCTGATCGACGGGTCGGCCGGGCTGGCCGTGGACGATCTGTCGGTCTTCTCCGAGCTGGCGGACCGGGAGCTCGGCGGCGCCGTGGACCTGTCCGTCGAAGGGCGCGGCCGCACCGATCTCAGCGTGGCGAACGCGAATGTGGACGGGACGACGCGGAACGTGGCGATCGGATCGCCGCAGCTGGACGCGCTGCTGGACGGCGTCACCCGGTTGGCGTTCCGGGGAGAGAAGGACGGCGACCGCATCGTGGTCGACGACCTGGACGTGGAGAACCCGCAGTTGAACGTGGCCGGGAGCGCCCGGTACGGCACCGGAGACGGGGCCGTGGACCTGACCGTGGCGCTGTCCGACCTGGCGGAGATCGTGCCGGCGATGAGCGGGGACGCGCGAATCGTCCTCGACGCCGAAGAGGGCGATACCGGCTGGACCATCGACCTCGACGGCGAAGGCGCGGGGGCCGAGGTCGCGGCCGACGCGACGGTCACGGACCTGGAGACGACGCCGTTCGTCGACGGCACGGCGCGCGTGGCCGTGGCCGACCTGTCGGTGTTCGAGGACCTCGCGGGGCGCGAACTGGGGGGGCAGGTCGATCTGAACGTGGTCGGAAGCGCGCGCAGCGACCTCTCCGAGGCCGACGGGCGGGTGCGCGGCCGGGCGGTGGACCTCGTCCTGGGCCAGGCCGAGCTGAACCGGCTCTTCGACGGGATCACGGAACTGGCCTTCGAAGGGACGAAGGACGGCGATGCGATCACGGTCGACACGCTGAACCTGGAGAACCCGCAGGTCGCGGTGAGCGGTCAGGGCAGTTATGGCCCCGGGCAGAGCGCCGCGCGGGCCAGCGTGATCTTTGCCGAATTGTCGGACATCGTGCCCGAGATGTCGGGCCGCGGGGAAGTCACGCTCGACGCGCAGGAAACGGACGAGACCTGGCAGGTCACGGTCGACGGCGACGGGGCCGGGGTGGTGCTCGACGCGGCCGCGCAGATCACCGACCTGGCCGGCACGCCGCTCGTCGACGGCGAGGCGAGCCTGTCGGCCGAGGACCTGTCGCGGTTCAGCCGGCTGGCCGGCCGGCCCCTGGCCGGCGCGATCTCCCTCGATGCGGACGGGTCGGGACGCGTCGATGCGAGCCGGTTCGACATCGTGGCGGATGCGCGGGCGACCGGCGTGCGGGTCGGCATTCCCCAGGTCGACGACCTGCTGGCCGGCGGTCCCACGGTGCTGGACCTTTCGGCGGAGCGCGAGGCGGCGTCGGGCCCGATCCGGGTGCGGTCGCTGTCCCTCGATTCGCCCGGCTTCGACCTGACGGCGGACGGCCAGATCCTGGGCGGATCGTCGAACCTGTCGCTGAACGCGCGGCTCGCCAACCTCGCCACCTTCGTCGACGGGCTGGACGGCCCGGTGACGGCGCAGGGGCAGGTGGGCCAGAGCGGGCAGAACCTGAGCCTCGACCTGGACGTGACGGGGCCGCAGGGAACCAATGCCGCGATCGAGGGAACGGTGGCGCAGAGTTTCGACCGGGCCAATCTGGACGTGACGGGATCGCTGCCGCTCAGCCTCGCCAATCCGTTCCTCGATCCGCAGGCGTTGAGCGGGACGGCCCGGTTCGACCTGGGGGTGAACGGACCCCTGGAGCCCACATCCGTGACCGGCACGGTGACGCTGGTGGACGGGCGCCTGGTGGCGCCGACGCTGCCCGCGGTCATCGAGAACATCGAGGGCACCGCGCGGCTGCAGGGCAACCGGGTGCTGCTCAACGTCACGGCGGCCAAGCAGGACGGGGGTCAGCTGCGGCTGTCGGGCCCGATCTCGTTGCAGCCGGGATACAGGGCGGACCTGGGCATCCAGATCGCGGGCGTGGTCTTCGAGGATCCACGGCTCTACCGCACGACGCTCGACGGGGAGGTGGACATCACCGGCGAGCTGACCGGGGGCGCCACGATCGGCGGCACGATCCGCCTGGGCGAGACCGAGCTGCGGGTGCCGTCCACCGGCCTGGGCGCCACGGGGCCGATCCCGGATGGCCTCGTCCATGCCAACGAATCGCCGGCGGTGCGGCGCACCTTGCGGCGGGCGGGCCTGCTGGAGAACGGTGAGAACGGAGAGGAATCGGGCGGCGGCGTGGCCTTCCCGCTGGACCTGACGATCCTGGCGGAAAACCGGATCTTCATCCGGGGGCGGGGGCTCGACGCCGAACTGGGCGGCCAGCTCGAACTGGGCGGGACCACCGCGAACGTGATCCCGTCGGGTCAGTTCGACCTGATCCGGGGGCGGCTGGACCTTCTGGGGCAGCGGATCGACCTGGCCGAGGGCTCGGTCACGCTGCAGGGGGATTTCGACCCGGTGATCCGCCTGGTGGCGGAGGCGGATACCGGCGAGGTCACCGTCTTCATCACCGTGTCCGGCCAGGCGACGGAACCCGAAATCGCGTTCAGCTCGACGCCGGAACTGCCCGAGGACGAGGTGCTGTCGCGCCTTCTGTTCGGGCGCTCGATCGACGATATCTCTCCCCTGCAGGCGGCCCAGCTGGCCTCGGCGGTCGCGACGCTGGCCGGGCGGGGCGGCGGCGGCATCGTCAACAACCTGCGCGAGACGACGGGCCTCGACGATCTGGACGTGACGACGGATGCCGAGGGGAATGTCGGCCTGCAGGCGGGCAAGTACATCTCGGAGAACGTCTATACCGACGTGACCGTCGATTCCGGCGGCGAGGCGGAGATCAACCTCAACCTCGACGTGACCGAGTCGATCACCGTGCGCGGCGGGACGTCGAACCAGGGCGATACCAGCGTCGGCGTGTTCTTCGAGCGCGACTACTGATGCGATCCGGCCACATACGAGGTTGTGGCCGGAATTACGTCAAATGACATGGAACCAGGGACCGGCCAGGAGCCTTAGCCTGTCAGTGCAAGGCAGCAGCAACCGAGAGAGCCATGATCTACTGGTCCTTCATCAGCTTCGCGGTGGCCCTTACCTCCGGCCTGTTCGGCTTCGGTGGGTCGGGCGCGGAACTCGCATGGCTGGCGCAGGCCCTCTTCTTCGTGTTCCTGATCCTGTCGGTTACCCTGGTGGGGCTGAAATTCATCCGTGACGAGCGCCACCGCCCCGGAGAGTTGAACGACGCGGATTGAGGGCGGGCGACGAGCCAACCCTGCTGCTCCCCGATCGTGCGGCATCGCACATTCCTTGGTGAAATTGCTGGCAAGCCTGCGTCGAATGGACCCACGGCTGTGATCCGCAGAGGCCCGAAGCCTGGCGGTGACATGTGAATCGTCTGAATCTGGCGAATCTGGCTACTGCCCGAGAGGGGTAGGTGGCGATTTGTTCGAGCTGCCACGCCCAGATCTTTAATCCAGAAGCCGGTATGCCATGGCCACCGGCGCGACACGCCGATGGCCATGAATGATCCTCTGGATCGCGAAGCGGCAAGCGAGTGACGCGCCTGCACGGCGATCGCCGGGCCGCTTGGTGGCCCGGCGGGGTCTCGATTAGCCTTCGGCGGCTTCGGGCGCGGCTTCCTGCCCGGTTTCCTGGTCGACGAGCTTCATCGACAGGCGCACCTTGCCACGGTCGTCGAAGCCCAGGAGCTTCACCCAGACCTCCTGGCCCTCCTTGAGCACGTCGGAGGGATGGTTGAGGCGCCGATTCTCGATCTGGCTGACATGGACGAGGCCGTCGCGCTTGCCGAAGAAGTTCACGAAGGCGCCGAAATCGACGATCTTGACCACCGTGCCCTTGTAGACCTTCCCCTCCTCGGGTTCGGCCACAATCGAATAGATCATGTCGTAGGCCCGCTGGATCGCCTCGCCATTGGCGCTGGCGATCTTGATCACGCCGTCGTCGTTCACGTCGACCTTGGCGCCGGAGGTCTCGACGATCTCGCGGATCACCTTGCCACCCGACCCGATGACCTCCCGGATCTTGTCGGTGGGGATCTGCATCGTCTCGATCCGGGGGGCGTGGGCGGAGAACTCTGCCGTTTCCGACAGCGCCTTGTTCATCTCTCCCAGGATGTGCATCCGTCCGTCCCGGGCCTGCGCCAGGGCCTTCTGCATGATCTTGGGCGTGATGCCCGCGACCTTGATGTCCATCTGCAGCGAGGTGATGCCGTTCTCGGTCCCGGCGACCTTGAAGTCCATGTCGCCCAGGTGATCCTCGTCGCCGAGGATGTCGGTGAGGATCGCGTAATCGCCGTCCTCCTCGAGGATCAGGCCCATGGCGACGCCGGCCACGGGCGATTTCAGCGGCACGCCCGCATCCATCATCGACAGCGAGCCGCCGCAGACCGAGGCCATCGAGGACGAGCCGTTCGATTCGGTGATCTCGGAGACGAGGCGGATCGTGTAGGGGAAGTCCGTCGCCGCCGGGAGGACGGCCTGCAGGGCGCGCCAGGCGAGCTTGCCATGGCCGATCTCACGCCGTCCCGGGGGACCCACGCGGCCCACCTCGCCGACCGAGTAGGGCGGGAAGTTGTAGTGCAGCAGGAAGTTGGAGCGATAGGTGCCCTGCAGCGCGTCGATCATCTGCTCGTCGTCGCCGGTGCCGAGCGTGGTGATCACCAACCCTTGCGTCTCGCCGCGGGTGAACAGCGCCGAGCCGTGGGTGCGCGGCAGGAAGCCGGTTTCGGCCGAGATCGGGCGCACCTCGGTGGTGGCGCGGCCGTCGATCCGCTTGCCGCCCTTGACCACGTCGCCGCGCAGGATGGACGATTCCAGCTTCTTGAAGGCCGAGCCGAGATTCGGGTCGAGCTGCTGCTCCTCGTCGAGCTGGGTGATCACCTCGGCGCGGGCGTCGGCGATGGCCGTCGTGCGCTCCTGCTTGTCGGTGATCGCGAAGGCGGCGCGCATCTTGTCCTCGCCCAGGGACTTCACGCGGTCATAGAGCGCGGAATAGTCCGGGGGCGTGAAGTCGAACGGCTCCTTCGCGGCGTCCTCGGCGAGATCGATGATCAGGTCGATCACCGGCTGGATCTGCTCGTGGGCGAAATTGACCGCGCCCAGCATCTCTTCCTCAGTCAGCTCGTAGGCTTCGGACTCCACCATCATGACGGCGTCCTTGGTGCCCGCGACGACGAGGTCGAGCCGCTGGTCGGGCTTGTTCCGAAGATCGTGCATGTCGTCGATCTCGGGGTTGAGGACGTATTCGCCACCCTCGTAGCCCACGCGGCAGCCCGCGATCGGTCCCATGAAGGGCGCGCCCGACAGCGTCAGCGCGGCGGAGGCCGCGATCATCGCCACCATGTCGGGGTCATTGACCAGATCGTGGCTGAGGACCGTGCAGATCACCAGGACCTCGTTCTTGAAGCCCGGCGCGAAGAGCGGCCGGATCGGCCGGTCGATCAGGCGGGAGGTCAGCGTCTCCTTCTCGGTGGGACGGGCCTCGCGCTTGAAGAAGCCGCCGGGGATCTTGCCGGCGGCGTAATATTTCTCGTTGTAGTGGACGGTGAGCGGGAAGAAGTCCTGTCCGGGCTTCTGCTGGCGGGCATAGGTCACGTTGGCCATGACGCTGGTTTCGCCCAGCGTCGCGATGACCGAGCCGTCGGCCTGACGGGCGACCTTGCCGGTCTCCAGCGTCAGGGTCTCCTCGCCCCATTGCATCTCTTTTTTCGTCACGTTGAACATCGTCGTATCCTATCTGGGCCGGCCGGAGCCCTCCCCGGCGGTCCGTTGCTTGGCGGCCCCATTGCCGCCGACCCCATCATCATCCCATGCGCCGGGGTCCGGGCGTCACGTCTCAGATGGACCGCCACATAAAGTAAAAGCGTCCGACTGGCCAGCGGGCGCGCCGATCGGTCCCGGGGGTCAGAAGACGGCGTGCGTCCCGCGATCGTCCCGCGCCTCTCCCGACAGCAGGCGGGCGTAGTGATCGCGCAGCGTGTCGGTCCCGTGCCGGGGGGTGGCGGCGGCGTCGGGCCGTCCCGTGACCGGATCGGTCGCGAGCATGGAGGTGGTGGCATAGAACCGTCCGATCCGCGCCAGTTCGGCCTTGGGCGCCCAGGCGGGGCGCAGCCGGGCCGCGAGGCCGAGCAGCAGGGCGGCGCCGTCGAGCACCGCCACGGGGATGCGGCGGATCGGCACGGGGCGGCCCAGCAGGTCGGACAGGATGGCCGCCTGGTCGCGCGGGGTGAGGGCGGGGCCGGGGCCGCCGACGGGCAGGACGCGGCCCGCCGCCGCCGGGTCGGACAGGCAGCCGACGAGGTAATCGGCGAGGTCCGCGTCCGAGATCGGGGCGCAGGCCGTGAGCCGCCCGTCGCCGAAGACGAGGAACGGCTTGCCCGCCGCGACGCGGGCGACCTGCCCCGAGAGCGACTTGAAGAAGGCGGTCGGCCGCACGATCGCCCAGCCGAGGGACGCGGCCATCAGGCGATCCTCGGCGGCGCGCTTGGCGTGCTGGAAGGCCAGCACCGGCGGATCGACGCAGATCGCCGACAGGAGGACGAAGCGGGACAGGCGCGCCGTCTCCGCCGCCGCGACGGCGCGGATGGTGGCGTCCCGGTCGATCCGGCGGGCATCCCCGGCCGTGCCGGTGCGGGAGGCCAGGCAGCAGATGGCGGCGTCGGCGCCCGCCATGACCGCATCGAGCGCGCCGTCCCGGGTGACATCGGCGCGATGCCGCGTCACCCCGCCGGGCAGGTCGGGGTCGGAGCCGGGGCGCAGGACCGCGCGGACGCGGTGCCCGGCCGCGTCGAGCGCCCGGGCGGTCGCTCGTCCGATGCTGCCGCTCGCGCCGAGGAGAACCACGTCCATGCGCGCCAGTGTTTCCCGAGCCTGGCCCCCGCGCAAGAAAAAGGCCGCCCCCGGGGGCGGCCCATGCGCAACCAGCGCGGCGGGAACCTCAGCGGCGGATGCCGAGGCGCTGGATGAGGTCGCGGTAACGCTCCTCGTTCTTGGCGCGGGTGTAATCCAGGAGCTTGCGGCGCTGCGCCACGAGCTTGAGAAGGCCACGGCGGGAGTGGTTGTCCTTCTTGTGGGTCTTGAAGTGCTCGGTCAGGGCGGCGATTCGGTGGGTCAGGATCGCCACCTGCACCTCGGGCGAGCCGGTGTCGCCGTCCTTGCTGCCGTAATCCTTGATAAGCTGCTGCTTTTCGTCCTGCGTGATCGACATCGGGGGTCTCCTTTCGCGTCGGCGGTGTGATGTCGGCGCCGGCCAGGATGTCGTCCAGCACGGGCCCGAGCCGCGAGGATCGGCCCTCGCGGCGGAGGCCCGCCCATACAGGATCACATTCGCGATGCAAAGCGTTTTCGGGGTCAACCTCCTGTTAGGAAGCCTCCATATACTCCGCCAAGAAGAGATTCGGAGTACGTGCCATGGAAAGTGGCGATCTGGGAATTCTGGCGATCTGGACGATCTGCCTCTTGGCGTCGCTGGGCGTCTCGGCGCTGACCGGGGGGCGCTGGTCGCGTCGCGCGCGCGCCGCGCCGCTGAAACCCGCGGCGGAGACCGAGTTGCCACCCGCGGAGGCGGTGCCCGCGGGGCCGCTGGTGCTGTCGGGGTTCCGGCACGGCGAGGACGTGGTGTCGCTGCCGGTGGCGGCGGACCGGTCCGCGCTGATCACCGTGCGCCCGTCGGACGACGGCTGCGACGGGCTCGTGACCATCGGGGACGAGGTCCTGGCGATCGTCCCGGGCGTCCCGCAGCTTTCGGCGGCGGATCTGCGGGTGCTCGCCACCTGAGGATCTTGAACGCGGCGCGGGGAGCGGGCATGTCGGCCGGGTGAGTGCCCCCCGCCAGATCCCGCCCGACCGGCGCTTCGCCCCCGGCGACCGGCTCGGCGTGCTGACGACCCAGCCGCTCGATCGGCCGCTGGATTACTTCGCCCCCGATACCGGGTGTCGGACGGGCGATTTCGTCGAGGTGCCGCTCGGCCCGCGCCGGGTTCTGGGGGTGGTCTGGGCGGAGGGCGAAGGCAGTTTCGACGCCGCCCGGATCCGGCCCGTCGCCGGCATCCTCGACGTGCCGCCGATGCGCGCGGAGCTGCGGGAGTTCCTGACCCGCGCGGCCCAGTATACCCTGACGCCCCTGCCGGCGATGCTGCGCCTCGCGACCCGGTCGCCCGGTCTGGGCGGATCGCCGGCCATGCGGCGCGTCTATGCCCTGGGCGAGGGGGATCCCGAGCGGATGACCGATGCGCGGCGGCGCGTGCTGGGGGCCCTGGAGGAATTTGGCGGGCTGTCGTTCACCCTGAGCGAACTGGCGCAGATGGCCGGGACTGGGACCGGGGTGGTCAAGGGCCTGGTGGCGAGCGGCGCGGTCGTGGAGCGCGAGGCGCCGCGCGACACGCCCTATCCGCGTCTCGACCCCGACATGGCCGGCAAGCCGCTGGCCTCCGACCAGGCGGAGGCCGCGGAGGCCCTGGCACGCGCGGTGGGGTCGGGCACCTACGGGACCACGCTTCTGCGGGGCGTCACGGGGTCCGGCAAAACCGAGGTCTATCTGGAAGCGGTCGCCGCCTGCCTGCGGGCGGGGCGGCAGGCGCTGGTGCTCCTGCCCGAGATCGCGCTTACGGCGGAGTTCCTGGCCCGGGTTGAGGCGCGGTTCGGCGCCAAGCCGGCCGAATGGCACCACGGCGTGACGAAGACGGAACGGCGGCGGGCCTGGAAGATGGCGGCGGAGAACGGTGCCGGCCTCGTGGTCGGAGCGCGGTCGGCCCTGTTCCTGCCCTTCGCCGATCTCGGCCTGATCGTCGTCGACGAGGAGCATGACACCTCCTACAAGCAGGAGGATGGCGTGCTCTACAACGCCCGCGACATGGCCGTGCTGCGGGCCTCGATCGGGGGGGCGCAGGTGGTGCTGGCCTCGGCCACGCCGTCGCTGGAAAGCTGGGCCAACGTTGAGGCGGGCAAGTATCGGGGCCTGACCCTCGCCGCGCGCTACGGCACCGCCGCCCTGCCCGAGATGCGGGCCGTGGACATGCGCGGCGAGGAGGTTCCGCCGGGGCGGTGGGTGTCGCCGACGCTGGCCGGCGAGGTGCGCGACCGGCTGGAGAAGGGCGAGCAGAGCCTGCTGTTCCTGAACCGGCGGGGATACGCGCCGGTGACGATCTGCCGGGCCTGCGGGCACATGATCGGCTGCGATCTGTGCGATGCGCGGATGGTCGAGCACCGGTTCCTGAACCGCCTCGTCTGCCATCAATGCGGCGAGACCAAGCCGGTGCCGGAGGCCTGCCCCTCCTGCGAGGTCGCGGGCAAGCTCGCGGCCGTGGGACCGGGCGTGGAGCGCATGGCCGAAGAGGCCACGGCGCTGTTCCCGCAGGCGCGCGTGGCGGTCCTGTCGTCGGACATGTACGCCTCGGCACGGGCGCTGAAGGCGCGGATCGAGGAGATCGCGGCGGGCGGGGCCGATATCGTCGTGGGCACGCAACTGGTAGCCAAGGGGCACAATTTCCCGCACCTGACGCTCGTCGGCGTGATCGACGCGGATCTGGGCCTGCAGGGATCGGACCTGCGGGCGGCGGAACGGACGTTCCAGCTGATGCGGCAGGTGGCGGGCCGCGCGGGACGGGCGGAGAAGCCGGGCGTGGCCCTGATGCAGACCTTCCAGCCCGAGCATCCGGTGATCCGCGCGATCCTGACCGGGGACGAGGACGCCTTCTGGGCGGCGGAGGCGGCCGAGCGGCGCCGCGCCGGCGTGCCGCCCTATGGCCGGATGGCGGGGATCGTCCTGTCCTCTCCGGACGTGCAGGCGGCGTTCGACCTCGGCACCCGGCTGGCGCGCGCGGCCGACCCCCTGCGCCGGGTGGGGGCGGAGCTTTACGGCCCCGCGCCCGCGCCGATCGCGCGGATCCGGGGGCGGCACCGGGTGCGCCTCCTCGTCAAGGCGGACAAGGGCGCGCCCCTGCAGCAGGCGATCGTCGACTGGCTGGCGCAGGTCCCCGTGAAGGGGGACATGCGGCTCAGCGTGGATATCGATCCGCAGAGCTTCTATTGACCCGCGCGCCGGGGGCCACGGCGCGATCCATCCCCCGGAACGACATCGGCCCGCCGACGGGATCGGCGGGCCGGATCGGCACATCGGCGCGCAGGCGCGCCGCTGGCGCGATCAGTTTTCGGTGGACGTGCCGTCTTCGCTGCCTTCGCCGCCGGACGCGTCGCCCTCGGCGTCCTGGCTGTCGGACGCGCTCGACCCCTCGCTGTCGGATCCGCTGGCGGACTCGCCCTGGCCGGAGGTGCCGCCGGGTTGGGCCGAGGCCTCCATCGGTTCGCCGTCGGGGCCGTAATAGACGATCTCGACATCTTGCATCAGGTCGTCGCGCACCTCGCCCAGGCGCTGCTGACGCAATTGCTGCTCGATCTGCGGGCGCACGGCGTCGAGCGGCGGGACCTCTTCCTCGGTCTGCGAGGAGATCTCGTCGTAGGTTTCCTGCACCTTCTCGTCGGTCACCGCGCCTTCGAGCTGCCGCTGCACGTAGACCTGAAGGATCGCATCCTCCTCGCTGGCGCGCTGGTTCTCCTCGATCAGCTGCTGGACCTCCTCGTCCTCGGAGAGGTTCTGCGCCTCGGCTTCCTGCAGGATGAGCTGGCGCAGGACCAGCTGGTCCACGGCCATGGAGGCGAGCATCTCGGGCGGCATCTGTTGACGCATCTGCTGCGGCAGGCCGTCGATCGCGGTCTGCACGTCACCGGCCGTGATCTCGGTGCCGTCGACGGTGGCAATGAGCTGTTCGGGGTCCATCGCATCGGGCGAGGACATCTGACCCGATCCTGCGTCGCCGGATTGCGCGCCCTGCGACTGGCCCGAAGCCTCGCCGCCTTGACTGCTCTCTTCGCTCTGCGGCTGAGTGCCATCGTCCTGCGCGAGGGCGGGCGTGACGGCAAGCGGCGCGGCCAGTACAAGGGCGATCACGCGGGTGAGGGGGGTGGTCTTCATCGTCGTCGTCTCCAAGCCAGTTTCAGTGCTCAGTTGAGGAACCGTGAGCTAGGGGGCCTGTTCCATCTCCGCAACCGGCCGGACCGGAGCCGCCGGGCGGGTCTTGACAATTCGTCCCGCGAAACCAGACGCCCGGTCGGGCGGCCGCGGCGTCCCGCGGGTGGAGGCCGCCGCGGCCGAAACGGGCCGGGCCGTTTCACCGCTCAACGATTTCGTGACCGCCGGACAGGCATGGGTCGGCAGGGTGCCGCCGGCGGATCGGCGGCGGATCACCGGGGCGTACGTGGCCCGGGCCTGTCGCGCGCGTCTGCGGCGTAGCGGGTCGCGGCCATGGCGCCCGCGGCGCGCCGTACCTATATCGCGCCTCGAGCCTGATCCGGAGGACGCGATGTTCAACCTTCTACGCAAGTCGACCGAAATTCCCGCCGCCGATGCCGCGCTGCCCGGCCGCGACCGCCCCATCCCCACCGCCGAGCGCCACGCCGTCCTCGACCGACCCCTGAAGGGCGAGATGCCCGCCAACCTGCGCGAGGCAATCTTCGGCATGGGATGCTTCTGGGGCGTGGAGCGCATGTTCTGGCAGGTCGACGGGGTGGTGAACACCGCCGTGGGCTATGCCGGCGGCCATACCCCGAACCCGACCTACGAGGAGGTCTGTTCCGGGCGGACGGGCCACAACGAGGTGGTGCGCGTGGTCTACGACCCCGCGATCGTGTCCTTCGAGGCGCTCCTCAAGGTGTTCTGGGAGGGGCACGACCCCACGCAGGGCATGCGGCAGGGAAACGATCGGGGAACCCAGTACCGGTCGGGCATCTACGTCTTCGACGCCGCGCAGCGCGAGGCGGCCGAGACGACCCGCGCGGCCATGCAGGAACGGCTCCGCGCCGCGGGCTACGGCGAGATCACGACCGAGATCCGCGACGCGCCGGCCTTCTATTTCGCCGAGGATTACCACCAGCAATACCTGGCGAAGAATCCGGGCGGGTATTGCGGCCTCGGCGGCACCGGCGTGACCTGCCCGGTGGGGGTCGGCGCCGCCTGAGAGCGGCCCCGCGCCAGTCCCCTCCAGGATTAGTCCGGAACCGACCCCCCCCTGTCCGAGTCCTCCCTTGAGGAACGAAAGAGGGGAGGGACTTTCGTGGAGGAGGTGCAGAACGCGATCACCGCGCTCGATCTGTGGGTCATCGCGGCATATTTCGCCGTCATCGTGGGGATCGGCATCTGGGTGTCGTTACGCACGGAATCCGGCGAGGACCTGTTCCTCGCCGGCCGGTCGTTGGGGTGGGCCGCGATCGGCTTTTCGCTGTTCGCGTCCAATATATCTTCTTCGACGCTGATCGGACTGACCGGGTCGGCCTACACGACGGGGATCGCACCGTCGGCCTACGAATGGCTGGCGGGCGTGCCGCTGCTGCTGATGGCGTTCATCTTCGCGCCGATCTTCCTCAAGTCGCGGATCACCACGACGCCCGAATACCTCGACAAGCGATTCTCGCGCCGCACGCGGCTGTATTTCTCGGGGCTGACGATCTTCTTCACCATCATCGTGGATTGCGCGGGCGGGCTCTATGCCGGGGGGCTCGTGCTCAACACGTTCTTCCCGGGGATTTCGCTCTGGCAGAGTGCCATCGCCATCGGTCTCTTCGCCGGGATCTACACCGCGGCAGGGGGCCTGAAGGCCGTGGTCTTTACCGACGTTCTCCAGGCCGTCGTCCTGATCGGGGGCTCGGCGATCCTGGCCTACGTAATGTTCGCCGATTTGAACTTCTCCTTCGCCGCGATCCGGGAGGCGGTGCCGAACGAGAACCACCTCTCCATGGTCCTGCCGCTCGACAACGAGACGCTGCCCTGGCCGGGCCTCTTCTTCGGCGTGTCGCTGCTGGGCTTCTGGTACTGGGTGACGAACCAGTACATCGTCCAGCGGGTGCTGGGGGCGAAATCCCTGCCCGACGCGCAATGGGGCGCGATCCTGGGCGGCATGCTGAAGATCCTGCCGCTCTTCATCATGGTGTTTCCGGGCGCGATGGCCGCGGCGCTGCTGCCCGATATCGAGACCGCGGACCGCGTGTTCCCGATCATGATCACCCAATTGCTGCCGGCGGGGCTGACCGGGCTCGTCATGGCGGGGCTGATCGCCGCGATCATGTCGAGCGTCGATTCGACGCTGAACTCGTCTTCGACGCTGCTCGTGCATGATTTCGTGACCCGCCCCGAACAGAAGCTCGAGGAGCATCGGCGCAAGCGCTACGGGACCATGGCCACGCTGGGCTTCATGGTGCTGGCGATCATCTGGGCGCCGATGATCCAGTTCGCGGGCGGCCTCTGGGCCTATCTGCAGCAGATGTTCTCGGTCCTGGTGCCGCCGCTCGTGGTGCTGTTCGTGTTCGGCGCCCTGTCGCGGCAAGGCACCGAGAAGGGCGGCTTCTATACCCTGATCTTCGGCCACGGCCTTGGCGCCATCCTGTTCTGCCTGGGCAATGCGGGCGTGATGGGGGTGATCGGGATGGACCCGGTCTGGCCGGTGCACTTCACCATCAACGTGGCCATCGTCACGGTGATCTGCGCGGTGTTCTACGTCGCCGTCAGTGCCGTGACCGAGCGGCGCGAGGTCGAGGACGAGGTCATCTGGCAGCGCGAGAAGGCGCTAGAGGACGCGGCCTGGGGCATGGAATGGTACAAGGATGTCCGCATCCAGGGGACGGTCCTGGCGCTGTCGATGCTCGCGGTCCTGGTGATCTTCTGGTGAGGCTTGCGCGCACCCGGCCGGCATGAGACGAGGCCGGGGCCGCGGGGCGCGATGTCCGGCCCGTTCCGGACCGCGCCCCCGCTTGCGTCGGAGACCCGCTCATGCCCACCTACACCGCCCTGACACTGGCCCCCGACGAGGCCTCCGCGCGCGCGCTCGGCGACGCGATGGAACGGCTGGACCCCGAGCCCGACGGCGTCGGCGTCTTCGAGATGGAGGACGGCTCCGCCCTGTGGGAGATCGGGGGCTATTTCACCGCGCCGCCCGACGAGGCGGCGCTGGCGCTCCTGGCGGCGGCGTTCGGGGCGCGGCCCTTCGCGGTCAGCGAATTGCCCGAGATCGATTGGGTCGACAAGGTGCGCCGCGAGCTGGCCCCGGTCGAGGCCGGCCGCTTCTTCCTCTACGGCAGTCATGACGCGGACTGGGTGCCGGCGGATGCCGTGGCGCTTCTCGTCGATGCGGCGATGGCCTTCGGGACCGGCCATCACGGCACCACCAAGGGGTGCCTGGTGGCCTTCGACCGGCTTCTGGAGCAGGGCGTCCGACCGCAACGCGTCGCGGATGTGGGCTGCGGAACCGCGGTCCTGGCGATGGCGGCGGCACGCGTCCTAGACGGCGCGATCCTGGCGTCGGACATCGACGCGGTCGCGGTGGAGGTCGCCGAGGCGAACGTCCGCCTGAACGGGCTCGCCGACCGGGTCGTCTGTCTGGAGGCGGCGGGTTTCGATCATCCACGCCTCGCGGCCGGGGGGCCCTACGACCTGATCTTCGCCAATATCCTGAAGGGGCCGCTCGTCGACCTCGCCCCCGCGATGGCCGCCCATGCGGCCGGCGGCGGCCACGCGATCCTGTCGGGTCTACTGACCCCCCAGGCCGCGGAGGTCGAGGCCGCCTATGCCCGGGCGGGGTTCGAGACCGTGGAACGCGACGTGATCGGGGACTGGACCACGCTGACGCTGCGGCGCGGGGCCTGAGCGGGGCCGGTCCTTGGCGGATGTTCTCCGTTCGTGCTAGGGCTTGGAAAACAACGAACGGGCAGGCCGATGCGGGTATTGGGGATCGATCCGGGATTGCGGATTCTCGGCTGGGGCGTGATCGAGGCCGAGGGCAACCGTCTGTCCCACGTGGCCAACGGGCAGATCGGTTCCGGCGCGGGGGATCTTGCGCCGCGCCTTCTCAGCCTGCACGGCCAGCTGGTCGAGCTGATCGCGGCATATGCGCCGGCCGCCGCGGCGATCGAGCAGACCTTCGTCAACCGGGACGGGGCCGGCACGCTGAAGCTCGGCCAGGCGCGCGGGGTGGCGCTGCTGGCATTGGCGCAGGCAGGTCTGTCGATCGGGGAATACGCCCCCAACGCGGTGAAGAAGACCGTCGTCGGGGTGGGCCATGCCGACAAGCGCCAGATCGACCACATGGTGCGGATGCAGCTGCCTGGCGCCGACCCGGTGGGCCCCGATGCGGCGGACGCGCTGGCCATCGCCATGTGCCACGCCTTCCACTGCGCGGGGCGGCCCATGGCGCACCGGATCAAGGCATGATCGGGCGGCTGACGGGGCGGGTGGGCCATATCGGCCCCGATCACGTGCTGATCGACGTGGGCGGCGTGGGCTATGTCGTGCACGTATCGGAGCGCACCCGCCTGACGATGCCCGGCCCGGGGGAGGCGGTCTCGCTCCATACCGACCTGCTGGTGCGGGAGGACCTGCTGCAGCTTTACGGCTTCCAGACGCTGGCGGAGAAGGAATGGCACCGCCTGCTGATGAGCGTGCAGGGGATCGGGGCCAGGGCCTCGCTGGCGATCCTCGGCGCGCTCGGCCCCGACGGGGTGGGCCGCGCGATCGCGCTCGGCGATGCCGGGGCGATCCGGGCCGCACCGGGCGTGGGCCCGAAGATCGCGCAGCGCGTGGTCAACGAATTGAAGGAGAAGGCGCCGGGGGTCATGGCGATGGGGGTGCGGGAGGCGCCGGTGATCCTGCCTGCGGGGGATGGGGACGATTCCGCCCCCACCGGACCGGCGCCGCGGCCCGCGACCCCGCCCGCCGCCAGCCCCGGGGCCGAGGCGGAGGCGATGTCGGCGCTGGGCAACCTGGGCTACGGTCCGGCGGAGGCGTCGCGCGCCGTGGCCGAGGCCGCGCAGGCCGAGCCGGGCGCCGAGACGGCGGCGCTGATCCGCGCGGCGCTGAGATCCCGGGCGCCCAGGGGATGAGCCGATGAGCCAGCCCGACCCCACCTTAAGGCCAGAACCGCTGCCCGAGGATGACGGGCCGGCGCTGAGGCCGCAGACGCTCGACGCCTTCACCGGGCAGGCGGAGGCGCGGGCGAACCTCAAGGTCTTCATCGAGAGCGCCCGGATGCGCGGCCGCGCGATGGACCATGCGCTGTTCCACGGCCCGCCGGGGCTGGGCAAGACCACGCTGGCGCAGATCGTCGCGCGGGAACTGGGCGTCAATTTCCGCATGACATCCGGGCCGGTGCTGGCCAAGGCGGGGGACCTGGCCGCGATCCTGACCAACCTGGAGCGCAACGACGTCCTCTTCATCGACGAGATCCATCGCCTGAACCCGGTGGTCGAGGAGGTGCTGTATCCGGCGCTGGAGGATTTCGAGCTGGACCTCGTGATCGGCGAGGGACCGGCGGCGCGCACCGTGCGCATCGAGCTGCAGCCCTTCACGCTGGTCGGCGCGACGACGCGGCTGGGCCTGCTGACCACGCCGCTCAGGGACCGGTTCGGCATCCCGATCCGCCTGCAATTCTACACGATCGGGGAATTGTCGGACATCGTCGCGCGCGGCGCGCGCCTGCTCGGGGTGGCGGCCGAGCCCGAGGGGGTGCGCGAGATCGCGGCCCGGGCGCGGGGCACGCCGCGGATCGCCGGTCGCCTGCTGCGCCGGGTGGTGGATTTCGCGCTGGTCGAGGGCGACGGCCAGCTGACCCGATCCCTGGCCGACCGCGCCTTGACGCGGCTCGGGGTGGACGAGATCGGCCTTGACGGGGCCGACCGGCGCTACCTGACCCTGGTGGCGGAGAATTACCAGGGCGGCCCCGTGGGGATCGAAACCATCGCCGCCGCCCTTTCGGAGAGCCGCGACGCGCTGGAGGAAGTGATCGAGCCCTACCTGCTGCAACAGGGTCTGATCCAGCGGACCCCGCGGGGGCGCATGCTGGCGCAGAAGGCCTGGACCCATCTGGGTCTGGCGCCGCCGCGTCCCGATCGGGGCGGGGACCTCTTCGACATCTGATCCCGGGCGCGCGGCGCTAAGGGCGGGGTGGCGTCATCGGTCGCCCGGCCGGGCGCGCGCAGGGCGACGGCGCCGCCGGGTCCGGCCGCAGGGGCGCGGCCCGGTCGGCGCCATCCCCCACCGCCAGCACGGCACCGAGAAGGGCGGCGGCCGAGGGGTCGTGCGCGGCGATCCGGGTCCGGACGCCACGCAGGTGCCGCACCAGGGCCGAGACGCGCACGCCCTCGTTGCCGATCCAGCGCACGCCCTGCATGCGGGGATCGCGGGCGCGATCCCAGACGCCGCCGTCGAGCGTCAGGATGCGCCCGTTCGTGTCCGTGGCGGGCACGCCACGAAGATGCAGGGCCACCATCTCCCCTCGGTCACTCAGAACCGGAGCGCCGGCCGAGCCGGGCGTCGTGTCGCCGCCATACTGGGCCAGGTGGCCCGGATCGGGGGGCAGGGCGAGCAGGATCGCGTCGTCCGTGACGATCCGCACGAGCCTGTCCGCACGGTGCCCGGCGACGTGCACCGGGTATCCGGGGCGGATCTTGCCGACCTCTCCGACGAGCGCCAGGTGGCCGAACGCGGCCAGCGGCGTGCCGTCCGAGGCGGCAGGATCCACCGCGACGAGGGTGACGCCCAGCCGCGCATCGGTGTGGAACAGGCGACCGGGCCGCAGGCGGAAGGTCCGCACACCCGCCCCGGTCCCGAAGCGCAGCGACAGGGTGCATCGCGCCGCGGCGAGCATGTCCGACAGGACCGTCCGGGCCGTCAGAAGCACCCCCGGCGCCACTAGGACGCCGCATCCCGCGGAGCCGTTCGCGCCGCGGGGGGCGATCCGGCCCACGGAGTCGAGGGCCCGCTCGGCGTGGCGGACGAAGGGCCGGCCGAGCATCGCCTCGGCCCGCGCCACCGGATCCTCCAGATCCCGCGCGACCGGGGGCGGAAGGCGGCGGCGCCGGGAAAGGCCGGCCAGCGGCGCCATCGCCCGGTCCAGGTGGTCCAAGAGGAGCGCCGCTCCCGGTTCGCCCGCAAGGTGGCGGCGCAGCCGCCCGAGCCAGGGAAGAAGGAGGGCGACGGGTTCGTCGCCGAGCGGTCGGGGTCGGGCGCGATGATCGGGTGCCGTGATCGTCCAGCGGCGGAGCGCGGCCAGGCGTTCGGGATCGCGATCGCCGCCGGGATGCAAGCGGGCCGGGGCGTGGCGGCCCCGATGTCCGGGCCGCGACGGCCCCGGGCCGGTCGCGCGGGATCTCTCGATCTGGTCGTCCTGCCGCATCATCCCCTCCGCGTGGGACCGGTTCCCGTCGACCGGACATGCACGGAGGAGGTTGAGGGGAGGTTTCGCGCCGTCCGCGCCCGGCATGCGCGGCTCGTGACCTTGCGTCACGGGCGGCGTGGCCGGAGGGGCGAAGCCGGGCTTGTCCTCGGCCCGGCGCGGGCCTACCACGCGGGGCCATGAGCCCCGAAGAGATCACCGCCCTGTTCACCCGCTCCGACGACAGCTACGCCTTCGCGCGGTGGGGCCGGCCGATGGCGCCGGTGGTCTTCGGGGTGGACGACGCCACGCTGGCGATCATGAAGGGCGCGCTCGAGGCCGTGGCCGGGTTGACCGGGCAGGGCATGGCCGAGACGGACCCCGAACTGGGCGTCAACGTCATGGTCTTCGTATTCCGCGAATGGGACGAATTGCGCGCGATCCCCGACCTCGACCGGTTGATCCCCGACCTCGCGCCGCTGCTCGACCGGCTGGAGGCGGCGGGGGCGAACCAGTACCGCATCTTCCGGTTCGACGAGGCGGGGGCGATCCGCGCGAGCTTCGCCTTCATCCGCATGGATGCGGAGATGGCGCAGGTGCCGGCGCATACGGTGGCGCTGAACCAGGCGGTGCAGACCGCGCTCCTGTGGTCCGACACCGCCTTCACCGACCGGTCGCCCCTGGCGCGGGCGCCGGAGGGGAGCGTGATCCTGCGCCCCGAGATCGGGGCCCTGATCCGCGCCGCCTACGATCCCGTGCTGCCCGCGGCGGCCGCGGATCCCAGCCATGCGCTGCGCCTGGCGGCCCGGATCGGCCGGGAGGCCTGAGCGGCGACCGCCCCGCCTTCGGCCCTTGCGACTCTCGCCACCCGTATGGCGCCCGGCGCGCAATGGGAGTAGGGCGGGGCCGATGGCTCCCCTGCGCGGCATCCTCCTGATCCTGGCGGCCTTCTCCGTCCTGACGATCATGTCCGCCTTCGTGAAGGCGGCCTCCGTCGGCGTGCCGACGGGGGAGGTGGTGTTCTTTCGCGCCGCCCTGTCGCTGCCCATCATCACGGCGTGGCTCTGGGCCCGGGGGGACCTGCAGGACGGTCTTCACGTGGCGAACTGGAAGGGGCACGCCCTGCGCGGGCTGGTCGGCAGCGTGTCGATGGGGCTGGGCTTCGCCGCGATCACGCTTCTGCCGCTGGCCGAGGTGCAGGCGATCCGCTTCGCCACGCCCGTCTTCCTCGTCGTCTTCGCGGCGGTCTTCCTGGGCGAGCGGTTCCGGCTGATCCGGCTGGGGGCGGTCGCGCTGGGCCTGGGCGGGGTGCTGGTGATCGTGGCGCCGCGCTTCGGGGCGACCGAACTGCGCGGGCTGGCCCTGGTCGGGGCGGGCATGGCGCTCGGCTCGGCGGCGCTGGCCGCGGCGGCGCAGACCATCATCAAGGCGATGTCGGGCACGGAGCGGAGCGAGGCCATCGCGTTCTACTTCCTGGCCACGGCGAGCGGCTGCGCGCTTCTGACCGCGCCCTTCGGTTGGGTGTGGCCGACGCCGCGCCAGGCAATGCTACTGGCGGGATGCGGCGTCTTCGGCGCGGTGGGGCAGATGCTCCTGACGGCCAGCTACAGGTACGCCGACGCCTCGGCGCTGGCGCCCTTCACCTATGTCTCGATGCTCTGGGCGGTGGGGATCGGGTTCGTCTGGTTCGGCGAGGTGCCGACATGGCAGACGCTGGCCGGCGCGGGCCTGGTGATCGGGTCCGGCGTCATGATCGTCGTGCGCGAACGCCAGACCGCCCGCGGCGGGACCGCGCGGCGCAAGCTCCGCGCCAAGGGGCTCTACTAGGACGGGGCTTGGTCCGGACGGGGCGTCCCGTCCCGCAGCAGGTCGTCCAGCATCGTGCTGATATCCTCCACCTCCTCCGCGATGACATGGGTGGTGCCGCCGCCGCGCTGCACCCGTCCCGTCACACGCAGGCAGCGTCCGGCGATCACTGCGCGGCGGAACCGCTCGTAGACCTTGCGCCAGACGATGACGTTGCAGGTCGCGGTCTCGTCCTCGAGCGTCAGGAACACGACCCCCTTCGCGGTGCCCGGCCGCTGCCGCAGCAGCACGAGCCCCGCCACGGTCACGCGCGCGCCGTCGGGCGGGCGGTCGAGCCAGCCATGGGGCAGGGCCGAGGGCGGCCGCGGCCAGAAGGGAGAGCGGGGCGTCATAAGGAACAAATATAGAACATCCCCAGCTCTGCGCCAACACCCGCTGGCATCCGGGAAGACGAGCGACTAGCTGGGCGCATAAGAGCATCCGAAGGAGCCCGGCATGGCGAAGATCACCTATATCGAGCACGGCGGAAAGGAGCACGTCGTGGACGTGGCCAACGGCCTGACAGTCATGGAGGGCGCCCGCGACAACGGCATCCCCGGCATCGAGGCCGATTGCGGCGGCGCCTGCGCCTGCTCGACCTGCCATGTCTATGTCCATCCCGACTGGACCGACAAGCTGCCCCCGGTGGAGGACATGGAGGAGGACATGCTCGACTTCGCCTTCGAGCCCGATCCGAACCGGTCCCGCCTGACTTGCCAGCTGAAGGTCACCGACGAGCTGGACGGGCTGGTGGTCCAGATGCCCGAAAAGCAGATCTGATCCGCCGGGCCGGGCGCCGGCCGCGGCCGGCGCCGCCGATCGGGCGGGAACCCGAACGGCCACGCAACGGTTCGCAGCCCGCGTTCCCGCGAAAAAGGCCGTCTCCATGCAAGTGTTCCACTGTCCCGTCTGTTCGGCGCCGCTCTACTTCCACAACACCGTCTGCTCCTGCGGGCGGGAGGTCGCGTTCGACCCCGACGAACAATGCATGCTGATCGAGGCCCGCACCTGCGGAAACCGTGCCGACATCGGATGCAACTGGATCGCCGAGGGCGGCCAGTATTGCCGGTCCTGCTCGATGACGGAGACGGTGCCGGACCTGCGGGAGCCCGACAACCTGCCGCTCTGGACGCGGACCGAGCTGGCCAAGCGCTGGATGCTGGCCAACCTCGCCCGGTGGGGGTGGTTCGGGTCGGACGACCCCGGCGACCGCCCCGTCTTCCGCCTGCTGTCGGAACGGACCGCCGGCGGCGCGGCCAAGGTGATCATGGGCCATGCGAGCGGCACGATCACGATCAACGTCTCGGAGGCGAGCGACGCCGTCCTGGCCGATCGGCAGGCGAAGATGGGCGAGCTCTACCGCACGATGCTCGGCCACATGCGGCACGAGATGGCCCATTTCCTGTTCGAGCGGCTGAAGGTGGATGACGGGTTCCTGACGGAATTCCGCGACCGGTTCGGCGACGAACGGGAGGATTACGGCGCCGCGCTCAAGCGCCACTACGCCGATCCCAAACCCGCGGACGAGCACCACATCACGGGGTATGCCACCGCGCATCCGCACGAGGACTGGGCCGAGACGGTGGCGCACCTCCTGCACCTCGTCGACCTGCTGGACAGTTCAGCGGTCAGCGGGCTGGCGCTGATGGACGGGCCGGCGCCGGGCTACGACGCCTATGCCGAGGAGGATACCGACCGCCTGATCAGCGGCGCCGTGGCGCTGTCGATCGCGGTGAACCACGTCAACCGGGCACTGGACCTGCCGGACCTCTATCCCTTCGTGCTGACCGGCGGGATCCGCCAGAAGCTGTCCTTCGCCCATCGGCACCTGCGCCGGGGCGGCGCGGGGGTGGCCCAGGCCTAGCGCAGGGCCCGCCAGCCGATGTCGCGCCGGCAGACGCCCCCCGGCCAGTCCACCGCGTCGACCATGGCATAGGCGCGTTCGCGGGCCTGCTTCAGGTCGTCGCCGCGCGCGGTGATGCCCAGGACGCGGCCCCCCGCCGCGACCAGCGCGCCGTTCTCGAACGCCGTGCCGGCGTGGAACACGACCTGCCCGGACGAGGCGACGAGCCGTTCCAGGCCGCGGATCTCCGCGCCCTTCCGGTAGGCGCCGGGATAGCCCTCGGCCGCCATCACCACGCACATGGCGTGGTCGTCGGCCCAGTTGACCCGCGCGTCGGCCAGCCGCCCCTCGGCGCAGGCCTGCATCAGGTCCAGCGCCTGCGCGCCCAGGCGGATCATCAGGCACTGGCATTCGGGATCCCCGAAACGGGCGTTGAACTCCACCAGCCGCGGCTCGCCGTCCTCGATCATCAGGCCGACATAGAGCACGCCCGAATAGGGCGTGCCGCGGCGTGCCAGTTCGGCCATGCAGGGCCGCACGATCCGCTCCAGCGCGCGCTCGGTCACGGCGGCATCCATGATCGGCGCGGGCGAATAGGCGCCCATGCCGCCCGTGTTGGGGCCGGTATCGCCCTCGCCGAGGCGCTTGTGGTCTTGCGCGGTGCCGATGGGCAGGAGCTCCTCCCCGTCGACGAGGACGAAGAACGAGGCCTCCTCGCCGGTCATCATCTCCTCGATCACGACCGCGGCGCCCGCCGCGCCGAACTGCCCGGCGAAGATGTCGTCGATGGCCGCGCAGGCCTCGGCCGCGCTCTCGGCCACGACAACGCCCTTGCCCGCGGCCAGCCCGTCGGCCTTGACCACGATGGGCGCGCCCCGGGCGCGGACGTGGTCCTTCGCCGGCCCGGCCGCCTCGAACCGGGCATAGCGCGCGGTGGGGGCATGGGCGGCGTCGCACAATTCCTTGGTGAAACTCTTCGAGGTCTCGACCATCGCCGCGGCGCGGTCGGGGCCGAAGACCGCGATGCCGGCGGCGCGGCAGGCATCGGCCACGCCCGCGGCCAACGGCGCCTCGGGGCCGATCACCACGAGGTCGACGGCATTTTCGCCGGCGAATTCGGTCACCGCGCCGCCATCCGCGATATCGAGCGTCGCCGTCTCGGCGATGCCGGCGATCCCGGCATTGCCCGGTGCCACGATCAGGCGGTCGCATTTGGGGTTCTGCAGAACCGCCCAGGCGAGCGCGTGCTCGCGTCCGCCGCCGCCGAGGATCAGGATGTTCATCGCGCCGCCTTCCGCTCCGCTCCGGTCCGCACGGCTGATAGAGGCGGATGCCCGCATTGTGAAGCGGGCGCGGGCCTTTCGCCCGCCCGCGTGGCGGTCTAGTCTGCCGCCCCATGGAGCTTTTCGAAGACGACGGCCCCGGAGCCAACGCCCACGAATACACCGTTTCCGAGATCTCGGGGGCGGTGAAGCGCGTGGTGGAAGGCGAATTCGGCCGGGTAAAGGTGCGCGGCGAGGTCGGCCGGGTGTTCCGCGCCCGGTCCGGCCATCTCTATTTCGACATCAAGGACGATCGCAACGTGCTGGCCGCCGTCGCCTGGAAGGGGCAGGTCGCGGGCCTGAGCCAGGTTCCCGAGGAGGGGATGGAGGTGGTCGCCGCGGGCAAGCTCACCACCTTCGGCAGCCAGTCGAAATACCAGCTGAACGCCGACGACGTGCGCCCCGCCGGCGTCGGCGCCCTGATGGCGATGCTGGAGAAGCGCAGGAAGGCCCTGGAGGCCGAGGGGCTGTTCGCGCCCGAGCGCAAGCGGCCGCTGCCCTACCTGCCCGACGTGATCGGCGTCGTCACGTCGCCGTCCGGGGCGGTGATCCGCGACATCCTGCATCGCCTGCAGGACCGCTTTCCCCGGCAGGTCCTGGTCTGGCCGGTGGCGGTCCAGGGCCGCGATTGCGCGCCCCAGGTGGCCGCCGCGATCCGCGGCTTCAACGCCATCGCGCCCGGCGGCGCCGTACCCCGGCCCGACCTGCTGATCGTCGCGCGCGGCGGCGGCTCCATCGAGGACCTGTGGGGGTTCAACGAGGAGATCGTGGCCCGCGCCGCGGCCGAGAGCGAGATCCCCCTGATCTCCGCCGTGGGGCACGAGACCGACACGACGCTGATCGACCACGTGTCCGACCGCCGGGCGCCGACCCCCACCGCCGCCGCCGAACTGGCCGTGCCGGTCAGGCTGGAACTGCGTGCCTGGCTCGACGGGCAGGCGGCGCGGCTGTCGCGCGGCCTGGGTCAGGCGATCGGGCAGCGGCGCCAGCGGCTGGCCGACCTGTCCCGCGCCCTGCCGCGCCCCGAAGCGCTGACCGGCGCCGCCCGGCAGCGATTCGACTGGGCCGAGGCACGGTTGCCGATGGCGCTCGAGGCCGGCCTCGCCGCCCGGCGGGCGCGTCTGGCCGAGATCGCGGCCGGAGTGCGTCCCGCCCGCATCCGCGACCTGATCCGTGCCGCGCGGCGCCGGCTGGAGGGGGCGAGCCTCCGCCTCGTCCCGGCGCTGGAGCGTTTGATCCACCGCCGCCGCCAGGCGTTGGCCGACCGCCGGCCCGACCCGCGCCCCATCGCCCGGGCGGTTCTGCGGGGCCGGGCGGATCTCGACCGGGAGGCGCGGCGCCTCGACCGGGCCTTCGCCGCCCGGCTCGACACCGCGCGGGATCGGTTCGGCGCGCTCGATCGGCTGCACGCGACGCTGGGATACAAGGCGACCCTGTCGCGGGGTTACGCGGTCGTCCGCGACGGCGACGCGGTGGTGGAAAGCCGGGCGCGGGCCGAGCAGGCCTCGCGCCTGTCCCTCGAATTCGCCGACGGGATCCTCACCCTGGGGGGCGCCGCCCCGAAGAAGCCGCGAAAGCCGCCAGAGGACCCGCCGGGGCAGGGATCCCTGCTCTGACGCTTCGCGGCTCGGCGCCACCGTGTGGCGATGGCGGGCGGATCAGACGCCGACCTCGGGGCCGAGGCATTCCAGCGGTTCGTCCGAGGCGGCGGTCTCGTAGAGGACCGAGCCGTCCGGATCGTCGGCGAAGCGGGCGCGCAATCCGCCGCCCTCGCGCCAGAACGTCCAGCAGCGCGGTCCGCCGTCCATGTCCTCGTAGACGAAGCAGATCCGGTCGCCCTCCGGATACCACCGCCCCTCGCGGCACGTGCCGTCGAGGAACGACCAGCGTACCCGCCGGTCGGCCCCGTATTCCTCCGCCCCGTAGGGTTCTCCGTTGGCCGAGAAGGTCAGCGTCCGGCCTTCGGTATAGGTCCGGAACGCCTCCGCCCCCATGGGGGTCTGGGCGGCCAGGGGCTGGGCGAACAGGGTCAGGCAGAGGACGGCGACACGCATGGCCGCGATGCTGCCACGGGCGGCAGGCGGACGCCAGATCCCGCGGGCGGCTTTCACAGCCGCGCCATTCGTCCTAAGTCGTCGTCAAAGGTCAGGCCCGGATGCACCCATGTCGTTCTTCAACAAGCTGAAATCGCGGCTCTTCAAGTCCTCCTCGAAACTCGACGAGGGACTCGACGCCATCGTCGGGGAGGGCGGCTCGGTGTCCGGGGCCGATCCCGGGGACCCGGACATGCCGCCCGATCCGGCCGGACCGGAGGCGCCGTCCGTGCCGGACCCCGCCCGGCCCGAGCCGCCGCAGCCCCACCCCGATCCGGGCCCGCCGCCGGCGCCCGAGCCGTTCCCCGCCCCGCAGGATCCGCGGCCCGCGCCGCCGCCGCAGGAGGTGCCGGCGGAGGCCCCGCCCGAGGCGCCGGGCGATCCCGCGCCGATCGAGGTTCCGGACGACACGCCGCCGGGAACCGGACAGCCGAGGGGCGGGATCATGGGCCGCCTCTTCCGGCGCGGCGGGGCGGGGGAGGGCGCGGTGATGCGCCGCCCCCTCGACGACGAGATGCTCGAGGATCTGGAGGATCTGCTGATCACCGCCGACATGGGGGTGGAGACGGCGGCCCGCGTCACCGCCAACATGGCCGAGGGCCGGCTCGGCCGCCGCATGTCCTCGCGCGAGATCAAGGAATTGCTGGCCCGCGAGATCGCCCGGGTCATGGAACCGGTGGCCAAGCCGCTGCCGCTCTATGCCAAGAAGCCCCAGGTCGTGCTGGTGGTCGGCGTCAACGGTTCGGGCAAGACCACGACGATCGGCAAGCTGGCAAGCCAGTTCCGCGCCGCGGGCAAGTCCGTCGTCATCGCCGCCGGCGACACGTTCCGCGCGGCGGCCGTCGAGCAGCTCCAGGTCTGGGGCGAGCGCGCCGGGGTGCCGGTGATGACCGCGCCGCAGGGGTCGGACCCCGCGAGCCTTGCCTTCGACGCCATGACGAAGGCCGAACGGGACGGCGCCGACCTGCTGATGATCGACACGGCCGGGCGGCTGCAGAACCGTGCCGACCTGATGGAGGAACTGGCCAAGATCGTCCGCGTAATCCGCAAGAAGGACCCGGACGCGCCGCACAACACGGTGCTGGTGCTGGATGCGACGACGGGGCAGAACGCGCTGAACCAGGTCGAGATCTTCCAGAAGCTCGCCGACGTGTCGGGACTGGTGATGACGAAGCTCGACGGGACGGCGCGGGGCGGGGTCCTCGTGGCGCTGGCCGACCGCTTCGGCCTGCCGATCCATGCCATCGGCGTGGGCGAGCAGATCGACGATCTGGACGCCTTCGACCCCGAGGATTTCGCCGCCGCGCTCACCGGGCTCGACCGGTAGGGATCCCGTCCGCCGCCCGGTTCGGGGTCCGGAGGCCTACCGGCCGGGCCAGTGCCGCTCCAGCCATCCCAGCCCGCTCACCACGACGACGACGATCACGGTCGCCATCAGGGCGAGCGGCATCTGCCCCGCACCGCAGGCGAGGCCGATCGCCCCGGCCAGCCAGAGCGAGGCGCCGGTGGTGATGTTGCGCACCTTTCCTCCGGCGGTGAAGATCAGGCCCGCCGCGAGGAAGGCCACGCCGGCGGTCACCGCCTCGATCAGGCGCAACGGGTCGATGCGGAGGCTGTCGGGCGCGCCGAAATCCATCGTCCCGAGTTGCGCGCCCACGATGATGAAGAGGCATGCGGCGATGGACACGAGCATGTGCGTCCGCAGCCCGGCCGGCTTGTCGCGCCTTTCCCGCTCCCATCCCAGCACCCCGCCGAGCAGTGCCGCGAAGGTCAGCCGGATCGCGGCCACGAGGGGCGGCACGGTCGTGAAGGAGCCGTCGAGTTCGTTCAGGATTGCGTCGATCATGGCGGAACCGGGTCGCGGGATGTGCCGGGTCAACGGGACTTTCCCGCGTGGCGTTCCACCGCCGGGGGACGGCCCGGCGCGGCGGGGGGGCCGCCGCTCCCGTGCCGTTCGGCCCGGCGGCGTTCCGCGGCCTTGATCGCCGCCCCCCTGCCGGGCGAGAAGGTGGAGCCGCGGGCCCCCCATTTGCGGGGCCGCGATCGTGGAATGCAGCGGATGGGACCCACATGTCGAAGAACAGCCTGAAGACGATCCTCGAACTGGGGCCGGTCCTGGCCTTCTTCGCGGCCTACCTGCTGCTGCGCGACCGCAGCTTCGCGATCGGGGGCACGGAATATTCCGGCTTCGTCCTCATCACGGCCGGGTTCGTGCCGCTGATCGCGCTCTCGACCTTCCTGTTGTGGCGCCTGACCGGCGAGGTCAGCCGGATGCAGATCGTAACCCTGGTCCTGGTCGTCGTCTTCGGCGGCCTGACGGTGTGGTTCAACGACGAGCGGTTCTTCAAGATGAAGCCCACGCTGATCTATCTGATCTTCGCGGCGATCCTCGGCGTGGGGCTGCTGCAGGGGAAGAGCTATCTGCGGATGGTCATGTCCGAACTGGTGCCGCTGGACGAGACCGGGTGGATGAAGCTGACGCGCCGGTTCTGCGCCTTCTTCTTCGGCCTGGCAGTGCTCAACGAGATCGTGTGGCGCACGATGTCCACCGACGCCTGGGTGAACTTCAAGACCTTCGGGCTGACCGCGGCGATCTTCGTCTTCTTCGTCGCCCAGGGGCGGCTGTTCCGCGAGCACGGCGCCGAGGGCGGAAACTAGGTCGCCACGTCGCGCGGCGGGGCGGGCTCGGGCAGCGCGGTGCGCGCCAGCAGGCGCGACCAGCGCGGCTCGCCCTCGCGGGGCAGAACGTCGCGCAGGGCCGAAAGCGGCAGGCGCGGCGGGTCGGTCAGCAGGTCGCGATAGAGGTCGAACATCCCCGGCCGGGCATGGGCCGAATCGTGGCAGATCCGCGCCGCCGGCGCCGCCAGCGCATATCCCAGCCGCGCCATCCCCACCCGGGCGGCGGGCGCGTCGATCTGCAGGTCGAGCCAGTTCGCCCGCGGCCGTCCCAGGCCGTCGCCGATGCTGCGGCCGGTCCAGCCGGTGACCAGCTCCACCGCGGCATCGAAGATGTCGTTCTCGCGCGAGGTGACGTTGATCACCTCGGCGCGCCGCCCCGCCGGCGAGGCCAGCGCGCGCCGCGCGTCCGACCGCAGCGCCGCCCCGGTCATCAGCACCGCCCGTCCGACCGAGTCGCTCGGGGCGAGGGCCAGGCCGTGCAGGGCCACCCGCGCGCCCATGGAATGGGCGATCAGGTGGACGCGATGGCCCCGGGCCGCGATCCGGCTGATCAGCCCGGCGAGCGGCGCCGCGGCGCGCGCGCCCTCGGCCCAGGCGCGCCAGACCGTCCCGCGCGACGACCAGCCGAAGCCGATGCAGAGCGGCGCGCTTTCGCCCGTCCCCGCGCCCAGCCGGGCCGCCCATCCGCGCGGGCCCCCGAACAGGCGGGGATGGGGCGAGCGGCCGGGGCGCGCGGGGTCGTAGCCGTAGCCGTGGACCATCACGATCACGGGCGCGCGGGGGGGAAGGCACGCGAAGGCGGGGCCAAGCGCGCCGACCCCCGAAAGGACGGCCTCGCGCGACGCGTTCACGGCCAGGTGTGGCATCCCCTGTCCCCTGAAAACCGAGCGATTACAGGGCGCTCTGTCTGTCATGCCTAAGACGCGGGCGTGACGGGACGGTAAAGCCTCCATGACGATGCTTGACCGTTCCGCGCAACGCTTCTACGCACCGGCCCCGTGGCGATTTGTGAACCGGATTGCGGGCCACGGTAAACGATACCGCTAAAGAGGGCGGAGCCTGTCGGCGACCCGGCCCCTCCCCCGGCAGGGCGACGAAGGAGACGGCACCCCATGAGCGACGACTGGACCCCGCGCACCCGGGCGGTGCATGGCGGCATCCGCCGCAGCCAGTACGGAGAGGTGAGCGAGGCGATCTTCCTCACGCAGGGCTTCGTCTACGACAGCGCCGAGCAGGCCGCGCAGCGTTTCGCCGACCTGGGCGAGGACGAGTTCATCTATGCCCGGTACGGCAATCCCACCGTCCGGATGTTCGAGGAGCGGCTGGCCGCGCTCGAGGGGACCGAGGATTGCTTTGCCACCGCCTCGGGCATGGCGGCCGTCAACGCCGCGCTGATGGCGATGGTGAAGTCGGGCGATCACGTCGTTTCGTCCCGCGCGCTGTTCGGCTCGTGCCTCTATATCGTCGAGGAAATCCTGCCCCGCTTCGGCGTGGAGGTGACGCTTGTGGACGGTACCGACCTCGACCAGTGGCGATCCGCGATCCGGCCCGACACGGTGGCTGTCTTCATGGAGACGGTGTCGAACCCGGCCCTCGAGGTGATCGACCTCGAGGCGGTGGCGGACCTCGCGCATCGGGCCGGCGCGACCGTCGTCTGCGACAACGTCTTCGCGACGCCGGTCTTCAGCCGGGCGGTGGAACTCGGCGCGGATGTCATCGTCTATTCCGCGACGAAGCATATCGACGGGCAGGGCCGGGCGCTGGGCGGCGCCGTGCTGGGACGCCGGGACTTCATCCGCAAGACCCTGGAGCCGTATCTCAAGCATACCGGCGGGGCGATGTCGCCGTTCACCGCCTGGGTGATGCTGAAGGGGCTCGAGACGCTGGACCTGCGCGTCCGAGCCCAGTCCGAGACGGCGGCACGCCTGGCCGCGGCCCTGGAGGGGCACAAGGCCCTGTCGCGTGTGATCTATCCGGGGCTCGAGAGCCATCCGCAGCACGCCGTCGCGGCGGCGCAGATGGGCGGGTTCGGAACCGTGCTGTCGCTGGATGTGCGGGGCGGCCAAGAGGCCGCCTTCCGGGTCCTGAACGCGCTGCGGATCGTCACGATTTCGAACAATCTGGGCGACGCGAAGTCGATCGTCACCCATCCGGCAACGACGACGCATCAACGCCTGGCCGAGGAGACCCGCGACGCGCTGGGCATCGGGCCGGGGCTCATTCGCCTCAGCGTGGGGCTCGAGGGCGCCGAGGACCTGCTCGCCGATCTCGACACCGCCCTGGGGGCGGCATGAGGCTGCGGATCGCGCGGGATGTCGACGCGGCCGACCTGTCTCAGTTGACCGGCGCGCCGGCGATCCGCCTTACCACCCTGCACGTCGTCCTGGCCGAGGACCGCGAGGGCACGGCGGGCGTGATGGCGCTCGGGCCGGGCGGGCGCCTCGACCCGGTCTGGACGGCGGCGGGCGACCGGGGACGCGCGGCCGCCACGGCGCTCTATGACGCGATCGAGGCCGAGGCGCGCCGCGGCGGCCTGGCGCGCCTGAGCACGACGGCCGGCGCCGATCTGGCCGCGTTCCTCGCCCGCCGGGGCTGGACGGAGACGGGCGAGGGGGCCACCGGGCCCGAGATGGAACGGCGGATGGCCCCGCCCGCCTGACGCCGGTCGCCCGCCCGGTGTCATTTGACGCATGCGGTAGAAATCGGCATCGTCGTGCCTTACTTCCGGTGTCCGGTTCGCAAAGGAGGGGCATCATGAACATGCATCTGCGGGAGGCTGGCGCCGGCCTCGCGACCGAGGACGCCCAGGAACTCCTGCAGCGCCTGCGCCGGTGGGCCGAGACTGCGACGGAGGAGGAGATCTCGAGCGTCGATCCCGCCTTGCGGGCGCTGATCCCGGGGCGGTCGGAGACCTACCCGGCCCTTTCGGCGGAGTATCCCCGCGACTTCGTCGCCGACCCGGCATACCGGGCGACCCTGCCCGACCTTCAGAACGGCCCCCAGAGCCTGATCCGGGGCGACCGGTGCCGGATCCAGCAGGTCGGCATCTCGAATTTCAGACTTCCGGTGCGTTTCGCCACCCGCGACGGGGGCGAGATGGTGCTGGAGGCCGGCGTGACCGGCACCGTGAGCCTCGAGGCGGACAAGAAGGGCATCAACATGTCCCGCCTGATGCGGACCTTCTACGATACCGCCGAGGAGACGCAGTCCTTCGCGGTCATCGACCGCACGCTCGACGCCTATCTCGGCAACCTCGAAAGCTCGGACGCCCGGATCATGATGCGCGTCTCCTATCCCCTGAAGGTGGAGAGCCTGCGATCGGGCCTGTCGGGGTACCAGTTCTACGACATCGCGATGGAAGTCGTGGCGGGGGACGGGGGCCGGAAGCGGATCCTGCACCTGGACTACGTCTATTCCTCCACGTGCCCCTGCTCGCTGGAACTGTCGGAGCATGCGCGCCGCACCCGCGGCCAGCTTGCCACGCCGCATTCCCAGCGGTCGGTGGCGCGGATCTCGGTGGCGCTCGACCACGCCGACCACGTTCCCTTCGAGGACCTGATCGACATCTGCCGCGCCGCCGTCCCGACCGAGACGCAGGTGATGGTGAAGCGCGAGGACGAACAGGCCTTCGCCGAGCTGAACGCCGCCAACCCCATCTTCGTGGAGGATGCGGCGCGGCTTTTCGCCCAGGGGCTGCGGGCCGATCCCCGGATCGGTGATTTCCGGGTGGCGGCGAGCCACCAGGAGAGCCTGCACAGCCACGACGCGGTCAGCCTCTTGACCGAGGGCGGGACATTCGCCGGCGACAGCGTCGATCCCGGATTCTTCGCGTCCTTGCGCCATTCCGGCTAGGGCGTGGACCGGCGAACGATCAGCCTGACCCTGAAGGACGGCAGCCGGGCCGTGATCAGGGACGTGCGCGCGGAGGATGGCCCGGCGCTCCTGCGCGGTTTCGCCGAGCTTTCGCCCCAGAGCCGGGTGTTCCGGTTCCTGCACTACGTGGAGCGGCTGAGCGACGCGGAGGTGGCGCGCTACACCACCGTCGACCGGCCGCATCACGAGGCGATCGGCGCGCTGGTGGAGGTTCGCGGCCAGGAAATCCCGGCCGGCATCGCGCATTTCTTCCGCGCGCGGGGCGCGTGCGAGCGGGCCGAGATGGCGCTCACCGTGATCGACCGGTTCCAGGGCCGGGGCCTCGGCGTCGTTCTGCTCGGGCGGCTCATGCATGTGGCCGTCGGTCGCGGGGTGCGCCAGTTCGACGCCCTCGTCCATGTCCGCAACGAGGGCATGATCCACATCCTGCGCAAGCTCGGGTCCACCGAGCGCATCGAGGAGGGGATCCGGATCTTTCGCCTGCCGCTGCATTCCGACCCGGCCGATTATCCGAAGACCAGCGTCGGGGATGCCGTGCGCCGCGCCTACGCCCTGGCGCCCGACGCCCGGGCCGCTTGACAGGATCGGCGGCGCCGGCCAAGCCGGCGGCATGATCGATCTGCGCCCCGTCGGACACGTCATCGGCCTGCTCGTCGCGTGTCTGGGGGCGACGATGCTGGTGCCGATGGCGATCGATCTGGTCTATCGCAACGGCCATTGGCCGATCTTCCTGAACGCCGGCGCGGTGACGATGCTGACAGGCAGCGTCCTGGCCCTGGCCTGCGCCAATGCCAGCACGGGCCGCCTGACGCTGCAGCAGATCTTCCTGCTGACCACCGCGGTCTGGGTGATGCTGCCCCTCTTCGGGGCGATCCCGTTCCTTTTCGCGCCGATCAGCGCCAACGCCACCGATGCCTTCTTCGAGGCGATGTCGGGGTTCACCACCACGGGGTCCACCGTCTTTTCCGGCCTCGACGAGATGCCGCACGGCATCCTGTTGTGGCGGTCGATGCTGCAATGGTTCGGCGGCATCGGGATCATCATCGTCGCCATGGTCTTCATGCCCGAACTGCGCGTGGGCGGGATGCAGATCTTCCGCTCCGAGGCGTTCGACACGATGGGCAAGATCCTGCCCCGTGCCGCCGAGATCGCGAGCCAGATCAGCTGGATCTACGTCGTGCTGACGATGGGCTGCTTCCTGAGCTACCTGTCGCTCGGCCTGTCGAGCTTCGAGGCCATCAACCATGCCCTGACGACGATCTCCACCGGCGGCTTCTCCACCACGGACCGGTCGTTCGGGGCGTTCCAGGGCGCCCCGGAATACGTCGCGAGCGTCTTCATGATCCTCGCGAGCCTGCCGTTCGTGCGCTATATCCAGTTGGTCGCGGGCACCGCGCAGCCGATCCTGCGCGATGCCCAGGTCCGCGCCTATATGGGGGTCATCGCGGTCACCACGCTGGTGATGGCCCTGTTCCAGATGACCTATGACGGCGCCGCGCTCGAGCCGAGCTTCCGCGAGGCGGTGTTCAACATCACCTCGATCATCTCCGGGACGGGCTATGCCAGCGTCGACTACCAGGCGTGGGGCGCCTTCGCGATGGTGGTGTTCTTCTTCGTCGGCCTGATCGGCGGCTGCGCCGGCTCCACCTGCTGCTCGGTGAAGATCTTCCGCTACCAGATCCTCCTCTCGGCGATCTGGGCGCAGGTCCGGCGCATCCACGCGCCCCACGGCATGTTCGCGCCGCGATTCGAGGATCGGCGCGTCTCCGACGACGTGCTGTCGTCGGTCATGGCATTCTTCGTCCTCTTCGTCGTGTCGCTGGGCGTGCTGGCCGTCGGCCTCGGCCTGACGGGGCTCGATTTCGTGACGGCGCTGTCGGGGGCGGCGACGGCGATCGCCAATATCGGCCCCGGCCTGGGCCCGGTGATCGGGCCGTCGGGCTATTTCGGGCCGCTGAACGACAGCGCGAAATGGCTCCTGATCTTCGGGATGCTGGCCGGGCGGCTGGAATTGATGGCCGTCTACGTGCTCTTCACCTTTCAGTTCTGGCGCGCCTGACCGAAGCGCGCGACCCATGCCGGGGCGGGATCGCCGGGCGCGGGGCTGGCGAGCCACACCGCGCGGGCGATGGCGCGCGACAGGCAGGCGGCGGCGGCGTGGCCGATCCCGGCCAGCGCGGCGGGGTCCGCGGGGGCGCCCGCCCCGGTCGAGACGGCGAAGACGAGATCGCCGTCGAAGGGGGTATGGGCGGGCAGGATGGCGCGGGCCATGCCGTCATGGGCCATCGTGGCGAGGCGCGTGGCCTCCGGCTTGGTCAGTGTCGCGTCGGTCGCGACGATGGCGATGGTGGTCGCGCCGCCGGGCAGGGCAGTCTTGGTCCGGGCCACGGCGCGCGCGGGAACGCCCAGGCCACCGAATTCGTTTGCCTCCTCGAACGGGGCCGCCCAGAACCGCCCGGTTTCCGGGCAGCAGGTTCCGCCCACGGGGTTGGCGGCCACGAGCGCGCCGACGGTGACGCCCCCCGGCAGGATCGCCGAGGCCGATCCGACCCCGCCCTTCAACTCGCCCGCGATCGCGCCCGTCCCGGCGCCGACCGTGCCGAGCGCAATGCTCGCCGACGCGGCGGCAAAGGCCGCGCGGCCCAGCGCGGCGTAATCGGGCCGGGCATCGGGATCGCCGCCGCCGGCCAGGTCGAACAGGATCGCCGCGGGGACGATCGGAACCCGGCGTCCCGCGACCTCGAATCCCCGCCCGGCCGCGGCCAGCGCGGTCATGACCCCGTCCGCCGCGGCCAGGCCGAACGCCGACCCCCCCGACAGGACCAGCGCGTCGATCCGGTCGACCAGGCGGTCGGGCTGCAGGAGGTCCGTCTCGCGCGTGCCGGGCGCGCCGCCCATGACATGGACGCCGGCGGTCAGCCCCGCATCCCCCGTCAGGACGGTCACGCCGCTCCGGGCGCGGGCATCCGCCGCGTGGCCCACGCGGAGCCCTGCGATATCGGCGATGGTGTTGAGCGGTCCGGGGCGCATGCCCGGCAGGTGGGGCGGCGCCGGTCCGGGGCAAGGCCGGGGCGCGGGGACGGGCCCCGCCCGGAGCCGGAGTGCCGGCCGGACCCCGTGGAGGCATGGGTTTCCCCCCGGTCCCGCCCTATCTGGAGCTGCGCACGGGAACCCGAGGAGGACGCACATGCCCTTTCACTACGACGACCAGAACATCTTCGCCAAGATCCTCCGCGGCGAGATCCCGAACGACACCGTGGCCGAGACCGAGCACAGCCTCGCCTTCAACGATATCGGGCCGAAGGCGCCGGTCCATGTCCTGGTCATCCCCAAGGGCCGCTATGTCAGTCACGATCATTTCGCGGCCGAGGCCGACGAGGCCGAGATCGTGGACCTCGCCCGCCTCACCGCGCGGGTGATCGCGGAGATGGGGCTGTCGCCCGGCGAGGGCGGCGAGGGCTATCGCGTCATCTCGAACGCGGGCGATCACGGGGTGCAGGAGGTGCCGCATTACCACCTGCACATCCTGGGCGGGCGCCCGCTGGGACGGATGGTGCAGGCCGACTAGTTGTGCAGGTCGGCGTCCTCGGCACGGGCGCCGACGAAGGACCAGCCTTCGGCCGCGGTGTCGAAGGCCCGCGCCTCGACCGGGATCACGCTGCCGAAGGTCTCGACCATCTTGGCGGCGCGGTCCGGCGCGCCGACGACGGCGTATTTGTCGACCTTCGAGAGCGAGCGAAGCTGGGACTTGATCACCTCCCAGTCGAGGCCCGCGCCGCGTTCGGACCCCTCGTAGCGGTCGAAGATCAGCAGCATCGAGACGGAATCGTGCTGATCAAAGCGTTCGTTCATGTAGGCGCCCATGGCCGACATGTCGTCGGCGCCGACCTCGCCCATGATGTGGAAGGCATAGACGCCCTTCGTGTCGTTCGGGACTTCTCGGATGCTGGGGCGGACGAACATGCTGATCTCCTCTCTCGTCGAATCGACAGGTCGTTCGGACCGGGTCGGTTCCCCGCTCAGGCCGCGTCGGGCCGCGATCGCGTCAGGTCGAGGAACACGTCTTCGAGATGCGGCTCCTCGATCGACACGTCCGCGATCTCGACGCCCGCGTCGCGCAGCGCCACGAGGATGTCGCCCGGCTTCGTCTTCGTCTTGGCATAGTTGAAGGCCAGCCGCCCGTCGCCGCGGCGGTCGATGTCCACGTCCGGGGGCAGGGCGATATGGGCCGGTGCCGGCCCCGCGGGCTCGATCACCAGCGTCTTGGTGTCGATGCGGCTGATCAATCTCTGCGTCGTGTCCCGGACCAGCATCTCGCCCTGGTGGATGATGGCGATCTCGTCGCACATCTCCTCCGCCTCCTCGAGGTAGTGCGTGGTCAGGATGATGGTCTTGCCGGCCTCGTTCAGCTTGCGGACGTTCTGCCACAGCATCTGCCGCAACTCGATGTCGACGCCGGCCGTCGGCTCGTCGAGGACCAGGATCTGCGGATCGTGGACCAGCGCCTTGCCCAGCAGGAGCCGCCGCCGCATCCCCCCGGACAGGGCCCGGGCATAGGCGTCGCCCTTGTCGGCGAGCCCGATCAGGTCGAGGATCTCGTCGGTACGGCGCTGCGATTTCGGTACGCCGTAGAGCCCCGCCTGCACGTCGAGGCTGCCGCGGGGCGTGAAGAACGGGTCGAGGTTCAGTTCCTGCGGCATGACGCCGATGGCGGCGCGCGACTGGCGCGGGTTCACGTCCTGGTCGAAGCCCCAGATCTTCACCGATCCGGCGGTCTTGGTCACGAGCCCGGCCAGGATGTTGATGAGCGTCGACTTGCCCGCCCCGTTCGGCCCCAGCAGGCCGAAGATCGACCCCTGCGGGATCGTCAGGTCGATGCCGTTCAACGCGGTCTTGGGCACCCGCTCGCCCTTTTGGGGGGCATAGGTCTTGGTCAGCCCCGCGATCTCGATGGCGTTGCCGCCCATGGGTCGTCCTCCTGCCCTTGCCGCGGGCGGCACGGTGATTATCATGGGCCCGACCTAGGCCGGCCCGCGCGGCGCGGCAAGCCAGCGAGGAACACCGTCCATGTCCGAAAAGCCCGTCGACAACCAGGGCCCAAAGACGCCCACCGGCATCTATGACGAGCCCGAGACGGTATACGTGACCACCCACCGCGTCTCCTGCGACGGCGAGATGACGCATCCGCGCGTCTGGCTCCAGATCCCAGATGAGCGGGGCTGGGTCGAATGCGGCTATTGCGACAGGCGTTTCGTCCTCGAGGACGGCGCCGGCGGCCATTGATCCGCGCCGCCCTGCTCTGGCTCGTGACGGCGACCGCCTGCCTCGGCGCGCCGCCCGATCACGGCCTGATCCGCAACGAGACCGGATTGCCGCTGACCTTCCCCCTGCAGGTCAGGACCACCACGGGCCAGTCGGCCTATCTCGTCCTCCGCGACGCGGCGACGGACGAGATCGCGGTCACCGCCTATGTGGAGGGCGGGCGGTTCTTCCGCCTGCTGATGCCGCCCGGCGCCTACACGCTCCACGCCGCCCTGGGGCACGACTGGCAGGGAGAAGAGGCGCTGTTCGGCGGCGCCACCCGCTATTACGACCACCCCGAGGTGCTGAACTTCGAGGTCGCGGGTCTGAACCGCCGCACCGGCTACCTCGTGGACCTGCGCGGCCTCGACGAGATGGCCGGCGTGACCGCGCGGCCGCTCGCCCTCTGCCAGTATTACGGGCCGGGCGGTACCGCCACGGCCCGGGTGGGCGATCCGCCGCGCCGCGCCGGCATCGCGCCCGAGATCCCCTACCGCCTGCCGCTGCCTCCCGGGCCCCGCGATCCCGCGCTCGACGCCCGTCCCGAACTCGGCATGGAATTCGGCAACACGGTCGCCGACGTGCCCCTCTACCTGCGGCTCGGCGCCGAGACGGGGCGGGCGCGGCCGACCCCGGACGACCCGCCGCGCCGGGAGCGCCGCCTGCGCCAGCGGGTCTGTTCCTGAGGGTGGCAGCCCGCCCCCCGATCTGCCACAAGCGGGCCAGTTTCGAGAGGGCCTCTCCATGAGCTTCGGCAAAGGCGATCACCTGCATCTGGTCGACGGGTCGGCCTTCATCTTCCGCGCCTTCCACGCGCTGCCGCCGCTCACGCGGCAATCGGACGGCCTGCCGGTGGGCGCGGTGTCGGGCTTCTGCAACATGCTGTGGAAGATGATCCAGTCGAACCGGGGGACGGACGCGCCCACCCATGCGGCGGTGGTCTTCGACAAGGGATCGCACACCTTCCGCAACGACCTCTACGACCTCTACAAGGCCAACCGGGACGAGATGCCGGAGCCGCTGCGGCCGCAGATCCCTCTGACGCGCGAGGCCACCCGCGCCTTCAACCTCGCCTGCCTGGAGCAGGAGGGGTTCGAGGCCGACGACATCATCGCCACGCTGGCCCGCCGAGCCGTCGCGGCGGGGGGGCGGGTCACGATCATCTCGGCCGACAAGGACCTGATGCAACTGGTGGGCCCCGGCATCGACATGCTGAAGCCGGGCATCCAGTCGAAGCCGGACGAGCTGATCGACGCGGTGGGAGTCGAGGAGCGGTACGGCATCGGCCCCGATCTGATGATCGACCTGCAGGCCATCGCCGGCGATTCGGTCGACAACGTTCCGGGTGTGAAGGGCGTGGGCGTGCCGACAGCCGCGCTGCTGCTGCGCCATGTCGGCCCGGTGGAGACGCTGTTCGACGAGGGACCGCGCGAGGCGGCCCTCGCGCGACTGGCCGAGGAGGTCGAGGCCTATCTCGAGGAGGCCGAGACGCGCCTCGGGCGCAAGGTGAAGCTCGGCTCCAAGGCCGATGCGGGCGACCTCGTCCGCGTGGAGGACCCCCAGGCCGCGGGCGAGCTGTCCCCGAAGGACGTGGAGACGCTGGCGCGCGCCGGGAACGCCGCCGCGGCCGCCCTGCTGGAGGCGCGCGACAAGCTGAAGGTCGTCCGCACCATCGCCCCCAAGGTCGCCGCCGCCGAGGCGGAGGTGCGCCTGTCCAAGCAGCTCGTCACGCTCGATTGCGACATGCCGCTCGACGTGGCGCTCGACGACCTGGCAGTGGTCGCGCCCGACCCCGCGACGTTGACCGCCTTCCTGCGGGAGATGGAGTTCCGCAGCATCCTGCGGCGCGTCTCCGAGGATCTGGGCATGGAGACGCCGGTCCTGACCGAGACCGCGCCCGGAGCGGAGGACGAGGCCGCCCCCGAACAGCCGCCCTTCCCCGAGGAGTATGTCTGGGTCAGGGACGAGGCGACGCTCGCCGACTGGATCGCGCGGGCGACCGATCAGGGCCATGTCGCCGTCGATACCGAGACGACGGCGCTGAACGAGATGCAGGCGCTCCTCGTCGGCGTCTCCCTCGCCCTGGGGCCGGGCGAGGCGTGCTACATCCCGCTCGGCCACAAGGCGAGCGCCGAGGCCGACCTCTTCGCCACCGACGCGCTCGCCGAGGGGCAGGTGCCCATGGACCGCGCCCTGGAGATGCTGAAGCCGCTGCTCGAAGACCCTTCGGTCCTCAAGATCCTGCAGAACGCCAAGTACGACGTGAAGGTGCTGGCGCGCATCGGCATCGACCTCGCACCCCTCGACGACACGATGCTGCTCAGCTACGCGCTCCATGCGGGGCTGCATCCGCACGGGATGGACGCCCTGTCGGAACGCTATCTCGGCCACCTGCCGATCCCGATCAAGGAGCTGATCGGGTCGGGCAAGGCGCAGGTCACCTTCGACAAGGTCGCCGTCGAGAAGGCCGTGCGCTACGCCGCCGAGGACGCCGACATCACCTTCCGCCTGTGGGAGGCGTTCAAGCCCCAGCTTCATCGCAAGAAGGTCACCACCGTCTACGAGACGCTGGAACGGCCCCTGATCCCGGTTCTGGCCCGCATGGAACGCGCGGGCGTGCAGGTCGACCGGGAGGTGCTGAGCCGCATGTCCGGTGCCTTCGCCCAGAAGATGGCGGGGCTCGAGGACGAGATCCGGGCGCTCGCGGGCCAGGATTTCAACGTCGGATCGCCCAAGCAGCTGGGCGAGATCCTGTTCGACAGGCTGGGCCTGCCGGGCGGCAAGAAGGGCAAGACGGGCGCCTACGGGACCGGCGCCGACGTGCTGGAGGATCTGGCGACCGAGCACGAATTGCCGCGCCGCGTACTCGACTGGCGCCAGGTCTCGAAGCTGAAATCGACCTATACCGACGCGCTGCAGGACCATATCGACCCGGAGACGGGCCGGGTCCACACCTCCTATTCCATCGCCGGCGCGAATACCGGTCGGCTGGCGTCGACCGATCCCAACCTGCAGAACATCCCGATCCGCACCGAGGAGGGGCGCCGCATCCGCGAGGCCTTCGTCGCGCCGGAGGGCCGCACCCTCGTCAGTCTCGATTACAGCCAGATCGAATTGCGGATCCTGGCCCATATCGCCGGGATCGACGAGTTGAAGGCCGCCTTCCGGGACGGGCAGGACATTCACGCGGCTACCGCGTCGGAGATGTTCAACGTCCCCATGGAGGAGATGACGCCGGAAATCCGGCGCCAGGCCAAGGCGATCAATTTCGGGGTGATCTACGGCATTTCGGGATTCGGCCTGGCGCGGAACCTCCGGATTCCGCGGCAGGACGCGCAGGGCTTCATCGACCGCTACTTCGAGCGTTTCCCGGGCATCCGGGATTACATGTCCGAGACGACGGACTTCGCCAAGACCCACAAGTACGTGGAGACGCTGTTCGGACGCCGGATCAACACGCCCGATATCGACGCCAAGGGCCCCGGCGCCGGCTTCGCACGCCGCGCGGCGATCAACGCCCCGATCCAGGGCACGGCCGCCGACGTGATCCGCCGCGCCATGATCCGGATGGAGGCGGCGATCGCCGATCTTCCGGCGCGGATGCTGCTGCAGGTGCATGACGAGCTTCTGTTCGAGGTCGACCAGGGCGCCGAGGCGGCGCTGATCGACCGCGCCCGCGAGGTGATGGAGAGCGCGTCGCAACCCGTCGTGGACCTGTCGGTTCCGCTCCTGGCCGAGGCGGGGCAGGGCGCCAACTGGGCCGCGGCGCATTGAGCCCGCCCGACGGGATCGGGGCGGGGTCCCGGCCGGGGCGGGCAGGTCCTGTCCGGGCGGGACCGCGCGCATGAGCGGGCGCCCGCGACCCCGGCGCCGCGGCGCCGATGCGGGGCCCGTCCGGCTCGTCGCCTTCAACAAGCCCGTGAACGTTCTCAGCCAATTCACCGACGACGGCCACTGGCCCGGGCTGGCGCGGTGGCTGGACCTGCCCGGCCTCTATCCGGCGGGGCGGCTCGACCGCGACAGCGAGGGGCTCTTGCTGCTCACCAATGACGGCGGGTTGCAGGCGCGGCTGACCGATCCCCGCCATCACCTCGACAAGACCTATCTGGCGCAGGTGGAGGGCGATCCCGCGCCGGACCAGCTTGCGGCCCTGGCGGCGGGCGTCGAACTGAAGGACGGGCCCACCCGGCCGGCTTCGGCGGTCCGGATCGATCCGCCCGACCTGTGGGAGCGGGATCCGCCGATCCGGATGCGCAAGAGCGTGCCCGACGCCTGGATCCGCCTGACGATCCGCGAGGGGCGCAATCGCCAGGTGCGCCGCATGACCGCCCATGTGGGCCTGCCCTGCCTGCGGCTCGTGCGGTGGTCGGTGGGGGCGGTCGAGCTCGGATCGCTCGGGCCGGGGCAATGGCGCGACCTGTCGCCCTCGGCGCCGATGACCCAGTCCCGGACTCCCTGACGCGAATACCGGAACATCCGCGGCGGCGGCCGGTTTGCCCTGCCATGATTGAATGGATCGGCACCAATTCCGAACTCGTGAACATCGTCATCAACGCCGTCCTCACGTTGGTGTGGATCGTGTACCTGAACCTCTTCCTGCACGGGATCGTGCGGACGCGGCGGCCGATGATCATGATCAGCCGCGGCGCCGGTTCGGGACCCGAGGCCCGCCTCTTCATCTCGAACATGGGGGCGGAACCGTTTTACGTGACCGCGCTCATCGCCGACGTGCGCTGCGGCGGGCAGGAGCGGTCCGTCACGATCACCCAGAACGACGAGATCCAGGCCGACGACCTCGACACGCCCAGCGCGCGGACGAACGAGGGTCCGCTCGGCGCGGGAAGCTACATGGATGCGGGCAGCTTCGGCGCGCTGATGGACAGGATCGCGCTCCATACCGATGCAAAGGTCGATCCGGAATCGATCGAGCGGGTCACCCTGACGGTGGTGGCCGCGACCGGGCATTCCGCCGCCATCTCGGCGGGGGTGAAGACATACCGCGTGTTGCGCAAGGAGGGAGCGACGATGTTCCACCCGGAGCACCTGTCGACCCAGCAATTGCGCAACCGGCTGTCGCGCCGCCGCCTGCTGAAGCGCCTGAACCGGGACCTGCAGGCCGAATTGCGGGCGTGATGAGCGGACGTGCCCCGGCCCCGGGCGGACCGGACCGCGTGGCATCGCGACGCGCCCCCGGAACGCGGCCCGTCGGCCCGGGCATTGTCACCGCGAACTCGACACCAGGAGATTGACGATGCCTACCACCCCCGAAGCCGACGCCCGGGCGCCCGACCTGACCCTGCCGCTGATCATCGGCACCGACTGGGCCCTCGCCGACCAGAACCCTGGCGCCTTCACGCAGATCGTCGTCTATCGCGGCCTTCACTGCCCGATGTGCAAGCAGTACCTGACGCGGATGCGCGCGCTCTACGACGATTTCCGCAGCAAGGGCGTGCAGACGATCCACGTCTCGATGGACAGCGAGGATCGCGCACGGCAGGCGCACGAGGAATGGGGGCTCGATCCGATCCCCATGGCCTACGGTCTGAGCGCCGCGCAGGCGAAGGATTGGGGCCTCTACCTCTCCGACCCGGTCCAGGACAGCGAGACGGACGTTTTCGCCGAGCCCGGCCTTTTCTGGGTGCGCCCGGACGGACGGCTCTATCTGGCCGCCATCTCCAATTCGCCCTTCGCGCGGCCCGACCTCGACACGCTCCTGGACAAGGTCGATTTCGTCACGAAGAACGATTATCCGGCCCGCGGCCGCGCCGCGGCCTGATCCGGCCGGCCCGGAGCGCGGGATCGCGCCCGCCGGCTGTACCTTTCGGTTCCCTGACGGCTGTGGCAGAAGAGGCCATGCCGCACGATCACGGACACCACCACCACCATGTCGACCCCGATGCGGGCGACGCCCGGATGGTGGCCGCGGTCGGGGTCAACTTGCTCCTGACCGTGGCCCAGTTCGTGGGCGGGCTCGTGTCGGGCTCGCTCGCGCTCATCGCCGATGCGATCCACAACCTCTCGGACGCCCTATCGCTGGTCATCGCCTTCGCCGCGCGCCGGATCGCGCGGCGGCCGGCCGACGATACCATGACCTTCGGCTACGCCCGGGCGGAGGTCGTGGCGGCGCTGGTGAACCTCACCACGCTGGTCGTGATCGGACTGTTCCTCGTCTACGAGGGATTCATGCGGCTTCTGGACCCGCCGCAGGTGGAGGGCTGGATCGTGGTGATCCTCGCCGGCGTGGCCCTGGTCGTGGACCTGGCCACCGTCCTTCTGACGGTGAAGATGGCCCGGTCGAGCATGAATATCCGCGCCGCGTTCCTGCACAACGTGGCCGACGCGATGGGCTCGGTCGCGGTGATCGTCGCGGGCACGCTGATCCTGCTCTACGATTGGCGGCTGGTGGATCCGCTGGTGACCATCGGCATCGCCGCCTACATCCTGTGGCATGCGGGCTCGGAACTGCCGCCTGTCATCCGGCTTTTGATGCTCGGCGCGCCGGGGGAGCCCAACACCGACCAGGTGCGCCGCACCCTGTCGCGGATCGACGGCGTCCACGGCGTGCACCACGTGCATCTGTGGCAGATCGACGAGCGGCGCCGGTCGGTGGAGGCGCACCTCGTCGTGCTGGACCTCGCCCGCGGCCCCGAGATCGTGCGCGCCGCCAAGGACGCGCTCGGCCGCCACTTCGAGATCGGCCATTCCACGCTGGAAGTGGAACATCGCGACGGGGATTGCGCCGGACCCGACCAGGCGAGGGCCTGAAGCGCTCAGTCGGCGGGAAGGTCGTCGGCCGGGATCATCGGAAAGAAGGCGCCGGCCGAGCTGACGCCGAACCAGTCCCGCCCCTCGTGGGGACGCGTCTCGCCCAGATCCACCAGGCGATAGAAGCTCTTGCGGTCGATCAGGGCCTCCAGATCGTCGCGCACGTGAACGTAGGGGGACGGCTCCCCCTGCGCGTCGCGGGTCACGCGGATCGGATGATCCGCGCCGGCGGTGGTGCGGTCGCCGACATTCGTCAGGAAGGTGAGCGCGCCTGCCTCGGCAGTGAAATCGACCGCGACGAAGGGCGCGTCCTCGACCTCGATCCCCACCTTCTCCACCGGGGTGACGAGGTAATAGCGTTCGCCCTCGCGCTTGAGGATGGTCGAGAAGAGCCGCACCAGCTTGTGCCGGCCGATCGGCGTGCCCTCGTAGAACCACGTCCCGTCCCGCCGGATCCGCATGTCGAGATCGCCGCAGAACGGGGGGTCCCACGTGTGGATCGGGGGCAGGCCGCCCGTCGAGGCGGCGCGGACGGCCTCCGCGAGGGCGGCGGCGTCGGGCTTCACGGCCATTTGTCCCACCTCCGGTTTTGCCGATTGTGCGTGACGGGATAGGTGTTCATCGTCGGAAGCACGATCTAGCCGGCCGAGGAGCCTTGTCATGTCCGATCCCATCCTGGACGAGATCGACGCCCTGGGCGACAGGCTCGCACGGGCCCGCGACAGCATCACCCGCCGCTTCGTCGGGCAGACCCGGGTCGTGGACCTGGTGCTCTCGACATTGCTCTGCGGTGGCCACGGTCTGCTGATCGGGCTGCCTGGCTTGGGCAAGACACGGCTGGTGGAGACACTGTCGACGGTGATGGGGCTCGACGGCAAGCGGGTCCAGTTCACGCCCGACCTGATGCCGGCGGACATCCTGGGATCCGAGGTTCTGGAAACCGGGGCGGATGGCAGTCGGGCGTTCAAGTTCATCGAGGGGCCGGTCTTCTGCCAGTTGCTGATGGCGGACGAGATCAACCGCGCCAGTCCCCGCACGCAATCCGCGCTCCTGCAGGCGATGCAGGAGAAGGCGGTGACGGTGGCCGGACAATCCCACGCGCTGGCGGCCCCCTTCCACGTGCTGGCCACCCAGAACCCCATCGAGCAGGAGGGGACGTATCCCCTGCCCGAGGCGCAGCTCGACCGCTTCCTCGTGCAGATCGACGTGCCCTATCCCGACCGCGAGACCGAGCGCGAGATCCTGCTGGCGACCACCGGCGCCGCCGAGGAGGCGGCCCACGCCGTCTTCACCGATCACGAGCTGATCGCCGCGCAGCTCCTGCTGCGGCGGATGCCCGTGGGCGACGGCGTGGTGGACGCGATCCTCGATCTGGTCCGCGCCTGCCGCCCCGGCGAGCCCGACGCGCCGCCGGCGATCCGGGAGCATGTGGGCTGGGGTCCGGGACCGCGGGCGGCCCAGGCGCTGATGCTGACGGTGCGGGCCCGGGCGCTGTTGCAGGGCCGGCTCGCCCCGAATGTCGAGGATGTCGCCGATCTGGCCGGGCCGGTGCTCGTCCACCGGATGGCGCTGACCTTCTCGGCCCGTGCCCGGGGCGAACGGCTGGAGCCGCTGATCGGCGAGACGGCGGACCGTGTGCTGCGCGTCAGGTCCGCCGCGTGAGCGATCCCGCCCATCTCCGGATCGCGGCCGAGACGCTGGGGGCGCCGATGCCGGCGCTCCTGGCCGGGGCGCGCCATCTGGCCGCCTCGGTGGTGCTGGGCCAGCACGGCCGCCGGCGTCCGGGGCAGGGCGACGAGTTCTGGCAGTACCGCCCCGCGATTCCCGGCGACGAGGCGCGCGAGATCGACTGGCGGCGTTCGGGGCGATCGGACGCCCATTTCGTGCGGCAGCGGGAATGGCAGGCGGCGCAATCGGTGATGCTCTGGGTCGATCCCTCGCGGTCGATGGGGTTCGCCTCCGGGCGCGCCCTGCCGCAAAAACGCGACCGCGCGGCGGAGCTGGCGCTGGCGTTGGCCCTTCTCCTGATCCGGGGCGGGGAGCGGGTGGGCCTGTCGGGCGCGGACCTTCCGCCCCGCTCGGGCGAGGTGCAGCTGCTGCGCCTCGCCGAGGCGCTGGGTCGCGCGGACGCGGACGAGTACGGCGCACCGGCGGCCCGGGAAATGCCGTCGCGCTCCCGCGCGGTCTTCGCGTCCGACTTCCTGGGCGATGTCGGGCCGGTGCGCGACGCCCTGACCGAAGCGGCGGATCGGGGCGTCTCCGGCCTGCTGCTCCAAGTCCTCGATCCCGAGGAGGAGGCGTTTCCCTTCGACGGCCGCACCATCTTCGAGAGCATGGGCGGCACGATCCGGCACGAGACCCTGAAGGCGGGCGACCTGCGCGACCGCTACCGCGCCCGGCTGGCGGAGCGGAAGGCGGAGCTGGCCGATCTGGCGCGGATCACCGGCTGGCAGGTGCATTGCCACCATACCGACCGTCCCGCGACGGGGGCGCTCCTCTGGGCCTATGCCGCGCTGGAACGGGTGGTCTGAATGCTGGTGCTGGGCCCCATCGGCTTCACCGCGCCGTGGCTGCTTCTGGGGCTGGTGGCGCTGCCGGTGCTGTGGGTCCTGCTGCGCGCCGTGCCGCCCGCTCCCATCCGGCGGCGGTTTCCGGGCGTCGCGCTGCTGCTCGGCCTGTCGGATGCCGAGCAGCAGAGCGACCGGACGCCCTGGTGGCTCTTGCTGCTGCGCGCCCTGGCGGTGGCGCTGCTGATCGTGGGATTCGCGGGGCCGGTCCTCGACCCCGCGCCGCGCGACGGGGGCAGCGGCCCGCTGCTGGTCCTCATGGACGGCACTTGGGCGGATGCGCGGGACTGGCCGCGCCGGCTCGAACGGGTCGAGCGCGCGCTCGACGAGGCCGAGGACGCCGGCCGGCCGGCGGCGGTCGTGGTGCTGACGGACCGACCCGAGGGCCCGCTGCCGTTCCGCGCGGCGGGGACCTGGGTGCCTGAGCTGCCCGGCCGCGTCCCTGCCCCCTGGACGCCCGAGGGCGCGGCGGAATGGGCCGCCGGGCTGGAGGGCGATTTCGACACCGTGTGGCTTTCGGACGGGCTGGACCACGCCTGGCGGGACGATGTCCTGGCAGCGCTCGAACGCCACGGGACGGTGCGCGTCTTCGAGAGTTCGCGGCCGGTCTACGGCCTGCGGCCGCCCGCCTACGAGGACGGCGCCATCGCGCTCGCGGCGGTCCGGGCGGAGGCGGGCGCGTCGGCCGGGATCACCGTGGCGGCGCACGGCCTCGACCCGAACGGGATCGAACGGCAGCTTGCGGCGGCGGACCTGACCTTTGCCACGGGAGCGGACACGGCGACGGGGACGCTGTCGGTGCCGCCCGAACTCAGGAACCGGATCACCCGCTTCGAGATCGCCGGGATTCGCTCCGCCGGGGCGCTCAGCCTGACCGACGACGCCCTGCGGCGGCGCGAGGTCGCGCTGATCGCCGGGACCGAGGGCCGCGAGGGGCTGCAGCTTCTGGCGCCAACCCATTACCTCGAACAGGCGCTCGACCCGGTGGCCGACCTGGTCGACGGTGCGCTGTCCGACGTGCTCCTGGCCAATCCCGACGCGATCGTCCTGGCCGACGTGGCGACGATCCCGGACGCCCAGGAGGAGGCGGTGCGCGACTGGGTGGAGGACGGCGGATTGCTCGTCCGCTTCGCCGGGCCGCGGCTCGCCGCCTCCGATGTCAGCGAAGAGCGCGAGGACCCCCTGATGCCGGTGCGCCTGCGGGCGGGCGGGCGCAGCGTCGGCGGGGCGATGAGCTGGGGAGAGCCGAAGACGCTGCGGCCCTTCCCCGAGGCCTCGCCCTTCGCGGGGCTCCCGGTGCCCGGCGACGTGTCGGTCGCCGCGCAGGTGCTGGCGCAGCCCGACCCGAACCTGTCGGAGCGCACCATCGCGTCCCTGGCCGACGGCACGCCGCTCGTGACGCGCAAGCGGATCGGATCGGGCCAGGTGGTCCTGTTCCACGTCACCGCCAACGCCGAATGGTCGACGCTGCCATTGTCGGGCCTCTTCGTCTCGATGCTGGAACGGCTCGCCGTGTCGACCCGGCCGGCCGCGCCGGACGCCGCGGATCTGGAGGGCACGACCTGGACGATCGATGCCACGGTCACGGCCTTCGGCGATGTGGAGGAGGCGGGCACCGTGCCGGGCGTCCCCGGCGCGGATCTGGCCGCGGCGGCTCTGGGCCCGGCGACGCCGCCCGGGCTCTATACCGGCGGCGATCGGCGGGTCGCGCTGAACGTCATCGGGCCCGATACGGTGCTGGCGCCGGCCCGGTGGCCCGCCCGAATCGGGGTGGAGGGGTTCGGAACGGCGCGGGAGCGGCCCCTCGGCGGGCCGGTCCTGTCGGCGGGCATCGTGATGCTGGCGCTCGACGTGCTCGCCGCGCTCTGGCTGGCCGGGCGTCTCGCCGGGCCCCGCGCGGCGGCGACTCTCCTGGCGCTGGCGCTCCTTCCGGCGGTGGAGGCGCGCGCCCAGGACGGGGCCGAGGCGACCGCCACGGCCGTCGAGGCGGCCAGCGAGGTGACGCTCGCGCATGTCCTGACCGGGGACGACCGCGTGGACCGGATCGCCGCGGCGGGGCTCGCCGGGCTGGGCCAGACCCTCTACCGGCGGACCTCGGTGGAGCCGGCGGCCCCGGCCGGCGTGGACCTCGAGCGCGACGAGCTGGCCTTCTACCCGATGCTCTACTGGCCGGTCACCACCGCGCAACCGATCCCGTCGGATGCGGCCTATGCCCGGCTGAACGCCTATCTGCAGACCGGCGGCATGATCGTCTTCGACACCCGCGATGCCGACGTGTCGGGCGGCGGCGCCGGGACGACGCCCGCCGGGCGCAAGCTGCAGGAACTGGCGCGACCGCTGGACGTGCCGCCGCTGGAGCCGATCCCGCCCGACCATGTCCTGACGCGGACCTTCTACCTGCTGCAGGATTTCCCCGGGCGCCACGGCGCCGGAACGTTGTGGGTCGAGGCGGCGCCGTCCGACGTGGTCGCCGTTGAGGGCATGCCGTTCCGCGACCTCAACGACAACGTGACGCCGGTGGTGGTCGGTGGCGGCGACTGGGCGGCGGCCTGGGCCGTGGACGCGGAAGGCAACCGGATGTTCCCGGTCGGGCGCGGCTATGGGGGCGAGCGCCAGCGCGAGATCGCCCTGCGCTTCGGCGTCAACCTGGTGATGCACGTGCTGACGGGCAATTACAAATCCGATCAGGTGCACGTCCCCGCCCTGCTGGACCGGCTGGGAAATTGACCGGGGCAGGGCCGGGGGCCAGCCCCCGGACCCCCGGGGTACTTGCGAAAGGATGAAGGGCAGGGTGGCGTGAGCGAAACGGTGATCTTCGATCCGCTCGTCCCGTGGGCGGTCCTGGCGGTGCTGGCCCTCGCCGCGGCGGCCGTCGTGGCGTTGGCGCTCTGGCGCGGCCTGTCGGGGTGGTGGCTGCGGGGCCTGGCCGCGCTGGCCCTGCTCGCCGCGCTGGCGGGGCCGTCCCTGCAGAGCGAGGATCGCACGCCCCTGACAGACATCGTGATCGCCGTCGTCGACGAGAGCGCAAGCCAGAGGATCGGCGAGCGACCGTCGCAGACGGCGGTGGCGCTGGCGCGGATCGAGGCCGGGATCGCGGGGCTGGAGAATACGGAGCTGCGCGTCGTGCGGATGGGGGACGGGCCCGACGACGAGGGGTCGCTTTTGATGACGACGCTCGCGGAGGCAATGGCCGAGGAGCCGCGCGCGCGCCTCGCCGGCGCGATCCTGATCTCGGACGGACGGCTGCACGACGTGGAGCTGGCGCCCGACCTTCCCGCGCCCCTCCACCTTCTGATGACCGGCCGAGAGGAGGATTGGGACCGGCGTCTGGAAATCACCACCGCCCCGGCATTCGCCATCCTCGGCGAACCGGTGGCTCTGCGGCTGCGGATCGAGAACCAGGGCCGCGTGCCGGAGGACGAGGCCGGGCGGGTCGAGATCCTGATCTCGGTCGATGGCGAGGAGCCGCGCGGCTTCGACGTGCCGGTCGGCGAGGAACTGGAACTGCCGGTGACCCTGAGCCATCCCGGCATGAACGTCATCCAGTTCCAGGTTCCCGCCGCCCCGGGCGAACTGACGGATCGAAACAACGAGGCGGTCGTCCAGATCAACGGGGTGCGCGACCGCCTGCGCGTGCTGCTCGTCTCGGGCGAGCCGCATCCGGGGGAGCGGACATGGCGCAACCTCCTGAAATCCGACGCGAGCGTCGATCTGGTGCATTTCACGATCCTGCGCCCGCCGGAGAAGCAGGACGGCGTGCCGGTCACGGAATTGTCGCTGATCGCGTTTCCGACGCGGGAGCTCTTCCTCGACAAGATCGACGAGTTCGACCTGATCATCTTCGACCGGTACCAGCGGCGCGGGATCCTGCCGTCGATCTATCTCGACAACGTGCGCCAGTATGTCGAGAACGGCGGCGCCGTCCTCGTCGCGGCCGGACCCGATTTCGCCTCCGCCCGCTCGCTCTACCGCTCGCCCCTGGGAGAGATCCTGCCCGCCGCGCCGACGAGCCGGGTGATCGAGGCGCCCTTCCTTCCCCGCCTGACCGAGATCGGCCGGCGCCATCCCGTGACGCAGGGGCTCGGCGGCGCGGGCGAGGATCCCGATTGGGGCCGCTGGCTGCGGCAGGTGGAACTGGACCCGTTCGGCGGCGAGGTCGTGATGACGGGGGCCGATGACGGCCCGCTCCTCGTTCTCGACCGCGTCGGCGAGGGGCGGGTTGCCCTGCTCGGCTCCGACCATGCCTGGCTGTGGTCGCGCGGCTACGAGGGTGGGGGCCCGCAGCTCGACCTGCTGCGTCGGCTGGCCCATTGGTCGATGAAGGAACCCGAACTGGAGGAGGAGGCCCTGACCGCGACCGCGGAGGGCCAGACCATGACCGTCACGCGCCGCACCCTGTCGGAGCGGACCGGCCCGGTGGAGATCGAGGGCCCCGGCGGCCAGGTCACCGTCCTGGACCTGGAGGAGGTCGCGCCCGGCCGGTTCCAGGCGACGTTCGAAGGGCCGGAGATCGGGCTCTATCGCCTCGACCAGAAGGACCAGAGCGCGGTGATCGCGCTCGGGCCGCAAAGTCCCCGGGAATTCGAGGAGACGGTGGCGAGCGGCGCGGCGCTGGAGCCGGTGATCGAGGCGTCGAACGGCGGTATCCGCGCCATCGAGGACGGCCTTCCCGGTTTGCGGCAGGTGCGCGCGAGCCGGCCCGCCGCGGGGCGCGGCTGGATCGGGATCACCCCGCGCGGGGCCTATGTGACGGCGGACGTGACCGCGATCCCGCTCCTGCCGGCATGGGCATGGCTGCTCCTGTCGGCCGGGCTCGCGGTCGGCGCCTGGCTGCGGGAGGGGCGGCGCTAGCCGCGACCCGGCCGGCCGTTGCCTCGCGGTCCGTCGACCGGGTCAGGGGCCGCGACCGTGGCACGGGGACGGGCGGCCCGGGCGACGGATGTCTGAAGGCCGCCCGCACCATTCAGAAGTCGTAAAAGACCTCCCGTGATGGTCGGAGCGACGATCAACGGTAAATGGTGACACGATGGTGATCCGCAAGTTCCTGTCCAGATGCGGCGACTTTCGACGCTACGTGCGGTCCTTGCGGCATCGCACCCGCACGACCAGCTATGCCCTCGAAGCCAACGAGATGGCCGGCCGCAACCTGTCCCATGCGCTGCGAAACCGTGATCGCAGGGAAGGCGGCAAGCAGGTCGTGTCCTGCCTCGAGGCGAGTTTTCCCCTCGACGCGGGCGAGACGACCTCCGAGCGCCTGCGGGACGTGGTCGCGCGGATCCACGACACCGCCCCCCGCGACGGGCGCTGACGGCGCGGGGACGGACGGCGCCGGCGCGCCGTCCGCTCAGGTCACGCGAAGACCACGTAGGTCGAGGCGACGACCAGGACGATCGCCGCGCCCACCGGGATCGCGAGCGGCCATCGGTTCAGCGCCACGTCCCCGGAATCGGTGGCCACGAAATCGCTCTCCCGCGGGCGCATGCGGCCGATGGCCAGCATCACGATCACGTTGAAGACGAAGAGGATCGCCATGACGTGCAGGTAGTGAGGGTAATTCTCCGCCCCCACGACGAACGGCTTCAGCACGAACTGGCTGATCATGTAGAGCCCCACCCCCGAGGCCAGTCCCACCTTGGCCGCCAGAGGCGGCACGCGGCGGGTGAAGATGCCCACCAGGATGATCGTCAGGATCGGGATCGAATAGCAGCCGTTCACCTCCTGCAGGTAGCCGAAGAGGCCCTGCGGCGCGTTGGCGATGAACGGGGCGATGGTCATCGAGGCGACGGCGAGGATCGCGCCGAAAAACTTGCCCGCCCGGATCGTCGAGCGTTCGCCGGCGCCCGGCTTGATGTATTGCTGGTAGATGTCGACGCCGAACAGCGTGACCGACGAGTTCAGCGCCGAGTTGAACGAGGACAGGATCGCCCCGAACAGGACCGCGGCGAAGAACCCCCTGAGCGGGAACGGCAGCACGTCCGTGACAAGCATCCCGTAGGCCCTGTCGCCGGTCTCCAGCTGGTCGGGATACATGTGCCACGCGATGATGCCCGGCAGGACCACGATGATCGGCCCCAGGACCTTCAGTATCCCGGCATAGAGCAGGCCCTTCTGCCCCTCCTTGAGGTCGCGGGCCCCAAGGGCGCGCTGGATGATCGCCTGGTTGGTGCCCCAGTAGAACAGCTGTACGAGCATCATTCCCGTGAAGATCGTGGCGAACGGGACCGGGCTCTCGGCGCTGCCGATCACGTTGAACTTGTCGGGGTTCTCGCGCCACAGGATCGACAGGCCCTCGGTCACGCTGCCGCCGCCGATCGCCATCAGACCGAAGATCGGCACCAGGAGGCCGCCCAGGAACAGGCCCACCGCGTTGATCGTGTCCGACACCGCGACGGCCTTCAGCCCACCGAAGATGGCATAGATCGACCCGATGATGCCGATGGCCCAGACCGTGATCCAGAGCGCGGCGGTCTCGCCCACGCCCAGCACGCCCGCCACGTCGAACATCTCGCCGAGCGCGAGCGCCCCGGAATAGAGCACGATGGGCAAAAGGATCACGGCGTAGCCGGTGAGGAACAGGAGCGAGGTGGCCGTCTTCACGCCCGAATCGTAGCGGTCCTCCAGGAAGGAGGGGATCGTCGACACGCCGCGCTGCAAGTAGCGGGGCAGGAGGACCAGCGCCGTCACCACCATCGCGATGGCCGCCAGCGTCTCCCACGCCATGACGAGGATGCCCCAAGAATAGGCCTGTCCGGTCAGCCCGACGATCTGCTCGGTCGACAGGTTCGTGAGCAGCAGCGAGCCGGCGATCACCGGCGCCGTCAGCGAGCGTCCGCCCAGGTAATAGCCGACCCCCGAGCCGGCATCCGTGCCGCGCGTCCAAAGCCATGACAGCACGGCGACCAGCGCCGTGAAGGCGACGAAAGCAAAGATGTTGAATGCGCCCATGAAACCCTCCCTGGTCCGGTGCGGAGCCTAGCAGCCGGCCGCGCGGGGGCCACCACGAATGCGCGGCACGAGGCGGGAACGGCCGTATCCTGCCCGAGATCGCTGGGTCAGGGGTCAGGGGCCGGGTGGACGGGTCAGGATGTCCCGGGTGTACGACCGGTATTCGCGCGACCAGATGGTCCAGAGCACGAAGCCGCTCGCCCCGAGCAGCGGCACCGGACCGGCCAGCCAGGCCAAGGCCGCCAGCGCGACATACGTGCCCCGCAGGCCGCGGTTGAAGTTCCACGCCGCGCGGATGTTGAGGTCGGCCGCCTGCTGGGCGCGGAAGCCGGCATCGGGCGCGGCGGGATCGTTCGGAACCGCAGCCATGACCACCGCGCAATAGCCGAAGAGCCGGTTCGACCAGACGAACTTGAGGAAGCTGTCGGTCAGCAGGATCGCGACCAGGCCGAGCTTCAGCTCGTAGACGACGACGGGGGCGGCGGTGCCGAGCTCGCCGGCCACTCCGGCCAGCCGTTCGGCGTTGCCGATCAGCGCCAGCACCCCGCCGATGGCGATGACCAGCGTCGAGGCGAAGAACGTGGTGCCCTGGCGCAGGGCCGACAGGATCGTGGCATCGAAGATCCGCGGATCGCGCGCGACCATCTGCCGCATCCATTCCCGCCGCTGCTCCATCATCAGGGCGGCGACGGAGGGCCAGGACGCGCCCTCGCGCTCGATCAGGACGCCGATCGCCTGCCAGCCCGCGAGCAGGATCGCGACCGCGATCCCGTCGAGGAGCGAGAGCATGGTGAGGCGGTCGAGAAAGGTCATCACCCTGAGGTTACGACGCGGGCCAGCCGCTTGCCAGCGGTCCGTCGCGCACCTAGCCTGCCGGAGGAGGAGGAGCCAACGATGCAGATGCCGGAACCCGACGCGCGGATCCTGTCCCTCAAGGCCGAGCTCGTACGCCGCCTCGTCCGGGCCCTGCCCGCCGAAACGGTGATCCACGCCCCCGAGGAATTGCGCGCCTACGAATGCGACGCGCTGACGGCCTATGCATGCCCGCCCCTCGCCGTGGTGCTGCCGCGCTCGACCGAGGAAGTTGCGGCCTGCCTGAGGCTCTGCCACGAGCATCGCGTCCCGGTGGTGCCGCGGGGGGCGGGCACGTCGCTGGCCGGCGGGGCCCTGCCGACCGCCGATTGCGTGATCCTCGGCGTCGCGCGCCTCACCGAGGTGCTGGAGACGAGCTACGAGGATCGGCTCATCCGGGTCCAGACGGGACGCACGAACCTCTCGGTCACCGGCGCGGTGGAGGCGGACGGCTTCTTCTACGCGCCCGATCCCTCCTCGCAGCTGGCCTGCGCGATCGCGGGCAACATCGCGATGAATTCGGGCGGCGCCCATTGCCTGAAATACGGGGTGACGACGAACAACCTCCTGGGCGCCACCGTGGTCCTGATTGACGGGACGGTGGTCGAACTGGGCGGCGCGCACATGGATGCCGGGGGGCTCGACCTGCTGGGCCTGATCTGCGGATCCGAGGGGCAGCTGGGCGTCGTGACCGAGGCGACCCTGCGCATCCTGCCCAAGCCCGAGGGTGCCCGCCCCTGCCTCATCGGCTTCGATTCGTCCGAAGTGGCGGGACAATGCGTCAGCGACATCATCAAGGCCGGCATCCTGCCGGTGGCGATCGAGTTCATGGACCGCCCCTGCATCCGCGCCACGGACGCGTTCTCGGGCGCGGGATATCCCGATTGCGCCGCGATGCTGATCGTCGAGGTCGAGGGGTCGGAGGCCGAGATCGACGAACAGCTGGGCGTCATCACCGAAATCGCGCGCAAGCTCGATCCGGTGGAGGTCCGCGTCTCCCAGAGCGAGGAGGAAAGCTCCCGCATCTGGCTCGGGCGCAAGTCGGCCTTCGGGGCGATGGGGCAGCTCAACGACTACATCTGCCTCGACGGGACGATCCCGGTGGGCGAACTGCCCCGGGTGCTGCGGCGCATCGGCGAGATGGCCGCGGGATACGGGCTGGAGGTCGCCAACGTGTTCCATGCCGGCGACGGCAACATGCACCCGCTCATCCTCTTCGACGCCAACGAAGCGGGCGAGCTGGAGAAGGCCGAGGCGCTCGGCGCCGACATCCTGACGCTCTGCGTGGAGGTCGGGGGCTGCCTGACCGGCGAGCACGGCGTCGGTGTCGAGAAGCGCGACCTGATGGCGGCCCAGTTCGATCCGGCCGACCTGGAGGCGCAGATGCGGGTAAAGGACGTGTTCGACCCGGCATGGCTGCTCAATCCCGCCAAGGTGTTCCCGCTCGACACGAGCGCCGGGCGCCGGGCGCTGGCGGCGGAATAGGGGCACTGCCCCTCTTGCCGCCCCGGGGGGCGGCAATTCACCCCGGGGTACTTGGAAAAAGGTGAAGACATGGGGGAGTTGACGCCCGGCAGCGCGGCGGAACTGGCCGATGCCATCCGCTCGGCGACGGGGCCGCTGGCGATCAGGGGCGGGGGCACCCGGGCGCCGGCGGCGGAGCATGCCACGACCCTCTCGATCCGCGGGATCCGGGGCATCACGCTCTACGAGCCCGGCGCGCTGACCATGGTGGCGCGGGCCGGCACCCCCATGGCCGAGATCGAGGCGGCGCTGGCCGCCGAGGGCCAGCGGCTGGCCTTCGAGCCCTGGGACGCGCGGACCGTGCTCGGCCGGGGCGGAGAGCCGACGATCGGCGGCTGCGTGGCCACCAATGCGTCGGGCCCCCGCCGGGTCGTGGCCGGGGCCTGCCGGGACGCGGTGCTGGGGCTGCGTTTCGTGGACGGCGAGGGCACGATCCTCAAGAATGGCGGCCGGGTGATGAAGAACGTCACCGGGCTGGACCTCGTCCGGCTCCTCTGCGGCAGTCGCGGGACGCTCGGCGCGATCACCGAAGTCGGGCTGAAGCTCCTGCCCGGCGTGGCGGCGACCGCGACCCTGACCGCCGAGGGATTGCCGGCGGTCGCGGCGGTCGGGGCGATGTCGGCGGCGCTCGCCACGCCCTTCGAGGTGACCGGCGCCGCGCACGATCCGCAATCCGGCCGGACCCATCTGCGGATCGAGGGCAGCGCGGCCTCGGTCGCCTATCGCGCCGAGCGGCTGACCCGGGCGCTGTCCTCCCACGGCGCCTTGTCGGTGAGCGAGGGCGAGGGGCCGTGGCCACGCATCAGGGACGCGGCCGACCTGACCGGCGATGCGGACCTGTGGCGGATCTCGGTCCGGCCGTCGCGGGCGGCGGACACGGTGGCGCGCCTTCCGGGGCGCGCGCTGATCGACTGGGGCGGCGGTCTGATCTGGGCCGAGGCGCCCCCGGGCACCGACCTGCGCGCCGCGTGCCCGGGCATCGGTCACGCCACGCTGGTCCGGGCCGCCGCGGACACCCATTCCCGGCTCGGCACCCTGCACCCCGAACCCGACGCGATCGCCGCCCTGAGCGGCGGGATCCGGGACAAGTTCGATCCGGCGGGCCTGTTCCGGGCCCGCCCCGTTCCCGCCTGACCAGTCCGGAGTTTCCATGCAGACCCATTTCACCGCCGCGCAACTGCAGGACCCCGATGTCGCGCGATCGAACGAGGTCCTGCGCGCCTGCGTCCATTGCGGATTCTGCACCGCCACCTGCCCGACCTACCAGGTCCTGGGCGAGGAGAACGACAGCCCGCGCGGCCGGATCTACCTCATCAAGGACATGCTGGAGAACGACCGCCCCGCGGACGAGAAGACGGTCAAGCACATCGACCGCTGCCTGTCCTGTCTCGCCTGCATGACCACCTGTCCATCGGGCGTGCATTACATGCACCTCGTCGATCATGCCCGCGCCCATATCGAACGGACCTACCGGCGGCCCCTTAAGGACCGGGCGCTGCGCCGCGTGCTGGCGATGGTCCTGCCCTATCCGGGCCGGTTCCGCCTGGCCCTGAGGGCGGCGCGGCTCGGGCGGCCCTTTGGCCGATGGCTGCCGGACAGGCGGCTCAGGGCGATGCTCGACATGGCGCCCGCCACCATTGCGCCGCGCAGCGATGTCGACCGGCCCCAGACCCATCCCGCCCGGGGCGAGACGCGGATGCGGGTGGCGCTGCTGACGGGTTGCGCGCAATCCACCCTCGATCCCGAGATCAACGCGGCGACCGTGCGCCTTCTGACGCGGCTGGGCTGCGAGGTGGTCGTCGCCGAGGGGATGGGCTGCTGCGGGGCGCTCGTCCATCACATGGGCAAGACGCGCGAGAGCCACGCCCAGGCCGGGGCCAATATCCGCGCCTGGCAACGGGTACGGCGCGAGGGCGGGCTGGACGCGGTGGTGGTGAACACGTCGGGCTGCGGCACCACGGTCAAGGATTACGGCCACATGATGCGGACCACGGACCTCGCCGAGGCGGCGCAGGAGATCAGTGATCTGGCCGTGGACGTGTCGGAACTGCTGGAGCGCCTTCTGCCGGGCGGGGAGCCGCTCCACACCCCGAACGAGGCGGCCGAGGACATCGCCGGGATCGACGCCCGCCAGCCCACGACCGCGGGCACGGGGCGGATCCGCGTCGCCTACCACGCGGCCTGCTCGCTCCAGCACGGGCAGAAGGTGCGCGCGGCGCCCAAGACCCTCCTGACCCGGGCGGGATTCGAGGTGGTGGAGCCGGCGGACAGTCACCTCTGCTGCGGCTCGGCCGGGACCTACAACCTGATGCAGCCCGAAATCGCGGGCCAGTTGAAGGAGCGCAAGATCAGGACCATCGAGGCGAAGGACCCGCAAGTGATCGCCGCCGGCAATATCGGCTGCCTGACGCAGATCGCCTCGGGGACGGCCTTGCCGGTCCTGCACACGGTGGAGCTTCTCGACTGGGCCACCGGCGGGCCGCGACCGGCGAAGCTGCCGGCCGACCTCGTCCCCGCAGAGCGGGCGGACCGCGCGGCCGCGCCGGTATCGTGACGGGGGCGGCCGCGCCGAAGGGATGGGCGACGAGGCGGCTCCGGGCGGCGGCGCTCGCCGCCCTTCTCGCGCTCGGGACGGGGACGGCGGCGGCGGACAGCGTGCCGCGGTTCCTCTCCGCCGGGGCGGACAGCGCACCCTTCCTGGCGGTGGGGCGGCTCGACAATGACGGACGGGGCTTCTGCACCGCCACGCTCCTGACCGACCGGCTGGTCCTCACCGCGGCGCATTGCGTGCTGGAGCCGGATGGCCGCGTGGCCGAGGCGCGGCGCCTGACCTTCCGCGCCGGGTTGCTGGACGGCCGGGCCGAAGCGCATCGCCGCGGCATGCGCGTGGCCATCCCGCCCGGCTACGACCCCGCCGGCACCGGGCTTGGCGATCTGGCCGCCGATCTCGCGCTGATCGAACTCGACCGGGCGATCGATCCGGTGCGGATCGTGCCGATCCCGGCCCGCCCCGCGCCGGGTCGCCGGGTCGGGGTGGTCTCCTACGCGCATGACCGGCCCCAGGGGCCATCGATCCAGGATGCCTGCGAGGTGCTCGACCGCCGCGAGGGGGCGCTGATCCTGTCCTGCGCGGCCGATTTCGGAACCTCGGGCGCGCCGGTCCTGCACCGGGGGGAGAGCGGCCTGCAGGTGGTGTCGGTGGTCTCGGCCATGGCGGAGGCCGACGGGCGGCACGTCTCGATCGGCGCGGACCTGGCGGCGCTCGCCGCCCTGCGCGCGCATATCGAGGCGGCCGGAGGCCCGGCCGCCGACCCGTCCGGGGGGCCGCGCGTCCCCGTCGCGGCGGGGGCGGACGGCAGCATTCCAGGGCCGATCATCGCGCCGTGATCCGGCCCTGCCGGGATCTTGACGGGGTGCCGTCCAATTCCCAGATCCACCAAGCCGGACGCCGCCTTAGGGTCCGGCACCGGCCCGTCCCGCCAGCGGGAGGGCGCAAACATTGGTAATCGCTTCGCGAAAGGATCATCCGATGAGAACCTTCGACCTTGCCCCCCTCTATCGTGCCACCGTCGGCTTCGACCAGATGGCCGACCTGATGGACCGTGTCCTCAGCGACCCGTCCGGGGGCCAGACCTACCCGCCCTACAACATCGAGCGCACGGGCGACGACGCCTGGTCGATCGAGATCGCCGCGGCGGGCTTCACCGAGGACGAGCTGACCGTCGAGCAGCGCGAGAACGCGCTCGTCGTCTCCGCCCGCAAGGCCGATGACGACAAGGGCCGCACCTACCTCCATCGCGGCATCGCCACCCGCGCCTTCGAGCGGCGTTTCCACCTCGCCGATCATGTCCGGGTGGAGGCGGCGCGCCATGTCAACGGCATGCTGATCGTCGAACTGAAGCGCGAGGTGCCCGAGGCGCTGAAGCCGCGCCGGATCGCCATCGGCAAGGCGTCCGAGACGGTCGAGCACGACAGCGCCGCGGCCTGATCGCCGCGGGGCAGGCGGGGCCCGTGCACGGTCCCGCCTATCTTGTCGATCCGCCCGCCGCCTGTCGCGGCGGGCGTCCTGGTCTTCAGCCCAGGCGACGCTTCCGCGCCGCGAGTAGCTTTAGGCGCAGCGCGTTCAGCTGGATGAAGCCCTGAGCGTCCTTCTGGTCGTAGGCGCCGGCATCGTCCTCGAAGGTGACGTGTGCCTCGGAATAGAGGCTGTGATCCGACCAGCGGCCGACGGTCCGGACCGATCCCTTGTAGAGCTTGACGCGCACCGTGCCGGTCACGTGGGCCTGGGAGCGGTCGATCGCGGCCTGCAGCATCTCGCGCTCGGGGCTGAACCAGAAGCCGTTGTAGATCAGCTCCGCATAGCGGGGCATCAACTCGTCCTTCAGGTGGCCCGCGCCGCGGTCGAGGGTAATCTGCTCGATCCCGCGATGCGCCTCCAACAGGATCGTGCCGCCCGGCGTCTCGTAGATGCCGCGGGACTTCATGCCGACGAATCGGCCTTCCACCAAGTCCAGACGGCCGATCCCGTGGGCGCCGCCCAGCTCGTTCAGCTTCGTCAGCACCTCGGCGGGGGACATGGCCTGCCCGTCGATGGAGACGGCATCGCCCTTCTCGAACCCGACCTCGACGAATTGCGGCTGGTCGGGGGCGTCCTCGGGGTTCACCGTGCGCTGGTAGACGTAATCGGGCGCGTCCTCGGCGGGGTCTTCGAGCACCTTGCCCTCGGAGGAGGTGTGCAGGAGATTCGCGTCGACCGAGAACGGGGCCTCGCCACGCTTGTCTTTGGCGATTTGGATCTGGTGCTTCTCTGCGAAGTCGATGAGCTTCGTGCGGCTCGTCAGGTCCCATTCCCGCCAGGGCGCGATCACACGGATCTCGGGGTTCAGCGCGTAGGCGGCCAGTTCGAACCGCACCTGGTCGTTGCCTTTGCCGGTGGCGCCGTGGGCGACGGCGTCGGCGCCGGTCTCCTCGGCGATCTCCACCAGCCGCTTGGAGATCAGGGGCCGGGCGATGGAGGTGCCGAGGAGGTAGAGCCCCTCGTAGACCGCGTTGGCCCGGAACATCGGAAACACGAAGTCGCGCACGAATTCCTCGCGCAGATCCTCGACGTAGATGGCGGAGGCGCCCATCTGCTCCGCCTTCTTCCGCGCCGGTTCCAGCTCCTCGCCCTGGCCCAGATCGGCGGTGAACGTCACGACCTCGCAGCGATATTCGGTCTGCAGCCATTTCAGGATGATCGACGTGTCCAGACCGCCGGAATAGGCGAGGACGACTTTCTTCGGTGCGGACATCGGGCCCTCCTTGGCGTGACGGGTGGGCGATACCGGGAAAGGGCAGGGCCGACAAGGTCGCGACCCTTGCCACCGCGCGCCCGACGCGCCATGGCAGGACCATGAGCGATTTCGCAGATACCGCCCTTGCCGTGACCGCGCGGCTCCGCTCGCTGTTCCCGGCCACGCCCTTGCAGCGCAACGCCTATCTCAGCCAGAAGCACGACGCCGACATCTGGCTGAAGCGCGAGGATCTGACGCCCGTCCGCTCCTACAAGATCCGCGGCGCCTTCAACGCGATGCGAAAGGCCCGGGAGAGCGATCCCGACCAGGACCTGTTCGTCGCCGCGAGCGCGGGCAACCACGCCCAGGGGGTCGCGTTCAATTGCGCGCATTTCGGCGTCCGGGGGGTGATCTTCATGCCCGTCACGACGCCCCGCCAGAAGGTCGAGAAGACCCGTGCCTTCGGCGGCACCGCGGTCGAGATCCGGCTGATCGGCGATTATTTCGACGAGACGCTGCGCGTCGCGCAGGAATTCTGCGCCGAGCGGGGCGGCCATTTCCTGGCCCCCTTCGACGATCCCCACGTCATCGAGGGCCAGTCGAGCGTCGCGGTTGAGATGCTGGAGGAACTGGGTGGGCCGCCGGACATGGTCATCCTGCCGGTGGGCGGCGGCGGGCTGTCCTCGGGGATGAAGCGCTATTTCGACGCCATGGCGCCCGAGGTGCCGCTGATCCTCGTGGAACCCGTCGGCGGGGCGAGCCTGACCGAGGCCCTCGCCAGGGGAGAGCCCACGACCCTCGGGCGGGTGGATTCCTTCGTCGACGGCGCTTCGGTCGCCCGGATCGGGCAGCGGACCTTCGATGTCCTGCGCGACGTGCCGCCCGGCGACGTGCTTCTCGCGCCCGAGGACCGGATCTGCGCCACCATGCTCGACATGTTGAACGTGGAGGGGATCGTCCTGGAGCCCGCCGGCGCCCTGTCGGTCGACGTTCTGCCGCTGATCGCGGACCGGATCCGCGGCAAGAAGGTGGTCTGCGTCACCTCGGGCGGCAATTTCGACTTCGAGCGGCTGCCGGAGGTCAAGGAGCGCGCGCAGCGCTTCTCCGGCATCAAGAAGTACTTCATCCTGCGCTTGCCGCAGCGGCCGGGGGCGTTGCGCGATTTCCTCGAGATGCTGGGCCCGTCGGACGACATCGCCCGGTTCGAGTACCTCAAGAAATCGGCGCGCAACTTCGGGTCGGTCCTGATCGGGATCGAGACCGACGACGCTGCCAATTTCGACACTCTCTTCTCGCGTCTCGACGCCGCCGACTTCACCTACCGCGACATCACCAGCGATCCGATCTTGGCCGAATTCCTGATCTGACCGATCAGGCCGCCATCCGCAGGAGGGCGCGGCGCGCCCCGTCGAAGGCATGGCGCACACCGCTGATGTCGGGGGGCGCCCCCGCCGCGACGGCCGCCTCGCCCCGGCGGCAGGCCGCCACCAGATCGGACAGCCCCATGTTGTCGGCGCTGCCCCGGACGAAGTGCAGGTCGGCGGCCGGATCGCCGCTATGGCCCCGGGACAGCCGCTCGATCGCCGGTTCCGTCTCCTCGAAGAAGATCGCCAGGATCTCCTCGAAACCGTCGGTCCCGAACTCGGTCTTCAGATCGGATATGCGCATCCAGTCGATCACGTTCGCCTCCCTCCGTCGCGCCTCCGGTCTAGGGGGGGTGGCTTAACAAAGGGTTCGCCGCGCCGCCTGCACGGCAGGTTCGGCGTTTTACCGCCGTTTAACGCCCCCGCCGTACTGAGGGGACCATTCCGGTGAGGCGCATTTCGTGACGGTCATTTCTTCCACGTGCTCGGACCAGATCTGGCCCGCAGCCAGCGGCCGGCTGCTGGTTGTCGACGACAGCCGCCTGCAGCGGCGCATCCTGATCTCGGCCCTGTCCGACAGCGGATACGACGTGCTGGAGGCCGGCTCCGCCGAGGAGGCGCTCGAGGTATGCCACGCCGCCCGGCCCCGGATCGTGATCAGCGACTGGATGATGCCGGGGATGAGCGGGCTCGACCTGTGCCGCCGCCTGCGCGGGATCGACGACGATTACATCTACTTCATCATCCTGACCTCCAAGTCGGACAAGGAGGATCTGGCGACGGCGCTGCGCGAGGGGGCCGACGACTTCCTGTCCAAGCCGCTCTCGGCGGAGGAGCTGCGCGCGCGGATCGCGGCCGGCGAGCGGCTCCTGAAGATGAGCGGCGAGCTGCGGCAGAAGAACCGGCTCATCTCCACGACGCTGGAAAAGGTGCGCGACCTCAATGCCGCGCTCGACCGCGACCTGGTGGAGGCGCGCAAACTGCAGATGTCGCTCGTGCCCCGCCGCCCGGTGGAGCAGGGGGCGTGGCGGATCAGCTTCGCGCTCCAGCCATCGGGCCATATCGGCGGCGACATGATCGGGGCTTTCCCCACCGAACCGGGGCGGATCGGCATCTACGCGCTCGACGTGTCGGGGCATGGGATCGCCTCGGCGCTGATCACGGCGCGCCTGTCCTCGTGGCTGTCGGGGGCCGAGCCCGACGGCAACATCGCGCTCGCGCGCAGCGACGCGGGACCGCGCATGATGGCCCCCGACGAGGTCTGCCGGCGTCTGAACGGCCGCTTCCTGGGCGATATCGGCACCGACCACTACTTCACCATCGTGATCGGAGAACTCGATCTTGCGACGGGGCGCTTCGTCTTCTGCCAGGCGGGCCATCCGCATCCGCTGGTCCAGGTGGCGGACGGCACGGTGTCGTTCACCGGCGCCGGCGGCCCCCCGATCGGCCTGCTGGAGGACGCCGAATTCACCGTGGAGGAGGTAATCATGCCGCCGGGATCGCGCCTGTTGCTCTATTCCGACGGCATCACCGAATGTCCCGATCCGGGCGGAAGCATGCTCGAGGAGGAGGGTCTGGCGCGGCTGATGCGGTCGCGGCGCGACATCGGCGGAGAGGCGCTCCTGGCCGCGCTCAGCTGGGAATTGAGCGCCCTCGTCGACGACGGCGAGATACCGGACGACCTGTCGGCGATCCTGGTGGAGCATCGGGCGTGACCGCTGCGGCCAGGAACGCGGCGTCCCCCGCATTACCCAGATGCGCCACGGCCTCCTCCACCCCCAGCCACAGCGCGCGGTGGTCGGGTTCGCTCGGCGGGCCGATCCGCAGCCCAGCCCGGGCGACGTAGACCGTGCAGATCTTCTCGGCGTGGATGCGGTATTCCGGCATCCAGACGAAGCGGCGGAACGCGCCCAGGCGGCGGGGCGCGGAAATCGTCCATCCCGTCTCCTCCCGCACCTCCCGGTGCAGCGCGCGCAGGGGCGATTCGCCCGGGTCGATGCCGCCGCCGGGCAGCTGCAATTCGCGGCGCGGCGCCTCCTGCAGGGTCACGAGCACGTCGCGGCCGGACAGGATCACCGCATAGGCCCCCGGTCGGGCGACATGGCGGCGGTAGTCGGGGGGTGGGCCGTAGCGTCGGATCATGGGGTCGCTTCCCGGGGTTCAAGGTGGCGCAGGGGCGCATATATGGTCGCGGTATGCCAATTCGCGGCCAGCCGAGGAAGCCCATGACCCTAGGATCGACCATCGCCTGGGACGACACCGTCCTGCCCTTCCAGCTCGACCGGTCCGATATCCGCGGCCGGGTAGCGCGCCTCGACGGGGTTCTGGACGACGTGCTGGCCCAGCACGACTACCCCCCCGAGATCGAGGCGCTGGTGGCCGAGGCGGTGACACTGACGGCGCTGATCGGCCAGGCCATCAAGCTGCGGTGGAAGCTCTCCCTCCAGGTCCGGGGCGAGGGGCCCATCCGCCTGATCGCCACCGATTACTACGCCCCCGGCGCCGACGGGCGTCCCGCCTGGGTGCGCGCCTATGCCAGTTTCGACGCCGACCGGCTGGAGGGGGGGAGCGAACCGTTCGACCAGATCGGCAAGGGCTATTTCGCGCTGCTGCTCGACCAGGGCGACGGGATGAAACCCTATTCGGGGATCACCCCGCTGGCCGGCGGATCGCTCTCGGCCTGCGCCGAGACGTATTTCGCCCAGTCCGAGCAGCTTCCGACCCGGTTCGCGATGAGCTTCGGCCAGGCGCAGGAGCCGAAGGCCGCCGCGCGCTGGCGGGCCGGCGGCGTCATGCTGCAGCACATGCCCAAGGCCTCGCCGCTCAGGTCGGGCGAGGGCGGCTCCGGCGAGGGCGGGCTGATGGCGGCCGGCGACGTGCTCGACGGAGACGAGGCGGAGCACTGGAATCGCGCCAACACCCTGCTCGACACCGTCGAGGAGACCGAGCTCATCGGCCCGCACGTGCAGCCCACCGACCTTCTCGTCCGCCTCTTCCACGAAGAGACGCCGCGCGTCTTCGACGCCCAGCCGCTGACCTTCGGCTGCACCTGCGGCCCCGACAAGGTGCGCCAGTCCCTGTCGATCTATTCGCAAAAGGACATCGCGACGATGACCACGGAAAGCGGGATGGTGACCGCGGATTGCCAGTTCTGCGGCGCGCATTACGAATTCGACCCCAGGACGCTCGGCTTCGAGGCGGAGGGCGCCGCGGGCGGGGGTGAGTGATCTGCGCGACCGGCTGGTCCGCGCCCGCGCGCGGATGGCCGGCCGCACCTCCGATTTCGACCTGAACGCCGCCGCGGCCGGGTCGGGCCCCCGGTCCCTGCGCGGCGCCGGGGTCCTCGTGGGGGTGCGCGAAACCGGCCGCGTGATCCTGACGAAGCGGTCCTCGGCGCTCAGCCAGCATCCCGGCCAGATCGCCTTCCCGGGGGGCAAGATCGAGCCCCGCGACACCGATGCCACCGCCGCCGCCCTGCGCGAGGCCTGGGAGGAGACGGCCCTGCCGCCCGGCGCGGTCGACGTGCTGGGCGAGCTGCCGGGCCACGAGACGGTGACCGGCTTCCGGATGGTGCCCGTGCTGGGGCTGGTGCGCGGCGATGTCGACCTGCGCCCCGAGGCCGGCGAGGTGGCCGAGATCTTCGAGGTGCCCCTCGCGCATCTGGCCGATCCGTCCCGCTACCGGGTCGAGGCGCGCCCGTGGCGCGGCACGGTGCGCCGGTACTATGTCGTCCCCTGGGGGCCCTATTACATCTGGGGCGCGACCGCCCGGATCCTGCGGGCGCTGGCGGAGGGACTGGCATGAGGGTCGACGGCCCGTGGCGGCACGATCCGGGCGCGCAGCGGCTGATGGCGGCGCTGACGGCGGCCGGGCATCGCGCGCTCTTCGTGGGCGGTTGCGTGCGGAACGCCGCGCTGGGCGCGCCCGTGGACGACATCGACATCGCGACCGACGCGGTCCCGGACCGGGTGGCGGACATCGCCGCGCGGGCCGGCCTTCGGACCGTGCCGACGGGCATCGCGCACGGCACCCTGACCGTCGTCGCCGATCACCGCCCGCTCGAGGTCACGACCTTCCGCCGCGACGTGGAAACGGACGGGCGGCACGCCGTCGTCGCCTTCGCGACCGACGTGGCCGAGGACGCGGCCCGGCGCGACTTCACGATGAACGCCCTCTATGCCGAGGCCGACGGACAGGTGGTCGACCCGCTGGGCGGCTGGTCGGACCTGGAGGCGCGCCGGGTCCGCTTCGTGGGCCGGGCGGCCGCGCGCATCGCCGAGGATTACCTGCGGATCCTGCGCTATTTCAGGTTCCACGCCTGGTACGGCGACCCCGAGGGCGGCATCGACGCCGAGGCGCTCGCCGCCTGCGCCGAGGGCGCCGAGGGGCTGGAGCGGCTCTCGTCCGAGCGGGTCGGGCGCGAAATGCTGAAGCTTCTCGCGGCGCCCGATCCCGCCCCCTCCGCATCTTCCATGGCCGGGGCGGGGATCCTGGCGCGGATCCTGCCGGGCGCGGACGCCGCGGCCCTGGCCCCGCTCGTCCATCTGGAGGGGGTCCTTTCACTGGCGCCCGATGCCGTGCGGCGCCTGGCCTGCCTCGGCGGCGAGGAGGTCGCGGGGCGGCTGCGGCTGTCGCGCCGGACGGCCCGCCGCCTCGCCACCCTGCGCGAGGCGACCCGCAGCGAGGCCGGCGCGGCGGAGAACGCCTGGCGGCTCGGGCTCGAGACCGCGCGGGAGGTCGAGCTGCTGCGCGCCGCCGCCTTCTCCGCCCCGCTCCCCGCCGACCTGCAATCGCAACTCGACCGGGGGGCGCGGGCCGTCTTTCCCGTGCGCGGGGCCGATCTGGCGCCGCGCCACCGGGGCGCCGCGATCGGACGGCGGCTGCGGGAACTGGAACGCGACTGGATCGCCTCGGGCTTCACCCTGACGCGCGACGACCTCCTGGGCTGAGATCGCGTCACCGCGAGCGGGTGGTTCCATTCGGGCCGGCATGGCTTATCTTCGGCAGCGACGCCCGAAAGGCCCGCATGTTCCGGTATTTCGAAAATCTGGTGGATCCTTATGCCCCGCATGAGGAGGCCGACGCCCCGCCGCGCCGGCTGTGGTCGTTCATCCGGTCCTATTCGGGGCCGTTCCGCGCCGTCTTCGCGACCGCCGCGATCACCTCGATTCTCGTCGCGGCGGTGGAGGTCTGGCTCCTGGGCTACATGGGACGGGTCGTGGACCTTCTGTCCGATGCCGACCGGGAGGCGGTCTGGGCCACGCACGGGCTGGAATTGCTGGCCGTCGCCGCGGCGATCCTCTTCCTCAGGCCCGCGCTGCAGGCGCTCAACGTCCTGATCCTCAACAACGCGATCATGCCGAATTACGGCACCGTGTTCCGCTGGCGGGCCCACAAGCACGTGATGCGGCAATCGGTCGGCTGGTTCGAGAACGATTTCGCGGGCCGCATCGCCAACCGGATCATGCAGGCGCCCCCCGCCGCCGGCGAGGCGGTGTTCCAGATCTTCGACGCGCTGACCTACGCGGTCGCCTATGTCGCGGGGGCGTTGATCCTGATGTCGGGAGCGAATCCCTGGCTGGCCGTGCCGCTGATCCTGTGGGCGGCGCTCTATGCGCTCCTGGTGCGCTGGGTGGTGCGGCGCATCGGCCCGGCCAGCCAGGCCGCCGCCGAGGCGCGCAGCCTCGTCACGGGCCGCGTGGTGGACACCTACACCAACATCCACTCGGTCAAGCTCTTCGCCCATCACGACCGGGAACTCGAATATGGACGCGAGGCGATCGAGCGGGCCCGGACCACCTTCCAGCGGGAGATGCGGCTCTACACCATCATGGACGTCGCGCTCGTCGGCCTGAACGGGGCGCTGATGGTGGGCGTCACGGGTTGGGCCATCGGGCTGTGGTTCGCGGGCGCGGCCAGCGTGGGCGTGGTGGCCACCGCCACCGCGCTCGCCATCCGCCTGAACGGGATGACCGGCTGGATCATGTGGGCGGTCAGCTCGTTCTTCCGCAATCTCGGCATCGTCGCCGAAGGCATGGAAACCATCGCCCAGCCGATCGCCCTCACCGACAGGCCCGGGGCGGGCGCGCTCCGCCTGTCCCGCGGCGACGTCGCGTTCGAGGCGGTGTCGCACCATTACGGCCGGTCGCGGGGCGGGCTCGACGCCGTCTCTCTCCGCGTTGCGCCGGGAGAGAAGGTCGGGCTGGTCGGCCGCTCGGGGGCGGGCAAGTCGACCTTGGTCAAGCTGCTCCTGCGCTTCTACGACGCCGAGGCGGGGCGCATCCGGATCGACGGGCAGGACATCCGCGGCGTCACGCAGCAGAGCCTCCGGCAGGAGATCGGCATGGTCGGCCAGGATGCCTCCCTCCTCCACCGTTCGGTGCGCGACAACATCCTCTACGGGCGCCCCGACGCCTCGGAGGAGGAGATGGTGGCGGCCGCCCGGCGGGCCGAGGCGCACGCCTTTATCCTCGACCTCGAGGATGCCGCCGGCCGGCGCGGCTACGACGCCCATGTGGGCGAGCGGGGCGTGAAGCTCTCGGGCGGGCAGCGGCAGCGCATCGTGCTGGCCCGCGTGATCCTCAAGGACGCGCCGATCCTGGTGCTGGACGAGGCGACCTCGGCGCTTGATTCCGAGGTCGAGGAGGCGATCCAGGGCACCCTCTACGGTGTGATGCAGGGCAAGACGGTGATCGCCATCGCGCATCGCCTCTCCACCATCGCGGCGATGGACCGGATCGTCGTGCTCGATGCGGGCCGCGTGGTCGAGGACGGGCCCCACGACGCGCTGATCGCGCGGGGCGGCCTCTATGCGCGGCTCTGGGCCCGCCAATCGGGCGGGTTCCTCGACCTCGGCCGCGATCTTGGAACGGAGGCTGCGGAATGAGACGCATCGCGGGATTGATCGACGCCTTCCGCCCCGCGGACGGGCCGCCGCCACGCACGCTCGGGGCGTTCTTCCTCTGGGCGTTGCAGGGATCGTGGCGCTGGATGGCCGCCGCCGGCATTCTGTCGGCCATCGCCGGCACGGCCGAGGTGGTGACGGCGGTGATCCTGGGACGGGTGGTCGATTCGGCCGTCGATCACGGCATCCGCGGATATTTCGCCGAGAACCTCCTCCTGCTCGTCGCGGTGGGGGCGTTCTTCCTGCTGCTGCGGCCGCTGATGTTCGGCCTCTCCTCGGCGTCGAACGCGATCATGGTGGCGCCGAACGTGAACCCGATGGTGCTGATGCGCCTGCATCGCTGGACGCTGGGGCAGGCGGTCACGTTCTTCGACGACGATTTTGCCGGGCGCATCGCGCAGAAGCAGATGCAGACCTCCCGCGCGATCACCGACGTGGCGACGGAATTCATCAACGTGGTCTGCTTCGCCCTGGCCTCCCTGATCGGCTCGGCATTGCTGCTGACCACGATCAACGGCTGGATGGCCGCCGGGCTCCTGGTCTGGGTCGTGATCTATCTCTGGACGATCCGATGGTTCATGCCCCGCGTCAGGGCCCGGTCGAAGGCGCGCGCGGCCAGCCGCGCCATGGTCTCGGGCCAGGTGGTGGACACCGTCACCAATATCAAGACGGTGAAGCTCTTCGCCCATGACGATCACGAGGACCGCGCCGCGCTCGACGCGATCTCCACCTTCCGCGAGGCGACGGTGGAATACGGCGTGCTGTCGGCGGGGTTCCGGTTCACCCTGATGACGCTGGCCGGGGTCCTGCCGGTCCTGCTGATCGGCGGCACGCTGTGGCTCTGGTCGCGGGGCCTGGCCACACCCGGCGACATCACCGCCGCCGGGGCGATCTCGATCCGCATCGCGCAGATGACGGGGTGGGTCAGCTTCACGCTCATGGCGATGTACGCCAATGTGGGCGAGGTCGAGGACGGGATGCACACCCTCACGCCGCCCCACCAGCTCGCCGACGGCGACGGCGCGCCGGCGTTGCCCCGGGGCGGCGACGTGCGCTTCGAGGGCGTGACCTTCACCTATGGCGGCAACGCGGGCGGGCTGCGCGACGTGACCCTGACCCTGGCCGAGGGCGAGAAGGTCGGCGTCGTGGGCGCCTCCGGGGCGGGCAAGTCCACGATGGTGGCCTTGCTCCTGCGGCTTTACGACGTGGAGGCGGGGCGCATCAGCGTGGCCGGGACCGATATCCGCGATGTCACCCAGCACAGCCTGCGCCGCCGCATCGGGATGGTCACGCAGGAGACCGCCATGTTCAACCGCTCCGCGCGCGACAACATCCTCTATGGCCGGCCCGACGCCTCGGACGCCGAGATGGTCGCGGCGGCCCGGCAGGCCGAGGCGCATGACTTCATCCTGGCGCTTTCGGATCATCGCGGCCGCAGCGGCTACGACGCCCATCTGGGCGAGCGCGGCGTGAAGCTGTCGGGCGGCCAGCGCCAGCGCATCGCGCTCGCCCGCGCGATCCTCAAGGACGCCCCGATCCTGGTGCTGGACGAGGCGACCTCGGCGCTCGATTCCGAGGTCGAGGCGTCGATCCAGTCGGCGCTCGACCGGGTGATGGAGGGCAAGACGGTCCTTGCCATCGCCCACCGGCTCTCCACAATCGCGCAGATGGACCGCATCATCGTGCTGGAAGAGGGCCGCATCGCCGAGGAAGGCACCCATGACGACCTGTTGCGCCGCGACGGCATCTATGCCCGCTACTGGAAGCGGCAATCGGGCGGCTTCATGTCCTACGGCCAGGCGGCGGAATAGATGCGGCTGACGATCGACCGTCTGGGCCATCTGGGCGACGGCATCGCCGACGGGCCGATCTTCGTCGCCGGTGCCCTGCCCGGCGAGGAGGTGGAGGGCGAGCCGGTCGCGGGCCGGATCGCCGAGCCGCGCATCCTGACCCACTCGCCCGACCGGGTGGTACCCGATTGCCCCAATTACGCGGCCTGTGGCGGCTGCGTGGTGATGCACGCCGCCGATCCCTTCGTCGGGCGGTGGAAGGTGGACGTGGTGCGCCACGCCCTGGCCGCCCGCGGGCTCGAGGCGCCGATCCGGGGCATCGCGACCTCGCCCGCGCGGTCGCGGCGGCGGGCGGTGCTGGCGGGGCGGCGGCGCAAGGGCGGCGCGATCGTGGGCTTCCACGGCCGCCGGTCCGAGGCGCTCACCGACATCGCCGGCTGCCGCGTCCTCGTCCCCGAGATCGAGGCGGCGCTGCCGCTCCTGGCGCGGATGACCGAGGCGGCCGCCACCCGCAAGGGCGAGCTGACATTCGCCGTGATCCACGCGCCGGCGGGGCTCGACGTGGCGATCACCGGCGGACGCGAGGGGCGCGGTGTGCGCGACGAGCTCGCCGCCATCGCCGCCGAGGGCGGCATCGCCCGCCTGACCCTCGACGGCGAGCCGGTCCTCCAGGCCCGCGCGCCGCGCCAGTCCGTCGCGGGGGTGGGGGTCGTGCCGCCCCCCGGTGCCTTCCTGCAGGCGACGCGGCAGGGCGAGCAGGCGCTCATCGCCTGCGTCAGCCGCGCGGTCGGAGAGGCGCGGTCCGTGGCCGACCTCTTCGCCGGTTGCGGAACCTTCGCGCTGCCGATGTCCCGCCGCGCCGACATCCACGCGGTGGAGGGCGACGCGGAGATGCTCGACGCGATCGAGGCCGCGTGGCGACAGGGCAAGGGCCACCGCCCCCTCACCACCGCGCGGCGGGATCTCTTCTCCGATCCGCTCTCGGTTCCCGAACTGGCGCGGTTCGACGCGGTCGTGGTCGATCCGCCCCGTGCCGGCGCCGAGGCGCAGATGCGTCAGATCGCCGGCGCGCAGGTGGATGTCGTCGCGGCGGTGTCGTGCAATCCCGTGACCTTCGCCCGCGACGCGGCGATCCTCTGCGAGGCGGGGTTCGGGATCGACTGGATCCGGGTCGTGGACCAGTTCCGGTGGTCGAACCACGTGGAACTCGCCGCGGCCTTCACCCGGCGTTAGTTTTTCTCACGACTTCGTGACGGCAGGATACCGGGTTTCTTGGGTATTCAGAGGCCGATAGACGGGGGAAAACCCCCGCGAGGCAGCGAGCAGATTCATGACCATCTTCAGAACGATCCTCCTTGGATTCGTGCTGGCCGCGCTGTCGGCCTGCGGATCCTCCAAGTTCCGGCAATACGACGGCCCCGAGGTGACGCGCGTCGTCATCGACAAGAGCGCGCGCCAACTCTACCTGCTCAACGACCGCACGATCCTGCGCTCCTACGGCGTCGGGCTGGGCTTCTCGCCCGAGGGCCACAAGCAGTTCGAGGGCGACGGCCGCACCCCCGAAGGTCATTACTGGATCGACAAGCGCAATCCCGACAGCCGCTACCACCTCTCGGTCGGGATCTCCTATCCCAACGTCCGGGACGTGGAGGTCGCGCGCGGCATCGGCCGTCCGCCGGGGGGCGACATCTTCATCCACGGCCGCGGTCCGACCTATCTCAAGGGGTCCCCACGGGACTGGACGGCGGGCTGCATCGCCGTCAGCGACGCAGAGATGGAGCAGATCTACGCGATGGTGCGCGACGGCACGCCGATCAGCATCTATCCCTAGCGGCCCATCGGCGGCAGGACCTGGGGGCTCGATTGCGCCGCGATGGCGGCCTGCGACCGGGTGCCGGTGACCATGGTCCACCAGATCTTGCCGCCCGGCTCCTGGAACCAGGCGAAACCCAGGTCCCGCGCGGCCGCGTCGGTGATCACGTCCCGCGTGCCCGGCGATTGCATCCAGGCCGCCAGCGTCTCCAGTTCCGTCTCGTAGGTCTCCGAGATGTTCTCCCCCAGAAGCCGGCCGGAATAGCCCGCGCGCCGCACCCGCTCCAGCGGCGACGACCCGTCGGAGCCGAAATGCCAGGGCCGGTTCTGCACGCTCATGTCGCGCGCATGGGTGGCGGCGGCGGCCGTCAGTTCCGCATCGAGCCGGACGGGCGCGGCGCCGGCCGATCGCCGGATCGCGTTCATCCCGTCGGCGAAGCGAAGCTGGATCTCGTCCTCCATCTGCGGCGTGATCGCGTAGGCGCGCGGCCCCGGACCGCCCGCGGGGCCGATGGCGGGCGGCGGCCCGTAGGCGCAGGCCGAGAGGAGCAGAAGGGCGATGAGCACGGCAGGCCGCGGCATGGGCAGTTTCCTCCGGTTCGGTCCGCTGGCACGGGACGCTCCCCGGCGCAGTAGCCTGTCGCGCGCCGCCGTTCAATCGACGCCCGCACGCCCGCGTGATTTGCCGTGCCGATCACGACCGCGTAACCTTGCGGAAAACACCGACCAGAGGCTGAGCATGACCCCTCCCTTCCGCCTGTCCCGCCGCCTGTTCGTCGCGGGGGCCGCGACCGCCCTGGCCGCGCCGGCGATCGCGCAGCAGAGCGGATCGACCGAGTTCACGGCGCCCCTTTCTCAGGAAACGCGGCGCAACGCGTCGAGCTTCCGCACGCGCGACTGGCGGCCGCATTTCGACACTCTGGCCGGCGGCGCGGTCCTGTGCGACATCCAGTCCCGCGCCCTGCATTTCTGGGGCGAGGACGAGAGCCTCTACAAGCTCTATCCGACCTCCGTGCCGCAGACCGACGAATTGACCCGCCGCGGCCGCACCGAGGTGATTCGCAAGGTCGAGGGGCCAAGCTGGGCGCCCACGCCCGAGATGAAGGCGCGCAATCCCGAATGGCCCGACTTCATCGGCCCGGGGCCGGAAAATCCGCTCGGAACTCACGCATTGTATCTCAGCTGGCAATATTACCGGATCCACGGCACGCAGGACACGCGCAAGATCGGGCGGCGCTCGTCCAACGGCTGCATCGGTCTCTACAACGAGCATATCGCAGAGCTCTTCTCGCTCACCACGGTCGGGACCCAGGTGTTGCTTATTTGACAGCACCGGCGCGGGGGGAACTTTCCTTGCCTGTCCGGGCTTTGCCAGCCATGCGCCTTGTCGCGTATATCACGGGACGAGGTACAGTCTTTGGGTGCCTGCTGCCGCCTCACCGATACAAAGGCACCAGGCTAAACTGGAGAGAAAGATGAAGAAGATCGCTCTTGCCGCCGCTCTGTCCGTCGCTGCCACCGGCGCCTATGCCGGCGGCATGGTCGCGGAGCCGCCGGTCATGGAACCCGCCGTCGTCGTCGAAGAATCCTCGGGTTCCTCGGGCGGCTTCGTGATTCCGCTGCTGCTGCTCGCCGTCGTGGCCGCCGTCGCCGCGACCGACTGATCGGGTTCTTTCCGGTTGAACGGGCGGCCGGAGTTCCTCCGGCCGCCCTTTTCGTGTCAGGTCCAGCCCGCCAGGTTCTCCACGATCACCTCTTCCAACGCGGCAATATGAGCCGCGTCGTCGTTGAGACAGGGAATGTAGGTGAAGCTTTCACCGCCGGCCTCCTCGAAGCTCTCGCGGATCTCCTCGTTGATCTCCTCCAGCGTCTCGATGCAATCGGCCGAGAAGGCGGGGGCACAGACGGCGATCCGCTTCACGCCGCGTTCGGCCAGACGCGCCACCTCCTCGACCGTATAGGGCTTCAGCCATTCCTCCGGGCCGAACCGGGACTGGAAGGTGGTGGTGATCCGGTCGTCGGCCCAGCCCAGCCGCTCCTGCAGCAGGCGCGTCGTCTTCTGGCACTGGCAATGATAGGGGTCGCCCTCCATCAGATAGCGCTGCGGCACACCGTGATAGGAGCATACCAGCATGTCGGGCGGCGTCTCCATCGCGCCATAGGTCCGCTCCACCGATCCCGCCAGCGCGTCGATATAGGACGGGCGGTCGAAATAGGGCGGCACCGTGCGCGACGCGGGCTGCCATTTCTCCTTCATCAGCGCGCGAAAGAACTGGTCGTTCGCGGTCGCGACGGTAGCGCCGGCATATTGGGGATAGAGCGGGAAGAACAGGATCCTGGTGCATCCCTCCTGCACCATCCGCCGCACGCGCGACACGGTCGAGGGATTGCCGTAGCGCATGCAGAAATCGACCACGACCCCGTCGCCGAACCGCTCCGATAGCGCCGCGGACAGCTTCTCCGTCTGCGACTTGGTGATGGTCATCAGCGGGCTCTCCCCCGCCGCCTCGTTCCAGATCGACTTGTAGGCCGCCCCGGAAGAGAACGGGCGCTTGGACAGGATCACCCCCTGCAGCAGCGGCTGCCAGACCAGCGGCGAATAATCGATCACCCGCCGGTCGGACAGGAACTCGTTCAGGTAGCGCCGCATGGACCAGTAATCATAGCCGTCCGGCGTGCCGAGATTGGCCAATAGGATGCCGATCTTGGCCGCCGGAACCTTCGGATGGTCGTCGGGGGCGTGGTCCGGGCGAGCCATGTCGCGGGCCGAGAAGAGCGGGGCGCCCTTGTCCGATTTGCCGTCCAGCATGGTGCGGGGTCCTGTCAGCGTCTGCAAGTCCGGGCTCAGATACAGCTTTGCGCCCTTCCGTCAATCGCCGGTGCCGCGCGAATCGTCGCGCAGCGGGCGCTCGGTCCCGCCGATGGCGTCGGCCAGCCGCGCCGTCGCCGATCCGGGGCGCAGGGGCTTGGGCTGGTCCTCCGCCGGGGACCAGCCGGACAGGTGCACCAGGTCGCAGGTCGCGCGGATGCGCGCGGGGTCGTCCGCCGCCGGATAGGCCGCGCCATAGATCCGCGCCGCCTCGGCAAAGAGGGCGCGCGGCGGCGTGCGCCGGTCGCGGCTTTCCAGCGCGTTGCCCTCGCCCATGGCCCGCAGCTCGCGCATCAGCGCCAGCGCGTCGGCATAGGTGATGATCGAGCGGTCCACGTCGGCCACCGGCAGGGCAAGGCCCGCCCGCTGCAGCAGCTGGCCCGCGTCGCGGATCTCGGGCAGCGGCGCGACGCGGGGCGACAGCCCGCCCGTCAGGCGGCTCTCGGCCTCGGCCAGCGCGGCGCGCAGTTCCCACAGGCTGCGTCCGCCGGGAAAGACGGCCAGCATCAGGCCGTCGGGGATCAGGGCGCGGCGGCACTGAACCAGCTGGCCCACGGGATCGTCCGCCCAGTGCAGCGCCATGGCGTGAAGGACGAGGTCGTGCGCCCCGGGGTCTAGGTCCAGCACCTCGGCATCGGCCACGACCCGCGCGCCGGGGAACCGGGCGGCCCAGGGCGCGGGATGGCCGGTGACCACGGCGATATCGGTAAAGGAGCGCTTAACCATTCCCAGCCTATCCTCGATCTGGTCGGCGGCCAGCTCGTGCAGGAACAAGGCGTCGGGCTTGGCGCGGGCGCGGTGGCGCCCGAGCGCGGCGCGGTCGGTCAGTCGGGGCGGTGTCGTCATGGACAGGAGGTATTGCCGCGATGGGTGTGTTGCAATCGGTGCTCGACGCCGTCTACCCGCCGACCTGCGCCATGTGCGATGCCGAGACGGTGCAGACCGGCCATCTCTGTGCCGCGTGCTGGCGGGGGACGCGCTTCCTGTCGGGCGGGGTCTGCGAGCTCTGCGGGGCGCCGCTGGCCGGTGAATCCGAGCCCGGCGACCGCTGCGACGAGTGCCTTTTCACTTCCCGCCCCTGGAGCCGCGGCCGCGCCGCGCTCGCCTATGAGGGGCGGGCGCGCACCTTCGTCTTGCGGCTGAAGCACGGCGACCGGCTGGACCTTGTGCCGCCGGCGGCGCGCTGGATGGTGCGCGCGGGCGCGCCGATCTGGCCCGAGGCGCCGCTTCTCGTGCCGATCCCGATCCACTGGATGCGCCGCCTGCGCCGGCGCTACAACCAGGCGGCGCTCCTGGCACACGGAATCGCGCGCCTCACCGGGGCCGAGGTCGCGCCGATGGCGCTGATCCGCATCCGGCACACCGCCCCGATGCAGGACCGCACCCGGGCCCAGCGCGCCGAGGATCTCGCGGACGCGATCGCCCCCCATCCCCGGCAGGGCGGCCGGATGGCCGGGCGCTCGGTTATGCTCGTCGACGACGTGATGACCTCGGGCGCGACGCTCGCGGCGGCGGCGCGGGCGGCCCGTGCGGCGGGGGCGGCGGACGTGCGCGTCCTCGCACTGGCGCGCGTCGTCCGCGACGCCTAGATCGGTGGGGTCCCGCACAGCGAAGAGGAATGCCGGATGGCCCAGGTCGAGATCTACACCACGCCGCTCTGCGGCTATTGCCATGCGGCCAAGCGGCTGCTAGCCGCCAAGGACGCCGCCTTCACCGAAACCGACGTGTCCCGCGACCCCGACACCCGCGCGGCGATGATGCAACGGGCGAACGGGCGCCGCACCGTGCCTCAGATCTTCATCGACGGCGCCCATGTGGGCGGGTTCGACGACCTCGCGGCCCTGGAGAGGACCGGGCGGCTCGACGGAATGCTGGGGTGAGGGTCGGCCTCCTCCAGCTCACTTCCTCGGACGATCCGGACGCCAACATCGCCGCCACGCTCGACCTCGTGGCCGAGGCCGCCGGGGCCGGGGCGGAGCTCGTCGCGACCCCCGAGGTCACCAATTGCGTCTCGACCAGTCGGACGCGGCAGACGCGCGTCCTGTGCCGCGAAGCCGCCGACCCGACTCTCGCCGCGCTGTGCGGCGCGGCGGAGCGGCACGGGTTCTGGGTCCTCGCCGGATCGCTGGCGCTGGCCACGGGCGATCCCGACGGACGCTTCGCCAACCGGTCTTTCCTGATCGATCCCGGGGGGCAGGTCGCGGCCCGCTACGACAAGATCCACATGTTCGACGTGACGCTGTCCGAGGCCGAGACCTACCGCGAATCCGACGGCTACCGGCCCGGGACGCGGGCCGTCCTCGCCGCGGCCGGCGCGGTGCGGATCGGGCTGACGATCTGCTACGACATCCGCTTTCCCGCCCTCTACCGCGCGCTGGCGCAAGCGGGGGCGCAGGTGCTGGCGGTGCCCTCCGCGTTCTCCCCGGTGACTGGCGCCGCCCATTGGGAGCCGCTCCTGCGGGCCCGGGCGATCGAGACGGGATGCTTCGTCGTCGCGCCCGCGCAGACCGGCCGCCATGCCGCCATCCGGGGCCGCCGCCGCGAGACGCACGGACATTCGATGGTCGTCGCGCCCTGGGGCGAGGTGCTGCTCGACATGGGAACGGCGCCGGGCGCGGCGGTGGTCGACCTCGACCTGGCGCAGGTGGAGGCTGCGCGGCAGAAGGTGCCGAGCCTGTCCGGCGACCGGTCCTTCGCGGCGCCCTAGCGCGTGGCGGTGGCGATGTAGTTGACGGCCAGGTTCCGGTCCGACAGGCGCCAGGACCAGGCCGCGGGGTCGAACACCATGCCGGTCCGGTCGACGCAGGTCAGCCCCGCGCCCGCCATCATCGCGGCCATCTCGTCGGGCGTCACGAAGCGGTTCCAGTCGTGGGTGCCGCGCGGCAGCCAGCCCAGCACCCATTCCGCCCCGAGGATCGCCAGCCCGAAACTCTTACCCGTGCGGTTGAGGGTGGAGGCGATGAGCAGCCCCCCCGGCCGTACAAGGTCGCGGCATCGGGCCACGAATTCCGCGGGCTCGGCCACGTGCTCGATCACCTCGAGCGCCAAGACCACGTCGAAATCCCGGCCCTCCGTGGCCAGCGCCTCGGCCGTGGCGGCGCGGTAATCGATGTCCAGCCCCTGCGCGGCGGCATGGGCGCGGGCGACCGGGATGCTGTCCTCGGACGCGTCGATGCCGGTCACGGCGGCGCCGAGCCGGGTCAGCGGCTCGGCCATCAGCCCGCCGCCGCAGCCGATATCGAGCACCTCCAGCCCCGCGAAGGGACGAGGTTGGGCACGGTCACGCCCGAACTCGGCCGCTATCTGGCGGCCGACGTAATCCAGCCGGCAGGGATTCATCCGGTGCAGCGGGGCGAACTTGCCCCGCGGGTCCCACCATTCCCGGGCGATGGCACCGAACTTGTCGATCTCGCCCTGGTCGATACTGGACATCGGGCCGTTCCTTTCGCCGAATTTCTGTCCGAAGCGCTCTCGCAACGCCCGGACGGAAAAGCTATATAGCCCACCCATGGACCAGTTTGCAGGGCAAAAGAGCGCGGCCTCCTACCTCTATCCGCGCATCGACCCCTTCGACCAGCGGATGCTGCCGGTGGGTGACGGGCATTCCGTCTATGTCGAGCAATGCGGCAATCCCGACGGCATACCGGTCGTGGTCTTCCACGGCGGGCCGGGGGGCGGCTGCTCGCCCTCGATGCGCCGCTACTTCGATCCCGATCTCTACCGGGTCGTCCTCTTCGACCAGCGCGGTTGCGGTCGTTCGCGGCCCCATGCCAGCGTGCGCGACAACACCACCTGGCACCTCGTGGCGGATATCGAGCTGATCCGTCGCACCCTGGGGATCGACAGCTGGGTGGTCTTCGGCGGCTCCTGGGGGGCGACGCTGGCGCTCCTCTACGCCGAGGCGCATCCCGACCGGGTCCGGCACGCGATCCTGCGCGGCATCTTTCTCATGACCCGGGCCGAGCTCGACTGGTTCTATGCCGGCGGCGCGGGACGGTTCTGGCCCGACATGTGGCGCGGTTTCGTCTCCCTCGTTCCCGAGGAGGAGCGCGACGACCTGATCGCCGCCTACAACCGGCGCCTCTTCTCGGGCGACATGATGACCGAGACGCGCTTCGCCCGCGCCTGGGCGGGGTGGGAGAACACGCTGGCCAGCATCGACAGCGAAGGCCCCTCGGGCGAAAGCCCGGCGGATTACGCCCGCGCCTTCGCCCGGCTCGAGAATCATTATTTCACGAATCGCGGCTTCCTCGATCGCGACGACCAGATCCTGCACCAAATCGACCGGATCGCGGACGTGCCGGGAACGATCGTCCAGGGCCGCTACGACATGATCTGTCCGCCGGTTTCGGCCGATCGCCTGCACCGCGCCTGGCCCGCCTCGCGGATGATCGTCGTGCCCCGCGCCGGCCATGCCCTGTCCGAACCGGGCATCAGCGCCGCCTTGGTGCGCGAGACGGATACCTTGGCGCGGCGCGCGCGCTGAGGCCGCCACACCGGCCCTTGCAATTCCCCCGCAAAGACTTTACCTCCCCGGCTGCAGCGGCGCGTCGGGGTCCACACCCGATGCCCACCGGGATCGTCGAACGGGCCGCTGGCCCGTTTTTTTGTGCCGGATCGCGAAGGTGACCCCATGTCAGATCTCATCGCCAAGGCCAGCATCGACCGCCGCCTCGCCGAGGTGGTGGCGCCCGTGATCGAGGATCTGGGATTCGAGCTGGTGCGCGTGCGCTACCAGGGCGGGCGCACGCCCGTCGTGCAGATCATGGCCGACCGGCCCGAGGGCGGGATCGAGGTCGACGATTGCGCGGTGATCTCCACGGCCGTGTCCGCGCATCTCGATGTCGAGGACCCGATCGAGGACGCCTACGACCTGGAAGTGTCCTCGCCCGGCATCGACCGGCCGCTCACGCGGCTGAAGGATTTCGACCTCTGGGCGGGTTACGTCGCCAAGATCGAGACTGCAGACCTGATCGACGGGCGGCGGCGCTTCAAGGGCACGCTCGCGGGCACGGAGGGCTCCGAGATCCTGATCGAGATCGAGGAGGGCACGATCGGCCTGCAGTTCGACTGGCTCTCCGACGCCAAGCTCGTCCTGACCGACGATCTCATCCGCGATGTTCTCAAGTCCCGCAAGGACAAGGGCGAGGTCGACGAGACCCAGTACGACGAGGTCCAGACCGTCATCGACAGCGAAGACGACGCGCGTCTTCCGAACCAGAAGGACTAAAGGCACATGGCCATCACCTCTGCCAACCAGCTCGAGCTTCTGCAGACCGCCGAGGCGGTCGCGCGCGAGAAGATGATCGACCCCGGCCTGGTCGTCGAGGCCATGGAGGAAAGCCTCGCCCGCGCCGCGAAGTCCCGCTACGGCTCCGAGATGGACATCCGCGTGGCGATCGACCGCAAGACCGGCCGCGCGACCTTCACCCGCGTCCGCACCGTCGTCGACGAGGGCACGCTCGAGAATCACCAGGCCGAGGTGACCCGCGACCAGGCCGCCGACGTGGTGAAGGGCGAACGCCCCGCCGTGAGCGTGGTGATGGCCCGCGTGACCGAAACGCTGGAGGGCGAGGAGAAGCCGCGCACCCGCGAGGTGCGCCGCTTCCTGCTGAAAACCGCCGACCGCGGCACCGACGGCCTGCCGCAGGACGCGACGCCCGAGCCCGGCGACGAGCTGGTGGACGAGGTTCCGCCGGTGGAGCTCGGCCGGATCGCCGCGCAATCGGCCAAGCAGGTGATCCTGCAGAAGGTCCGCGAAGCCGAGCGCGACAAGCAGTTCGAGGAATTCAAGGACCGCGTCGGCACGATCATCAACGTCGCCGTCAAGCGCGAGGAATACGGCAACGTCATCGTCGACCTGAACCCCGGCGAGGGCGTGCTGCGCCGCAACGAGAAGATCGGGCGCGAAAGCTACCGCACCGGCGACCGCATCCGCGTCTTCATCAAGGACGTGCGTCGCGAGCCGCGGGGCCCGCAGATCTTCCTCAGCCGCACGGCGCCCGAATTCATGGCCGAGCTCTTCAAGATGGAGGTGCCCGAGATCTACGAGGGCATCATCGAGATCAAGGCCGTGGCCCGCGATCCCGGCAGCCGCGCCAAGATCGGCGTCATCAGCTACGACAGCTCCATCGACCCGGTGGGCGCCTGCGTCGGCATGCGCGGCTCCCGCGTGCAGGCGGTGGTGAACGAGCTGCAGGGCGAGAAGATCGACATCATCCCCTGGAACGAGGACATGCCGACCTTCCTCGTCAACGCGCTGCAGCCGGCCGAGGTGTCGAAGGTGGTGCTCGACGAGGAGGCCGAGCGCATCGAGGTGGTCGTCCCCGAGGAGCAGCTGTCGCTGGCCATCGGGCGGCGCGGCCAGAACGTGCGCCTCGCCTCGCAGCTCACCGGCCTCGACATCGACATCATGACCGAGGAAGAAGAGAGCGCGCGCCGCCAGAAGGAATTCGAGGAGCGCACCCGCCTCTTCGTGGACACGCTCGACCTGGACGAGTTCTTCGCCCAGCTTCTCGTGGCCGAGGGCTTCACCAACCTCGAGGAGGTGGCCTATGTCGAGCTCGACGAGCTGACCGTGATCGACGGCGTGGACGAGGACACGGCCGAGGAATTGCAGGCCCGTGCCCGCGATCACATCGACGCGCAGAACCGCAAGGCGCTCGACGAGGCCCGCGCGCTGGGGGTCGAGGACAGTCTGGTTGAATTCGAGGGCCTGACGCCCCAGATGATCGTGGCACTGGCCGAGGACGGCGTGAAGACGCTCGAGGATTTCGCCACCTGCGCCGATTGGGAACTTGCCGGCGGCTGGACGACGGTCGACGGCGAGCGGGTCAAGGACGACGGGCTGCTCGAACCGTTCGGCGTCGATCTCGCTGAGGCCCAGACGATGGTGATGACCGCCCGTATCCAGTTGGGCTGGGTCGACCCCGAAGAGCTCGAGGCCGACGACGGCGACGGGACCGGCGAAATTGAGGAGGTCCAGGCCTGATCGTGACCCGCGGCAAGCCCGTCCCGGCGCCCGACGCCCCCGAGCGGCGATGCCTTGCCACGGGCGAGGTGCAGCCCAAGCGCGGCCTCGTCCGGTTCGTTGTAGGTCCGGGCGACGTGGTCTATCCCGACATCGCGGGAAAGCTGCCGGGGCGGGGCATGTACGTGGCGGCCCAACGCGAGGCACTCGAACGGGCGGTGGCCAAGCGGCTCTTCTCCCGCGGGGCGCGGCGCCAGGTGACGGTGCCCGAGACCCTCGTGGCCGACGTGGAGGCGGCGCTGGCCCGCCGGGCGATCGACCGGATCGCCATGGCGCGCAAGGCCGGCGCGGCCGTCGCGGGGTACGAGAAGGTGAAGGAATGGCTCGACCGGGATCGCTGCCGCATCTTGCTGCAGGCCTCCGACGGGTCGGAAAGAGGTAAGTCGAAGCTTCACCGCCCGGGCGGGCGGGGATCGTTCTTCGACATCCTGACGGCGGATGAATTGGGTTTGTCCTTCGGTCGGGAACGTGTGATACATGCGGCGCTCGCCGCAGGCAGACTCGCCGAGATTTTCCGCGACGATGCCGTGCGGCTTTCGGGCGTTCGCTTGATGCAAGGCGACGATGGCGCCGGAAAGGTGGAAAAGAGCTGATGAGTGATAACGACGGCAAGAAGACCCTCGGCGTGCGCGGCGGAAACCGCTCCGGCTCGGTGAAGCAGAGCTTCAGCCATGGCCGGACAAAGAGCGTCGTGGTCGAGACCAAGCGCAAGCGCGTGGTCCCGCCGAAGCCCTCGACGGCGAAATCCTCCGAGGGCGGTGCGCGACCGAATCTGGGGGACCCCAAGAAGCGTCCCGCCGGCATCTCCGATGCCGAGCTGGAGCGGCGGATGAAGGCGCTGGCGGCGGCCAAGTCGCGCGAGGCCGAAGAGGCCCAGAAGCGCGAGGAGGAGGAGCGCGCCCGCGCCGAGGAGCGCGAGCGCCGCCGCCGCGAGATCGAGGACAAGGAGCGCGAGGAGCGCGAGCGCGAGGAAGCCCTCAAGGCCAAGGCCGAGGAGGACGAACGCCGCGTGCGCGAGGAGCAGGCCGCCAAGGCCCGCGCCGCCGAGCCGCAACCGACCCCCGCCGACGTCGAGGCCGAGGCCCAGCAGAAGGCGGCCAAGGCCCCCGCTTCGGCCCGCGAACGCGACGCGCGGGCCAAGGAGCGTCCGGCCAAGCCCTCCAAGACCGACGGCGACAAGCGCCGCTCAGGCAAGCTGACGGTGAACCAGGCGCTGACCGGCGGCGAAGGCGGCCGGCAGCGGTCCATGGCCTCGATGAAGCGCCAGCAGGAGCGGGCGCGGCGCAAGGCCATGGGGCAGGCCCAAGAACGCGAGAAGGTCACCCGCACGGTGCAGCTTCCCGACGCGATCACCGTGTCGGAGCTGGCCAACCGGATGTCCGAGCGCGTCGCCGACGTGGTCAAGTCGCTGATGCAGAACGGGATCATGGCGACCCAGACGCAGACCATCGACTGGGAGACGGCCGAACTCATCATCGAGGAATTCGGGCACCGGATGCAGCGTGTCTCCGATGCGGACGTGGAGCAGGTGATCGAGGGAGCCAAGGACAACCCGGCCGACCTCAAGACCCGCGCGCCGATCATCACCGTGATGGGCCATGTCGACCACGGCAAGACCTCGATCCTCGACGCGTTCCGCAAGGCGCGCGTGGTGCAGGGCGAGGCCGGCGGCATCACGCAGCATATCGGCGCCTACCAGGTGGAGACCGACGGCGGCTCGACGCTGACCTTCCTCGATACGCCGGGCCACGCGGCCTTCACCTCGATGCGCTCGCGCGGCGCGCAGGTGACCGACGTGGTGGTGCTGGTGGTGGCGGCCGACGATGCGGTGATGCCGCAGACGATCGAGGCCATCAATCACGCGAAGGCGGCCAAGGTCCCGATGATCGTGGCGATCAACAAGTGCGACAAGCCCGAGGCGAACCCCGACAAGGTCCGCACCGACCTGCTTCAGCACGAGGTGATCGTCGAGAAGCTGTCGGGCGACGTGCAGGATGTCGAGGTGTCGGCCACGACCGGGCAGGGGCTCGACCAGCTGCTCGAGGCGATCGCCCTGCAATCCGAGATCCTGGAGCTCAAGGCCAATCCCGACCGCGCCGCCGAGGGCGCCGTGATCGAGGCCAAGCTCGACGTGGGCCGCGGTCCCGTCGCGACCGTGCTCGTGCAACGCGGCACGCTCCACCAGGGCGACATCTTCGTCGTGGGCGAGCAATGGGGCAAGGTCCGCGCGATGGAGAACGACCGCGGCCAGCGCGTCGCCGAAGCGGGGCCGTCGGTTCCCGTGGAGGTGCTGGGCCTCAACGGCACGCCCGAGGCGGGCGACGTTCTGAACGTCGTCGAGACCGAGGCGCAGGCCCGCGAGATCGCCGAGTACCGCCAGCAGGCGGCCAAGGACAAGCGCGCCGCCGTGGGGGCCGCCACCACGCTCGAGCAGATGATGGCAAAGGCCAAGGCCGACGAGAGCGTGGCTGAACTGCCCATCGTGGTGAAGGCCGACGTGCAGGGGTCGGCCGAGGCCATCGTCCAGGCGATGGAGAAGATCGGCAACGAGGAGGTCCGCGTCCGCGTCCTGCATTACGGCGTCGGCGCGATCACCGAGACCGATGTGGGCCTCGCCGAGGCGTCGAACGCCCCGATCATGGGCTTCAACGTCCGCGCCAATGCCTCGGCGCGGAACACGGCGAACCAGAAGGGGGTCGAGATCCGCTATTACAGCGTGATCTACGATCTGGTGGACGACGTGAAGGCGGCCGCCAGCGGTCTCCTTTCCGCCGAGGTGCGCGAGAAGTTCATCGGCTATGCCGAGATCCGGGAGGTCTTCAAGGTCTCCAAGGTCGGCAATGTCGCGGGCTGCCTCGTCACCGAGGGCAGGGCGCGTCGCTCCGCCGGGGTCCGGCTTCTGCGTGACAACGTCGTCGTCCACGAGGGCACGCTCAAGACGCTCAAGCGGTTCAAGGACGAGGTGGCAGAGGTCATTTCGGGCCAGGAATGCGGGATGGCCTTCGAGAACTACGAGGACATCCGCCAGGGCGATGTCATTGAGATCTTCGAGCGCGAAGAGGTCGAGCGCTCGCTCTGATGCCCGTAGCGGGGCCGGGTCTCCGGCCCCGCGCGCCTCCCCGCCGGGGACACGCGGCGTGACCTCTTCCTCCGGGGCGGACGCGCATGTCCCGGCCCGGGACTGCCTTTTGATCGCGGGGTGCGATGGCCGCCACCGGACCCAAACCGCCGAAGCCCGAAGGCGAGCCAGCCACGCCCGGGCAGCCCTCGGGTGCGGCCGACCTGATCGCGTCGGACGAATTCCAGCAAAAGCTCGACCGCGCGCGGGAGCGCCGCGCCCAGGCGCTCGCCGCGTCGGGCGGCGGCTCGCCGAAGCCGGTGCCCGAAGCACCGGTCCTTGTCCTGCGCGCGCCCCAGCCCCCTGAATCCCAACCCGCGGAGCCCGAGCCCGCCGCTTCCGGCCAACCGGACGGGACGATCCCCGCCGCCGCCCCGCCCCCGCTCGCCGCGCCGCGACGCGCCGCCAGCCCCCGGGGGCGGGGACGGCGGCGGCTCGGGCGCGGCTTGGCGGTGGGCGTCGCCGCGATCACCATGATGGTGGCGCTGTCCTGCGTGGGGCTGGTGGTGCTCGCCGATCGGCCGGTGCCCTCGATTGGCACGGCGCTGGAGCCGCCCCGGATGGCGCGGCCCTTCGCGCTCGACCCCGCCGCGCCTGCCGCACCAGCCCCGCTCGTGGTCGGGACTGCGCCGGACCTGCCCGCGCCCCCCGCCGCCGAAGGGGAGGAGATCGCCCCGCCGCCCGATCCGCCCGCCGCTCCGGCCGAGGGCGTCGCGCCGGTGCTGGGGCCGCCGCCGGCGCCGCCTCTGGCGGCCTTCCAACAGGTACCGGTGCAACTTTTGAGCGGGCCCTCCACCGGGGTCGCGGAACTTGCCGAGCGGCTCCGCAAGGCCGGGATCGAGGAGGTCGCCAGCCGCGATGTCGATCTCCGCCCTGCTACCACGACGGTCCGCTTCTACCGGGAGGCGGATCGCCCGTTGGCCGCGGCGCTGGCCGCGCGCCTCGAGGCGGAACTGCAGGATCTGAGCAGCTATCGCCCCGCCCCGTCGTCGCCCGGTGTCGAGGTCTGGCTCGCCGGGTCCTGACCCGGGCTCAATTCACCTGGGCGGCCAGGCCGCCCGACAGCGCCACGGTGATCTGTCCGGGCGCGAGGGTCGACGCCCCGCCGGCCGACGCGGCGTCCTGCGGCGCGCCGGGCAGGATGGCGGCAACGCGCGCGGCCAGCGCGGCATCGGCCTCGTAGGCGTAGCCGACCCGCGTCTGCGGCACCGCGCCTTCCACGGTCACGATCCGCGACAGGATCCCGTTCCGGGCCAGCGCCGGCATCAGCGCCTCGGCCAGGCGGCGCGCATCAGCGTCCCCCGCCGCCACTTCGAGGCGCACTGCCCCCTGGGGCAAGGGCGCCTCTCCCATGCCGGCATCGAGCGCGGACCATGGCGAGGCGGCGTATCCGTCCCCCCCGGGCGCCATCCGCAGCACCCGCCACGCATGGCGGGCCTCGGGCCGGTCGAGGGGAACGGCGACGGCCGAGCCCTGCGATTCGATCGGCGCGGCCATCCGTCCGCCCGCGCCGCCGGGGCCGGGCAGTTCGGCCAGCTGCACGATGAACGGGCTGTCGCCCCCCCCGGGCGGCGCGGTCCAGACCAATTCGGCCCGCGCGCTGCCATCCGGCAGGTCGACCCGGAACCCGCCCTGCAGGTCCGGTATCCCCGGGTCCGATCCCACCGCCGTCTCCTCTTCCTCCAGCCGGGCCAGTGCGTCGCTGGCGGCGGGCACGGCGTTCGCGGCGGCGTCGAGCCAGTAGCGCGCCAACGCGGCATTCTGCGCGACGCCGGTGCCGCCCAGATACAGCAGGCCCAGGTTGTAGGCTGCCCGCGGCACGCCGTTGGCCGCCGCGCGCCCGTACCAGACGGCGGCGGCGCGGGCATCGGGGGCGCGCACGGTGCCCGCGTCGATCATCACCGCCACGTTGAACTGCGCCTCGCCATGCCCCGCATCGGCCGCGCCGAGGTAGTGACGGAAGGCCCGCGCGGGGTCGCGTGGCACCCCCAGCCCCAGGTCGTAGAGGACGCCGAGGTTGAACCGCGCGTCCCGGTCCCCATCATCGGCGGCCGCCTGCCACAGGTCGCGCGCCTCCAGGTAATTGCCGTTCGCGAAGGCGTCATCGGCCGTCTGGGCCAGGGCCGGCGCGCCGAACAGGGCGGCGAGGACGAGGGCGGTGCGGATCGGGGCCATCAGCGCCAGGTGATCTCCACCACGCGGTTCTCGCGTTCCTCCACGTCCGGGCCCGTCTCCACCGGCAGGTCGGTGGTGCCGCGCCCCAGGACCTGCAGCCGGTCGACGGGGATGCCCCGTGCCTCCAGCCCCTCGGCCACCGCCCGCGCCCGCGCCAGCGACAGGTCGAGGTTGACCTCCGCCGGGCCGGTGGTGTCGGTAGCGCCCGACAGGATCATGACATAGGGGTTGCCCTCGCGGAACAGCCGCGCCGCCTGGTCGAGCACCGCCGCCTGCTCGCCCTCGATGGCCGCGCGCCCGGTCTCGAAATAGACCTGCAGCGCCTCTTGCTCGGCCGCGGGATCGGTCTCCGCGCCCTGGGCCGCATCCGACTGCCCGGCCGTATCGGCCGACGTGCCCTCCGTCGGGCCATCCGACTGGGAGGCGGGTTCGGGGGCGCTGGACGGGGCTCCGGCGGAGTCGTCCTGCGCCGCCGCGGGCAGGGCGGCAACGGATAGCAGAACGGCGGCAAGGGTCATCCTCGAGGGCATTTCTGGCTCCTGATCGGGTCGGGTCTGGATCGCTGCCCCAGTATCTGGCGCGAGGCGGGGCCGATCCAGCGGGGTTCCTCGTCACAAACGCGTCACCCCGGCGCCGGATCCTAGAGCCAGTCGCGCAGGACCGGAATCAGCGGCAGGTCGGCGGGCGGCATGGGGTAGTCGCGCAGCCGCTCGGGCCGCGCCCAGGCCAGCCGCTGCCCCTCGCGCGGGGCCGGTGTCCCCTCCCATTTCCGGCATGCGAAGAGCGGCATCAGCAGGTGGAAATCGTCATAGGCGTGGCTGGCGAAGGTCAGCGGTGCCAGGCAGCTTTCCCAGGTGCCGATGCCCAGCTCCTCGTCCAGTTCGCGGATCAGCGCCGCCTCGGGGCGTTCGCCCGCCTCGACCTTGCCGCCGGGGAACTCCCACAGCCCCGCCATGGACTTGCCCGCCGGCCGCTCGGCCAGAAGCACGCGTCCGTCCCGGTCGATCAGCGCCACGGCGGAGACGAGGACCAGCCTCACGAGCGGTAATCGGCGTTGATGTCGATATAGGCGTGGGTCAGGTCGCAGGTCCACATCGTGGCCACGCCGGAGCCGAGGCCCAGATCGACGCCGATCGTCAGCTCCTGCCCCCGCATGTAGGCCGCGCCGTCCGCCTCGCGGTATCCGGGCGCCACCCATCCGTCGCGGGCCACCGGGATGTCCCCGAACCGGATCGACAGGCGGTCGCGGTCGGCGGCCGCGCCGGACTTGCCCACCGCCATGACGATGCGTCCCCAGTTCGGGTCCTCCCCGGCAATGGCGGTCTTGACCAGGGGGGAATTGGCGATCGCGGAGGCCACCTTGCGGGCATCGGCATCACTGTCGGCCCCGGTCACCGCGACCTCGACGAACTTCGTCGCCCCCTCGCCGTCGCGCACGACCTGGTGGGCGAGGTCCAGCATCACCGCGTGAAGGGCGTCCTCGAACGGGCCGCCGCGCCGGGTGATCGCGGCGGAGCGCCCGGTGGCGGCCAGCAGCAGCGTGTCTGACGTGGAGGTGTCTCCGTCCACGGTGATGCAGTTGAAGGTCCGGTCGGTCAGGTCCGACAGCATCTCCTGGAGGAGGGGCCGCGCCACTTCCGCATCGGTGAAGACGTAGACGAGCATCGTCGCCATGTCGGGGGCGATCATTCCCGATCCCTTGGCGATGCCCGCGATCGACACCGCGCGGCCGTCGATCTCCACGAGGCGGCCCGCGCCCTTGGGGAAGGTGTCGGTGGTCATGATCGCGCGCGCCGCCGCGTCCAGCGCGGCCGGCGCCAGCGCTCCGGCAAGGTCGTCCAGAACCGCCGCGATGCGCTCGTCGGGCAGCCGCTCGCCGATGACGCCGGTGGAGGCGGTCAGCACCCGCTCCTCCCGCGCGCCCGTGGCCCGGGCGGCCGCGGCGCAGAGCCGCGCCACCGCTTCGTCGCCCGCGCGCCCGGTGAAGGCGTTCGAATTGCCGGAATTGACCAGGATCACCGCAGGCCCGTCGATGTCGGCGCCGATCTTGGCCTCGCAATCGCGCACGGCGGCCGAGCGGGTGGCCGAGCGGGTGAAGGTGCCGGCCAGGGTGGTGCCGGGGTCGAGCACGGCCAGCATCACGTCGGTCCGGCCCGGATAGCGCACGCCCGCGGCGCCCGCGGCGATCCGCAGGCCGTCGATGCGCGGCAGGTCGGGAAAGGCGGCGGGGGCGAGCGGCGAGAGGGCGGGCATGTCAGTCGAGGAACGCGGCGTCGCCCAGGACCGAGGGGTCGACATCGACCTCCGGCCGGCTGACCTCGGCATCGGCCATGATCTCGTCCATCGCCTCGGTCACGACGCGTTCCTGCAGGCTCTGCGCGATCTCGCCCCGCACCTCGTCGAGCGGCGGCGCCGCGCTCTGGCGGCTGTCGTTCAGGCGGATGACGTGCCAGCCGAACTCGGTCTCCACCGGGCCGGCGATCTCGCCGGGCTCCATGTCGCGCACCGCCGCGTCGAAGGCGGGCACCATTGCGCCGGCGCCGAACCAGCCCAGCGCGCCGCCGTTCGGGCCCGAGGGCCCGGTGGAGCGGGCCCGCGCCAGCTCGGCGAAATCGGCGCCGTCCTCCAGTTCGGCGATCAGCTCCTCGGCCTCCGCCTCGGTCTCCACCAGGATGTGGGAGGCGTCGAATTCCGGCTGCGGCTCCTGATCTCCGTAAAGGCGCTGGTACTCCGTCTCGATCGCCTCGTCCGTCACGTCGGACTCGACGCGCGCCGCCAGCACCTGGCTGGCGAGCAGGGCGCGGCGCTCGTTGTCGAGCGACAATTGCACATAGGGCGCGGGCGCGTCGGCGGTGTCGCCGACGGCCTGCTGCCGGACCAGCTGGTCGAGGATCGAATCGTACAGCATCTGCGGCTCGAGCTGGTCGTAATCGGCCGGCAGGCCCTGCCGCATCGCCGCCATGTGACCCAGCGTGATGTCGGTCCCGTTCACGGTCGCCACCACGGTTCCGGCATCCTGCGCGGCCACGGGAAGGGCGACCGCGCCGAGCAGCGCCGCCGCCGCCCAGGTTCCCAGCTTGCTCATGCTCGCGATCCTTTCCCGGCCGCTCCCGGCGGCCGACGTTGACACTGTGATGGGCGCCCCTTACATCGCTGGCAGCCTCTGAAGGGGCCCTGTCTTGCCGCCTTCCTATTCGGCACCGACCGGCCGGGCAAGCGATCCCCTCGAAAGATTTGACGTCAGGAGAGTCCATGCTGGGTCTGGGTACCGTCGCGCGAAAGGTTTTCGGCACGCCGAACGACCGCAAGGTCAAGTCCACCCGCGCCCTGGTCCAGAAGATCAACGATCTGGAGCCCGAGTTCGAGCAGCTATCCAACGACGACCTGTCGCGCCGCACGCTGGACCTCAAGGCCCGCGTCGCCAGTGGGGAGAGCCTCGACGACATCCTTCCCGAGGCCTTCGCCAATTGCCGCGAGGCGGCCCGCCGCACGCTCGGGCTGCGCGCCTTCGACGTGCAGCTCATGGGCGGGATCTTCATGCATCAGGGCAACATCGCCGAGATGAAGACCGGCGAGGGCAAGACGCTGGTGGCGACCCTGCCGGCCTATCTCAACGCCCTGACCGGCGGCAGCGTCCATATCGTCACCGTCAACGACTACCTCGCCCGTCGCGACGCGGAATGGATGGGCAAGGTGTTCGCCGCGCTGGGCCTGACGACCGGCGTCGTCTATCCCCAGCAGCCCGAGGCGGAGAAGCGGCAGGCCTATGCCGCCGACATCACCTACGCCACCAACAACGAGCTGGGCTTCGACTACCTGCGCGACAACATGAAGTCCGAGCTCGGCCAGATGATGCAGCGCGGGCACAGCTTCGCCATCGTGGACGAGGTCGACTCGATCCTGATCGACGAGGCGCGCACGCCGCTCATCATCTCGGGCCCCTCCCAGGACCGCAGCGATCTCTACAAGGCGGTGGACGCGGTGATCCCGGCCCTGACCGAGGAGCATTACAGCCTCGACGAGAAGACGCGGAACGTCACCTATACCGACGCCGGCAACGAGTTCCTCGAGGCGAAACTGCTCGAGGCGGGCATCCTGCCCGAGGAGCAGTCTCTCTACGATCCCGAATCGACCACCATCGTCCACCACGTCAACCAGGGGCTGCGCGCGCACAAGCTCTTCACCCGTGACAAGGATTACATCGTCCGCGACGGCGATGTCGTCCTGATCGACGAGTTCACCGGCCGGATGATGGCCGGGCGGCGGCTCAGCGACGGGCTGCACCAGGCGATCGAGGCCAAGGAGGGCGTGGATATCCAGCCCGAGAACGTGACGCTGGCCTCCGTCACCTTCCAGAACTATTTCCGCCTCTACGACAAGCTCTCGGGGATGACCGGTACCGCCCTGACCGAGGTCGAGGAATTCTCCACCATCTACGGCCTGGGCGTGGTGGAGGTGCCTACCAACCGACCGATCGCGCGGCGTGACGAGCACGACGCCGTCTATCGCACGGCGACCGAGAAATACGCCGCCATCGTCGAGGAGATCAAGGCGTCCCACGACAAGGGCCAGCCGGTTCTGGTCGGTACCACCTCGATCGAGAAGTCCGAGTTCCTGTCAAGCCTCCTCCAGAAGGAGCAGGTGCCCCACAACGTCCTGAACGCGCGCCAGCACGAGCAGGAGGCGCAGATCGTCGCCGATGCCGGCAAGCCCGGGGCGGTGACCATCGCCACCAACATGGCCGGGCGCGGCACCGACATCCAGCTCGGCGGCAACGTCGAGATGAAGGTCCAGCAGGCGCTGGCCGCCGATCCCGAGGCCGAGCCCGAGCAGCTGCGCGCCCGGATCGAGGCCGAGACGGCCGAGGCCAAGGAGAAGGTCAAGGAGGCCGGCGGCCTCTATGTCCTGGCCACCGAACGCCACGAGAGCCGGCGCATCGACAACCAGCTGCGCGGCCGTTCGGGACGGCAGGGCGATCCGGGGCGGTCCGCCTTCTTCCTCAGCCTCGAGGACGACCTGATGCGGATCTTCGGGTCCGAACGGCTCGACAACGTGCTAGGCAAGCTCGGCATGAAGGAGGGCGAGGCGATCGTCCATCCATGGGTGAACAAGAGCCTCGAGCGCGCCCAGGCCAAGGTCGAGGGGCGCAACTTCGACATCCGCAAGCAGCTGTTGAAGTTCGACGACGTGATGAACGACCAGCGCAAGGTGATCTTCGCCCAGCGGCGCGAGATCATGGAGGCCGACGACCTGGCCGAGATCGCGCAGGACATGCGCCACCAGGTGATCGACGACCTCGTGGACGAGCACGTGCCCGCCAAGACCTATGCCGACCAGTGGGACGGCGAGGGGCTGAAGGCCGCGGTGAACGAGACGCTGAACATCGACCCGCCGGTGCTCGACTGGATCGAGGAGGACGGCGTCGACGACCAGGTGATCCGCGAGCGGCTCTACGAGGCCTCGGACGCCTACATGGCGTCCAAGGCCGCGCAGTTCGGCCCCGAGAACATGCGCCAGATCGAGAAGCAGGTCCTGCTGCAGACCATCGACGCCAAGTGGCGCGAGCATCTCCTGACCCTGGAGCACCTTCGCTCGGTGGTCGGCTTCCGCGGCTACGCGCAGCGCGACCCGTTGAACGAGTACAAGAACGAATCGTTCCAGCTCTTCGAGGGGATGCTCGACAGCCTGCGCGCCGAGGTGACCCAAAAGCTGTCCCAAATCCGCCCCCTCTCCGAGGAGGAGAGCCGCGCGATGATCGAGCGGATCCAGTCGCAGCGCGCCCAGGTGCAGGCCAAGGCCGACGCCGCCCCCCGCCCCGGAGAGGCCGAGGCCGAGGCCGCCGCCCCCGGCTTCGTGGAGGCCGATCCCGCGACCTGGGGCAATCCCGGCCGCAACGATCCCTGCCCCTGCGGCTCGGGCCGGAAGTTCAAGCATTGCCACGGCCAGCTGGCCTGACGCTGCGGCTTCTGGCGTTCGTCCTGGGGCTTGCCGCGGGCCCCGTCTCCGCGGCGGAGATCGTGCTGCGAGACGGGGGAAATATCGTCGCCCGTGGGGAATTGCTGGGCCATGACGGGCGCTATTACCGGCTCCTCGGCCGCCACGGCGAGGTCACGCTCGACGGCACCGACCTGACCTGCGAGGGGCGGGCCTGTCCGGCCCCGGACGCGGTCGAGACGGTGCGGATCTCGGGCGAGGCCGCGATCCTCGACGACGTGCTGCGCCCGCTTCTCGACAGCTTCGCGGCGCAGGCCGGACTTGCCCTCTCCACCGCCGAGGGGGACGAGGGGCGGAAGATCCACACCTTCACCGGCGAGGACGGGGTGGCGGGACGGATCAGCGTGCATCCCACCAGCTCCGCCGAAGGATTGGCCGACATCGTCGCCGACGCGGCCGACCTGGCCGTGACGATCCGTCCGCCGTTCCCGCGCGAACTGGCGATTGCGCGCGCGGCGGGCCGGGGCGACCTTTCCCGCCCGGGGCAGAGCGCGATCCTGGGGCTCGACGCGCTGGTGCCGGTGGTGGCGCCGCAAAATCCCGTCCGCCGCATCGGCGTCGAGGAATTGCGCGGCGTGCTGGCCGGCCGGATCGACGACTGGTCCGATCTCGGCGGCCCGGCCGGACCCATCGCGCTGCACCTGCCCGATCCCCGCACCGGCGCCGGCGAGGCGGTCGCGGCGCTCCTTTCGCCCGATATCGAGGATCCCGGGCCGCGCGCGCACGCGGACCTGGCCGCGCTCTCCCGCGCCGTCGCGGCGGATCCGGGCGCGCTCGGCGTGACCTTGCGCTCGCGGATGGAGGGCGTGCGGGCGCTGGCTCTGTCGGGGTCCTGCGGCACGCTGACCGAGGCCGCGCCCCCCGCCATCAAGACCGAGGATTACCCCCTCACTTCGCCGGTGCGTCTCGTCGCCCCGGCGCGCCGGGTCGCGCCGTTCGCGCGGCAGGTGGTGGATTACGTCACCTCGCCGGCGGCGCAGCCGGTGATCGGCCGCGCGGGCCTCGTGGACCAATCCCCCGTCACCATCCCCTTCGCCGAGCAGGGCGCGCGGCTGGGGCTCGCGATCCTTTCGGCCGAGGACACGCGCGATCTCGCGGGGCTCAGGCGGATGGTCCGCGATCTCTCCGGCCGCGCGCGGCTGTCGCTCTCCTTCCGGTTCGAGAACGCCTCCACCACGCTCGACGCGCCCTCGGCCTCCAACGTGGCGCTCCTGCGCGCGGCGCTCGACCAGGGGCTCTTCGACGGGCGCGACCTCCTTTTCGCGGGCTTCTCCGACGGGCAGGGGCCCTGGGCCGCGAACCGGGCCCTCTCGCGCGGCCGGGCCGAGGCGGTGCGCGACGCCGTCGCCGACCGCCTGCGCGGCGGCGGGGCGGCTCTGTCGGTCGCGGCCTACGGCGAGGCGCTGCCCATGGCCTGCGACGACACCGCCTGGGGGCGCCGGATCAACCGCCGCGTCGAGGTCTGGCTCGACTAGAGAAGCCCGTGCGCGCGAAAGCTCAGCGTCGCCTCCCGCCCGACGATGACGTGATCGTGGAGCGTGATCTCCAGCACCTCGCAGGCGGCGGCGATGCGCTGCGTCATGGCGATATCGGCCTGCGACGGCGTCGGATCGCCCGAGGGGTGGTTGTGGACCAGGATCACCGCCTTGGCGTTCAGTTCCAGCGCCCGGCGCACCACCTCGCGCGGATAGACGGGGACGTGGTCGATCGTGCCCCGCGCCTGTTCCTCGTCGGCCACCAGCGTGTTCCGGGTGTCGAGGAACAGGATCCGGAACCGTTCCGTCGTCGAGCGCGACAGCGTCGCGCGCAGGTAGTCGAGCAGCGCGTCCCAGCCCGAGACGACCGGCCGCCGCATCACGCGGGAGCGCAGCGCGCGCTGCGCCGCCGCCTCGGTCACCTTCAGCTCCAGCGCCACCGCGGCGCCGACGCCGTCGATCGTGGCCAGGTCCGCTGGCGGGGCCGCCAGGACGCCGCCCAAGTCCCCGAACCGGTCGATCAGCGCCCGGGCCACCGGCTTCACGTCGCGGCGCGGGATCATGCGGAACAGCAGCAGTTCCAGAAGTTCGTAATCGGGCATCGGGGCGTGGCCCCCGGCCTCGAACCGCTCGCGCAGCCGTGCCCGGTGATCGGCGAGGTACGAGGGGGCCCCCTTCGGCACCGGCGCCTCGCCGGCCAGGAAGGAGGCCTGTCTGTCGGAAAAATCGGCCATGGGCCGAACTTGCGCGGCGACCGTGAAGGGCGGGTAAATGCCGGCCGGGACAGGCTTTCCGTCCCGGCCGTGGCTCAGCCCTTCATGCCGTCCCAGAACGTCTTCACCTTGCGGAAGAAGCCCGAGCTTTCGGGGTTGTTCTCCTCCGACAGGTTCTCGAACTCCCGCAACAGGTCGCGCTGCCGGTGGGTGAGGTTCACCGGCGTCTCGACGGCCAGTTCGATATACATGTCACCCATGCCCCCGCCGCGCAGCGCCGGCATCCCCTTGCCGCGCAGGCGCATCTGCTTGCCCGACTGGCTGCCGGCGGGGATCTTCACCCGGGACCGGCCGCCGTCGATCGTCGGCACCTCGATATCGCCGCCGAGCGCCGCGGCCGTCATCGACACCGGCACGCGGCAGAACAGGCTCTCCGCCTCACGGGTGAAGATCGGGTGATCCTGCACCTCGATGAAGATATAGAGATCGCCCGCCGGACCGCCGCGCAGCCCGGCCTCGCCCTCGCCGCCCAGGCGGATGCGGGTTCCGGTCTCCACCCCCTTGGGGATGTTGACCGACAGGCCGCGCTCCTTCTGCTGGCGCCCGGCGCCGGCGCAGGCGTGGCAGGGGTTCTTGACGATCTGGCCCGCCCCGGAACAGGTGGGGCAGGTCCGCTCGACGGTAAAGAAGCCCTGCTGGGCGCGCACCTTGCCCATGCCCGAACAGGTCGGGCAGGTGGCGGGCTCGGCGCCGCCCTCGGCGCCCGATCCGTGGCACACCTCGCAGACCACCGCCGTGGGCACGGTGATCGTCTTCTGCAGGCCGCGATGGGCTTCTTCCAGCGTCACCCGCAGATTGTAGCGCAGGTCGGATCCGCGGGTCGCGCGCTGGCCGCCGCGCCGCTGGCCCATGAAATCGCCGAAGAGATCGTCGAACACGTCCGAGAAGGCGGAGGCGAAATCGCCCTGGCCGCCCATGCCGCCCGGCCGCGCCGCACCGGCCCCGCCGCCGCCCATGCCGCCCTCGAAGGCGGCGTGGCCGAACCGGTCGTAGGCCGCCTTCTTCTCGGCGTCCTTCAGGACCTCGTAGGCCTCGTTGACCTCCTTGAAGTCGGCTTCGGCCTTGGGGTTGTCCGCGTTGCGGTCGGGGTGCAGGTCCTTCGCCTTGCGGCGATAGGCCTTCTTGATCTCGTCGGCCGACGCGCCCTTGGCGACCCCGAGAGTCTCGTAGAAATCACGTTTCGCCATGGATGGTCCTCCATAGAAGAGGGCCGGTCCGACGGGGTCGGACCGGCCCCTCTGTCAGGGACGGAGTGCCTCAGGAGGCACGCTTGTCGTCGTCGAGATCCTCGAAATCGGCATCAACGACGCTGTCACCATCATCGGAGGACCCGGACCCGTCGGCCTCGGCATCGTCACCGCCCGATTTCTGCTGCTCGGACTTGTAGATGGCCTCGCCGAGCTTCATCGACGCCTCGGTGACGTTCTGGATACCGGACTTGATCTTGTCGGGGTCGTCCGTCTCCAGCTGCTCCTGCAGGTTCGAGATCGCCAGCTCGATCGCCTCGACTGTGGTCGGGTCCACCTTGTCCTTGTGCTCTTCGAGCGACTTCTCGGTGGTGTGGATCAGGCTTTCGGCCTGGTTGCGGGCCTCGACCAGTTCGCGACGCTTCTTGTCGGCGTCCGCGTTGGCCTCGGCGTCCTTCACCATCTTCTCGATCTCGTCCTCGTTCAGCCCGCCCGAGGCCTGGATGGTGATCGTCTGCTCCTTGCCGGTGCCCTTGTCCTTGGCCGCCACCGACACGATGCCGTTGGCGTCGATGTCGAAGGTCACCTCGATCTGGGGCATGCCGCGCGGCGCGGGGGGGATGTTCTCCAGGTTGAACTGGCCGAGCATCTTGTTGTCGGACGCCATCTCCCGCTCGCCCTGGAAGACCCGGATCGTCACCGCGTTCTGGTTGTCCTCGGCGGTGGAGAAGATCTGGCTCTTCTTCGTCGGGATCGTGGTGTTGCGGTCGATGAGGCGGGTGAACACGCCCCCGAGCGTCTCGATGCCCAAGGACAGCGGCGTCACGTCCAGAAGGACCACGTCCTTCACGTCGCCCTGCAGCACGCCCGCCTGGATCGCCGCGCCCTGCGCCACGACCTCGTCGGGGTTCACGCCCTTGTGGGGCTCCTTGCCGAAGAACTTGGTCACTTCCTCGACCACCTTCGGCATCCGCGTCATGCCGCCGACGAGCACCACCTCGTCCACGTCCGAGGCCGACACGCCCGCATCCTTCAGCGCCGCCTGGCACGGCTTGATCGAGTTCTTGATCAGGTCGCTGACGAGGCTCTCCAGCTTCGCGCGGGTCAGCTTCATGACCATGTGCAGCGGCTGGCCGTTGGCGCCCATGGTGATGAAGGGCTGGTTGATCTCGGTCTGGCTGGCGCTCGACAGCTCGATCTTGGCCTTCTCGGCGGCCTCCTTGAGGCGCTGCAGGGCCATCTTGTCCTGGGTCAGGTCGACGCCATGCTCCTTCTTGAACTCGTCGGCCAGGTAGCTGACGATCCGCATGTCGAAATCCTCGCCGCCGAGGAACGTGTCCCCGTTGGTGGACTTCACCTCGAAGAGGCCATCGTCGATTTCCAGGATGGTGATGTCGAAGGTGCCGCCGCCCAGGTCATAGACCGCGATCGTCTTCGTTTCCTTCTTGTCGAGCCCGTAGGCCAGCGCGGCCGCCGTCGGCTCGTTGATGATCCGGAGCACTTCGAGGCCGGCGATCTTGCCCGCGTCCTTGGTGGCCTGGCGCTGCTGGTCGTTGAAATAGGCCGGCACCGTGATCACGGCCTGCGTGACCTCCTCGCCGAGGTAGGACTCGGCGGTCTCCTTCATCTTCTGCAGGACGAAGGCGGAGATCTGGCTGGGCGAATACTTCTCGCCGCGCGCCTGCACCCAGGCGTCGCCCTGGCCGCCATCCACGATCTCGTAGGGAAGGTTCTTCTTGTCCTTCGCGAGGCCCTCGTCGGCGAACCGGCGCCCGATCAGGCGCTTGACGGCGAAGATGGTGTTTTCGGAATTGGTCACGGCCTGCCGCTTGGCGGCCTGGCCGACGAGCCGCTCGTCTTCGGTGAAGGCGACGATCGACGGGGTCGTGCGGGCCCCTTCGGAATTCTCGATGACGCGCGACTGGCTGCCGTCCATGATCGCGACGCAGCTGTTCGTCGTCCCGAGGTCGATGCCGATGACTTTGGCCATGCTGTTCTTATCCTCTTGCTTCAGGCGATTGCTTCGCAGGCAGACCCGTATAGGCACCTGCCCACCGATCCCAGATCCCGGATTTTCCGCCTCCGGGTCGGCGTCGGAGCGTATATAGGAAGCGGATTTTCGGGCTGCAATCCCGCCACGGGTCCCGAAAATGCGGTCAAACCGATGGGAGGGCCCGAATGGAGCCATTCGATATCCGCGGCGTCCGGATCGTTCCGGGGGCGCTCGACGCCTCCGCGCAGGTCGACCTCCTCGGCGATCTGCGCGCCGTGGCCGCCCGCGCGCCACTCTTTCACCCCGAGACCGCGCGCGGCCGCCGGATGAGCGTGCGGATGACCTCCGCCGGCCGCGTGGGCTGGGTGTCGGACCGGCGCGGCTATCGCTACGAGCCGCGCCACCCCTCGGGCGCGGACTGGCCGCCGATCCCCGACCGGCTGCTGTCCCTCTGGCGGGCCCATGCCGGAACCGCCGCGCCGCCCGATACCTGCCTCGTCAACTTCTACGGCGAGGGGGCGCGAATGGGAATGCACCAGGACCGCGACGAGGCCGATCTGGACCAGCCGGTCCTCTCCCTGTCGCTGGGCGACGCGGCGCTCTTTCGCATCGGCAACCTCGAACGCGGCGGCCGCACCGAAAGCGTCTGGCTGCATTCGGGCGACGTGGCCGTGCTCGGGGGCAAGGCGCGGCTCCTCCACCACGGGATCGACCGGGTGCGGCACGGCTCGTCGCGGCTCCTGCCGGACGGTGGGCGTATCAACGTCACCATGCGCGTGGCCCTGCCGCCCGCCGCCGGGGCCCGGGGATAGCATCACCGATGGTCCCGAAGACGGCCGGCAGGCGCCGATTCCCGCCGCGATCCCGGCCCGGAAACGGTGTTTTCCGCCGGAATGCGGCGCGGTGCGGACCTCGAACTTGTCATCGCCGTTGAGCCCGGCGCATAACGCGGCGACCGGGCAGGAAAGGTGACCATGGATTTCGATAGGCTACTGGATGTCACGCGGCGGCTGGCGATCGAGGCCGGCGCCGCGATCATGGAGATCTACGACCGCCCCGATTTCGACGTGCGGACGAAATCCGACGACAGCCCCGTCACCGAGGCCGACGAGGCCGCCGACGCGCTCATCTCGGCGGGGTTGCGCGCGGCCTTTCCCGACACGCTGCTCGTGACCGAGGAGCAGGCCGACAGCCACGACCTCTCCGCCGCCACCTTCCTGATCGTGGATCCGCTGGACGGGACCAAGGAATTCGTCCAGCGGCGCGGCGACTTCACCGTCAACATCGCCTATGTCGCCAACGGCGTTCCGGTGCGCGGCATCGTCTATGCCCCGGCCCGCGGGCGGCTCTTCTACACCGACGCGGCCGGCCGCGCGGTGGAGGAGTTCGGCGCCCACGATCCCGCCGCGGCCGGAGAGACGCGCCCGATCTCGGCCCGCGACCCGGGCGACGACGCGCTCCTCGTCGTGGCGTCGAAATCGCACCGCGACCAAGCCACCGACGATTACATCGGCCGCTACGATGTCGCCGATCTGGTCAGCGCCGGCTCGTCGCTGAAATTCTGCCTCGTCGCCTGCGGCGAGGCGCATCTCTATCCCCGCCTCGGCCGCACCATGGAATGGGACACCGCCGCGGGCCACGCGGTGCTGGCCGGGGCCGGGGGGCGGGTCGTGCGGTTCGACGACCTCGACCCCCTCGGCTACGGCAAGGAGGGGTTCGCCAACCCGTTCTTCATCGCCCATGCGCCGGGCGTGTCGTTGAAACGGCCCGCCTCGCGCTAGAACCACGCCTGAACCCGAAATCCTGTGATACCGGAGATCCCATGCCCCGCAAAGTAACGAAGGCCGTCCTTCCCATCGCCGGTCTGGGGACGCGTTTCCTCCCGGCGACGAAGTCGATGCCGAAGGAGATGATGACCCTCGTGGACCGGCCGCTGATCCAGTACGCGATGGACGAGGCCCGCGCCGCGGGGATCACCGATTTCATCTTCGTCACCGCGCGCGGCAAATCCTCTCTCGTCGACTATTTCGACCGCGCCCCCGAGCTGGAGAACTCGCTCAAGGAGAAGGGCAAGACCGACCTGCTCGAAGAGCTCGGCCGCACCGACATGCCCTCCGGCGCGATCTCGACCATCCGCCAGCAGCAGGCCAAGGGGCTGGGCCACGCGGTCTGGTGCGCCCGACGCCTGATCGGCGACGAGCCCTTCGCCGTGATCCTGCCCGACGACGTGATCGACAGCGAGACGCCCTGCCTGCAGCAGATGGTCGACGCCCAGTCGGAGACCGGCGGCTGCATGGTCGCCGCGATGGAGGTCGACCGCGCCGAGACATCGAAATACGGCATCCTCGACGTGCAGGACGATGGCTCCAAGGCCGTGCGCGTCGACGGCATGGTCGAGAAGCCCGATCCCGAGGAGGCGCCGTCGAACCTCGCCGTCATCGGTCGCTACATCCTGACGCCCGAGGTCCTCGACGTGCTCGACACGCAGGACCCCGGCAAGGGCGGAGAGATCCAGCTCACCGACGCCATCGCGCAGCAGATCTCCACCGACAAGGGAGTCTGGGGGCTGAAATTCGACGGCCGGCGCTTCGATTGCGGGGCCAAGGCGGGCTTCCTGCAGGCGACGGTCAGCTTCGGGCTGAAGCGGCCCGACCTGCGCGACGATCTGGCGGCGTTCATCCGCGGCCTCGATCCCGCCCAGCTGGGCTGATCCGCTCCCGGGGCGGCCCCAGCGGCGTGCCGTCCCGTGCCGCCCCTCAGGCGGCGTGGCTGGCCGATTGCTGGGTCAGGACGGCGTGGATCGTCTTCACGTCGGCATTGGCCCGCAAGGTGGCGCACAGGTCGGGGTCGCGCAGCGTGCGCGACACCGAGGCCAGCGCCTTTAGATGGTCGACCCCCGCATTCTCTGGCGCGAACAGCCCGAAGACCAGGTCGACCGGCTGGCGGTCGGCGGCGCCGAAATCGAGCGGCCGGTCGAGCTTCAGGAACACGCCGCGCACCCGGTCGGGCCCCGACAGGCGCGCATGGGGCAGGGCCACGCCCTGTCCCACGGCCGTGGGCCCGAGGCTCTCGCGTTCGCGCAACGCCTCGCAGACGCGGGTGGGTTCGAACCCATAGACCGCGCCCGCCAGTTCCGACAGGGTGTTGAACAACCGCTTCTTGCTCGAGATCGACGGAAGCACCCGAATGGCCTCGGACACGAGGAGGTCGTTCATGATCATGATTTACCCCTGAAATGCCTCTGGACGACGGTCGGTTCAGCGTGCCGAATTGGGATCGATCCACCCGATATTCCCGTCGTCGCGGCGATAGACGACGTTGACCCCGTGATCCTGTTTCTCGTTCCGGAATACCAGGACAGGCGCCCCGGCGAGTTCCATCTGCATCACCGCTTCGCCGACGGAGAGGGACGGGATCCGCGTCTCCATCTCGGCCACGATGATCGGCTGCAACGTCTCGGGCTCCTCGGCCTCCCCGTCTTCCGATGCGGCGAGGATATACGAGGCCACGCCGGAGAGTTCAACGGGCTGCGCGCGTTCCTTGTGATGGTCCTTGAGCCGCCGCTTGTAGCGGCGCAATTGCTTTTCCATCTTCGTCACCGAGGCGTCCGCGGCGGCATAGATGTCGTGCTCCCTGGCCTTGGCCTGCACCGTCAGCCCCGTCGACAGGTGCACCACCGTTTCGCAGCAATAGGCCGAGCCATCGCGCGAGAACACCACCAGCGCATCGGTCGGACGGCCGGGATACTTGGAGATCGACGTGTCGATCTCGGACCGGACATGGGCCTGAAGGGCCTCGCCGATATCGATCTGCTTGCCGCTGATCTGGTAGCGCATGGTGGTCTCCTCTCTCGAAAAAACGGGGGCGTGCGCCGGGGCCCGCGACCGGCCCGTGGTCCGGGCCATGGCGGGGCGGGACAGGTGGACCGACCAGGCCCTCTGCCGTGCCATTCCGCATAACCCCCCGTTCTGGAAAAGGTTTCGCGGTGCCGGGGCGCCGGCTCTGCGGGTCGCCTTGCCCTCAATTGGGGACAGGAGGGGGGCGAAAGTCAAGCGGAACGGTGCCATCGCGCGGGTCATCCCAGCCGGAAGCCGCGGCCCAAATAGACGCGGCGCACGTGTTCGTCGGCCACGACCTGCTCGCTCGTACCGCTCATCAGGACGCCGCCGTCATGCAGGATATAGGCCCGATCGACGATCGACAGCGTCTCGCGCACGTTGTGGTCGGTCACCAGCACGCCGATCCCGCGGCCGGTCAGGTTCGCCACCAGAGCGCGGATGTCGCCGACCGCGATCGGATCCACCCCGGCGAAGGGCTCGTCGAGCAGCAGGTATTTCGGATCCGCCGCCAGGCACCGCGCGATCTCGGCCCGGCGCCGCTCGCCGCCCGACAGCGCCAGCGCCGGGGTGCGGCGCAGATGCGCGATCGAGAATTCCTCCAGCAGCGCCTCCAGCCGTTCGCGCCGCGCGCCGCGGTCGGACATGGTCAGTTCCAGGATCGCCATGATGTTCGATTCGACATCGAGCCCGCGAAAGATCGACATTTCCTGCGGCAGGTAGCCGATGCCCATCCGGGCGCGGCGGTACATCGGCAGGGACGTGATCTCGCGCCCGTCGAGGAGCACCCGCCCCGCATCGGCCGAGACGAGCCCCGCCACCGCGTAGAAGCAGGTCGTCTTGCCCGACCCGTTCGGGCCCAGGAGCGCCACGACCTCGCCGCGGGCCAGCGTCAGGCTGACATCGCGGATCACCGGGCGCTTGTGATAGCTCTTGGCCAGGTTCTCGACGACCAGGCCGCCCTGGGGCATCGCGGTCGCGTCCATCTATTCGCCGTCGGACTGGAACAGGGTCCGCACCGGGCCCTGCATCTGCCCCGACCCGGTTTCGAGGTCGATGGTCAGGCGTGTGCCGGCCAGGGTGGTCTGGCCCTGCGTCAGCAGCACCTCGCCGGTCATCACGATCGATCCCGACCCCACGGTATAGACGGCCTCCTCCGCCTCGGCGGCCTCGCGCGGGTTGACGAGCGTGACCCCGCCGGTGGCATGGACGCGCTCGATCCGCCCCGCCTCGCCCTGGGAATAGGTGACCTCCAGGCGCGGCGCGGTCAGCTTCAGCTCGCCCTGCACGACCAGCACGTCGCCGGTGAAGATCGCCACCCCCTGCGACTGGTCGACCGACAGTTCCTGCGAGGTGACTTCGACGGGCAGGGACGTGTCCTGCTGCAGGCCCACCGAGACCTCGGCCCGCTCGGCCTGGGCGCCGGCGCGCGCCGGGGCGAGCGCCAGGGCGAGAAGCAGGATGGGGACAAGGCGCATCGGTCAACCTCCGTTTGATGCGTCGGGGTCGTACACCACCTTCACCCCGTCCGTGAAGGTGATCAGCGGGCTATCCCCGGATTGGCGGACCGTCATGGTCCCGGCGGCGATGCGTCCCGGCGGGCCCATGCCCTCCACCGGCCCCGGCGAGGTCAGGCGCCCCGCCTCGGCGTCGACATCCATGCGTCGGCTGGTCAGGCGGAACCCGCTCTCGCTGACGATGCCGACATCGCCGGTCAGCGTCGCCGTGCGCCCGTTCTCGGCCAGCGTGCCGTCGCGGGAGGTGACCACGACCCGTGCGCCACCCGATCCCTCCCAGACGCCGCGCAGGTCCTGGGCCACGATCTCGCCGCCCGGCGTCACGGGCTGCGCCTCCCGCGCGGTGAGGTAGAGCGCCGCGCCGTTCGCCGCGACGCCGGAATAGTCGGGCCGCGCCACGCGCCCGCCGGTGACCGGCGCCGCGGCCTCGCCGTCGCGCGCCCGGCCGTCCGGCTCGCGCCGGTCGGCCAGCAGGAACACCGTCGACAGGATCGCCAGCGCGATCAGCGGCAGCACCACCTTGAGCCGTGCGACCCAGGCCGAATGGCGGTTGTCGTACTTGCCCCGGCGGGCGGGGCGGGCTGCGCTCTGCATTGACGAACCCTAGCGGTGGGACGGCGATCGGGACAGATCAATGCGCGAAAATGTCGGTTTCCGGCCATCCGTCCAGATCCAGCCGGGCCCGGGTGGGCAGGAACTCGAAGCAGCGCTGCGCCAGCTCGGCGCGCCCCTCGCGCTCCAGCCGCGCATCCAGCGCCTCGCGCAGGCGGTGAAGGTAGAGCACGTCCGAGGCGGCATAGGCGATCTGCCCGTCGGTCAGCGTCTCGGCGCCCCAGTCCGATTGCTGCTGCAGCTTGGAGACGTCCACGTCCAGAAGCTCGGTCAGAAGCTGCTTGAGCCCGTGCCGGTCGGTATAGGTCCTGACCAGCTTGGAGGCGATCTTGGTGCAATAGACCGGGGCTGCCAATGCGCCGAAGGCATGGTCCATCGCGGCGATGTCGAACCGGCCGAAATGGAACAGTTTCAGCACCGAGCGGTCGGTCAGCATGCGTTCGAGGTTCGGCGCCCCGGTCTGCCCCTTGGCGACCTGGATCAGATGCGCGTCCCCGTCGCCCGACGACATCTGCACCACGCAGAGCCGGTCGCGGTGGGGGTTGAGGCCCATCGTCTCGCAATCGATGGCGACCACGGGGCCGAGGTCCAGCCCGTCGGGGAGATCGCCGCGGTAAAGGTGATTGGTCATGGGGGCCTCCTTCGCCGGCCTTCTCTAACCCGCCCCCGTGCGCGCGTCCATCGCGTGCGGGGACCGGCCCTGGCCCCCGCGCGGGGGCCAGGGCCGCCGCGATTCCCGGGATGCGGTCGCGTGGCGGATCGTGACCGTACCGTCCGGTCTCGATCCGCCCCGCGCAACGGTTTCGCTCCGAAACCAGTTACTTGCGCGCCGGGTCGAGGCACCGTCCGGTCCGGCGGGGCGCGGCCTCCATGCGACAGCGCGGCGCTTCTCGCCCCGCGGCATTCCGTTTCGGCTTGAGGACGGGGCGATTCGACACAATTAAGATCGTCAGGTCCGACCGCGCAGGAGTTTCATGTCGCTCTTCCTCATCGTCCTGCTTCCGTTCCTGGGGGCCCTGCTGCCGGGTGTCATGAATGGTGCGAGCCGTCGCACCTGCGCACTCGCGACCCTGACCGTCACCGTCACCGCCCTTGTCGGCCTGCTAAGCCAGCTTCCGGCGCTTCTGGCCGGCGACACGCCGACCGCGCGTCTCGACTGGATGCCCGATCTGGGGCTGAACGTGACGCTCATGCTGGACGGGCTGGGGTTCTTCTTCGCCGCGCTGATCCTGGGCATCGGGTGCCTGATCATCATCTACGGGCGCTATTACCTCAGCCGGAACGACGACATGGGGGAGTTCTTCACCTACCTGCTGCTGTTCCAGGGCGCGATGGTGGGGATCGTCCTCAGCGACAACATCCTGCTTCTGCTCGTGTTCTGGGAGCTGACCTCGCTCTCGTCCTTCCTGCTCATCGGCTACTGGAAGCACCTGCCCGAGGGGCGGCAGGGCGCGCGCATGGCCCTGACCGTCACCGGCATGGGCGGGCTCGCGATGATCGGGGGCATGCTGCTTCTGGGGCGCATCGTGGACAGCTACGACCTGTCGGTGATCCTCGAGAACCGCGAGGCGATCCAGGCCTCGCCGCTCTATCTGCCGGCGCTGATCCTGATCCTTCTGGGCTGCTTCACCAAGTCGGCGCAGTTCCCGTTCCACTTCTGGTTGCCCCACGCGATGGCGGCGCCCACGCCGGTCTCGGCTTACCTGCATTCCGCGACCATGGTGAAGGCGGGGATCTTCCTCATGGCGCGGATGTGGCCGGTCCTGTCCGGCACGCCGGAATGGTTCTGGATCGTGTCCACGGCTGGCATCGTCACCATGGTGGTCGGCGCCGCTGTCGCGCTCTTCAAGGACGACCTGAAGGCGCTCCTGGCCTTCTCCACCGTGTCCCATCTGGGGCTGATCACCTTCCTGCTCGGCACCGGCAGCGCCTATGCCGTGGTCGCGGCGGTGTTCCACATCCTCAACCACGCCACGTTCAAGGCCGCGCTCTTCATGACCGCGGGGATCGTCGACCACGAGGCGCATACCCGCGACATCCGCAAGCTCGGCGGGCTCAGGCGCCTGATGCCGGTCACCTTCGTGATCGCGCTCGTGGCCGGCCTGTCGATGGCGGGGATCCCGCTCTTCAACGGCTTCCTGTCCAAGGAAATGATGCTGGAAGAGGCCGCCCACACCACCCTTTTCGGCATGCCGCTCCTGGTGCCGGTGCTCGCGACGATCGGGGCGCTGCTGTCGGCGGCCTATTCGTTCCGCTTCATCGTCCATACCTTCCTTGGCCCGGTGCGGGACGATTACCCCTCCCGCCCCCACGATCCGAAATTCGGCATGTGGATGCCGCCCGCCATCCTGTGCGCGATGGTGCTGGCCATCGGGGTGGTGCCGTTCCTGGCCGAACCGGGCGTCTTCTTCGTCGCGCGCGCGGTTCTGGGCGAGGCCGGCCAGATCCCCGAGGGCCTGCATCTGAGCATCTGGCACGGTCTGACCCCGGCCCTGATGATGTCGGTGATCGCCGTCATCGGCGGCGCGATCCTGCTGGCGATCTTCGGTCCGGCCGACGCGGTGTGGCGGATGCTGCGCGTGCCGCGGGCCAAGTCGATCTTCGACGGGATCGTCGCCGGCGCAGTGGCACTGTCGCGGGGGCTGATCGACCGGCTGCATGACGGGGCCTTCACCCGCTACGCCGGCGCCTTCGCGGCGGCGGTGCTGCTTCTTGGCGGTCATGCCTGGCTGACCGGCGCCGTTGCCCCGCCGGTCGGCGCGCCGACGCCCGCGAACGCGGTCGCCGTGGCCGGCTGGGCGATGCTGGCCATCGCCTCGGCCGCGATCGTGGTCCTGCATCGCAACCGCCTCCTTGCGCTGGTGCTGCTGGGGATCATCGGCACGATCGTGTCGCTGGGCTTCGCCGTCTTCTCGGCGCCGGACCTCGCCATGACGCAGATCTCGGTGGAGGTCGTGACCGTCATCCTGCTCCTGCTGGCGCTGAACTTCCTGCCGAACCGGACCCCGGCCGAAAGCTCCGTGGTCAAGCGCGTGCGCGACGGCGCGATCGCCGTCGTCGCGGGGCTTCTGACCTTCGGGCTGAGCCTGCACCTGCTGCGGACGGGGTTCTCCGAGCCGACGATCTCGGATTACTTCCTCGCCAACAGCTACAAGGGCGGCGGCGGCACCAACGTCGTCAACGTCATCCTGGTGGACTTCCGCGGCTTCGACACGTTCGGCGAGATCACGGTGCTGGGCATCGCCGCGGTGGTGATCTACGCGCTGACCGAGGCGCTGATCCGCGGTCCGGTCGGCACCCGGCTGCGCGACCGCCGCCCCGACAAGGACCTGGCCGGCGACATGCACCCGATGATGATGGTGGTGCTGACCCGGGTGATCATGCCGGTGGTGCTGATGGCCGGCGTCTACATCTTCCTGCGCGGCCACAACCAGCCGGGCGGGGGGTTCATCGCCGGGCTGATCGTGGCCGTGGCGGTGGTGATGCAATACATGGCCTCGGGCTATTACTGGGCCGAGGCGCGACAGCGCACGCCCTATCACGGCATCATCGGGGCGGGGGTGCTAATCGCGGCGCTGACCGGCATCGGCGCGTGGTTCACGGGGCATCCGTTCCTGACCTCGTCGTTCACCTACCTGAAGATCCCGCCGCTCGATGAATTCGAGGTGGCCAGCGCGATCGCCTTCGATCTGGGGGTCTTCCTGGCCGTGGTGGGCGCCGTGCTGCTGTCGCTCGAGAGTTTCGCGCGCATGGCCCGGCGCGCCGACAAGAAAGAAAGCGACCACGCCATGGACATCGACCCCTCGCGCGGGGAGAAGGGCTAGGATGGAACTGCTCATCGCCTCCGCCATCGGCATCATGACCGCGGCCGGATTCTATCTCGTGCTGCGGCTCCGGACCTTTCCGGTGATCGTGGGCACCGCGCTTCTGACCTACGCGGTCAACGTGTTCCTCTTCGCCTCGGGCGGATTGCGGACCGGGGCGCCGCCGATCCTGCGCGACGGGGTGGAGGCCTATGCCGATCCGCTGCCCCAGGCGCTGGTGCTGACCGCCATCGTGATCTCGTTCGGCATGACGGCGGTGGTCGTCGTGATCTCGCTCGGGGCGTATCTCGGCGCTGGCGAGGACCGGGTGAACGACGACGGACCGCGCATCGATCCCGTGCGGGCAGGGCGCGCGCGATGAGCCACTGGATCGTCGCCCCCGTCGTCCTGCCGGCGATGCTGGCCGCGTTCATGGTGCTGGCCACCCGGCGCCACCCCGGCGTGCAGCGCGTCCTGTCGATGGGCGGGGCGGTGTCGCTCCTGGCAATCGCGCTGGGCCTTGCATGGCAGGCGGGCGACGGCACGATCAATGTCTACCTGCTGGGGGATTGGGCGGCGCCCTTCGGGATCGTGCTCGTGGCCGACCGGCTTTCGACCTACATGGTGCTGCTGACCGCGATCCTGGCGCTGCCGGTCCTGCTGCACGCGATCGGATCGGGATGGGACACGCGCGGGCGCCATTTCCACGCCCTTTTCCATTTCCAGTTGATGGGGATCATGGGGGCGTTCCTGACCGGCGACCTCTTCAACCTCTTCGTCTTCTTCGAGGTGCTGCTGATCGCCTCCTACGGGCTGGTGATCCATTCCGGCGGGGCGGTGCGCCTGAAGGCGGGCGTGCAATACGTGATCTACAACCTGCTGGGATCGACGCTCTTCCTTTTCGCGCTGGGCACGCTCTATGCCGAGGCGGGGTCGCTCAACATGGCGGACCTGGCCGGCCGCGTCGCGGCGATCCCGGCCGAGGGAACCGCGGCGATCCGGGTCGCGGCGGTGCTCCTGCTCCTCGTCTTCGCGGTCAAGGCGGCGCTGGTGCCGCTGCATTTCTGGCTTCCCGCCGCCTATGCCGAGGCGCCCGGCCCGGTCGCGGCGCTCTTCGCCATCATGACGAAGGTGGGCGCCTACGCGATCATCCGCGTGTACACGCTGATCTTCCCGCCCGACCTGTCGGCGACGCAGGGGTTGCACGGCGCCTGGCTCCTGCCGCTGGCGCTGGTCTCGCTGGCGCTGGGGATGATCGGGGTGCTGGCGGCGCGGCGGCTGGATCGGCTAGTCGCCTTCTCGGTGATCGGGTCGATGGGCATGGTGCTGACCGCCATCGCGCTCTTCACCCCGGCGGGAATCGCCGCGGCGCTCTATTACATCGCGCATTCGACCCTGGCCGCGGCGGCGCTGTTCCTGCTGGTGGACATCGTCGCCGCGCAGCGCGGCGGCCATGGCACGCGGATCGAATCGGCGCCGTCCTTCGCGGGCGGGCCGCTGGCGGCGGGGCTGTTCTTCGCCGCGGCGATCGCGATGACGGGGCTGCCGCCATTGTCGGGGTTCCTGGGCAAGCTCCTGATCCTCGACGCGGCCTTCGCCTCGCCCCGTGCCGCCTGGGTCTGGGCGGTGGTGCTGGCCGCGTCGCTGGTGGCGGTGCTGGGCTTCGCCCGGGCGGGCTCGGCGGTATTCTGGAAAAGCCGCGGCCCCGACGTGCCCGATACGCCCGACACCCAGCTCGACGATTCGGTTCCGCCGAGCCAGGTGCGGGCGGCGCAGGCCCCGCCGGCGGGGCCGGTGGTGGCGGTGGGCGCGCTGCTGGCGCTCCTGGCGCTCCAGACGGTGCTGGCCGGACCGATGACCGCCCACATGCGCGCCACGGCGCAGCAGCTCTTCGCGCCCGAGCCCTACATCTCGACCGTGCTGTCGGCGCAGGGCAAGGAGATGTCGTCGGATCACGGCAGCGAGGGGGGGCACTGAATCATGCGAATCGCAGCGAAGATCCTGCCCCATCCGTTCATGTCGCTGATCCTGGTGATGGTGTGGTGCCTGCTGACCAACGCGGTCAACCTGGGCAACCTCGTCCTGGCGGTGATCCTGGCCATCGCGATCCCGCTCATCACCGCCGCCTACTGGCCCAACCGCCCCGGCACGCCGCGCCTGGGCGGGCTTTTCACCTATGTCCTGATCGTGATCTGGGACATCGCGCTGGCCAACATCGCCGTGGCCTGGATCGTGCTGACGCGGCCGAACCGCAAGATGCGCTCCCGCTGGGTGGTGATCCCGCTTGATCTCAGGACGCCCGAGGCCATCGCGATCCTGGCGGGGACCATCACGCTGACCCCGGGCACCGTGTCGGCGGACCTGTCCGACGAGGGCAGCTGCCTTCTGGTCCACGCGCTCGACACCGCCGACGCGGAGGACGAGGCGCGCGGGATCAAGGAGCGGTACGAACGCCGGCTGAAGGAGATCTTCGAATGATCGACATCGCCCTCAAGCTCGCCTTTGCCTCCGTCAGCCTGGCGCAGATCCTGGCGATGGTGCGCCTGATCAAGGGGCCGTGCATCGGCGACCGCATCCTGGCGCTCGACACGATGGTGGTGAACGCCATCGCGCTCATTGTGGTGCTCGGCATGTGGGGCGGCACGCAGCTCTATTTCGAGGCGGCGCTCATCTTCGCCATGCTGGGGTTCGTGTCGACCGTGGCCTATTGCCGGTTCGTTCTCAGGGGGGATCTGATCGAATGATCGACGACCTGATCGGGCAGGAAGAGGCCTTCGTCGCCTGGCTGCGCTCGCTCGACGCGGTGGGCATCGCCGATGCCGCGACCGTCGTGATGCTGTGCGCGGGGGCATTCTTCGCCCTGGTGGGGTCGGTGGGGCTGCTGAAGCTCGACACCCCGATGAAGCGGCTGCACGCGCCCACCAAGGCGTCCACGCTAGGCGTGGGCTCGCTGCTCCTGGCGTCGATGATCCACGCCTACGCCCATGGCGAGGGGTCGGTGCACGAGGTCCTGATCATGGCGTTCCTGTTCGTCACCGCGCCGATCTCGGCCAATTTCATCTCGAAGGTGAACCTTCACCGGGAGGACGTGGACCCGACGCCGCCGCCGCCCAAGGATTCCACCTGGGCCACCTTCGACACCAGCCCGCAGGACAAGGCCGCGCCGGACCGGCCCTGATCCTCAGCCGATCAGGGCCTCGATCTCGGAGCGCAGGGGCATCGACGGCGCCGCGCCCGGCCGCGTGACCGAGAGGGCGCCGGCGGCATTGGCGAAATCGAGCGCCGCCACGATGTCGAGCCCCCGCGCCAGCGCCGCGGCCAGAGCGCCGTTGAAGGCATCGCCCGCGCCTGTCGTCTCGACCACCGGGCCGGCCGAGCGGCCCGCGACGTGCCGCGTGACGCGCCCGTCGTGATAGAGCACGCCCGCGGCGCCCAGCGTCACCGCCACCGCGCCCGCGCCGCGCGTGATCAGGTTCGCGGCGGCGGCGCGGGCGGTTTCGGGCCCGTCGACCGCGATCCCGGTCAGGCGCGCCGCCTCGCCCTCGTTCGGGGTCACGAGGTCGCAGAGCGCCAGCATCGCGTCGGGCAGGTCCGCCGCCGGAGCGGGGTTCAGGATCGTGCGCACGCCCGCCGCGCGGGCGATCGCCAGCCCCCTGTGCGCCGCCTCGCGCGGCTGTTCGAGCTGGGTCACGAAGACGCGCGCGGCCCGGATCGCGTCCCCCCAGGACTCGATGTCGCCCGGCCGGATGGTCCCGGCCGCGCCCGGGGCGACGATGATGCCGTTGTCCCCGGTGGCATCGTCGACGAAGATGAACGCGGCCCCCGTGGGGGCGTCCCCGACCTCGGCCCCGGCGAAGGAGATGCCCGCCTCGGCCCAGGTGTCGCGGGCGAGGCGGCCGAACGTGTCGCGCCCGATCTTGCTCAGAAAGGCAACCGAGCCGCCCGCGCGGGCCGCCGCGACGGCCTGGTTCGATCCCTTGCCGCCCGCGTTCAGCGCGAAGCCCCGCCCCAGCAGGGTCTCGCCCAGTTGGGGCAGCCGCTCGGCCCGGTAGGCCGTGTCCGCTGCGAAGATCCCCAGGATCGCGATGTCGTGCGCCATGCCGTCCTCCCTGTCCGGGGCGGACCCTAGCGGCCGCTCGCGGCAACCGCCAGACGCGTGACACCGCCCGCGGCCATGCTATGCTGGGCGCGGATCACGTCGGAGGACAGGCAGCCCATGGCCACCAACTTCACCGTCAACGGCCGGGAGGTCTCGGTCGAGGCCGATCCCGAGACGCCGCTTCTGTGGGTGCTGCGGGACGAGCTGCGCCTGACGGGCACGAAATTCGGCTGCGGCGTGGCGCAATGCGGGGCCTGCACGGTCCTGCTGGACGGGATGTCGCGGCGATCCTGCGTGACGCCCGTCGGCACGCTCGACGGCGCCGAGGTGACGACGATCGAGGCCATCGACGGCCCCGAGGCCCAGGCCGTCCAGGCCGCCTGGGTTGAGATCGACGTGCCCCAATGCGGCTATTGCCAATCCGGCCAGGTGATGTCGGCGACCGCGCTGCTGCGAACGCTGCCGAAGCCCACGGACGAGGAGATCGATCAGGCGATGGGCGGCAACATCTGCCGCTGCGCCACCTATGCCCGCATCCGCCGCGCCATCCGGCAGGCGTCGGACAACCTGGAGGCATGAGATGACCGCCATGATCCTGTCCCGCCGCGGCTTCCTCGCCGGATCGGGGGGCTTCGTGCTCGCCATGACCCTGCCGCTGCGGGGCCGGGCGCAGCAGGCCGCGGGGCCGCTGGCGCCCAACGCCTTCGTGCGGGTGGCCGGGGACGACACCGTCACCGTGATCGTCAAGCACCTGGAGATGGGGCAGGGGGCCAATACCGGCCTGCCGGTCCTCGTCGCCGAGGAGATGGACGCGGAATGGTCGCAGATGCGGGCCGACAGCGCGCCGGCCGACCCGGCCTACAAGAACCTCGTCTTCGGGGTTCAGGGGACGGGGGGGTCGCTGGGCCTGGCCAACAGCTATACCCAGATGCGCCAGGCGGGTGCCGCGGCGCGGGCGATGCTGGTCGCCGCGGCCGCCGCTCGCTGGGGCGTCAGCCCGCAGGAGATCACGGTCGCCAAGGGGGTCGTGTCCCACGAGGGGTCCGGGCGGTCGGCCACCTTCGGCGAGCTGGCGGGCGACGCGGCCGGTCAGCCGGTGCCCGTCGACATGCCGCTGAAGGACCCCGCCGCGTTCACCCTGGTCGGTCGCGAGGGCCTGCACCGCACCGACGGCCGGGCCAAGTCCGACGGCAGCGCGCAATTCACCCTGGATGTCTACCGCGAGGGGATGGAGGTGGTGGCCATGGTCCACCCGCCCCAGTTCGGCGCCACGGTCGCGCGCGTGGACGACACCGCCGCGATGGCGGTGCCGGGCGTGCGCGCGGTGCGGCAGGTCCCCTCGGGGATCGCGGTCTATGCCCGCGACACCTTCGCGGCTCTGAAGGGGCGCTCGGCCGTCGCCGCGGAATGGGATACGTCGCAGGCCGAGACCCGATCCTCGGACGAGATGGAGGCCGCCTGGCTGGAGGCGGCGCGCAACCCGGCCTCCCCCAAGGTGGTCGAGGAGCGGGGCGATGTCGATCGGGCGCTCGCGGGGGCCGCGCAGGTGGTGGAGGCGGAATACGTCTTTCCCTATCTCGCCCACGCCGCGATGGAGCCGGAGGACGGCGTGATCGAGCGGCGCGGCGACCGGGCGGAGGTCTGGATGGGGTCCCAGTTCCAGGGGGCCGACCACCCGACCATCGCCGGCATCCTGGGGCTGGCACCAGAAAACGTGCGGCTGAACACGATGTTCGCCGGCGGCTCGTTCGGGCGGCGGGCGACGCAGGCCGCCGACACCGCGCAGGAGCTTGCCCATGTCGCCCGGGCGGCGGGCGGCGACGGCGCGTGGAAGCTCATGTGGACGCGGGAGAACGACATCCGCGGCGGCCGCTATCGTCCGCTGACGGTGCACAATCTGCGCGCCGGGATCGACGCGGAGGGCAACCTGACCGCCTGGGACAACGTGGTCGCCAACCAGTCGATCATGATGGGCACGCCGTTCGAGGACATGGCGGTCAGGGACGGCATCGATCCGACCTCGTTCGAGGGGTCGAACGAGCTGCCCTACGACATCCCGGCGGGACGCCTGCGCTGGCAGCGGATGGAAAGCGCCGTGCCGATCCTGTGGTGGCGTTCGGTCGGGCACACCCACACCGCCTATGCGGTGGAGACCTTCCTGGACCAGGTGCTGGGGGCGGCGGGCAAGGACCCGGTGGAGGGTCGTCTTGCGCTGATCCGCGACGCGCGCCCCCGCGATCGCGCGGTGCTGGAGCGGGTGGCCGAGATGGCGGGCTGGTCCGGCCCGGGCACCGGCGACCGGCGCCTGGGCGTCGCTATGGCGCGGAGCTTCGGCTCGTTCGTGGCCCAGATCGCCGAGGTCGAGGAGCGGGGCGGCCTGCCCCATGTCACGCGGGTCTGGTGCGCCGTCGATTGCGGCGTGGCGGTGACGCCCGACGTGATCCGCGCGCAGATGGAGGGCGGCATCGGCATGGGGATCGGGACGGCCCTGCATTCCGAGATCACGCTGGGAGAGAACGGCATCGTGCGGCAATCGAACTACGACGGGTTCCGGGTGCCGCGCATCGCCGACATGCCGCGGGTGGAGGTGTCGATCCTCGATTCGACCGCCGATCCGACCGGCGTGGGCGAGCCGGGCCTGCCGCCCGCCGCGCCGGCCATGGCCAATGCCTGGCGATCGCTGACCGGAACATTGCCCCGGCGGCTGCCCTTCGCCGCCGCCACGAGCTGAGAAAGACACATGAAAGCACCGCTCTTGCTGAGCCTCGCGCTGGCGTTCCCCGCCGCCGCGCAGGATCTGGCCACCGACCTTGCCCCCGTGGAGAGTTTCGCCGGCATCGAGGACGACGAGGCGCGCGCCGCCGCCCTGTTCGAGGAGATGGCGAAGGTCCTGCAGCATCCCCGCTGCCTGAACTGCCACCCCGTGGAGGGCGGCCCGCTGCAGGGCGACGCGATGGCCCCGCACCAGCCGCCCGTGGTCCGGGGCGCCGGCATGGGCGCGGTGGGGATGGAATGCTCGGCCTGCCACGGGCGCGAGAACGTCCCGTTCGTGGGCGCCCAAGGGTCGATCCCGGGGCACGAGCCGTGGCAGCTCGCCCCCGTCTCGACGGGCTGGGTCGGGCTGTCCGCCGGCGAGATCTGCGCGCAGCTGAAGGACCCGGAGCGCAATGGCGGCCGGGACCTGGAGGAGATCCACGAGCACAACGCCGAGGACGGCCTCGTCGGCTGGGGATGGCACCCGGGCGCCGGGCGCACGCCCGCGCCGGGAAGCCAGGAGCAGTTCGGCGCACTGACCCGGGCCTGGATCGACGCCGGCGCGGCCTGCCCGGGCTGAGTGCCCGGCCCTGGCGTTGCCCGCACCGCATAGCGGGGTGGCGCCCGCGTGGCTTGTGCGGGCGGGGCCGCCGGCCGACATCGGGGGGACAGGCGCAACAACGGAAAGGCGCACCGATGCTCGGATATTACGCGATCTACAGCTCGTCCGAAGGGCAGCGGCTTCGCCGCAGCACCGACCGCACGGCGACCCGGTTCTTGGGCCTTCTGCCCCACGAGATCGGCGCGATGTCGCGGCGCCGGGCGGGACGGTTCGCCTAAGGCGAAAAGCGTCCCCGTCACCACGGAAAACGGGCGCGGACGGTTTCCCCGTCCGCGCCCGTTCGTCGTTCGAGGTGACGGCCCCTCGCAGGGCCGTCGGCCCGTTCAGAGATGCGGGAAGATCTTGTCCGGCGTCGCCGGATAATCCCTGACCCGCACGCCGCAGGCATTGTAGATTGCGTTGGTCACGGCCGCGCCCGCGCCCGAGATGCCAAGCTCGCCGATCCCCTTGGCCTGGACCGGGTTGGCGTGGTCGTCCCGCTCCTCGATGAAGAGGACGTCGTGGCGGGGGGCGTCCAGATGCACGGGGATGTGGTATTCGGCCAGGTCATCGTTGACCACGTGGCCGGTGCGGTGGTCGTGTTCCACGCCTTCGTGCAGCGCCGAGCCGATGCCCCAGACCATCCCGCCATGGACCTGGCTCGCGGCGGTCTTCTCGTTCAGGATCCGCCCCGCGGCCATGCAGGACAGCGTGCGGCGGACGCGCACCTCGCCGGTGACGGAGTTGACCGCCACCTCGGCGAAATGGGCGCCGTAGCTGGCCTGCGCCATCTCGTCGGATTTCGACCCGGGCTGGATGTGCCCCTCTTCGACGAGGGGGCCGTCCATCAATTCGGCGAGCGGGCGGCGGTTGTTGCCGCCCGTGGCCACGCCGTCCTGGAGGCGCAGCGCCTCGGGGGCGCAGCCCAGGCGTTCGGCCAGCCGCGCGCGGATCGCCTTGGCCCCCAGGAACACCGAGGACCCCGAGGAGGCCGCGCCCCAGGACCCGCCCGAACCACTGGCGGGCGGCAGGTCGGTATCGCCCAGCATCACCGTGACCTTGGAGGGGTCGAGGCCCAGCATCTCGGCCGCGATCTGGCACAGGATCGCATAGGTACCGGTGCCGATATCGGTCATGTCCGTCTCGACCAGCGCGGTGCCGTCGGGATTCAGCGTCACGCGGGCCTTAGATTCCATCAAGATGTTGGTGCGCGCCGCGGACGCGACGCCCATCCCGACGAACCACTCGCCCTCGCGCCGCGCCTTGGGCGCCTGCCGGTCCTGCCAGCCGAACGCCTCGGCGCCCTCCTTCAGGCACTGGGCCAGCGAGCGCGACGAATATTGCTTGCCGCTTTCGGGGTGGATCTCGGGGATGTTGCGAATCCGCAACTCGATCGGGTCGATGCCGGTGGCCTCGGCCAGCTCGTCCATGGCGTTTTCGAGGGCGAGCATCCCGACCGCCTCGCCCGGCGCACGCACGGACCCGGAGGCCATGCGGTTGAGCCGCGCCACCGATTGCGCGTTACGCCGGTTCTCGCCGCCATAGAGGAAATGCGTGGCCGCGGTGACCGGCTCGGCGAATTGCTCGTCGGGCAGGTTCGATTGCCAATTGTCGTGGCCCACGCCCGTCAGGCGCCCGTCGGCATCGGCGGCGAGGCGCAGGCGCTGCCGCGTCTCGGTCCGCCGCACGACCATCTGGAACACCTGCTGGCGAGCCAGAACGCACCGCACCGGCCGTTTCAGCGCCTTGGCGGCGACGGCGGCGCCGATCGCCTCGGGGGCGATGCCGAGCTTGGAGCCGAAGCCGCCGCCGACATAGGGCGACAGGATGCGGACATTCGCGGCATCCATGCCCAGCGAATCGGCCAGCTCGTTCCGGTTGTACTTGAGCATCTGGTAGGAGCCGTGGAGCGTCAGCCGCTCGCCGTCCCATTCGGCGAGCGAGGCATGGGGTTCCATCGGAGCCGAATTGTGCGGCTTCGTGGTGTAGGTGGCGTCGACGGTGAAGGCCGCGTCGGCCATCGCCCGGTCGAGATCACCTTGGTCGACGGGGACCGATTCGTCCACTTGGCTCGCCGTCTCGGGATCGACCTCGAACCCCTCCTCGGAGGTGTAGTCGATCCGGAGGGCGTGGGCGATGTGGCGCGCCTGCTCGAACGTCTCGGCGGCGACCACGGCGATCGGCTGGCCGAAATACTGGATGTTGAGGCCCGGCTGAACGGGATTGGTGTTCATCGTCCCCTGCGCCGAGTTGCGGATCATGTGGTCGGTCCAGACCCCGAGGAAACCCTCCATGTCCTTCACCGACGCCTCGTCCACGGTATAGCTGCCGCGGGTGATCGCGGCGCGGACCATGACCCCGTAGGCCATGTTCGCCGCCTTGTACTCGGCCGCGTAGGTCGCGCGGCCCGACACCTTGAGGGCCCCCTCGGGGCGGTCCATCGGCCGGGTGATCGCGCCCTGGCCCGTCTCGTCCAGGAGGCGCGGCTGCACCTCGTCCATCTTCAGCTGTTCGGTCATTGGGCCACTCCCGTAAGCTCGCTCAGCACCGCCTTGAGGACCCGGCGGGTGAGCGGAATCTTGAAATCGTTGGCGCCGAAGCCCCTCGCATCGCGCAGCAGCACGTCCGCGGCCTTGTCGAAGACGGCGGCGGAGGGCGTCTCGCCGATCAGCACCTCCTCGACCCCGGCGTCGCGCCAGGGCCGGGGGCCGAGCCCGCCGAAGGCTAGCGCGGCATCGGTGATCTTGCCGCCCTCGACATTCACCGCGGCGCCCACCGACACCAGCGCGAAGGCGTAGGAGGCGCGATCGCGCACCTTGCGATAGGCTTGGCGACCCTTGGGCGGCTCGGGCAGGTGAACGGCGGTGATCAGCTCGCCCGGCTCCAGCACCGTCTCCCGTTCGGGGGTGTCGCCCGGCAGGAGGTAGAATTCGTCCAGTGTCAGGAGGCGCGTCTCGCCCGAGGGGCTCTCGATCTCGATTCGGGCATCGAGGACGCGCATGGCGACGGCCATGTCGGAGGGATGCGTGGCGATGCACTTGTCGGACGTGCCGAGGATGGCGAGAATCCGGTTGAAGCCCTCCCGCGCCTGGCATCCGGTGCCGGGCTCGCGCTTGTTGCAGGGCTGCGCGGTGTCGTAGAAATACGGGCACCGCGTGCGCTGCATCAGGTTGCCGCCTGTGGTCGCCTTGTTGCGAAGCTGGCCCGAGGCGCCGGCCAGCAGCGCGCGGCTGAGGACGGGATAGTCTCGGCGCACCCGCTCGTCGGCGGCGAGGTCGGAATTGGGCACCAGCGCCCCGATGCGGAGGGAGTTCTCCTGCGCCTCGATCTCGCGCAGGTCGAGCCGGGTCACGTCGATGAGGCGCTCCGGCGTCTCGACCTCCAGCTTCATCAGGTCGAGCAGGTTGGTGCCGCCGGCGATGATGCGGCCGTCGGCGCGCAGGGCGTCGGACGTGGTTTCGGCCCGGACATAATCGAAGGGTCTCATTCCGCGGCCTCCCGTTCGCCCAGTCCCTCGTCGGGCGCGGCGTCGCGAATCGCGGCGCAGATGCCCGGATAGGCGGAGCAGCGGCACAGGTTGCCGCTCATGCGTTCCTTGATCTCGGCCTCGGAGAAGTCTGGAACCGCCTCCAGATCCTCGGAGACGTGGGAGGGCCAGCCATTGGAGAATTCGGCGATCATGCCCTTGGCCGACACGATCTGGCCGGGCGTGCAATAGCCGCACTGGTAGCCGTCATGGCGCACGAACGCCTTTTGCAGGGGCGACAGGGCGCCGGGTTCGCCCAGGCCCTCGATCGTCGTGATCTCGTCGCCCTCGTGCATCACGGCGAGCGTCAGGCAGGAATTGATCCGCCGTCCGTTCACCAGCGCCGTGCAGGCGCCGCACTGCCCGTGGTCGCATCCCTTCTTGGAACCGGTGAGGTCGAGATGGTCGCGAAGCGCGTCGAGCAGCGACGTCCTCGGGTCGACGTCGAGAGATCGACCCTCGCCGTTGACGGAGAGTGTGATTTTCATGGCTAGCCCCAATGCTTGCTTGTGCCGGGGAAATAGAGCGCGGAGGACTTTGTTCCAAAACCTTTCAGAGGGCGAGGCCGTCGGTCGCACCGCTGTCCTCGAGCCGCCAGGAGGCCGACCAGGTTCGCGCGCGCCGGCGCAGGACCAGATAGTTCCGCTCGGCGGTGTAGGGTCGGGTCTGGCCGGGCAGGGGGTGCATCCGGATCGGGTGGCCCTTGAGCGGCGCCTCGCCCAGCCGCGACAGCAGGCTCAACCCGGCGGCCAGAGCCTGCGGCGGCGCGGGATGGGTGATCCCCGAGGCGACGAGCTGGTGGATCTCGGACCGCGCGGTCCGCATCGTGGCGCGCATGGCGAGGTGGATCTCTCCGGACAGGACGGTGACGGCATGGCCGTCACGGTCGTGCAGCGCCATCAGCCGGGTCAGGAACCGGCGCCATTCGTCGCGGTGGGCATAGCTCTGCCACTGGTCGCGCAGGTCGTCCTCGTAATTCTCCATCCGGCGGGTCAGCTTCATCGCCCGTTCCACCAGCGACAGCCGCGGCCCCAGCGCCGGCACGGTGGAGACGACGAAGGTCCGTTCGGCCGCCCCGGCCATGCCGGCTTCGAGATCGGTCCAGGTGCGGTCGTCCATCACGTCGCGCTTGGTGCGGGTCGAGCGCAGGTCGGGCGCGATGACGCTGACCCCGGGCAGGTCGACGCGCCACGACAGGTGCGGCCCGGCCCCCAGGCAGATGCCGGGACGTTCGTCGGGGCGGCAGCCGAACTGGAAGAGCAGGAACGCCTCGCGCGCCGCGGCGAAGAGGACGCGGGCCACGTCGCTGTGCTGGGCGTGGCGGCGCAGCGACCCCCAGCCGTCGCAGATGTCGTGGTCGTCCCACATGCACAGAGAGGGCGCCCGCGCCACCGCGGCGGCGTAATCGTCCTGCGCCCATTGGGTGGCGTAGCGGCGGAAGAACTCGTCGTCGAGCGCGGCGCGCAGGTCCCGCGCCTGCGCCTCGGAGAGGCGGTCGGGCACGTCGTCCGGCCAGTCGCGCGAGAGCGGGTGGGCCTGCGTCACCTCGTCGGCATAGAGCTGGTCGCCGCCATGCAGGATCAGGTGGACCGGCTCGGCGGCGATCCGGCGGGCGAGGTCCGCCCAGAGCGCGTTGCGGTCCGCCGGCGGGCGGTCGAGATCGCCGTGCTCCTGGCCGTTGCAGGAGACGAAGGCGATGGTCATGTCGCCTTCCATGTCGGTCGCCACCTCGAAGGACGCGCCGTCGCAGGCATAGCGCGCGGTGCCGCCCGTCAGCCGCAGATCGGCCCGCCACAGCGTCGCGCCGGCCCGCGTGACCAGCGCCTCGGGCGTCACGGCGCCGCCGTCGGTCGAGATGTCGGGTGGCGGGGCGCCTTCGGGGCGCAGGCAGGTCAGCGCCACCCGGATGCCGTCGTCGTCGACGGCGCGCAGGAACAGCATCGGTCCGGTCGGGGGGGCGGGGTGCGTCATCGGCCATACCTATGCGCCGGGGGCGGCGGGACAACGCCCGCCGTCCCCGGACCGAAGGTCGCGTTCCCGCCGCCCGGCGGCGACCTCAGAGGCTGCCGGCCGACATCTCGCGCGCGATGTGGTCGGCCTGCCGGATCGCCAGGGCGACGATGGTCAGCGTCGGGTTCTCGGCCGCCCCAGTGGTGAATTGCGACCCGTCTGAGACGAAGAGGTTGGGCACGTCGTGGGTGCGCCCGTTCCGGTCGACCACGCCGTCCTCGGCCCGCTCGGACATCCGGTTCGTCCCGAGGTTGTGGGTCGAGGGATAGGGCGGGGTCGGCAGGGTCCGCGTGGCGCCGAGCGAGTCGTACATCCGCGACCCCACGTCGTAGGCATAGTCGCGCATCGCCCGGTCGTTCTGGTGGTCGCTGTAATGCACGTTGGCGACCTTGAGCCCCCACTGGTCCTCGGTCTCGGACAGGGTGACTCGGTTCGCCTCCTGGGGCATGTCCTCGCCGACGATCCACATGCCGGCCATGTTCGGGTACTGGTCGAGCGCCGAGGTGAATTCGCGCCCCCAGGCCCCGGGATCGAGGAAGGCGGCCATGAACGGCAGGCCGAGGGACAGCGTCTCGAGTTCGAACCCGCCGACGAAGCCGCGCGCGGGATCGTGCCTGGCCTCGTCCTGCATGATCCCGGCCATGGTGGTGCCGCGATACATGTGCACCGGCTTGTCGAAGATGCCGTAGACCGATCCCGTCAGGTGCCGCATGTAGTTGCGCCCCACCTGCCCGGAGGAATTGGCGAGCCCGTCGGGAAACATCGACGAGGCCGAGTTCAGCAGGAGGCGCGGGCTTTCGAACGAGTTGCCGGCGACCGCGACGATGCGGGCTTTCTGCATGTGCAGATCGCCGTTCTCGTCGAAATATTCCACGCCCGTGACGCGGCCGGAATCGTCGTGCAGGATCCGCGCCGCGTGGGCCTTGGCCCGCACCTCCAGGTTGCCGGTGGCCTCGCCGGCGGGAATGTCGGTATAGGCCGAGGACCACTTGGCGCCCCACTTGCAGCCCTGGAAGCAGAACCCGGTCTGCTGGCAGGGCATCCGGTCGTCGTACCAGTCGGTGTTGATCGCCATCCGCCCGGTATGGACCTCCTTGTAGCCGAGGTTCCGGGCGCCGGCCTCGAACACCTTGAAGTTGTTGGAGCCGGGCAGGCCCTTGCGGCCGTCGGTCCGCGTGACCTTCAGCTTCTCCTCGGCCTTCTCGTACCAGGGCGCCATCTCGTCCGCGTCGAGGGGCCAGTCGAGAAGGTTGGCGCCGTCGACCTCGCCGTAGGTCGTGCGCGCCTTCCATTCGTGGGGCTGGAAGCGCAGCGAGGCGCCGGCCCAGTGCGTGGTTGTGCCGCCCACCGCCTTGACGATCCAGGCGGGCAGGCCGGAGAAGTCCTTCGCCACGCGCCAGTCGCCGCTGGTGGTGCGGGGATCGGTCCAGGCCAACTGGCCGAAGCTCTCCCATTCGTCGTTGACGTAATCCTCGGGCAGGTAGCGCCCGCCGGCCTCCAGCGCGACGACGCTCACGCCCTTCTGGGCCAGTTCGTTGGCGAGGACGCCCCCGCCCGCGCCGGTGCCGATGATGACGACGACGCTGTCGTCGTCCTGTGCAAAAGGTGCAGCCATGTCCCGTCCTCCCTCAGCCGATCCACGCGATGTCGTCGAAGCCGCGCTCGATGTAGCCGCCCTTCGAATAGGACTCGCCCTCGTAGCCGAAGATCGGCCAGATCGCTTTCTGATTGTACAAGCCGGTGACGAGGCCGCCGCGAACGGTCTGGAAGAACGTCTCCCCCTCCATGGCGCGGAGCACGTCGACGCGGTCGCGTTCCCACCCGATGTCGAGGTAATCCTCGCCCTTCGCCTCGCGCGCGCGAATGTTCAGATCGGCGATCCCGGCCTCGGCCATCTCGGCCTTGTCCTGGGTGTCGTACTCTTTGACCGCGGCGACGTAGTTCGCGTCGGGCACGCGGTCGTGGGGATAGATGTCGCGCGCCATCTGCACCAGTGCGGCGAAGCTCTCGGGCTTCAGCGCGCGCATCTCGGTCGCCCAGTCGGCCCGGGCGCCGGTGACGTAGCCCGATCCGATCACGAACGCGCCCATCGCGGTCGCGCCCGACAATAGCTGGCGCCGGGTCAGTCCCCTGAGCGCCGTTCTCCCCTGTGCCAAGGCGGTATCCTCCCTTGCTGGCATGCCGACCCCGCCTCCCCGCGGGGCCGGCGGCTCACGTGAACCGGCCCGAGCGCTCCAGAACCTCGATCTGGTAGCCGTCCGGGTCGGCGATGAAGAAGAAGCGGCCCACCAGCTCGCCGGCGGGGGCGAATTCCACGATCTTGCGGGGCGCGTGGCCCGCCTCCGTCAGGCGGGCATGCTCCGCGTCGAGATCCGCGACGGAGACGGCGAGGTGGCCATAGCCGTCGCCCAGGTCGTACGGCGCCGCGCGGCCCTTGTTGACGGTCAGTTCCAGCTCGAACGCGGTCTCGGCGTTCGACAGGTAGACCAGGGTGAACTCGTTGAAATCCAGCCGGTCCGCGATCTCCAGCCCGAAGGCGGTCCGGTAGAACTCGACCGACCGCTCCTCGTCGAGGACCCGGATCATGGAGTGGATCATCTTCGCCATGTCGTCTCCCGTTGCCGTGGTGGTCGGGGGAGCATGGCGCATCCGTGGGGGATTTGGTGGTAGCGGGTTACTACGCCGCCGCCGAGGCCATGCGACCTTGGTCGGGGGTCTCGAGGAAGATGAGGCAGGAGGCGCGCAGGATCGAGGTGAAGTTCACCGGCCCGTCGCGGCTGGCGGCGACCTCGGAATGGAGCCGCGCGATCAGGTCGCTCAGCGTGCGGCCCTCGCTCTCGGCCATGCGGTCGAGCACCGCCCAGAAGGCGTTCTCCAACCGGATGCTGGTCGAGTAGCCGTCGATCCGGAGGCTGCGCGTGGTCAGCGCGTAGCGGTCCGGGTCCTGGCGGGAATAGATACTGCACATGGGGCTCGCTCCTCCTCTCCCGGCCGGGATGCCGGGTCGCATGGGCAACATAATAATTTCGCCGCTGCACTGCGCGCAACTCCTCGTGGGCGGCGGGTCCCGATCAGCGGGTGCCCAGGGACGCGAAGCCGAGCGCGAGGACGACGAGCGGCCCGAGGCCCAGGGCGAAGGCGGCGAAGGCCCCCGCCGGCCCCGTCGCGCCCCAGAGCGGCACCGCGCCCCCGAGCGCCACCGCCCCGAAGGTCGCCGCGAAGAGCGCCACCGCCCCGGCGGCGAAGACGAGCGCCGCGATCCGCGCCGGACCGGACCGGGCCCGGAGAGCGCGGCGCATCGCCGCGAGGGCGCGGCCGATATCGGTCTGCACCGCGAGGAGGGCGGGGATCAGCACCAGGACCAGCACCATCCCGAAGCCCAGTCCGAAGACCAAAGTGATCACCGTCGGCTTGAGGAACTGGGCCTGGCTGGAGCTTTCGTAGAGGAGCGGCGCGAGGCCCAGGACCGTCGTCAGCGTGGTCAGCAGGACCGGGCGCAACCGGTCGCAGGCGGCATCGACGATGGCGGGGCGCAGCCCGCGGCGCGCGGCATATTCGTCGACGGTGGAGACGAGGACGATGGAATCGTTGATGATGATCCCGGTCATGCCGATCAGGCCCACCACCGAGAACAGCGACAGCGCCACGCCCCAGACGTAATGCCCCCAGACCGCCCCGATGAGGCCGAAGGGGATGACCGACATGACCACCAGCGGCCGCCCCCAGCTGGCGAAGATCCAGGCCAGGGTCAGGTAGATGCCCACCAGGCACAGCAGGAACCCGATCAGCGCGTCGGTGAGGAACGCGTCCTCCTGCTCCGACAGGCCGGCAAGCTCGGTGCCGACCGCGAAGCGTTCCTCCAGACGCGGCAGGATGTCGTCGGCCAGGATCGCCATGATCTCGTTGGCGCGGGCGGGGTCGGCATCGTCGAGGTCGCCGGTCACGTCCACCTGCCGCACCCCGTTCTCGCGCCGTACGGTGGAGAATCCCTCCTCCACGCGCATCTCGACGAGATCGCCCAGCCCGGCCCAGCCGCCGCCCGCGGTCGGCAGGACCACCCGGTCGAGGAAGTCGGCCGTCATCTCCGCCTCGGGCAATTCCACGCGGATCGCGGCGGACCGGGTGCCGGCGGGGTAGGTCGCGGCCTCGATCCCCGAGAGGCGGTCGCGCAGGATCCGCCCGATGCCGTCGATGGTGAAGCCCAGCGCCTCGCCGCGGGGCGAGAGTTCGAGCACGATCTCCTGCTTGTCGTAGGCGAGGCTGTCCTCCAGCGCGGAGACCTCGCCGAACCCCGCCAGCTCCGATTTCAGCGCCTCGGCGGCCTCTTTCAGCACCTCCGTCTCGGCGCCCGAGATCCGCACGTCGATGGCGTCGCCGCCCGGCCCGGACCGCCAGCCGCGAAAGCTCAGCTCCTGCAGCCGGGGGTGGCGGGGCACCGCCTCCTGTAGCTCGGCGACCACGTCGAAGCTGGAATAGGGCCGCAGGTCGGGGTCGATCAGTTCGATGGAGATGGCCCCGAGCAGGTCCGGGTCGGTGTTCTCGGTCCCCGACAGGCCGCGCCCGGCCGTGCCGCCAATCTCGGCCAGGGCATAGGCGATGGGGTCGCGCCCGTGCTCGGCCGCGTAGCGGGCGCCGAGGTCGGCGGTCGCGTCCTGGATCGATTGCAGCTGGGCGCGGGTATCGGCCCGGGTGGCGCCGGCCTGCATCGCGAAATTGCCCGAGATCGACCCCTCTTCGGGCGAATCGAAGAACCGCCATTGCACCTCGCCCGAGACGAACAGGCTCGCCACCCCCGACAGGAGCAGCACGGCACCGGCCAGCACCGGATAGCGCGCCCGCAGGACCCCCCGCATCAGCGGGCGGAAGAGCCGCTCCCGCACCCGGCCGAAGCCGCGGTTCACCAGCCGGGAGGGCAGGTCGTACCAATGCGCCTTCGCCGTGTGCGCCAGCGCGTGCGAGAGGTGATTGGGCAGGATCAGGAAACATTCGACCAGGCTGGCCAGCAGCACCACGATCACCGTGAAGGGGATGTCGGCGATAAGCGTGCCGAAGACCCCGCCGACCGCGGTCAGCCCGAAGAAGGCGATGACCGTCGTGATCGTGGAGGAGAAGACCGGCGCGAACATGCGCCGCGCCGCGCCCTCGGCCGCCTCGACGGGCGGCTCGCCCAGGTGGCGGGCGCGGAAATCGGCGTGCTCGCCCACCACGATCGCGTCGTCGACGACGATGCCGAGCGTGATGATCAGCGCGAAGAGCGAGATCATGTTGAAGGTGAGCCCGGCGGCGTACATGAGCGCGATGGCCGCCGTCATCGCCACCGGAATCCCGGCCGCCACCCAGAAGGCGATGCGGGCGTTGAGGAACAGGAACAGCAGCCCGACCACCAGCGCGAGGCCCATGGCCCCGTTCTCCAGCAGGATCTGCAACCGGCCGGAGATGTATTCGGCGCGCCCCCGGACCAGGTCGATCGTCACCCCCCGGGGCAGCGAGGGGCGCATCCGGTCGGCGGCCGCTTCGACGGCGGCCTGGATCTCCAGCGCGTCGCCGGCCGCCGAACGCTGCACTTGGATCGTCACCGCCGGGTCGTCGCCGACGTAATACGCCCGGACCCGGTCGGGACCGGCGACCCTGATCCGGGCCACGTCGCCCACCGTCAGGGGCGGCCCGTCGGCGCGGGCGCGCAGGACGATGGCCGCGATCCGGTCGGGGCTGCGGGATTCGCTGCCGGCGCGGACCCGCGCGGTGCCGCCCATGTCGCCCGCCGGCGCGGTGTCGGCCTCGGCCGCGATGGCGGCGGCGATATCGGCCATGGTCAGGTCGTGGCGCGCCAGCGCGAGGGAGGGCACCTCGACCACCGTCTCGGGCGCCGCGACCCCCTGGATCACCGTGCGCGTCACGCCGGCGCGGAACAGGTCCCGCACGAAGGCGTCGGCGATCTGGCCCAGCTGCGCGGGACCGACCGGCCCGGTGATCACCACGTCGGTCACCTGGTCGCGCCAGCCGCCGCGGCCGATCTCGGGGTCCTCGGCGGCCTCGGGCAGGTCGCTGGCGCCGTCGATCGCCGCCTCGACATCGGTGGCGGCGCGGCCCATGTCCCAGCCGGGCTCGAATTCGAGCGAGATGGCGGCCCGGCCCTCGCTGGCCCGGCTCTCGCTTTCGACGACGCCCTCGACGGCGAGGAGGGCGGGTTCCAGGACGCCCACGACGGCCTCGTCCACCGCCGCGGCACCGGCCCCCTCCCAGATCACCGAGACGTCGATCTCGTCCGAGACCACGTCGGGGAAGAACTGCGCCCGCATCCGGGGCAGGGCGGCCAGGCCCAGCACGATCAGCAGGAGCAGGAGCAGGTTGGCCGCCGTGCGATGGCGCGTGAAATAGGACAGGAGCCCGCCCAGGGGGCCGGCGGCCGCCATCTGCCGCGGGGGGCGCGGGCCCCTCATCCGTCGCGCCGCGATTCGATCCGCTCGACGATGCGGACCGGGACCTGCCGGCGCTGGAGCGCGCCCAGGACGCGCGCCCGGGCCTCGGCGGCCATGTCCTCGTCGGCCTCGACGATGGCAATGAGCGCCGCGCGGCGCTCGGGCGTGAGCTCGGTCAGCGCCGCCGGGTCGTCGGTGGCGGCGGCCGCCGCCGCGGGATCGGGCCCGGCGGGCATCGGCCGGATGCGGATCCCGGGGCCGAGCACCGGGGAGCGGTCGGCGACGATCGTCGCTCCGTCGAGCCCGGGGGCGCGGACGATGACCTCGTCCCCCTGGACGCGCAGCCGCTCCACCTCGCCCAGGCTCAGCCGGTTCTCCGCGTCGACGAGCAGGACCGTCCCGGCGCGGTCGACCGCGCCGGCGGGCAGGCGGGCGACGCCGTCGAGCGGCGGCTCCTCGATCGCGACGCGGGCGAAATCGCCCGGGCGGAAGCCCTGCGGCGCCTCGATCCGGGCGAAGAGGCGCCGTCCGCTTTCGCCCTCGCCCACGGCGGGTGCCTCGCGGGTGACGGTGATCGGGGAGGTGAGCGCGCGGCCGCCCACATCCATGGCGATCGTCGCCGCCCCGGGCCGCAGATCGCCCCCGGGGCCGAGAAGGCGCAGGTGATCGGCGGTGGAAAGGCGGAAGGCGATTTCCAGCCGGTCGGGGTCGATCAGGGTGGCGAGTTGCTCGTTCGGGGCGACAAGACCCCCTTCGGTCACCGCGAGATCCGACAGCGTGCCCGCGAAGGCGGCGGTGATCCGGGTGTCGTCTCGCAGACGGCGGGCGGCGTCCACCGCGATCTCGCGCCGCGACAGGGCGGTCTCGGCGCGGGCGATGCGCGCCAGGGCGTCGGCGCGGGCCTGGCGCGCGGTCAGGACCTGCTGGCGGGCGGCGGCGGCGGTCAGCTCGGCCTCCTCCACGGTGGCGGCGGTGCCGACGCCGCGCGATTCGAGGTCGCGCTGCCGCGCCAGCGCCCGGTCGCGCAGGCCCGATTGTTCGCGCGCCGCGGCCAGGTCGTCGGCGGCGATTGTGGCGGCGCGGCGCGCGTCCTCGAGCTCGGCCCGGGCATCGGCGAGATCCGCCTCCGCCAGCCGCAGGTCGGCCTCCGCCTCGGTCGGGTCGATGACGAAGAGGAGTTGTCCCGCCGCGACCCTGCCGCCTTCCTCCACGTTCGGGCCGAGTTCCAGGATGCGCCCCTGCGCGGTGGAGCGGACCTGCAATTCCCGCCGGGCGCGGATCTCGCCGAAGGTCTCGATCACCGGGGTGACGGTGCCGGGCGCGATCCGGACGGTCCGGGCGGCGAAGACCTGCTCCGCGGCCGGGCGGTCGCCGGGGGCGCGGGCGGCCCGCTCGGCCAGCGCGTCGCGCAAGCCCAGCGCCGCCATGGCCAGGAGCCCCGCGGTCAGGGCGGTGAGGACGAGCCCTGCGAGGGCGCGGGTGAGAAAACGCATGAATCCGATCGGTTCGCCTGCCGGGGGAGATAGGGTCCGGCACGGCGCCCCCGTAGCCTGCCGCACGGGAGTGTTACGCCCCCGGGCGCCCGCTCCGTCGCGTCACTTGCGGCGCCGGTGCTCGTCGAGGCGGGGCAGGATCTCGACGAAGTTGCACGGGCGGTGACGGTAATCGAGCTGCGGCTCTAGGATCTCGTCCCAGGCGTCCCGGCACGCGCCGGGCGAGCCGGGCAGGGCGAAGAGGTAGGTGCCGCTGGCCACGCCCGCGGTGGCCCGGGACTGCACCGCCGAGGTGCCGATCTTGCCCAGGGAGACATGGGTGAAGACGATGGCGAAGGCGTCGATCTCCTTCTCGTAGACATCGCGGTGCGCCTCGACGGTCACGTCGCGGCCCGTCAGGCCGGTACCGCCGGTGGAGATCACCACGTCGACGCCGGGATCGGCGCACCAGCGCCGCAGCGCGGCCGCGATCGCCTCCCGGTCGTCGGGCAGGAGCGCGCGGTCGGCCAGCTCGTGGCCCGCCGCCTCCAGCCGGGCGACGAGCGTGTCCCCGGAGCGGTCGTCGTCCGGCGTGCGGGTATCGCTGACCGTCAGCACCGCGATCCGGCAGGGCAGGAAGTCCCGCGCCGCGCCGGGCCCGCTCATGACGCCCGCCAGGGGGGGGGCGAATTTTCGTCGAAAATTCGTTGTCACCCGATCTTGTCCTGGGTCCGCGTCTCGAAATCCTCGGCCGCGTGGCGTTCGCGCAGCTGCGTTTCCGGCGCGCCGGACTTGCTGTTGACCATGCGCCCGCGGCGGACCGGGTCGCGGGCGTCGATCTCCTTCGCCCAGCGGATCACGTGGTCGTATTCGTGGGCCGACAGGAAGGTCGCCGCGTCCTCGTAGGTGCGTCCCAGCACGAGGTTGCCGTACCACGGGAAGGTGGCGATGTCGGCGATCGTGTAGGCCTCGCCGGCGAGGAAGGCGTGCTCCGCGAGGTGGCGGTTCAGCACGTCGAGCTGCCGTTTCGCCTCCATGGCGTAGCGGTCGATGGGATATTCCATCGGTTCGGGGGCATAGGCGTAGAAATGGCCGAAGCCGCCGCCGAGGAACGGCGCCGATCCCTGCAGCCACATCAGCCAGGACAGCATCTCGGCCCGCCGTTCCGGCACGCCGAGGAAGTCGTCGAACTTCTCCGCCAGGTGCAGCAGGATCGCGCCGGATTCGAATACCCGCACCGGCGTCGGGCCGGAGCGGTCCAGCAGCGCGGGGATCTTGGAATTCGGGTTCACGCCCACGAAACCCGACCCGAACTGGTCACCCTCGGCGATGTCGATCAGCCAGGCATCGTATTCGGCGTCCGTATGGCCGGCAGCGAGCAGCTCCTCGAACAGGATCGTGACCTTCTGCCCGTTGGGCGTGGCCAGGGAATAGAGCTGGAACGGGTGCTCCCCCTCGGGCAGGTCGGCGTCGTGGGTCGGCCCCGCGACGGGGCGGTTCTGGCTCGCCCACTTGCCGCCCGAGTCGCGGTCCCAGGTCCAGACCTTCGGCGGTGTATACGCGCTGTCGTTCATCGCGGCCTCTCGCAATCTTGGATGTCGCGGCCAAGGGTAAGGCGCGGGCGCGGGCCGCCAAGGGTCAGAGCGTGAACCACACCGGGCGGGGGCCGAGATTGCGCCATTCGGTCGGGCCGAGCGTGCCGCCCTCGCCCCAGCAATCGTGGACGTGCCCGAAGAGGCAGAGCCGCGGCGCCAGCCGGATCACCGCCTCCTTCAGCGCGACCGAGCCGATATGGCCGAGGCTCGCGTGATTGTCGCCGAGCCCGGCGGGCGGCGAATGGCAGACGAGGATGTCGGCCCGCCCGATCCCGTCGAGGTGCCGCCGCGCTTGCGCCTCGGTGAGGTCCCAGGACGACCACGGCATCGGCGGCAGGGGCGGGATCCCGCCGCCGATGCCGGCGATCGTCAGGCCGCCGCGCTCGACCGTCTCGCCGTGCAGCACCGTGGCCGGGGTGGCCGCGCGGAGGGCGTCGAGCGTCTCGTTGTTGCCGGGCACCATGAGGGTGCGCCCGGCGATGGGCGCGAGCCGGGCGGCGTAATCGACGAGCCCCTCGTGCTGGTTGGCGAGATCGCCCGCGCAGATCACCAGGTCGGCGGCCCCGGCCGCGGAGAGCAGCGCCTCCGCCGCGGCGCCGTCGAGATGGAGGTCGGAGACGGCGAGTATCCTCATTTCAGCCGCCGCGACAGGGAGAGGAGGTCGGCCCAGGCCTCGCGCTTTGCGGCCGGGTTGCGCAGCAGGTAGGCGGGATGGGTCATCGGCAGGGCGGGACGGCCCCGCGCCTCGGTCCAGGTGCCGCGGATACGGGTGATGCCGCGCCGTCCCAGCAGCGTCTGGGCCGAGATGTTGCCCATCACCACCAGGATCTGCGGATCGGCCAGGGCGATGTGGCGGTCGAGGAACGGCGTCATCATCGCGATCTCCTCGGCCGTGGGGTCGCGGTTCTGCGGCGGGCGCCAGGGCAGGACGTTGGTGATGTAGATCCCGCCCTCCTGCCGCGACAGGCCGATGGCGCCGAACATGCGGTCGAGGAGCCGCCCGGCGCGGCCGACGAAGGGGCGGCCCTCGCGGTCCTCGTCCCGGCCGGGCGCCTCGCCCACGATCATCACCCGCGCGGTCGGGTCGCCGTCGCAGAAGACGAGGTTGCGCGCCCCGCGCTTCAGCTCGCAGCCCTCGAACGCGGCCATCGCCGCGCGCAGCCCGTTCAGGGACCGCGCCGCCCCGGCCGCCTGGCGGGCATCGGCAACCGGGTCCGCCTCGGGCGCGGGGTCGGGCAGGGCGCTGGCGGCGGCCGGAGACGGGGGGGGCGCAGCGGCTTCGGCGGCTTCGGCGGCGTGGGCATAGCGGTCGACCGGGCGGTCCTCGATCGCCTCGTCGGCGCCGAGATCCACCTGCCAGTCGAGCGCGGCCAGCGCCGCGGCGTATTCGTCCGCATCGAGCATCGCGTCCCGAGCCTATCGCCCCGGCAGGGGCGTCTCCAGCGGTTTTCGCCCCGGCAGGGGTGTCGCCCGTGCCTTCTCCGGCGGCGCCGGTCCGGGGGCGGCGGCGCGCCGGACGGCGGGGGCGCGGCTTGTCCGCCGGCCGCCGCTGGCCTATGCCCTGTCCGACCGGGCGGAGGCGCGCATGACATTCCGACACAGGCACCTTCTGGGGATCGAGCCCCTGTCCCCGGACGAGATCGCGACGATCCTCGACCTGGCCGGCACCTATGTCGACCTGAACCGCTCGGCCGAGAAGCACGCACCGGCGCTGGCCGGGCTCACGCAGATCAACATGTTCTTCGAGAATTCCACCCGCACCCAGGCGAGCTTCGAGATCGCGGGCCAGCGGCTCGGGGCGGACGTGATGAACATGGCGATGCAGGCCTCGTCGATAAAGAAGGGCGAGACCCTGATCGACACCGCGCTGACGCTGAACGCCATGCATCCCGACCTGCTCGTGGTGCGGCATCCGCAATCGGGGGCGGTCGACCTTCTGGCGCAGAAGGTCAATGCCGCGGTCCTGAACGCCGGTGACGGGCGGCACGAGCATCCCACCCAGGCGCTGCTCGACGCGCTGACGATCCGGCGCGCCAAGGGGCGGCTCCATCGCCTGACGGTGGCGATCTGCGGCGACATCGCCCATTCCCGCGTGGCAAGGTCGAACATCTGGCTCTTGGGCAAGATGGAGAGCCGCATCCGGCTGGTCGGCCCGCCGACGCTGATCCCCTCGGGCGCCGCGGAATGGGGCGTCGAGGTCGAGCACGACATGGCGCGCGGCCTGGCCGATGCCGACGTGGTGATGATGCTGCGCCTGCAACGGGAACGGATGGACGGGGGGTTCATCCCCTCGGAACGGGAATATTACCACCGCTACGGGCTCGACGCCGAGAAGCTTTCCTGCGCGAAACCCGACGCCATCGTGATGCATCCCGGGCCGATGAACCGCGGCGTGGAGATCGACGGGACCATCGCCGACGACATCAACCGCTCCGTCATCCAGGAACAGGTGGAGATGGGGGTGGCCGTCCGCATGGCGGCGATGGACCTGCTGGCGCGGAACCTGCGGGCCGCGGCAAGCGCCTGAGCCGGGAACCCCCGGCCGGGGCGGGGCGCTGTATCCCCGCAAGGAGGTGCCCCATGCCACAGACCGACCCGCGCAACGCCGAGACCGTCCATGTCCTTGCGGTCGACCTGCCCCTGGCCGAGGCGGAGCGGCTGGCCGCCGATCCGCAGGCGCTGTCCCGCGCGCTGGGCGGGATCGAGGTCGATCCCGCCCGGGCGGAGGTGATCGATGCCGGGGCGCTGGTCGGATACGGCCTGTCGGGATACCTGACCGACGGCGAGGGGGTCTCGGCCGACGCGATCCTGCCCGACGAGCCGCGGCTGGACGCGGTGTCGGGGCCGGTGCTGTTGCTGCGGCCCCGCGCGGTGACGGCGGCGCCCCGGCCGGAGGCGCCGCTGAGCCATCTGGGGTCCTACCCGCTCGAATCGGCGCGCCCGGCTGGCGACCCGATCCGCTCCGCCGCCGCCGAGAGCGCGGCCGCAGAGCCGTCCCCCGATCCCGCCGGTGGCGGCGGCTCGGACCGGCGGGCCAGCGGCATCGCCGCGACGGTCGCGCTGGCGGTCGCGCTTCTCGTCGTGGTGATCGTATGGGCCATCGCCGCCTGAGTATCCCGGCGCCAGCGTGCCGCCCGATCATCGCGGCGCCCGCACGCCGCCTGGACGTTGCGGCGCCGGCGCCGGACGCGTATCGCTCGCCGCCATGGACCTGATCTTCCGCGACGCCCGCCTGATCGACCCCGAACGCGCCGAGGAGCGGCGCGGCGACCTTTTCGTGTCGGGCGGGGTCGTCGTCGATGTCCCGCCGCCCGACGCCGACATCGTCGAATGCCGTGGCAAGTGCCTCGCCCCCGGCATCGTCGACCTGGGCGTCAAGGTTTCCGAACCGGGCGAGCGCCACAAGGAGAGCTTCCGCTCGGCCGGCCGGGCCGCCGCGCGCGGCGGCGTCACGACGATCGTGACCCGCCCCGACACCGAGCCGGCCATCGACACGCCCGAGGTGCTGGAATTCGTCGCCCGCCGCGCGCAGGCGGACGCGGCGGTCAACGTGCTGCCGATGGCGGCGCTGACCAAGGGGCGGCAGGGCCGCGAGATGGTCGAGATCGGTTTCCTGATGGATGCGGGCGCGGTGGCCTTCACCGATTGCGACCGCGTGGTGGAGGATACCCGCGTCCTGTCGCGGGCGCTGACCTATGCGCGCGGGCTCGACGCGCTGGTCGTGGGCCACGTGCAGGAGCCGGGGCTGTCGCGCGGCGCGGCGGCCACATCGGGCAAGTTCGCGTCCCTTTACGGTCTGCCGGCGGTCAGCCCGATGGCCGAGCGGATGGGGCTCGACCGCGACATCTCGCTTCTGGAGATGACGGGGGCGCGCTACCACGTGGACCAGCTGACCTCAGCCCGCGCGCTGCCCGCGCTGGACCGGGCCAAGCGCAATGGGCTCGACCTCACCGCCGGGGTGGGCATCCATCACCTGACCCTGAACGAGCTGGACGTGGCGGGCTATCGGACCTTCTTCAAGGTCAAGCCGCCGCTCCGCTCCGAGGAGGACCGCCTGGCGGTGATCGAGGCGGTGGCCGGGGGGCTGATCGACATCGTCTGTTCGATGCACACGCCGCAGGACGAGGAATCGAAGCGCCTCCCCTTCGAGGAGGCGGCCTCGGGCGCGGTGGGGCTCGAGACGCTGTTGCCGGCGGCGATGCGGCTCGTCCATGCGGGGCATCTGGAGCTGCCGGCGCTCTGGCGGGCGCTGTCGCTGAACCCGGCGCGGCGGCTGGGCCTTGCGGCGGGACGGCTGGCCGCGGGGGCGCCGGCGGACCTCGTGCTCTTCGACCCAGACGCGCCCTTCGTCCTGGACCGCGCCGCGCTCGCCTCGAAGTCGAAGAACACCCCCTTCGACGGGGCGCGGATGGAGGGACGGGTCCTCGGAACCTGGGTCGGCGGTGCCCGCGTGCATTGACCCGCCCTCGCCGCGTCAGAGGGTGGCCAGGATCTCCTCGATCTCCCGGATGCGACTCTGGGGGGTGGGATGCGTGGCCAGGAAGGCCGGCGGGCGGCCCGTGGACGCGGCCTGCATCCGCTCCCACAGCGTGACGGCCTGGCGGGGATCGAATCCCGCCTCGGCCATGGTCCGCAGGCCGAGCGCGTCTGCCTCGAGTTCCTGCTCGCGCGAGAAGGGCAGCAAGAGCCCGACCTCGACCCCCAGGCCCATCGCCGCCGCGATCTCGTTGGCGAACTCGATCTCGCCCATGTTGAGGAAGAAGGCGACCACGCGGATCCCGGCGCTCTTGGCGATCTGGGCGCTCATCCGCTGCTGGGCGTGCTCGGCCGACAGATGCCCGATCTCGTGCCCGACGATGGCGGCCAGCTGGTCCTCGGTCCGGGCGACATCGAACATGCCCTCGTAGACGCCGATCTTGCCGCCGGGCAGGGCGAAGGCGTTGGCCTGCGGATCGTCGAAGACGCGGATCTCCCAGCCGGCGGACGAGGTTCCGGCCGCGTCGAGCAGGCGGAGCGAGACCCGGTCGAGCGCGGCCTGGTACGCGCGGTTGCCGCTGGCCGGGGTGGTGTCGAGGATCTGGGCCCAGGCCTCCTCTCCCATGGCGGCGGCCTGGGCGTCGGAGACGAGGTTCGGCATCGAGTCGCAGCCAGAAAGCGCGACCGGGGCGCTGGCGGTAAGCGCGAGGAAGCGGCGGCGGCTGAGGCTGGGGCAGGCGGTGCACATGGGGCGCGTGATCTCCTTGTCGGGGTCGAACGCCGGGGGGGCAGGGCCGTTCCCGGGATCGTGACCCGCAGCGCGGCACGGGGTGCTAGGGTCGGTGCCATGCGTATCGCGGTTCTTCTCTGCTGTCTCTGGCCGGCCATGGCGCCGGCGCAGGACACCGATTTGGAACTCGTGCTCCTGGCCGACGCGTCCGGGTCGATCGACGCGGCGGAGATCGCGTTCCAGCGCGAGGGCTATGCCCGCGCGATCACCGATCCCGGGGTGCTGGAGGCGATCGCCGGCACCGCCTACGGCGAGATCGCGGTCACCTATGTCGAATGGGCCGCGAACCAGGCCGTCGTCGTGGACTGGATGCGGATCGGGAGCGCCGCCGACGCGGAGGCCTTCGCCGCGGCGCTCCTGGCGCCGCCCCGCCTGGCCTATGGGCGCAACGCGATCGGCGCGGCGCTCCTGGCCGGCCTGCGGCTGATGGACGAGAACGACATCGACGGCTGGCGCCGGGTGATCGATTTCTCCGGCGACAGCGTGAATTCCTATTCCGGTCCCTCGATCGCCGAGGGCCGGGCGGCCGCGCTGGCCGCGGGCGTCACGATCAACGCCCTGCCGATCCTGCGCCCTGGCGATCCCGGCCGCGCCCATGGCGGGCTGGAAGCGGCCTATGCCGCGCAGATCATCGGCGGCCCCGGCGCCTTCGTCGTCACCGCCGACAGCCGCGCGCGGTTCGCCGAGGCGGTGCGGCGCAAGCTGATCCTGGAGATTTCGGGGACCGTTCCGCGTCCCGGCCCGCCGCGGGGGCGATTTTTCGACGAAAAATCGGCGCCAGGGTCAGCCGTCGCGTGGAGCGGCGGCCCGGCGGAGGCGGTCGTTGATCGCGCGGCCGAGGCCGGTTTCGGGGATCGGCGCGACGGCGATCCTCTCCGCGCCCTGGCCGTCGAGCGTCCGCAGGCAGTGGAAGAGGCGGGAAGCGGCCTCCACCAGGTCGCCGGTCGGTGACAGCGAGAGGTCCCCCGGTCCGGGGCCGAAGCCGAGATAGACCTCCCCCGCCCGCGGCGCCGCGGCGTCCAGCCGCAGGCGGCCCCGCGGCGCGTAATGGGAGGCGAGCTGCCCCGGCGCGGTGGGGGCCGGGCTGGACCCGGGGGGCAATAGGGCGGCGCCGATCAGCGCCTCGACCGCCTCAGCGGGCAGGCCGCCGGGCCGCAGCAGGCGCACGCCGTCGGGACCGGGGGCGAGGATCGTGCTTTCGACCCCGACATCGGCGGCGCCGCCGTCGAGCACCGCGTCGATCCGCCCGTCGAGCCCGGCGATCACGTGCGCGGGGCAAGTCGGGCTGACCCGGCCCGACGGGTTCGCCGACGGGGCGGCGACCGGGCGGCCGGCACGGGCGAGCAGGTCGCGTGCGAGTGGGGCGCCCGGCACGCGGATCGCCAGCGTCGGCAGGCCGGCGGTGACGAGCGGTGCGACCGGTGCCCCGTGCCGCAGCGGCCGCACGAGCGTCAGGGGGCCGGGCCAGAACCGCCGGGCGAGGCGCTCCGAGACGGCGTCCATCTCGACGAGGGCCGCCGCCGCCGCGAATGTGGGGACATGCACGATCAGCGGGTTGAAGCGCGGGCGGTCCTTGGCGGCGAAGATGTGCGCCACGGCGTCGTCGCGGGTCGCGTCCGCCCCGAGGCCATAGACGGTCTCGGTCGGGAAGGCGACCAGCCCGCCGGCGCGCAGGATCTGCGCGGCGCGGTCCAGTCCGGCCTCGTCTGGGGGCAAGCGCTCGGTCATCGCGGTCCGCGATTAGGCCAGGCCGCGCGCTTTGGCCAGAGGCCGCGAACGCCGCGTCGCGCTTGCCCCCGGACCGGCTGCGGACCATCATCAGGGCGGTCCGGCGGCAGGCCGGGTGGCAGGACGGGGGATGCAGATGTCGTATCGCGCGCCGCTGGGGGATTTCCGGCTGCTCTTCGACCATGTCGCGGGGCTCGACCGCGTCGCGGCCTCGGAGCGGTTCGCCGAGGCGACGCCGGATCTCGTCGACCAGATCCTGAGCGAGGCGGCGCGGATGTGCGAGGACGTGCTGGCGCCGCTCCAGCGGCCCGGCGACGAGAGCCCTGCGCGGCTGGAAAACGGCGTCGTGCGCACCTCGCCCGGCTTCGCCGAGGGCTACCGCGCCATCGCCGAGGGCGGCTGGATCGGCATGTCGGCCGATCCCGAATACGGCGGCATGGGCCTGCCGGTGGCGGTGGCGATGGCGGTCAACGAGATGATGTCGTCGGCCTGCCTGTCTCTGCAGCTCTGCCCGATGCTGAGCCAGGGTCAGATCGAGGCGCTGGAGCACCATGCCTCGGACGCGATCCGGGCGCTCTACTTGCCGAAGCTGACCAGCGGGGAATGGTCGGGCACCATGAACCTGACCGAGCCGCAGGCGGGGTCGGACGTGGGCGCGCTGACCACGAAGGCGGTGCCGGACGGCGAGGGCACCTACGCCATCACCGGGCAGAAGATCTACATCACCTGGGGGGATGCCGACTTCCTCGACAATGTCTGCCATCTGGTGCTGGCGCGGCTGCCGGACGCGCCGGAGGGGACCCGGGGGATCAGCCTGTTCCTGGTGCCGAAATTCCTGCCCGACGCCGAGGGCGGCCCGGGGCCGCGCAACGGGGTGCGGGTCGTCAGCCTCGAGCACAAGCTCGGCATCCACGGCTCGCCCACCTGCGTGATGGAATACGACGCCGCCACGGGCTGGCTCGTGGGCGAGGAGAATGCCGGCATGGCGGCCATGTTCACGATGATGAACAATGCGCGCCTAGGCGTCGGGGTGCAGGGGATCGGCGTGGCCGAGGGCGCCTATCAGCATGCGCTGGCCTATGCGACGGATCGCCGCCAGGGCCAGGCCGGCGGCACCGGTACCATCGCCGAGCATGCCGACGTGCGCCGGATGCTGACGGGGATGCGGGCGGACATCTTCGCCGCGCGGGCGATCGCGACGCTGAACGCGGTGGCCATCGACATGGCGAAGGCGACGGGCGAGCCGGGCTGGGCCGCGCGGGCGGCGCTGCTGACGCCGATCTCGAAGGCGTTCGGCTCGGATGTGGGCGTGGCCGCCGCGCAGGAGGGCATCCAGGTCCATGGCGGCATGGGATTCGTCGAGGAGACGGGCGCGGCGCAATACGCCCGCGATGTCCGCGTCACGACGATCTACGAGGGCACGAACGGCATCCAGGCGATGGACCTCGTCGGGCGCAAGATGAAGGATGGCGGAACGGCCGCCTTCGCCCTGATCGACGAGATCGCGGCCGACGCCGAGGCCATGGGCGGCGCGCTGGCAGAGGCGGTCGGCGCGGCCGCGTCGGCGCTGCGGGACACGACCGCCTGGCTGGTGGAGCGAGACCTGCAGGACCGGTTCGCCGGGGCCGTGCCGTATCTGCGCGCCTTCGCCCGGGTGCTGGGCGGGTGGGCGCACCTGAAGGCCGCCGCGGCGGATACGGCGTCCGGGGCGGGGCGGGCGGCACTGGCCGAGATCTATGTCCGCCGGCTTCTGCCCGAACACGCGGCCCTGCTGGCGCAGGCGCGGGCGGGGGCCGAGGGGCTCTACGCCATGTCGCTGGAGGATCTGGGCGCAACCTGAGGGGCTTTGACGGGACCGGGCGAGCCCGGTACATGCGCGCCATGGAAGACAACAGGATCTCGTACCCCTGGGCGGAGGCGCCCGCCTTCGGCGCGCCGGTCCGCGTCGCCGAGGGGGTGGAATGGTTGCGCCTGCCGCTGCCCATGGCGCTAGATCACGTCAATTGCTGGATCCTGGAGGATTGCGACGGGGTCACGATCGTCGATACCGGGTTCGATTCGCGCCGCACGCGGCAGCTTTGGCTGGCCGCGCTGGACGGCCGCCGGGTGCGCCGGGTCATCGTCACCCACCATCATCCCGACCATGTGGGGCTGGCCGGCTGGTTCCAGGCCGGGCAGGGCGCCGAACTCTGGACCTCGCGCACGGCCTGGCTGATGGCGCGGATGCTGCAGCTCGACGAGCAGGAACGCCCCGCCGCCGAGACGGTCGCCTTCTGGCGCGCGGCGGGCATGGATGCCGAGATCCTGTCGGAACGCCTGGGCGAGCGCCCGTTCAACTTCGCCGACGTGGTGGCGCCGTTGCCGCTGGGCTATACCCGGCTGACCGACGAGCAGATGATCGAGCTGGGCGGGCGCTGGTGGCACGTCCACATGGGCGCCGGACACGCGCCCGAGCACGTGACCCTGTGGGAGGAGGCGGGCGAGCTGGTGCTGGGCGGCGATCAGCTGCTGCCGTCGATCTCGCCCAATCTGGGAGTCTACGCGACCGAGCCAGAGGCCGATCCGGTCGGCGACTGGCTGATCGCCTGCGAGCGGCTGAAGGGGTTGGCCACCGCCGATCGGCTGGTCCTGCCCGGCCACAAGCTGCCGTTCCGCGGCTTGCCGCTGCGGCTGGACCAGCTGATCCAGAACCATAACGGCGCGCTCGACCGGCTGGAGCGCCACCTGTCGGAGCCGAAGGCGGCCGGGGCGTGCTTTCAGCCGCTCTTCGGGCGACGGATCGGCAAGGGGGAATACGGCCTGGCGCTGGTGGAGGCGATGGCCCATTGCCTGCACCTCATGCATACGGGCCGAGCCCGCCGCGAGATCGACGCCGAGGGGCGGTGGCTGTTCGAAGCGGCCTGAGGCGCGCCGCAACTGGGCGGTGACAGGGGGCGGCGTATGGGCTATCAGGCCACCGCAGCCTCAGATTTTCGGAGCGAATACATGGCCAAGCACACCCACGGGTCGATGGACATCGAAACCCAGGAGAAGACCTTCAACGGGTTCATCACCTGGGTGACGCGCACCGTCGTCTTCATCATCCTCGCCCTGATCTTCCTGGCGATCGTCAACGGCTGACCGTCCCGTGATTCTGCGTTTCCTGGCGCTCTGCCTGCTGGCAGCGACCCTGTCGGCCTGCGCGCCGCCGAACCCGCCGAATGCCGGCCCCGAGGTGATGCGACGCAGCACCTATGTGTCGGGGGCGTCCCCGTCGATCACGTTGATCACCGTGCGCGACGTGCGCTCGGACGGGGGCGCGCATACCGCGCTGCTGATCGACGGGGCGCAACGGGTGCTGTGGGACCCGGCCGGGTCGTTCGTGCATCCCGGCGTTCCAGAGGTGGACGACGTGCTCTACGGGATCACGCCGCTGATCGACCGGGTCTATACCGATTACCACGTGCGGCCGGCTTATTACATGATCCGCCAGAAGGTCGCCGTCGATCCCGCCACCGCCGGGCGCCTGATCGCGCTCGTGCGGTCGAACGGGCGAGCCTCGCATGCGACCTGCGCGATCACCACCAGCGGCATCCTCAGGGAGGCGGGGATCGATGTCCGCCGGACGCTGTTTCCCGGGGCGCTGATGGACTCGTTCGCCGCGCTCCCGGGCGTGGAGACGCGCCGGATCGACATGACGAACGTGGACACGAATCACAACGTCGTCTTCGGGCGGAACGGGGTCTCGGCCCCGCGCACCTGAGCGGCGCGCGGGGGCCGGTCGCGGGTCAGTCCGGCAGGCCGAAGGGCACCCGGCCAACGCTCGCATAGGAGGTGAAACCCGCCTCCGCGGCGTCCGACGCGGTATAGACGTTCCGCAGGTCGGCCATCCGCGGCGTCCGCATGTCGGTGGCGATCTGGCGCAGGTCCAGCGCGCGGAACTCGTTCCATTCGGTCAGGACGACGAGGAGGTCCGCCTCCCGCGCGGCCTCGTAGGGGTCGACGACCCAGGCGACGCCCGGAAGGAGCGCCTCGCCCTCGCGGCGCCCCTGCGGATCGCAGACGCGGACCTCCGCCCCGCCGCCCACCAGCGCGGGCACGATCGTCAGGGCCGGAGCCTCCCGCATGTCGTCGGTATTGGGCTTGAAGGTCACGCCCAGAACCGCGACGCGCTTGCCGTTGAAGCTGTCGCCGCAGAGGTCCCTGAGCTTGGCGATCATGCGCCGCTTGGCCTCCTCGTTGGCCTCGATCACCATTTCGGTGATGCGCATCGGCGCCGCGAATTCCTGCCCGATCCGGGCCAGCGCCCGGGTGTCCTTGGGAAAGCAGGAACCGCCATAGCCCGGGCCCGCATGCAGGAACTTGTTGCCGATGCGCCCGTCGAGCCCCATGCCGCGGCTGACCTGCTTCACGTCGGCGCCGACCTTCTCGCAAAGCGCGGCGATCTCGTTGATGAAGGTGATCTTGGTGGCGAGGAAGGCATTGGCCGCGTACTTGATCATCTCGGCCGATTCGAGGTCGGTGACGATGATCGGGAATTCGCGCAGGAAGAGCGGCCGGTAGATCTCGGACATGATCTGCCCGGCGCGGTCGGTCTGCACGCCCACCACCACGCGGTCGGGATGCATGAAATCGTCGATCGCCGCGCCCTCGCGCAGGAATTCGGGGTTCGAGGCCACGTCGAAGTCGAGATCGGGATTGGCCGCGGCGACGGTCTCGGCAACCTTGCGGTTGGTGCCCACGGGGACGGTGGACTTGGTGACGATCACCACGCCGTCATCGGCAACCTTGGCCACGGCCTGTGCCGCGGCCATCACGTAGGTCAGGTCGGCATGGCCGTCGCCGCGCCGGGTCGGGGTGCCCACCGCGATGAAGATCGCCTGCGCGCCCTGCAGCGCCGCCGCCAGGTCGGTGGTGAAGGACAGCCGCCCCGCCTCGACGTTGCGGGCCATCAGGACGTCGAGCCCGGGCTCGTAGATCGGAACCTCGCCGCGCTCCAGCCGGGCGATCTTGTCGGAATTCGTATCGACGCAGACCACGTCGTGTCCGAAATCCGAGAAGCATACCCCCGAGACCAGGCCGACATATCCGGTGCCGATCATCGCGATTTTCATGGGCCAGCCCTTCCGCCAGTATGGTTCGGCGCGCTTAAATGCCGGGAATGCGGGCCTGTCAATCGACGCGCGGCCATTCGGGACGGTCCGCGGTCGCGGGGGGGAATTGTTGCCGGGACCGGCGGTGGTCCCGGCATCTCAGCCGATCAGCCACAGCATCAGGTAGAGCGTCGCGGCGCCGCCCGCGAGCGCGGCCAGGACGGAGCGGAACGCGACGGCCAGTGCGAGCGCCACGAGGGCCGCGGCGGCGCGCGAGGGGTCGGGCGACCCGTCCGTCGCCGCGGGAAAGACCACGAGGGGCGCCACGATCGCGGGAAAGACCGCCACCGGGGTGAAGCGGAGCAGGCGGCGGATCCAGCCGGGCAGCGGCGTGTCGCCCAGCAGGCCCAGGAACGAGAAACGCAGCAGGAAGGTCCCGACGGCGAGGCCGAGGATGATCAGCCAGATCGTGGCATCGGGCATGGTCATGCGCGCCGCTCCAGCCAGATCTCGACCAGCGCGCCGGTGACGAGCGCGCAGGCGGCAGCCAGGATCAGGCCGATCCCCGGCGGCAGGCCGCGCAGGACCAGCGCCATGGCCGCCGAGACCAGCGCCGCGGCAATGTTCGGGACGGTTCGCAGGAGCGGCCCGAGGAGGGCGATGAAGGTGATGGGCAGGGCGAAGTCCAGCGCCCATGCCTCGGGCACCGTGGCGCCGAGGGTGGCCCCGACCCAGGTGGCCACGTACCACAGCGGCGCCACCGGCGCGGCGACGCCCAAGAAGAAGGCGACCCGCTCGCGCACGGTCATCCCGGGCCGCGCCTCGTAGCGCGCGGCGGCGCAGGCATAGCACTGGTCGACGTTGAGGTAGGCGACAAGGGCGCGCTGCCAGAGCGGCGCGGCGCCCAGGTAGGGGACGAGCGCGGCGGAATACATCGCCATGCGCAGGTTCACCATCAGCGCGGCGGCGAGGATCAGGATCACCGGCGCGTTGTCGGTCATCAGCTGAACGGCGGTGAATTGCGCCGCGCCGGCGATGACGAGGACCGTGAAGGCCATGACCTGGGGGATGTCGAGCCCCGCCTCGGTGCCGACGACGCCGAAGAGCGCGCCGAAGGGCGCGATGACGAAGATGAAGGGCAGACCTTGCGTGAAGCCGGCCCAGAAGTTCGATTTCGCGGTGGAGGCCGGCATCGCTGCGCCCTAGTGTCCCTCGGCGACACCCGCTCTGCCCGAGCCAGATGGGATCTGCAAATGCATTCCGAGGATACCGGCTATCTGATCGCCCCCGACCCGTCCCGCGGCGGTCTGGCGCGCCGCGTGACCGGCACCGACCAGGACGGGCGCATGCGCGAGATCGACGTGGTCGAGGAGCGGCCGCTGACGATCTACCTCAACGGCCAGGAGATCGTCACCGCGATGACGATTGGGGATTATCCCGACTACCTCGCGATGGGGTTCCTGAGGAACCAGGGCATGCTGCGCCCGGGCGAGACGGTGACCGGGGTCGATCACGACGCGGAGCTCGGCGTGGTCGTGGTGCGTACCGACCGGCCCACGGATCACGAGGAGAAGCTGAAGCGCCGCACGCGGACCTCGGGCTGCGCCGTGGGGACCGTCTTCGGCGACATGATGGAGGGGCTGGAGGGGTTGACCCTGCCGGTGGCCGAGATCCGCACGAGCTGGCTCTATGCCCTGGCCGAGCGGATCAACACGACCCCGTCGCTCTACCTGGAGGCGGGAGCGATCCACGGCACGGTGCTGTGCCGGCAGGACCGGCCGCTCGTCTACATGGAGGATGTCGGGCGCCACAACGCGGTCGACAAGGTGGCGGGCTGGATGCTCTCCGAAGGCGCCGACCCGGCCGACAAGATCCTCTATACCACGGGGCGGCTGACCTCGGAGATGGTGATCAAGTGCGCCCATATGGGCATCCCGGCGCTGGTGTCGCGGTCGGGCTTCACCGCCTGGGGGGTCGAGATCGCCGGGATGGTCGGCCTGACCCTGATCGGGCGCCTGAGGGGACGCCGCTTCACCTGCCTGGCGGGCGAGCCACGGCTGGTCCGTGACGCGGATCCGCGGGGCGCGGCGGGCGTTGGGCGGAGCGTGACCGATGGCTAGGGGCGAATTTTCGACGAAAATTCGGCGCCGCTGCGGGTGCGGGCGATGATCGCGCCGGCGGGCGTGATCCTGGCCGGGGGGCGGGCCACGCGCATGGGCGGCGGCGACAAGGGGCTGCTGCCGCTGGGCGGCGCGCGGGTCCTCGATCTGGTGGTCGACCGTTTCGCCCCCCAGGTCGAGGATCTGGCGCTGAACGCCAACGGTGATCCGGCGCGGTTCGCGGATCTCGGTCTGCCGGTCGTTCCCGACGGGCGCGAGGACCGTCCCGGCCCTCTGGCGGGGGTGCTCGCGGGGCTCGACTGGGCGGCGGGCCTGGGCGTCACCCACGTGGTGTCGGTCGCCGCCGATACGCCGTTCCTTCCCGGCGATCTCGTGCCGCAGCTCCTGCTGGCGGCGGAGGCGCAGGGCCGGCCGGTGGCGCTCGCCGCGACCCCCGACGGACGGGGCGGCATCGTGCGCCACCCGACCTTCGGCCTCTGGCCGGTGGCGCTGCGCGACGACCTGCGCGCCGCTCTGGAGGAGGGCGTGCGAAAGGTCGTGGCCTGGACCGACCGGCACGGCACCGCGCTCGCCGCCTTTCCGGTCGAGCGGGGCGACCCGTTCTTCAACGTGAATACGCCCGACGACCTGGCCCGCGCGCGGAACATGCTGGGATGAGGATCTACGGCGTCACGGGATGGAAGAATGCCGGCAAGACCGGGCTGATGGTGCGGCTGGTGGCCGAGTTCCGCGCCCGCGGGCTGGTCGTGTCGACCCTGAAGCACGCCCATCACAGCTTCGACGTGGATCGCGAGGGCAAGGACAGCCGCCGCCACCGCGAGGCCGGGGCGGGGCAGGTCCTCTTGTCCTCGGCGCGGCGCTGGGCGCTGATGACGGAGCTGGACGGGGCGCCCGAACCGACGCTCCACGACCTCCTGGGGCTGATGGCGCCGGCGGACCTGGTGCTGATCGAGGGGTGGAAGCGCGACCGCCATCCAAAGGTGGAGGCCTGGCGGGACGCGACCGGGCGGCCCCTGATCGCGCCCGACGACCCCACCATCCGCGCCGTGGCGGCCAAGGGCGATCCGGGGCTCGCCGACCGCCCGGTCATCGACCTCGACGACACCGGGGCCATCGCCGATTTCATCGCCCGGGAGACGGGACTGTGAGGCTCCTCGACACGATCCTCGTCGTCGACTGGTCGGCGGCCAGTGGCGTGCGCCGGGCCGGGCCGGACGCGATCTGGATCGGCGTCGTGCGGGACGGCGTCGAAGGCGAACCGCTGCACATGCCCACCCGCCGCGACGCCGAGGCCTGGCTGGAGGACACCCTGCGCGGCGAGATCGCCGCCGGCCGACGGGTGCTGGCCGCGTTCGACTTCCCCTTCGGCTATCCGGCCGGCTTCGCGCGCGCCGTCACCGGACGGGACGATCCGCTGGCGCTCTGGGACTGGCTGGCGGCGCGGATCGAGGACGACGAACGGGGCCGCAACAATCGCTTTGCCGTGGCCTCGGAGCTGAACGGCCTCTTTCCGGGCATCGGCCCGTTCTGGGGCAAGCCGAGCGAGCGCGACTGGCCGGACATTCCCTATCGCGGCACCGCCCGCGCAGGCCACGGCATGGCCGAGACGCGCACCTGCGACCGGGCCGCGCGGGCGTCCTCCACCGTCTGGCAACTGGCCTTTCCGCCGACCGTGGGCGGCCAGGCCCTGACGGGGCTGCCGGTGCTGTCGCGCCTGCGGCGGATCGACGGCGTCGCGGTATGGCCGTTCGAGCCCTGGCACGACGCTCCGGCCGTCCTGGCCGAGATCTGGCCAGGCCTTGTCGAGGGGGCCGTGCGGGACGCGGGTGCGGGGATCCGAGACCGTCACCAGGTGCGGCTTCTGGCCCGGGCCCTCGCGGCCCTGCCGCCCGAGGAGGCCGCCCGCCTGATGGAGGGGCTGCCGCCCGAGGCCGCCGAGGAAGGCTGGATCCTCGGTGCGGGCGCGGCCGCGGGCGCGCGGCTGACGGAGCTTGCGCGGTCGGCGCCGGGGGGGGGCCGCCTTGCGCCGCCGCCGCTGTTGGACACGTGCTTCGCCCTGCCGCCGGGGGTCGAATGGACGCTTGTCGATGTGGCGCTGGAGCGCCTGCGCCACCGGCTTCGCCCGGTTGGCGGCGAAGAGGAGGTGGAGACCGGGTCCGCGGATGGCCGCATCCTGTCGCGCCCGGCCCGGGCCCGGCGCGCGAACCCGCCCGGCGCCAACGCGGCGGTGGACGGCTACGGCTTCGCCCATGCCGCGACGGGCGCGGGGGCGCAGCGCCTGCCGCTGGTCCGCGGACGGGCCGCGGCCGGGGCGCCGCATGGCGAGCCCGTCCCGCACGGGTCGGCGATCCGCATCCTGACCGGCGCGCTGCTGCCCGCCGGCGTGGACACGGTGGTGCTCGAGGAGGACACGCGGAGCGACGGGGCGGCCGTCGCCTTCAACGGTCCGGTCCGGCCGGGGGCGAATACCCGCCGGGCGGGCGAGGACGTGGCGGCGGGGGCGGAGATGTTGCCGGCGGGCCACCGCCTGCGCCCGGTCGACCTGGCGCTCCTGTCGGCGACGGGCGTGGCGCGGGTGGCGGTGCGCCGCGCCCTGCGTGTCGGTGTCCTGTCGACGGGCGACGAGATCGTGGCGGCCGGCGCGCCGGACGACCCGGCCCGGACATTCGATGCGAATCGTCCCATGCTGTTGTCGATGGTGCGCCGCTGGGGCCACCTGCCTGTGGATATGGGCCACGCGCCGGACGACCGCGACCGGCTGCGCGCGGCGCTCGACGCGGCCGGGGCGGACGTGATCGTGACCTCGGGCGGGGCATCTGCGGGGGATGAGGACCACGTTTCGGCGCTGCTGCGGGACGAGGGCGCGCTGTCGGCCTGGCGCATCGCGCTGAAGCCCGGCCGCCCGCTGGCGCTGGGCCTGCGGGACGGCGTCCCGGTCTTCGGCCTGCCGGGCAACCCGGTGGCGAGCTTCGTATGCGCGGTGATCTTCGCCCGTCCGGCGCTGGCCGTCCTGGCCGGCGCGCCGTGGCCCGAGCCGGTGGCGATGACGCTGCCCGCGGCCTTCGAGAAGGACAAGAAACCGGGCCGGCGCGAATACCTGCGGGCGCGCATCGGCGCGGAGGGAGGAGTCGAAACCTTCGCCTCCGAGGGGTCGGGCCGGATCTCGGGGCTGAGCTGGGCGCAGGGTCTCGTGGAACTGCCCGACGGGGCGGCGCGCATCCGTCCCGGCGATCCGGTCCGCTTCCTGCCCTATTGGGGGATGGACCTCGGCTGAGGGGTCAGCCGCCGAGCGCGGCGACGGCGGCCGAGAGCCCTTCGAGCCGGGCGCCGACCCATTCCCGCACCGCGTTGACCGCGCCCACATAGGCGGCCAGCGGCGATTCGAGCGACGGCACCCGGTCCACGAGCCATGGCGCGGCGAGATAGAGCCCCGCCACCACGACCGCGATCCCGAAAACGGCGACGAAGCCCGACAGGAACCCGCCCGAAGACCGCGCCCGTGGCGCGGGAGAGGCGGCCGGGTCGGACGGATGCGACCCGTGGCGGCGGGGGGCGGAGAGGGTGGAATTGATCTCGTCGAGGTCGGGCAGCAGGTCGCCGGAGGCGTCGGATCGCCGGCTTCGCGCCGGTTCGGCCCGCCCCGCCTCCCGGCCCGGATGCGCGGGGGCGGTGATCCGGTCGGCGGCGCCGGGGCGCGGAGCCTCGTCGCGGTCCGGGCGGGACGGGACCGGGGCGGCGCGCGTCTGTCGCGGCGCGGGGTCGGGCGCCCCGGCATCGGGAGGCGGCGCGGCGGCCTCCTTCGCGCCGGTGCCGGCGCCGTCGCGCTCGGCCCGGCGGCGGGCGGTCTCGCGCGCGGCCTCTTCGCGTAGGATACGCAAGGTGTCGTCGTCCGGGCGACGCCGGGGCGCGTCCGCCGCCCCGTCGGGACCGTCGTCGTCGCCTTCGCCTTCGCCGTCCCCGGGGCCGTCTTCGTCGGGCGCGGAGCCCTCCGGGGCGCGGTCATGCGCCGGTTCCGGCTCCGGGGCGATCGCCGGCTCCGCCCCGCCCCCTTCGGCGGGCGCCGCCGCCGGGGCGGGCGCGGCATCGGCCGCCTCGCGCGACTGGGACCAGACATGCCCGCAGGACGAGCATTGCACGTCACGTCCCTCCGGCGGGATCAGGTCGGCGTCGATCTCGTAGATCGCGTCACAATTCGGACAGGTGATGCGCATGGCGCCCTTGGCCGTTCCCGGGTCTGCCACCTGTTAGCAACCGCGGTCCCGGTGTCAAAGCGTTTGTCGCGGCAGGTGGCGCGGCTGGCCACGGCGCCCGCGCCGCGCTAGAGCCGGGGGAGGGCCGCTCGGACGACCCCCAGACGCGAGGTCGTGATGCAGTATATCCGCGCGCTCTTCTTCACCGTGCAGATGTACGCCGTGATGGCGGCGATGGGGCTCTGGTGGATGCCGGCCGCGATCCGCCGCCCCGACGGGGCCCATCGCGCGATCCGGGCCTATTGCCGCTACGTCGTGTGGTCGGCCGAGAAGATCGTCGGGCTGAGTTCGGAGATCCGGGGCGAGGTGCCGCAGGGCGAGGTCATGATCGCCGCGAAGCACCAGAGCTTCTTCGACATCATCCTGCTCTGTTCGGTGCTGCCGGCGCCGAAATTCATCATGAAGAAGGAGCTGACGCGCGCGCCCGTCCTGGGCTGGTTCGCCATGAGGATCGGCTGCGTCCCGGTCGATCGTGGCAAGAAGGGGCAGGCGATCGCCAAGATGCTGGCCGACGTGGAGAGCGGCCGGGCGCGGCCCGGGCAGCTCATCATCTATCCCCAGGGAACGCGGGTCGCACCGGGTGTGGACCTGCCCTACAAGACCGGGACGGCGGTGCTCTACCAGCAGCTCGGCCAGACCTGCATCCCCGTCGCGGTCAATGTCGGGCTGTTCTGGCCCCGGTCGGGCATCGCCAAGCGGCCCGGCCACGCGGTCCTCGAATTCCTCGACCCGATCCCGCCGGGGCTAGGCAAGGACGCGTTCGTGTCGCGCCTGAGCGCGGCGGTGGAGGGGCGCTCCACCGAATTGATGCGCGCGGCGGGCTGGCGCCCGACGGAGCCCTCACCGGCAGCGAAGGGAACCAGCTGACGCCGCCGCGCCCCCGCGTCAGGCGCGGTCGAACAATTCCTCGGCCACGTCGCCGGGCAAAGCGTTGCGGATCTTCTCCATGATGCCCGAGCCGCAATTGTGGTCCAGAAGCCAGAAGACGGCGCGCGCCGTCGCCTCGGCATCGGGGCCGTTGCCGTCGACCAGGCGGCCGCGCAGGGCCTCGGCGTATTGCGCGACGCTGCGCGTGGTCTCGGGCACGTCGGCGGGCCGCCAGCCATCGTAGTAGACGCCCCGCACCAGGTGCGGCAGCTGCGCCCCGAGCGCCGCGGCCTCCGCGATCGGCAGGCGGTCGCGGAGGGTGTGAAGCCCCGCGCGCAGGGCGTGATAGGCGCGCTGATGGTCGAGGCCCAGCCGGTCGCCCAGAAGGTTCAGCCAGTGGTTGGTCTCGTTCACCGTCTCGTCGATCATGGAGAGTCCCAGGTCGGACATCGTCGTTCTCCCGTCATTCAGTTCGGGAGGGCAACGGGGATGGCCGCGGGTCCGGTTCCAGACCGTGGCGGCCCGGAGCCGGGAAAAGGGCTCCGGGCCGAAATGCGACAAGCCGGGTCTAGCCCTGCAGCGAGCGCACCTCGATCTCGCCGCGGCGGCGGGCCTGCATGGCCAGGGCGGCGGCATGGGATCCGGCCAGGGTGGTGAAGTACGGGATCTTGTCGGTCAGGGCGACGGCGCGGAGCGACCGGCTGTCCTCGACCGCCTGGGAGCCTTCGGTCGTGTTCATCACCAGATCGATGTCGCCGTCCTTGATGATGTCGACGATCGTCCGGCCGCCCTCGTAGACCTTGTTGACCTTGCAGCTTGCGATTCCGTGCTCCCCGAGGAAGCGATGGGTGCCGTCGGTGGCGTGGATCGCGAGGCCCAGATCGGTGAGGATCCGCGCCACCTCGACCAGCTGGTCGGTCTTGTCGGCTTCCTTGATCGACAGGAACACGTTTCCCCCGAGGGGGAGGTCGACGCCCGCCCCCATCTGCGCCTTGAGGAAGGCGGTGGCGAAGTCGCGGTCCCATCCCATGACCTCGCCGGTGGAGCGCATCTCGGGGCCGAGCAGCGTGTCGACACCGGGGAAGCGGGCGAAGGGCAGCACCGATTCCTTGACCGAGAACCAGGGCATGTGCGGGTCGGCGAGCGTCATCGGATCGGCGATGGGCACCGTCTCTCCCGGCCCGGTGCCGTCGGGATAGGGCGCGCGCACGGGGAAGTCGGCGAGCTTCTCGCCGGCCATAAGGCGCGCGGCGATCGAGGCGATGGCGCTGTCGGTGGCCTTGGCGACGAAGGGCACGGTGCGCGAGGCGCGCGGGTTCACCTCCAGCACGTAGATCTCGCCGTCCTTGACCGCGAATTGCACGTTCATCAATCCGACCACGCCGAGTTCCAGGGCCATGGCCCGCGTCTGGCGCTCCATCTCCTCCACCAGGTCGCGGGGCAGGGTGTAGGGCGGCAGCGAGCAGGCCGAATCGCCCGAATGGACGCCGGCTTCCTCGATATGCTGCATGACGCCCGCGACATGCACGTCGGTGCCGTCCGACAGGGCGTCCACGTCCACCTCGACCGCGCCGGCGAGGTAGCTGTCGAGCAGGACGGGATTGCGGCCCGACACGTCCACCGCGTCGCGGATGTAGCGGCGCAGGTGATCCTCGTCGCGCACGATCTCCATCGCGCGGCCGCCGAGCACGTAGGAGGGGCGGATGACCAACGGGAAGCCCACGTCGCGGGCCATGGCGATGGCCGCCTCGTCGGAACGGGCGAGGCCGTTCTTGGGCTGTTTCAGCCCCAGCTTGTTCAGCATCGCCTGGAACCGCTCGCGGTCCTCGGCCAGGTCGATCGCGTCGGGGGTGGTGCCGAGGATCGGGATGCCCGCCGCCTCGAGGTCGCGGGCGAGCTTCAGCGGCGTCTGGCCGCCGAACTGGACGATCACGCCCTTGAGCGTGCCGTTCTGCCTCTCCACCCGGAGGATCTCCATGACGTGTTCCAGCGTCAGCGGCTCGAAATAGAGCCGGTCCGAGGTGTCGTAATCGGTGGAGACCGTCTCGGGATTGCAATTGACCATGATGGTCTCGTAGCCCGCCGCGCTCAATGCGTAGCAGGCGTGGCAGCAGCAATAGTCGAACTCGATCCCCTGGCCGATCCGGTTCGGGCCGCCGCCGAGGATGACGATCTTGTCGCGCGCCGAGGGGCGGGCCTCGTCCTCGACCTCGCCCATCATGGGAACCTCGTAGGTCGAGTACATGTAGGGGGTCTGGGCCTCGAACTCGGCCGCGCAAGTGTCGATGCGTTTGAAGACCGCGGTGACACCCAGGTTGTGCCGCGCCCGGCGCACGTCGTCCTCGTCGCGGCCGGTGAGCTTGGCGAGCCGTTCGTCGGTGAAGCCCATCATCTTGAGCTCGCGCAGGCCGTCCTCGTCGTCGGGAAGCCCGTCGCGGCGGACCGTCTCCTCGACATCGACGATCTCGGCGATGCGGGCGAGGAACCACGGATCGTAGCTGGTCACCGCCTGGATGTCGTCGATGGCGAGGCCCAGACGCATGGCCTGGGCGACGTAGCGCAGCCGGTCGGGCGTCTGGCGGGCGAGGGCACGGGTGATCGCCGCCCGCGCCTCGGGGGTGGCGGGGTCGGCGTCGGGGGCAAGGCCTGGCACCGCGATCTCGTCGAAGCCGGAAAGTCCCGTCTCCATCGAGGCCAGGGCCTTCTGCACCGATTCGTGGAAGGTCCGGCCGATCGCCATGGCCTCGCCCACCGATTTCATCGCGGTGGTCAGGTCGTCCCGGGCGCCGGGGAACTTCTCGAAGGCGAAGCGGGGGATCTTGGTCACGACGTAGTCGATCGTGGGCTCGAAGGCGGCCGGGGTGACGCCGGTGATGTCGTTGTCGAGTTCGTCGAGCGTGTAGCCCACGGCCAGCTTCGCCGCGATCTTGGCGATCGGGAAGCCTGTGGCCTTCGACGCCAGCGCCGAGGAGCGGCTGACCCGCGGGTTCATCTCGATCACGACCATGCGGCCGTCCTCGGGGTTCACCGCCCATTGCACGTTCGAGCCGCCGGTCTCGACCCCGATCTCGCGCAGGACCGCGATCGAGGCCGCGCGCATCCGCTGGTATTCCTTGTCGGTCAGAGTCAGCGCCGGGGCGACGGTGATCGAATCGCCCGTATGGACGCCCATCGGGTCCACGTTCTCGATCGCGCAGACGATGATGGCGTTGTCCGCGCGGTCGCGGACCACCTCCATCTCGAACTCCTTCCAGCCGAGCAGGCTCTCGTCCACCAGCACCTGGGCGACCGGCGAGGCGTCCATCCCGGTGCGGATGTAGTGTTCGTATTCGGCGCGATTGTAGGCGACCCCGCCGCCGGTGCCGCCCAGCGTGTAGGCGGGGCGGATGATGGCGGGCAGGCCGATATCCTCCAGCGCCTCCATCGCCTTGGCGACCCCGGCCTTGATGTGGTAGCCCTTCTCCGTCTTGGGGGCCGAGACGATGGTGGCGCGCGGGTTCTCCAGCCCGATGCGGTCCATCGCCTCGCGGAAGAGGCCGCGATCCTCGGCCTTCTCGATGGCCTCGCGGTTGGCGCCGATCAGCTCCACGCCGTGCTCGGCCAGGACGCCCATCTCCTCGAGCTTGAGCGCGGTGTTGAGGCCGGTCTGCCCGCCCATCGTCGGCAACAGCGCGTCGGGCTTTTCCTTGGCCACGATCTTGGCGACCACTTCGGGCGTGATCGGCTCGATATAGGTCGCGTCGGCCAGGCCCGGATCGGTCATGATCGTGGCCGGGTTCGAGTTCACGAGGATGACGCGGTAGCCCTCTTCCCTCACCGCCTTGCAGGCCTGGGCGCCGGAATAGTCGAACTCGCAGGCCTGCCCGATGATGATGGGGCCGGCGCCGATGATCATGATGGAGTGGATGTCGGTCCGCTTCGGCATAGGCTGGTCCCCCGGGGCAAATCGCCCGGCGTTATACTTGGCGCGCCATCCGCTGCAAGGGCCGGCCGCCCCTTCAGGAGTAGAGGTAGTCCCGCGTGATCGGCACCGCGTCGTTGCGGCGCGCCAGCTGGGCCTGGAACACGACCTGGTGGCCGTGGATGAAGCTCATCTCGGAGGCGGTGAGGTAGTAGCGCCACATCCTGCAGAACCGCTCGTCATAGAGCGCGCGGGCCGTGTCGATCCCGGCCTCGAACCGGTCGGCCCAGGCGCGCAGCGTCTTGGCGTAGTGGAGGCGCCACACCTCCAGGTCGGTCAGGAAGAGGTGCTGGCGCTCGAACGCCGCGGCCATCTCGGACAGGGCGGGCAGGTAGCCGCCGGGGAAGATGTACTTGTCGATGAACTGCGAGGTGATGCCCGGCGGATTGGCGCGGCCGATCGTATGGACCAGCGCGACGCCGTCGCGGTTCAGCAGGTCGTGGCACTTGGCGAAATAGGTGTCGTATTGCGGCTGGCCGACATGCTCGAACATGCCGACCGAGACGATCCGGTCGAATGTCTCGGTGATGTCGCGGTAATCTTGGATGCGGATGTCGATCCGGTCGGACAGGCCCGCCTCGGCGGCGCGACGCGTGGCGATGCGGTGCTGTTCCTCGGAGAGCGTCACCCCCACCACCTCGGCGCCGAAATCGCGCGCCAGCGTCAGGGCCATGCCCCCCCAGCCGCAGCCGATGTCGAGCACGCGCATCCCCGGCTCGATCAGCAGCTTGCGGGCGATGTGGCGCTTCTTTTTCTCCTGCGCGGTGTCGAGGTCGTCGTCCTCGCGGTCGAAATAGGCGCAGCTGTACTGCCGGTCCTCGTCGAGGAAGATGTCGTAGAGTTCGGACGAGAGGTCGTAGTGATGGGCGACGTTCTTGCGCGCGGTGATTGCGCTGTTGACCTGCGTGATCGGGCGCAGGCGACGTCCCACCCTCACCTGCAGGTTCTGCAGCCAGTGGACGTTGCCCTCGCGCATGTTGCGCAGGACGAGGCCCAGGAAGCCGCGCAGGTCGTCGCCCTCGATCGTGAGGCGGCCGTCCATGTAGCCCTCTCCGACGCCCAGGTCGGGATTGCGGATGATCCGCTTCAGGATCGCCTCGTCGTGGATCGTGGCGCGGATCTCGGGCGCGCCGTCGCCGGAAACGATCGTCCGCCCCGAGGGCAGCGTCAGGACCAGGCTGCCCTCCACCACGATGGCCGAAATCAATCGCTCAATGAGTTTTTCCCACATGATCCGCATCCTCGAAATTGCCGCGGGCGTTGCGGACGCCCCTCATCTCCGTCTCGGAACTGCGAAGCCTGAGCCTTTCGGGGCCGGGGTCAAGCGACCGGGCCGCGCTTGACTTCCAGAGGCCGCGCATGTGTATCGCGCGGGCAACCGAAACAGGAGAGCGCCCGATGCACGCCTATCGCAGCCATACCTGCGCCGAGCTCGATCGCGGGCATGTAGGCGAGACCGTGCGCCTTGCCGGCTGGGTCCACCGCGTGCGCGACCATGGCGGCGTCCTCTTCATCGACCTGCGCGACCATTTCGGGGTGACGCAGGTGATCTGCGATTCCGATTCCGCCGCCTTCGCCGAGCTGGAGAAGGTGCGCTCCGAATGGTGCATCCGGATCGACGGCAGCGTGAAGGCCCGCGACGACGCGCTGGTCAATCCGAAGCTGCCGACCGGCGAGATCGAGGTCTATGCCCGCGAGATCGAGGTGCTCGGCCGCGCGGGCGAGCTGCCGCTGCCAGTCTTCGGCGAGCCGGATTACCCCGAGGAGACGCGCCTGCGCTACCGCTTCCTCGACCTGCGGCGCGAGACGCTGCACGCCAACATGGTGCTGCGCTCCAACGTGGTGCGCGACCTGCGCGAGCGGATGTGGGGGCAGGGTTTCCAGGAATATCAGACGCCGATCCTGACCGCGTCGAGCCCCGAGGGCGCGCGCGACTTCCTCGTGCCGTCGCGCCTCCATCCGGGCAAGTTCTACGCGCTGCCGCAGGCCCCGCAGCAGTTCAAGCAGCTCATCATGGTGTCGGGCTTCGACAAGTATTTCCAAATCGCGCCCTGCTTCCGCGACGAGGACCCCCGCGCCGACCGCTCGCCCACCGATTTCTACCAGCTCGACATGGAGATGTCCTTCGTCACCCAGGAGGAGGTCTTCGCCGCCATCGAGCCGGTGGTGCGCGGCTGCTTCGAGCGGTTCGGCAACGGCCGGAGCGTGGATCAGGTGTTCCCACGCCTCACCTATGCCGAGGCGGCGCTGAAATACGGGACCGACAAGCCCGACCTCAGGAACCCGATCGAGATGCAGGTCGTCTCGGAGCATTTCGCCGGCTCCGGCTTCAAGATCTTCGCCGATCTGCTGGAAAAGGACGGCACGGAGGTCCGCGCCATCCCCGCGCCCAAGGGCGGAAGCCGCAAGTTCTGCGACCGGATGAACAAGTTCGCGCAAGGCGAGGGTCTGCCGGGGATGGGCTATATCTTCTGGCGCGACGGCGAGAGCGGGATCGAGGCCGCAGGCCCGCTGGCCAAGAACATCGGCCCCGAGCGGACCGAGGCGATCCGGCAGCAGCTGAGCCTCGGCAAGGGGGATGCGGCATTCTTCCTGGGCGGTAAGCCCTCCGACTTCGAGGGGGTCGCGGGCCGCGCCCGGACCGTCATCGGCGACGAGCTGGGCCTGACCGAGACCGACCGGTTCGCCTTCGCATGGATCGTGGATTTCCCGATGTACGAGGAAGACGACGAGGGGCGGGTGGACTTCTCCCACAACCCGTTCTCGATGCCGCAGGGCGGCGCCGAGGCGCTGGAGGGCGATCCGCTGGCCGTGAAGGGCTTCCAGTACGACCTGGCCTGCAACGGCTACGAGCTGGTGTCTGGGGCGATCCGCAACCACCGCCCGGAGATCATGTTCCGCGCGTTCGAGATCGCCGGTTACGACGAGGCCGAGGTGCGGGCGCGGTTCGGCGGCATGGTCAACGCGTTCCAGTACGGGGCGCCGCCGCACGGGGGCTGCGCGGCGGGCATCGACCGGATGGTGATGCTGCTGGCCGACGAGCAGAACATCCGCGAGGTGATCATGTTCCCGATGAACCAGCAGGCGCAGGACCTGATGATGGGCGCGCCATCCGAACCGACGGCCGCGCAGCTGCGCGAACTGGGACTGCGCGTCCTCCCGCGCGACGGCTGACGCGACGGGCCCCGCGTCAGACCGCCAGCCGCACCCCTGTCAGGCGTGCGCGCACCAGGGCCGAGATCGCGGCCGTGTCGGGCAGTTCGCGGGCGCCGGCAGGATCGGCGCCGCTTTGCGCCACCGCGCTGAGAAGCTCGGCATCCGATGTGGCCAGCGCCAGCCCCCGGGCGAAGTTCAGGGCATAGGCGACGCTGGCGCGGTCGCGCTCCCGGTCGAGGAGGTCGGCGATCAGCGTCAGATCGTCGCGCAGTGCGGCGTCGTCGGGCCGCACGCTCTCGTCCGAGACGAGGCGCGGGCCGGCGGGCTGACGGTCGTGCGGCAGATGCGCCAGGATCGCGGCGTGGAAGGCCCCGACCGATCCGTAGGGCTTGGGCAGGAAGGCCGCCGCGCCGGCCGCGAGCGCATCCTGGGCGAGGTCCGGGTCGCCGGAGGTGGCGAGGATTGCCGGCACCCGGTTCGCGCCGGTGGCCAGGCGGCGGATCAGGCCGATCCCGCAGCCGTCCGGCAAGCCCGCATCGACGATCGCCACCGAGGGGCGAAAGACCGTCAGGTGCCGTTCCGCGGCGCGGAGCGAATCGGCCCGGCGCACCCGGGCACCGCCGCGCAGGCACATCAGGCGCATGGTCTCGCCGGCATGGCGGCTGTCCTCGACCACCAGTATCATCTGGCCCAGCAGCGGGCGTTCGGCGGTGGGCCTGCGGCCGGGTGCGAACTCGTTCGTGAAATCGCTCATCTGTTGCCCCCAATGGCTGTCGCCCGAACCATGGCGCGGTCTTGGCTAACAACCGGTTAAGCCGGCCGCGCCCGCTTGCGGGGCGCCGGACGGCGCTGTAGGACCGCGACCACCCCGGAGGGAGAGCTGGAGATGATCGGACGCCTGAACCACGTGGCGATCGCGGTCCCGGACCTGGAGGCCGCCGCGGCGCAGTACCGCGACATGCTGGGCGCCGATGTCGGGCCGCCGCAGGACGAGCCCGACCACGGCGTGACCGTCGTCTTCGTCACGCTGCCCAACACCAAGGTCGAGCTGCTGTACCCGCTGGGCGCGGATTCCCCGATCGCGGGGTTTCTCGACAAGAACCCGGCCGGCGGCATCCACCACATGTGCTACGAGGTGGAGGACATCCGCGCCGCCCGCGACCGGCTGACGGCGGGGGGCGCGCGCGTCCTGGGCAGCGGCGAGCCACGGATCGGCGCCCACGGCAAGCCGGTCCTGTTCCTCCATCCCAAGGATTTCGCCGGCTGCCTGATCGAGCTCGAAGAGGTCTGAGATGGGGATCACATCGGCGATCGTCCTCTATGCGGTGACCTGGTTCATGGTGTTCTTCGTGGTCCTGCCCATCGGCCTGTCGACGCAGGGCGACGAGGGCGAGGTGGTGCCCGGAACCCACGAATCGAGCCCGGCGCGCTTCCCGCTGAAGCGCAAGATGCTCCAGACCACGATCTGGGGGACGCTGATCTGGGCGCTGATCGCCGGGGTGATCCTGTCGGGCTGGATCAGCGTGCGCGATTTCGACTGGTTCGAGCGGATGTCTCCGCCGGAACCGGCAGCCGGTGAAACAGGTGGGTGAAGGCCGCCGCGCCCAGTAGCGGGACGGTCAGGTTCACGATCGGCACCGTCAGCGGCAGCGCCATGACGCAGCCGGCCGCCCAGATCCGGAGGCGGTGGCGCCGCCGGATTTCCGCCGCCCCCTCTCGGCCCAGCCGCCGCATGGCGATGAGCTGCACGTATTCCCGCCCCAGCAGGAAGCCGTTCACCGCGTAGAAGACGAGCGGCGCGAAGGGCGGCAGCGCGAGATAGGCCGCGAAGGCGGCGATGTTGGCCAGGACCAGCACCCCGAAAAAGCCCGCCGCGTCCCGCACCGTCTCGGCCAGGGACAGGCGCGGCGCCGGGGCGAGGTGCGGGTAGTGGCGCGCCTCCACCGCGTCGGTCACGTCGTCGAGGAAGAACGACACGCAGACCGAGGCCACCGGCACCATCAGGAAGATCGACAGCACGAGGATTCCCAGGACCGACGCGCCGGAGGCAATGTCGTCGATCCAGCCGACCTCTCCGATCCAGGGCAGGGCCACGGTATCGGGCAGCAGCCAGTTGACCCCCCAGACGAACAGCACCGCGAACAGCGCGAAGAGCGCCAGCGTCAGGCCGATCCCGGTCCAGAACACGCGCTGGAACCGGGGGTCGGCGAATTGCGCGATGGCGCGGGCCACGTCCGCCAGGAAGGTCATGCGGAGATCCAGGCGACCTTCGACGCCATGTCGGGGCGGGGCCGGTCGGGCGGCGCGGCGGTCTCGGTCCCGATATGGATGAGGCCCGCGATCCGCTCCTGCGGGGCGAGGTCCAGGGCCGCAGCGCGAAAGTCCGGATCGTGGCTGGCCCATCCGGTCAGCCAGTTCGCCCCCCATCCCGCGGCGAGCGCGGCGTTGAGAAGCTGGGTGCAGACCGCCCCGGCGGACAGGAGCTGCTCCGCCTCGGGGATCTTGTCGCTCTCGACGGGACTGAAGATCACCGCCACGGCGAGGCCGGCATCGGCATATTGCAGGCGCTGCTTGTCGACCTCCTCGGGCGGGCGACCGCGGGCGCGGCCATGCGTGCCGACCAGATCGGCGAGCCGGCGCAGCGCCGCGCGCTCCAGCACGATCAGTCGCCAGGGCTCCAGCTTGCCGTGGTCGGGGCTGCGGAGCGCGGCGCGCAGGATCGGCTCCAGCGCCGCGCGGTCGGGCACCGGGTCGGACAGGGTCCGGGCGGGGCGCGACCGGCGGGAAAGCAGGAAATCGAGCACTTCGGGACGCGGGTCGGGCATGGGATGTCTCCTTCGTGCGCGCATGTCGGCCACGGGATCGCGCCCGTCAAGCCGGGGCCGGGCAGGGCCTCCGGCACCGCCCCCCTCAACCCTCCTGCGGGCGCAGGCTGTAGGCCCCCTCCGGAAGATCCAGCGCGGCGGCCAGGTCCCGTAGCTGCGCGGGCGAGAGCGTCACCGTCACCGGCTCGTCGGTCCGCGGGTCGAGCTGCTGCAGCGTCACGCATTCCTCGAAGGCGTGGATCGTCACGTCCTGCTGGAGGTGGCCGGCGCCCTCGTCGATGAGGGTGATGACGGTCGCGTCGAAATCGTGCTCGATGGTGAACATGCCGCTTCTCCGGAATGGGGTCAGCGCCAAGCCTAGGGCGCACGGCCCGTCCGGCCACGCTCTGGCGGGCCGGCCCGCGGGGCGCTAGGCTCAGACGCGTTGATCGAAAGACGGACCATCTTCATGCGGATCGCGCTGGCCAGCCTTCTCTTCGCCCTTCTGTCGGGATGCGTGACGCCGGTCGTGGTCGCCACGCCGCCCGATCGGCCCGTGTCGCGGGCCGCGCCCGCCCGACCGGCGCCATCGGTCGCGGCGCGGAATTTCGTCGCCGTGGTGGAGCGGGTGATGCCGCATGCCCGCGCGGCCTGTCGCGAACAGGCGCGGCGCGCGCGGTGCGATTACGCCGTGGTGGTCGACGACCGCTCAGGCGTGCCCGCCAACGCGTTCCAGACGCTCGCCCCCGATGGCCGCCCGATCGTCGGCTTCACCCTGCCGCTGATCCTGGAGGCGCGGAACCCCGACGAACTGGCCTTCATCCTCAGCCACGAGGCGGCCCATCACATCGCCGGCCATATCGGGCGCGGGCAAACCTCGGCGCGGACCACGGCGACGCTCGCCGGCGCGTTGGTGGCGCTCGGGGGGGGGAACGACGTGGCGATCCGCCAGGCGCAGGATTTCGGAGCCTTCTATGGCGCCCGGCGCTACGCCAAGGAATTCGAGCTGGAAGCCGACGCGCTGGGCGCGATCCTGGCGCGGCGGGCGGGCTACGACCCGCTGGTGGGAATCATGTACTTCCAGAACGCGCCCGACCCCGGTAACCGGTTCCTCGGCACCCATCCCCCCAATGCCGACCGGATCGCGACGGTCCGGCGGGTGCTCGCCGGACGCTGAAGGCGGCGCCGGCGGACGGCGAAGCCCAGCGCGCCGAGACCGGACAGGAGGAGGCCCGCCGCCGGCGGCAGCGGCACGGCGCCGGGTGCGGGCGGCGCCTCGGGCCCGATCCCGGGGCCGCGCCGCGCATGGTGGTGGCCGCTCCAGCCCCACCCGGCGAGGATCGGCGCAGCGCGGACGGCCTCGGCGCTCGCGTCCTGCGCCGCAATCACCGGGCCGGCCGACGCGGCGCGCTCGAGGATCGGCGCCCAGAACGTGGCCGTGCCGGCGGTTTGCGCGGCCTCCGGCGCGGCCTCTCCGGGCCACAGCGCCTCGTGCACGCAGGATTGCGCGTAGCGGGCGACGTAGTCGTCCCAGACGGGGGTCGCGGCGGGACGCCCGATCACGCGGGCAAGGCCGTCGCGGGACAATTGGCGCGCGCAGGGCGCGGGCAAGCAGGTGCGCGGCAGGTGGAAGGGCTTGCCGGAGGCCTGGAAGGCCCGCTCCAGGTCGGTCTCGGCGATGCATTCGTATCCGAGCGCGTCGACGCGCAGGAGCGCCTCGATCGGGGGGGGCGTGCCCGCCGACGGGGCCGCGCAGGCGCCGGTCACCGGCTGGATCGCAAGGGCCACCGCGAGGGCGGGGGCGAGCGTGCGGATATGGTGAAGGATCGGTTTCATCGTGGGGCCGTCATGCAGCCGGAAGGGCCGCTCCACGAAGAAATTTCGAAAACTTGTCTCTGTTCTCAGTTAATTGGGCGCGCGCCCGGCATCAGTTGTGCAACCCCAGGTCGTCTGTTCCGGCGGCGGATGCAAGCTCGGTCGCCTCAGGCGGGATCGACGAGTCGCCCCCAGAGGTCGTAATCTCCGGCTTCGTCGACCTCGACCGTCACGATGTCGCCGGGCGACAGGCCCGCGTGGCCCGCATCGACATAGAGATGCCCGTCGATCTCGGGCGCGTCGCCCATCGTCCGGCAGGTCGCAGCGTCGTCCTCGACCAAGTCCACCAGAACCTCCACCCGGCGTCCGACCTTGGCGGCGAGGCGCGCCTCGGAAATTTCCTGAGCGACCTCCATGAAGCGGTCCCAGCGCGCCTGCTTGACCTCGGGGGGGACGTGGCCGGGCAGGTCGTTCGACCGCGCGCCGGCCACGTTCTCGTACTGGAAGCACCCCACCCGGTCGAGCTGCGCCTCCCTCAGCCAGTCGATCAGGTAATCGAATTCCGCCTCCGTTTCGCCCGGATAGCCGACGATGAAGGTCGAGCGCAGCGTCAGATCGGGGCAGACATCCCGCCAGGCGGCGATCTCGTCGAGCGTCCGGGCCGAAGCCGCGGGCCGGGCCATCCGCTTCAGAACGTCCGGGTGGGCGTGCTGGAAGGGAATGTCGAGATAGGGCAGCAGCCCCGAGGCGGGATCGGCCATCATCGGCACGAGGTCGCGCACATGCGGGTAGGGATAGACGTAATGCAGCCGCACCCAGGCCCCGAGGGAGCCCAGATCGCGGGCAAGATCGGTGATCGGCGCCTTGACGGGCCGGTTCGCCCAGTCCGTTCCGTAGGCGGAGGTGTCCTGGCTGATGACCAGAAGCTCGCGCACCCCGGCCTCTACCAGCTTCTCGGCCTCGCGCATGACCGCCCGCTCCGGGCGCGATTGCAGACGTCCGCGCATGTCGGGGATGATGCAGAACCGGCAGGCGTGATTGCAGCCTTCCGAGATCTTGAGATAGCTGTAATGACGCGGCGTGAGTTTCACCCCGGAGGCGGGCAGCAGATCCACGAACGGGTCCGGCGCGGCGGGCACGGCGGCGTGGACGGCGTCGAGCACGCGCTCGTATTGGTGCGGCCCGGTGACCGCCAGGACCGTCGGATGGGCCCCGGTGACGTAGTCGGGTTCGGCGCCGAGGCAGCCGGTCACGATCACGCGCCCGTTCTCGGACAGCGCCTCCCCGATCGCCTCGAGGCTTTCGGCCTTGGCCGAATCGAGGAAGCCGCAGGTGTTCACGATGACCGCGTCGGCGCCCTCGTAATCGGGCGAGATCCCGTAGCCCTCGGCGCGGAGCCGGGTCAGGATGCGCTCGCTGTCGACGAGCGCCTTGGGGCAGCCGAGCGACACCATCCCGATCGTGGGCTGCCCGCCGCGGCGCTCCGGCCCGGCGGTGTCGAGGTCGCGGGACAGGCGGGCGTGGGCGCGGTCGGGGCGCAGGTCGGGAGGATTGGACATGGCCGGGCCATACTCCCTTCCCGTGCCCGCCGGAAGGGCCATCGCCCGACGGCCCCCCATGGCACCGGCGCGGGATCGCCGCCGCGCGGGCCCGATGGACACGGGGCGCGAGACGATCTAGCGGGACGCTCATGTCCGAGGTCCTTTTCCAGGTGCTGCCGTTCTTCGCGCTGATCGGCATCGGCGCGGCCGCGGGCGCGTCGGGGATGTTCGACGCGGGCGCGGGACGGGTGCTGACCGATTTCGTCTTCTACTTCGCCCTTTCGGCGCTGCTGTTCCGCTTCGCCGCCGGGCTCGACCTGGCGGCGCTCTTCGACTGGCGGGTGATCGGGGCCTATGCCTCGGCGAGCCTCGTCGTCTACGCGCTGGCCTTCGCCGTCGCCGCCCGGCGCGGCGTCAGCCTGTCAGAGCGGGCGGTGGAGGCGCAATGCGCGGTTGTCGGCAATGTGGGCTTCCTGGGCCTGCCGATGCTGACGATGCTGATGGGCGAGGCCGCCGCGCTGCCGATCCTGCAGGTCCTGACTGTGGACCTTCTGCTGTTCGCGGCGCTCATCGTCACCCTGTTCTCCATCGATCGCGAGGGGCGGGTGACGCCGCGAACGCTGCTGCGGGTCGGGGGCGCGCTGGTCCGCAACCCGATGCTGGTGGCGATCTTCGCCGGATTCGCCTGGGCGGCCACGGGCGTCGCGGTGCCCGGCCCGCTCTCGGACGTGCTGCGCCTGCTGGGCGACGCGGCGACGCCCGGCGCCCTCTTCGCCATCGGCGTTTCGCTGGCGCGCAAGAGCGCCGAGCGGTTGAGCGTGGCAAGCTGGCTGTCCACCTGCAAGCTGGGGCTTCACCCGCTCTGCGTCGCAATCGCGGTGTTCGTCCTCTTTCCCGTCCCGAGCGAGGCGGCCAAGGTGATCGTGACCACCGCGGCGCTGCCCGTGGCGGGCAACGTGTTCATCCTGGCGCAATCCTACGATGTCGCGCCGCAGAGGGTCTCGACCGCGATCCTGGTATCGACCATCGTCTCCATCGCGACCCTGACGGCCACTCTCGCGTTGACCGCCTGACACTCGCTGGGTTCCTTGGGCCCGGCAACCCGAACCAGACCGGAGGAATTCGATGGAGACGAAGAGCGAGACTGCCAGTTTCGGCGGAACTCAGGGCGTCTATACCCATGCCGCGACATCGACGAAGTGCGACATGACCTTCGCCGTGTTCCTGCCCGAGGAGGCGCGGGACGGCGCCGTTCCCGTCCTGTGGTTCCTGTCGGGGCTGACCTGCACGCACGAGAACGCGATGACCAAGTCGATGGCGCAGGCCTTCGCCGCGCAGGAGGGGATCGCGCTGGTCTTTCCCGACACCTCGCCGCGTGGCGAGGACGTGGCCGACGACGAGAACTTCGACATGGGGCAGGGTGCTGGATTCTACGTCAACGCCACCGAGGAGCCCTGGTCGCGCCATTTCCGCATGTGGGATTACGTGACCGAGGAATTGCCGGCGCTGGTGGCGGAGAATTTCGCCATCGACCTCGACCGGCAGGCGATCACCGGCCATTCCATGGGCGGGCACGGCGCGCTGACCGTGGCGATGAACCTGCCCGAGCGGTTCCGCTCCGTCTCGGCGTTCTCGCCCATGTGCAACACCATGGACAGCGACTGGGGCACGCCGCAGCTGACGAAGTATCTCGGCTCCGACACCTCGGCGTGGGAGGCGCATGACGCCAGCCACCTGATGCGGACCAGGGGCTTCGACGGTCCTCTCCTCGTCGATATCGGCACCAAGGACCAGTTCTGGGACAAGCTGAAGCCCGGCGCCCTGGCCGCCGCCATGACGGAGGCGAAGCAGCAGGGGAGCTTCCGGCTGCAGCCGGGCTACGACCACAGCTACTTCTTCGTGTCCTCCTTCATCGAGGACCATGTCCGCTTCCATGGCGAGGCGCTCTACGGGTGATCTACGTGGACGCCGATGCCTGCCCGGTGAAGGCCGAGGTCGAGGCCGTGGCGACGCGGTGGCAGACGCCCGTCGCCATGGTCTCGAACGGCGGCATCCGCCCGTCGGCCAACCCGCTGGTGGAGATGGTCTATGTCGCCGAAGGGGCGGACGCGGCCGATATCTGGATCGCCGAGCGCTGCGGGGCGGGGGACGTGGTCGTCACCGGCGACATCCCGCTCGCCGCCCGCGCGGTGGAGGCGGGGGCCATGGTGCTGAAGCCCGACGGGTCCGAATTGTCGGCGCGAAACGTCTCGGAGGCCCTTGCGGCGCGCGACCTGATGACGGATCTCCGCGCCGCGGACCCGTTCCGGCAGGGCGGCGGCCGGCCATTCTCGCGCGGTGACCGGTCGCGGTTCCGCGAGGCCCTGGAACGGATGCTGAGACGCAGCTGATCGGAGGACAGGATGACCCCGGACGCCGTGGTCTTCGACATTGGAAACGTGCTTCTGACCTGGGACCCCGAGGGGTATTACGACCGGGCCATCGGGCGCATCGCCCGCACCCGGCTGTTCCGGGAAGTGCCGCTTCACGAGATGAACGCGGCCATCGACGCCGGCGCGCCGTGGCACCGCACGGTGATCGAGACGGCCGAGGCGCACCAGCGCTGGCGCCGCGACATCTTGGCCTGGAAGGACGATTGGGACCGGATGGCCGAGCCGCTGATGGAGGACAGCGTCGCGCTCCTGCGCGCGCTGAGGGGGCGCGACGTGCCGGTCTTCGCGCTGACCAATTTCGGGCGCGAGACCTTCGAGCGCGCCCGCCGGACCCATCCCGCCCTGACCGAGTTCGACGGGGCCATCGTCTCGGGCCATGTCGGCGTGACGAAGCCCGATCCGGCGATCTATCGCCTGTTCGAGGATCGCTCGGGCCTCGCGCCCGGTGGCCTCCTCTTCGTCGACGACCGGCCCGAGAACATCGCCGCCGCCGCCGCGCGCGGCTGGCGCACACACCGTTTCCAGGGCGCCGAGGGCCTGGCGCGGCGGCTGGTGGAGGAGGGGCTCTTGGCGGAGGGCGACCTGCCCGCGCCCGCGCGCCCCGACGTGGAATAGCGCCGAGGGCGCGTCCGCGGGCCATGCCGGATCGTCGCAGGCCGGAACGACCCCTCCCTCCCTTTGTTACCCCGTCCGACGGAGTGCAAAGGAACCGATCATGGACCTGAAGATCAGCGGAAAGAGCGTTCTCGTGACCGGCGGCAGCGGCGGGCTCGGCCTCGCGGCGGCGCGGATCCTCCACGAGGAGGGGGCGGTGGTGACACTCACCGACATGGAGGCCGACACGGTCGCGGACGCCGCGCGGGATCTGGGCCCCGAGGTCGACAGCACGGCCGCCGATCTGACCGACACCGCCGACATCGACCGCCTCGGCGCGATGATGTCCGCCAAGGGCGGTTGCGACATCCTCGTCCACGCGGCCGGCGTCACCGGCGAGAAGGGCGACCCGCTGGAGATGAGCGACACGGAGTATCACCGCGTCTGGGAGACGAACTTCATGTCCGCGGTACGGATGGCCAAGGCGCTGATCCCCCAGATGGTGGAGAAGGGCTGGGGGCGGATGGTCTGCGTCACCTCCGAGAACGCGGTGCAGCCCTATTGGGACGAGGCGGTCTACAACACCGCGAAGGCGGCGCTGCTGAACTGGGTCAAGGGGGCGAGCTTCGTCTACGGGCCGAAGGGGGTGCTGATGAACACGGTCGCCCCCGCCTTCATCGAAAGCCCGATGACCGACTACATGATGGACATGCGCGCCGAATCGATGGGGGTCTCCAAGGAGGAGGCGATCGCGAGCTTCCTGAAGGAGGAGCGCCCCTACCTGACCCTGGGCCGTCGCGGCCAGGCCGACGAGGTCGCCGCGGTCATCGCGCTGCTCTGTTCGGATCGCTCGACCTTCACCAACGGGTCCGCCTACCGGGTCGACGGCGGCGCGGTCGCGGCGATGAATACCTGAACCAATCCGCCCGGCACTCGTTGCCCGTGTCCTGACCAGACTGGCGCGCCGCCCATGGCGGGGCGCCCGCAACCGGAGAAATTCCATGAGCGAGAATGCCACGGACCGCGTCCAGGAACGGATGCCCGCATACGAAAGCAAGATGGACCCCAAACCCGATTACGAGCCCCGTTTCCCGGGCGTGGGCAAGCTGAAGGGCAGGGTGGCGCTGATCACGGGCGGCGACAGCGGCATCGGGCGCGCCGTCGCCGTGCTGTTCGCGCGCGAGGGCGCGAAGGTCGCGATCGCCTATCTGGACGAGCACGAGGACGCCGAGGAGGCCAAGCGCCTGGTCGAGGCCGAAGGCAGCGAGGCGCTCCTGATCCCCGGCGACCTGGGCCGCAAGGACCACGCCACCGAGGCCGTCGAGAAGACGGTGGAGCGGTTCGGCCGGATCGACATCCTGATCAACAACGCGGCGGTGCAGTACATCGACGCGCCGATCGAGGACGAACTGGACGAGGAGCAGCTTCGCAAGGTGATGGACACGAACGTCCTGAGCTACTTCTTCACCACGCAGGCGGCGTTGAAGCACATGGGCGAGGGCGCGGCGATCGTGAACACGACGAGCGTCAACGCCTTCAAGGGCAACGACATGCTGGTCAGCTATTCGACCACGCGCGGTGCGAGCCTGGCCTTCACCCGCTCCATGGCCTCGGCGCTCGCCGATCGCGGCATCCGCGTCAACGCCGTGGCGCCCGGCCCGGTCTGGACCCCGTTCATCGAGGGCTCGATGCCGCCCGAGATGGTCGAAGGGTTCGGCGAGGGCACGCCGCTCGGCCGGGCCGGTCAGCCGTGGGAGATCGCCACCTCGTTCCTGTTCCTCGCCAGCGCTGACGGGTCCTACTTCACCGGCCAGACGCTGCATCCCAACGGGGGCAAGATCGTTGGGGCTTGACGGGCCCTGGCCCGAGGCGCCGGTCGTCTACGCCGTCTATCCCCGGTCGTTCAACGACACCACCGGGAGCGGCGTGGGCGACCTGAACGGCATCACCGAGCGGCTCGACCATATCGCGTCGCTCGGGGTCGATGCCATCTGGATCTGCCCCTTCTACGTCTCCCCCCTGGCCGACGGGGGCTACGACGTGGCCGACCACCGCGCGGTGGCCGAGCGGCACGGAACGCTTGACGATTTCGACCGCCTCGTCGCGGCGGCGCACGCCCTGGGCCTGCGCGTGATCGTCGACCAGGTGTTCAACCATACCAGCACCGATCACGAATGGTTCCAGGCCGCGGTCGACGGCGACGCGGAGAAGGCGGAATGCTATGTCTGGCGCGATCCCAAGCCCGACGGCACGCCGCCCAATAACTGGATCAGCCAGTTCGGCCCGCCGGCCTGGACGTGGAACCATCGCCGGCAGCAATATTACCATCACCAGTTCCTGTCCTGCCAGCCGAACCTGAACCTGCGCCACCCGCTGGTTCAACAGATGTACCGCCAGACGATGGAGTTCTGGCGTGACCGGGGCGTCGACGGGTTCCGGCTCGACGTTGTGACGGCCTACCTTTTCCACCCCGACATGCCCGACAATCCGCCCGCGCGCCCCGTGGTCCTGTCCAAGGTCACGGGCCCGAACTACAACCCCTATTCCTATCAGGACCATGTTTACGACCTGCTGCCCGGGGACGGGGCCGCCTATACGGGGCGGATCCGGGACTGGGCGGGCCCCGACGCCTGGATCGTGGGCGAGAGCAACACCGGCAACAATTCGATCGAGATCTCCAAGAGCTTCACCGAGCCCGGGCGTCTCGATGCCTGCTACACGACCGATCCGATGGAGGTGGCCCGCGATCCGGTGGCGCTGGCCGATCTGCTGCGCGCGCTCGACGGGCGCTGGTGCGCGCCCTGGTGGTTTTCGAACCATGACCAGCCGCGGCATCTCTCGGCGCTGGGCGACGGCAGCGATGCCTGCGCGAAGTTCTATGCCACGCTCCTCGCCGTGCTGCCCGGCGCGGCGATCCTGTGGCAAGGAGAGGAGCTGGGCCTGCCGCAGCCGCACCTGACCCGGGAGGAGGTGACCGACCCGCTCGACCTGCTCTACTGGCCCGACGGACCGGGTCGGGAAGGGCCGCGCGTGCCGATCCCCTGGCAGGCCGAGGCGCCCGGTTTCGGCTTCACCGCGGGCACGCCGTGGCTGCCCATGCGCTGGAACCGCGACCGAGCGGCCGACATGCAGGACGCCGATCCCGAGAGCGTCCTGCATCATTACCGCCGCGCCATGGCATTCCGCCAGCGGACCCGGCTCGCGGCGCCCGACGCCGTCACGGTCGACGCCTCCTCGACGGTCCTGGCCCTCCGCATCGCGAAGGGGGAGGAACGCTGGCAGGGGGTGTTCAACTTCGCCACCGACGAATCGCTTCCCGTGCCGACCCGGCAGGGGACGTCGCCCGACCTGGCATGCGGCTGGGACGGTCGGCGGCTGCAGCCATGGGGCGCGGCCGTCTGGTCCGAACGCGGCGACGCCGACGCGTGATGCCCGGATCGCGACGCCCCCCCGCGCGGCGGCGTCAGCGCCGGCCCATCATCGACAGGCGGATCAGGGTGCGCTCGACCAGCGCCATCTGCGGCACCCGCGCGGCGGAACGCAGGGTCAGATCGGTATCGGTGAGGATCTCGATCGCCTCTTCCAGGCGGTACATGCCCAGCCGCTGCGCCTGCCGCAGAAGGGCGTCGCGGCGGGGTCCATAGACCGGCGGCCGCAGGCGTCCGATTCCCGCCCCGGCGCCGCCGGGATCAGAGGCCGCCTGGTGCAGCAGGCGGAAATGGCGCATCGCGGCGATGGAGAGCTGGACGGGCTGCGCGCCTTGTGCCTCCAGCCGGGTCAGGATCGGCGCGATCTCGGCGGTGCGCCCGTCCGCAGCGGCGTGAAGGACATCGTCCAGATCGGCCTCGGTCGATCCCGGCGCGCAGGCGGCAACATCGGCGGCCCCGGTCGGCCCCGGCGTGCCATGCATGTAGAGCCCGATCTTGCCCAGAACCTGCCTGAAATCGCCCGGCCCCATCTCGGCGGCGAGAGCCGTCAGCATCGCGAGCGCGTCGCGGTCGGGATCGGGAATCTCGGCCTCGGCGATCCAGCGCTCGATCTCGGCCCGGTCGGGCGGGTCGTCATAGACGGCGATCGCGACGGCGTGGCGATGCGACTCGAAACCCTTGCGGAGCGCCGATGCCGGTTTCAGCGTTCCCGCCGTCACGACCACATGCGCGTCGCCGGGGCGCCAATCCGCCAGAGAGGCCAGGATCGGATCGCCGACCTGCGCGGTCGCCTCCTCCACCAGCGCCACGCGGGGCCCGGGAAAGAATCCCTGCGCGCGGACCGCGTCGGCCAGCAACGCCTTGTCACGGCGCAGATCACTGCCCTGGATGCGGGTGATCCGCATCTCCTCCTCGGCGTCGGGGCCGGCGATGTTGGCCACCAGCTCCTGCCGTTTCAGCGCCACCCGCATAGCGTCCGCGCCGTGGATCAGCGTGCCCGGCGCGTCGCCCCGGGGCTTGGCGATCCAGTCGCGGGCATCGCGGGCCGACAGCTTCATCGCCGCCAGGTCGCCGCGGTGACCAGCAGTTCCGAGACCAGCTGGTCGCCCAGGATCACCATCAGCCGCTCGATCGCGTCATCCCGCGCCGCGCGCGTGGTGACGGTGTTGCCGGCGATGGTCGTGCGGCCGGTGCCGAAGACCGGGGCGGGATAGCTGGTGAAGTTCGTCAGCGTGCCCGCCGCCACCTGCGTGCCGTCCGTCGTGTCGGTCAGCGTGTAGGCAAGCTGCCCCAGCAGGCGGACCAGCGTGATCTCCCCCGCCGGGGTATAGCCCAGGTCTTCCTCGACGACGGAAATCTGGGGCGACAGCCGGTAGCGCGCCCCCTCCGTCCGCCCGAGCCGCGATTCGAGGTGGCGCACGAAGGCGTATCCGGCCTCGTCGGTGGGCGCGTCCACGGCGATCTGGCCCGACAGGCCCTCCGCCGCGCCGCCCGGCCCGTAGACCGGGGCGAAGCCGCAGGCGGGCAGGGCGGCGAGGCCGCCCAAGAGCGCGCGCCTAGACCACGACATTGACGATCTTGCCCGGCACCACGATCACCTTCTTTGGGGCCCCGCCGGCCAGGGCCTTCTGCACCGCGTCCGAGGCGAGCGCCATGGCCTCCACGTCGCCCCGTGCGGCATCGCGCGCGACCTTCATCTCGGCCCGCCGCTTGCCGTTGATCTGGATCGGCATGGTCAGCTCGTCCTCCACCAGCATGCCGGGATCGGCGTGGGGCCAGGGGGCGGTCGCGCACAGGCCTTCGCCGCCCAGCATCTGCCAGATCTCCTCCGACAGGTGCGGCGTCATCGGGGCCATCAGCTGCGCCATGGTGCGCGCCGCCTCGACCTGCGACGCGCGCCCGGCCTCGGATTTCGACAGCGCCGCCGCGAAGGCATAGAGCCGCGCGACGGCGGTGTTGAAGCCGAAGCTCTCGATGCCGAGGGTTACGTCGTGGACGGCGCGGTGCGTCTCGCGCCGCAGCGCCGCGTCGTCGCCCTTGCCCGTCTCGGGGACGTGGCGGGTCGCCTCGGCGATGCGGTGCACGCGGGCAAGGTGCCTGGCCGCCGCCTCGGCCCCGGCATCGGTCCATTCCACGTCGCGCTCGGGCGGGCTGTCCGACAGGACGAACCAGCGCGCCGTGTCGGCGCCGAAGCGGTCGATGATCTCCACCGGGTCGACGACGTTCTTCTTCGACTTGGACATCTTGGCGGAGGGGACGACCTCGACTTGCGTGCCGTCGGCCAGGCGCCCGTCGGCCACCTCGCTCGGCAGGTGATAGACGGGGCGGCCGTCCGCGTCGCGGGTCAGGTAGATCTCGTGCGTCACCATCCCTTGCGTGAAGAGGGCCGCGAACGGCTCCTTGGCGCTCCCGGGCAGGTGGCCGCATTCCACCATCGCGCGGGCGAAGAAGCGGGAATAGAGCAGGTGCAGGATCGCGTGCTCCACCCCGCCGATATACTGGTCGACGTTCATCCAGTACGCCGCCTCCTCGGGGTCGGTCGGCGTCGCCGCCCCGGGCGAGGTGAAGCGGGCATAGTACCACGACGAATCCACGAAGGTGTCCATCGTGTCCGTCTCGCGCCGGGCAGGGGCGCTGCAGGACGGGCAGGGCACGTCGCGCCAGGTCGGGTGCCGGTCGAGCGGGTTGCCGGGCGCGGCGAAGTCGATGTCGCGGGGAAGCTCGACGGGCAGGTTCTCCTTCTTCTCGGGCACCACGCCGCAGGCCTCGCAATGCACGACCGGGATCGGGCATCCCCAGTAGCGCTGGCGCGACAGGCCCCAATCCCGCAGGCGGTACTTGGTCACGCCGCGGCCGACGCCGTTCTCCTCGCAGAAGCGGATGGCGGCCTCGATCGCCGCCTCGCCGCTCTGCTCGGCCTCGCCGGCGAAGCCGCGCACATACGCGACCGTCTCGCCCTTGGGCGGGACATAGGCCGGCCCCCCGTCCTCGGGACGCCGGTGCTCACCCGAGAGCGGCACGAAGGTGGAGAGGACCGGCAGGTCGTATTTCCGCGCGAAGTCGAGGTCGCGGGGATCGTGGGCCGGACAGCCGAAGATCGCGCCGGTCCCGTATTCCATCAGGATGAAGTTCGCGACATAGACGGGCAGGCGCCAATCGGTGTCGAACGGATGGCGCACGCTGAGGCCGGTGTCATAGCCGCGCTTCTCGGCGCGCTCCAGCTCCTCCTCGGCGGTGCCGATGCGCCGCGACTCGGCGCAGAAGGCGGCGAGCTCGGCATCGCCCTTCTCCAGCTCGCGGGCCAGCGGATGGTCCGGAGAGATGCCGACGAAGCTCGCCCCCATCAACGTGTCGGGCCGGGTGGTATAGACCTCGATCCGGTCGTGATTGTCCGGGCCGCCCTCCAGCCCGAAGGCGAATTGCAGGCCCCGGCTGCGCCCGATCCAGTTCCGCTGCATGGTCTTGACCTTGTCGGGCCAGTCGTCGAGCATGTCCAGCGCCGACAGAAGCTCGTCGGAATAATCCGAGATGCGGAAGAACCACTGCGTCAACTCGCGCCGCTCGACCGGGGCGCCGGACCGCCAGCCCTTGCCGTCCTCGACCTGCTCGTTGGCCAGCACGGTCATGTCGACGGGGTCCCAGTTCACCACCGCGTTCTTGCGATAGGCGAGGCCACGCTCCAGGAAATCGATGAACATCGCCTGCTGCTGGCCGTAATAGGCGGGATCGCAGGTCGCGAATTCCCGGCTCCAGTCGAGGGTCAGCCCGAGGCGCGCGAACTGGGCGCGCATGTTGTCGATATTGGCATAGGTCCAGTCGCCGGGATGGACGCCCCGCTCCATGGCCGCGTTCTCGGCCGGCAGGCCGAACGCGTCCCAGCCCATCGGGTGCAGGACCGCGTGCCCCTTGGCCAGCTTGTAGCGCGCCACCACGTCGCCCATGGCGTAGTTGCGGACATGGCCGATATGCAGGTTCCCCGACGGGTAGGGGAACATCTCCAGCACGTAGTATTTCGGCTTGTCGGGGTCGCGCGTCGCGGTGAAGCAGCCGGCCTCCCGCCACGCCTCCTGCCATTTCGGTTCGATCGCGCCGGCATCGTAGCGGGCCATGGGACCTCGTCCTTGGATCTGCGGGTGTCGGTGACGTGATAGGTCGGCCGCCGCCCGGGGTCCAGACGCGGCGGACGGGGCGGCCGGCGGCCGGGGCGCAGGGCCCCGGGCGGCGGCGGATCAGTACCCGGCGTCGGCCACGCGCAACTGGCGGGCCCGCGTCAGGATCGCATCCTCGACCGCGCGCGCCGTGGCCGGCGTCACCGGCCCCGACTGTGTCGATATCGCCACATTGAGCGAGCGCGCGTCGAGCGCGGGGTCCTGCACGTAGACGGTGGCGCGATAGGCCGGCCCGCCGCCCGGCGGGCGACCGTAGCCATAGACGAGAACGCCCGAGAACGGGTCCGCCGTTTCCAGCGGCAGGAACGACAGCACGTCCTGCGCCGCCGACCAGATGTAGCGGTTCACCTCGATGGTGCGGTCCTGGTCGGCCCGGTCGCCGAACAGGTCCCAGATCGTTTCCCGGGGTTCGGCCGCGCGGTCGCGCACCGGGCTCTGCGCCAGGTTCGCCTCGCGGTCCGAACAGGCCTGCACCAGCGCCATCGTGGCCAGAAGCCCCGTGGTCGCGAAAATCCTGACTGGCCGCATGTCCTCGCCCCCGGTTGCCGCGGATCGTTCGACCCGTCACTAGACGAGGCCCGGCCCTGCGGCAAGGAACCAGTTGGGCCACCGGCGGCCGCGGGCGGTAACGAAGCTTGCGGTTTCGTGATGTTTTTCGGCCCCGGCCGATATGGACGCGAAATCCCGCCGGTCTAGCTCCCGTGTCATCCGGGCCCGCCCCCGCGCGGCGTCCGAATGTTTCCGCTCCCGACGGGGCGGACCGAAGTCAGAACGAGACAGACGCAGAGGACAACCCATGAAGCGTATTGCCACCATTGCCGCCGCAGCCCTGCTGGCCGCCCCCGCCTTCGCCCAGGACAGCGCCCAGATGGACGAGCAGATGACGATGCTCCAGCAGCGGCTGCAGGAGGCGCTGAGCGAGTGCCAGGTCGAGCTCGACGAAGAGCAGATGATGAACCTGACCATGGCGCAGGTTTCGGGCATCGTGCTGACCGCCGGATCCTCCGACGGCAGCGACGAGTGCCAGGAGATCGAGGCGATCGCCAACGATTCCTGATCCCGGCGCATCCGCGCGATCTCGATGGCCGCCCCTCCGGGCGGCCATCTGCGTGCCGGGGCCGCCCGCTCTCGGCACTGTGACATGGCTGCACCATCTGCGGGCGCCCATTCCCTCGCGATCTCCGGCTCGCTTGATGCGCACCGGGAAACATAGCACTCCGATCCCGTACCCACGAGGCGGCACACCTCCTGGGGCCGGATAAGATCATGAGGGATACCATGCAAAAGCTTCTTCTCGCCTCCACGGCTCTGGTCGCCTCGACGACCTTCGCCCTCGCGGATATCGACGTTTCGGGCTTCGCCGAGATGGGTATTTTCGGGGGTGAGAACTCCGACGGGTCGGAAATCGACACCCAGTTCCACACCGATATCGACGTGTTCTTCGACATGTCGGGAACCACGGATTCGGGCATCACCTTCGGTGCGGCCATTGACCTCGACTCGGTCGACAGCGGCGCCTTCGACCCGGAGAAGGGCGGCGATGATACCTCGATCTTCGTGTCCGGCGCGCTCGGCACGCTGACAATGGGCGACACCGACGGCGCCTTCGACTTCGCCCTGAGCGAGGCGATCATCGGCGGCTCGATCCAGGACGACAACGAGCACGCGGGCTGGAGCGGCAATGACGGCCTCGACGGCCTGTACAGGTACGGCCCCGAGGACGAAGGCCAGGTCGCGCGTTACGACTACGCCTTCGGCGACTTCTCTGTCGCCCTGTCGGCCGAGATCGACGACGACGAGGACAGCCCCCTGGTCGACTTCGACGAAGTCGGCTTCGACCTCGACGAGATCACCTCGTTCCTGGGCGAGCGCGGCCGGGACATCTCCAACGACACCGTCCTCGGCATCGGTTTCCGTTACACCGGCGAGTTCTCGGGCGTGTCCTTCGGCGCCGGCCTCGGCTACCAGCAGGCGGGCAGCTTCACCGTCACCGACATCGAGCGTGACGACGACGGCGACATCACCGACATCGAGTACGAGGACGAGACGGCCCGCGTCTACGGCGGCAGCCTCGACATGGCGATGGAGAACGGTATCCAGGCCATCATCAACTACTCCGAGTACGAGAACTCGCCCTACGGCCTCGACAACCACTTCGGCATCGCGGTCGGCTACGAGTTCGACGCCTTCCTGGTGTCGCTGTCCTACGGCCAGTTCGAGATCGAAGACGCCGACGACGACCGCAAGGGCTATGCGCTGGTCGGCAACTACGACCTGGGCGGCGGAGCCGAGCTGCAGGGCTCCTACGCGATCAACGAGCTGGAGGACGGCACCGACTACGACCGCTTCTCCTTCGGCATCGCGATGTCGTTCTGATCCGATCCGGATCGACGCATGATCGGGGCGGTCCTTCGGGACCGCCCTTTTCTTTTGCCCGCCGGCGCGCGATAGACGGCGCATGGGACTGAGCGACATACGACAGCGCATCGCCACGGCCGAGGAGGCGGCGGGCCGGACGCCCGGCGCGGTGGAACTCGTCGCGGTCAGCAAGAAGCAGCCCGACGCGCGCGTCGAGGCCGTGCTCGAAGAGGGGCACCGCGTCTTCGGCGAGAACCGCGTCCAGGAGGCCGAGGGCAAGTGGCCGGGCTTCCGCGAGCGGTTCGACCCTGTGCGCCTGCACCTGATCGGGCCGCTGCAGACGAACAAGGCCCGCCAGGCGATGGAGCTGTTCGACGTGATCCAGGTGGTGGACCGTCCGAAGCTCGCCCGGACGCTCGCCCGTCTCGCACAGGAGATCGGCACCTGTCCCGACCTCTACGTCCAGGTGAATACCGGCGAGGAAGAGCAGAAATCCGGCATCCTGCCCGATGCCGCGGACGCCTTCGTCGCGGAATGCCGCGAGATGGACTTGCCCCTGCGCGGCCTGATGTGCATCCCCCCCGTCGAGGAGGAGCCGGCGCTGCATTTCGCGCTCCTCGCCCGGATCGCGGAGCGCAACGGCCTGGCGGATCTGTCGATGGGCATGAGCGCGGATTTCGAGACGGCGGTGCGGCTCGGCGCGACCTGCGTCCGCGTCGGCTCGGCGATCTTCGGCGAGCGGCCCGCCCCCTAGGGCACGCTGACGGGCGTTCCCGGCCGGGCCCGCGCGGCCAGCCAGCGCAGGTCGACGGGCGACATGGCGATGCACCCTTCGGTGGGCGCCCCGCGCCGCCGCCAGCGGTGCAGGAAGATCGCCGATCCGCGCCCCGGGACCGGGTCGCCGCCGTTCCAGTCCGTCACCAGCACCAGATCGTAGAGTGGATCCGCCCGCCGCAGGCGTTCGTGCGACCAGGGCGAGGGCGCGCGGCCGGGGCGGTTGTAGCCCGGGTCGCGCGGATCGTCCGACCAGATGTCGCCCGGACCGATGGGCCGCGCCCAGGGGGCGGGCCGGGCGATCCGGTCGGGGCGATAGAGCAGGCAGGCGATCCGGTACCGGCCCCGCGGCGTCGCGCCGTCGCCCTCGCGCTTGGCGCCGGTCAGGCCGCCGCGCCCGATCGTGCAGGGGATCCGGCGCCCGAAGGCCCACAGCCCGCGCGGCGTCAGGATCAGGCCGGTCACGACAGGTGGCCCGATTTCTCGGCCTTGACGCGCAGGTAGTCGCGGTTGAACCGCGTCTCCCCGACCCAGAGCGGCACGCGTTCGACCACCGAGATGCCCTCGGCCGCCAGGCGGTCGACCTTGCGGGGGTTGTTCGTCATCAGCCGCACGCTGCCCACGCCCAGTTCCGACAGGATTGCGGCGCCCAGCCCGAAATCGCGCTCGTCGTCGTCGAATCCCAGCCGGTGGTTGGCCTCCACCGTGTCGAAGCCCTGGTCCTGCAACGCGTAGGCGCGCATCTTGTTGGCCAGCCCGATGCCACGTCCCTCCTGGTTGAGGTAGAGCAGGATGCCGCCCCCGGCCTTGGCCATGTGGTCCAGCGCCGCCGCAAGCTGGGCGCCGCAATCGCATTTCAGCGAGCCCAGGACGTCGCCGGTGAAGCAGGCCGAGTGGAGGCGGGCCAGGACCGGGGCCTGACGGTCCGGTCGGCCGACCTCCACCGCGTAATGCTCCTCGGCGCCGTCGCCGGGGCGAAAGACATGGAGCCGGGTGGCGACCGAGGCCGCGATCGGCAGCCCGGCCGAGACGACGGGGGCCAGCCGCGCGGGCGTCGGCGGGGCGATCTGGTCGATTCCGATCTCGGTCAGGTCGTCGGGGGCATCGGCCACCGGGCGGACGATCACCGCGGGCAGGATGCGCGCCGACTTGGCCAGCGCCAGTCCCGCGCGGGCCAGGGTCGCGTCGCCGCCCCGGATCGCGGCGAACGGGCCCTTGAGCGGCGTGGCGAGGTCGCCCGCGGGGTCGATCATCGCCCGCAGCTGACGCAGGAGCGTGCCGGGCGACAGCGGCAGCCGCACCAGGTCGCCGTCATAGACGCGGATCTTCAGCGTCTCGGCCCGCCAATGGGTCAGCGCGAGCTCGGCCGCGCCGTCGCCGCACAGCGCCGCCAGCCGGTCCCCGGACACGGTTTCCGCGCCGGCGACGAGCGCGCGGGCCGCACCGTCGCGGAGGATGACCGGCAATCCGACGCGCAGGTCGCTGCGCGCGCGCGACAGCCGCTCGGGCCCGGAGGGGGACAGTACCGTCATGGGGGCGCAATAGGATGGGCGCGAGGGAAAGTGAAACGAATCCCGCCCCGACGACACGCCCGCGTGAGCCATTGTCGCATCCCTTGCGTCAAGTGAACCCCGCTCACATCTGCGCGTTGAGTTCGGGACGGAGGAACACGATGACCAACCTGAAGAAGATCCTGCTGGTCGACGACGACGACGACATGCGCGAGGCGCTGAGCGAACAGCTCGTGATGACCGAGGATTTCGACGTCTTCGAGGCCGAGACCGCCGCGCATGCGCTCGAGAAGACCAAGGCGAACCATTTCGACCTGGTGATCCTCGATGTCGGCCTGCCCGACACCGACGGGCGCGAACTCTGCCGGCTGATGCGGAAGCAGGGCGTGAAATGTCCCGTCCTGATGCTGACCGGCCATGACAGTGACTCCGACACGATCCTGGGGCTCGACGCGGGCGCCAACGATTACGTGTCCAAGCCGTTCAGGTTCCCGGTCCTGCTGGCCCGCATCCGGGCGCAGCTGCGCCAGCACGAGCAATCCGAGGATGCGGTGTTCCAGCTCGGCCCCTATTCCTTCCGCCCGGCCCAGAAGATCCTCGTCGACGAGGCGGAGAAGAAGATCCGCCTGACCGAGAAGGAAACCAACATCCTGAAATACCTCTACCGCGCGCCCGACGGTGTCGTTCCGCGCGACGTGCTTCTGCACGAGGTCTGGGGATACAATGCGGGTGTCACCACGCACACGCTGGAAACCCACATCTACCGCCTGCGCCAGAAGATCGAGCCCGATCCGTCGAACGCGCGGCTTCTGGTGACCGAGACGGGCGGATATCGCCTTTCGGTCTGACGGGAGCGGGGCGCGCGGACGCGCCCCGGCCGCCTAGCTTCCGGACTCGTCCGCGCGAATCACCGTCGCCTGCATGTCGGCCGACAGGGTGATGCCCTCGTCGCTCAGAACTTCGACATTCTCCGACCCTTCCGCCATCGTCGTGCGGATGTTTCCGGTCAGCAGCAGGCTGTCATCCGTGACCTCGACGCTGCCGAGCGACAACGCCACCGCGTCGTCCGTGGCGGTGACGGTCTGTCCGTCCCGGCGCAGTTCCGCGTCGGCCTCCATGGCCTCGGGGTTTCGGCTGGCGGTGTCGGCCACGAAGCGCAGACGCAGCCGGTCGGCATTGTCCATGTCCATGGGCGCGTCGGCGGGATAGGCTTCGATCTCCACCTCGATCCCGTCCTCCGCTTCGCGCCAGCCGGTCCGAATATCCTCTCCATCCACGATCGTGTAGTCGACCTGCACGCCGTCGAGCGTGCCGCTGAGCGTGCCCACGGTTTCCTGTGCGACGGCGACCGTGGGCAGGAAGAGGGCGAGGGCGGAAAGTGTCTGGCGCATGGAAGTCTCCCGGTTGGTTCGGAGGCCAACGGCCACACGGCCCGCGGCGTTCCGGTGACACCCGGTCGCGCCGGGGTTAAGAGGCGTCGAACACGAAGGAGCCTCCATGCCCGTCACGATCTGCACCTGGAACATCAACTCGATCCGTCTGCGCGCCGGCCTCGTCGAGCGTCTCCTGCGGGAGGAGGCGCCGGATATCCTGTGCCTGCAGGAATGCAAGTCGCCGGTGGACAAGATCCCCTCCTTCGCCGCGCTGGGCTACGGGCACATGGTGGCGCGGGGGCAGAAGGGCTATAACGGCGTGGCGATCCTGGCGAAGCGGCCCCTCGTCGAGGTCGAGGCGCACGACCACGTGGATCTGGGACATGCGCGTCACGTCGCCGCCCGGACCGAAGACGGGCTCGTGATCCACAATTATTACGTCCCCGCCGGCGGCGACAAACCAGACCGCGCCGTCAATGCCAAGTTCGGCCAGAAGCTCGACTACCTCACCGCCATGCGCGACGCGTTCCGGGCTGCCCCGCCCCGCCGGTCGATCCTCGTCGGGGATCTCAACATCGCCCCGCGGGAGGACGACGTGTGGTCCCACAAGCAGCTGCTGCGGGTCGTCAGCCACACGCCGGTCGAGGTCGAGCACCTCGGCGCCGCGCAGGAGGCGGGCGCCTGGGTGGACGTGACACGGCGCGACATCCCCGACGGCCGGCTCTATTCCTGGTGGTCCTATCGCAACCCGGACTGGGACGCGGCCGACAAGGGGCGGCGGCTCGACCACGTCTGGGCGTCGCCCGACATCGCGACCGCCGCGCATTCGAGCCGCATCCGCCGGGACGTGCGGGGGTGGGAGCAACCCTCCGACCACGCGCCGGTCTTCGCGACCTTCGACCTCTGAAGGCGGCTTGCAAAGGCCGCCGCCGCGGCCCATCTGTCCCGACGAAAACGTGAACCGGAAGGACGAGCGATGATCGAACTGGGACAGGGCGCCGGCCAGCCGAAGGCCGGTGACGATCTGATCAAGGAAACGACCGAGGCGACCTTCATGGCCGATGTGGTCGAGGCCAGCCGGGACGTGCCCGTGATCGTCGATTTCTGGGCCACCTGGTGCGGGCCGTGCAAGACGCTGGGCCCCATGCTGGAGGATGCCGTGCGCGCTGCGAACGGCGCGGTGAAGATGGTGAAGGTCGATGTCGACCGCGCCCAGCAGATCGCCAGCCAGCTTCGAATCCAGTCGATCCCGACCGTCTATGCCTTCTGGCAGGGCCAGCCGGTGGACGGCTTCCAGGGGGCGGTCCCGCAGAGCGAGATCAAGGCCTTCGTCGATCGTCTGGTGGCGCAGGCCGGCGGCCAGCAGCCCGAAGGGGACGGCCTCGCCGAGGCGGTGGCCCAGGCCGAGGAGATGCTGGCGCAGGGCTCCGCCGCGGAGGCGGCGCAGGTGTTCGCGGCCATCGTCGGCGAGGACAAGTCCCAGGTCGCCGCCCATGGCGGCCTCGTGCGCGCCTACATCGCCATGGGTGAGCTGGACCAGGCCGAGGCGATCCTGAACGGCGTCGATGCCGAGATCAGCCACGCCCCGGAACTGGAGGCCGCTCATGCCCAGCTTCAACTGGCCCGGCAGGCCGCCGGGGTCGGCCCGGTCGACGACTTGAAGGCCAGGGTCGAGGCCGATCCCGCCGACCACCAGGCGCGGTTCGACCTGGCGCAGGCATTGCACGCGAACGGTCGGACCGAAGAGGCGGTGGACCAGCTGCTGGATCTGTTCCGGCGGGACCGGGAATGGAACGAGGGCGCGGCGCGGGCGCAGCTCCTGACCATCTTCGACGCCCTCCAGCCCAAGGACCCGATTGCGCTGAAGGGCCGCAGGAAGCTGTCGTCGATGATATTTGCCTGACCGGGGGGACGGGCTAACTCGCGCCTCATGTACAGTGCCGCGGATCTTCCCCGAACGCTTCCGGTCTTTCCGCTGCCTGGGGCGCTGCTCCTGCCGCGGGGGCGGTTGCCCCTGCATATCTTCGAGCCGCGCTACCTCCAGATGGTGGACGATTGCCTGAAGACGCGGGACCGCCTGATCGGCATGGTGCAGCCGCGCGAGGTCCCGGGCGGCGGCGACCCGAAATTGCAGTCGATCGGCTGCGCCGGTCGCCTGACCGCGCTCAGCGAGACCGAGGACGGGCGCTACATGATCACCCTGTCGGGCGTATCGCGCTACCGGGTGACGCAGGAGATCGAGGGGTTCGCGCCCTATCGCCGCTGCGACGTGTCCTGGGACGGGTTCGAACGCGACCTCGGGCAGCCGGAGCGCGACGCGGGCTTCGACCGGGATCGGTTCCTGACCCTGCTCGGCCGCTACTTCGACGCCGAGGAGCTCAAGACCGACTGGTCGTCCCTGTCCGAGGCCGAGGACGAGCTGCTGATCAACGCGCTGTCGATGATGTGCCCGTTCGCGCCCGAGGACAAGCAGGCGCTCCTCGAGGCGCCGGATCTGACAACGCGCCGCGAAACGCTGGTGACGCTGATCGAGTTCGCGCTCGCCGGCGGCAGTGACGAACGCCCGCAATGAGCACTATCGACCGCAAGATGCTGGAGGCGCTGGTCTGCCCCGAGACGCACGCCGTTCTGACCTACGACGCGGAGCGGGGAGAGCTGATCTCCAAGGCGGCGCGGCTCGCCTTTCCGATCCGCGACGGCATCCCCGTCATGCTGTCTGACGAGGCGCGCCGTATCGACGATTGAGCGGGTCACGCGGGCGCCCGCAATACCGTTCTGCCGATCCCATCGCGATCAGAGCGGCCGCCCGGCCAGAAGGTTCGGCCGGTCGCCGGTCAGCCCCGCCGCCTCCCGGATGAAGCCGCGCCGCAGCGCGGGCATCCGCTGGATCGCCGCCAGGGCAAGGTCGCGCGCGAGGCGCAGCACCGGGTTGTCGTTGGAAAAGAGGCGGTTGAACCCATCGGTGGCGAGCGCCAGTTGCACGGCGTCCGAGCGCCGCCAGCGCTCGTAGCGCGCCAGCACGTCGATCCGGCCGATATCCTCGCCACGCCGCCGCGCCTCGACCAGCACCTGCGAGAGCGCCGCCACGTCCTTCAGACCCGCGTTCAGGCCCTGTCCGGCGATCGGGTGGACGGCATGGGCCGCGTCGCCAAGGAGCGCCACGCGATCGGCGGCGAAGCGGGTCGCGAGCGACAGGCCGAGCGGATAGGTGAAGCGCGCGCCCTCGAGCGTGATCTCGCCCAGGAAATCGCCGAAACGCGGGCGCAGGACATCAAGGTAGGCGGTGTCGGACAGGTCCTGGATCGCGCGGGCGCGGTCCGTGCGCTCGGTCCACACGATGGAGGCGCGGTTCCCTTGCAGCGGCAGGACGGCCAGCGGCCCCTCGGGCATGAAGAACTGGTGCGCGACGCCGTGATGGGGGCGGTCATGGGCGATGGCGGCGACCAGCGCGTTCTGCCCGTAGGACCATTCGACGCGGTGGATGCGGGCCCGGCGGCCGACTCCGCTGCTCCGCCCGTCGCAGCCCACGAGCACCGAGGCGCGGCGCGTGGTGCCATCCGACAAGGCGACCTCGATCCCCGCCGGGCCGGGCGTCTGCCCGCTCACCCCGGCCACGAGGCGCGTCACGCTCCCCGCCGCGGCGGCGAGCGCCGGGCGCAGGTGGCGATCCTCGACCATGTGGCCCATCGGCCCTTCCTCGATCTCGGCGTGATCGAAATGCAGGGTCAGCGGCGAGGGGCCTTCGCCCGCCCGCCCGTCCGAGACGCGGATGTCGAGGATCGGCTGCGCCCGGTCGGCCAGCTGCTCCCAGAGGCCCAGCGCGGCGAGCAGGTTGCGCGAGCCCACCGACAGCGCATAGCTGCGCCCGTCGAAGCCGGGATCGGGCCGGGCCGCGGCGGGGTCGGGATCGGCAAGCGCCACGTCCAGCCCGTATTGCGCGAGCGCGACGGCCAGGGTGGTTCCGTTCAGCCCGCCGCCGGCGATGATGACATCATGATCCATGGGCGGGATGATGGGTCTTGGGGCGGCGATGTCCATGCGCCAAACCGTTGCGAGGAGGCGGGACATGAACGATTGGCTGCGGATGGAGGCCCTGGCGCTGGGCCGCGGGATCGCGGCGGGCCGGATCGACCCGGTCGAGCTGGCCGAGGCGCATCTGGAGGCCATCGCGGCCCATCCCGTCGGGCCCCTCGCCTATGCCCGGACCACCCCGGGCCGCGCGCGGGCCGAGGCGCGGGCCGCCGCCGGCCGGGCGCGGGCGGGCACGCTTCGCGGGCCGCTCGACGGGGTGCCGCTGTCCTGGAAGGACCTGTTCGACAGCGCCGGCGTGGCGACCGAGGCGGGCACGCGCCTCCTGGCCGGGCGGGTGCCGGAGCGCGACGCCCGCGTCCTGGCCGATGCCGGCGCGGCCGGGACCGTGTGCCTGGGTAAGACCCACATGAGCGAACTGGCCTTCTCCGGGCTGGGGCTGAACCCGGTGACGGCGACGCCGCCCTGCATCAACGACGAACGGGCGGTGTCGGGGGGCTCGTCCTCGGGCGCGGCGGCCTCGGTGGCCTTCGGTCTGGCGGCGGGCGCGGTCGGGTCGGATACCGGCGGATCCGTGCGGGTGCCGGCCGCCTGGAACGACCTCGTGGGGTTGAAGACGACCGCGGGCACATTGCCGATGGCGGGGGTGGTGCCGCTCTGCCCGCGATTCGACACGTTGGGGCCGATCGCCCGGTCGGTGGCCGATGCGGCGGCGATCCATGCCGCGATCGGGGCGCGGCGGGCGCCCTCGCTGGAGGGGGCGGACCTTTCGGGCACGCGCATCATGGTGCTGGAAACCGTGGCCCTCGACGACCTCGAGCGGCCGGTGGCCGAGGGGTTCGATCGCGGCGTCCGCGCGCTGGAACGGCGGGGCGCCCGGATCGAGCGGGGGGCGGTCGCGGCGGTGCCGCTCTCGCCGGTGCTGTTCGCCGCCGAGGCCTACGGCGTGTGGCGCGACGCGATCGAGGCCGATCCGGACGTCATGTTCCCCGAGATCCTGGCGCGGTTCCGGGGCGGGCGCGACGTGACGGCAGCCGAGTTCGTCGCCGCCTGGCGGCGCCTGGAGGCGCTGCGCGCAGAGTACCGGGCGGCGACGGCGGGGTATGACGCGGTGGTCTTGCCGACCTGTCCGATCCTGCCGCCCGACCGCGCCCGCCTGGAAAGCGACAGCGCCTATTACGCGGAGCGCAACCTGATGACGCTCCGGAACACGCGAATCGGCAACCTGATGGGCCTGCCGGGGCTGAGCTTGCCGACCGGCATCCCGTCCGCCGGCCTGCTGCTGCAGACCCCGCCCCGGACCGAGGCGCGGCTTCTGCGATTGGGGGCGGCGGCGGAGCGGGCGCTGGCCTGAATGCCACAGGACCGTCACGGGGGCGCGCCCACGGGTGGACCGAGGCCTGGTTCCGGGGGTAGGGTGACGCCCAAAGGGGCGACAGACCCCCTCTCGAGGCACAACATGCAGTATCCCCGGCGGTTCGAGGCTCTGCCCGACTACGCATTTCCGCGTTTGCGCGCCCTGCTCGACGGTCACGAGCCGGGGGGAGAGGTCGTGTCCATGTCCATCGGCGAGCCGCGCCATGCGCCGCCGCCCTTCGTGGGGCAGGTGATGGCGGAATGCGCCGCCGATTTCGGGCGCTACCCCAAGAACGACGGTACGCCGGAGCTTCAGGCCGCGATCGCGGGGTGGATCGCGCGGCGCTACGGCGTCGAGGTGGACCCCGCCCGGCAGGTGCTGCCCCTGAACGGCACCCGCGAGGGGCTTTTCAACGCCGCCCTCGCGCTCTGTCCCGAGGGCGGGCCGGCGGTGCTGACGCCGAACCCGTTCTACCAGGTCTATGCCGTCGCGGCGCTCGCCGTGGGGGCCGAGCCCGTCTACGTGCCCGCGACCGCCGAAACCGGCTTTCTGCCCGATTTCGCGGGGCTGGGGGCCGCCATCCTCGATCGGACCGCGATCGCCTATGTCTGCTCGCCCGCGAACCCGCAGGGCGCGGTGGCCGACGAGGCCTATTGGCGGGCCCTGATCGGCCTGGCCGAGAGACACGATTTCCGCATCTTCGCCGACGAGTGCTATTCCGAGATCTGGCGCGACGCCCCCCCGCCGGGCGCGCTACAGGTGGCCGCCGCCATGGGCGCCGACCCGGAGCGGGTGGTGGCGTTCCATTCGCTGTCCAAGCGCTCGAACCTGCCGGGCCTCCGGTCGGGCTTCCTGTGCGGCGGGCCCGAGTCCGTGGCGCGGTGCAAGCGGCTCAGGGCCTATGCCGGCGCGCCCCTGCCCGGGCCGGTGCAGGCGGTCAGCGCGGCCGCCTGGTCGGACGAGGCCCACGTGGAGACGAGCCGGATGCGCTATGTCGCGAAGTTCGACATGGCCGACCGGATCTTCAACGGCATCGCGGGGGCGGGCGCCCCCGAGGCCGGCTTCTTCCTGTGGCTGCCGGTGGAGGACGGCGAGCGGGCGGCCGTGAAATTGTGGCGCGAGACGGGGGTGCGGGTCCTTCCGGGGGCCTATCTGTCGCGCGACGCGGACGGGGGCAATCCGGGCCGCGGCTATATCCGCGCGGCCCTGGTGGCCCCCGAGGACGATCTGCAGCGCGGGCTCGTCGCGCTGCGCGACTGCCTTTATCGGTAAGGACGAGGACGGAATGGCAAGCTACCAGGCGAAGGGGCGCGACCCGCTTTTCGACAGCGACACCCAGGCGTTGCTGGAGCGGCGCGGCCGCGAACTGATCGGGCTGGCGCTGATCGGGGCAGGGGTCGCGGTGGCCGCGATGCTGTGGAGCTACGTTCCCGACGATCCATCCTGGCTGGCGGTGACCTCCGATCCGGCGCAGAACGCGCTCGGCCGGATCGGCGCCTCTGTCGCCTCGCCGCTGATGGTGATCGCGGGGGCGGGGTCCTGGGGCATCGCCGCGGCGCTGATCGTCTGGGGCGGCCGGTTCGTGATCCATCGCGGCGCGGACCGGGTGTGGTCGCGCGCCGTCTTCGCCCCGATCGGGGTGGCGCTGCTGTCGGTCTATCTGTCCACCCACGTGCCGGGTCCGGGCTGGGAGCAGAGCTTCGGCCTGGGCGGCTTGTTCGGCGATACCGCGCTCGGCACGCTTCTGGGCGTGCTCGGCGTCTCGACGCCCCTGGGGCTGAAACTGACCTCGGTGGCGCTGATGCTGGCGACGCTGGCGGCGGGCGGCGCCGTGCTCGGCTTCACGCGGGAGGAGGTGCGCGGGATCGGCGGCTGGCTCCTGCGGGGGTCGGTCGTGACCTATGCGGGCCTCGTGCGGGGTCTGGGCCTGGGACGGCGGGGCGTCGCGGCGGGCATGGATGCGGGGGCGCGGGTGGCCGCCGACCGGATCGCGCGGGCCCGCGCCGCGCGGATGGACGCGGATACGCCGCGGCCCGGCCTGCTGGCGCGGCTCCGCGAGCGGATCGCCGGCCCGACGGGCGCGGAGCGGGACTTCCTGCCCGAGGTGGACCTGCCCGATCCGGGCGAGGAGCGGCTGCGCGGCAAGATCGCCGACGCCATCCGCCAGCGCGGCGCGCCCGGAGCGCCGGGTCAGCGCATCGAGCCCGAACTGACGCGCAAGCCGCTGATCGCGCCCCGCGGGACCGCGCCGGCGCCCGACCGGGACCTGTTCGGCGACGAGATCGACGAGCTGGAGAGCGGCAGCGTCTTCGAGGATTGGGATGATCCCGACGATCCGGACGCGGCGGCCGAGGCTGGCCCCGCCCCCACCCCCGCGCCGCGCCGCCGCGCCGCCTCCCAGGACGCGCCGCAGACGGCGCCCGCGATCCGCCGCGAGGCGCCGAAGCCCCGGGTGCAGAAATTCGCCCCCGCCGCCGAGGCGGCCCGCGCCGCCCCCGCCCCGGACGCCGGGGGAGAGGATTACGCGCCGCCGCCGATCGACCTCCTGACCAATCCCGGGACGATCGAGCGCCATGTCCTGTCCGACGAGGCGCTGGAGGAGAATGCCCGCGCGCTCGAGACGGTGCTGGAGGATTACGGCGTCCGCGGAGAGATCGTCTCGGTCCGCCCCGGCCCGGTCGTCACCATGTATGAGCTGGAACCGGCGCCGGGACTGAAGGCCAGCCGCGTGATCGGGCTCGCCGACGATATCGCGCGGTCGATGTCGGCGCTGTCGGCGCGCGTGTCCACCGTGCCGGGGCGCTCGGTGATCGGCATCGAGCTGCCGAACGAGAAGCGCGAGATGTGCGTCCTGCGCGAGATCCTGTCGGCCCGCGCCTTCACCGACGGCCACCGGCAGCTGCCGCTGGCGCTGGGCAAGGATATCGGCGGCGACCCGGTGGTCGCGAACCTGGCCAAGATGCCGCACCTGCTGATCGCGGGCACCACCGGGTCGGGCAAGTCGGTGGCGATCAACACCATGATCCTGTCGCTCCTCTACAAGCTGACGCCCGAGGAATGCCGACTGATCATGATCGACCCCAAGATGCTGGAACTCAGCGTCTATGACGGCATCCCGCACCTGCTCTCGCCCGTCGTGACCGACCCCAAGAAGGCGGTCGTGGCGCTGAAATGGGTCGTGGGCGAGATGGAGGACCGCTACCGCAAGATGTCCAAGATGGGCGTCCGGAACATCGAAGGGTACAATTCCCGCGTCCGCGACGCATTGTCGAAGGGCGAGATGTTCGAGCGCACGGTGCAGACCGGGTTCGACGACGAGACCGGCGACCCGATCTACGAGACCGAGGAGATGCAGCCCGAATTGCTGCCCTTCATCGTCGTCGTGGTCGACGAGATGGCCGACCTGATGATGGTCGCCGGCAAGGAGATCGAGGCCTGCATCCAGCGGCTGGCGCAGATGGCGCGGGCCTCCGGCATCCACCTGATCATGGCAACCCAGCGCCCCTCGGTCGATGTCATCACCGGCACGATCAAGGCGAACTTCCCCACCCGGATCTCCTTCCAGGTGACCTCGAAGATCGACAGCCGCACGATCCTGGGCGAGCAGGGGGCCGAACAGCTCCTGGGGATGGGCGACATGCTCTACATGGCGGGCGGCAGCCGCATCGTCCGCGTCCACGGCCCGTTCTGCTCCGACGAGGAGGTGGAGGACGTGGTCAACCACCTGAAATCCTACGGCCCCCCCGATTACAAGGCGGGCGTCGTGGAGGGGCCGGACGAAGACAAGTCCTCCGACATCGACGCGGTTCTGGGCCTGGCCGGCGGGTCCGGCGGCCCCGAGGGGGACGAGGAACTCTACGACAAGGCGGTGGCGATCGCGATCAAGGACCGCAAGTGCTCCACCTCCTACATCCAGCGCAAGCTCGGCATCGGCTACAACAAGGCCGCCCGCCTCGTGGAGGCGATGGAGGACGAGGGCGTGGTCAGTTCCGCTAACCATGTCGGCAAGCGCGAGATCCTCGTGCCCGAACCCGGCTGATCGCCGGGCATTGCGCCCCCTGGGAGGCGGCATCGAACGAAAACCGGCCCGGCGTCTCGCGACGCCGGGCCGTGGCACATGAGGGGCCGGATGACCCGGAGAGGGACGGCGTCAGCCCTTCACCGGAGCGTTGGCGGCGATGAACCAGGTGTCCTTGTCGATCTGGCGCGAGACTTCGGTGAACAGGTCCTCGGTGTCGTCGTCGCCGATCTCCCCGGCCTCGCCGATGGCGCCGCGCACCTTCTCGCCCACGTTGAGGAACCGCTCGCGGAGGGCCTCGATATGGATCTGGATGTCCTTCTCCTCGAGCGGATAGGCCGCCATCGTGGTCTTCTCGGCCACGACCTCGGCGGTGCCGTAGGCGAATCCGCCCAGGATCACGGCGCGCTCGGCGATCAGGTCGGAGCTGTCGCGCAGCCGGTCGGCCACCTCGTCCAGCATCTCGTGCACGCCGATGAAGCCGGGGCCCTTGATGTTCCAATGCGCCTGCTTGACCGCCAGGGCCAGCGAAACGACATCGGCCAGGCGGGCGTTGAGAAGGTCGATGGCCTTGCTGCGCGTGTTGTCGTTCAGTCCGGCGACGAATGCTTCGGGCATGGTGGCTCCTTTCGTTGAAATTCCTGTCGGATCCCGATGGGACCCCGCGTCCCCGAAAGGCGCGAGGCCCGGATCGGGTTCCGACCGTACTCCCACCGGGTTGTCATCGCATGACGATGGCGAGACCGGGCAGAACATCCTAGATCATGTGCCCGACACGGACGAACGGAGCCCCATCCATGCTGAGCCGCAGAACTCTCCTCGCCGGTGCCGCCGCGACCGGCGCCCTCCTGGCCGGTCCCGCCCGCGCGGCGCCGATCCCCCTGGCCACGCTGTCGCAATACCTCAACGGATTGACCACGGCGCAGGCGGAGTTCACCCAGATCAACGCGGACGGGACGATCGCCACGGGCACGCTCTATATCCACCGCCCCGGCCGGATGCGGTTCGACTACAACCCGCCCGAGGAGATGCTGGTCATGGCCGGGGGCGGGCAGGTCGCGGTGTTCGACGGCCGGTCGAACAGCCGCACCCCCGAGCAATACCCGCTGAGCCAGACGCCGCTGTCGATCATCCTGGCGCAGAACGTCAATCTGGGGCAGGCCGGCATGGTCACGGGCCATCGGCAGGACGACAACAAGACCATCGTGACCGCCCAGGACCCCGCCAATCCGCAATACGGACGGCTGGAGATGGTGTTCACCGCCGATCCCGTGCAGCTGCGGCAATGGGTGGTGATCGACGGTCAGGGCAACCGCACGACCACCGTTCTGGGCAGCCTGAGCCGCGTGCGGTCGCTGCCCGCGCGCTACTTCTCCATCGCCGGCGAGATCCGCTCCCGCTCCTAGAGGCGCCCGCAGGCCGCCAGCTGGTTGTGATAAACTACCGCGCGCGAGGCCACGCGGTTCGAGACGGACATCAGCCAGGGCTTGCCGCGATGGCTGCCGCGCGAGAACCCGGTCCGCCCCTCGTGATAGGCGAGGTACTGGTTGCGGGCGTCGTTCTTCGGGATGCCGAGGCTGCGCTGGGATTGGTGCATGTACCACCCCATGAAATCGGTCGCGTCGTCGATGTCGTCGCGCCGCGCGCGTCCGCGCCCCGTCTTGTCCTTGTACTCCTCCCAGGTGCCGTCGAGCGCCTGGGAATAGCCGTAGGCCGAGCTTTGCCGCCCCATGGGAATGACGCCGAGCGCGAAGCGCAGCGGCGTGCGGGCATTGCCGATGAACTTGGATTCCTGGTGGATCGTTGCCATCTGCACTGCGACGGGGACGCCCCATCGGCGTTCGGTGCGCTTCAGCGCCCGGGTGTAATGGGGACGCTCGTCGAGGATCGCGCAGGCGTTCTCGAGATTTCTGGGCGCGGTGCCCTCCGTTCCGCCGCAGGACGCGACGAGAAGCAGGAGGACGAGCGCGCGGATGGTACTGCTCATGTGCCGCTCGCGTGTTTGTTGTTTTGCGGCGAGGGTAGCAGAAATGCCCGCGCCGATAAACAGATCTGGCGGCGCGCGGCGCGGCGGCGGATGGGCGCAGGCCGGCCGGCTACTGTATGACGTTGCGTCACAGTGTGTTTCGGCCCTGCGCGCGCGACCCGATGGACATTCCCGTCGCGGTGGGACATTCTAATGGACGGCGGAGGCCGAGAGGACATTCATGCTTAAGACGCGCGCTCGATATCACCTGGGACAGGTCGTGCGGCACCGGAAACATCCGTTCCGGGGCGTGGTCTTCGACGTGGACCCGACCTTTGCCAATACCGAGGAATGGTACCAGGCCATCCCCGAAGAGGCGCGCCCGGCGCGCGACCAGCCGTATTACCATCTGCTCGCCGAGAACGATCAGAGCTACTACGTGGCTTATGTCTCCGAGCAGAACCTCGAGGCGGATTATTCCGGCGAACCGGTCGGCCATCCCGACGTGCCCGACTTCTTCGGCGAGATCGAGGATGGCGCCTATCCGCTGCAGGTGCAGCTGAACTGAGCGGTGCGCGGTTCCCTCGCCCGCGCGGGGACAGGGGACAGCCGAGGGGGCGCTTTCTCCGGCTCCACGGCGATCCGGCTTCTCCCAGGTTCGATCTTATGAACGACGCGGAATGTCGGCCGTGCCCATGGTGCGGTCAGGAAGGACGGTCGCCGGCCGGGTGCCTGCTGTCGTTCCGACAGCGATAGCGTCGATCCTCCAGGGGCGCTTGGACACATCCACGGACTTCGCCCGGCAATCGGAGCGAACCGCAAGGGCGCGCGGTCCGCGCGCCGGGCCGGCCGGGGCGAGGGTGCTCCTTGCCCGCGACATGACCGCGACGAGGGGCGGATCGCGTCCGGCGTTGGATCAGCTGTCGCGCACCCTGCGGTCGAAATGGATCTCGAAGGCGAGCGTGTTGCGCCCGTTGACGCGCCTGTAGGCGAAGTTGCGCGCCAGCGTGCGCAGCAGCAGCCAGCCGAACCCGCCTTCGGGCAGGTCGCCCCTGGTCCAGGTGTCGGTCGCATCATGCCGGGGGATCTCGCCGGTGGGCATCGGATGGCCCTCGTCCATGATGACGAAGCTCAGATGGTTCGGAAACCGCCGCACGCGAAGCTCCACCAGGCCGGCGGTGACGCCGTGATAGGCGTGTTCGGCGACGTTGTTGAGCGCCTCCGCCAGCACGAGCTCGATATTGGCCTTCTCGCTGTCGCTCAGGCCCAGCCCCGACAGCCCGTCCATGACGCTGAGCAGGACCTGCCGGACCGCGAACCGGCCGCTGGCATAGAGGACGCGCAGTTCGAAGCGGTCGTCCCGGGCGGACCGGTCCTGGACGGTGATCTCGGAAAGGTTCGCGTCAGCCCACACGGCACGCATCGAGGGCCTCCTGTTGCCATACGGGAACGGTGGGATGGATCGTGAAGACGCGATCCATCTGCGTCAGCTTGAACACCTTCTCGACCGCGGGGCTGAGCGCGGCCAGTTCCAGCCGGGTCGTGGGGGCGAGCAGCTTCATCGCCCCGATCACCGCGCCCAGGCCCGAGGAATCCATGAATTTCACCGGCGACATGTCGAGGATCATCCGCGGCGTCGCCTGCCCCGCCAGGGCGCGGATCGCGTCCTTGAACTGGACCGCGGCCGCCGCGTCGAGCCGATCCCCCTCGGGGGTCACGATCATGATGTCGGCGTCGAACTTGGCATGGAGGATCATCGCGTCTGGCCTTTTCGTCTCAACGGGGCCAGTCTATGGCCAGTTTGCTAAGGCGAGCTTATCATCCCGAAGGGCGCGCGTCGCGGATCGGGGGGCCAAAGCGGCGTTCCAGGGCCATTCCGGCGCACGAACGCGAACGGTCGGGCCCCGAGCCGGGGATCGTCCGGGCGGAGATGACAATGCACCACGGGAAAGAGGGCGGCGCCTTGTCGGCCACGGATTACGACCCGCCGCAGGATCCGCCGGAAATCCTGCATCTGGACGACGACCTGCTCGTCGCGGTGAAGCCCGCGGGGCTCCTGTCGGTGCCCGGAAGGGGGCCTCTGCTGGCCGATTGCCTGATCGCGCGCTTGCAGGCGGCCCATCCCGGCGTGCTGCTCGTTCATCGGCTGGATCGCGACACGTCCGGCGTCATGGTCTTCGCGCGCAACCGGGCGGCGCAGCGGCATCTGGGGCTGCAATTCGAACGCCGGCACCCGCGCAAGAGCTACGTCGCCCGGGTCGCCGGCGAGATCGCCGAGGAGAGCGGACGGATCGACCTGCCGATGATCGTCGACTGGCCGAACCGCCCCCGCCAGAAGGTCGACTTCACCGATGGCCGCGCCGCCCGGACCGACTGGGCGGTGGACCGCCGCGGCGCCGGAGAGACGCGGGTGCGCCTGTCGCCCCTGACGGGCCGGTCGCACCAGCTGCGCGTCCACATGCTGAGCCTCGGCCACCCGATCCTGGGCGACACGCTCTATGCCGCGGGCGCGGCGCGCGACCATCCGCGCATGATGCTCCATGCCGAGGTGCTGGAACTGCACCACCCGACCGGCGGGCGGTGGCTCCGTTTCGAGGCGCCCGCGCCGTTCTGAACGCTCAGACGAGGAAGTCTCGCACCGCCTCCACCTCGGATTGCGGCACCTCGTGGCCGCCCGGATGCCAGGCCAGCGTCACGTCGGCCTTCTGCGCCGTGAACCAGTCGGCCAGCCCCTGGGTCAGGTCCGGGGGGCAGATCGGGTCCGACCGGCCCGCGGTGATCAGCACCCGCGTCATGGCGAGGCCGGGCGCCGGATCGGGCATCCACGGGATCAGCGGATGCATCAGCACCAGCGCGTCGAAAAGGTCGGCATGGGCAAGGGCCGTCGCCGCCAGGATGTTGGCGCCGTTGGAAAAGCCGATCCCGGTCACGTGCCCGGCCCCGGTGCGCTCCGTCTCCGCGCGCACGAACTCCGCCATGGCCGCCACCCGGACGCCCAGATCCTCCATGTCGTAGACGCCCTCGCCATGGCGGCGGAAAAAGCGCGCGGCGCCGCCCTCCACCACGTCGCCCTGGGGCGAGACGACGTGATGGCCGGGCAGGAACGCCTGCGCCAGACCGTGAAGCTGGGACGCGTCCGCCCCGGTGCCGTGGAAAGTCAGGGCGAGCTTCGGCTCCGAGCCGGCGCGGCGCAGGGCGTCGTAGGGCATGTCCGTCTCCTCTCGGCGGGGCAGCATAATTGATCAGTCGAGCGGTGCGAGCCGCTTTTCCAGCCGGTCGCGCAGATGCGCGTGCTGGGCGGGAAGCTTCAGCGCCTCGCCCAGATGTGCGGGCGCCTCGTCGCGGGCGAAGCCGGGCTCGTCCGTGGCGACCTCGAACAGGATGCCGCCGGGGGTGCGGAAGTAGACGGCCCAGAAATAGTCCCGGTCGATGGGGGGCGTCACGTCGAAGCCCTGGTCCACGAGCGCCTCGCGCACTTCCAGCTGGCGGGCACGGTTGGCCACCGAGAAGGCGATATGGTGCACCGACCCGGCGCTCTGGCCGGCGCGCGGGGCGTCCGGCCGGGCGACAAGGTCGATCACGCCGGCGGTGCCGCCGGGGCGGGCCATCCGGATCACCTCGGCCGACCTCTCGACCTCCTCGTATCCCATGAAGCGCAGAAGGTCGGCGGTGCCGGCGGTCTCGGCGAGGCGCAGGGCGACGGAGTGAAAGCCCCGGATCGCGTGGTCGGCCGCGATCACGCCGTCATAGGGCGCCCGGTGGTCGCCGGGATCCTCGACCAGCAGGAACACATCGCCGTCCGGCGCCTCTGTACGCACGGCCGGGGCGCCGAACGGATCGGCGATGGCGGGGCTTTGCAACCGTTCCCCCCAGAAGGGCGCCGCGCCCTCGGGGATCGACAGGCGCACCTCTCCCACCTCGCCGGTGCCGCGGCGGCCACGGGTCGCGTGGGGGAAGGGGAAATAGGTCATGGCGGTCCCCGGACGTCCCAGCGCATCGCCGTAATAGAGGTGATAGACCTCCGGCGCGTCGAAATTGACCGTCTTCTTCACCCGCCGCAGGCCCAGCGTGCCGGTCCAGAACCGGTCGATGGCGCGGGCATCCGAGCCGATCGTGGTGACGTGATGCAATCCGTTGATCTGGTTCAGCATGGAAAGGCCTCCGTTCTCTGGGTGGCGCGAATGTAGGATCCAGCATGGTTGCGCGATACGTGACCGCTGAGAGAGCATTGGTGCATCAGCGCACTTGAGATCCGTTCCGCGCCCGGGCCCTCCCCGCGGAAATCGGACCGGGGGCGGCGCGCGGCGCGGAACGGCGTCCTTCGGCGCGTCCGTCCCGTTGCTGGCGGCCCCGCCGCCGCCTAGGTGTCGAGGCGACGCGATCATGCAAGGAGAGCCGTGATGACCCTGCGCATCAACGAGACCGCCCCCGACTTCACCGCCGATTCGACCGAGGGCGAGATCCGCTTCCACGACTGGATCGGCGACGGCTATGCCATCATCTTCAGCCATCCGAAGGATTTCACCCCGGTCTGCACGACCGAGCTCGGCGCCATGGCCGGCATGGCGGAGGAATTCGCCAAGCGGAACGCCAAGATCATCGGCGTTTCCGTCGACCCGGTGGAGGACCACCACAAGTGGAAATCCGACATCAAGGCCTATAGCGGCAACGAGGTCTCCTATCCGATGATCGGGGACCCGGAGATGAAGGTGGCGAAGCTCTACGGCATGCTGCCCGCCTCCGAGGACCGGGTGGAGGGGCGCACGCCCGCCGACAACGCCACCGTGCGGACCGTGTTCATCGTCGGCCCGGACAAGAAGGTGAAGCTGTCGATGACCTACCCGATGACGACCGGGCGCAATTTCGACGAGATCCTTCGCGCCCTCGACTCGATCCAGCTGACCGCCACGCACAAGGTTGCGACCCCTGCCGGCTGGCAACGCGGCGGCGAGGTCATCCTCACCCCCGCCGTGACCGACGACGAGGCGCGCGAGAAGTTCGGCGGCTTCGAGCAGAAGCTGTCCTATATCCGCACCGCGAAACTGCCCGACTGATCGCGCGGCGCCCGGCCGGTGAACGCAGGCCGCCGTCCCCCGGCCGGGGGGCGGCGCCGATGTGCGAGGGAGGGGCATGGACGACAACCTGAAGGGGCTGGCCATCGCGCTGGGCGGCGCGCTGGCGATCGTGCCGGATACCCTTCTCATGCGCCTGTCGGGGCTCGGGGCCGCGCCGATGGTGGCGTGGCGGGGGCTTCTGATGGCGGGCGTCCTCCTCGTCCTCTGGGCGGCCCTGGCGCGCGACCGTCGGGCCGATCTCGGCGCCCTCGCGACGCCGGCGGGCCTGGCCGCGGTGGCCGCGCAGGCGGCGAATGCGGGGCTCTTCGCCACCGGCATCGCCAACGCGTCGGTGGCTGTCGTCCTGTTCGCGGTGGCGACGGTGCCGATCTGGTCGTCCCTGATGGGGGCCGCGTTCCTCGGCGACCGGGCCGAGGGCGCGACGCTCGCCGCCTCGGCCGCGGTGCTGGCGGGGATCGGGATCTCGGTCTCGGGCGGCGGCGAGAGCGCGGCGGGCCATGCCCTGACCGGCGCCGCCTGCGGGCTGGCCGTGGCCGTCGCGCTGTCGGCGAGCTTCACCCTCTACCGCGCCAATCCGCGCCTGCCGGTGTTCCTGACGGTGGGGGCGGGGGCTCTGATCTCGGGCAGCCTGGGCTGGATCGTGGCCGGGTCGCTGACGGACACGCAAGGCTGGCTGCCGGCGATCTGGATCACGGGGCTGGTGATCCTGCCCGTGACCTTCACCTCCTTCGGCATCGCGTCGCGCTACACCGTGGCCGCGAATGTGAGCCTGCTCCTGCTGCTCGAGACGGTGCTGGGCCCGGTCGTGGTCTGGATCGCGCTGGGGGAGGCGGTCGGTCCCGCGGGGTTGGCGGGCGGCACGGTCGTGGTCGCGACGCTGGCGATCTACCTCTGGGAGCAGCGCCGGCGCGCGCTGCGGCGCGCCTATCGCGCGCCGGCGCCCAGGTAATCGGTCGTGATCCGCTCCCATCCGGGGGTGCGGACATATCCCAGCAGCGCCCGGTTCAGCGGTTCGCGCAGATCGGCCCCCTCGGGAAGGACGATGCCGTAATCCTCGCGCCCGATCTCGTCGGGCAGAATGCGCACGCCGCCCGCACGATCCTGCTCCGCCACCCACAGAAGGAGCGGCCGGTCGTGCACGAAGGCGTCGATGCGGCCGGCCCGCAATGCGTCGAGGCCCCGCTCCACGTCGTCGAAGCGGATCGCGTCGATGCGGCGCCGCGCCAGGCTTTCCGCCCCCGAGGAATCCGCGACGACGCCCACCCGCACGCTGTCGAGGTCGGAGACGCCCGCGACGCGGGCGCCGAGCTGCCCCACCGTCAGCGAGGCGGCGATGGCGGCGGTGAAGCTCGCCACGATGATCATGGCGGTGAACATCCAGACCAGCCCGACGATGCGGCCGCCCAGGGTCCGGGGGCTCTTGTCACCATAGCCCACGGTGGTCATCGTCACCGCCGCCCACCAGAACCCGTCGCCGAGGCCGCGCACGGGGTCGCGGCGGAATTCCTCGTCATTGCCGCGCCGCTCGAACAGCCACACGGCCACCCCGGCGGCCAGAAGGACGGCCGACAGGCCGGCCAGCACCACCGCGAACTGCCAGGTGAAGATGTTGCGCAGCACCCGCAGCCAGCCGCCCGTGGCGGCCGGATCCACCGCGATGCCGAGCCCGGTCGCGTAGAAGGGGAAGGTGAAATCCACTTCCGCCTCGCGGGCAGGCGTGATCGAGACCGCCGCGATGGCGGCGTCGTAGCGCCCGGCGGCGGTGCCCGTGATCATGTCGTAGAGGCTTTCGGCCGCCACCAGCCGATACCGGAGGTCCAGCTCGTCGGCCACCGCCGCCCAGAGGTCGATGGCGATCCCGGTCCAGGCGCCGTCGCCGTCGCGGAACGCGAAGGGGGGTGCCTGCCGGGTCGCGACGGTCAGCTCGGCGTCCGTGGCGGCCCCGTCCTCCGCGGCGGCGCCGACATCGCTCTGGGCGCGGTTCGGGGTTTCGTCCTGGGCGGCGGCGGCCAGCGGCAGCAGGCAGAGGGCGAGCGCGATAACATATTTCATCCCGGGCGAGATAGGTCGGCCCGCCCCGGCGTCACCTCAGACGATCATCAGCCGGATGCCGTAGGCCACCACCCCCAGCGCCGCGACGCTGAGGGCCCAGATGGCCACGAACCACGCGATCCGGTGCCACCACATCAATGATAGCCTTGGCCGTGCTCGATCTTGCCGCGAAAGACGTAATAGGCGAAGGCCGTGTAGGCGAGGATGATCGGGATCAGCACCACCGCGCCCACGAACATGAAGAGCTGCGACTTGAACGGGCTGGCCGCCTCGGTCAGCGTCACGCTGGTCGGGATGACATAGGGCCATATGCACACGCCGAGGCCCAGGAAGCACAGCCCGAACAGACCCAGCGTCAGCACGAAGGGCATCCAGTCGTTCGACTCGCTGTAGAGCTCCTTTCCCAGCATCACGACGAAGCCGATCACCAGGACGGGGATGATCGCCACCTCCAGCATGTGCGGCCAGGCGAACCACCGGGAGAAGTATTCCTGCTCCAGGAACGGCGTCCACAGGCTGACGACGCCGATGAAGCCCACGGTGACGAACCCCAGGAGCCGCGCCAGCGTCCGCGCCCGGTCGCGGACATGGCCGATCGTCTTCATGTTGAGCCAGCAGGCGCCGAGCAGCGCATAGCCCGCCACCACCGCCACGCCGCAGACCGCCGAGAACGGCGTCAGCCAGTCCCACCAGCCGCCGCCGTATTGCCGGCCGTCGACCTCGATCCCCTGCAGGAGCGCGCCCAGGATGATGCCCTGGCTGAGCGCGGCGACGGTCGAGCCGCCGATGAACGCCGCGTCCCAGAACTTCTTGGAGAAGCGGCTGCCGGCCCGCCAGCGGAACTCGAAGGCGACGCCGCGGAAGATCAGCGCGAGCAGCATGGCGATCACCGGCGGATAGAGCGCCGGCATGATGATCGCATAGGCCAGCGGGAAGGCCGCGAAGAGGCCGCCGCCGCCGAGCACCAGCCAGGTCTCGTTGCCGTCCCAGACCGGCGCCACCGTGTTCATCAGAAGGTCGCGGTCCTCCTTCTCGGGATAGGCGGGATAGAGGATGCCGATGCCCAGGTCGAAGCCGTCGAGCACGACGTAGATGTAGACCGCCAGGGCGAGCAGGATCGCCCAGGCGACGGTAAGGTCGAGGCTGATGCCGAGGCCCATGATGCTACTCCGCCGGTGTGGTTTCGGGGGTGGTTCCCGGCGTGATGCCGGAGGTGCGGATCGGTCCGGGCTCGCTCTGCGGCGTCTCGGCGGGTTCGGGCGGCTTCGACATCAGGCGCAGAAGGTACCAGATCCCCGCCCCGAAGACCGCGAAATAGATCACGATGAAGGCGATCAGCGATCCGCCCACCGCCTGGGCGTCAAGCGGCGACATCGATTCGGCGGTCCGCATCTCGCCGTAGATCGTGTAGGGCTGGCGACCCACCTCCGTCGTGATCCAGCCGGCGATGACCGCGACCAGCCCCGAGGGCGCCATCACCAGCGCCGCGCGGTGCAGCCATTTGTCGTAGTAGAGCTCGCCCCGCCAGCGCGACCAGAGCGACCAGAGCCCCACGGCCAGCATCAGCATGCCGATCGCGACCATGACGCGGAAGCTCCAGAACACGATCCCCACGGGCGGCTCCTCCGACCGGGGGACGGTGTCGAGTCCCTCCATCGACGCGTCCCAGCCCTTGCCCAGGATCGGACCGCCGATCCTGGGGATCGACACCTCGTAGCGCATCTCGCCGGCCTCCTGGTCGGGAATGCCGAAGAGGATGAGCGGGATGCCGTCGTCGTAGCTCTCGAAATGGCCTTCCATCGCCAGCACCTTGGTGGGCTGGTATTCGTAGGTGTTCAGCCCGTGCTCGTGGCCGAGGAAGATCTGCAGCGGCGCCACCAGCGCGGCCATCCACATCGCCATCGAGAACATGGTCTTGACGCCGCTGTTGTGGTGCCGGCCGTGCAGCAGGTGCCAGGCGCCGACGCCGCCGACGATGAACGCTGTGGTCAGGTAGGCGGCGGTCAGCGTGTGCGCCAGCCGGTAGGGGAACGAGGGCGAGAAGATCACCGCCAGCCAGTCATCGGGCAGGAACTGCCCGTTCTCGCCCATGACGAAGCCCGCCGGCGTGTGCATCCAGCTGTTCACGCTCAGGATCCAGGTGGCCGAGATTGCGGTGCCCACCGCGACCATGAGCGTCGCGGTCATGTGCAGCCCGTTGCCCACCTTGTCGCGCCCGAACAGCATGATGCCCAGGAACCCGGCCTCCAGGAAGAAGGCGGTCAGGACCTCGTAGGCCATGAGCGGGCCGATCACCGGCCCCGCGCGGTCCGAGAAGACCGACCAGTTGGTGCCGAACTGGTAGGACATGACGATGCCCGACACGACCCCCATGGCGAAGGAGATCGCGAAGATCTTCACCCAGTAATTGAAGAGGCGCAGATAGGCGGCGTTGCCGGTCCGCAGGTACATTCCGTTCAGGACCGCGACGTAGCTCGCCAGCCCGATCGAGAAGGCGGGGAACAGGAAATGGAACGCGACGGTGAAGCCGAACTGGATGCGCGCCAGGACAAGGGCGTCAAGTCCGAGGAATGTATCCATGGGCGGGCCTTTCTGCTGTGCGTCACAAACGTAAAAAGCCCGCTCCGAATGTCCATCGGAACGGGCCTATGTCTTTTGTCGCAGTGCGACGTCCCGGCGTCAGGCGGTGGTCATCTTGGGATAGAGGATGACGCGCGCGTTCATCGGCACCTGCTCGTAGAGAAGCTTGATGTGCTCGTTCGTCAGGCCCGCGCACCCGTTCGAGACGGCGCGACCGATCGTGTTCACGTCGGCGGTGCCGTGGATGCGCAGGTAGGTGTCGCCGCGCCCCTCCTGGAAGAGGTAGAGCGCGCGCGCGCCGAGCGGGTTGCCCGGGCCGCCCTCCATGCCGTCCTCGGCGTATTGGCCGTATTTCTCGGGCTCGCGCTCGATCATGTCGGGCGTAGGCTTCCACGACGGCCATTCCTTCTTGGCGCCCACGTAATAGCTGCCGGGCTCGTAGAGGCCGTCGCGCCCCACCCGGATGCCGTAGCGCCAGGCCTGCCCCTCGGGCAGCGTCCAGAAGAGCTGGAAATGGTCCGGGAACACGTGCACCTCGCCCGGCGGCAGCGGCTGGCGCAGGGCGATCAGGGCGGGTTGCAGGTGCGGCGGCAGCGTCTGGGCGGCGGCACCGCGGGCCATGGCCGCGCCGGCAAGGGCGGCCGTGCCGGCGGTGAGGAGGTCTCGGCGGTTCATCACTGGTCGTATCCTTCTATTCGACGCCCGATATACGTACAAACCCTGCGGCGGGAAAGTTCGCATCCGGTTGACGGACGAGGATGTGACAGGGCAGGATCGATGGCGCGCCGTCGCGGGAAATTCCGCGCGGCCCCTTGGCATTCCCCCCCGAAGGCACTAATCACGCCTGCACGGAGGGCATCCGCGATTCGCGGGGGCCGTTCGTTTCGTCCGAGACGGCGGGTCGGCCCAATGCCGGTAATTCCTGCCTGAGACGGGAAGAGACATTCTCTCGGGGCCGTTCCCTTCGGCTGCCACGGGATGTGCGACCCGTTCGGACCGCATGGCCGGGATGCTCCCGGTCGGACTGAGCCGGAGGGGTCCCCCTCCAAGACTTGGAGTAAAACTGTGGATAGAGCCCAGAAAGAGAAAGTGGTCGAGGAACTCGGCCAGATCTTCGAAAGCTCTGGCGTCGTGGTGGTCGCGCACTACCAGGGCCTCACGGTTGCCGAGATGCAGGACCTGCGCGCGCGCATGCGCGCAGCGGGCGGGTCCGTTCGCGTTGCCAAGAACAGGCTCGCCAAGATCGCCCTCGAGGGCTCGTCGATGGCCGACATCGGCGAGTACCTGACGGGCCAGACCGTCCTGTCCTATTCCGAAGACCCCGTGGCCGCGGCCAAGGTGGCGGACGAATACGCCAAGCAGAATCAGAAATTCTCGATTCTGGGCGGCGCCATGGGCGGGACGAAACTGGACAATGCCGGCGTTCTGTCGGTCGCAAAGCTGCCCAGCCGCGAAGAGCTCATCGCTCAGGTGGTGTCGTGCATCGGTGCGCCCGGATCGAACATCGCCGGTGCGATCGGCGCCCCTGCCTCGAACATCGCGAGCATCCTGTCGACCATCGAGGAGAAGGCCGAAGCGGCCTGATCCCGGCCACGCGCGACTTGAACGTCGCGACGCCCAGACACATCTAGCTGAACGGAATCGAGAAAATGGCTGACCTCAAAGCTCTTGCCGAGCAAATCGTGAACCTGACGCTCCTCGAAGCGCAGGAACTCAAGCAGATCCTCAAGGACGAGTACGACATCGAGCCCGCCGCCGGCGGCGCGGTGATGATGGCCGGGCCCGCCGACGGCGCCGGCGGTGCCGCCGAGGAGGAGCAGACCGAATTCGACGTGATCCTCAAGAGCGCCGGCGCGCAGAAGATCAACGTCATCAAGGAAGTCCGCGCGATCACCGGACTTGGCCTGAAAGAGGCCAAGGAACTGGTCGAGGCCGGCGGCAAGCCCGTCAAGGAAGCCGTCGCCAAGGCCGAGGCCGAGGAGATCAAGGGCAAGCTCGAAGCGGCCGGCGCCGAAGTCGAGCTGAAGTGATCGGCGGGACGGCGGGCCCTTCGGGGCCCTCCGTCCACGCGCGTTGACGATGGCCGGCCCCGGGATGTCCCGGGGTCGGTCGCCGCGTCTCGGAAAGGGCGATCTCCCGAAATCGTGAGATCGGCCTTTCCCGGGGGCGGCATCCGGATCGGGCGGCCGTCTGTGGGAAGATGGCCAGGGATTGATCCGGGCCCCGGCGTCCGGGCACGCGTCCTTCCCAGGGATCGCGGGCCTGCGAACAGAAAAGGTGCGTGTCTCCATGGCAACCAGCTATCTCGGCCAGAAGCGGCTTCGGAAGTATTACGGCAAGATCCGGGAAATCCTGGAAATGCCGAACCTGATCGAGGTCCAGAAGTCCAGCTACGACCTGTTCCTGGATTCCGGCGATCAATCCGAGCCGATGGACGGCGAGGGGATCAAGGGGGTCTTCCAGTCGGTCTTCCCGATCAAGGACTTCAACGAGACGGCGGTGCTGGAATTCGTCGGCTACGAGCTCGAGAAGCCGAAATACGACGTCGAGGAATGCCAGCAGCGCGACATGACCTATTCGGCGCCGCTGAAGGTGACGCTGCGCCTGATCGTGTTCGACACCAACGAGGATACCGGCGCGAAGTCGGTCAAGGACATCAAGGAGCAGGACGTGTTCATGGGCGACATGCCCCTGATGACGCCCAACGGCACCTTCGTCGTGAACGGCACCGAGCGGGTCATCGTTTCCCAGATGCACCGCAGCCCCGGCGTGTTCTTCGACCACGACAAGGGCAAGACCCATTCCTCGGGCAAGCTGCTCTTCACCTGCCGCATCATTCCCTATCGCGGCTCCTGGCTCGATTTCGAGTTCGACGCCAAGGACCTCGTCTACGCGCGCATCGACCGCCGCCGCAAGCTTCCCGTCACCACGCTCCTCTATGCGCTGGGGCTCGACCAGGAAGCGATCATGCAGTCGTATTACGACGAGGTCTCTTTCCGGCAGGTTAAGAACCAGGGCTGGGCGACGAAGTTCTTCCCCGACCGGGTGCGCGGCACGCGTCCCGCCTACGACCTCGTGGACGCCGAGACCGGCGAGGTGATCGCCGAGGCCGGCCAGAAGGTCACCCCGCGCACCGTCAAGAAGCTCAAGGACGAGGGCCGCGTGCAGGAAATCCTGCTGCCCTTCGACCAGATCGTCGGCCGCTACGTCGCGCGCGACATCATCGACGAGGAGACCGGCGCGATCTTCGTCGAGGCCGGCGACGAGCTGACCTGGGAGACCGACAAGCAGGGCGAGGTGACCGGCGGCACGCTCAAGGAGCTGCTCGACAACGGCATCACTGACATCCCGGTGCTCGACATCGACAACGTCAATGTCGGCCCGTACATGCGCAACACCATGGCGCAGGACAAGAACATGGGCCGCGACACGGCGCTCATGGACATCTACCGCGTCATGCGCCCCGGCGAGCCGCCGACCGTCGAGGCCGCCTCGACCCTCTTCGATTCGCTGTTCTTCGACCCCGAGCGCTACGACCTGTCGGCCGTCGGCCGAGTGAAGATGAACATGCGCCTCGACCTCGACGCCGAGGACACGGTCCGCACGCTGCGCAAGACCGACATCATCTCGTGCATCAAGGCGCTGGTCGAGCTGCGCGACGGCCGCGGCGAGATCGACGACATCGACCACCTCGGCAACCGCCGCGTGCGGTCCGTCGGCGAATTGATGGAGAACCAGTACCGCGTCGGCCTGCTCCGCATGGAGCGCGCGATCAAGGAGCGCATGTCCTCGGTCGAGATCGACACGGTGATGCCGCAGGACCTCATCAACGCCAAGCCGGCTGCGGCGGCGGTGCGGGAATTCTTCGGCTCCTCGCAGCTCAGCCAGTTCATGGACCAGACCAACCCGCTGTCGGAGGTGACCCACAAGCGGCGCCTGTCGGCGCTCGGGCCCGGCGGTCTGACGCGCGAGCGCGCGGGCTTCGAGGTGCGCGACGTGCACCCGACCCATTACGGCCGCATGTGCCCGATCGAGACGCCGGAAGGCCCGAATATCGGCCTGATCAACTCGCTCGCCACCTTCGCGCGGGTGAACAAGTACGGCTTCATCGAGACGCCCTACCGGGTGGTGAACGAAGGGCAGGTGACCGACGAGGTCCACTACATGTCCGCCACCGAGGAGATGCGCCACACCGTCGCGCAGGCGAACGCCAAGCTCGACGATGACGGCCGCTTCATCCAGGAATTCGTCTCCACCCGGCAGAAGGGCGATTACACCCTCGCGCCGAACGAGAGCGTGGACCTGATCGACGTGAGCCCCAAGCAGCTCGTCTCGGTCGCCGCGGCGCTGATCCCGTTCCTCGAGAACGACGACGCCAACCGCGCGCTGATGGGCTCCAACATGCAGCGCCAGGCGCTGCCGCTCCTGCGCTCCGAGGCCCCGCTCGTGGGCACCGGCATGGAAGAGCGCGTGGCCCGCGACTCCGGGGCGGCGATCACCGCCCGCCGCGCCGGCGTGGTCGATCAGGTCGACGCCACCCGGATCGTCATCCGCGCCACCGAGGATCTGGGCCTGGGCGATGCCGGCGTGGACATCTACCGCCTGCGCAAGTTCCAGCGCTCGAACCAGAACAGCTGCATCAACCAGCGTCCGCTGGTGAAGGCCGGCGACACGGTGGGCAAGGGCGAGGTCATCGTCGACGGCCCGTCCACCGACATGGGCGAGCTGGCCCTCGGCAAGAACGTGGTCGTCGCGTTCATGCCGTGGAACGGCTACAATTACGAGGACTCGATCCTGATCTCCGAGCGGATCGTGATCGACGATGTCTTCACCTCGATCCACATCGAGGAATTCGAGGTCGCGGCCCGCGACACCAAGCTCGGGCCCGAAGAGATCACCCGCGACATCCCCAATGTCGGCGAGGAGGCGCTCAGGAACCTCGACGAGGCGGGCATCGTCTATATCGGCGCCGAGGTCGGTCCGGCCGACATCCTGGTGGGCAAGATCACCCCCAAGGGTGAAAGCCCGATGACGCCCGAGGAGAAGCTTCTTCGCGCCATCTTCGGCGAGAAGGCGTCGGACGTGCGCGACACGTCGCTGCGCCTGCCGCCCGGGGATTACGGCACCGTGGTCGAGGTGCGCGTCTTCAACCGCCACGGCGTGGAGAAGGACGAGCGCGCGCTGCAGATCGAGCGCGAGGAGGTCGAGCGCCTCAGCCGCGACCGTGACGACGAGCTCGCCATCCTCGACCGCAACATCTACGCGCGCCTGCGCGAGCTGATCCTGGGCAAGACCGCGGTGAAGGGGCCGAAGGGCGTCAAGGCCAATACCCAGATCACCGAGGAGCTCCTGGACGGCCAGCTCTCCCGCGGCCAGTGGTGGCAGCTGGCGCTGGGCGACGAGGACGACGCCAAGATCATGGAGGCCCTGAACGACCAGTACGAGGCCCAGAAGCGCGCGCTCGACGCCCGCTTCGAGGACAAGGTCGAGAAGGTCCGCCGCGGCGACGACCTGCCGCCGGGCGTCATGAAGATGGTCAAGGTCTTCGTCGCGGTGAAGCGCAAGCTGCAGCCGGGCGACAAGATGGCCGGCCGCCACGGCAACAAGGGCGTGATCTCCCGCGTCGTGCCGATGGAGGACATGCCGTTCCTCGAGGACGGGACGCCGGTGGATTTCGTGCTGAACCCGCTGGGCGTGCCCTCCCGGATGAACGTGGGCCAGATCCTCGAGACCCACATGGGCTGGGCCTCCCGCGGCCTCGGCATCCAGATCGACGAGGCGCTGGGCGAGTACCGGCGTGGCGGCGACCTGACGCCGGTCCGTGACGCGATGAAGATCGCCTACGGCGACGAGGTCTACGACGAGGGGATCGGGGCGATGGAGGACGGCCAGCTGATCGAGGCCGCGACCAACGTCGTCGGCGGCGTGCCGATCGCCACGCCGGTCTTCGACGGCGCGAAGGAGCCCGACGTGAACGACGCGCTCGCCCGCGCCGGCTTCGACGTGTCCGGTCAGTCGCGCCTCTTCGACGGGCGTACCGGCGAGCCGTTCAGCCGCCAGGTCACGGTGGGCGTCAAGTACCTGCTGAAGCTGCACCACCTGGTGGACGACAAGATCCACGCCCGGTCCACCGGACCCTACAGCCTCGTCACCCAGCAGCCGCTGGGCGGCAAGGCGCAGTTCGGCGGCCAGCGCTTCGGCGAGATGGAGGTCTGGGCGCTCGAGGCCTACGGCGCGGCCTACACCCTGCAGGAGATGCTGACGGTGAAGTCCGACGACGTGGCCGGCCGGACCAAGGTCTACGAGTCGATCGTGAAGGGAGAGGACAATTTCGAGGCCGGCGTGCCGGAATCGTTCAACGTCCTCGTCAAGGAGGTCCGCGGCCTGGGCCTCAACATGGAACTCCTGGATGCGGAGGAGGAGGAAGGCGAGGACGCCGAGTGAGGCGTCCGAATTTTCGGCGAAAATTCGATCCCGGATTTTCGCCGGACCTCTCCTTTCCGCACCCGTTCAGCAAGGACCGAACATGAACCAGGAACTCACCCAAAACCCGTTCTCGCCGCTCTCGACGACGAAGACCTTCGACGAGATCAAGGTCTCGCTCGCGTCCCCCGAGCGGATCCTCAGCTGGTCCTTCGGCGAGATCAAGAAGCCCGAGACGATCAACTACCGGACCTTCAAGCCCGAGCGCGACGGGCTGTTCTGCGCCCGCATCTTCGGGCCGGTGAAGGATTACGAGTGCCTCTGCGGCAAGTACAAGCGGATGAAGTATCGCGGCATCGTCTGCGAGAAATGCGGCGTCGAGGTGACGCTGCAGAAGGTCCGCCGCGAGCGCATGGGCCATATCGAGCTGGCCGCCCCCTGCGCCCATATCTGGTTCCTGAAATCGCTGCCCTCCCGCATCGGCCTGATGCTGGATATGACCCTGCGCGACCTCGAGCGGGTGCTCTACTTCGAGAACTACGTGGTGATCGAGCCGGGCCTGACGGACCTCACCTACGGTCAGATGCTGACCGAGGAAGAGTTCATGGACGCCCAGGACCAGTACGGGATGGACGCCTTTACCGCCAATATCGGCGCCGAGGCGATCCGCGAGATGCTGTCGATGATCGACCTCGAGGCGGAGGCCGAGCGGCTGCGCGAGGAGCTGAAGGAGGCCACCGGCGAGCTCAAGCCCAAGAAGATCATCAAGCGGCTCAAGATCGTCGAGAACTTCCTTGAATCCGGCAACCGTCCGGAATGGATGGTGATGACGGTGATCCCGGTCATCCCGCCCGAGCTGCGTCCGCTGGTGCCGCTCGACGGTGGCCGCTTCGCCACGTCCGACCTCAACGACCTCTACCGCCGGGTCATCAACCGCAACAACCGCCTCAAGCGGCTGATCGAGTTGCGCGCGCCCGACATCATCATCCGCAACGAGAAGCGGATGCTGCAGGAATCCGTCGACGCGCTCTTCGACAACGGCCGCCGCGGCCGGGTCATCACGGGCGCCAACAAGCGGCCGCTGAAGTCTCTGTCGGACATGCTGAAGGGCAAGCAGGGCCGGTTCCGGCAAAACCTGCTCGGCAAGCGCGTGGACTTCTCGGGCCGCTCGGTGATCGTGACCGGGCCGGAGCTGAAACTGCATCAATGCGGGCTGCCCAAGAAGATGGCGCTCGAGCTGTTCAAGCCGTTCATCTATTCGCGGCTGGAGGCCAAGGGGCTGTCCTCGACGGTCAAGCAGGCCAAGAAGCTGGTGGAGAAGGAGCGTCCCGAGGTCTGGGACATCCTCGACGAGGTGATCCGCGAGCATCCCGTGCTCCTCAACCGCGCGCCGACGCTGCACCGTCTGGGCATCCAGGCCTTTGAGCCGGTGCTGATCGAGGGCAAGGCGATCCAGCTCCACCCGCTGGTCTGCGCAGCCTTCAACGCTGATTTCGACGGCGACCAGATGGCCGTCCACGTTCCGCTGAGCCTGGAGGCGCAGCTCGAGGCGCGCGTCCTCATGATGTCCACGAACAACGTGCTGTCGCCGGCCAACGGCGCGCCGATCATTGTGCCGTCGCAGGACATGGTGCTGGGGCTCTACTACGTGTCGATGATGCGGGACGGGATGCCGGGCGAGGGCATGGTGTTCTCCTCCGTCGAGGAGGTCCAGCACGCGCTCGATGCCGGCGTGGTCCACATGCACGCCAAGATCCAGGCGCGCCTGAAGCAGATCGACCCCGAGACCGGCGAGGAAGTGACCGCGCGCTACGACACCACCCCCGGCCGGGTCCGGCTGGGCGCGCTGCTGCCGCTGAACGCCAAGGCCCCGTTCGAGCTGATGAACCGCCTGCTTCGCAAGAAGGAGGTGCAGCAGGTGATCGACACCGTCTACCGCTATTGCGGGCAGAAGGAATCGGTCATCTTCTGCGACCAGATCATGACGATGGGCTTCCGCGAGGCGTTCAAGGCCGGCATCTCCTTCGGCAAGGACGACATGGTCATCCCCGAGGAGAAGTGGGGCATCGTCGAGAACACCCGCGAGCAGGTGAAGGATTTCGAGCAGCAATACATGGACGGCCTGATCACCCAGGGTGAGAAGTACAACAAGGTCGTCGACGCCTGGTCGAAGTGCAACGACAAGGTCACCGAGGCGATGATGTCGAACATCTCGACCCCGGGGACCGACGGGAACGGCGCCGAGAACGAGCCGAACTCGGTCTACATGATGGCCCATTCGGGCGCGCGGGGCTCGGTCACGCAGATGAAGCAGCTGGGCGGAATGCGGGGCCTGATGGCCAAGCCGTCGGGCGAGATCATCGAGACGCCGATCATCTCGAACTTCAAGGAAGGCCTGACCGTGCTGGAGTACTTCAACTCCACCCACGGCGCGCGGAAGGGCCTGTCCGACACCGCGCTGAAGACCGCGAACTCGGGCTACCTGACCCGGCGCCTCGTCGACGTGGCGCAGGACTGCATCGTGCGCGAGCACGATTGCGGCACCGACCGCGCCGTCACCATGAGCGCCGCCGTCAACGACGGCGAGGTCGTGGCGAGCCTCTCGGAGCGGATCCTGGGCCGGGTCGCGGCGGACGACATCCTCAAGCCCGGTACCGACGAGGTCGTCGTCAAGGCCGGCGAGATCGTCGACGAGCGCCGCGCCGACCTGATCGAGGAGCTGAAGATCGCCGAGGCGCGGATCCGCAGCCCGCTGACCTGCGAGAACGAGGAGGGCATCTGCGCCATGTGCTACGGCCGCGACCTGGCGCGCGGCACGATGGTGAACCAGGGCGAGGCCGTGGGCATCATCGCTGCGCAGTCGATCGGCGAGCCGGGCACCCAGCTGACGATGCGGACGTTCCATATCGGCGGCGTGGCGCAGGGCGGCCAGCAATCGTTCCAGGAATCGGGCCATGACGGCTCGGTGGAGTTCCGCAACGCCCAGATCCTGCAGAACGAGGCGGGCGACAGCATCGTGATGGGCCGGAACATGACCCTCGCGGTGATGGACGAGAACGGCGTCGAGCGGGCCTCCTACAAGCTCGGCTACGGGACGCTCGTCCATGTCGCCGACGGGCAGGCGATCGAGCGCGGCGCGCGCCTCTTCGAATGGGATCCCTACACCCTGCCGATCATCGCCGAGAAGGCGGGCCGCGTCCGCTTCGTCGACCTGATCTCGGGCCTCTCGGTGCGCGACGAGACGGACGACGCCACCGGCATGACCCAGAAGATCGTGTCCGACTGGCGCTCGGCCCCCAAGGGCAACGAGCTGAAGCCCGAGCTGGTGGTCGTCGACGACCAGGGCGAGCCGGTCCGCAACGACCAGGGCAACCCGGTCACCTATCCGATGTCGGTGGACGCGATCCTGTCGATCGAGGACGGGCAGGATGTCAAGGCGGGCGATGTCGTGGCGCGGATCCCGCGCGAGGGCGCCAAGACGAAGGACATCACCGGCGGTCTGCCGCGGGTGGCCGAGCTCTTCGAGGCGCGCCGTCCCAAGGACCACGCCATCATCGCCGAGGCCGACGGCCACGTGAAGTTCGGGCGCGACTACAAGAACAAGCGCCGGATCGCGATCGTGCCGACCGCCGAGGGCGCCGACCCGATCGAGTACATGGTGCCGAAGGGCAAGCACATCCCGGTGCAGGAAGGCGACTTCATCCAGAAGGGCGACTACATCATGGACGGCAATCCCGCGCCCCATGACATCCTGTCGATCATGGGCGTCGAGGCGCTGGCCGAGTACATGATCGACGAGGTGCAGGACGTGTACCGGCTGCAGGGCGTGAAGATCAACGACAAGCATATCGAGGTGATCGTCCGCCAGATGCTCCAGAAGTGGGAGATCGAGGACAGCGGCGACACCACGCTGCTGAAGGGCGAGCACGTCGACAAGGTCGAGTTCGACGAGGCCAACGACAAGGCGATGGCCAAAGGCGGCCGCGCGGCCAAGGGCGAGCCGATCCTGCTCGGGATCACCAAGGCGTCGCTGCAGACCCGCTCGTTCATCTCCGCCGCCTCCTTCCAGGAGACGACGCGGGTGCTGACCGAGGCCTCGGTGCAGGGCAAGCGCGACAAGCTCGTCGGCCTGAAGGAGAACGTGATCGTCGGCCGCCTGATCCCGGCGGGCACCGGCGGTGCCACCCAGCGCACCCGTCGCGTCGCGGCGGAGCGCGACCTGAAGGTGCTCAAGACCGCCCGGGCCGAGGCCGAGGAGGCCGCCGCCCTGGCCGCCCCGGTCGACGACACGATGGAGGCCGATCTCGTCGAGGTTCCCGAAAGCCGCGACGAGTGAATACTCGCCTGCCGCCCCTCGGGGGGGCATGATCCACGCGAAGGCCCCGCCGCCGGCGGGGCCTTTCGCCTGTCCGGTCCCGGTTGAACTTGATGACGCGCGGGCCTAGGGCATGTCCAGCCGGGGAGACGGGGCGGATGACGCAATATCTGGATTTCGAGAAGCAGCTCGCCGATCTCGAGGGCAAGGCCGAAGAGCTGCGGGCCATGGCCGAATCCGACAGCGACGTGATGGAGCAGGCCCGGGCGCTCGACGCCAAGGCCAAGACGCGGCTGGCGCAGATCTACAAGGCGCTGACCCCCTGGCAGAAGTGCCAGGTCGCGCGGCATCCCGAACGGCCCCATTGCCGCGACTACATCGCCGAGCTCTTCACCGAGTTCACGCCCCTGGCCGGCGACCGCAACTTCGCCGACGACCACGCCGTCATGGGCGGCCTCGCGCGGCTCGACGGCCGGCCGCTGGTGGTGATCGGCCACGAGAAGGGCCACGACACCAAGACCCGGCTCGAGCACAATTTCGGCATGGCCCGCCCCGAGGGCTATCGCAAGGCGATCCGGCTGATGGACCTCGCCGACCGGTTCGGCCTGCCCGTGGTGACGCTGATCGACACGCCGGGCGCCTATCCCGGCAAGGGCGCCGAGGAGCGTGGCCAGTCCGAGGCGATCGCCCGCTCGACCCAGAAATGCCTGCAACTGGGCGTGCCGCTGGTGTCGGTCGTGATCGGCGAGGGCGGATCGGGCGGCGCCGTCGCCTTCGCCACGGCGAACCGGGTGGCGATGCTCGAACACGCGGTCTACTCGGTGATCTCGCCCGAGGGCTGCGCCTCCATCCTGTGGAAGGACAGCGACAAGATGCGCGAGGCGGCCGAGGCCCTGCGGCTGACCGCGCAGGATCTCAGGAAGCTCGGTGTTATCGACCGGATCATCCCCGAGCCGCTGGGCGGCGCCCAGCGCGATCCGCGGGGCACGATCCGCGATGTCGGGGCCGAGATCGGCGCGCTGATCGACGATCTGGCCGACAAGGCGCCCGAGGCCCTACGCCGCGACCGGCGCGAGAAATACGTGGCCCTCGGGCAGAAGGGCCTCGCCGCCTGAGGGGCGGCGCGCCTATGGCGACAGGTCCGGGCCGGCCTCCGGCAGGTCCGCCAGTTCCTCCTCGCTCAGCTTGGTGACATAGGCGACCTTGCCCTCGTCGAGCAGCACGAGCGCGATGTCCTGGATCGACAGGAACACGCGCCGGCCCTCCAGCTCGCCCAGGATGCCGGCATAGGCGCTGTCCTGAGAGATCACCAGATCGGCGATCGTCCCCACCTCGCTCCAGCCGTCCCCGACATCCTCGTAGACCGTGGTCGCGGTCCAGCCGTCGTCCTCCTGTCCGCCGGCATAGAGCGTCCCCCCCGACACGGCCGCGCCCGGGATCAGCTGGTCCTTCGCGGTTTCCATCACCTGGGCGCTCGCGGGGCCGTCGCTTCCGCCTCCGCTCCCCTCGCTCGAACCGCCGTCGCTTTGGGCCAGCGCGCCCGATGCCGACACGGCGAGGGCCAGCATCCCCGTCATCGCGATCCGCATGTTCATGTCGGTCTCCCTCACGTTCTCTTGAGGTGCAACGTCATTCCCCCCGACGCCGTTCCGCCCGCCGCGCATCCGGGCCCGGGCCTCTCCCTGTCCGCGGACCGGGCCCGCGCTAATTCGACGGGCCAAGGAGGATGCGCCATGGCCCCACGCGCCGTCTGGACCGGACAGCTGCGCCTGTCCCTCGTGACCATCCCGGTCGAGATCTACGCCGCGACGAAGTCCGGCCCCCGGGTGTCGTTCCGGCAGATCCACGAACCCTCGGGCAAGCGCGTCCATTACGAGAAGACGGTGAAGGGCGTCGGTCCCGTCGAGGCGGACGACATCGTCAAGGGATACGAGACCGAGGACGGCGAGTATGTCCTGATCGATCCCGACGAGCTGAAGGACCTGCAGATCGAGACCTCGCGCACGCTGGAGCTCCTGCAATTCGTGGGCCAGGACGAGATCCCGCCGCTCTACTACGATCGGCCCTACTACGTCGTGCCCCAGGACGACCTGGCCGAGGACGCCTATCGCGTCATCCGCGACGCGCTCCGGTCCGAGAAGAAGGCGGGGCTCTGCCAGATCACGCTGCGCGGCAAGGAGCATCTGGCCGCGATCCGGCCCTGCGGCGACGGATTGCTGCTGGAGACGCTGCGCTACGGCGCGGAGGTGCGCGATGCCGATCCGATGTTCTCCGAGATCGCCGACGAGGAGGCGGACGAGGAGATGCTGGACCTGGCGCGGGAGCTGATCGGCAAGAAGACGAAGCCCTTCGACGCGGACGCCTTCCACGACAGCTATCACCAGGCGGTGCTGAAACTGATCGAGGCACGGCGCAAGGACGACACCGCCGACCGCGCCCAGGTCGAGGACGAAAGCGAGGCGGAAGGCGACAATGTCGTCGACCTGATGGGCGCGCTGAAGAAGAGCCTGAAGCAGGATGGCGGGTCGAAATCCTCGGGCAAGGGCAAGAAGGCGTCCGGCAAGAAGACCTCCGGCGGCGGCAAGTCCTCGGCCAAGAAGAAGGCCTCGTGATGGCGGATCGGCTGACCGATTACCAGTCGAAGCGCGACTTCGCGAAGACGGGGGAGCCGCGGGGCGAGGTCGGACCGGAGCGCACCGAGGGGCTGTGGTTCTCGATCCAGAAGCACGACGCCTCCTCGTTGCACTACGACCTGCGGCTGGAATGGGACGGGGTGCTCCTGTCCTGGGCGATCCCCAAGGGTCCCGCGCCGGTCACGGGGGAGAAGCGCCTGGCGCAGCGCACCGAGGATCACCCGCTCGATTACGGCGACTTCGAGGGCACGATCCCCGAGGGGGAATACGGCGGCGGGACGGTCATGCTGTGGGACCGGGGAACGTGGACGCCGCGTGGCGACGTGGCCGAGATGCTGGAGGACGGCAACCTGAAGATGGACGTCGCCGGCGAGCGGATGACGGGCGGCTGGGCGCTGATCCGGTTCAGGAAGGGCGGCGACGGCGCCTGGCTTCTGGTCAAGGAAAAGGACGAGGCGGCCGGGGACGACCCCGAGGCCCTGACCGGCGGTTACGAGACCTCGGTCAAGACCGGGCGGGACATGGAGGAGATTGCCAAGGCCGCGGGCGATCCGCCCGAGCGGTCCCGGAACGCGCCCGCCTTCCGCAAGCCGCAGCTCGCCACGCTCGTGGAGGAGGCCCCCGAGGGCGACGGCTGGGTCCACGAGACGAAGTTCGACGGCTACCGGGCGCTGGCGGCCGTCGGGACGGGCGGCGTCACGATGTGGACGCGGAACCGCAAGGACTGGACGGAGAAGTTCGCCGCGCTCGCGCCCGCCTTCGACCCGCTGCCCTGCGACAGCGCGCTCCTCGACGGGGAGGTGATGGCGGCGAAGATCCGCGGCTCGGCCTTCTCCTCCCTGCAGCGCGCGCTCGGCGAAGGAGGCGACCTCGTCTATTTCGTCTTCGACGCGCTGGAGATCGACGGGGAGGACCTGACCGACAAACCCCAGTCGGAGCGGCGCGCGCGGCTGGAGGCGCTGTTCGGCGACGTCCCCGAGGGCGGCGCGCTGCGCCTGTCCGACCAGGTGGTGGGGCAGGGCCCGGAGATGTTCGCCGCCGCCTGCCGCGAGGGGGCCGAGGGGATCGTCTCGAAGAAGGCCGACGCGCCCTACAAGTCCACACGCACGAAGGCCTGGCGGAAGGTGAAATGCACCAGGCGGCAGGAATTCGTGGTCGGCGGCTACGCCCCGTCCGACAAGGATCGGCCGTTCGCCTCGCTCCTGATCGGGGAGCATGACGGGGACGACCTGCGGTATCGCGGCCGCGTGGGGACCGGCTTCGCGCAGGCGGATTTCGACACGCTCTCGGCCGGGTTCCGGGAGCGCAAGACCTCGCCCTTCGCCGACGCGCCCCGCGACGTGGCGCGGGACGCCGTCTGGGTCACGCCCGACACGGTGATCGAGGTGGAGTTCACCGAGTTCACCGCCGACGGCTATGTCCGCCACGGCGCCTACGAGGGGGTGCGCGAGGACAAGGGGGCGGAGGACGTGGTCCTGGAAACGCCGGAGGAGCAGGAGGACGACGACGCCCGCGTGGCGGGCGTCGAGATCTCCTCGCCCGGTCGGGAGGTGTTCCCGTCCTCGCACTGCACCAAGCTCGACGTGGCCCGCCACTACGAGCGGGTCGGCGAACGGATGGTGGAGATCGCGGGCCACAGGCCGCTGTCCCTCGTCCGCGCGCCGAAGGGGATCGGGGGCGAGAGCTTCTTTCAGAAACACGCCTCCAAGGGTTTCCCCGACGCCCTGCAGGAGATCGAGCTCGCGGAATCGGACGGCGCGACGGCCGCCTACCTCTATGCCACGCGGGTCGAGAGCTTCGTCGCCGCCGCCCAGATGGGAACGATCGAGTTCCACATCTGGGGCAGCCGCACCGACAAGCTGGACCGCCCCGACCGGCTGGTCTTCGACCTCGACCCCGACGAGGGGCTCGGCTGGGACGACACACGCTCCGCCGCGACCGACCTGCGCGACCGGCTGGCGGAGCTGGATCTGGCCTCGGGCGCCCTCGTCACCGGCGGCAAGGGCATCCATGTCTGGGTGCCGCTTCGGCGCGACCACGGCTGGGACCTGGTGAAGACCTTCGCCAGGACCGTGGCGCATGTCATGGCCGAGGCCGAGCCCGACCGCTTCACCGCCACCATGTCGAAGGCGAAGCGCAAGGGCCGGATCTTCCTCGACTGGCTCCGCAACGAGCGCGGCGCGACCGCCATCGCACCCTATTCCCTCCGGGCGCGGGAGGGGGCGCCGGTCGCGGTCCCCGTAACCTGGGACGAGCTGGGCGGAGTGGAGGCCGCGAACGCCTTCACGATGGGCGCGGTCAAGGAGCGGCTGGAGGAGCCGTGCCCCTATCTCGCGCTGGCCGGGGACCACCAGCGCATCACCGAGGACGTTCTCGGGACCCTGGAACGGTGGCGCACGGATGACTGAGCCGCACCGCTTCGCCGTCACGGTCTATTACGAGGACACCGACATGGGCGGGATCGTCTATCACGCCAATTACCTGAAATTCATCGAACGCGCCCGCTCGGCCCTCGTGCGGGGCCTGGGGCTCGACCAGAACGCCCTGCGCGAGGGCGGGACCGTCTTCGTAGTCCGGCGGATCGACGCGGAGTTCCTGGCGCCCGCCCGGCTCGACGACGCGCTGGAGGTGGTGACGGAGATCGTGGCGGCCACCGGCGCGCGCCTGTCCCTGGCGCAGGCGGTGCGGCGCGACGGCGCGGACCTCTTCCATGCGCGGGTCGAGATCGTGGCCGCCGACCCGGCCCGGGGTCGGCCCCGGCGCCTGCCGCGGGAATTGCTGGCGGCAACCTGATTCCGGGCGAGTACTCGGCCAAAAAATCCCGCTAAAAGTGTGCATAACCCTCACCGCTTTGTGCGTCGGCAGTGGCTTTTGCGCGCGGGTTGGGGTAGGTATGACCCCGCAAGGCCCTTCAAGAGGCCCCGGCAGAGCAAAGAGCAGTCCGATGGAAACCGAAACACTCGCGGCGGCGGGACAGATGGATTTCTCCATCCTCGCCCTGTTCGCCCGCGCCTCCCTCCTGGTCAAGCTGGTGATGCTGCTCCTGGTCGCGGCCTCGGTCTGGTCCTGGGCGATCATCATCCGCAAGCACCTCGCCTACCGCGCCGCGCGCAACGAGGCGGCGCGCTTCGACGCCGCCTTCTGGTCCGGGGAGCCGCTCGACGACCTCTACCGCCAGCTCGGCCCCGATCCCGACGGCCGCGCCTCCCGCGTCTTCGCCGCCGGCATGATCGAATGGCAGCGCAGCCACCGCGAGGACGGGCGCCTGATCCCCGGCGCCCAGGCGCGCATCGACCGCTCGATGGACGTGGCCGTCGCGCGCGAGGCGGAGGATCTGGAAAAGGGCCTGCCGATCCTCGCCACGATCGGCTCCACCGCGCCCTTCATCGGGCTGTTCGGCACGGTCTGGGGGATCATGACCGCCTTCATCGACATCGCCGAGCAGCAGAACACCAACCTCGCCGTCGTGGCCCCCGGCATCGCCGAGGCGCTGCTGGCCACCGGGCTCGGCCTGCTGGCGGCGATCCCCGCGGTGATCTTCTACAACAAGCTCTCGGCCGACCAGGGGCGGATCGTGGGCGGCTACGAATCGTTCTCCGACGAGTTCTCCACCATCCTGTCGCGCCAGCTGGACCTCTGACATGGGCGCGGGCGCGATCGCGAAGGAGGCGAGGGGCTCCCGGCGGCGGCGGCGCAGCCGCGTGCGCCCGATGTCCGAGATCAACGTCACCCCCTTCGTGGACGTGATGCTGGTGCTGCTCATCATCTTCATGGTGTCCGCGCCCCTCCTGACGGTGGGCGTGCCCATCGAGCTGCCGGACAGCGCCGCCGAGGCGCTGCCGACCGAGCAGGAAGAGCCGCTGACCCTCACGCTGACCGCCGACGGGCGCGTGCTGCTGATGGACAGCGAGACCGAGAGCGGCGACCTCGTGGCGCAGCTGCGCGCCATCGCCGCCGAGCGGACCAGCCGCAAGGTGTTCCTGCGGGCCGACGGATCGGTGCCCTATGCCCGCGTGGCCGAGGTGATGGGGGCGCTGAACGCCGGCGGCTTCAACCAGATCGGGCTCGTGACCGGCGCGGGCGGCCCGCGGCTCGACGGCACGGACGAATAGGCGGGCGGTCGGGCGCATGGATACGCCGCTGGTCATATCGGGCGCCGGGCACCTGGGGGTGGCTCTGGTGCTCGTCTTCGGCGGGCTGTTTCCCAACGCGCCCGAGCCGGCCTTCGAATCCGCCGAGGTGACGGTGATGAGCGAGGAGGAATTCGCCGCCCTGACCCGGCCCGAGACGGCGGAAGAGCCCACGCCGCCGCCCCTGCGCCCGTCCGAGGATTCCTCTGGCGTCGTGGACGAGGCCGCGCCCGAGGACCTGCCCCCGGCCGAGGCGCCGCGCACCGCCGACCCCGCTCCGGCGCCGGAACCGGAACCGGAACCCGAGCCGGCGCCCGAACCGGAACCGGAGCCCGCACCAGCGCCCGAACCGGAACCGGAGCCCGCGCCGCCCGCCGCGCCCGACCTGCCCCGCGCGGCGGAGGAGACGCCCGCCCCCGCGCCGCGCGTCGCCCCCGACCCCGCGCCGCAACCGCCTGCCCCGGCCGAGACCGCCCCCGACACGCGCGAGGCGGTGCAACCCGATCCCGCGCCGGAGGCCCCCCAGGTCCTGGAGGAGGAGCCGCCGACCGCGCCCGAGGCCGCCGCGCCCGAGATCGTCACCGAGGCCGAGGACCCCGCCACCCGCGCGGCCCCCGATGTCACGGGGCGCCCCCGCACACGCCCCGTGCGGCAGGCCGTCGTGGAGCCCGAATCCGAGTCCGAGCCCGAGGAGCCTGAGCTCGAGCCCGACCCCGCCCCCCGAACCGAGGGCGAGACGAGCAGCGCCTCCTCCGACGCGATCGCGGACGCCGTCCGCGACACCATCGCCGGGCTCGAGGAGCGGCTCGAAACCGGCGAGCTGGACGGGGCGCCGGCCGGCCCGCCCCTGACGCGCGGCGAACAGGGCGACTTCAAGCTCGCCATTCAGCGCTGCTGGAACGTCGATGTCGGCTCCGAGGCCGCGGATGTCACCATTTCGGTGCGGTTCGCCATGAATTCCGACAACACGGTCGTGTCGGGTTCGCTGCGGCAGATCTCCGCCAGCGGCGGATCGCCGGCGGCGCAGCGCACCGCCTTCGAATGGGCGCGCCGCGCGATCCTGCGCTGCCAGGTGGAGGGCGGGGGATACGACCTGCCCGTCGAGAAATATGCTCAATGGCAACAGGTCGTCGTGACCTTCAACCCGCGCGAGATGCGCGTCCGCTAGGATGGGGAAGACGAGAGAATGATCCGCACGATTGCCCTGGCCGCGCTGGCGGCCCTCGCCATACTCGCCGGGCCGGCCGCGGCCCAGGACGGCCCGCTCCGCATCGAGATCACCGAAGGCGTGGTCGAGCCGGTGCCAATCGCGATCCCGACCTTCGTGGCCGAGGATGGCGGCGCGGCCGACCTCGCCCGCCAGATCACCGAGGTCATCGCCCGGGACCTGACGGGAACGGGCCTCTTCCGCCGCATCCCCGAGGAGGCCTTCGTCGCCCAGGTCACCGAATTCACCCCGACCGTCAGCTATGCCAACTGGAAGGCGGTCAACGCCCAGGCGCTCGTCACCGGCGCGGTGTCCACCTCCGGCGATGGCGTGACGGTCAAGTTCCGCCTCTTCGACGTGTTCTCCGAGGCGCCCCTGGGCGAGGGGCTGCAATTGCGGGGCAGCGCCGACAGCTGGCGCCGCCTCGCGCACAAGGTCGCGGACGCGGTCTATTCCCGGATCACGGGGGAATCGGGCTATTTCGACAGCCGGGTCGTCTTCGTCTCCGAACAGGGGCCGAAGGACCAGCGGCAGAAGCGGCTCGCGGTCATGGATTACGACGGCGCGAACGTGCAGTACCTGACCGACGGATCGTCCCTGGTCCTGGCGCCGCGCTTCTCGCCCTCGGGCGACCGGGTGCTCTATACCAGCTACGAGAGCGGCTTTCCCCAGATCTACCAGATGGATGTGGGTTCGGTTTCGCCGCAGCGCCTGCCGGTCCCGGCGGAATCGATGACCTTCTCGCCGCGCTACGCGCCCGACGGGCAGACGATCGTCTTCTCCGCCGCCACCGGGGGCAACACCGACATCTACCGCCTGCGCCCCGGCGCCACCCAGCCCGAGAAGCTGACCGACGCCCCCTCGATCGAGACCGCCCCCTCCTACAGTCCCGACGGCAACCGCATCGTGTTCGAGAGCGACCGCTCCGGCACGCCGCAGCTCTACGTCATGCCGGCCAATGGCGGCGAGGCGCAGCGGATCAGCTTCGGCCAGGGCCGCTACGGCACGCCCGTATGGTCCCCGCGCGGCGACCTCATCGCCTTCACCAAGCAGAACCAGGGCCGGTTCCATATCGGCGTGATGCGGACCGACGGCTCCGAGGAGCGGCTCCTGACGGCCTCCTTCCTCGACGAGGGGCCGACCTGGGCGCCGAACGGGCGGGTGCTGATGTTCACGCGCGAAAGCGCCGGCGCGGGCGGGTCCTCGTCGCTCTATTCCGTGGACGTGTCGGGGCGGAACCTGAGCCTCGTGGACACGCCCGGCGCGGCGTCCGACCCGGCGTGGTCGCCGCTTCTGCCGTGACGTTCCCAAGGACGGCGGCGGGTGCTAAGGACGGTGTCGAAACGAAAAGAGAGGCGGCAGTGATGCGTGGTTTCAAGGTGGGTCTGACGATCCTGTGCGTGGCGGGCCTCGCGGCCTGTTCGAACCCGGGCCGGTTCGGTCCCGGCGCGGGCGGGCCGGGCGCGGGGGCCGACGGGTTCGGGGCGCCGGGCGGCGTCGCGCAGGGCGCGCTCGATCCCTCCTCGCCGGCCTATTTCCAGGAGAGCGTGGGCGACCGCGTGCTCTTTGCCGTCGACCAGTCCACGCTGTCCGACGCGGCCCGCCAGACCCTGGCCCAGCAGGCCGCCTGGCTGGCGCGCAACCCCGAATACACCGCCATCATCGAAGGCCATGCCGACGAGCAGGGGACGCGGGAATACAACCTCGCCCTCGGCGCCCGGCGGGCCGCCTCGGCGCGCGACTTCCTGGTCGCGCAGGGCATCGCCTCCAGCCGGCTCCGGACCGTCACCTACGGCAAGGAACGTCCGATCGAGGTCTGCTCGACCGAATCCTGCTATACCCAGAACCGCCGCGCCGTCACGGTGATCGCCGCCGGCGGCCTGACGAGCTGAGCCGATGCGCCGCCTTCTCCTGATCGCCGCCCTCCTCGTCCCCGGCCTCGCGCAGGCCCAGGACGGCGAGACGTTGGCCGACATCCGCCAGGAATTGCAGGTCCTCTTCGTCGAGGTGCAGCGGCTGAACCGCGAATTGTCGACCACCGGCGGCCCGCAGACCAACCTTTCCGGCACCGGCGCGCTGGAGCGGATCGACGCCATGGAGGCCGAATTGCGGCGCCTGACCGGCCTGACCGAGGAGCTGGAGAACCGCATCAACCGCGTGGTCAGCGACGGCACCAACCGCATCGGCGACCTGCGCTTCCGCGTCTGCGAGCTCGAAGAGGGCTGCGACATCGCCGCGCTGGGCGAGACGCCGCCCCTGGGCGGGGTGGAGACGCTGCCCGCCGCCAAGCCGAGCCCGGTGACCGAAGGGGCGGAACTCGCCGTGGGCGAGCGGGAGGATTTCGACCGCGCGCAGACGGCTTTCGACGCGGGCGATTTCGGCCGCGCGGCCGAGCTGTTCCGCGCCTTCACCGACACCTATACCGGCGGTCCCCTGACCGGCGAGGCGCATTTCCTGCGCGGCGAGGCGCTGAGCGAGACGGGCGACGACACCGCCGCCGCACGCGCCTATCTCGACGCCTTCTCCGGCCAGCCGCAGGGCCCCGTCGCCGCGCAGGCGCTCCTCGAACTGGGGCGCAAGCTCGGCACGCTGGGACAGCGGGAGGATGCCTGCGCGACGCTGGGCGAGGTGCCCACCCGCTTCCCCGGCAGCGACGCGGCCGGCGAGGCGGAAACCGCGCGGGGCGATCTCGGCTGCTCGTGACCGGCCCCGCGGGGCTGGCCGCGCGGGCCGGGGGGCTCTTCGACGCGCCCGGTGAGGTGGCCGTCGCCGTCTCGGGCGGGGGCGATTCCATGGCGCTGCTCGACCTCGCGATCCGCGCCGCGGCCGACCGGGGCCGCAGCCTCCGCGCCGTCACGGTCGATCATGGCCTGCGCGCGGAGTCCGCGGCCGAGGCGGCGGCGGTGGCCGCCCATTGCCGGGCGCGCGGCATCGACCACGCGATCCTGGACTGGCGCTGGGACGGGGCGGGGAACCTGCCCGCGCGGGCGCGCGCGGCGCGCTACGGCCTGATCGGGGCCTGGGCGGCGGCGGCCGGGGTGGCCCGCGTGGCGCTCGGCCATACCCGCGACGACGTGGCCGAGGGCGTGCTGATCCGCCTGCGCCGCGCCCCCGGCGTCGACGGGCTCGCCGCGATGCCCGCGCGGTTCGAGCGCGACGGGACGGCGTGGCGCCGGCCGCTGCTCGACGCGTCCCGCGCCGATTTGCGCGCGCATCTGCGCGCCGCCGGGATCCCGTGGGCCGAGGACCCGACGAACGACGATCCCGTCTATGACCGGGCGCGGGCGCGGCGGATCCTGGGCGCGCTCGCCCCCCTCGGGGTCGAGGCCGGCAGCCTCGCCGCCACTGCCCGCAGCCTGGCCGAGGCCGCTGCGGCGCTCGACACGTTCACCGCGCGGGAGGCCGCGCGGGTGGTGCGGGCCGACCGGGGCGACCTGCTCCTCGACCGCGCCCCCGATCCGCCCCTCGCCGCCGAGATCGACCGCCGCCTCCTTCGCGCCGCGCTGGGCTGGATCGCCGGTCCCGCCGCCCGGCCCCGTCAGGCCGCGCTCGCCGCCCTCGTCCCCGGGATCGCGGCCGAGGGGGCACGCATGCTGGCGGGCGCGCGCATCGCCGCCGAAGGGACGCGGTGGCGGATCGGGCGCGAGCCCGCGGCCGTCGCGGGCCTCACGGCGCCGACCGCCGCGCTCTGGGACGGGCGCTGGCGGATCGAGGGGCCCCACGCGCCCGGTCTGCACGTCGCCGCGCTGGGGGCGGCGGGGCTCAGGCTCTGTCCCGAATGGCGCGCGACCGGCCTGCCGCGGGCGACGCTTGCCGCGACGCCCGCCATCTGGCGGGGCGACACGCTCGTCGCGGCGCCGCTCGCCGGGCACGCGCATGGATGGCGGGCCACCCCCGACGGGCGCGGCAATTTCGCGGCGTTCTGTCTTCGTGATTGAATCGGACCCGCCGATGGTTATCTAGGGTCCACGCAGGATGTCCGGCATCCCCGTCCCACCGTTGAGGAGGCAATTTTGGGAAACGCGCGCAACATCGCATTCTGGGTCGTGCTGTTCCTGCTCGTCCTGGCCTTGTTCAATCTGTTCTCCGGCGGTCAATCGAACCTCAATTCCCGCACCGTCAGCTATTCGGAATTCATCTCGCAAGTTGAATCGGGCGAGGTCAGCAATGTCACGCTCGACGGCGAGCGGGTCGTGTTCCGGGGCGCCGACGGGCAGGAATACAGCACCGTCCGGCCCGACCAGGGGGGGGAGCTTACGGATCGTCTGATCGCCAATGACGTGACCGTCAACGCCAAGCCGCAGGAACAATCCGGCTTCACCACGGTCCTGATGAGCTTCCTGCCGTTCCTGCTGCTGATCGGCGTGTGGATCTACTTCATGAACCGCATGCAGGGCGGCGGCAAGGGCGGCGCCATGGGCTTCGGCAAGTCCAAGGCCAAGCTCCTGACCGAGAAGCACGGCCGGGTCACCTTCGACGACGTGGCCGGCATCGACGAGGCCAAGGACGACCTGGAAGAGATCGTCGAGTTCCTCCGCAACCCGCAGAAGTTCTCGCGCCTGGGCGGCAAGATCCCCAAGGGCGCGCTGCTGGTCGGCCCCCCGGGCACCGGTAAGACGCTCCTCGCGCGCGCCGTGGCGGGCGAGGCGGGCGTGCCCTTCTTCACCATCTCGGGCTCCGACTTCGTCGAGATGTTCGTGGGCGTTGGCGCCTCCCGTGTGCGCGACATGTTCGAGCAGGCCAAGAAGAACGCCCCCTGCATCGTCTTCATCGACGAGATCGACGCCGTCGGCCGATCCCGCGGCGTGGGCTATGGCGGCGGCAACGACGAGCGCGAGCAGACCCTCAACCAGCTCCTGGTGGAGATGGACGGCTTCGAGGCGAACGAGGGCATCATCATCGTCGCGGCCACCAACCGCCCCGACGTGCTCGATCCCGCGCTGCTGCGTCCCGGCCGCTTCGACCGGCAGGTGCAGGTGCCCAACCCCGACATCAAGGGCCGCGAGAAGATCCTGGGCGTCCATGCCCGCAAGGTGCCGCTGGGGCCCAACGTCGACCTGCGGATCATCGCCCGCGGCACGCCCGGCTTCTCGGGCGCCGACCTCGCCAACCTCGTGAACGAGGCGGCCCTGATGGCGGCGCGGGTGGGGCGCCGGTTCGTCACCATGGACGATTTCGAGAACGCCAAGGACAAGGTGATGATGGGCGCCGAGCGCCGCTCGATGGTCATGACCGAGGACGAGAAGAAGCTGACCGCCTATCACGAGGCCGGCCACGCCATCGTCGGGCTGAACGTTCCCCAGCACGATCCCGTCCACAAGGCGACGATCATCCCGCGGGGCCGGGCGCTGGGCCTCGTCCTCTCGCTGCCCGAGCGGGACCAGCTGTCGGTTACCTTCACCAAGTACAAGTCCAAGATCGCCATGGCGATGGGCGGCCGGGTGGCCGAGGAGCTGAAATTCGGCAAGGAGAACGTGACCTCCGGCGCGGCCTCGGACATCCAGCAGGTCTCCAAGATCGCGCGGGCCCTCGTCACCCAGTTCGGCTTCGCCGAAGAGCTGGGCTTCGTGGACTACGCCAACGAGCAGCAGAGCTATCTGGGCGCCTATGGCGGCGGCACCAACCATTCCGCCGCCACGCAGAAGCTGATCGACGACAAGGTCAAGGAGCTCGTGGACGAGGGCTATCACACCGCCAAGCGGATCCTGACCGAGAAGCGCGAGGAATGGGAGCGCCTGGCGCAGGGCCTCCTGGAATACGAGACGCTGACCGGGCCCGAGATCCTCAAGGTCGTGAACGGCGAGCCCCTGAACCGGGGCGACGACGACGATTCCTCCGATCACGGCTCGACCTCGTCCATCGCCTCGATCCCCAAGACGAAGACGCGCCCGAAATCCGAAAGCGGCCCCGAACCGCAGCCGACCTGAGGCGGCACGCCAGGATCACGAACCGGGCCCGGCCATCGCGCCGGGCCCGTTTGCGTTCGGGGCTTCCGTCCGGCATCGGGACGGCTATGGTGGCCGCGACCGACCGGAGGTACCCGTGCAGGCCCTGATCCCCACCGACCACACCGCCCGCATCGTCTGGCTGGGCCGCGTGCCCCACCGCGACCGCAAGCCCGTGGACGGCGAGGCGATCGACGAGATGCCGCTCGATTTCGGCGGCATGGCGGGCGAGCATCACGCCGGCGTCACGCGCCCCTCCTGCGGGCGCGTCGCCGAGCAGCACCCCCGCGGCACCGAGATCGCCAATGTCCGCCAGCTCTCCATCGTCTCGGCCGAGGAGATGGCCGAGATCGCCGGCGAGATGGGCGTGCAGACGCTGGACCCGGCCTGGCTCGGCGCCTCCCTCGTGGTCGAGGGGATCGCCGATTTCACCCGCGTGCCGCCCTCGTCGCGGCTCCAGGGGCCGGACGGCGTCACCCTCGTGGTCGACATGGAGAACCAGCCCTGCCAGCTTCCGGCCATGCGGATCGCCGAGGAACTGGGCGAGGCGGGGCGCCGCTTCAAGGCGGCGGCGCAGGGGCGGCGCGGCGTCACCGCCTGGGTGGAGCGGCCGGGCCTCCTGCGCCGCGGCGCGGTCCTGCGCCTCCATGTCCCCGCGCAGGGACCGTGGCGCGGGGCGTAACGGTTCGTTCACGCAACTCGGCGAATGTCCCGGCATTGACGGGGCATCGACACCGGGGAGCGAACGCGGATGAGCGCCACCACCATCTTTCACGGGGCGCTGTTCGTGGGCTTCGTCCTGGCCGTGCTGATCCTGCTCTGAGCGGGGCTCAGGCGGGGATCATCGTCCCCTGCAGGATCGCGATCTCCACCTCGCGGCCCTCCCGCAGCGCCGCGACCGTCGCGGCGACGACGAGGAGGCGGCGCCCGGGCCGGATCACCCGCCCGCGGGCGATCAGCCGCGCGCCGGCCGCCGGGCGCAGCAGGTTGATCTTCATCTCCGCCGTCAGCGGCTCGGCGCCCTCCGCCATCAGCGTCGCGGCCGCATAGCCCGCCGCCGTGTCGCCCAGCGCGAAGGTCAGCCCGGCATGGCCGTAGCCGTGATGCTGCCGGGCGATGTCGCGGATCGGCGCCTCGATCACCGCGCGCCCGTCGCCGATCTCGGTCAGCTCGGCGCCGAAGGTGCGCATCATGGTCTGCCGGGCGAAGCTGTCCCGGATCGCCGCGCTCATGCGCGGGCCCGGGCGGGCAGGGGGATCGCGCAAGGGCTGGGCCCGGTCAGGATCGCCCGCGCCCCCGGGCCCATCAGATCGGCGAAGGCCGGCGCCGTCCAGTCGAGCCCCCCGGTATAGGTGCCGTAGGCGGGCAGGATCGCGCGGTCGGCATCGACCAGCAGGCAGGCCCGCGCGATGCGCCGGCCCCGCACCGACAGGCGCGCCTTGGGATGGTAATGCCCCGACATCTCGGCCGTGGCGCCCGCGCGGGCGATGTGGCGCAGGCTCAGGGGCCCGAGCCGCGCCTCGGCCCGCGCCGCGCCGCCAAGGCTGTCGGCGGCGGGGTCGTGGTTGCCGGTGATCCAGATCCAGTCGCGGCCGTCCTGCAGGCGGCCGATCCGGTCCGCCTCGGCCGGCTCCAGCCCGGCGCGGGCCGCGTCGTCGTCGAACGAATCGCCCAGGCAGGCCACCCGCGCCGGCGCCATCGCGGCGATGTCGGCCTCCAGCCGGCTCAGGGTCTCCCGCGTGTCGTAGGGCGGCAGCATCTGGCCCGAGCGCCGCGCGATCCGCTCCGACTTGCCCAGGTGCAGGTCCGACACGATCAGCGTGCCCGCGTCGGGCCACCAGACCGCGCCCGAGGGCAACAGGCGGAGTCCGGCCCCGCAAAGCTCGAAGGCATAGAAGTTCATGCTCCGTTCGATAGCTTTCGCGCCTCCGCGCCGCAACCGTTCAGAACGGCCCGCGCCAGCGCCGCGTGTCCTCGGCGGTGATCCGCAGGCCCGCCCCCTCCATCAGCCGTTCGGCCTCGTCGGCGAGCAGCTTCTCGGTCGCGGCGCCCTCGACAGGCACGCGGCCCGCCTCCAGGAACAGGGGCGCGGCGAGCGGGGTGGGCCGGTCGGTGCGGACATGGTCGATGCGCCCCGCCGTGCGGGCCAGCATCTCCTCGATGCGGCCGAAATCCACCAGCCCCTTCAGCGCCTCCTCCCGCGTGATGTCGAGCAGCAGGTGATCGGGATCGTAGCGCCTCAGCGTGTCGTAGAGGATGTCGGACGAGAACGTCGCCTGCTTGCCCGATTTCCGCTGCCCGCGCGTCTGCCGGTCCACGAGCCCCGCGATCACCGCCGATTGCTTGAAGGTCCGCTTCATCACCGCGTTGCCGCCCAGCCAGGTCTCGAACGCGGCGCGCAGGTCGTCCCCGTCGAAGAGCGGCGCGGGATCGTCGACCGGGTCGAGCCCCCAGATCAGCGTCGCGTAATCGGTCGCGACGAAGCCCATCGGATGCAGCCCCGCCGCCTCCATCCGCTGCGTCACCAGAAGGCCCAGCGTCTGCATCGCGTTGCGCCCGGCGAAGCCGTAGATGCAGGTGCAATGCCGCGACAGGAACGGAAAGCTCTCCACCAGGATGCGGTCGGCCTCGGGCAGGCGCGACCGGTCGCGCTGCAGGTGCAGCCAGTCGCGGGTCGCGCGGGGCAGCTCGGGCCAGTCGGCCTGCCGGAACATCGTCAGGATCCGGTGGGAAAGCTGCGTCGAGGTGGCGAATTTCGTGCCCATGAAGGTCGCGATCTTCGGCGGCTTCTCGGGGCGGCGGGTGACTTCGACGACCATCTCGCGCAGCCCCTCGTAGCGGACCACCTCGCCACCGATCAGGAACGTGTCGCCGGGGCTGAGCGTGGCGGCGAAGCCCTCCTCGACCTCGCCGAGCGGGGTGCCCGCGCGCCGGTTCCTGAGCCGCACCTTCAGAAGGTCGGTATCCATGATCGTGCCCACGTTCTGCCGGATGCGGGCCGCGCCGCGGGGATCGCGCAGCCGCCATAGCCCGCCGTCGCGCATCAGCCGCTGCCACTGGTCGTAGGCCCGCAGCGCGTAGCCCCCCGTGGCGACGAAATCGAGGCACGCGTCGAACGCGGCCCGCGTCACCCCCGCATAGGCCCCCGCGCTGGTGACCTCGGAGTACAGCTCGCTTGCGTCGAAGGGGCCCGAGGCGGCGCGGATCAGGATGTGCTGGCAGAGCACGTCGCGCGGCCCCGGCCCGCGCGGATCGCCGTCGAGCGCGCGGGCCTTCACCGCCTGCAGCGCCGCCACGCATTCCACCACCTCGAACCGGTTGGCGGGCACCAGGAGCGCCTTCGACGGCGCGTTGTAGCGGTGATTCGCCCGCCCGATCCGCTGCACCAGCCGCTTGACGTTCTTGGGCGCGCCGACCTGGATCACCAGGTCCACGTCGCCCCAGTCGATCCCGAGGTCGAGGGAGCCGGTACAGACGATGGCGCGCAGCTGGCCGGCCACCATCGCCGCCTCGGTCTTCGCCCGCTGTTCGCGCGACAGCGATCCGTGGTGGATGCCGATGGGCAGCGCGTCTTCGTTCTGCAGCCACAATTCGTGAAAGAAGATCTCCGCCTGCGCGCGCGTGTTGTGGAAGATGAGCGTGGTGCGATGCGCCCGGACCTGGTCCAGCACGGCGGGAATGGCATAGCGCCCCCCGCCCCCCGCCCAAGGCGGCGGGTCCGCGACGTCCAGCATCGCGATGTCGGGATCGGGGCCGGGATCGGCGTGCAGGATCTCGCACGGGTCGGGGTGGCGGGCCAGGAACGACGCGATCGCCGCCGGGTCCTCGACCGTCGCCGACAGCCCCACGCGCCTGAGGTCCGGAACCAGCGCCTGCAGCCGGCTCAGCGCCAGCATCAGCTGGTCGCCGCGCTTCGATTCGGCCAGCGCGTGGATCTCGTCCACCACGATGCGCCTCACCCCGGCGAAGATCCGCGGCGCGTCCTCGTAGGACAGCATCAGCGCCAGGCTCTCGGGCGTCGTCAGCAGGATATGCGGCGGATCGGCCCGCTGGCGCCGCTTCGCCGTGGCCGAGGTGTCGCCGGTCCGGTCCTCGATCCGTACCGGCAGCCCCATCTCCTCCACCGGCCGGGTCAGGTTGCGGCGGATGTCGCTGGCCAGCGCCTTGAGCGGCGAGACATAGAGCGTGTGCAGGCCCGCATGGCCGCCCTCGGCCAGCTCCGCCAGGGTGGGCAGGAACCCGGCCAGCGTCTTGCCGCCCCCGGTCGGCGCGATCAAGAGCTGCGCGGGCGCCCCGGCCCGGTCCAGCATCTCCCGCTGATGGGGGTGGAGGGTCCAGCCGCGGGCGGCGAACCACTCGGCGAAACGGGGAGGAAGCGCGGTCATGGCCGCCAGATAGGCGCGGCCGGGCGGTTTCGCCATGCGGCGCGGCCGCCCTAGATCGCAGCCCGGACACGAGTGCAGGAGGACGGTATGCGGATCATGGTGATCGGGGCGACGGGCGGCGTGGGACGCCGGCTTCTGCCCCTTCTGGTCGAGGCGGGGCACGAGGTGCACGGTCTGCACCGCCGGCCCGGACAGGCGAAGGACATCCAGCGCGCCGGCGCCACCCCCCATGCCGGCGACCTGATGGAGATGGGCGTGAGCGGCTATGCCGATCTGGTCCGGGGGATGGAGGCGGTGGTGTTCTCGGCCGGGGCCGGCGGCGCGGGCATCGACGAGGCCACGAAGATCGACGGCGACGGCCCCGAGGCGCTCGTCGCCGCGATGGAGCGCGAGGGCGTCCCCCGGCTGGTGCTCGTCTCCGTCTTCCCCGAGGCGGGGCGCGACCGCGAGGTGTCGGAGACGTTCGAGCATTACATGGCCTGCAAGAAGCGCGCCGACGTGGCCGTCGCGGCCTCCGCGCTCGACTGGGTGCTGGTCCGGCCCGGCACGCTGCAGGACGCCGATGGCGACGGCCGGGTCCGCGCCGGGCGCGCCGTCCCCTATGGCGACGTGGCGCGCGGCCATGTCGCCGCCGTGATCGCGGGCATCCTCGACCGCCCCTGGCTGGTGCGGGAGGCGATCGAGCTGACCGATGGCGACATGCCGGTCGGGCGCGCCCTCAACTTCCTGTCCCGCTAGGGCCGCGCCGCGTCCGCCGGAGCCCGGGCGCCGGCGCGCTCCTCCGCCGGGGCGGCGGCCAGGCGGAACGACAGCGCCTCGGCCACGTGTGGGGCGCCCACGTCCCGGTCCCCGGCCAGGTCGGCGATCGTGCGGGCGACGCGCAGCACCCGGTGATAGCCCCGCGCCGACAGGCCGAACCGGCCCGCCGCCCGCCGCAGCAGGTCGCGCCCTGCCGCGTCCGGCGCGGCCACCGCGTCCAGCACCGCGCCCTGCGCGTCGGCGTTGACCCGCACCCCGTCCTGCCCGGCGAACCGCTCCGCCTGCACGGCGCGGGCCGCGGCGACCCGCGCCGCGACGATGGCCGAGGTTTCCCCCGAGGGCGGCAATTCGAGGTCGGCATAGCCGACCGGCGGCACCTCCACCCGCAGGTCGAAGCGGTCCATCAGCGGCCCCGAGATCCGGCCCATGTAATCGTGCCCGCAGGCCGGGGCGCGGGCGCAGGCCAGCGCCGCGTCCGCCAGGTGGCCGCAGCGGCACGGATTGGCGGCCGCGATCAGCAGGAACCGGCAGGGATAGCGGACATGGGCGTTGGCCCGCGACACGACGACCTCGCCGGTCTCGATCGGCTGGCGCAGCGTCTCGTGCACGGCGCGCGCGAATTCCGGCAGCTCGTCGAGGAACAGCACGCCGTTATGGGCCAGGCTGATCTGGCCCGGCTTCGCCCCCTTGCCGCCGCCCACGATCGCGGCCGGCGAGGCGGTGTGGTGCGGGTCCTGGAACGGCCGGTCGCGGGTGATCCCGCCCTCGTCGATCAGCCCCGCCAGGGAATGCACCATCGAGGTCTCCAGCGCCTCCGTGGCCGAGAGCGGCGGCAAGAGCCCCGGCAGGCAGCGCGCCAGCATCGATTTCCCCGCGCCCGGCGCGCCGACATAGATCAGGTGATGGCGTCCGGCCGCGGCGATCTCCAGCGCGCGCTTGGCCCGTTCCTGGCCGCGGATATCGGCCAGATCCCGGCCCGGCGGGCCCGCGACCACCTCGCCGGGGCTGGCCGGGGCGAGGGGGCGCTGGCCGGTGAAATGGGCGATGATCTCGCCCAGGCTCGCGGGCGCCAGGACCCGCGCGGCGTCCACCCAGGCGGCCTCGGCGCCGCATCCCGCCGGGCAGAACAGGTCCCGGCCCGCCTCCGCGGCGTGCAGCGCGGCGGGCAGCGCGCCGGCCACCGGGACCAGCGTGCCGTCGAGCGACATCTCGCCCAGCGCCACGACCCCCTCGACCGCGTCGCCGGGCAGGATCCCGATCGCGGCCAGCAGCGCCAGCGCGATCGGCAGGTCGAAATGCGCCCCCTCCTTGGGCAGGTCCGCCGGCGCGAGGTTGATGGTGATCCGCTTCGAGGGCAGCGCGATCGCCAGCGCCGCCAGCGAGGCGCGCACCCGCTCGCGGGCCTCGCTGACCGCCTTGTCGGGCAGCCCCACGATGGAGAAGCTCGGCAGGCCGGGGGCCACGGCGCATTGCACCTCGACCGCGCGGGTCTCGATCCCCTCGAAGGCGAGCGTATGGGCACGGGAGATCAGGGCGGCGCTCCTTGGCGGGCATCGTCCGGGCGGCCTATCCCGAGCAGGGTTGCGGGCGCGTTAACGCCGCCCGTCCCCGGCGCTCCGCGCAACGAGCGACTAGCGCGCATGGCCGCGCGAGCAACATTTTTCGGGAACTTTCTTCGGCCCCATTCGTAAACGATCCGAACGCGCTTCGTAACGATTGTTCAACCGGTCCAAGAAATCGCGCAACCACCTTACGTCCCTAGGGGGTAGAGACATGGCTTTCGACGGCTTTTCCGATCAGACGCTTTCCCGCCGCGCCATGCAGGCGGAACTTCTCGACGCGGAGACGGAGCTCGAACTTGCCTATGCGTGGCGCGACCAGCGCGACGAGGCGGCATTGCATCGGTTGATCACGGCCTACATGCGGCTCGCGATCTCGATGGCGGCGAAGTTCAAGCGCTACGGCGCGCCGATGAACGACCTGATCCAGGAGGCCGGGCTGGGCCTGATGAAGGCCGCCGACAAGTTCGATCCCGACCGGGGCGTCCGCTTTTCCACCTATGCGGTCTGGTGGATCAAGGCCTCGATCCAGGATTACGTGATGCGGAACTGGTCGATGGTCCGGACCGGCTCGACCTCCAGCCAGAAATCGCTGTTCTTCAACATGCGCCGGGTGCAGGCGCGGCTGGAGCGCGAGGCCGCGGCGCGGGGCGAGTATCTCGACAAGCACCAGATGCGTCACCTGATCGCCACCGAGGTCGGCGTGCCACTGCAGGACGTGGAGATGATGGAGGGGCGCCTGGCCGGCTCCGACTTCTCGCTGAACGCCACCCAGTCGACCGAGGACGAGGGCCGGCAATGGATCGACGCGCTGGAGGATGACAGCGCCCAGGCCGACGAGACGGTGACCCAGGCCAAGGACATCGACACGCTGCGGGTGTGGCTGGTGGACGCGATGCAGCAGCTCAACGAGCGCGAACGCTTCATCGTGCGGGAGCGCAAGCTGCGCGACCAGCCGCGGACGCTCGAAAGCCTTGGCACGGAACTGGGCCTGTCCAAGGAGCGGGTCCGCCAGCTGGAGGCGGCGGCCTTCGGTAAGATGCGCAAGGCGCTGGAAACCCAGTGCGCCGAGGTCCGCAACTTCCTCGCGTGACGCCGTCCGCGCCCTGTCTGCTCGGCGCCGCCCTGCTCTGGGCGGCGCCGGCCATCTGCGAGGAGGTCGCGGCGGACGTGGTCCCGCTCGACGCCCCGGTGGTGGTGATGGGCGAGGAGCACGACGTGCCCGCCCACCACGCCAACCAGGCCGCCTGGGTAGAGCGGCTCGTTCCCGCTGCGGTCGTCTTCGAGATGCTGCCGCCCGATCTGGGCCCCGTGGCGATGGCGCGCCGGGGCGCGGACGAGGCGGCGCTTGGCCGCGCGCTGTCGTGGGAGCAGCGCGGCTGGCCGGATTTCGACACTTATTTCCCGATATTCCAGGCCCTCGGCGACGCGCTCATCCTGGGGGCCGAGGTCGGCCGGGACGAGATCCTGCGCGCCGTCTCGGAGGGCCCGTCAAGCCGGATCGCCGATCCCGCCCTCTACGGCCTCGATATCGCCCTGTCGCCGCCGGAGCAGGCCGCGCGCGAGGCCGAGCAGGCCGAGGCGCATTGCGGCCTTCTGCCCGAGGCGGCGCTGCCCGGCATGGTCGCGGCGCAGCGCCTGCGCGACGCGGCGCTGGCCGAGGCCGTTCTGGAGGCGCTCGAACGCACCGGCGGGCCGGTGGCGGTCATCACCGGGAATGGCCATGCCCGCCGCGACAGGGGCGTTCCGGCCCTGCTGGCAAGGGCGCGGCCGGAGCTGGAGGTGATCGCGCTGGGACAGTTCACCGAGCCCCGGGAGGCGGCGCCGTTCGATGCCTGGGTGGTCGTCGAGGTGCCGGCCGCGCGCCGTGCGGAGGACCCCTGCGCGGCGCTCAGGTGACGCCCCGGCCGCCCTTGCCGCGCCGGTGGCGCGGGCCTAGGGTCGCGCCACGATGCTGACGGGCAAGCACATCCTCCTGATCATCGGCGGCGGGATCGCCGCCTACAAGTCGCTCGACCTGATCCGGCGGCTGCGGCGCGCGGGCGCGGTCGTGACGCCGGTCCTGACCCGCGCGGGGGCCGAGTTCGTCACCCCGCTATCGGTGTCCTCGCTGGCGGAAAGAAAGGTCTTCTCGGACCTCTGGGACCTGACCGACGAGGCGGAGATGGGGCATATCCAGCTGTCGCGCGTGGCGGACCTGATCGTGGTGGCGCCGGCGACGGCGGACCTGATGGCGAAGATGGCGGCGGGCCATGCCGACGACCTCGCCTCCACGTTGCTCCTGGCGACGGACACGCCGGTCCTGATCGCGCCGGCGATGAACGTCCGGATGTGGGAGCACGCCGCCACGCAGCGCAACCTCGCGACCTTGAAGGGCGACGGGATCGCGGTGGTGGGGCCCGATGTGGGCGACATGGCCTGCGGCGAGCACGGGCCGGGGCGGATGGCGGAACCGGCGGCGATCCTGGCGGCGATCGACGCCGGTCCGGCGTCCCGCCCCGGTCCCGCCGCCGCCTTGCCCGGGCCGGACTGGGGCCGGGCGGATGCCGGACCGGCGGGGGACATCCGTCCCGACGCCGGGGGGGCGCTGCGGGGGCGCCATGTCCTGGTGACGAGCGGGCCCACGCACGAGCCCATCGACCCGGTGCGCTACATCGCCAACCGCTCGTCGGGCGCGCAGGGGACCGCCATCGCGGTGGCGGCGCGCGACGCCGGCGCGCGGGTCACCTTCGTCACCGGGCCGGCGACGGTGCCCCCGCCCGAGGGGGTCGAGGTCGTCCGGGTGGAGACGGCGGCGGAGATGGAACGGGCGGTCGAGGCGGCGCTGCCGGCGGATGCGGCGATCTTCGCGGCGGCGGTCGCCGATTGGCGCGTGGCCGACGCCGCCGACCGGAAGATGAAGAAGCAGGACGGCCGGTTGCCGGACCTGCACCTGGTGGAGAATCCCGACATCCTGGCGGGCGTGGCGCGGGGCGGGCGGCGCCCGGACCTCGTCGTCGGCTTCGCCGCCGAGACCCACGACGTGGTCGAGAACGCGACCGCCAAGCGGGCGCGGAAGGGCTGCGACTGGATCCTGGCCAACGACGTGTCGGAGGGGACGGGGATCATGGGCGGCACCGAGAACGCCGTCATCCTGGTGACCGGGGAGGGGCACGAGGCCTGGCCGCGCGCGGGCAAGGACGCCGTCGCCCGCCGCCTGATCGACCGGATCGCGGAACGGCTCTCGGGCCCGGCGGAGCGGGGCGGATGAGCGGCAGGCGGGCAGGGACGGATCGCCCCGGAGCCGGCCCGGGCCGGCCCCGAGGCGGGGCGGACGGACGGGCCGCGCAAGGCGGCCCCGGGCGGGCGCCGACCGGTCGCGCGGGAGACGGGCGATGATCGTCGAGGTGATGCGGCTTCCGGGCGCCGACCCGGACGTGGCCCTGCCCGCCTATGCGAGCGCGGGCGCCGCGGGGGCGGACCTGCGCGCCAACCTCGCGCCGGGCGACCGGGAGCGGGGCCTGACGCTGGCCCCGATGGCCCGCGCCCTGGTGCCGACCGGGATCGCGGTGGCCCTGCCCGAGGGGGTCGAGATGCAGGTCAGGCCGCGTTCGGGCCTGGCCGCGCGGCACGGGCTGACGCTGGTGAACGCGCCCGGAACGGTGGACGCGGATTATCGCGGCGAGGTGGGGGTGCTGATGATCAACCTCGGGACGGAGCCGGTGACCATCGGCCATGGCGAGCGGATCGCGCAGGCGGTGATCGCGCCCGCGCCGCAGGCGGCGTTCGCCGAACGCGAGCGGCTGTCGGACACGCCGCGGGGGACGGGCGGCTTCGGGTCGACGGGGCGCGGCTGATGGTGCTGGTCCTGGCCCTGGGCGTGGCGATCTGGATCGCCGGCGCGCGGCTGGGCTGGCCGCGGCAGGCCCGCGTGATCGCGCTGGGCCTCCTCTATGTGCTCGTGCTGGCGGCGAACGTGGCGCTGCCGCGGGGCGCACCGCTGCGCGAGGCGCTGGGCGGATCGGCGGGGGAATGGCTGGTCCTGGGGGGGCTGGGGGCGCTGGTCCTGCTCTATGCCCGGGGGCTGGGCAAGCTGCGCGCGCGGGTGCGGCCCGAGAACCGGCGCGAGAACCGCCCCGAGAACCGGCCCGAGAACCGGCCCCCGGAGGGCGCGCCGGGGGCGTTCGCGCCCGGCGAGATCGAGCGCTATGCCCGCCACGTGGTCCTGCGCGAGATCGGCGGCACGGGCCAGAGGCGGCTGAAGGCGGCCCGCGTGCTGGTCGTGGGGGCGGGGGGGCTGGGCTCGCCCGCGATGCTCTACCTCGCCGCGGCGGGCGTGGGCACGATCGGGGTGATCGACGACGATTCGGTGGAGGCGACGAACCTGCAGCGGCAGGTGATCCATGCCGAGGGCCGGGTGGGGATGCCCAAGGTGTTCTCGGCCGAGGCGGGGATGCGGGCGGTGAACCCCCATGTGGCGGTCAGGCCCTATCACCGGCGCCTGACCGAGGAGATCGCGGGCGCGCTGGTGGCGGATTACGACCTGGTCCTGGACGGCTGCGACGACCTCGAGACCCGCTACGTCCTGAACCGGGCCTGCGGGGCGGCGAAGGTTCCCCTGGTCTCGGGCGCGCTCAGCCAGTGGGAGGGGCAGCTGACGACCTATGCCCCCTGGGCGGGGACGCCGTGCTATCGATGCGTCTTTCCCGAAAGGCCCGCCCCGGGGCTGGCGCCGAGTTGCGCCGAGGCGGGGGTGCTGTCGCCCCTGCCGGGGATCGTGGGCACGATGATGGCGGCCGAGGCGATCAAGGAGATCACGCAAGCGGGGCGGGGCCTGCGGGGGCGGATGGCGATCCACGACGCGCTCTGGGGCGAGCACCGCGAGATCCGGCTGGCCAAGCGCGCGGGCTGCCCGGTCTGCGGGACGGGGTGAGCCGGAGCGCGCGAGGCGCGCGAGACATGTCCCCGCGCCTTTCCGGGCGGAAAGATCGCGGGGCGGGCCTCCGGCGGGGGTATTTGCCGAAAGGGTGAGGGAGGGTGCGAAAGCCGCGTTCGCGCGCTAGGCTCCGGGGCATGGAAAAGGAGACCTTCGTGACCAACCCGCTCATCGACACCTGGGATACGCCGTTCGGGATGCCGCCCTTCGACCGGATCGTGGACGGCGATTTCCGCCCCGCCGTCGAGACGGCGCTGGAGGAGGCGCGCGCCCGCGTGGCGGAGATCGCCGGGTCCGCCGAGGCGCCGACATTCGAGAACACGGTCGCCGCGCTGGAGGCGGCGGACGCGACGCTGTCGAAGGTCCTGGGGGTGTTCTACAACCTCGTCGGCGCCGATTCGACCGAGGCGCGGCAGGCGCTGGCGCGGGATTTCTCGCCAATGCTGTCGGCCTATTCCTCGGACGTGGCGATGAACGCGGACCTGTTCGCGCGCATCGAGGCGGTCTGGGACGACCGCGAGGCGCTGGACCTCGGCCCGGAGGAGGCGCGCCTTCTGTACCTCACGCGGCGCAGCTTCGTGCGGTCCGGCGCGCAGCTGGAGGGGATCGCCAAGGACCGGCTCAGGCAGGTGACCGAGCGGCTGGCGAGCCTCGGCGTGCAATTCACGCAGAACCTGCTGGCCGACGAGCGCGACTGGCAGATGGTGCTGGACGAGGCCGACTTGGAGGGGCTGCCGGACTTCGTGGTGGAGGGCGCGCGCGCGGCCGGCGCCGAGCGCGGCACGGGCGCCCCCACGATCACGCTGTCGCGGTCGCTGATCGTGCCGTTCCTGCAATTCTCGCCCCGTCGGGACCTGCGGGAGGCCGCGCACCGGGCCTGGACGGGCCGCGGCGCGAACGGGGGCGAGACCGACAACCGGGCGCTGGCCGCCGAGATCCTGGTGCTGCGCGAGGAGCGCGCGGGGCTCATGGGCTATGACAGTTTCGCGGAGTTCAAGCTCGAGACGCAGATGGCCAAGACGCCCGGCGCGGTGCGCGACCTTCTGATGCAGGTCTGGGAGCCGGCGCGGGAGCGCGCGGTGGAGGACGGCCTGAGGCTGGCGGCGATGATGCACAATGACGGGGTGAACGGCGACCTGGAGCCCTGGGATTGGCGCTATTATTCCGAGAAGCGTCGGGTGGAGGAGCACGACCTCGACGAGGCGCGGCTGAAGCCGTACCTGCGGCTGGAGCAGATGATCGCGGCGGCGTTCGATTGTGCCAAGCGGCTGTACGGGATCGAGATGACGCCGGTGGAGGTGCCGCTCTACCACGACGACGTGCGGGCCTGGGAGGTGACGCGGAACGGGGAGCACATGGGCGTGTTCCTGGGCGATTATTTCGCCCGCGGGTCGAAGCGGTCGGGGGCGTGGTGTTCCACCATCCGGTCGCAGAAGGAGGGCGTGCGGCCGATCGTCGTGAACGTGTGCAACTTCGCCAAGCCGCCCGAGGGGCGTCCGGCCTGTCTGTCCTACGACGACGCGCGGACGCTGTTCCACGAATTCGGCCACGCGCTGCACCAGCTGCTGTCGCAGGTGCGGTTCGAGTCGATGAGCGGGACCTCCGTCGCGCGGGATTTCGTGGAGCTGCCCTCGCAGCTCTTCGAGCATTGGCTGGAGGTGCCGGAGGTGCTGACGACGTTCGCCACCCATGCCGAGACCGGGGAGGCGATGCCCGACGAGATGCGCGACCGGGTGATCGCGGCCTCCACCTACGACATGGGGTTCCAGACGGTCGAATACCTGGGCTCGGCGCTGGTCGACCTGGAATTCCACGCCGGCGAAGCGCCGGACGACCCGATGGAGATGCAGGCGGAATTGCTGGAGGAGCTGGGCATGCCGAAGGCGGTGGGGATGCGCCACGCGACGCCGCATTTCGCCCATGTCTTCGCCGGGGACGGGTATTCGGCGGGCTATTACAGCTACATGTGGTCCGAGGTCATGGATGCCGACGCCTTCGAGGCGTTCCGCGAGGCGGGGGACCCGTTCGATGCCGAGACCGCGGCGCGGCTGGAGCGCGAGGTGCTGCGCGTCGGCGGCACGCGGGACGAGGCGGAGAGCTACGTCGCCTTCCGCGGCGCCATGCCGGGGGTCGCGCCGCTCCTCAAGGGGCGGGGGCTGGCCGGGGCGGGCTGAGCCTCCGGCGGGGGTATTTGGAAAAGGGTGAAAGGGGGCGGGCCGGCGCCCCCTTTCCTGTCCGGCGGAAGGGGGAGCGCGGTCAGGCGCGGGCGCGGATCGCCCGGCCGGCGGCCCAGCCCGAGGACCAGGCCCACTGGAAGTTGTAGCCGCCGAGCCAGCCGGTCACGTCCACCGCCTCGCCGATGGCGTAGAGGCCGGGGAGGTGGCGGCTCTCCATCGTCTTCGAGGACAGGCCGGCGGTGTCGATGCCGCCCGCCGTGACCTCGGCGGTGCGGTAGCCCTCGGTCCCCGAGGGGGTGAGGCGCCAGTCGCGGAAGCGGGCGATCAGGCGGTCGAGCGCCGCGTCGGAGCAATCGGCGAGGCGGGGCGGCAGGTCGTCGGGGAGGCGGGCGGCGACGAGGCGCTGGGGGAGGTGCTGCGCGACCGCCCGGGCGGGGGCGCGGCGGCCCTCCGTCGCGCGGGCGTCGCGCAGGGCGGGGAGGAGGCGGCCGGCGGGGTCGAGGTCGAGGACGACCGGAGCGCCTTCGTGCCAGTAGGAGCTGGCCTGCAGGATCGCGGGGCCGGAGAGGCCGCGATGGGTGAAGAGGACGGATTCCTCGAAGGCGGTGCCGCCCGCAATGGCCCGCGCCGGCGCCGAGACGCCGGACAGGGCGGCGAGCGGGTCCAGGGCGGTGCCCGTGAAGGTCAGCGGCACGAGGGCGGCGCGGGTCTCCACGATCTGGTGGCCGAATTGGCGCGCGATGCGGTAGGCCGCGCCGGTGGCGCCCATCTTCGGGATCGACAGGCCGCCGGTGGCCAGGACGAGGGCGCGGGCGGTGACGTGGATGCGGGTCCCCTCGCGGTCGAGGGCGACGCGGAAGGCGTGGCCGTCGTGGGAGATTTCGGCGACCTCGGTGCGCAGCCACAGATCGGCGCCGGCGCGGGTTAGCTCGTCGCGGAGCATGGCGACGACCTGCGTCGCCTTGCCGTCGCAGAAGAGCTGGCCGAGTGTCTTCTCGTGCCAGGCGATGCCGTGCGCCTGGACGAGGCCCAGGAAGTCCCACTGGGTGTAGCGGGCGAGCGCCGACTTGGCGAAATGCGGATTGGCGGAGAGGAACCGCTCGGGCTCGGTCCCGGTATTGGTGAAGTTGCACCGCCCGCCGCCGGAGATGCGGATCTTCTCGCCGGGGGATCGGGCATGGTCGACGACCAGCGTGCCGGGGCCGGCATGGGCGGCGCACATGAGGCCGGCCGCGCCGGCGCCGAGGATCAGGGTGGGGACCTCCATGCGCCGTCCCTCGCGCGGAGGGGCGCCGGGGGCAAGATGCGAAATTTCTGGCCAAGGCCCCCCGGTCCGGGTTAGGATCACGGGCACGAGACCCGGAAAACGGGCGGTATCGAGGCGAAGGCAGTGTTCCCATGACCGAGATGGTCCATGGCGGCGTCCCCCTTGCGGTGGGCGAGCCCATCCTTCCGAAATGGTGGCGGACGGTCGACAAGCTGTCGCTGGCCTGCGTGCTGGCGCTGTTCGGGATCGGCATCCTGCTGGGGCTGGCGGCGTCGCCGCCGCTGGCGGCGCGCAACGGCTTCGAGCCGTTCTATTACGTCATCCGGCAGGCGGTGTTCGGGGCCGCGGCGCTGGTCGCGATGCTGGTGGTGACGATGATGTCGCCCCGGCTGGTGCGGCGGCTGGCGGTGCTGGGTTTCGCCGTCGCGTTCGTGGCGCTGGCGGGCCTGCCGATCCTCGGCACCGATTTCGGCAAGGGCGCGGTGCGCTGGTACTCGCTGGGATTTGCCAGCGTGCAGCCGTCCGAGTTCCTCAAGCCCGGCTTCGTGGCGATGGTGGCCTGGCTCCTGGCGGCGAGCCAGGACCTGAACGGGCCGCCGGGCAAGTCCATGAGCCTGGCCCTGACGCTGGTGATCGTCGCCTTCCTGGCGCTGCAGCCCGATTTCGGGCAGGCGGCGCTGATCCTGTTCGCCTGGGGGGTGATGTATTTCGTGGCCGGCGCGCCGGTCCTGCTGCTGGTCCTGCTGGCGGGCGGCGTGGCCGGGGCCGGGACGGTGGCCTATACCAATTCCGAGCATTTCGCCCGGCGCATCGACGGCTTCCTGAACCCCGAGGTCGATCCCCGCACGCAGCTGGGCTACGCCACCAACGCGATCCAGGAGGGGGGCTTCCTGGGCGTGGGCGTGGGCGAGGGACAGGTGAAGTGGTCGCTGCCCGACGCGCATACCGATTTCATCATCGCGGTCGCGGCCGAGGAATACGGCCTGCTCCTGGTGCTGGTGATCATCGCGCTCTACGGCACGATCGTGCTGCGTGCGCTGGGCCGGCTGACGCGGGAGCGCGACGCCTTCATCCGGCTGGCGGGCACGGGACTCGCCTGCTCGTTCGGGGTGCAGGCGATGATCAACATGGGGGTGGCGGTGCGGCTGCTCCCGGCCAAGGGGATGACGCTGCCCTTCGTGAGCTATGGCGGGTCGTCGGTGATCGCGATGGGCCTGGCGATGGGGATGCTCCTGTCCTTCACCCGCGAGCGTCCGCAGGGCCAGATCGGCGAGATCCTGATGCGGCGGCGGCTGGGATGAGCGGATTGCGCGCCCCTGTCCGGGCGGGCCGGGCCGCGGCCGCGCCCTTGTGCCTGATCGCCGCCGGCGGAACGGGCGGGCACCTGTTCCCCGCCCAGGCGCTGGCCGAGGAGCTGCTGGCGCGGGGCTGGCGCGTGGCGCTGTCCACCGATGCCCGCGGCGCCCGCTATGCCGGGGGGTTCCCCGCCGAGGTGCCGGTGCGCGAGGTGGCGAGCGCCACCTTCGCCCGGGGCGGGCCGCTGGCGCGGGCGGCGGTGCCGTTCCGCGTCGCGGGCGGGGTGGCGCAGGCGCTGCGCGCGATGCGGGCCGATCCGCCGGCGCTGGTGGCGGGGTTCGGCGGCTATCCGTCGATCCCGGCCATGACGGCGGCGACGATCCTGCGCCTACCCCGGATGATCCACGAGCAGAACGGCGTGCTGGGCCGGGTCAACGAGATGTTCGCGCGCCGCGCCGACGCGGTGGCGTGCGGGACCTGGCCCACGATCCTGCCCGAGGAGGTGGTGGCCTACCACACCGGCAACCCGGTCCGGGCGGCGATCCGGTCGCTGGCCGGGGCCCCCTACGAGCGCCCCGGCGAGGGGCCGCTGCGGATCCTCGTCATCGGCGGCAGCCAGGGCGCGCGGATCCTGTCGGACACCGTCCCGGCGGCCATCGACGCGCTGCCCGAGCCGCTGCGCGGCCGGGTCGAGATCGCCCAGCAGGCGCGCGGCGAGGACGAGGCGCGGGTCGCGGCCTTTTACGCCGAGCGGGGCATCGCGGCCGAGGTGGCGCCGTTCTTCGCCGACGTGCCGCGCCGCATGGCCGCCGCACAACTGGTGATCAGCCGCGCCGGGGCGTCGAGCCTGGCCGACATCGCCGCCATCGGGCGGCCGGCGATCCTGGTGCCGCTGGCGGCCTCGATCCGCGACGAGCAGAGCGCCAATGCGCGCGGCCCCGCCGAGGCCGAGGCGGCGGTGGTGATCCCCGAGGCGCGGCTGACGCCCGCCGCGCTCAGCGCCAATATCGAGGCGATCCTGTCGCAGCCCGAGGCGGCCGCGCACATGGCCGCCCGCGCGCGCGGCCTCGGCCGGCCCGAGGCGGCGGAGATCCTGGCCGACCTCGCCCACCGGATCGCCGGGGTGGACATTCACGATCACGCGGAGGACATGCCGTGAAACACGAGACGATCGACCGGGACTTCGCCATGAACGCCGCGCGCGCCACCAAGCTGCCCACCGATATCGGGCCGATCCATTTCGTCGGCATCGGCGGGATTGGCATGTCGGGGATCGCCGAGGTGCTGCTGAACCACGGCTACCGGGTGCAGGGATCGGACCTGAAGGCCTCGCCCATCACCGAGCGGCTGCAGGGGCTGGGCGCCGTGGTGTTCACCGGCCAGTCTGCCGAGAACCTCGCCGGCGCCGAGGTGGTCGTGATCTCGTCTGCGATCAAGCCGGGCAACCCCGAGCTCGACGCCGCGCGGGCGGCGGGTCTGCCGGTGGTGCGGCGGGCCGAGATGCTGGCGGAACTCATGCGGATGAAGTCGAACGTCGCCGTCGCGGGCACCCACGGCAAGACGACGACGACGACCATGGTGGCCGCGCTCCTCGACGAGGGGGGCGTGGACCCGACGGTGATCAACGGGGGCGTGATCCACGCCTATGGCTCCAACGCGCGGATGGGGCGGGGCGAGTGGATGGTGGTGGAGGCCGACGAAAGCGACGGCACGTTCAACCGCCTGCCCGCCACCATCGCCATCGTCACCAACATCGACCCCGAGCACATGGAGCATTGGGGCGATTTCGAGCGGCTGAAGGCGGGCTTCGACGCCTTCGTGTCGAACATCCCCTTCTACGGGCTGGCGGTCTGCTGCACCGACCATTCGGAGGTGCAGAGCCTGGTGGGCCGGATCACCGACCGCCGGGTCGTGACCTTCGGCTTCAACGCCCAGGCCGACGTGCGGGCGGTGAACCTGACCTACGACCAGGGCCGGGCGTGTTTCGACGTGGTGCTGCAGGCCGAGGACAAGGTGATCGAGGGCTGCGTGCTGCCGATGCCGGGCGACCACAACGTCTCGAACGCGCTGGCCGCCGTGGCGGTGGCGCGGCACCTGGGCCTGGGCCTGGAGGAGATCCGCCGCGCGCTGGAGAAGTTCGGCGGCGTGAACCGCCGCTTCACCCGCGTGGGCGAGGTGGGCGGCGTCGCGATCATCGACGATTACGGCCACCACCCGGTGGAGATCGCCGCCGTCCTGAAGGCCGCGCGCCACGCCACGAAGGGCCGGGTGATCGCGGTGCATCAGCCGCACCGCTATTCGCGGCTCCATTCGCTCTTCGACGAGTTCTGCGGCTGCTTCAACGAGGCCGACGTGGTGGCCATCGCCGATGTCTATTCCGCCGGCGAGGACCCGATCGAGGGCGCCTCGCGCGACGACCTGGTGGCCGGCCTGATCCGGCACGGGCACCGGCATGCGCGCGCCATCCTCGACGAGGACGACCTCGTGCGGCTGGTGCGCGAGCAGGCGGGGCCGGGCGACATGGTGGTCTGCCTCGGCGCGGGCACGATCAGCACCTGGGCCAACAACCTGCCCGCGCGGCTGCAATAGCGCCCCGGCCCGCCGCGGCGGTCGGAAAACCCGGGCGGGATGTCGCGGAGCGGCATCCGGGCGGCGGCGAAGCTGCCACCTGTGGCGGAACGCTTCACAAGGACTCCGCCTCATGGACACGATCGCGCTGACCGTCACCTGCCCCTCGACCCGCGGCATCGTCGCCGCGATCTCGGCCTTCCTGGCCGAGAACGGGTGCAACATCGTCGATTCGGCGCAGTTCGACGACATGCGGACCGGGCAGTTCTTCATGCGGCTGAGCGTGCGCCCGGAAACCGGGGCGACCGTCGCGGGGCTGGAGGAGGGGTTCGGCGCCGTCGCGGCGCCCTTCGACATGGCGTTCGCCTTCCACGACGAGAGCCGCAAGATGCCGGTGATGATCATGGTGTCGCGGTTCGGCCATTGCCTGAACGACCTGCTCTATCGCTGGCGCATCGGGGCGCTGCCGATCGAGATCGTGGGCGTCATCTCCAACCACCACGAATACCAGAAGCTGGTGGTCAACCACGACATCCCCTTCCACCACGTCAAGGTGACGAAGGACAACAAGGCCGAGGCCGAGGCGCGGCAGATGGAGATCATCGCCGATTCGGGCGCCGAGCTGGTGGTGCTGGCGCGCTACATGCAGGTGCTGTCGGACCGGATGTGCCGCGAGATGTCGGGGCGGATCATCAACATCCACCATTCCTTCCTGCCCTCGTTCAAGGGCGCCAACCCCTACAAGCAGGCCTTCGAGCGGGGGGTGAAGCTGATCGGGGCGACCTCCCATTACGTGACGAGCGATCTCGACGAGGGGCCGATCATCGAGCAGGACATCGTCCGGGTGACGCACGCGCAGTCGAACGACGATTACGTCTCGCTCGGGCGCGACGTGGAGGCGCAGGTGCTGGCCCGCGCGATCCATGCCCATGCCAATCACCGGGTCTTCATCAACGCGCACAAGACCGTCGTCTTTCCCGCCACGCCCGGCTCCTACACGTCGGAGCGGATGGGGTGATCGACCGGACCGGCCAAGGGCCGGCGACCGGTCCCGCAAGCCGGTCGGGAGGATCACGGGCGGAGCCCCGGGACCGCACCGGCCCGGGACGGCGCGCGCGGGCTTGACCGATGGGGGCTCCGCCCCCAAACCCCCGGGGTATTGGGCGAAAGGGTGAAGGAGCGGGCGCGTGGAACTGCCGCAGGTGCGGGGCAAGCTGAGGGCCGGGCAGGCCCTGTCGGATCTGACATGGCTGCGGGTCGGGGGGCCGGCGGAATGGCTGTTCCGGCCCGCCGACGCGGACGACCTGTCGGCGTTCCTGGCCGGGCTGGACGCCTCCGTGCCGGTCTTTCCCATGGGCGTCGGGTCGAACCTGATCGTGCGCGACGGCGGCATCGCGGGGGTGGTGATCCGGTTGGGGCGCGGGTTCAACGCCACCCGCGTCGAGGGCGACCGGGTCGTGGCAGGGGCGGCGGCGCTGGACGCCCACGTGGCGCGCAAGGCCGCCGAGGCGGGGCTGGACCTGACATTCCTGCGCACGATCCCGGGATCGGTCGGGGGCGCCGTGCGGATGAACGCGGGCTGCTACGGGTCCTACGTCTCGGACCACCTGGTCGAGGTGCGCGCGGTGCTGCGCTCGGGCGCGGCGGTGACGATCCCGGCGGCGGACCTTGCGCTCGGCTATCGCGCCAGCCGCCTGCCCGAGGGGGCGGTGATCGTCGAGGCCACGTTCGCGGCGGACCGGGGCGAGCCGGAGGCGCTGGCGGCGCGGATGGCGGAGCAGGTGGCGCGGCGCGACGCCAGCCAGCCGACGACGGAGCTGAGCGCCGGCTCGACCTTCCGCAACCCCTCGGGGGCATCCTCCACCGGCCGGCCCGAGGACACGCATGAGTTGAAGGCGTGGTATCTGATCGACCGGGCCGGGATGCGGGGGCAGCGCCTGGGCGGCGCGCGCATGTCCGACAAACATCCTAATTTTCTGTTAAATTCCAACGGGGCGACGGCGCGCGACCTCGAATCGCTGGGCGAGCTGGTGAGAGAAAAGGTCTTTCAAAGCAGCGGAATTCGTCTAGAGTGGGAAATACGGCGCATCGGCGAGATGGCGCCCACGAGCGACGGCGAATAACGCCGCGCGAGGCAGGCAGAGGGTCCGGAGACAAGGGCCCCGTAAGGCAAGAGTGGCGGGTATGTCGAGCAGGGCATCCCCCAAGGTGGCGGTCCTGATGGGCGGACCCTCGGCCGAGCGCGAGGTGTCGCTGTCGTCGGGGCGCGAATGCGCGGCCGCGTTGAGGGGCGAAGGATACGATGTGGCGGAGCTGGACGCGGGTCCGGACCTGGCCGCGCGGCTGTCAGAGATCTCTCCGACCGTGGTCTTCAACGCGCTGCACGGGCGATGGGGCGAGGATGGCTGCGTGCAGGGCCTCCTGGAATGGATGCGCCTTCCCTATACCCATTCGGGCGTGCTGGCCTCGGCGCTGGCGATGGACAAGGAGCGCTCGAAGGCGACGTTCCGGGCGCACGGCCTGCCGGTGGTGGCCTCGCGGCTGGCCAGCGCCGAGGAGGTGCGGCGGCGCCACGTCATGGATCCCCCCTATGTGGTGAAGCCCTACAACGAGGGCTCGTCGGTGGGCGTCTATCTCGTGCATTCGGCGGCGAACGGGCCGCCGCAACTGGCGCCCGACATGCCCGAAACGGTGATGGTGGAGCGCTTCGCGCCGGGCCGCGAGCTGACCGTGACGGTGATGGGGCGCAACGCCGAGGGGCCGGCCCGGGCCCTGGCGGTGACCGACATCCTGACCGACGGCTGGTACGATTACGACGCCAAGTACAAGACCGGCGGGTCGCGCCACGTGGTGCCCGCCGACCTGCCGGCGGAGATCGAGGAGACTTGCCTCGACCACGCGCTCCGCGCCCACGCGGCGCTGGGCTGCCGGGGCATCAGCCGCACCGATTTCCGCTGGGACGAGGCGCGCGGCGCCGATGGCCTGGTGCTTCTGGAGACGAACACGCAGCCCGGCATGACGCCGACATCCCTGACGCCGGAACAGGCCGCCCATGCGGGCCTGTCCTTCGGCGCGCTCTGCCGCTGGATCCTGGAGGACGCCTCATGCGACCGCTGACCCCGTTTCGCCGCCCCGGTCCGCGCACGCGGTCCGATCCCGCGCCGTCGCGGCTGGCCTACCGGATGCAGCGACTGGCGCTGACGCCGTCGGTCCGGCGCGGCTTCACCCTGGGGATGCCGGCCTTCGCGGTGGCGGTCATCGGCGCGCTGGCGCTGGCCAGCCCCGAGCGGCGCGCGGGCCTGGTCGCCCATGCCGCCGCGATGCAGGAGGCGGTCCGGTCGCGCAAGGAATTCCTGGTCCACGAGATGCGGATCGCGGGGGCGAGCGACGGCGTGGGCGCCGAGATCGCGGCGCGGCTCGACGTGGAGATGCCGGTCAGCTCGTTCGACCTCGACCTGGCGGATCTGCGCGCGCGGGTGCTGGCGCTCGACGCGGTGGAGCGCGCCGACCTGCGGGTGCGGCCGGGCGGGGTGCTCGACATCGACGTGGTGGAGCGGGTGCCGGCGCTGCTGTGGCGGCGGGCGGACGGGCTGACCGCGCTCGACCGGGCGGGCAAGCCCGTCGGCGCCGTCGCCGCGCGCGCCGACCGCGCCGACCTGCCGGTGATCTCGGGGCGGGGCGCGGACCGGGCGGCGGGCGAGGCGCTGGCGCTCGTCGCGGCGGCCGCGCCGCTCGATGCTCGGCTGCGCGGCCTGGTGCGGATCGGCGAGCGGCGCTGGGACATGATCCTGTCCGACGGGCAGAAGATCAAGCTGCCGCAGGACGACGCGGTCGACGCGCTGGAACGGGTACTGGAGGTCGACCGCGCGCGCGACCTCTTCGCGCGGCACGTGGTGCTGGTGGACATGCGCCTGCCGCGGCGGCCGACCGTGCGGCTGCATCCCGACACCGCGCGCGACCTGCGGCAGGTGAAGCTGACCGGATTGGGAGACGATTGACGATGTTCGACCTCTACAGGAGCCAGCGCGCGATGCGCGCGATGCGCCAGACGGCGATGCAGCGCGGCCATGTGGCGATCCTGGACGTGGGCACATCGAAGATCGCCTGCCTGGTGCTGGCCGTGGACGGGGCCACGCCGCCGGGCGACGGGGTGGGGCACCGGGCGGGGCAATCCTCGGTCCGGATCGTCGGCGCGGCGGTGACGCGGTCGCGCGGCATGCGCTTCGGCGAGATCGAGGCCATGCACGAGACCGAGCGCGCCATCCGCACCGTGGTGCAGGGCGCGCAGAAGGCCGCGCAGGTGCGCGTCGATCACGTCATCGCCGCGATCTCGGGCGGCGGGCCGCGCAGCTATGGCCTGGCGGGCGAGGTGGAGCTGGACGGCGATGCGGTCGAGGAGCAGGACGTGGCCCGGGTGCTGGCGGCCTGCGACGTGCCGGACCTGGGCGACGGGCGCGAGGTCGTCCATGCCCAGCCGGTGAACTTCGCGCTGGACCACCGGTCGGGGATGAACGACCCGCGCGGGCAGGTGGGCGACCGGCTGGCTTGCGACATGCACATGCTGACGGTCGAATCGCACGTGGTGCAGAACCTGATCCACTGCATCAAGCGCTGCGACCTGGAGCTGGCGGGGCTGGCCTCGACGGCCTATGCCTCGGGGCTGGCGAGCCTCGTGGAGGACGAGCAGGAGCTGGGCGCGGCCTGCATCGACATGGGCGGCGGGGCGACCGGCATCTCGGTCTTCTGGCGCAAGCACCTCATCTATGCCGACGCGGTGGCGATGGGCGGCGACCAGATCACCGGCGATATCGCCAAGGGATTGCAGATCCCGCTGGCCACCGCCGAGCGGCTGAAGACCCTGCACGGCGGCGCCGTCTCGACCTCCATGGACGATCGCGAGACGATCGAGCTGGGCGGCGACAGCGGCGATTGGGAGCGCGACCGGCGCACCGTCAGCCGCGCCGAGCTGATCGGCATCATGCGGCCGCGGATCGAGGAGATCCTGGAGGAGGTGCGCGAGCGGCTGGACGCGGCCGGCTTCGAGGCGCTGCCCTCGCAGCAGATCGTGCTGACCGGGGGCGGCAGCCAGATCCCCGGCCTCGACACGCTGGCGCCGCCGTTCTTCGGCCAGCAGGTCCGGGTCGGTCGGCCGCTGCGCGTGCCGGGCCTGCCCGAGAAGGCCACCGGCGCCGCGTTCTCGAGCGCGGTGGGGCTGTGCCTGTTCGCGGCCAGCCCGCAGGACGAATGGTGGGATTTCGAGATCCCGGCCGCGACCTATCCGGCGCGGTCGCTGCGCCGTGCGCTGCGGTGGTTCCGCGAAAATTGGTGAGGCGGGTGACAGGGCCGGACGGGACGGGTAACACGGAGGGGCGGGGCCCCGGCCGGCCCGCATCGCGCCCCGCCGGGGCGGCGGGGGCAAGGCCGCCGCGCCGACCGGCCGCCGCAACCGGCCCGACCGCCCGAATGCCGGGCAGGGATCGGAAAAAACCCACCTATCCGGGTGGCCAGGCGTGATTTTGGGGTGACGCGACGGGTGCCGGTCGATAGGATTCTTCCAAAAGAGGCGGAAACCCGCAGCCAAAATCGCGGGACAATCACAGGCGGACCAACGATGACACTCAACCTCTCCATGCCCTCCCACGACGAGCTGAAGCCGCGCATCACCGTCTTCGGCGTCGGCGGCGCCGGCGGCAACGCGGTCAACAACATGATCGAGAAGCAGCTCGACGGCTGCGAGTTCGTCGTCGCCAACACCGACGCCCAGGCGCTGGCGCAATCGGCCGCGCAGAACCGCGTCCAGATGGGCGTGAAGGTGACCGAGGGCCTGGGCGCGGGCGCCCGCGCCGCCATCGGCGCCGCCGCGGCCGAGGAATCCATCGAGGAGATCGTCGACCACCTGGCCGGCGCGCACATGTGCTTCATCACCGCCGGCATGGGCGGCGGCACCGGGACCGGCGCCACGCCGATCATCGCCCAGGCCGCGCGCGAGCTGGGCGTGCTGACCGTGGGCGTCGTCACCAAGCCGTTCCAGTTCGAGGGCACGCGGCGCATGCGCCAGGCCGAGGAGGGGATCGAGACGCTGCAGAAGATGGTCGACACGCTGATCATCATCCCCAACCAGAACCTGTTCCGGCTGGCCAACGAGAAGACCACCTGCACCGACGCCTTCGGCATGGCCGACGACGTGCTCTATCAGGGCGTGAAGGGCGTGACCGACCTGATGGTGCGCCCCGGCCTCATCAACCTCGACTTCGCCGACGTGCGCGCGGTGATGGACGAGATGGGCAAGGCGATGATGGGCACCGGCGAGGCCGAGGGCGAGGACCGCGCCATGCAGGCCGCCGAGAAGGCGATCGCCAACCCGCTGCTGGACGAGATCAGCCTGAACGGCGCCAAGGGCGTGCTGATCAACGTCACCGGCGGCAGCGACCTGACGCTCTACGAGCTCGACGAGGCGGCGAACGTGATCCGCGAGAAGGTCGATCCCGACGCCAACATCATCGTCGGCTCGACGCTGGACGAATCGATGGCCGGGCGGATGCGCGTCAGCGTCGTGGCGACCGGCATCGACACCAATGTCGAGGCCAAGGACGCCCCCGTCTCGCGCCGCCGGGCGAACGAGCCGGTCGCCGCGACGCCCGCCGCGCCCGAGGGCGAGGACCTGCCCGCCCCCGCCTACGAGACCGCCGCCCGCCGCGAGGCCGGCGCCGAGGTCGCCGAGGCGGGCGGCGAGGATTTCTTCGCCGATTGGGAGGCCCGCCGCGCGGGCGGCACCGCGCCGGCCCCGGCGGCCGCGCCCGCCGCCGAGGCGGAGACGGCGCGCAAGCCCGGCCAGCCCACCGCCGACGCGATGACGCGGCTCGAGGCGGCGGTCCGCAAGCAGCCGCCGCAGGACGGCACGGCGGCCGCGCCGCGCGGCGCCGCGCCGCGCCCGATGGCCGGGTCGCGCCCGCAGCCGGTGCCGCAGGCCGAACGGTCGCGGTTCGGCATCGGCACGCTGATCAACCGCGTCTCGGGCGAGGGCCGCAGCCAGCCCGCGCAGACCGAGCGCGCCGCCGCCGCCGAGGCCCCGCCGGCGCCGCAGACGCCGCGCCGTGCCGCCGCCCCGGCCCCGCAGCCGGCGCTCCGCGACGAGGAGGACGAGGCGGGAACCGATCAGGACAAGATCGAGATCCCGGCCTTCCTGCGCCGCCAAGCCAACTGAGCGATCACGTTCGGGGACAGTGGAAAGGCCGGCGCAAGCCGGCCTTTTTCCTTTTTGCGGCAATGCCTTGGCCGGGATCTTGCGCGGCGGGGCGGCATTGCGCCCACGGCCGCGGCGCCGTGTTTCAAAACCGTTGCAATCGTTGATTTGCGCGCAGAACCGCTTCTGCCTAGCTGGAATTGAGCAGGAATGAGCAACCGGACAAACCGGTGCAGGCAGAAAGGTCAGGACCCATGCAGACGACATTGGCGCACCCCGTCGCTTTCGACGGCGTTGGTCTCCATTCGGGGCGACCGGCCCGATTGCGTCTGCTGCCCGCTCCGGCGGGGCACGGGCTCGTCTTTCGCCGCACCGACATCGACACCGGCGGGCGTGTCCCGGCGCGCTGGGACGCGGTGCAGCAGGGCGAGCTCTGCACGCGGGTCGTCAACGAGGCGGGGGTCTCCGTCTCGACCATCGAGCACGTGATGGCCGCCGTCGCGGGCTGCGGCATCCACAACCTGCTGCTGGAGATCGACGGGCCCGAGGTGCCGATCCTCGACGGCTCCTCGGCGCCGTTCGTGGCGCCGATCCTGACCGCGGGGCTGCGCCGGCAGGACGCGCCGCTGCGCGCGCTGCGGGTGCTCGAACCGGTCGAGGTCCGCAACGGCCCCGCCTATGCCCGGCTGGAGCCGGCCGAGACGCTGGAGATCGACTTCTCCATCGACTTCGCCGATGCGGCGATCGGCCGGCAGGCGAAGCGGCTGAGCCTCGCCAACGGCACCTTCGTGCACGAATTGTGCGACAGCCGCACCTTCTGCCGGCGCGCCGACGTGGAGGCGATGCGCGCCCGCGGGCTGGCGCTGGGCGGCACGCTGGAAAACGCGGTCGTGGTCGACGGCGCCGAGGTCCTGAGCCCCGGCGGCCTGCGCCACGCCGACGAGGCGGTGCGCCACAAGATGCTGGACGCGCTGGGCGACCTGGCGCTGGCCGGAGCGCCGATCCTGGGCCGCTATGTCGGCGTGCGCGCGGGACACGCCCTGACCAACGTGCTGCTGCGCGCGCTCTTTGCCCGGCCGGACGCCGTGCGCGCGGTGGAGGTCGACCACGCCGTCCTGTCGCGGCTGCCCGGAACCGGCCTCGCCCGAGAGGACGCACCGCGGCCAGCGGCATGATCTTTCGGGCGTTTTGCCCCGCATCTTTCTGTGTTAGGACCGCCCCCGAGATGACGATCGGGATCGAGGCTTGAACATGACGGGGATCGCGGGACGCCTGTTGGGCCTGTCTCTGACGGGGCTTCTAGTGACGGCCTGCGGCGGGGGCGGCGGGCCGTTCGCGTCTCGCGACGTGCCGCTGGAGAACCTCGACGCGGAGACGATCTATCAGCGCGCGGAGCTGGAGCTGGAGACCGACGACCCGGAGGAGGCGGCGGAATATTTCGGCGAGGTCGAACGCCTCTATCCCTACAGCGAATGGGGGCGCCGCGCGCTGGTGATGCAGGCCATGGCCTATCACCGCAGCGGCGAATACGAGAGCGCGCGCAGTGCGGCGCAGCGATATCTCGATGTCTTTCCCGCCGGGGAGGACGCGGCCTACGCCCAGTACCTGCTGGCGCTGAGCTATTACGACCAGATCGACGACGTGGGCCGCGACCAGGGCCTGACCTTCCAGGCGCTGCAGTCCCTGCGGACGGTGATCGAGACCTATCCCGACACCGAATACGCCCGCTCGGCGGTGCTGAAATTCGACCTCGCCTTCGACCATCTGGCCGGCAAGGAGATGGAGATCGGCCGCTATTACCTCAAGCGGCAGCATTACGCGGCGGCGATCCGGCGGTTCCGGGTGGTGGTGGAGGAGTTCCAGACCACGACCCACACGCCCGAGGCGCTGCTGCGGCTGGTCGAATCGTACCTGTCGCTCGGGCTGGAGGACGAGGCGCGCACGGCGGGCGCGATCCTGGGCTACAATTACCGCTCGTCGGACTCCTACCAGCGGGCCTATGCGCTGCTGTCGAACCGGGGCCTGAGCCCGGAGGCGGCGGGCGACAATTGGCTTGCGGCGATCTACCGACAGGTGGTCCGCGGCGAGTGGCTCTGAACGCCGCGCCGTCTGGAACCGCGCCCGGGTCCGTGCGATACCGGCCCCCGACCATGGGGGTGAAGGGTGAATGCTCAGGACATTGAGCATCCGCGACATGCTGCTGATCGACCGGCTGGAGCTGGAGCTTCGGCCCGGGCTCAACGTGCTGACCGGCGAGACCGGGGCGGGCAAGTCGATCCTGCTCGATTCGCTGGGCTTCGTCCTAGGCTGGCGCGGCCGGGCCGAACTGGTCCGCCAGGGCGCGGAGCGGGGCGAGGTCGTGGCGGCCTTCGACCTGGCGGCGGGCCATCCGGCGCGCGCGATCCTCGAGGAGGCGGGCCTTCCGGCCGGCGACGAGCTGATCCTGCGGCGGGTGAACACGCCCGACGGGCGCAAGACGGCGTGGATCAACGACCGCCGCGCCTCGGGCGAGATCCTGCGGCGGGTGTCGGACACGCTGGTGGAACTGCACGGCCAGCACGACGACCGGGGGCTGCTGGACGCGCGGGGGCACCGTCGGCTGCTGGACGCCTTCGCCGGGTCGGAGGCGGCGCTGGTGGAGACGCGGGCCGCCTGGACGGCGCGGGCCGCGGCGGCGCGGCGGCTGGAGGCGGCGACGGCGGAACTGGAGGCCGCGCGCGCCGAGGAGGAATTCCTGCGCCACGCGGCCGGCGAGCTCGACGCGCTCGACCCGCAGCCGGCCGAGGACGCGGAGCTCGACACGCGGCGGCGGCGGATGCAGGGCGCCGAGCGGGTGCGCGAGGACATCCTGCGCGCCCACCAGGCGCTGGGCCTCGACGGCGCCGAGGCGATCCTGATCGATGCCGGGCGGCGGCTCGACGCCGCGGCGCCGGGGGCGGAGGGGGCGCTCGGCGGCGCCATCGAGGCGCTGGGGCGGGCGATGAACGAGCTGGCCGAGGCCGAGCAGGGCGTGGCCGCGGCGCTCGACGCGCTCGATTACGACGCGACCGAGTTGGAGCGGGTGGAGGAGCGGCTGTTCGCGATCCGCGGGCTGGCGCGCAAGCACGACGTGCTGCCCGACGACCTGGCCGCGCTGGCCGCCGACCTGCGCGCCCGGCTTGCCGCGCTCGAGGCGGGCGAGGGGGACCTGGCCGATCTGCGCGCCGGGCTGGCGCAGGCCGAGACGCATTACGACGCCGCCGCCACGCGCCTGTCGGAGATCCGCGCCGAGGCGGCCGGCCGCCTCGACGCCGCGATGGCGCGGGAACTGGCGCCCCTGAAAATGGAGCGCGCCCTGTTCACGACCGCGCTGGCGCCCGCCGATCCGGGGCCCGAGGGCCGGGACGCGGTGGAGTTCCGCGTGGCCACGAATCCCGGCGCGCCGGCCGGTCCGCTGGGCCGCATCGCGTCGGGGGGCGAGCTGTCGCGGTTCCTGCTGGCGCTGAAGGTATGCCTGACCGGCGAGGCCGAGGGGCTGACGCTGATCTTCGACGAGATCGACCGGGGCGTGGGGGGCGCCACGGCGGATGCGGTGGGCCGGCGGCTGGCGGCGCTGTCGCAGGGCGCGCAGGTGCTGGTGGTGACCCATTCGCCGCAGGTCGCGGCGCGCGGCGCCCATCACTGGCGGGTGGAGAAACGGGTGGCGGAGGCCACGACCACCTCCACCGTCACGGCGCTCGACCCCGGGGACCGGGTCGACGAGGTGGCGCGGATGCTGGCCGGCGACACCGTCACCGAGGAGGCCCGCGCCGCGGCGCGATCGCTGCTGGGAGCGTGACGCGGCCCCGGGCGGCGCGCGGCATTGTGAAGCGCCCGGCTTGATCGGGCCGGGCCGCGCGCCACCCTCCGCCCCTCGTTCGACAGATGCGGAGCGCGCGTGACACCGATCCTCAAGATCGCCGGCGGGCTGGCCGTCGTGGCCCTGTTCGCGGCCGGCGGCCTGTACGGAACCGACATGCTGCTGTCGGCCGGCGGCGGCCCGGCCGAGGGCGCCGCGCGCGATGCGGAGGCGGCGCCCACGCCCGTCTCCACCGCGCCGGTGGAGCGCACGTCCATCGCCGACACGGTCTCCGCCGTCGGCACCCTGAACCCGGTGCGCCAGGTGGAGCTGCGCCCCGCCGTGTCGGGCCGCGTGGTGGAGGTGGGGCCCGCATCGGGAGAGGACGTGGCGGAAGGCGACCTGATCGTGCAGCTCGACGCGCGGGCCGAGCAGGCGGCCCTGTCCGAGGCGGAGGCGACGCTGCGCGAGGCGCAGCAGAATTTCGACCGCATCCAGAGCCTGGCGGATTCGAACACCGCCGCCGCCGACCAGCTGGAGGCGGCGCGCGCCACCCTGTCGCGGGCCGAGGCCGCCGTGGAAAGCGCCGAGGCGGATCTGGAGGACCGGCGGCTGACCGCGCCCTTCGACGGGACGCTGGGGCTGATCGACACCGATCCGGGCGAATACATCGACAGTTCGACCAGCGTGGCGACCCTGTCGGACCTGAGCGTGATGCAGGCCGACCTGTCCCTGCCGGAGCGGTATTTCGAGCGGGTGGCGCCCGGCCTGGCGGTCGAGGTGGAGACCCCCGCCTATCCGGGCGAGACGTTCGAGGGCGAGATCGGCGTGCGGGCGCCGGAGGTCAGCGCGGCCTCGCGCAGCTTCGACGTGCGGGCCGAGATCGCCAACCCCGACGAGCGCCTGGTCGGCGGCATGTTCGCGCGGAGCCGGATCGTGTTCGGCGAGTACGAGGGGCTGGCGGTGCCGGACGACGCCGTGATCAGCGAGGGGCTGACGAGCTTCGTCTTCACCGTGGAGGACGGCACCGCCCGGCGCCGCGAGGTGCGGCTGGGCGGGTCGGTGGGTGACCTGACCGAGGTGAGCGAGGGACTGGAGGAGGGCGTTCCGGTGGTCGTCGCCGGGTGGGACACCCTGTCGGACGGCGCCGCCGTGACGGTGGGCGAGGACGTGGCCGAGGAGGCCACGCAATGACGCTGCCCGATCTCTGCCTCAGGCGGCCGGTCCTGGCGACGGTGATGTCGACCCTGATCGTGATCCTGGGGATCGGCGGGCTGCTGCGGATGCCCGTGCGGGAATTGCCCAACATCTCCACCGCGGAGGTCACGGTCAGCGTGAGTTACACCGGCGCGGGGCCGGGCGTGGTGGATTCCGAGATCTCCACCGTGATCGAGGGGGCGATCTCGTCGGTCGCGGGGATCGACCGGATGAACACCGAGGCGGAACTGGGCGGCTCGCGCACGGTCATCACCTTCCGGCAGGGGCGCGACATCGACCAGGCGGCGTCCGACGTGCGCGCGGCGGTGCAGGCGGTCACGGGCGACCTGCCCGAGGAGGCCGAGGAACCGGAGATCGAGAAGAACGACAGCCAGGGCGACCCGATCATCTGGATGACGATGACCTCGGACGCGATGTCGCCCGCCGAACTGACCGATTACGCCGACCGCTTCGTCACCGACCGGCTGGAGACGCTGGCGGGCGTGGCGGCGGTGCAGATCTATGGCGACCGGCCCTATGCGATGCGGGTCTGGCTCGACCCCGACGCGATGGCGGCGCGCGGCGTGACGGTGGAGGAGCTGCGCGGCGCGCTGGAGAACAACAACCTGGAACTGCCCGCGGGCCAGATCGAGAGCGCCTCGCGCACCTACCTGCTCAGGACCGAGACGCGGCTGTCGGACGTGGCCGAGTTCGAGGAGCTGATCGTCACCCAGAGCGACGGGGCGCCGGTGCGCCTGGGCGATGTGGCGCGGGTGGAGATCGGCAGCGAGACCGACGATTCGATGTTCCGCTCGAACGGCGAGACGGCGATCGGGCTGGGCGTGCTGCGGCAGAGCTCGGCCAACACGCTGTCGATCTCGTCGGCCGTGCGCGAGGAGGTGGAGGCGATCGCGCGCGACCTGCCCGGCGGCACGCGGATCGCGGTCACGAACGACGACGCCGATTTCATCCGCAACTCGATCCAGCAGGTGCTGACGACGCTGGCCATCGCCGTGCTGGTCGTGGTCGCGGTGATCTACCTGTTCCTGACATCGGCGCGCGCGACGCTGGTGCCGGCGGTGACGATCCCCATCGCCCTGCTCGGGGCCTGCGCGGGGATCGCGGCGGCGGGGTTCTCGATCAACGTGCTGACGCTTTTTGCGCTGGTGCTGGCGATCGGGCTGGTGGTCGACGACGCCATCGTGGTGCTGGAGAACATCGAGCGCCGCATCGAGGCGGGCGACGCCCCGGCCGAGGCGGCGCGGACCGGGGCGAACCAGGTCTTCTTCGCCGTGGTGTCGACCTCGGCGGTGCTGATCTCGGTCTTCGTGCCGCTGTCGTTCCTGCAGGGAGAGATCGGCAAGCTGTTCCGCGAATTCGGCATCACGCTGGCCATCGCGGTGGCGCTGTCGACCTTCGTGGCGCTGTCGCTCTGCCCGGTGATCGCGTCGCTGGTGCTGAAGAAGGGGATGAACGAGGGCCGGTTCGCCCGCGCCGTGCAGCGGGTCACCGCCGTCACCGCGTCGGGCTACAACAGCCTGTTGCGGCGGGCCATCGCCATGCCGGTGGTGGTGCTGGCGATCGCGGCCCTGCTGACCGGGGTGTCCTGGGCGCTTTACCGCGATCTGCCCTCGCAGCTTACCCCCGAGGCCGACCGGGGCATCTTCTTCGTCAGCGTCGAGGCGCCGGCCGGATCGGCGCTGGGCAAGACCAACGTGGCGGTGCGCGAGGTCGAGGATCTGATCCGGCCCTGGCAGGAGCGGGGCGTGGTGGAGGACGTGATCTCCATCGTCGGGCAATACGGCGAGACGGGGCGCGCCTTCGTCGTCGCCGTGATGGCGCCCTGGAGCGAGCGCGAGGCGGGCCCGCGCGACGTGGTCAACGACCTGCGGCCCGCATTCGAGCAGATCACGCTGGCCAGCGTGCGGGCCTTCGCGCCCTCGGGGCTGGATGCGGGCGCGGGATCCGGGCTGGAGGTGATCGTCACCGCCCCGAGCTTCGAGGCGGCGGCGCAATATTCCGAAGAGCTCGCCGACCTCTTGCGCGACAGCGGCGACGTGGTCGGCGTCCGGCGCGATTACGAGGAGAACACGCCGGGCTACGACATCCGCGTCAACCGCGAGCTGGCGCGCGAGATCGGCGTCGACGCGCGGGCGATCTCGGACAGCGTGCGGGTGTTCTTCGCCTCGGCGGAGGTGACGGAGTTCATCTCCCGCGACCGGCAATACCCGGTGATCCTGCAGGCCCCCGACGACCGGCGCCTGACGGCGGAGGACGTGCGCGGGCTCAACATCCGCACGACGAGCGGCGAGCTGGTGCCGCTCGACGGGCTGGTGGAGCTGGAGCGGCGCGCCTCGGTCCGGGCCTACAACCGGATCGACCGACAGCCGGCGGTGGAGATCTCGGCCTCGCCGGCGGAGGGGGTGGATCTGGGGCAGGCCATCGCCACGGTGGAGCGGCTGGCCGACGAACTGCCCGGCGAGATGGGGATCGCCTATTCGGGACAGGCCGAAAGCTTCCAGGACACGTCGGGGGGGATGGCCGCGACCTTCGCGCTGGCGCTCCTGGTGGTGTTCCTGGTGCTGGCGGCGCAGTTCGAGAGCTTCGTCCAGCCGGTGATCATCCTGCTGTCGGTGCCGCTGGCGGTGGCCGGCGCGCTGCTGACGCTGTTCGCGCTGGGCGAGGCGATCAACATCTATTCGCAGGTGGGAATGGTCATGCTGATCGGGCTGATGGCCAAGAACGGCATCCTGATCGTGGAATTCGCCAACCAGTTGCGCGAGCAGGGACGATCCGTGCGCGAGGCGGCGGTGGAGGCCGCGACGGTGCGCCTGCGGCCGATCCTGATGACGGTCCTGTCCACCGTCCTGGGCGCGGTGCCGCTGGTCCTGTCGTCGGGCGCGGGGGCGGAGAGCCGGTTTTCCATCGGCATCGTCATCATTGGCGGCTTCCTGGCCGCCTCGCTGCTGACGCTGTTCCTGACGCCGGTGCTCTACGACCTGTTGCAGCGCGACGCGCCCGCCGAGCCGTCCCGGGACGACGCGGTGCCGGCGGAATGAGGGCCTTGCCACCGGGCCGATCCACCCGGTAGATCGCCCGGCAAGGACAACCGGACCGGATCCACATGCGCGGACTCTCCCTTCTGGCGATCATCGCCGCCGCCGCACCCGCCGGGGCGGAGATCGACGTGACCAGCCGCTCGACGGTGTTTTCCGGCCCCTACGCGGCCGAGGTCGTGCGGGTGGTCGATGGCGACACGCTCGACATGCGGATCGCGATCTGGCCCGGGCTGGTCGCCGAATACGCCGTGCGGGTGCGCGGGATCGACGCGCCCGAGACGTTCCGGCCCGGTTGCGAGGCGGAACGCGCCGCCGGCGAGGAGGCCGCGCAGACGGTCGCGCAGATCTACGGTCCGGGCACCGACACGCGGCTGCGCGAGGTTAGCTACGACCCGTTCTACGGCCGGGTGGTGGCGGAGGTGCGGCGCGACGCCGGGGCGGAGGAATGGACGAGCCTGGCCGACGAGCTGCTGGAGCGGGAACTGGTGCAGGCCTGGACGCCGGGGATGAACCCGGTGCCCTGGTGCCTGCTGCTCTCCTCCCCCGCGCCGCAGGAGTAGAGCGATCATGCAGGACCACGTCGCCTTCGCCTATGCGCTGTCGGGCCCCGGGAAGGGCCGGAAGCTGAGCGGCGACGCCGAGATCTCGGCCGCGCTCCATTCCGAGGACCTGGCCTGGCTGCACCTGCAGGCCGACCATCCCGAGGCCGACGAGTGGATCGACCGGCACCTGGCCTATCTCGACCCGTCGATCCGCGACGCCCTGACGGAACGGCAGACCCGGCCCCGCACGCTGCACCTGGGCGAGGGGGTGCTGGTGATCCTGAGGGGCATCAACCTCAATGCCGGCGCCGACCCCGAGGACATGGTGTCGATCCGCCTCTATGCCGATCCGGCGCGGATCGTGTCGCTGTCGCGCCGCCCGGTGCGCTCGGTCGAGGCGCTGGCGCAGTTGGTCGGGGCGGGGCGGGGCCCGGAGCGGGCGGGCAGTTTCCTGGCCGACCTCGTCGAGGAGTTGACCGACCGGATCGAGGTCCAGGTCGCGGACCTGGAGATGCGGGCCGACGAGCTGGAGACGCGCACCATCGAGGCCCCGCAGGGCGAATCGCGCCCCGAAGTGGCCGACCAGCGGCTGGAACTGAGCGAACTGCGCCGCTTCCTGTCGCCGCAGCGCGAGGCGGTGCGGGACCTGGCGCGCGGCCAGCTGCCCTGGCTGACGGAGGGCGACACGCGCAAGATCGGCGAACAGCTCGACCAGCTGACGCGGGTCACCGAGACGCTGGAGGCGATGCGCGAACAGCTCGCCACCATCCGCGACGAGATCGAGGGCGCCCGCGCCGACCGGCTGAACCGCAACCTCTACGTCCTGAGCGTGATCTCGGCGGTGTTCCTGCCGCTGGGCTTCCTGACCGGGCTGATGGGCATCAACCTGGCCGGCATGCCGGGGGCGGAGTGGACGCCGGCCTTCTGGGTGTTCTCGGCGGGATTGGTGGGGGTGTCGGCCGGGGTGCTGGGTGTGCTCAAGGCGTTCGACATCCTCTGACCGGGGGCCAAGGGGTCTTTCCCGCCGCCCCTCCGTCACCTAGACCGGCGGCGGAGACTGGAGGTGCAACAGATGGCCGCGCCCAAGGCCGCCGAGGATTGGTCGTTTTTAGACGCCGCGCTGTCGCGGGGCCGCTCGGGATGGTCGCTGCTGCGCGAACGCGGGCCGGGGCAGATCCAGTTCTGGTTCATCGCCCTGCTGATCGGCGTGGGGTCGGGGTTCACGGCGCTGTTCTTCCGCCTGGGGATCGACCTGCTGCAATCGACGCTCTACCGGGTCGAGGACGTGACGCGGCTGTCGGCCAGCACCCGCGACCTGCCGTGGATCTTCTTCATCCTGTGGCCCACGCTGGGCGGCCTGATCGTGGGGCTGATCCTGTACCGCTTCTCGCCCGACGGGCGGGTGCGCTCGGTCGCCGAGGTGATCGAGGGCGCGGCGCTCCGGGAGGGGCGGGTCGAGATCCGCACCGGCCTCGCCTCGGGGGCGGCGTCGCTGATCACGCTGGGCTCGGGCGGCTCGTCGGGGCGGGAGGGGCCGGTCGTGCACCTGGCGGCGGTGATCGCGAGCTGGGTCAACAACCGGATCGCGGCCAAGGGGATCACCGCCCGCGACCTACTGGGATGCGCCGTGGCCGCCGCCGTCTCGGCCTCGTTCAACGCGCCGATCGCGGGGGCACTCTTTGCGCTCGAGGTGGTGCTGCGGCATTTCGCCGTCCATGCCTTCGCGCCCATCGTCATCGCCTCGGCGGTGGGGACGGTCATCAACCGCTGGCAGTTCGGCGGCGTGACCGAGTTCGACCTGGGAAGCGAATCGGCGCTCGGCTTCTATATCGAGCTGCCGGCCTTCCTGCTGCTCGGCCTTCTGTGCGGCGCGGTGGCGGTGATCCTGATGCGCTCGATCTTCTGGACCGACGATTGGGCGGAGGCGATGCGCAGGCGGTTCAACATCCGCCCCTGGCTGAAGCCCGCCATCGCCGGCGCGGTGCTGGGCCTGATCGCTCTGGCCTTTCCGCAGATCATCGGCGTCGGCTACGAGACGACCTCGGCGGCGCTGACGGGCGAGCTTCTGCTGCGCGAGGCGATGGTGATCGCGGTGGTGAAATGCGCCGCGGTGGCGATCACCATGGGCGGGCGCATGGGCGGCGGGATCTTCTCGCCCTCGCTGATGATGGGATCGCTGGTGGGGCTGAGCTTCGGCTACATCGCCACGGCGGTGTTCCCGGACGTGTCGGGGACCGAGACGCTCTATGCGCTGGCGGGGATGGGGGCGGTGGCCGCGGCGGTGCTGGGCGCGCCGGTCTCGACCACGCTGATCGTGTTCGAGCTGACGGGCGACTGGCAGACCGGGCTCGCGGTGATGGTGGCAGTCTCGACCTCCACCGCGCTGGCCTCGCGGCTGGTGCATCGCAGCTTCTTCCTGACGCAGCTGGAACGGCGGGGCGTGCAGATGTCGAAGGGGCCGCAGGCCTACCTTCTGTGCATGTTCCGGGTCGCCAACGTCATGCGCAAGCCCGACCACGACCGCGCCGTGCCGCCCGACGATGTCTGGGAGGCGCTGGAGGCGGGGATCTATATCGACCCGAACGCGACGCTGGAGGCGGCGATGCCGATGTTCCAGGAGACGGCGCGGATGTGGCTGCCGGTGGTGCGGATGGGCGAGGCGGGCGAGGCGCCCCAGATCCTGGGCACCCTGCACCACGTCGATGCGCTGCAGCGCTACAACCGGGCGCTGGCCGCCACCGCGGCCGAGGAGCATTCCTGATCGCTCAGACCTGCTCGACCGTGACGCTCTCGCCGTGGAAGGCGAGGTGACCGGCGATCTGCGCCACGCCGTCCTTCGGGCTCTCGTAGCTCCAGGCGGCGTCGCCGAGGGTCATCGACTTGGTCTGGATCGAGAAATAGCGCGCCTCGCCCTTGTGCGGGCAGGTCGTGGTGGTGTCGGAGGCGTCGAGGAAGGCCATGGCGATGTCGTCGCGGGGGAAATAGACCACGTCCGGATAGCCGTCCTCGTGCAGGATCAGGGCGTCGCCGGATTCGCCCAGGACCGCGCCGCCGGCGCGCACCACCCAGGTGCCCGCCGCTGTGTCGATGGTGATGTTGCCGCTCATGCGTGCCCTCCGGGGACCTTGTTGCGCCGGGACGGTAACAGGTTCTCGGTGACACGCAAATGTCGTCAGGAGGCGCGGGCGAGAGGGGCGCAGGCGGTGCCGAGCCACTCGGCCACCTCGGCCGGGAGGCGGCCGGTCATCCGGTGCACCACCCCGGCATGGTAGGCGTCGATCCAGGCCGCCTCGCCGGGCGAGAGGGCGGCGATGTCGATCAGCCGGCGGTCGATCGGCGCCCAGGTCAGCGTCTCGAAGGCGAGCATCCGGCGGTCCGCATCGGCACCCGGAAGGTCGGCCGCGGGGGTCACGGCGACGAGGTTCTCGATCCGGATGCCGAAGGCGCCCTCGCGGTAATATCCCGGCTCGTTCGACAGGATCATGCCGGCCTCCAGCGGCACCTCGGAGCGGCGGCTGATCCGCTGCGGCCCCTCGTGGACCGACAGCGCGACGCCGACGCCATGGCCGGTACCGTGGTCGTAATCCTGTCCCGCCCGCCAGAGCGGCGCGCGGGCCAGCGCGTCGAGGTCGCGCCCGGCCAGGCCCTCGGGCCAGCGCGCGCGGGACAGGGCGATCATTCCCTTCAGCACCCGGGTGAAGGCCGCGATCTCGGCCTCTCCGGGGGTGCCGATGGCGACGGTGCGGGTGATGTCGGTGGTGCCGTCGGGGTACTGGCCGCCCGAATCGATCAGGAACAGCTCACCGGCGGCGAGCGCGCGGTCGCTGTCCGTGGTGACGCGGTAATGGGGCAGGGCGGCGTGCGGGCCGCTGCCGGCGATCGTGTCGAAGGAGATGTCGAGCAGCGCGCCGGTGGCGGCGCGCCGCTGTTCCAGTTCGCGCACGGCGTCGATCTCGGTCACGGTGGCGCCGTCGAGGACGCGGCGCTCCGCCCCGGCGAGCCAGTGCAGGAACCCGCACATGGCCGCGCCGTCGCGCAGATGCGCCTCGCGCGTGGCGTCGATCTCGGCCGCGGTCTTGCGCGCCTTGGGCAGGATGCAGGGATCGGGCGCCCAGGCGATCTCCACCCCCGCCTCTTCGAGCAGGTGGCCGAAGAGCCAGGGCGCGCTGTCGCGGTCGACGCGGACCGGGCCCGAGGATTGCGACAGGGCCTGCACGATGGCGCCGGGCGGCAGGATCGGCACGCCCGGATCGGCGCCGTCGAACTTCGCCGCGTCGGCGAAGAGGTGGACCGCGCCGGTCGCGGCCTCGACCAGCGCGAAGGCATGGACGACCGGGTTGCGGGGAATGTCGCTGCCGCGCACGTTCAGGAGCCAGGCGATCGAATCGGCCAGCGACAGGACGGCGGCGGCGTGGCCGTCCTTGACCAGTACGTCGCGGATGCCGGCGATCTTGTCGGCCCGGGTGGCCCCGGCGGTGGCGGCGGGGAAATCGCGGACCGGCCCCCGCGGCGGGTCCGGCTGGTCGGGCCAGACCGCGTCGAGCGGGTTCGGCTCCACCGGCACGACGGCGATGGCGGGTCCGAGCCGGGTCGACAGGGCGTCGATCTCGGCCCGGGTGTGGAGCCAGGGGTCGAAGCCCACGCGCGCGGCGTCGCCGAGCCGCGCGGCCAGCCAGTCCGCGGCGGAGGTGGCCGGCCAGTCGACGGGGACGAAGCAGGGCGCGACCTGCGCGCGCACCTGCACGCGGTAGCGCCCGTCGACGAAGATCGCGGCCTCGTCTGGGGTCACGATGGCGAACCCGGCCGAGCCGGTGAAGCCGGTGAGCCATTGCAGCCGGGCGTCGCGCGGGGCGACGTATTCGCCCTGGTGGGCGTCGGCGCGGGGGACGAGGAACGCGTCGATGCCGGCCGCCGCCATCGCGCGGCGCAGCGCGGCCAGCCGGTCCGGCCCCGCGTCGCGGTCGCCCTCGGTCTCGAAGCTCTGGAACATGTCCGTGCCCTTCCCGGCGCCCTGCGCGCCCCTGCATTGCGGTGATCCGGCCCGCCGGCCGGGCGGCGGCGCCCGGTCAGGCGACGCGGCGCCGTCCCAGCCAGCGGTCGCGCTTGCGCTTGTCCACGTCGAAGAGCGCGGCGAGCTGGTCGGTGATCGCGCCGGCCAGCTGGTCGGCATCGGTGATCGTCACCGCGCGGGCGTAGTAGCGCGTCACGTCATGGCCGATGCCGATGGCGCAGAGCTCCACCCCGCGGCGGCGCTCGATCATCGCGATCACGTCGCGCAGGTGCTTCTCGAGGTAGTTGGCCGGATTGACCGACAGGGTCGAATCGTCGACCGGCGCGCCATCGGAGATCACCATCAGGATGCGGCGCTGCTCGGGCCGGCCCGTCAGGCGCCGATGCGCCCATTCCAGCGCCTCGCCGTCGATGTTCTCCTTCAGCAGGCCTTCCTTCATCATCAGCCCGAGATTGGACCGCGCCCGGCGATAGGGGGCGTCGGCGGACTTGTAGACGATGTGGCGCAGGTCGTTCAGCCGCCCCGGCACCTGCGGGCGCCCCTCGGCGAGCCATTTCTCGCGCGCCTGGCCGCCCTTCCAGGCGCGGGTGGTGAAGCCCAGGATCTCGACCTTCACGTCGCAGCGCTCCAGCGTCTGGGAGAGCACGTCGGCGCAGATCGCGGCGATGGAGATGGGCCGGCCCCGCATGGAGCCGGAATTGTCGAGCAGGAGCGTGACGACCGTGTCGCGGAACTCGGTATCCTTCTCCACCTTGTAGCTGAGCGGCGTGGTCGGCGAGGCAACGACTCGGGCCAGGCGCCCGGCATCGAGGATCCCCTCCTCGCGGTCGAATTCCCACGAGCGGTTCTGCTTGGCCTGGAGGCGGCGCTGGAGCTTGTTGGCCAGGCGGCTGACGGCGCCCTTCAGCGGTTCGAGCTGCTTGTCGAGATAGGCGCGCAGGCGTTCGAGCTCGGGCCCCTCGGCGAGGTCCTCGGCGCGGATGATCTCGTCGAATTCCTGGGCGAAGACGCGGTAATTGACATCGGCGTCGCTGACCGGCGGCGGCGATGGCGGCTCCTGCGCGGCGTCGCCCTCGGGGGTGTCGGTCTCTTCGCCCTCGGCGCCCTCGGCCATCTCGTCGGCGGCGACCTGCGCCTCGGCGGCGTCCTGGGTCTGGTCCTGGCTGTCCTCGGGCGCGGCGTCCTGATCCTCGCCCTCGTCCTCCTCCTCGCCGCCGCCCGATTCGGTCTGGTCCTGATCGTCGGGCTCGGCCTCGGCCTCGTCGCCGTCCTGATCCTCGTCGCCGCCGTCGGGATCGTCGCCGAGCTGGTCGCCGAAGCCCAGATCGTCGATCACCTGCCGGGCCATGCGGGCGAAGCGGCCCTGATCCGACAGCGCCTCCTGCAATTGCTCGAGCGTGGCGCCGGCCTGGTCCTCGAAATGCGCGCGCCAGAGCCGCGCGGCCGTCTCGGCGCCCTCGGGCAGGTCGCGCCCCGTCGCCATCTGGCGGATCAGGTAGCCCGCCGCGACCGAGAGCGGGATCTCTTCCTTGGCGATGACGGACTTGTAGCCCTTGCGCGCCGCCTCGGCCTCGATCCGGGTGTCGATATTGGCGGCGGTGCCGGGCATGGAGCGGGCGCCCATCGCCTCGCAGCGGGCATGCTCCATCGCCTCGAAGATCTCGCGCGCCTGGTCGCCCGGCGGCGCGTAGCGGGTGTTGGTGCGCGCGTCGTGGAAGCGGCGGCGCAGGGCGTAGCCGTCGGCGGTGCCGCGCGCCAGCATCACCTCGTCGCGGGTCATGCGGCGGCTGATCTGCGGCAGGCGCATCCCGTCGCTCGACATGCCCGGCGGATCGACCGAGTAACTGACGCCCAGCTCGGAATCGTTGGCGAGCGTGCGCGTCGCCTCGGCCAGGGCCTTCTTGAACGGATCGGCGGGATTGTCGGGATTCTGCGGCATGGGCTCAATCTAGTGGCCGCCCGGCCGGGCGCAATCCGCGATCTGGCGCGCGGGGCCGGTCCGGGCGCGGCGCCGCGCCCGGGCGATCAGCCCAGCGACACGCTCGCCGCGCTTTCGGGCAGTTCCTCGTCGAAGCAGCGCTGGTAGAACTCGGCCACCGTCTCGCGTTCCAGCTCGTCGCACTTGTTGAGGAACGACAGCCGGAACGCATAGCCGATATGGCCGAAGATCGCGGCGTTCTGCGCCCAGGCGATCACCGTCCGGGGGCTCATCACGGTGGACAGCTCGCCGTTCATGAAGGCGGTGCGGGTCAGGTCGGCCACCGTCACCATCTGGCTGATCGTGCGCCGCCCCTCGCCGGTATCGTAATCGGGCATCTTGGAGAGCACGATCCGGGCCTCGGCGTCGTGGTCGAGATAGTTCAGCGTCGCGACGAGGCTCCAGCGGTCCATCTGGCCCTGGTTGATCTGCTGGGTGCCGTGGTAGAGGCCGGTCGTGTCGCCCAGGCCCACCGTGTTCGAGGTGGCGAAGATGCGGAAGAACGGGTGCGGGTGGATCACCTCGTTCTGGTCCAGAAGCGTCAGCTTGCCGTCGACCTCGAGCACGCGCTGGATCACGAACATCACGTCGGCGCGGCCGGCATCGTATTCGTCGAAGACGATGGCGGTGGGATTGCGAAGCGCCCAGGGCAGGATGCCCTCCTGGAACTCGGTGACCTGCACGCCGCCCTTGAGCTTGATCGCGTCCTTGCCGATCAGGTCGATGCGGGAGATGTGGCTGTCGAGGTTCACCCGCACGCAGGGCCAGTTCAGCCGGGCGGCGACCTGCTCGATATGGGTCGACTTGCCGGTGCCGTGATAGCCCTGGATCATGACGCGGCGGTTGTGCTCGAACCCGGCGAGGATCGCGAGCGTCGTGTCGGGGTCGAAGCGGTAGGTCGGATCGGCCTCGGGCACGCGGTCGGTGCGCTCGGCGAAGCCGTGCACGACCATGTCGGTGTCGATGCCGAACACGTCGCGGACCGAGATCCGCTCCGTCGGGGTCACGTCGATATCGCTTCTGCCGTCGGCCATAGGCATCATCCTTCGAGGCCCGTCCATGTCGGGGTGCGTCGTGCAACATATGGCCTGCGCCTTCAAGGGAAACCCCGGAGGAACTGGTTCCCCCGCCGGCATTCTGCTTTAACGGCGGGCGCAAGGGTGGGGAGGTCGTTACAAGTGGGTCTGTCGCGTGGGGACGTGGAGCGGCTGATCGAGCGGGTGGCCCGCCGCGACCGCGGCGCGTTCCTGGCGCTCTACGACGCCACGGGGGCGAAGCTCCACGGGGTGTGCCTGCGGGTGCTGAAGGATCCCGCCGAGGCCGAGGACGCGTTGCAGGACGCGTTCGTGAAGGTGTGGCGCCACGCCGACCGCTACCGCGCCAACGGGCTGAGCCCGATGACGTGGCTGATCGCGGTGGCGCGCAATTCGGCCATCGACCGGCTGCGCGGCCGGCGCGCGGGCGCCGGCGGGGGCGACGCGGCGCTGGCGCAGCTCAGCGATCCCGCCCCGGGCCCCGAGGCGCTGGCGGTGGCGGCGTCCCAGGCCCGCGAGATCGCGCGCTGCCTGGAGGAGTTGCCCGACACCCGCGCGCAGGCGGTGCGGGGCGCCTATCTGGACGGGCAGAGCTATCGCGACCTGGCGCGCCGGTTCGGCGTGCCGCTGAACACCATGCGAACCTGGCTGCGCCGCAGCCTCGTCAAGCTGAGAGAGTGCCTGGAGGGATGAGCGAGGTCAGCGACGGACCGGGCAGGGACGAGGAGGCCATCGTGACGGCGGCCGAATACGCCCTGAACCTGCTGCCGCCCGACGAGCGCGAGGCGGCCCGCCGGCGTGCCGAGGTGGACGGCCGGTTCCGTCGGCTGGTGGCCGAATGGACGGAGGATTTCGCGCGCCTGGCCGACGAGGTGGAGCCGGTGGCGCCGCCGCCGCGGCTGCGAAAGGCGCTGGGCCGGTTCGCCCGGCAGGAGGCGCGGCGCGGCCGGGGCCCGCGCGCCCGGCGGCGCGGCGCGGCCGTCCTGGGGTGGCTCGCCGGCGGCATCGCGGCGGCCGCCTCGGCGCTGGTGATCCTGTCGGTGGCGCTGCCGGTGGTCGCGCCGCCCTATTCGGGCCCGCTCTACGAGGCGGAGCTGACGAGCGAGACCTCGGAGACGCGGGTGACGGCGCGATTCGATCCCCGCGACGGCGTGCTGGCGCTCGACCGCGGGCAGCTCTCGGCCCCGCCGGGCCGCGCGCTGCAGCTGTGGCTCCTGCCCGAGGGGGCCGACGCGCCGGTGTCGCTGGGCCTGCTGCCCGAGGCGACGCAGATCCGCCTGCAGCTGCCCCAGGACCTCGGCGCGGAGGTGCCGGGGGGCCTGCTGGAGATCTCGGAGGAGCCGCCGGGCGGCTCGCCCACGGGCGGTCCGACGGGCGCGGTGCTGGCCGTGGGCGAGGTCGAGGAATCCTGAGCGGCCGCGCGTTCACAAATACGACAGAACCCCCGAAACCGGGCCGGAATGCGTTAAGGATTTGATCGACACGTTCCGATCCGGGAGAGGATTCATGAACCGCCGCTTGTTTCTGACGGGCGTGGCCGCCGCGACGCTCGCCGCCCCGTCCGCCCGCGCCGCCGAGGGCGCGTTCGAGGTCACCCGCAGCGAGGCCGAATGGCGCGAGATGCTGGGCGACCAGGCCTTCTACGTGATGCGCGAGGAGGGCACCGAGCGGGCCTTCACCTCGCCGCTCAACGCGGTGAAGGCCGAGGGCACGTTCCATTGCCGGGGCTGCGACCAGGCGCTCTATCCGTCCCGGACGAAGTACGAATCGGGCACCGGATGGCCGTCCTTCTGGGCGCCGCTTGACGATGCCGTGGCCACGAAGCCCGATCCCGGGTTCTGGGGCGTCCGCACCGAGGTCCATTGCGACCGCTGCGGCAGCCATATGGGCCATGTCTTCGATGACGGGCCCGAGCCCACGGGCAAGCGCTATTGCATGAACGGGGTGGCGATGGTGTTCCGCCCGGCCGGCGGCGGCGCGCCGGTCGTGGGCTGAGGCCCGCGCGAGGCATGTCGGGCTGATACCCGCGCGACACATGACGGGCTGAGGCCCGTGTGACGCCGCGGGTGGCGCGGAACGGGGGCGGCGGCGGAGCGGCCGCGGCCCCCGTCGCCCCTCAGCCGGTGAAGTTGCGGCTGTCCTTGATCTGGTCCCAGGCCCAGACCACCTCGGCCAGCTGCTCCTCGTGGCCGCGATCGCCGCCGTTCATGTCGGGGTGCAGCACCTTGATCAGCGACTTGTAGGCCTTGCGGATCTCGGCCTTGGTCCAGTGGTCCTTGGCGTCGAGGATCTCGACCGCGCGGCGCTCGGTCGGGGGCAGGCGGCGGGTGGAGCCGGTTTCCGACTTGCCCGGGTTGCGGGTGGCGTTCGATCCCAGCACCTCGTGCGGGTCGGTGACGCCGAGACGCGCCCAGGCGCGCTGCTCCTCGGTCCGCCAGGGCTTGGTGCCACGGCCCCAGACCTTGTCCTGGGCGATCTGGTCCTCGAACTCCTCCTCGGTCGTGCCGTTGAAGAAGTTCCACTTCAAATTGTACTCGCGCACATGGTCCTTGCAGAACCACAGGTATTCCTCGAGATGGTCGGGCGAGCGCGGCGCGCGGTAGAGGCCCTTCTCCTCGCAGCCGGGATGTTCGCAGACCCGGGTGGAGGTTTCGAACGCGCCGGACATGCCCCGCTTGCCGCGGGGATTCTTCCTCTTGGCCGAGGACACGCGCATATCGAAACCGAAGGGATCGCTCTTCGACATGGGGGAGGCTCCTTTCCGAGTCTGCGGCGGGAGTTTAGAGATCGCGCCCGAGAGGTGAAGAGGGAGAGTGTCTAATGCGCGTCGCCGACGAGATCAAATCACGGCTCGATCAGCGTTTCGCCCCACGCGAATTGCAGGTCGAGGACGAATCCGCGCTCCATGCGGGCCATGCGGGCGCCCCGGCGGAGGGCCAGAGCCACTTCGCCGTCCGTATTCGCGCCGCGGAACTGGCCCCGCTGAGCCGGATCGCCCGCCACCGGGCCATCCATGCGGCATTGGGCCGCGACCTGGTGGGGCGCATTCACGCGCTGGCCATCGACGCGGACGGCTGACGGGGGCGCCTCAACGCGGGGCGTCGCCCCGGGGGTCGTGCGGGCGCAGCACCGGTTCGGGCCCGCGGCGCGGTGTCGCGGCGGGGCGGGACGGGGCGGGATCCTCGATCATGGTGGCGGGCGGATAGGCGGCCCCGGCATCGACGCCCCGGCGGAAGATCATGACCGCCACCGGTTCGGCCCGCGCGCGGGAGAGCCAGCCGCGCTTCACCTCGGCGGTGAGGGTCTCGACCCGCCGGAATTCCCAGCCCTGCCGCGCCTCGGCGTTGATCGCCGCCTCCAGGGCGTGGCCGTAGCGGGCCTCGGGGTCGCGGACGCCCGGCACCTTGGCGGGCTGTTTCGGCGCCGGGACGACGCGGTATTCGTAGCTGGACATCGCAAGCCTTCCGGGATCGCTGGACGACCGACGGGATACGCCATCGCCGCCCTGCGCGGCAAGCGACACGGCCGGGGAAAAACGCGCGGCGGGCGGGAACCTGCGGCGCGGCGCACAGTTGGGCCGCGACGTTCGAACGGAGGAACCCATGGGGCGCAGCATCGTCTTGATCGCGATCCTGGCGGCGGGGCTTTCAGCCTGCGTGCCGGGAAACCGGATCACGGATCCGAGCCCCCAGGCGACTCTGGCGGACGATCTGAACGAACCCACGGACGGGTTCGCGAACGAAATCGGCGCGCACTGAATGCCGCCGGTCCCATATCGAAGAGAGGACATCCATTCATGACCCGGACCACCACCCTGGCCACCCTGCTCGCCGCCGCTCTGGGCCTGTCGGCCTGCATGTCGAACACCGCCGGCACCACCACCGATGCGGGCGTGACGAGCGAGACGGGCATCGCCAACGACGTCTACGACGCCGACGAAGGCGAGACCATGGGCGATGCCGTGTCCTCTCCGACCGACGGGATCGAGGACGGCCCCGACCTCTGAGCCGCGCCACGGCGCGCGGGCGCGAAGCCGGCGGAATTGACGGGCGCGCGGGAAACCGCGCGCCCGTTCTGGTTGCGGCAGTTTTTCGCGGACGACGTGGCGAAGCCCGGGATGCGGTTTAGCATCGAATGGGCCAACCATCGGAGGCTTACATGACCCGCATCGCTTACCTGGCCCTCGCCGCGACATTCCTCGTGGCCGGATGCATGTCCAACGGAACCATGACCGACGAGACGTCGGCCACCGCGGCCGCGCCGGGAGAGACCTCCGGAGACGCCCAGGAGGGCAGCGGGGTGGAAAGCCAGCCCGAGGCCGACGAGATCGCCGAGCCGACGACCGGCTACTGAGGTTCAGAGACCCAGCTTGGCGTTGACCAGCTGGTTCACGGCGGCAGGGTTCGCCTTGCCGCCGGTCGCCTTCATCACCTGGCCCACGAACCAGCCGGCGAGCTTGGGGTTCGATTGCGCCTTCTCGACCTGGGCGGGGTTGGCAGCAATGACCTTGTCGACCTCGGCCTCGATCGCGCCGGTGTCCGTCACTTGGCGCATGCCGCGGGATTCGACGATCGCCCCGGGGTCGCCGCCCTCGGTATAGACGATCTCGAACAGGTCCTTGGCGATCTTGCCCGAGATGTCGCCCGCCTTGATGAGCGCGGTGATGCTGCCCAGCTGCGCGGCCGAGACGGGGCTGTCGCCGATGGCGCGGTCGTCCTTCTTCAGCCGGCCGAAGAGTTCGTTGATGACCCAGTTGGCGGCGAGCTTGCCGTCGGCGCCCGAGGCCACGACCTCTTCGAAATAGGCGGCGTTCTCGACCTCGGCGGTGAGCACGCCGGCATCGTATTCGGTTAGGCCGAATTCGGTGACGAAGCGGGCCTTCTTGGCGTCGGGAAGCTCGGGCAGGGAGGCCGCGATCTCGTCCACCCAGGCCTGCTCGATCTCGAGCGGGAGGAGGTCGGGATCGGGGAAGTAGCGGTAATCGTGCGCCTCTTCCTTGGAGCGCATGGAGCGCGTCTCGCCCTTGTCGGGGTCGAAGAGGCGGGTTTCCTGCACCACCGGCTTGCCGTCCTCGATCAGCGCGATCTGGCGGCGCGCCTCGACCTCGATGGCGGCCTGGATGAAGCGGGTGGAGTTCATGTTCTTGATCTCGCACCGGGTCCCCAGGTGGGAGAAGTCGCCGCTCTCCTGGTACCTCTCGTAGGCGCCGGGGCGGCAGACGGAGACGTTCACGTCGGCGCGCAGGTTGCCGTTCTGCATGTCGCCGTTGCAGGTGCCGAGGTAGCGCATGATCTGGCGCAGCTTGAGGACGTAGGCGGCCGCCTCCTCGGGGCCGCGGATGTCGGGGCGCGACACGATCTCCATCAGCGCGACGCCGGTGCGGTTGAGGTCCACGAAGGACATGGCCGGGTCCATGTCGTGGATCGACTTGCCGGCGTCCTGCTCCACATGGATGCGCTCGATCCGCACGCGGCGGGCGATCCCCGGCGCCATGTCCACGATCACCTCTCCCTCGCCCACGAGGGGGTGGTAGAGCTGGCTGATCTGGTAGCCCTGCGGCAGGTCGGGATAGAAGTAATTCTTGCGGTCGAAGGCGGAGCGCAGGTTGATCGCCGCCTTCAGGCCCAGCCCCGTCTTCACCGCGAGCGCGATGCAGCCCTCGTTGATGACCGGCAGCATGCCGGGCATGCCCGCGTCGATGAAGGAGACGTTGGAATTGGGCTCGGCCCCGAAGGCCGTCGAGGCGCCCGAGAAGAGCTTCGCGTTCGAGGCGATCTGGGCGTGGACCTCGAGGCCGATCACCAGTTCCCAATCGTCGCGGGCGCCCTGGATCACCTTGGGGGCGGGGGCGTCATAGGTCAGGTCGAGCATCGGGACCTCCGGACAAAGGGTCGGCGCGGGTTCAGGGCGCCTGTTACCGCCGCGCCTTGATGAGCGCAACGCCGCCGATGGGGCGTCGGCGGTCTTACGGAAGGGGGCGCGGACGGGATATGCACCGCCCCGCCGGCCGCCGCGAGGGCCGGTGCCAGATCGGATGAGACATGATGCGCCGGATCCTAATGATCACCGCCCTGCTCGGCCTGTCGGCCTGCGCCGCCACGACGCCGCCGCCCGAGGAGCCGGATGTCCCGGTCATGCGCTGGGATTTCCGCCCCGACGCGGAGATCTGGACCGAAGGCACGCTCGACGCGCTGGAGACCCATGGGCGCATCCTGCCCGCCATGATCCCCGCCGACGTGGCCGAATGGTGCCCCGGCTATGCCGGGCAGAGCGCCGAGAACCGGGCGGCGTTCTGGGCGGGGCTGTTCTCGGCGCTGGCCAAGCACGAGAGCACCTGGCGCCCCGAGGCGGTGGGCGGCGGCGGCCTCTGGTACGGGCTGGTGCAGATCCTGCCCTCGACCGCGCGGGCCTATGGCTGCGAGGCCACCAGCGGCGCGGCGCTGAAGGACCCGGTGGCCAATCTCAGCTGCGGGGTGCGGATCGCGGCCGCGCAGGTCTCCAAGCGGGGCAGCGTGAACCGGGGGATGCGCGACTGGGGCCCGTTCCATTCGTCGGCGAAGCGCGCCGAGATGTCCGCCTGGACCCGCGCGCAACCCTATTGCGCCGTCGCGGGCTAGGGCGCGCCGAACTTGTGCGGCGCGCGCGCGGGCGTTAACGTTTGCCCATGCGCGCGCTTCTCCTCTCCGTCCTGCTGGCCCTCGGGGCCCCGGCCGCCGCGCAGGAGGACGTGCCCCCCGCCCGCTGGGATCACCGCGACGAGAGCGACGCCTGGAGCCGGGCGGCGATCGCGGCGCTGAAGGCGCATGGCTCCGACCTCGTGAACATGACGCCGGAGGATATCGGGGTCTGGTGCCCCGCCTATGGCGCGGCCCCGGACGCGGACCGGCGCGCCTTCTGGGTGGGCTTCCTGTCGGCGCTGGCGAAGTTCGAGAGCACCTGGCGCCCCGAGGCGGTGGGCGGCGGCGGGCAATGGTACGGCCTTCTGCAGATCCTGCCGGCCACGGCGCGGCAATACGGCTGCCGGGCGACGACCGGCAACGCGCTTCTCGACGGGGCGTCGAACCTGTCCTGCGCGATCCGGATCATGGCCGAGACGGTGCCGCGCGACCGCGCCATCATGGGCGACGGCGCCGAGGGCGTGGCCGCCGATTGGGCGCCGCTGCGCGTGCCCACGAAGCGGCGGGACATGCGCGACTGGCTGATGCAGCAGGAGTATTGCCGCATGGAGGAGAGCCGCCGGCCGAAGCCGCGCCCGACCGAGATCGCGCAGCGGGAGGCCGGCCCGCAGGACGCGCCCCCCGGACCCGACTAGACCTCAGGGCGAGCGGGCGGCCCAGCTGGGGCGGCGGCTCACGTCGAGGAGCGACACTTCGGGCGCGTGGCGGCCACCCAGCACGAGGGTGGCGCGGCGCATGATCTCGATCCCCTCCTCGGCGCTGCCCTGGAGCGCCTTGGGCGAGATCGGCTCCCCCACGGTGACGCGGAACGGCTGGTTGGCCTTGTTCAGCGTCTCGTGGAACAAGGTGATGTCGCGCAAGCTGGGATGGATCAGGTCGAAGAGGTAGAACAGCGCCGAGTTGCGCGAGCGGATGTTGACCGGGATCACCGGCACGTCGAACTTCTTGGCGATCATCGCCGCCGAGGTCATCCAGTCGCGCTCGTGCAGGCGCAGGCCGCGTCGCTTGGCCAGCCGCCCGGAGGGGAAGATGATGCCCAGCCGCTCCTCGGCCATGGCGGCGCGGGTGAAGGTCATCGTCTCGCGCGTCTTGGAGCGGCTGCGGCGATCCTCGCGCCATTCCACCGGCGCGATCATCCGCTCGAGTTGCGGGACGACCTTCAGGATGTCGGAATTGGCGTAGAAGAACAGGTCCGGCCGGATCGGCGACAGCAGGTGGTAGAGCACGATCCCGTCGGCGATGCCGGTGGGATGGTTGCACACGATGAGCGCGCCGCCGCGGCGGGGGATTCGCGACAGGCCGTGCGCCTCGACGTCGCGGGCCAGCATGTGGCCCATCCGGGTCATGATCGCATGGCCCGACCAATCGTCCATCTCCTCGGCGAGCCGGGTGGTCCGGTCGTAGCTGAGGAGCCTGTTCAAGAACGCACGTATGGCGCGAACGGCCGGGTTGGGCCGTTCGAGCCATGCCGCCCGTTGGACGATCTGCTCGTCTATGCGTTCTTTCATGCCCATGTCGGCCCCGCCCGTCGCGTCTCTGACCCGAGATTTGGCGTGACCTTAACAGAAAGGCAAGAAAAGGCCGATAGCGGCGATCCGATCGGTGGCGGACCGCCGCTATCGGCCGGGCGCGTCACGCGGCGTTCCGGTCGGACCGGGACTGCGCCACCGCGTCGACGATGGCCGACACGAAAGCGTCGAGGTCGTCGGGATTGCGGCTGGTGATCAGGTTGCCGTCCTGGGCGACCATCTCGTCCACCACGTCGGCACCGGCATTCCTGAGGTCGGTGCGGATCGAGGAGAACGAGGTCAGGCGCTTGCCGCGCACGAGGTCGGCCTCGATCAGCAGCCACGGCGCGTGGCAGATCGCGGCCAGCGGCTTGCCGGTGGCGGCGAAATCCTTGATCTTCTGCACCGCGTCGGCATCGGCCCGCAACACGTCGGGGTTGATCTGGCCGCCGGGCAGGACCATCGCGTCGTAATCCTCGACGTTCACGTCGGCGATCTTCTTGTCGACCGTCACGTCGTCGCCCCAGCGGTCGAAATACCAACCCTTGATGGCCTGGCCATCGGGGCTGGCGACGTGGATCTGGGCGCCGGCCTGGCGCAGTTTCTCCTGCGGGGTGGTCAATTCGACCTGCTCGAAGCCGTCTGTCGCCAGGATGACGATCTTGGCGTTGTCGATGTTAGCCATCGGGTTTCTCCGTCGTTCGTTGAGCTTCGTGGGTCAAACCGATGGCGGGGCGGGCCGGTTCCGATCCCCCCTCAGCCCGGCTGCCCCAGGATCCGGCTGACCATCTCGGCGGTGTCGCGGGACAGGCCGTGGGTGGCCGCGATCCGCTCCAGCGCCGCGCGCATCAGGTCCCGACGATCGGCGTCGTAGCGGCGCCAGGTCTCGAACATCGTGGTCATCCGCGCGGTGGTCTGCGGGTTCAGCGGATCGAGCCGGATCAGCCATTCCGCCACCAGGGCGTAACCGGCGCCGCCAGCGGCATGGAAGCCCGCGTGATTCGCCCCGAGCGCGCCGATCACGGCCCGGAACCGGTTGGGGTTCTTCCAGTCGAAGGCCGGGTGCGCGGTCAGGTCGCGGGCGACGCCCGCGCCGGTATCGCCGGGCGCGTTCACGACCTGGAGCGTGAACCACTTGTCCATCACCAGCCGGTCGTCCTGCCAGCGGTCCTGGAAGGCGGCCGTCTCGGCCTCGCCCGCGCCGATCCGTTGCAGGGCGGACAGGGCCGCGACCTCGTCGGTCATGTTGTCGGCGGCGGCGAACTGGGCGCGGGCGCGCTCGCCCCCGTCGATGCGCGTCAGAAGGTCCAGGGCCATGTTGCGGAGCGCCCGCCGCCCGGCGCTGTCGGCATCGGGCGAATAGGGGCCGGAGACGGCCATGTCGCCGTAGAGCCGGTCGAGATCCGGCGCGAGGTGGCGGGCCATCGCCTCCTGCATCGCGCGCCGCGCGGTGGCGATGGCCGATGGATCGGGCGTGGCGCCGGCATCGGCCAGCGTCTGCGCCATGTCGTCGTCCGAGGGCAGGCCCAGCGCCATCGCGCGGAAGGCCGGGTCCTGGCCCGGATCGCGGATCACCGGCCCCAGCGCGTCGAGATGGGCGGGGTCGGGGGCGGCGCCCGTCGTCACCATGGCGAGCAGCGCGTCCTTGGCCAGCACGCGACCCGATTCCCATTTCACGAACGGGTCGGTGTCGTGGGCGAGGAGCAGGGCGCGGTCGGCCTGCGACAGGTCATGGCGCAGGATGACCGGCGCGGAGAAGGCCCGCAGCACCGACGGAACGGCGTCGTCGGTGCCGATCTCGAACGACACTTCCTGCCGAGGCTCGCTCAGTTCCACCACCTGGGTGGGCAGGACCTCGGCGCCGTCGCGGCCGATGGCGCCGACCGCGACGGGGATCAGGTGGGCGAGCTTCTCCGGCTGGCCCGGGGTGGGCGGGATGTCCTGCGCGAGCGTCAGGGTCAGGGTGCCGCCCTCGATCCGGCTCCGGACGCTGACGCGGGGGGTGCCGGCCTGGTGGTACCAGAGGGCGAACTGTCCCAGGTCGCGGCCGGTCGCGTCCTCGAACACGCGGAGCCAGTCCTCGATCGTGCAGGCCTGCCCGTCATGGCGCTCGAAATAGAGGTCGAGCGCGCGCCGATAGGCCGCGTCGCCCACGAGGCGCTTGAGCATGCCGATGATCTCGGCCCCCTTCTCGTAGACGGTGGCGGTGTAGAAGTTGTTGATCTCGATATAGCTTTCGGGGCGGACGGGATGGGCGAGGGGGCCCGCATCCTCGCGGAACTGGCGGGCGCGCAGCATCTGCACGTCCTCGATCCGCTTCACGCCGGCGGAGCGCTCGTCGGCCGAGAAGCTCTGGTCGCGGAAGACGGTCAGCCCCTCCTTGAGGCAGAGCTGGAACCAGTCGCGGCAGGTGATCCGGTTGCCGGTCCAGTTGTGGAAGTATTCGTGGGCGATGATCGCCTCGATCCGGGCGTAATCGGCGTCGGTCGCCGTTTCGGGCGAGGCCAGGACGTAGCGGGCGTTGAAGATGTTGAGGCCCTTGTTCTCCATCGCGCCCATGTTGAAATCGTCCACCGCGACGATGTTGAACACGTCGAGGTCGTAGGCGCGGCCATAGGCCCGCTCGTCCCAGGCCATCGAGCGTTTCAGCGCGTCCATGGCATAGGCGCAGCGGTCCTCGTCGCCGGGGCGGACCCAGATATTCAGCGCGACATCGCGCCCCTCGGAGGTGGTGAAGCGGTCGGAATGGGCGACGAGGTCGCCCGCGACGAGGGCGAAGAGATAGGCGGGCTTGGGCCAGGGGTCGCGCCAGAGCGCGTATCCCTCGCCCCGCTCGACGGGATCGCCGTTCGACAGGAGCACGGGCAGGTCGCTTTCGATCCGCACCTCGAAGGGGGCCATCACGTCGGGGCGGTCGGGGTAGTAGGTGATCTTGCGGAAGCCCTCGGCCTCGCATTGGGTGCAGTACATGCCACGCGACATGTAGAGCCCCTCGAGCGCGGTGTTGGCGTCGGGCGCGATCTCCACCTCGGCCTCCCAGAGGAAGGCGTCGGGGGCGTCGATCTCCAGCCCGTCGGGCAGCACCCGGGGCGTCACCTCCTCGCCGTCGATCCGCGCCCAGAGGAGCGTCAGCCCCTCGCCGTCGAGCCACAGCCGGTTGCCCGACCCCGCGGGATTTCGCCGCATCCTGAGCGCCGAGACGATCCGCGTCGCGCCAGGAGACAGGCGGACGGTCAACGCGGCATGCTCCACCAGGAAGGCGGGCGGCGTGTACTCGGCAAGGCGGATGGCGCGGGGCGCGGCGTCCTTCATGGACGACCTCCTGAATTCGTGGCGAACCTTTGGCCGCCGCCTACGTTTCGCCCCGAAGGGTCCGCGCGGCGGATCGAGCATCTCAAGGAGAACAGGATGTCTGCTCCGAACACGAATGTGAAGAAGCAGGAAAAGCGGCACAAGGGCCCCCTGTGGGGCATGGTCTGGGCGGTGGCGGTGGCGCTGATCCTGCTCGTGGGCCTGGTGCTGTGGATGACCGGCAGCGGCAACGAGCCGGGCAACGACGAGCCGGTCGACGGCTCGGCGGTGACGGGCGAGAGCGCGGGGGACGCGGCCGAGTGAGCCGCAAGGGACGGTCCGCGCGGGACCGTCCCCGCAAGACATGCGCCGTCTGCGGACGCCCCTTTTCCTGGCGCAGGAAATGGCGGGACGTCTGGGACGACGTGAAGTACTGCTCCGAGCGGTGCCGCGGAGAACGCGGGCGCAGGACAACGAACGAACTGGCGGAGGAACGCAGATGACCGAGAGGGTGGATCGCCACGGATTGCAGGTGGAGGCGGGACTGGCCGCCTTCGTCGACGAGCAGGCGCTGACGGGCCTCGACCTGTCGGCCGACGCGGTCTGGAAGGGGTTCTCGGGCATCGTCCACGAGATGGGGCCGGAAAACCGCCGACTGCTCGACGCGCGGCGCGAGATGCAGGAGCGGATCGACGCCTGGCACCGCGACAATCCCGGCCCGGTGCAGGACCGCGACGCCTATGAGGGGTTCCTGCGCGAGATCGGCTACCTGGTGGAGGAGGGGGCCGATTTCGCCATCGACACCCCCCGCACCGATCCCGAGATCGCGACCGTGGCCGGCCCCCAGCTGGTCGTGCCGATCATGAACGCGCGCTATGCGCTGAACGCGGCGAATGCGCGGTGGGGCTCGCTCTATGACGCGCTCTACGGCACCGACGCGATGGGCGATGCGCCCGAGGGGAGCGATTACGACCCCGAACGCGGCGACCGGGTGATCGCCTGGGCGAAGGGGCTGCTCGACGAGCTGTTCCCGCTGGCCGCCGGGTCGCACCGGGAGGTGACGGCCTACCAGATCGGGCCCCACGGCCTCGTGGCGCGCACCGAAGACGGGGACCGGCAGCTGGCCGCGCCGGACGCCTTCGCGGGCCATTCCGGCCCGTCGGACGCGCCGACCGCCATCGTGCTGAGGAACAACGCGCTGCACGTGATCCTGAACGTGGACCGCGAGCACCGGATCGGGTCGCGCGACCAGGCGGGCCTGTCCGACATCGAGATGGAGAGCGCCGTCTCGGCCATCATGGATTGCGAGGATTCGGTCGCCGCCGTCGATGCCGAGGACAAGGTGCTGGCCTATTCCAACTGGCTGGGCCTGATGAAGGGCGACCTGACCGAGGAGGTCGCCAAGGGCGGCCGGACCTTCACCCGGCGCCTGTCGGAGGACCGGACCTTCACCGCGCCGGACGGGGGCGAATTGCGGTTGAAGAGCCGCGCGCTGATGCTGATCCGAAATGTCGGCCACCTGATGACCAATCCCGCGATCCTCGACCGCGACGGCGAGGAGGTCTTCGAGGGGCTGATGGACGCGATGATGACCTCGCTCATCGCGCTGCACGACCTGAACCGCGAGGGCGGCAATTCCGAGACCGGCTCCATCTACGTGGTCAAGCCGAAGATGCACGGGCCCGAGGAGGTCGCCTTCACCGACCGTCTGTTCGGCCGGGTCGAGGAGATCCTGGGCGTGCCGGCCAACACGGTGAAGATCGGCATCATGGACGAGGAGCGCCGCACCTCGGCCAACCTCAAGGAATGCATCCGCGCGGCGAAATCGCGCGTGGCCTTCATCAATACCGGCTTCCTCGACCGCACCGGCGACGAGATCCACACCTCGATGGAGGCGGGGCCGATGGTGCGGAAGGGGGAGATGAAGAACTCCGACTGGATCCGGGCCTACGAGGACGGCAACGTGGATGTGGGCCTGGCCTGCGGGTTCCGCGGCAAGGCCCAGATCGGCAAGGGCATGTGGGCCGAGCCCGCGCTGATGGAGGCGATGCTGGAGCAGAAGATCGGCCACCCGAAGGCGGGCGCCAACTGCGCCTGGGTGCCCTCGCCCACGGCGGCCACGCTGCACGCGATCCATTATCACCGCGTCGACGTGGCCGAGGTGCAGGAGGAGATCGCGAACGGCGGCCGGCGCGCCGCGCTGGGCGACCTGCTGACGCTGCCGCTCGCCTCGGGGAAGAACTATTCCGACGAGGAGATCACCGCCGAGATCGAGAACAACGCCCAGGGCATCCTGGGTTACGTGGTGCGCTGGGTCGATCAGGGGGTGGGCTGCTCCACCGTTCCCGACATCCACGACGTGGGCAAGATGGAGGACCGCGCGACCTGCCGGATCTCCTCCCAGGCGCTGGCGAACTGGCTCCAGCACGGCGTCGTCACGGAGGAGCGGGTGATGGACACCATGAAGAAGATGGCCGAGGTGGTGGACCGCCAGAACGCGGGCGATCCGAACTACCGCCCCATGGCGCCCGGCTATGACGGGCCGGCCTTCAAGGCGGCCTGCGACCTCGTCTTCGAGGGCCGCGCGCAGCCGTCGGGCTATACCGAGCCGGTGCTGCACGCGCGGCGCCAGGAGCGCAAGGCGATGGCGGGCTGAGGCCCGCCTCGGCGGCCGCGATACCGGACAGGGACAGGAGAAAGACCATGACCACGCTCACGCTGGAACAGGCCCGCACGGCCATCCGCGCCACCTTCGACGCCGGCAAGGAAGCGGGGCTGAAGCCGCTTTCGGCGATCGTGCTGGACGCGGGCGGCCATGTCCTGGCCTTCGAGCGGCAGGACGGCGCCGCGCCGGGGCGGTTCACCATCGCCCACGGCAAGGCCCATGGCGCGGTGATGCTGGGCATGCCCGGCTCGGCGCAGATGGACCGCGCCGAGAGCCAGCATTACTTCATGACCGCCATGAACGGCGCCTTCGGCGGTGCGGTGGTCCCGGTTCCGGGCGGCATCCTGATCAAGGACGGCGACGCGGTGATCGGCGCGCTGGGCGTGACCGGGGACACGTCGGACAACGACGCCGCCGTCGGGCTGAAGGGCCTGGAGGCGGCCGGTCTGACGGGCGCCGCGTAACGCGCCAGGGGCGCCCGCGTGCGCGCCGTTCCGGCCCCTTGTGCATCCGCGCAGGGGCCGGGGCGGTTGCCTGCGGCGGGGCGCGGTCCTTATATTGCCTCCGTCCCGTACCGGAGGTCACCATGGCGCGCCCGCTTGTCGGCATCATCGGCAACCATCACCTCATCGACAATTCCTACGAGATCCACGGCGGCGGCCGCATGATCTCGGAAGGCGTGGCGCAGGTTGCGGGGGCGGTCCCGGTGATCGTGCCGGCCGATCCCGACCTCGTCGCCGTGCCGGACCTTCTGGACCGGTTCGACGGGTTCCTCTTTCCCGGCGGGCGGCCGAACGTCCACCCCGAGGAATACGGCCATGACGAGAGCGAGGCGCACGGCACCTTCGACCGGGGGCGCGACCGGATCGCCCTGCCGCTGATCCGGGCGCTGGTGGAGCGGGGCCAGCCGTTCCTGGGCATCTGCCGCGGCTATCAGGAGGTGAACGTGGCGATGGGCGGCACGCTTCACCCCGAGATCCGGGACCTGCCGGGGCGGTCGAACCACCGGATGCCCCCCGACGGCACGATCGAGGAGAAATTCGCGCTCCGCCACGAGGTCACGTTCACCGAGGGCGGGCCGTTCCACCGGCTGATGGGATCGCGGACGGTGATGACCAACACGCTGCACGGGCAGGGGGTCGAGGTGGCGGCGCCGCGATTCGTCGTGGACGGGCGGGCGCCCGACGGCACGCCCGAGGCGGCCTATGTCGCAGATGCGCCGGGCTTCACCCTGTCGGTGCAATGGCATCCCGAATACCAGGCCGGGCTCGACCCGGTGTCGCGCCGGCTCTTCGCGGCCTTCGGCGAGGCGGTGGGCGCCTGGAACCGCGGCGCGCAGCCGGCCGCCGCCCGCGCCATCGCCTGATCCTCAGGGCCGCTCGGACGGGCGGGGACGGGGCCGCGGGACCGCCGCGGCGATCCGGCCGCCCTCCTCGTCCGCGTCGCCCATGGCGAGGGGCGCGATCGCGCGGCCCTGCGGCGGCTCGTCGAAGATGCCGGCCGCGTAGTCCCGGACCGCGTCGATCACCGCCATGTCGGGGCGCCGGGCGCAGCGCACCGCGATCCCGGTCACCGCGTCGATCGCCGAGCCCGTCGAGAGCGCGGTGCCCGCCGCGGGCCGCTGGCCGGCGTCGAGCCGCCCGGACAGGTAGCCCAGCGCCCAATCCCCGACCTGGGCCAGATAGGGGGCGTTCTCGGCGCCCACGACTTCGCGGCAGGCGAGCGCGCCGATGCCGCCCACCGGCGCCTCCTGCGCGGGGGCCGCGGCCGGAACGACCAGGGCGAGAAGGGCGAGGGTTCGGATCATCGGCGTCTCCTGCGGCGGCGGCCGGCGCTGTCGCGGGCCCCGGGGCAGGAACGGCGGCGCGCGGGGCGACGTTCCCCGAACGCAGTGTTGCGAAGGGGGATTGCCGGCCCTTGCCGGCGCCGGCAACCGCGCCACTTGGGCCCGGCATGGACATCATCACACTGGGAATCGTGGCGAGCCTTGGCGCGGGGCTGATGACCGGCGTCGGGGCGCTGCCGGTGCTGTTCGGCCGCTCGGTGTCGCGCCGCGCGGCGGACGCGTTCCTGGGCTTCGCGGCGGGGGTGATGCTGTCGGCGTCGTATTTCTCGCTGATCCTGCCCGGGATCGACGCGGCCGAGGGGTCCTACGGCGCGACCGGGGCGGCGCTGGTCGCGGCGGCGGGCATCGCGCTCGGGGCGGCGTTCGTCGCGGTGCTGAACCACGCCTTGCCCCACGAGCATTTCGAGGGCCGGCGCGAAGGCGCGAGCGGCGAGGAACTGGCGCGGATGTGGCTCTTCGTCATCGCGATCACGATCCACAACTTCCCCGAGGGCCTGGCGGTGGGGGTGGGGTTCGGCGGCGGCAACGTGGAGAACGGCCTGTCGCTCGCCATCGGCATCGGCCTGCAGAACGCGCCCGAGGGGCTGGCGGTGGCGGTCTCGCTGCTGGCGGCGGGTTACGGGCGGATCGAATCCTGCCTGATCGCGGCGGCCACGGGGCTGGTGGAACCCGTCGGCGGCGCCATCGGCGTCTGGTCGGTCAGCGTGTCGCAGGCGGCACTGCCCTGGGGGCTCACCTTTGCCGCGGGGGCGATGCTCTATATCATCAGCCACGAGATCATTCCCGACACCCACCGCAACGGAAACGAGAATCGCGCCACCGCGGGGCTCCTGGCGGGACTGATCCTGATGATGGTGCTGGACGTGGCGGCGCCGGCATGGTTCGCCCCCGGTTGAAGGGGGCGGCGGCGGCATCCGCATCCGCGCGCCCGCATGGCAGGGGACGCCGCCCGGCCGGGACCGGACCGGGGGGCGCGAAAGGCAGGATCCGATGACGGCGAGGCGGGAGCGCCTGTATCTCTACGACACGACGCTGCGGGACGGGCAGCAGACCCAGGGCGTGCAATTCTCGGTCGCCGAGAAGCAGGCCATCGCGGGGATGCTGGACGATCTGGGCGTCGATTACATCGAGGGCGGCTGGCCGGGCGCCAACCCCACCGACAGCGCCTTCTTCGCGGCCTGCGCGCCGACCCGCGCCACGATGGCCGCCTTCGGGATGACGAAGCGGGCCGGCCGGTCGGCGGAGAACGACGAGGTGCTGGCCGGGGTGCTCGACGCGCGCACGCCGGCCGTGTGCCTGGTCGGCAAGACCGATCCCTGGCACGTCGAGGCGGCGCTGGAGATCGGCCGCGACGAGAACCTGGAGAATATCCGCGCCTCGGTCGCGCGCTGCGTGGCGGCGGGGCGGGAGGCGATCTTCGACGCCGAGCATTTCTTCGACGGGTATGCCGCCGATCCGGCCTATGCGCTGGAATGCCTGCATGCCGCGCGGGCGGGGGGCGCGCGCTGGATCGTGCTCTGCGACACCAATGGCGGCACCCTGCCGGCGCGGGTGGGCGAGATCGTGGGCGCGGTGATCGCGGCGGGCATCCCCGGTGCACGGCTGGGCATCCACGCGCATGACGACACCGGCATGGCGGTGGCCTGTTCGCTGGCCGCGGTGGAGGCCGGCGCGCGGCAGGTGCAGGGGACCCTGAACGGGCTGGGGGAGCGGTGCGGCAACGCCAACCTCGTCAGCCTGATCCCGACGCTCCTGCTGAAGCCCGCCTATGCCGGGCGGTTCGAGATCGGCGTCGGCGCGGAGGCGCTGGCGGGGCTGACGCGGCTGTCGCGGCGGCTCGACGACATCCTGAACCGGGTGCCGCGCAACAACGCGCCGTACGTCGGCGCCTCGGCCTTCGCGCACAAGGCGGGGCTTCATGCCTCGGCCATCGCCAAGGCGCCGGGGCTCTACGAGCATGTCGAGCCGGAGCGCGTGGGCAACGCGCGGATCGTGCCGATGTCGAACCAGGCGGGGCAATCGAACCTGCGCGCGCGGCTGGCCGAGATGGGCGTGGAGGTGGAGAAGGGCGATCCGCGCCTGGCCCGCATCCTCGACGAGATCAAGGCGCGGGAGGATCGCGGCTATTCCTACGACACCGCGCAGGCGAGCTTCGAGCTGGTGGCGCGGGAGGCGCTGGGCCGGCTGCCGCGCTTCTTCGAGGTGAAGCGGTACCGGGTGACGGTGGAGCGGCGCAAGAACAAGTACGACCGGATGGTGTCGCTGTCCGAGGCGGTGGTGGTGGTCAAGATCGGCGACACCAAGCGCCTGTCGGTCAGCGAGAGCATGGACGCGGCCGGGTCCGACCGGGGGCCGGTGAACGCGCTGGCCAAGGCGCTGGCCAAGGATCTGGGCCCCTGGCAGGCGGCCATCGACGACATGCGGCTGGTCGATTTCAAGGTCCGGATCACGCAAGGGGGCACCGAGGCGGTGACCCGCGTGATCATCGACAGCGCCGACGGGCAGGGGCGGCGCTGGTCGACGGTGGGGGTGTCGGCCAACATCGTGGATGCGAGCTTCGAGGCGCTGCTCGACGCCGTGACCTGGAAGCTGATCCGCGACGCGGGCGCCGCCTGAGCTAGGTCGCGCCCCGATGCCAGCCCGGAGGCCCGCCCGATGTCCGTCAACGATTGCGCCGAGATCGTCCGCCGGGGCGATCCCGACCGGTTCCTCGCCGCGATGGCCGCGCCGCCGGCGGCGCGCGGCGTGCTGTTCCCCGTCTATGCCCTGAACGTGGAGGCGGCGCGGGCGCCCTGGGTCACGCAGGAGCCGATGATCGCCGAGATCCGCCTGCAATTCTGGCGCGAGGCGCTGGAGGAGATCGCGGCGGGCAAGCCGCCCCGCCGCCACGAGGTGATCGAGCCGCTGGCGGCGGCGATCGACGCCGAGGGAGCGGCGATCCTGGAGCGCGCGGTGGCCGCGCGGCGCTGGGAGATCGCGCGCGAACCCTTCGCCGGCGCGGCGCAGTTGCGCGGGCACCTGCAGGACCTGGCGGGGGGGCTGATGTGGGCGGCGGCGCGCGCGCTCGGCGCCACCGACGAGGGGGCAGTGCGCGCCACCGGCTATGCCGGCGGGCTGGCCGGGTGGCTGGTAGCGGTGCCGGCGCTGGCGGCTCGGGGGCTGGCGCCGCTGCCCGACGACAGCGATGCCGGCATCCGGGCGTTGGCCGAGGAGGGGCTGGACCACCTGCGCCCCGTCAGCAAGGCGGCGAAGCCTGCCGCGCTGGCGGCCTGGGAGGCGGCGCCGGTCCTGAAGGCGGCGCGCGCGGCGCCGGCCCTGGTGCGCGCGGGCGGGCTGGAACGCGCGCCCTTCGCCCGGCGCGCGCGGCTGATCCGGATGGCGCTCCTCTAGCGGGCGGGGCGGGGGCGCAGGGCGAGCCAGAGCAGCGCGCCCCCCGCCAGCGCGAGGAACGGCACCATCGCCAGGTTGACCGCCGCCCAGCCGGCCTGCGGAGAGCCGCCGGCGCAGTTCATCAGCCCGCCCGAGGCCAGCGAGGCGAGCGTCACGCAGCCGAACACCATGAGGTCGTTGAGGCCCTGGACGCGCCCCCGCTCCGCCGCCGTGTGGGCGGCGGCGAGCATCGAGGTGGCGCCGATGAAGCCGAAGTTCCAGCCGAGGCCCAGAAGGACCAGGGCGCCGAAGAAGTTGGCAAGCTCCACCCCGGCGAGCGCGGTCAGCCCCGCCGCCGCCAGGCAGGCGAGCCCCGCCGAGACGACCGCGTGGGCCCCGAACCGGGCGATGAGGTGGCCGGTGAAGAAGGAGGGCGCGTACATGGCCAGCACGTGCGCGGTGACCACGTCCGCGGCGCGGCCCTGCGAGAAGCCGCAGCCCACCACCGCCAGCGGCGTCGAGGTCATGACCAGGTTCATCAGCGCGTAGGAGACCATCGCGCAGGCGATGGCGACGGCGATGCGCGGCGTGGCCAGAAGCTGGCGTCGCGTCCGCCCGGGCGCCGATCCCGCCGCCGGGGCCGGGGGCGGGGGGATGCGCAGCGCCAGGAACAGCGCCGATCCGACGATGTTCAGCGCCGCCACCGCGAGGTAGACGCCGAGGAACGGGATCGCGGTGCCGGAGGTCGCCTTGACGAGCTGCGGCCCGATCACCGCCGCGGCCAGCCCGCCGGCCAGCACGTAGGAGATCGCCTTGGGCCGGAACGCCTCGGAGGCGGTGTCGGCGGCGGCGAAGCGGTAGAAGCCGAGCGAGGACATGAAGACCCCCGACCCCAGCGCGCCGATGGCCAGGAGCGGGAAGCTGCCCGCGTAGAGACCCGCCGCCGAAACGAGCGCGCCGGTCGCGCCCGCAGCCGTGCCGGTCCAGAACCCCGCCCGCCGGCCGCGCGCCTGCATCAGGGCCGACATCGGCGTGGCGGCCAGCATCGAGCCCAGCACGATGACCGAGATCGGCAGCGTCGCGAGGCAGGCGATCGGGCTCAGCATCTGGCCGGCGAGGCCGCCGACGACGAACAGCATCGGCAGCTGCGCGCCCAGAAGCGCCTGCGCCGCGATCAGGACCGCGACGTTGCGGCGGGTGGGAGGGGCGGGCGGCATGTCCATGGAGCCGCGGTACAGCCGCGGCGCGGCGGGGGGAAGCCCGCTGTTGTGCCGGCGAGCGGTCCTGTCGCCTTGACCGGCGGCGGCGCGGCGGGGAGGGTGCCCGGGACCCGGGCGCCGCGGATTCCCGATGGCGCGCACCTCGCAAGGCGGAACTTGATATCATGCGCGTCCTGATGCTGGCGGGAACCGCCGAAGCCCGGCAGGTCGCCGCCGCGCTGACCCAGATGCGCGGGCTGACGGTGATCGCCTCGGTCGCGCAGGGCGCGCGGGCGCCGTCGTCGATGGGGATCGCCACCCGGATCGGCGGATTCGGGGGGGATGCGGGTTTCGCCGCGTACCTGGAGCGGGAGCGGATCGCGGCGGTGCTCGACGCGACGCATCCCTGCTCGGCCGGGATCTCGCATCGCAGCGCGCGGATCTGCGCCGAACGCGGGCTGCCCTATGCCCGCATCCTGCGCCCGGCCTGGCGGCCGGCCGCCGGCGACGACTGGCTCTTTGCCGAGGACGAGGCCGGCGCGGCGGCGGCGGTGCCCCGGGGGGCGCATGTCTTCGTCGCGACGGGGCGGCACCGGATCGAGGCCTACGGGCCGATGCCCGGACGCCGCGTCCTGGTGCGGCAGATCGACCGGGCCCCGACCGAGCCGCCGCCCTTCGAGGACGGGCGCTGGGTGGTCGGCACGCCGCCCTTTCCCACCGCCGACGAGGTGGCGCTGTTCCGCGACCTGGGCATCGACTGGCTGATCGTGCGCAATGCCGGCGGCTCCTCCAGCCGCTCGAAGCTCGACGCGGCGCGGCAATTGGGCATCCGCGTGGCGATGATCCGCCGCCCGATGCAGCCCGAGGCGGTGAAGCTCGACAGCGTGGCCGCCGCGATCGGCTGGGTGCGGCGGCTGGGGATGCGGGCGGGCCGTGGCTGAGCGGATCCTGACCGGCCCCGACTGCATCGCCGAGGGGGCCGCCTGGCTTGCCGCGCGCGAGCCGCGCTTCGCCGCCGCCCTGGCCGAGACCGGGCCCTGGCCGGACCGGTTGCGGGCGGACGGCTTCGCGGCGCTGGCCCAGGCGATCGTGGCCCAGCAGCTGAGCGTCGCCTCGGCGCGCGCGATCGGCGCCCGCGTCGCCGCCGCGGGGTTCGAGGATCCCGAAGCGGTGCGCGCCGCCGACGAGCACAGCCTGCGGGCGGCGGGCCTGTCGCGGCCGAAGGCGCGCTATCTGAAGGCGCTGGCCGAGGCGCGCATCGACTTCCCCGACCTGGCGCGCCGGCCCTCGGACGAGGTGGTGGCGCGGCTGGTCGCGGTGCCCGGCATCGGGCGCTGGACCGCCGAGATCTATGCGCTGTTCTCGCTGGGGCGGGCCGACGTGTTCCCGGCCGGCGACCTGGCGCTGCGGGAGGCGGCGCGGCGCCTCTTCGAGCTGCCGGACCGGCCCGGAGAGGCGGCGCTGCGCGAAATGGCCGAGGCGTGGCGGCCCTGGCGGGGCGTGGCGGCGCGCGGGCTCTGGGCGTGGTACGCCGTCGCGACCCGGCGCGAGGGCGTCACCTGACGGCCGCGCCGCGGGCCCCGGGGGGGCTTGTCCGTCGGGGCCGGGGTGCCTAGACCGGGCCCGGCGGCAGCATGGCGGCATCGGGAGGCTGGATGGCACGGGCATTGGAGAGCAAGCGGCGCGCGGCGGCGTCCGGCACGACGCGGTCGGTGATGGTGTTGCTGCACGGCTACGGGGCCGATGCGGGCGACCTGATCGGGCTGGCCGATCCGCTGTCCGAGCACCTGCCCGACACCACCTTCGTGGCGCCGGACGCCCCCGAACGCTCGACCGTCAACCCGATGGGCTACCAGTGGTTTCCGCTGCCCTGGCTCGACGGGTCGGACCCCGCCGAGGCGGAGGCCGGGTTCCAGCGCGCGGCCGGGGACCTCGACGCCTATCTCGACGGCGTGCTGGAGGAGGAGGGGATCGCCCCCGCCGACCTGGTCGTGCTGGGGTTCAGCCAGGGCACGATGATGGCGCTGCACGTGGTGCTGCGGCGGGCCGAGCCGGTGGCCGGGATCATCGGCTTCTCGGGGCGGCTGATGTGGCCGGAGACGCTGGCCGACGAGATCCGGTCGCGCCCGCCGGTGCTGCTGGTCCATGGCGACCAGGACGAGATGGTGCCGCCCGCCTCCCTTCCCGAGGCGGCGCAGACGCTGCAGGCCGCCGGCCTCGACGTCTACGCCCACGTGATGAAGGGGACCGGCCACGGCATCGCGCCCGACGGCCTGCAGGTCGCGCTGGCCTTCGCCCGCGAGCGCCTCGGCCTCGAGACCTGAGGCGGGCCCCCCCGCGGCGGACGGCATGTCAAAGGACATCGGCGCTTGCACATTGGCGCCGAAGCCTTAAACGCGACCGAAACGTTCAAGCGCTACCGCGAACCGGGGCCCCCCGGAGGAGAGAGCCATGAAAGACATCCGCGTTCCGCTGCCGACCGAGACGCTGAGCGGCGCCATCCTGCAGCACCTGAAATACAGCCTGGGCAAGGATGCGGAACACGCGGCCACGGTCGATTGGCGCCTGGCGCTGAGCCTGGCCATCCGCGACCGGATCGTCGACCCGTGGTTCGCCTCGACCCGGGAAACCTATGCCCGGCAGGGCAAGCGGGTCTATTACCTGTCGATGGAATTCCTGATCGGGCGGCTGCTGGAGGACGCGGCCGTCAACCTGGGCCTTCTGGACGAGGTGACGGCGTTCTTCGCCGCGCGGCACATGGATGCCCGCGCGGTCATGGCCGACGAGCCCGACGCGGCGCTGGGCAATGGCGGCCTGGGCCGGCTGGCGGCGTGCTTCATGGAGGCGATGGCCACCGTCGGCTGCCCGGCGATGGGCTATGGCATCCGCTACGAGCACGGCCTGTTCCGGCAGAGCTTCGAGGAGGGGCGGCAGGTCGAGGCGCCCGAGGACTGGCTGACGCAGATCCATGCCTGGGAATTCGAGCGACCCGAGGCGCGCTATCGCATCGGGTTCGGGGGCGCGGTCAAGACGCTGGGCGGCCGGACCATTTGGCAGCCCGCCGAGACGGTCATCGCCGAGGCCTACGACACGCCGATGATCGGCTGGAAGGGGCGCTGGGCCAACACGCTGCGGCTGTGGTCGGCCAAGCCCGAGAAGGTGTTCGACCTGGGCCGGTTCAACGCCGGCGACTATTACGGCGCCGCCGAGCCCGAGAACCTCGCCCGCACGATCTCCCGCGTGCTCTATCCCGACGACACGACCGAGGACGGCAAGCGGCTGCGGCTGAAGCAGGAATTCTTCTTCACCGCGGCGAGCCTGCGCGACATCCTGCGCCGCTTCGAGAGCGAGTACGACGACCTGACGCTCTTGCCCGAGAAGGTGGCGATCCAGCTCAACGACACCCATCCCGCGATCGCGGGGCCGGAACTGGTGCGCCTGCTGGTGGACGAGCGGGGAATGGAGTTCGACCGGGCGGTCGAGATCGCGCGCGGCTGCCTGGGCTATACCAACCACACGCTGCTCCCCGAGGCGCTGGAGCGCTGGTCGGTCGAGCTGATGGGGGATCTGCTGCCGCGCCACCTGCAGGTGATCGAGCGGATCGACGCCGCCCATGCCGGGGACCATCCCGACCGCGGGGTGGCGATGATCGGGGACGGGGACGTGCAGATGGGGCCGCTGGCCTTCGCCATGGCGCACAAGGTCAACGGCGTGTCGGGGCTTCATACCGACCTGATGCGCCAGACCGTGTTCCACGAGCTGAACCGCCTGCATCCCGGCCGGATCGTGAACCAGACCAACGGGGTGACGCCGCGCCGTTGGCTGCTCGGGGCCAATCCGCGCCTGTCGGCGCTGATCACCGAGGCGATCGGCGACGGCTGGATCGACGATCTGGAGCAGCTGGCGCGGCTGGAGCCGCTGGCCGAGGATTCGGGCTTTCGCGACGATTTCGCCGAGGCGAAGCGGCGCAACAAGATGGACCTGGCGGCCTATCTGGACCGGCGCGGGACGCCCGTCGATCCCGACGCGATGTTCGACGTGCAGATCAAGCGCATCCACGAATACAAGCGCCAGCACCTCAACATCCTGGAGGCGATCGCGCTCTGGCAGGAGATCGGCGACGCGCCGGACGCCGACTGGCTGCCGAGGGTGCGGATCTTCGGCGGGAAGGCCGCGCCGGGCTATGTCTTCGCCAAGGAGATCATCCACCTGATCAACGCCGTGGCCCGCGTGGTCAACGCCGATACCCGCACCAACCACGCGCTCCGCATCGCCTATCCGGAGAATTACAACGTGTCGCTGGCCGAGCGGCTGATCCCGGCGGCCGAGCTCAGCCAGCAGATCTCCACCGCCGGCAAGGAGGCGTCCGGGACCGGCAACATGAAGTTCGCGCTGAACGGGGCGCTGACGATCGGCACGCTCGACGGCGCCAATGTCGAGATCCGCGACCTGGTCGGGGCCGAGAACTTCTTCCTCTTCGGGATGACCGCCGCGGAGGTGGTCGCGCGGCGCGGCGTCGAGGGGCACGCCGCCAAGGCAGTGGCCGAGGCGCCGCGCCTCGCCCGGGCGCTGGACGCGATCCGCGACGGCACGTTCGGCCCCGGTTTCGAGGGGATCGCGGACAATGTCGCGGGCCCGGACTATTTCCTGGTCGCGTCGGACTTCGCCGATTACTGGCGCGCGAACCGCGCGGTGGAGGCCGCCTATCGCGACCGCGACGACTGGACCCGCCGCGCGATCCTGAACACCGCCCGGTCGGGCTGGTTCAGCGCCGACCGCACGATCCGGGGCTACATGGACGGGGTGTGGGGCGCACGCGGCCTATCGGTCGGCTGAGCGGGGGCGATAAGTGGCGCAAGGGCCGCATATTTCGCGCGGCGAGTGTTGCCTGAGGTCGCCGGTGGCTTAGCCTTCCGGTCATGACCGGCAAGCTCGCACACCCCGCCTCGCCCATCGACCGGAACACCGCCGAAGCGCTGCATCACGGGCGCCACGGCGATCCCTTCTCGGTGCTCGGACCCCATCTGGTCGAGGGGGAGCGCGCGATCCGCGCCTTCGATCCCGGGGCCGAACGCCTGTTCGCGGTGACCGAGGACGGCACGCGCCACCCGCTCGACCGCGTGGTCGAGGGCATGGGCGTCTTCTCGGGCGCGGTGCCCGGAGAGGGGCATTACTGGCTCAGCGGCGCGGCCGGCGACCTGACCTGGGAGTACGAGGACGCCTATCGGTTCGGGCCGGTGATCGGCGACATGGACGAATACCTGCTGGGCGAGGGGACGCATCAGCGGATCTGGACCGTGCTCGGCGCCCACATCATGCGGCACGAAGGACAGCACGGCACCCATTTCGCGGTCTGGGCGCCCAATGCCGAGCGGGTCAGCGTCGTCGGCGGGTTCAACCACTGGGACGGGCGGCGCAACCCCATGCGGCTGCGCGGGATGACCGGCGTCTGGGAGATCTTCGTTCCCAATATCGGCGAGGGGGAGGCCTACAAGTACGAGATCCTCGGCGCCGGGGGGGAATTGCAGCCGCTGAAATCCGACCCCGTCGGCTTCGGCTCGCAGCACGCGCCGCAAAATGCTTCGGTGGTGCGCCACATCGCGGGCTATGGCTGGAAGGACGATGCCTGGATGGCCGAGCGGGAGGGGCGCAATTCGCGCACCGCCCCGATCTCGCTCTACGAGGTGCATCTGGGCTCGTGGCGGCGGGTCGCGGCGGAGGGCAACCGCCCGCTCTCCTACAAGGAGGCGGCCGAGGAGCTGGTCCAATACGCCCACGACATGGGCTTCACGCATCTGGAACTGCTGCCGGTCAGCGAATACCCGTTCGACGGCTCGTGGGGCTATCAGCCGGTGGGCCTGTTCGCGCCGACGATCCGGTTCGGCCCGCCGCACGAGTTCCGCGACCTGGTGGACGCCGCCCACCGCAAGGGGCTGGGCGTGATCCTCGACTGGGTGCCGGGCCATTTCCCCGCCGACCCGCACGGGCTGGCGAAGTTCGACGGGACGCACCTTTACGAGCATGCCGACCCGCGCGAGGGCTTCCACCAGGACTGGAACACGCTGATCTACAATTACGGGCGCGTGGAGGTGTCGAACTTCCTGACCTCGAACGCGCTCTACTGGCTCGACGAGTACCACGTGGACGGGCTGCGCGTGGATGCGGTCGCCTCGATGCTCTATCGCGACTATTCGCGCAAGGACGGCGAATGGGTCCCCAACAAGGATGGCGGGCGCGAGAATTACGAGGCGATCGACTTCCTCAAGAAGGTGAACATCACCGCCTACGGCGAGGCGCCGGGGATCATGACGGTGGCGGAGGAATCGACCTCGTTCCCGCAGGTGTCGCGCCCCGTCGACGATGGCGGGCTCGGCTTCGGCTTCAAGTGGAACATGGGGTGGATGAACGACACCCTGCGCTACATGGCCAAGGACCCGCTCTATCGCCGCTACGACCATCACCTGATGACCTTCGGGCTGCACTACGCCTTCAGCGAGAACTTCATCCTGCCGATCAGCCACGACGAGGTGGTGCACGGCAAGGGCTCGATGCTGGGCAAGATGCCGGGCCAGGAATGGGAGAAATTCGCCAACCTGCGGGCCTATTACGGGTTCATGTGGGGGCATCCGGGCAAGAAGCTGCTGTTCATGGGCTGCGAATTCGCCCAGCCGAGCGAGTGGAACCACAACGCCCAGCTGAGCTGGCCGCTGCTCGAGGAGGCGCGGCACAAGGGCATCCAGCGCCTGGTGCGCGACCTCAACACGCTCTACCGCGCCGAGCCGGCGCTCCATGCGCTCGACTGCGACCCGGCCGGGTTCCAGTGGATCGAGGCGAACGACGACAAGGCCTCGGTCTATGCGTGGATCCGCCGCTCGGGCGGGGACGACCCGGAGGCCGTGGTGGCATGCAACTTCACCCCCGTGGAACGCGTCTATACCCTGGGAATGCCGCAGGCGGGACGCTGGCGGGAGGCCCTGAACACCGATGCGGCCATCTATGACGGGGGTGGCCGGGGCAATATGGGGGCAATCGAGGCCGTGGCCGAAGGCCATAACGGCCAGCCGGCCCGGGCCGAGATCGTGCTGCCGCCCCTGTCGACCGTCGTGTTTGTGAAAGAGGCGTGAGTATGCCCGAGGGGGGAAAGATGGAAAAGACACCGAAGCGGTTGGCCTCTCGGAGCATGGCGTTCGTCCTGGCCGGCGGCCGGGGCAGCCGGCTGAAGCAGCTGACGGACAACCGCGCCAAGCCCGCGGTCTATTTCGGCGGCAAGAGCCGGATCGTCGATTTCGCGCTGTCGAACGCGTTGAATTCGGGCATCCGCAAGATGGCCATCGCCACGCAGTACAAGGCGCATTCCCTGATCCGCCATTGCCAGCGGGGGTGGTCGTTCTTCCGCGCCGAGCGCAACGAGTATCTCGACATCCTGCCCGCGTCGCAGCGCGTCAGCGAGGATAAGTGGTACCTGGGTACCGCCGACGCGGTGACGCAGAACATCGACATCATCGACAGCTACGGGATCGAGTACATCCTGATCCTGGCCGGCGACCACATCTACAAGATGGATTACGAGGTCATGCTGGCCGAGCACGTGGAGACCAATGCCGACGTGACGGTGGGCTGCCTGACGGTCCCGCGCGAGGAGGCGACGGCCTTCGGCGTCATGGCGGTGGACGACACGCTCAAGATCACGTCGTTCCTGGAAAAGCCCGCCGATCCGCCGGGCATGCCGGGCGATCCCGACAACGCGCTGGCCTCGATGGGGATCTACGTCTTCAAGTGGTCCTACCTGCGCGAGCTGCTGCTCAACGACCAGGAGCTGGAGGGGTCGAAGCACGATTTCGGCGGCGACATCGTTCCCTATATCGTCAAGAACGGCCGGGCCCAGGCGCACCGGTTCACCGACAGCTGCGTGCGCCACCGCGCCGACGCGCCCGCCTACTGGCGCGACGTGGGCACGGTGGACGCCTATTGGCAGGCCAATATCGACCTGACCAATTTCGACCCCGACCTGGACCTGTGGGACAGCAACTGGCCGATCTGGACCTATGCCGAGGGCACCCCGCCGGCGAAGTTCATCCACGACGAGGAGAACCGGCGCGGACACGCGCTCTCCTCCATGGTGGCGGGGGGCTGCATCATCTCGGGGACCGAGATCCGCGAATCGCTGCTCTTCTCCATGGTCCACACCAATTCGTACTCGCAGCTCGAACAGGCGGTGATCCTGCCGCGCGTGACCATCGGGCGCCATGCCCACCTGCGCCGCTGCGTGGTCGACCGGGGCGTCGAGATCCCCGAGGGCCTCGTGGTGGGCGAGGACCCGGTGGCGGATGCCCAGTTCTTCGAGGTGTCGAAGGGCGGCGTGACGCTGATCACCCAGCCCATGGTCGATGCCTGGAGCGCGGCGCAGTGACACGCGTCCTCTCCGTCGCGTCGGAATGCGCGCCCCTCGTCAAGACGGGCGGGCTGGCCGACGTGGTGGGGGCGCTGCCCGAGGCACTCGCGCCGCAGGATGTGGAGATGCGCGTGCTCCTGCCCGGCTACCGGGAGGTGATGCGCGCGCTGCCAGAGGCGCGCGAGGTGCTGGATCTGGGGCGTCTGCAGGGCGGCGCGGCGCGGGTGCTCTCGGCCGCGGGGAAGGGCATCGAGTTCTTCGTCCTGGAGGCGCCGCACCTCTTCGACCGGGCGGGATCCATCTATCTGGACGCGCAGGGGCGCGACTGGGAGGACAATCCCGAGCGGTTCGCCGCCCTGTGCCGCGCGGGCGCCGAGATCGCGAAGGGGCGGGCCGGCTGGACCCCCGACCTCGTCCACGGCCATGACTGGCAGGCGGGCTTCCTGCCCTATTTCCTGAAGCGCGAGGCGGTGGGCGTCCCGAGCGTCCTGACGATCCACAACATCGCGTTCCCGGGTTTCGCCGATCCCTGGCGGATCGACCGGCTGGGCCTCGACCGGGCGGATTTCCACAAGGAGGGGTTCGAATACTGGGGCCGGGTCTCGGCACTGAAGGCGGGGCTCGTCTGGGCCGACCGGATCACCACCGTCTCGCCCCGGTATGCGTGGGAGCTGATGACGCCGGCCTTCGGGATGGGGTTCGACGGCCTGCTGCAGGCGCGCCAGGGGGACCTGGTGGGCATCCTGAACGGCATCGACACCGAGATCTGGAATCCGGCCCGCGACCAGGCCGTGCGCCGGTTCCGCGGCTGGCGCACCAAGGCCGCCGCCACCGCCGCTTTGCGCGACGAGATGGGGCTGGCGCCGGCGGACGGGCCGCTGGCGGTCGTGATCTCGCGGCTGACCGAGCAGAAGGGGCTGGACCTGCTGCTGCGGGCGCTGCCCGACTTCCTGGAGGCGGGCGGGCAACTGGTCCTGCTGGGATCGGGGGATCGCGGGCTGGAGGCGGCGTGGCGCGGGGCGGCGGAGGCGCATCCGGGCCTGGCGGTCACGATCGGCTACGACGAGAACCTGAGCCACCGCCTGATGGCGGGCGGGGAGGCGGTGCTGGTCCCCTCGCGGTTCGAGCCCTGCGGGCTGACGCAGCTCTACGGCCTGCGCTACGGGGCGATCCCGGTGGTGGCGCGGGTCGGCGGCCTGGCCGACACGGTGATCGATGCCAACGATGCCGCGCTGAAGGCCGGGGCGGCGACGGGGATCGTGCACGAGCCCGACGACGAGACCGCGCTGGCCCTTGCGCTCCGGCGTCTCTGCGGGCTCTATGGCGAGGCCGAGACGTGGACACGGATGGTGCGCAACGCGATGCGCCATCCCGTGGGGTGGGACGGATCGGCCGGACAATACGCCGACCTCTACAGGGACCTCTCGCCCACCGCATGACACCCCCGTATTCCATGGCAGCGGGCCGCGCCGCACCCCTCGGCGCGACCTTCGACGGCGACGGCGTGAACTTCGCCGTGTTCTCGCAGCACGCCACGCGGATGGAGCTGTGCCTGTTCCCGCAGGCGGGCCACGAGGTGCGCGTGGCGCTGCCCGAGCGGGACGGCGACGTGTGGCACGGCTATATCTCGGGGCTGACGCCGGGCACGCGCTATGGCTATCGCGCCTATGGTCCCTATGCGCCGCGGGAAGGGCACCGGTTCAACCCCGCCAAGCTCTTGATGGACCCCTATGCCAAGCGGCTGACCGGGCATCCGGTCTGGCACGACGCGCTGATGGGCTACCGGGTCGACGACCCCGAGGCGGACCTGTCGCGCGACATCCGCGACAGCGCCCCCTTCATGCCGCGGTCGGTGGTGGTCGATCCCGCCTTCTCGTGGGGGCGGGACCTGCCGCCGATGACGCCGGTGGAGCAATCGGTGATCTACGAGGCGCATGTGAAGGGCCTGACGCAGACCCATCCGCGCATCCCCGAGCCCGGCACGTTCCTGGCGGTGGCGTCGGACCCGATGCTCGATTACCTGACCGATCTCGGGGTGACGGCGGTGGAGTTGCTGCCGGCGCAGGCCTTCCTGACCGACCGGTTCCTGCACCGCAAGGGATTGACGAATTACTGGGGCTACCAGACGCTCGGCTTCTTCGCACCCGAGCCGCGCTATCTGGCGCGCGGCCAGATCGCCGAGTTCCAGCAGATGGTCGCGCGGCTTCACTCCGCGGGCATCGAGGTGCTGATGGACGTGGTCTACAACCACACCTGCGAGGGCGACGCGCTGGGCCCGACGCTGTCCTTCCGCGGCCTCGACAACGCCTCCTATTACCGGCTGGCCGAGGACCGGCGGCATTACGTGGACGATACCGGGTGCGGCAACACGCTGAACGTGGATCACCCCATGGTGCTGCGGATGATCATGGACAGCCTGCGCTACTGGGTCGAGGTCATGCATGTGGACGGGTTCCGCTTCGACCTCTGCGCGGCGCTGGGGCGCTGCGGGGACGGCGCCTTCGACCCGGGGGCGAGCTTCTTCGACGCGATCCGGCAGGACCCGGTGCTGAGCGAGGTGAAGCTGATCGCCGAACCCTGGGATATCGGGCCGGGGGGCTACCAGCTGGGCGCACATCCGCCGCCGTTCCTGGAATGGAACGACAAGTTCCGCGACCGGGTGCGGATGTTCTGGCGCGGGGATGCGGGCTCGGTCCCGGGGCTGGCCGACCGGCTGACCGGGTCGGCGCTGCAATTCGACCATTCGGGGCGCCCGGCCACGTCGAGCGTCAACTTCCTGACCGCCCATGACGGTTTCACCCTCCAGGACGTGGTGAGCTATGCCGAGAAGCACAACGAGGCCAACGGCGAGGCCAACCGCGACGGCCACGGCGAGAATTATTCCGACAATCTGGGTGTGGAGGGGCCGTCGGAGGCGCCCGCGATCCGGGCCGCGCGCGCCCGCCGCAAGCGCAACATGATGGCCACGCTGATGCTCTCACAGGGCACGCCGATGATCCTGGCCGGCGACGAGATCGGCCATTCCCAATCCGGCAACAACAACGCCTACGCCCAGGACAACGAGATCGGGTGGATCGACTGGTCGGCCCCCGACCTCGGTTTCCGCGCCTTCGTGCAGCGGATGATCCGGTTCCGGCGCGAGCACCCGATCCTGCGCCAGAAGCTGTTCCTCCATGCCCGCGAGCGGGGCGTCGACGGCAAGGAGGACCTGTTCTGGTGGCGGCGGGACGGCGCGCCCATGCGCCAGTCGGACTGGACCGCGCCGGACCTCGACGCGCTGGCGATGGAATTGCGGATGGCGAGCGGCACGCCCGCCTATGCCGAGACCGAATCGGCGATCTTCGCGATCTTCAACCAGGGCGCCCGCCGCTCCTTCGTCCCGCCCGAGACCGCCGATCGGTCGGGGTGGGAATGGGTGATCGACACCGCCGATCCCGACCGCGCGCCCGATTACGTCTGGGGCGAGGTCGAGATCCCGGCGGATTCCGTGAGTGTCTTCGTGTTGTGGGGGGACGAATGAGCGATCCGAGGGATGACCTGGCAGAGGCCGCGGGCCTGCTGCCCCGCTATACCGACGCGACGGGGCGGGAGCACGTCCTGTCGCCCGAGAGCCGCGACGCGATCCTGGCGGCGATGGGGGTGGGGCCCGGCCGCGCCGCCGCCGAGGACCGCCTGACCGAGATCGGCGGGGCCGGGCCGCTGCCGGTCTGGCAGGTGGTCGAGGCGGCGGCGGACCTGCGGGTCGAGGCGCTCGACGGGCGGGAATGGCGCCTGACGCTGGAGGACGGCACGGAGCGCGCCGGGAGCGGGGCCGGGATCGGCGCCCTGCCGGTGGGCATCCACCGCGTCGAGACGGGGGACGCGAACGGCGACGGCGGCGGCGGCGCCTGGCTGCTGTCGGCGCCGCGGCGCCTGGCCGAGCCGCCGCGCGCCTGGGGCGTGACGCTGCCGCTTTACGGGCTGTCGCCCGACGGGCGGCTCGGCACCTATGCCGACCTGGCCGCCGCGGCCGAGAGCCTGGGCCGGGCGGGGGCCGATTTCGTCGGCGTCAATCCCGTCCATGCGGGGTTCCCGACCGATCCGGGCGCCGCCTCGCCCTATTCGCCGGCCCACCGGGGGCGGCTGGCCGGGGTCCACGTGGCCGCCGAGGGAGAGGCGCCGGCCCCCGATAGCACGCTTCTGGATTACGGCGCGGCGCTCGACGGTCGGATGGCGGCGCTCCGCGCCCAGTTCGCCGCCGGCCCGGATCCGGCGTTCCGCGACTGGCGCGACGCGGCGGGGGACAGCCTGTGGCGCTTCGCGCTCCACCAGGCTCTGTCGGAGCGGTTCGGCGCCTTCTGGCCCGACTGGCCGGAGGCCTATCACGACCCCCGGGGCGCGGCGGCGCGGGATTTCGCCGGGGAGAACGAAGAGGCGCTCGACTTCCATGCGTGGCTGCAATGGCGCGCGGACCGGGACCTGGCCGCCGCGCAGGAGGCGGCGCTCGAGGCCGGCATGCGCTTCGGCCTCTATCTCGACCTGGCGGTGGGCACGCATCCGGCGGGGGCGGAGACATGGGGGCAGCCCGACCTCTTTGCCCGGGGGGTGTCGCTCGGGGCGCCGCCCGACGCGTTTTCGGCGGCCGGGCAGAGCTGGGGGCTGGCGCCGCTGCGCCCCGACACCCTGGCGGCCGAGGGGTTCCGGCCGCTGGCGCGCATCCTCAGGAGCGCGCTGGGCCATGCGCGCCTCTTGAGGATCGACCATATCCTGGGCTTCGACCGGGCGTTCTGGGTGCCCGATGACGGCACGCCGGGCGCCTACGTCGCGATGCCGCGCGAGGCCATGCTGGCCGTGGTCCGGATCGAGGCGGCGCGCGCCGGGGCGACCGTGGTGGGCGAGGACCTGGGCAACATCCCCGAAGGCCTGCGCGACGCGCTGGAGGAAAGCGGGATCCTGGGATGCCGGGTGGCGCAGTTCGAGCGGATCTGGGACGCCGCGGAGATCACATTCCGCCCGGCGGACGATTACGCGGCCGCCGCGCTCACCTCCTTCGGCACGCACGACCTGCCGACGTGGGAGGGATGGAAGGCGGGGCGCGACCTCGACTGGCGGCGCGACCTGGGCCATATCGACGCCGACGCGCACCGCGAGGCGCTGGCGGAGCGGCGCGAGACGGTGCGCGTCTTCTGCGAGACGATCGGCGGCGCCGGGGTCGACGACCTGCACCGGTTCCTGGGGGCGACGCCGTCGCGCCTCGTGGCCTGCCAGATCGAGGACCTGATGGGCCGGGTGGAACAGCCGAACCTGCCCGGGACGGTCCACGACCATCCGAACTGGCGCCGCCGCCTGGGCGTTGCGCCCGACACCCTGGGCCAGCTTGACGCCTTGGCCCGGACCGCCATCATCATGGCCCAAGCCGACAGATAGGACGGAAGATGGACATCGTGGACGTGGAGACGACGCCCTTCGAGGGGCAGAAGCCCGGCACCAGCGGGCTGCGGAAGAAGACCCGGACCTTCATGGAGCCCCGGTACCTGGAGAACTTCGTCGCGAGCATCTGGTCGGGCATCGGCGGTGTGGCGGGCAAGACGCTGGTCCTGGGCGGGGACGGGCGGTACTTCTCGGACCGCGCGGCGCAGGTGATCCTGCGGATGGCCGCGGCGGGCGGGGCGCGCAAGGTGATCGTGGGGCAGGGGGCGCTGCTGTCCACGCCGGCGGCCTCGCACCTGATCCGCAAGCGCGGCACCGACGGGGGCATCATCCTGTCGGCGAGCCACAATCCCGGCGGCCCCGAGGAGGATTTCGGGGTCAAGTTCAACACCGCGAATGGCGGCCCCGCCCCCGAGGAGGTGACGGGACGCATCCACGAGGCGACGCGGACGATCGAGGGCTACCGCATCCTGGAGGCGCAGGACGTGGACCTGGAGCGGATCGGGACGACGAGCCTCGGCGAGATGGAGGTCGAGGTGGTCGACCCGGTGGCCGATTACGCCGACCTGATGGAAAGCCTGTTCGACTTCGCCGCGATCCGCGAGATGATCGCGGGCGGGTTCCGCCTGACCTTCGACGCGATGCACGCGGTGACGGGCCCCTATGCGCGCGAATTGCTGGAGACCCGCCTGGGCGCGGCGGAGGGCAGCGTGCGGAACGCCGTGCCGCAGCCCGATTTCGGCGGCGGCCATCCCGACCCCAATCCGATCTGGGCCCGCGAGCTGATGGAGGCGATGCATGCCGAGGACGCCCCCGATTTCGGGGCCGCCTCCGACGGCGACGGGGACCGCAACATGATCGTGGGGCCGGGCATGTACGTGGCGCCCTCCGACAGTCTGGCGATCCTGGCCGCGAACGCGGAGCTGGCGCCGGCCTACCGGGACGGCGTGCGCGGCGTGGCGCGCTCGATGCCGACCTCGCGCGCGGCGGACCGGGTGGCCGAGAAGAACGGCCTCGCCGCCTACGAGACGCCGACGGGGTGGAAGTTCTTCGGCAACCTGCTCGATGACGGGCGGGTGCGGATCTGCGGCGAGGAGAGCGCCGGGACGGGGGCCGACCACGTGCGCGAGAAGGACGGCCTCTGGGCGGTGCTGTTGTGGCTGAACGTGCTCGCGGCCTCCGGGAAGGGGGTGGTGGAGTTGGTCCACGACCATTGGCGCGAATACGGGCGCGACATCTATTCCCGCCACGATTTCGAGGGGATCGAGACCGCGAAGGCCGAGGCGCTGATCGACGACCTGCGCGGCCGGCTGGCCGACCTTCCGGGCCGGGAGGTGGCGGGCCGGCGCATCGAGGCGGCGGACGAATTCTCCTATACCGACCCGGTCGACGGCTCCACCGCCGCGGCGCAGGGGCTTCGGATCTACCTGGAGGGGGGCGGGCGGATCGTCCTGCGGCTGTCGGGGACCGGCACGACGGGGGCCACGCTCCGGGTCTATCTGGAGGATCGGACCGAGGATCCCGACCGGTTCGGGGTGGACACGCAGGAGGCGCTGGGGGAGGTGATCGCCGCGGCCCACGAGATCGCCCGCATCGAGCACCATACGGGCCGAACCGAGCCGGACGTGCGCGCCTGACCGGCGCGGGCCTCCGCCCCCGACCGACCTGACCCGCGAAAGGATTTCCATGAGTCTCAAGGACCGCGTCGCCGCCGACATGAACCTGGCGGAAGGTCTCGCCGAAGCCTGCCGCAAGGCGCTGACCACGGCCGAGACGCTGTTCGACGCGCATCAGCGCATCGCCCGCTCGCTGGGCGGGCAGGCCGACGGCGCGCAGGCGACGTTCGGGTTCTGGACGCCCGAATTGCTGGACCAGCGCATTCCCGACGGCGACGTGTTCCTGGAAGTGCTGTCGCCCGCGGGCCCGCTGGACCTGACGCGCGCGCACCAGACCGTCGATTTCGAGCGCATCTACCTGCCGGTGGCGCGCTACGAGGCGCATACCTTCGCCGCCGCGCGCGGCATGCGGGCCGGCAACCGGGAAGAGGGCGGCGATTTCTATGCCCTCGTCTGGCGCGATCAGCACGACCAGTGGCACCGCATCCTCGACCCGCTGGCGGCCTCGCTGCCCTTCGGGGCGTTCGCGCCCGCCGAGCTCTACGACCTGCACCGCATGCAGGCCGCGCGGCGCGACACCGACTACTGGACGGCGCTGAAGGGCGCGGCGCCGCACAAGTTCGGGGCGCCGTCGAACATCCTGCAGATCCACGTGCCCACCGCGACCGCGGGCGGCACGCTGGCCAGCCTGACCCGGCAGTTCGAGCGCCTGGCCGAACGGCTCAGGAACGGGCTGCCGATCGACCCGATGGACGAGATCTTCCTCGGCTACGACGCGGTGCAGCTCCTGCCGGTGGAACCCACCACGGTCTACGAGACGGGGCCGGATTTCTGGTCCGAGACCGCGATGGACACGGACCGGGTGGAGATCGACCTGATCCGCCCCGACACCACGAACTGGGGCTACGACGTGGTGATCTCGGGGATGGCGACGGTGAACCCGGTGCTGCTGGAAAGCGGACGGCCCGACGAGCTCGCGGATTTCGCCGCGGCGCTGCACAATTTCCCCACCCGGCCCAAGATGCTGATCTTCGACGTGGTGTTCGGCCATTCGGACAACCAGGGGCTGGACGCGCTCAACAGCCACTATTTCGCCGGGCCGAACATGTACGGCCAGAACCTCGACTACAAGAACCCGGCGGTGCGCGCGATCCTTCTGGAGACGCAGCGGCGTAAGGTCGATTTCGGCGCCGACGGGGTGCGCGTGGACGGGGCGCAGGACTTCAAGTGGTGGGACCCGCAGGCGCAGGAGCTGCGCCACGACGACGATTACCTCAACCTAATGTCCGACATCGTGCAGACCGTGGCGGGCACCGAGTACAGCCCCTGGTTCGTGTTCGAGGACGGCCGCCCCTGGCCGCAGGAGGATTGGGAGCTCAGCTCCACCTATCGCGCGGTGATCGAGCAGCACGCCGACGACGACGTGTTCCAGTGGGGGCCGCTGACCTTCGCCCACAACACGCCGTTCATCTACGGCTACTGGCTGTCGAAATGGTGGCGGATCCGCGAGATGCTGGACCGGGGCGCGAACTGGATCTCGGGCACCGCGAACCACGACACGTTGCGGCGCGGCACCCAGGTGAATCCCAAGCTCAACATCAACACGCGCCTGGGCGAGACGCGGATGGAGATCCTGGAAAAGGCCTACGACAACCCGGCGGTGTCGATGCTGACCTATGCCGCGCTGCCCGGCGTGCCGATGGATTTCCTCAACGCCACCGCGCGGGCGAACTGGGGCTTCATCCGCAACCAGGACGACAAGTACGGCGTCAAGGTCGTGGCCGAGGAGGCGATCAGCCTGAAATGGCAGGTCGACGCCTATCGCTATTCGGTGCCGGGCAACTTCACCCGGCTGAAGGATCTGGGATTCGAGACCCGCGAGGATCTGAGCCGGTTCTTCGAGTTCCTGCCGGCGCTGGTGGAGGTCACGGATTACGACCTCGACCATATCGTGCGGCTGCTGAACGGGGTGGAGCCGCCGCTGGCGGGGCCCGGGCACTTCACCGTGCAGGACCTCAAGACCATCGCGCGGGCCTGGATGGACGACATGCACGAATATTGCAACGTCGCCAATTCCACGTCGAACCTGAACCCGATCCAGACCCGGTTCATGCTGGACCTGAGGAACTTCCGTCGCGCCAATGCATGGCTGCGCGGCAATCTCGGCCCCGAGGACCATTTCGACTACATCCAGCCCGTCGACGGGCGCACCGTCTTTGCCAGCTATCGCAAGGGCGCGGGCCGGGAGGTGTTCACCATCACCCACATGGAGGGCGGCACCTCGGCGGAATTCGATCCGCTGCGCCTGCCGATCCCGGGATTGCGGGGCGCGGGCTGGGAATGCGTCCTGCGCACGCCCGGCATCGGGGGCGACTACATCTCGGGCCCGATCACGTTGCGCGATTCCATGGGACTCGTCTTCGTGCGGGAGTGACGGGCGGCACGCCGGAGGGGGCGAGCGCCGCGGGCCCCCTGTTCGAGGCCCGCGGCGTTGTCCGCCGGGGCCAGACATGCGACAGGTCGCGCGAAGACGCAGGCGGGGAGACGAGATGAGCGACAGCTTGAAGGGCGTGCGCCGGATCGGCCCGGTGAACCGCTATGCCGCCTTCGCCGCGGCCGTCTTCTGCGCGGTCCTGTTCACAATCGCGGCCCTGATCGGGGGCGGGTGGTGGTGGCTGCCGGCCGTCGTGGCGGCGGCGCTGTCGATCACCGGCATCCTCGATCTGAGCCAGCGCGCGCATTCGATCTTGCGCAATTATCCCGTCATCGGGCATATCCGCTTCTTCTTCGAGAAGATCCGCCCCGAGATCCGGCAATACCTGCTCGAATCCGACCAGGACGAGGAGCCGTTCAGCCGCGAGGACCGCACGATCGTCTATCAGCGGTCCAAGAACGAGGAGGGCGCGCGGCCCTTCGGAACCAAGAAGGCCGTCTATCAGGGCGGCTATTCGTGGATGACCCATTCCATCGTGCCCACGAGCCTGGAGCGGCAGGATTTCCGGGTGCGGATCGGGGGGACCGAGTGCCGGCAGCCCTATGACGCCTCGTTGCTCAACATCTCGGCGATGTCGTTCGGCTCGCTGTCGGGCGCCGCCATCGAGGCGATGAACAAGGGCGCCAAGATGGGCGGTTTCGCCCACGATACCGGCGAGGGCGGGATCTCGCGCTATCACCGGCAGGGCGGGGACATCATCTGGGAGATCGGCTCGGGCTATTTCGGCTGCCGCGACACCGAGACCGGCGGCTTCGATCCCGACCTCTTCGCCCGGCAGGCCGCCGACGACCAGGTCAAGATGATCGAGCTGAAGCTGAGCCAGGGCGCCAAGCCGGGCCATGGCGGCATGCTGCCCGCGGCCAAGATCACCCCCGAGATCGCCGAGGCGCGGGGCGTGCCCATGGGGCGGGATTGCGTGTCGCCGTCGGGACATTCGGCGTTCTCGACCCCGCGGGAATTGTGCGAGTTCCTGGGCCGGCTGCGGGAGCTGTCGGGCGGCAAGCCGGTGGGGTTCAAGCTGTGCATCGGCCACCGGCGCGAGTTCATGTGCATCGTCAAGGCGATGATCGACACCGACATCCTGCCCGACTTCATCGTCGTGGACGGCAAGGAGGGCGGGACCGGCGCCGCGCCGATGGAGTTCGCCAACCATGTCGGCATGCCCCTGACCGAGGGGCTGAGCTTCGTTCACAACACGCTGCGGGGCGCCGACCTGCGCCACCGGATCCGCGTCGGGGCGAGCGGCAAGCTGATCCACGCCTTCGACATCGCCCGCGCCTTCGCGCTGGGGGCCGATTGGTGCAACACCGCCCGCGGCTTCATGTTCTCGGTCGGGTGCATCCAGGCGCAGGCCTGCCACACCAACCATTGCCCGACCGGCGTGACGACCCAGGATCCGCTGCGCCAGCGGGCGCTGCACGTGCCGGAGAAATCGGTCCGGGTGGCGAATTTCCACCGCAACACGATGCATGCGCTGGCCGAGATGACGGGGGCGGCCGGGCTCGACGATCCGCGCGACTTCCTGCCCTACCATTTCATGAAGCGCGAGGCGGACGGCGACATGGTCGAGGCGTCCGATGTCTGGACCTACCTGCCGATCGGGTTCCTGGTGCGGGACACGGGCTTCGACGATCCCGTCTTCCGCCGCCGCTGGAACCGTTCGAGCGCCGAGACCTTCAAGCCGCCCGAGCCGGGCGGGCGCACCCAGACCAAGGCCGATGTCGACAGCCCCGCGCAGGCGGCGGGGTAGGGGGCGAATTTTCGACGAAAATTCGGGGCCCGGCTCAGAGCGCGAGCAGGCCCTCGACGTGGTGGGCGCAGCCCGCGAGCGCGGCGTAGTCGTCCTCCACCACCCGGACCGCGAACCGGGACATGAAGTCCGAGAACCGGCCCTTGGTGCGGAACGCCTCGGCGAAGCCGTGGCGGACGAGGTGGGGCCGCATCGCGTTGGCCATGCCGCCGATCAGGTACACGCCCCCGAAGGGCAGGTGGACGAGGCAGAGGTCGCCGGCCACGCGGCCGAGCGCGCCGCAGAACGCGTCGGCCGTGCGGCGGGCGACGGGGTCCTGACCGGCGGCGATGGCCGCCATGATCTCGGTCGAGGGGAGGGAGGTCGCGCCGCCGCTGGCCCAGGCATAGACCCGTTCCAGCCCGCGGCCCGACAGAACGTCCTCGATCCCGGGGAAGCCGTGATGGCGTTCGACGAAGCGGGCCAGGGAAAGGTCGTCGTCCGACAGGACCGGAAAGGTCGCGTGCCCCGCCTCGCAGGAGGGGACGTATTGCCCGGTCTCGGTGCGGAACACGGGCACCGCGTTGAAGCCGGTGCCGACGCCGATCACCAGGCGGGCGCTGTATTCCCCCCCGTCGGGGCCGGGAACCAGGTCGTGCAGGCTGTCGGGGGGCAGGTAGGGGACCGCGTGGCCCTGCGCCTGCAGGTCGTTCAGGATCGCGCAGCGCCGCGCGCCGGTGACGGCGGCCAGCTCGTCGCGGTCGAAGGTCCAGCCGCGATTCGTCAGCCGCCCGACGCCGTCGAGGACCGGGCCGGCCATGGCGATGCAGGCGCCGTCGCAATCGGGGTCGCCGCGGTTCCGCAGATAGGCGGCATAGATGGCGCCGAGCCCGTCGTGATCGGCGTTGCGGAAGCGCGAGACCGTGTCGGTCCGGACCTGTCCGCCCTCGGCGAGGCCGACGCGCGTGTTGGTGCCGCCCACATCGGAGACGAGGCTGAGCGTTGTCATCTGGCCAGGGCCTCCGTCAGGGCGTGGTAGCTGTCCTTGGGCGTGCGGGCCTGGCTCGCGTAATCGACGTGGACGAGGCCGAACCGGGGGCCGTAGCCGTGGTTCCATTCGTAATTGTCGAGCAGCGACCAGGTGAAATAGCCCCCGACGGGCACCCCGTCCTCGATGGCGCGGCGGACCTGCGCCAGATGCGCGTCGATGAAGGCGATCCGCCGGGGATCGCGCACGGCACCGCCGGCGAGCCGGTCGTCCGAGGCCATCCCGTTCTCGGTCACGTAGAGCGGCAGCCCGCGGGTATAGCCCTCGTGGACGCGGCGGAGGAAGGCGTGGAGCCCCTCGGGGTAGATCTCCCAGCCGAGCTGCGTTTTGGGCAGGGGGCCCGGCACCTCGGCCAGCGCGGGCCAGGGGCCGTCGGCCGGACCGATCAGCTTGCGCGTGTAGTAGTTCAGTCCGAGCCAGTCGAGCGGCTGGCCGATCAGGTCCATGTCGTCCTGCCACCCGCGCGGCAGGTGGGGCCCGAGCCCCTCGAGCACGTCGTCGGGATAGCGGCGGTTCATCAGCCCGCCGAGGAAGAAGCGGTTGTAATAGCCGTCGTAAATGCGCGCCGCCCGCCGGGCGCCCGCGCCGTCATCGGCGGGCGCCGCGTATTCGAAGTTGCAGATCGCGCCCACATTCGCCACCCCGAGATCGCGCAGCACCTCCACCGCGCGGCCATGGGCCAGGAGCACGTGGTGCATCGCCCGCGCCGTGGCGCGGATGTCGCGCAATCCCGGCGCATGATGGCCGAGGAAATGGCCCATCCAAGCCACGCACCAGGGTTCGTTGATCGGCGCCACGGACCAGACCCGGTCGCCGATCCGCTCCATCACCACGCGGGTGAAGTCGGCGAACCACTCCGCGATGTCGCGGTTGCGCCAGCCGCCCAGATCGGCGAGCGGCGCGGGCAGCTCCCAGTGGTAGAGCGTGGCGGCGGGCTTCAGCCCCCGTTCCAGCAGGCCGTCCACCAGCCGGTCGTAGAAGTCGAGACCTTGCGCGTTGGGCGTGCCGCGCCCCTCGGGCAGGACCCGCGCCCAGGAGGTGGAGAAGCGGTAGACGTCGAAATTGCCGTCCCGGAGCAAATCGAGATCCTCGTCCATCCGGTTGAGGTGGTCGCAGGCGACATCGCCACGCTCGGCCCCGGCGACATTGCCGGGCGTGTCGGCGAAATCGTCCCAGTGGGTCCGCCCGGCACCGCCCCCGGAATGGCCCTCGATCTGGTAGGCCGAGGTGGCGGCCCCGAACAGGAACCCCTGGGGGAAATCGGCGCGTCGGTGGGTCAGCATTGCGGCTCCGTGGCGAAAGCGAGGCGTTACATAGCGTCGGGCCGGGATGCGTCAAAACGCCCGGGCGGCCCCCGGGGGGCGTCGAACCGACTGGCCGCGCACCCGAAATCGGGCCTCGGGCGCGCGGCATTTGACTTCCCCTCCGACAATGTGGACGGTTCAAGGACCGGTCCGGGCCACGATTGCCGCCCCCCGCACGGGCGGGGCGCGACCAGCACAGGGGGAGAGACGCATGAAACCGATACGCACGCTTCTTGCCGGGGCCGCGGCGCTGGCGCTCGGGCCCGGATACGCCGCGGCGCAGGACCTGGAATTCGAGATCGGCGAGGAGCCGTTCAGCTGGGACAGCCTCGAGGCGTTCCGGAGCGCGCACGACTTCTCGGGCGAGAGCATCGACATCACCGGGCCGTGGACCGGGCGCGACGCGGAACTGGTCGAGTCGGTCATCGCGTATTTCGAGGAGGCGACCGGCGCCAGCGTGAACTATTCCGGCTCGGACAGCTTCGAGCAGGACATCGTGATCTCGACCGAGGCCAATTCGGCGCCGAACATCGCCGTCTTTCCGCAGCCGGGCCTGCTGGAGGATCTGGCGCAGCGCGGCGCCGTCACGCCGCTCGACCCGGAGACGGCCGAGTGGATCGCGCAGACCTACGCCGCCGGCGAGAGCTGGGTCGACCTCGCCTCGTTCGAGGGGCCGGACGGCAACGAGAACCTCTATGCCTTTCCCTACAAGATCGACGTGAAGAGCCTCGTGTGGTACGTGCCCGAGCAGTTCGAGGAGGCCGGCTACGAGGTGCCCGAGACCTACGAGGCGCTTCAGGAGCTGACGCAGCAGATCGCCGATGACGGCGTGACGCCCTGGTGCCTCGGCCTGGGCGCGGGCGCGGGCACCGGGTGGCCCGCGACCGACTGGGTCGAGGACATGGTGCTGCGCGAGGCGCCGCCCGAGGTCTACGACCAGTGGGTGACGAACGAGATCCCGTTCGACGACGAGCGCGTCGTGGCCGCGATCGACGCCTATGGCTGGTTCCTGCAGGACGGGTTCGTCAACGGCGGCCGCGAGGCGGCGGCGACGACGGATTTCCGCGACGCGCCCTCCGGCCTGTTCTCGTTTCCGCCCGAGTGCTACATGCTGAAGCAGGCGACCTTCATCCCCACCTTCTTTCCCGAGGGGACGGAGATCGGCGTGGATGCCGACTTCTTCTACTTCCCGGCGCCGGAATCGGGCGATCTGGGGCAGCCCGTCCTGGGGGCGGGGACGATGTTCGCGATCACCGTGGACAGCGAGGCGGCGCGGGGCTTCATCGAGTTCCTGAAGACGCCGCTCGCGCACGAGATCTGGGCCGCCCAGGGGGGGCTTCTGACGCCCCACAAGGAGATCAATCCCGAGGTCTTCCCCTCCGACAGCCAGCGGGAGCTGAACGACATCCTGCTGGACGCCACCACGTTCCGCTTCGACGGGTCGGACCTGATGCCCGGCGAAATCGGGGCGGGGGCGTTCTGGACCCAGATGGTGGAGTTCACCACCGGCAGCCAGGACGCCCAGGCCACGGCGGCGGCGATTGAGGAGCGCTGGTCCGGGCTGGGCCAGTAGGCAGGCGCCGGCCGCCGCGCCGCGGGGCCCGATAAGGCGCCGCGGCCACGACCGGGCCGGCCTGTCCCCTCCGGCCGCCGTTTCTCCTGTTCAGCGGGCGCCGGGGGGCGCAGGATGGCCGGGGAGGTCCGACCAGGGAGGATAGCATGCCGGTCATCCTGCAGGGGATTGTCACGATCCTGATCGGGGTCGGGGGCTGCGTCGCGTATTTCTACGTGTCGAACTACGTGCTCGACCGGTTCATCTTTCCCGCGAAGGGCGAGAATATCGGGCGCAACATCAACCGCGCCAACGCGGTGCGGCCGTGGCTTTTCCTGTTTCCCGCGATCTTCGTGCTGGGCCTGTACCTCGTCTATCCGGTGGTGGGGTCGTTCGTGCGCTCGCTCTACGGGCGCGACCCGGAAGTGTTCGTGGGGCTTGGCAACTACACCCAGCTCTTCGGCAGCGAGACGTTCCAGATCGCCTTCCTCAACAATCTGGGCTGGGTGATCGTGGTGCCCGCGGCCTCGACCTTCATCGGGCTGGTCGCCGCGCAGCTGACCGACAAGCTCAGCTGGGGCAGCTTCGCCAAGTCGATGATCTTCATGCCGATGGCGATCAGCTTCGTGGGCGCATCGCTGATCTGGAAGTTCGTCTATGCCAACGACGCCGAGATCGGCCTGATCAACGCGATCCGGGCCGCGATGGGCTTCGACGATCCGATCGACGTGCTGCAGATCCCGTTCTGGAACAACCTGTTCCTGATGGTGATCCTGATCTGGATCCAGACCGGGTTCGCGATGGTGATCCTGGCCGCCGCGCTCAGGGGCATTCCCGACGAGACGATCGAGGCCGCGATCCTGGACGGGGCGAATCCGTGGCAGCTCTTCTTCAGGATCAAGGTGCCGCAGATCATGCCGACGATCCTGGTCGTCTGGACCACGATCACGGTGCTGGTGCTGAAGGTGTTCGACATCGTCTACACGATGACGGGCGGCAATTTCGACACCGAGATCCTGCCCAGCTACATGATGGATTTCATGTTCCGCGACGACGGCCGCGCGACCGCCATCGCCTTCGTCATCATGATCGTCGTCTTGCCGGTGATGTTCTGGAACATCCGCCAGGCCCGCAGGGAGATGCGCTGAGATGGACAACATCGCGGGACAGAAATCCTCCCTCGCCTGGGCGACCAACATCTCGGTGGTGGCGCTGGTCCTGCTGTGGCTGATCCCGACCGTCGGCCTTCTGGTCTCGTCCCTCCGGGAGCGGGACCAGATCTCGGAATCGGGGTGGTGGAAGGCGCCGTTCCCGGTGGAGCTGACCGCCCGCGGCCGCACCGGGACCCAGGCCGCGCCGGACGGCGATGCCTTCGTGGTCACCGGCAACATCTATGACGACGAGGAGGCGCGGACCTATTTCCCCGACGGCGGCGGCGACGTGGTGGCCTTCGGCACGCGGGGGGTCGATCCGACCGAGTTCGCGGCCGGGACGACAGCGGATCTGGGCGACGGCGAGAGCCTGACGGTGAACGCGGACGGCACCTATCGCTGGGTCACGCCCGAGGACCCGGGCGACCGCGGCCAGCGGGTCTATTTCGCCGCGCAGAGCCCGCCGGAATTCACGCTGGGAAATTACAGACAGGTGCTGACGGCCGACAACATGGACCGGGCCTTCGTCAACACGCTGACGGTGACGATCCCCGCCACGGTGATCCCGATCCTGATCGCGGCCTTCGCCGCCTATGCGCTGGCCTGGATGGATTTCCCCGGCCGCGGGCTGCTGATCGCGCTCGTGGTGGGGCTACTCGTCGTGCCGCTGCAACTGGCGCTGGTGCCGATGCTGAACCTGCACAACCGCATCGGCATCGGGCAGAGCTTCATGGGGATCTGGTTCGCGCACACGGCCTTCGGGATGCCGCTGGCGGTGTACCTGATCCGCAACTACATGGCCGGGTTGCCGCGCGACATCATCGAAAGCGCGCGCGTCGACGGGGCCACCGATTTCGAGCTGTTCGTCCGGATCGTGCTGCCGCTGTCGCTGCCGGCGCTGGCGGCCTTCTCGATCTTCCAGTTCCTGTGGACCTGGAACGATCTGCTCGTGGCGAAGGTGTTCCTGCCGTCCGACGACGCCTCCAAGGTGATGACGGTCAAGATCGCCGACGATCTTCTTGGCTCCCGCGGGGGGGATTGGGGGATCCTGGCGACGGCGGCCTTCGTTTCGATCGCTGTGCCGATCGCGGTCTTCTTCGCGATGCAGCGCTTCTTCGTACGCGGACTTCTGGCGGGATCAGTTAAATAGACCATGGCATTCCTCGACCCTGCAACGGACCGGCCGATCGAGGCCGGCCCCCCCGACCCCGACTGGTGGCGCGGCGCGGTGATCTACCAGATCTACCCGCGCTCGTTCCAGGATTCGAACAATGACGGCGTCGGCGACCTGGCCGGCATCATCCACCGGATGGATTACCTGGCGAAACTCGGCGTGGACGCGATCTGGGTCTCGCCCTTCTTCCGCTCGCCCATGCGCGATTTCGGCTACGATATCTCGTCGTTCCGGGACGTGGACCCGCTCTTCGGGTCGATGGGGGATTTCGAGGCGCTGATCCACCGCGCGCACCAGGTGGGCATCCGGGTGCTGATCGACCTGGTGATGAGCCACACCTCGTCCGACCATCGCTGGTTCAAGGAGAGCCGCTCGTCGCGCGAGAACCCCAAATCCGACTGGTATGTCTGGGCCGATCCCAAGCCCGACGGATCGCCGCCGAACAACTGGCTGTCGATCTTCGGCGGGTCGGCGTGGGAATGGGAATCGGAACGGATGCAGTATTACCTGCACAACTTCCTGATCGAGCAGCCCGACCTGAACTTCCACAATCCCGAGGTGCAGGACGAGCTTCTGAACGTGGCGCGGTTCTGGCTCGACAAGGGCGTGGACGGCTTCCGCCTGGACGTGGTGAACTTCTACTTCCACGACCGGGAATTGCGCGACAATCCCGCCCTGCCTGCCGAGCATCGCAACGACAACACCGCCCCGTCGGTCAATCCCTACAACTTCCAGGACCATCTCTACGACAAGACCCAGCCCGAGAACCTGGTCTTCCTGCAGCGGCTGCGGGGCGTGATGGACGCCTATCCCGACATCACGTCGGTGGGCGAGATCGGCGAAAGCCAGCGGGGCATGGAGACGCAGCGCGACTACACGTCGAACGGCCGGCTGCACATGGCCTACGATTTCGACTTCCTCGCCAACACCTATCCGTCCGGCAGCCGCATCCGCAACGTCCTGGAGCGGTTCGAGCGCATCGTGGCCGAGGGCTGGGCCTGCTGGGCCTTCTCGAACCACGACACGGTGCGCTACCAGACGCGCTGGCAGCTCTCGGAGGTGCAGAAGAAGCTCTATGCCGCGATCCTGATGACGCTGAAGGGGACGGTCTGCCTCTACCAGGGGGAGGAGCTGGGCCTGACCGAGGCCTATGTGGCCTTCGACGACCTGCAGGACCCCTATGGCAAGCGGTTCTGGCCCAAGTTCAAGGGCCGCGACGGGGCGCGCACGCCGATGCCCTGGACCCAGGACCATCACGGCGGCTTCACCGATGCGCGGCCCTGGCTACCGGTGGCGGTGGAGCATATCGAGCGGGCGGTGTCCGTCCAGGAGCGCGATCCCGTCTCGACCCTGGGCTTCTACCGGGCCTTCATCGCGTTCCGCCGGCAATACCCGGCGCTGGCGAAGGGCGACCTGACGATCCTGCGGGCCGACGACGAGGTCTATACCATGGTGCGCGCGCACGAGGGTGCGCGGATCTTCGGCGCCTTCAACCTGAGCGGCACGGATCAGGTGGTGGAGCTGCCCGACGGCGACTGGACCCCCTGCGCGGGCGTGCCCTTCGAGGCGGCGTTCGAGGGGCGGGTCGTGCGCCTGCCGCCCTGGCAGGGCGCCTTCGCCGTGCCGGCCACGGAGTAGGGAGGGAGAGGAATGGCCGACCTGAGGATGACCAACGTCGCGAAGGCCTATGGCAGCGTGAAGGTGCTCGAGGACATCAACCTCGAGATCGGGCGGGGCGAGCTCATCGTCTTCGTCGGCCCCTCGGGGTGCGGCAAGTCCACCCTGCTGCGGATGGTGGCGGGGCTGGAGAAGATCACCGGCGGCACGATGGAGATCGAGGGCCGCGTGGTCAACGACGTGCCGCCCTCGCAGCGCGGGATCGCGATGGTGTTCCAGTCCTACGCGCTCTATCCGCACATGACCGTCTACGACAACATGGCCTTCGCGCTGAAGATCGCGAAGAAGTCGAAGCAGGAGATCGACGACGCGGTGCGAAACGCCGCCCGCATCCTGCAGCTCGACCCCTATCTCGACCGGCTGCCGAAGGCCTTGTCGGGCGGTCAGCGGCAGCGCGTCGCGATCGGGCGGGCCATCGTGCGCGATCCGAAGGTCTACCTGTTCGACGAACCGCTGTCGAACCTCGACGCCGCGCTCCGGGTCGCGACCCGCATCGAGATCGCGCAGCTGAAGGAGCAGATGCCCGATTCCACCATGATCTACGTCACCCACGACCAGGTGGAGGCCATGACGCTGGCCACGCGCATCGTGGTGCTGGCGGGCGGCGGGATCAGCCAGGTCGGCACGCCGCTCGAACTCTACGAGAAGCCGCAGAACGAGTTCGTCGCCCAGTTCATCGGGTCGCCCGCCATGAACCTTCTGGAAGGCGAGGTGGTGGAGACCGGCGAGCGCACGGTGGTGAAGATGTCGCGCGGCGGCACGGCGGTGTCGCATTACCCCACCACCGACGCCGACCGCGGCGCGCGGGTCAATGTGGGCGTCCGGCCGGAGGATTTCGTCGAGGCGCAGGGGGAGGAGTACCTCTTCGAGGGGACGGTCGACATCACCGAGGCGCTGGGCGAGGTGACGCTGCTCTATTTCGAGACCGGCGAGGCCTCGATGGAGGCGATGGAGAAGGGCGACGCGGCGGTGATCGCCAAGCTGCAGGGAGTTCACCAGAACCTGCGCGGGCGCCGGGTGAAGCTGGGGGCCGAGCCGTCCCGGGTACACGTGTTTCGCGACGGGCAGTCGCTGCTCTATCGCTGAGGGTCGGGCGGGCGGCGGCCCCATGGAGATCCTGACCGATCCGCCCGCCCGCGCCGATTGGGAGGGCTGGACCGCCCTGGCGCCGCTGGAACAATCCTGGATCTACGGGGCTGCGGCGGAGGCGCTGGGCGCGCGGGTCCTGCGCGTCCGCATCGCCGAGGAAGAGCGCATCGCGGGCGTGGTGCAACTGATCCTGCGCGGCCCGCCGGGCCTGTCGGTGGGCTGGAGCGGGCGCGGGGTGCACTGGCTGGGGCCGACGCGCCGGGGGGCGGAGCGGGCGTTGCGGCGCGGCCTGCCGGGCCTACGGCTTCTGCTGCTGGGCGGGGAGGCGGGGCTTCGCCTGGGGCGGTCGCGGCGCGAGGCGCGCGTCCCGCTCGACCGCGACCTTCGGGGCGCGATGCACGGCAAGTGGCGCGCGGCGCTGAACCACGGCGAGCGGCAGGGCCTCGTCGTCCTGCGGGAGCGGGGCTGTCCAGCCTGGCTGGAGCGGGCCGAGGCGCGGCAGCGCCGGGCGCGCGGCTATCGCGGCCTGCCGCCGGCCTGGCGGCGGGCGCTGGCGCGCGTGGCGCCCGGCCATGTGGAGACCTGGGGCGCCTATCGCGCGGGCGTGCCGCTGGCCGGGATCGTGACGATCCGGCACGGCGCGGTGCTGACCTATCACGCGGGCTGGTCGGGGGTGGACGGACGGCGGCGTTCGGCGCACAACCTCCTCCTCGGGCGGGCGATGGAGGCGGCGCGGGCGGACGGCGCGCTGGCCGCGGATCTGGGCGTGGTAGACGCGGCGAACCAGCCCGGCCTGGCGCGGTTCAAGATGCGCGCGGGAGCGGAACCGGCCTGCCTTGCGCCTGCTGCTCTAGACCCGGTGGCGGGGGGCGGTCAGGCGGCCTTCATGCCCGCCAGGAGGCGCTCGATCGCGTCGGGTGGCAGAAGGTTCAGCTGCACGAAGAAGCCCAGCAGGTCGAAATGGTTGTAGGCCTCGGCGATCAGCCCGTCCTGGAGGCGCACGAGCGTCTGGCCCGACAGCGTCATGGCGCGGCCCGAGCGGCGGCAGGTACCGGTGCTGCGGACGAGGCCGGACACCCAGTCGCCGTCGACGAGGACGTGGACGACCTCGACCTCGATGTTCTTGACGTGCATCGAGAGGGTCTGGACGAAGGCGATCATGTCCTCGGCGTCGAGCGCCATGCCGCCTACGAGGCCGGTGGCGTTGGCGCCGGGGGCGAAGTACTCGTACACCGCCTCCGCGTCGCCACCGTTCCACACGGTGTCGAAGAAGGTCTTGATGATGTCGGCTTCGCGCATCGGGGGGCCTGCGTCCGGTATACAACCACAGATAGCGCAGTGGCTCTTAACGCAAGATGAAGGAAAATGCAGGCTTCTGTTGCCAGGTGCCTGCGAACCCCGCCTTACCCTGCTAGGGGCAAGGACTTCAGATTTCGGTCTTGATTACCGCTTAGGCGGCAACCGCAACCGGAGCATGATTGTTGTTGGCAACTATGCTTTACGGACCGATAACGGTGGTACCTCACCGAGACAAAGCTACACCTTTAGACGTCCGTCGATCCTGTTTCGGCCCCATGATCCGCCAACAATCGGATGTTTGGTGGAGCCGCCGGGTACCGCCCCCGGGTCCGATCCGCTTATTACGTGCGCGTTTATGTCCATATTCCCCTGACGGGGACATCCCGAATATGCTCCGGACCGGGCCGCATTTCAAGGGCTCAGAGGTGGTTGATGACGATGGCGACGACGCCCACCGCGATCTCCACCGCGAAGAAGATCCATTTCGGCCGGGAGGCCCCGTCGAGCAGGATCGAGGTGAGGCGCCCGATCGCGGCCCCGCCCCAAGCGCAGCCGATCATCGCGAAGGCGGTGGGGGTGCCGATCAGCAGGGCACCGGCGCCCAGCCCCACGAAGAGCGCCCCCGATGCGGCGCGCATCTCGCCGAGCCCCATGGTCGACCCGCCGGCCGGCGCGAGGTCCAGCACCCCCATCGTGTAGCGGGGCGCCACCCAGCCGATCAGGCCGAAGCCGATCGAGAGGAGGGCGATGAGGACGTTGAGGATATCGATCATGGGGGATCTCCGGTCATGGACGGGTGGCCTGCCGGGAGGCGTCCCGGCGGGCGGATGTCAGCCGAGCGGCGGCTGTCCGTTCGAGGCGTTGAGGCCGCCATCGACCGGCAGGATCACCCCGTTCACGAACCGCGCCTCGGGCGACAGCAGGAACGCCACCGGCCCGGCGATGTCGGCGGGATCGGCCGGCCGGCCGAGCGGGATGCGGGTCTTGAAGGCGTCCATCAGCGCCTTGTCGTCGGTCATCCCCTCGGTCAGCTCCGACAGGGTGAAGGAGGGCGCCACGGCGTTCACCCGGATCCCCGAGGCGTGGGCGTCCAGCGCCAGGCCCTGTACCATCAGGCTGATCGCGCCCTTGGAGGCGTTGTAGGCGAAGGCGCCCCAATCGCCGCCGAGCCCGGAAACCGAGGAGGTGGCCACCACCGCACCGCCGCTCGCCTTGAGCAGGCCCCAGGCGGCGCGGATGGTGGTGTAGGTCCCTTCGACGTTGATATCGAGGAGCTTGCGGAAATCCGCGGGGTCGAGATCCTCCATCCGGCCCATGGCGGCGGTGCCGGCATTGGCGACGAGGCCGTGAAGCGCGCCGAATCGGTCGGTCGCGCGGGCGACGAGCGCCGCGACCTCGTCGGGGTTCGTGATGTCGGTGGCCACGGACAGGGCGCGGTCGGGGCCGATCTCCTGCGCGATGGCCTCGAGCCGGTCGGCGCGGCGCGCGGCCAGCACGACATTGGCGCCGCGGGCGCCGAGATCGCGGGCGATCCCCTCGCCGATGCCCGAGGACGCGCCGGTGACGATGATTGTCTTGCCGTCGAAATTCATCGAGGTCTCCATCCGTTTCCGGCGGGCAACGGGCAGGGGGGCGGCGTGTTCCCCGGTTGATGCGCGGCGCATGGCCGCTCTACCCTCCGGATCAGCCATCAGGAGGAGACAGGCGGATGTTCAAGGCGCTCGTGGTCGAGAAGGACGAGAACGGAGAGACGCATGCGGGCGTGCAGGAGCTGGACGAGAGCCGCCTGCCCGATCGGGACGTGACCGTGGCCGTCGAATATTCCACCCTGAACTACAAGGACGGCCTGTGCATCGGGCCGGGCGGGGGATTGGTGCGCGACTATCCCCATGTGCCGGGCATCGACCTCGCCGGCACGGTCGAGGCCTCGGCGCACGATTGCTATGCGCCGGGCGACAAGGTCGTGCTGACCGGCTGGCGGGTGGGCGAGGCCTATTGGGGCGGCCATGCCGAGAAGGCCCGTGTCAAGGCGGAATGGCTGGTGCCGCTGCCCGAGGGATTGACGACGCGCCAGGCGATGGCGGTGGGCACCGCCGGCTTCACCGCGATGCTGGCGGTGCAGGCGCTGGAGGATCACGGCCTGACCCCCGACGCCGGCAAGCCGGTTCTGGTGACCGGCGCCTCGGGCGGCGTGGGATCGGTTGCGGTCGCGATCCTGGCCCATCTGGGATACGAGGTCGCGGCGGTGACCGGTCGTCCCGAGAACGCCGATTACCTGACGGATCTGGGCGCCACCCAGATCGTCCCCCGCGAGGATCTTGCCGAGACGGTGAAGCGGCCGCTCGAATCCGAGCGCTGGTCGGGCTGCATCGACGCGGTGGGCGGCCCGATGCTGGCGCGCGTCCTGGGGCAGATCGCCTATGGCGGGTCGGTCGCCGCCGTGGGCCTGGCGGGGGGATCGGACCTGCCGGCGAAGAACATCCCCTTCCTGCTGCGCGGCGTGAACCTGCTGGGCATCGACAGCGTGATGCAGCCCTACGAGAACCGGCAGCGCGCCTGGCGGCGGATCGCGACCGACCTGCCGATGGGCGCGCTCGACGCGATGATCGAGACAGTGCGGCTCGACGATCTGCCGCGCCTCGGGGCGGAGATCCTGAAGGGCCGGGTCAAGGGGCGCGTCCTTGTCGACATCCGCGGAGGGATGTGAGAGGTTGTCTGCGTTTCGTAAGATTTCCGCTGACACCCTCCGGCGTTCGTCGGCAAGAGACCCGTTTTTGCGGGTACGACCCAAAACGAGGAGAACCAGATGAGCGATTCATCCCCAGGGATGGATATTCCCAGTCCCGACGGGGCGGTCAACACGATCGACACGTCCTACACGGTCGGGGACGACAACGTTCAGGGCAGCCTCGGGCCCCTGAGCTTCGACATCCACAATCCGGTCTTCCTGGTCTCGTCCCTGACCACGGTCGCCTTCGTTCTCGTGACGCTGATCTTCCAGGATCAGGCGTCGGCAATCTTCAACTGGCTGTTCACCTTCGTCACGACGACCTTCGACTGGCTGTTCCTGACGGTCGCGAACATCTTCGTGGTCTTCTGCCTGGCCATCTGCTTCTCGCCCCTGGGGCGGGTGCGGCTGGGCGGCGCCAACGCGACGCCCGACTACGGATACTTGTCGTGGTTCGCGATGCTCTTCGCCGCCGGCATGGGCATCGGCCTCATGTTCTTCGGCGTTCTGGAGCCGGTCTACCACATGCAGGTGTCGAACCCGCTGGGCCTGCAGGGACCGTTCGAGGACGGCACGCTGAACCAGGACCAAGTGGCGGCGGCCCGGGCGCATGGCCTGGCCGCGACGATCTTCCACTGGGGCCTGCATCCCTGGGCGATCTATGCGGTGGTGGCGCTGGCGCTGGCGCTGTTCACCTACAACAAGCAGCTTCCGCTGTCGCTCCGCTCGGCCTTCTACACGCTCCTGGGCGACCGGGTCTGGGGCTGGCCGGGCCACGTGATCGACATCATCGCCGTCTTCGCCACGCTCTTCGGGCTGACCACGTCGCTGGGTCTGGGCGCGCAGCAGGCGACGGCCGGCATGAACTACGTCTTCGGCGTGCCGAACACGATCAACACGCAGATCATCGTGATCGCCTGCGTCACGGGCGTGGCGCTGATCTCCGTGATCCGGGGCATCGACGGCGGCGTGAAGCTCCTGTCGAACGTCAACATGGCATTGGCCTTCCTGCTGCTGCTCTTCGTCTTCATCGCCGGGCCGACCCTGACCATCCTGAAGGATGCCGGCATCGGCCTCGTCACCTATGTGCGCGACATCGTGCCCCTGTCGAACCCGATCGGGCGTGACGACGACAGCTTCCGCCAGGGCTGGACCTCGTTCTACTGGGCGTGGTGGATTTCCTGGTCGCCCTTCGTCGGCATGTTCATCGCCCGCGTCAGCCGCGGCCGCTCGGTGCGGGAGTTCATCATCTGCGTGATGCTGATCCCCACGCTGGTGTCGGTGTTCTGGATGGCCGTGTTCGGCGGCACCGCGATCGACCAGGCGATCCGGATGAGCCAGGAATCGGGCGTCTACGAGAACGTCATCGCCAATTACAACGACGCGATCGCCATGTTCGCGATGTTCGGGGACATGCCGCTGACGGCGATCACCTCGACGCTCGGGATCATCCTGGTGCTGGTGTTCTTCATCACCTCGTCCGATTCCGGCTCGCTGGTGATCGACACGATCACCGCCGGCGGCAAGACCGAGGCGCCCACCGCGCAGCGGGTGTTCTGGGCGACCACCGAGGGCATCGTGGCGATCGTGCTGCTGATCGGCGGCGGCCTGACGGCGCTGCAGGCGATGGTGAACGCGACGGGGATCATCTTCTCCTTCGTGCTGCTGTTCCTGTGCTACGCCACCTACAAGGGGTTGAAGAGCGAACCGCGCTGAGCGCCGCCACCCACCCCCTGCGACATCGCGCCGGTCCGGGACACCCGGGCCGGCGCTTTTCGATCCGGGACCGGGCCCTAGCTCGGCCCGCATGAGCGACGACCGATCCCCCATCATCCTGTGGTTCCGCCGCGACCTGCGGCTGACGGACCATCCCGCGCTCGACGCCGCGGCGTCGAGCGGGCGCCCGGTGATCCCGCTCTTCGTCCTCGACGAGGTGGTGGAGGGCCACGGCGCGGCGCCAAAATGGCGCCTGGGACTCGGGGTGGACAGCTTCGCGCGGCGGCTGGAGGGCCTCGGCTCGCGCCTGATCCTGCGGCGCGGCCGCGCCGCCGAGGTGCTGACGGCGCTGGCCGAGGAGACCTGCGCGGGGACCGTGTGGTGGACGCGGGCCTACGACCCGTTCTCGATCGAGCGCGACCGGGGGGTCAAGTCGGCCCTGACCGAGATGGGAATCGAGGCCGGCAGCCATTCCGGCCACGTCCTGTTCGAGCCTTGGACGGTCGAGACGAAATCGGGCGAGTATTACAAGGTCTACACCCCGTTCTGGCGGGCGGTGAAGGATCGTGGCGTGGCCGAGCCGCTGACCGCCCCCTCCGAACTGCCGGCGCCCGATCGCTGGCCCGACAGCGAAGCGCTCTCGGACTGGGCGATGGGCGCGGCGATGGATCGCGGCGCCGAGATCGTGGCGCGCCACGTCACGGTCGGCGAGGAGGCGGCGCAGACCCGGCTCGCCACCTTCATGCGCGACCGCGTCGAGACCTATGGGAAACGGCGCGACTTCCCCGGCATCGACGGGACATCCGGCCTGTCCGAGAACCTCACCTATGGCGAGATCTCGATCCGGTCGTGCTGGCATGCGGGGCAGCGGGCGCTGGACCAGGGCAAGGACGGCGCGGCCACCTGGCTGCAGGAACTGGTCTGGCGCGACTTCGCCTATCACCTCGTCTATCACACGCCGCGGCTAATGACCGGCAATTGGCGGGAGAAATGGGACAGCTTTCCCTGGAACGAGGACGAGCGCGCCGCCGAGGTAAAGGCCTGGAAGCAGGGCCGCACCGGCATCCGGCTCGTCGATGCGGCGATGCGGGAATTGTGGGTGACGGGGCGGATGCACAATCGCGCCCGGATGGTGGTGGCGAACTACCTCACCAAGAACCTGATGAGCCACTGGAAGATCGGCATGCGCTGGTTCGAGGACACGCTGGTCGACTGGGATCCGGCCTCGAATTCCCTGGGCTGGCAATGGGCGAGCGGGCCGGGGCCGGACGCGACGCCCTATTTCCGGGTCTTCAATCCGGTGACGCAGCTCGACAAGTTCGACAAGGACCGCGCCTATGTCACGCGGTTCATCGCCGAGTTGAGTGACGACCCGTCCGCGGAGGCGCTTTCGTTCTACGACGCGATCCCGAGCACCTGGCCGATGGCAAGGAACGACGCCTATCCCGACACCCCCATCGTCGGGCCGAAGGAAGGCCGGGAGCGGGCCCTGGAGGCGTACAACAACCGCGACTTCTGAGCATCGGAGGCGGGGCGGCGCGCGCGAACGTGAGCCCGGACTGATCGACACGGCCCGGCCGATCTGTATTGACGGGGTATGGCCGCGCTGCGTTTTCTACTTCTAATTGTTGCGATCGGGATGGTCCTGCCACATCCGGCCCCGGCCGCCGGTATCGGTGACGCGGCATCTCAAGGCGGCGCGGAAATCGACGGTGCCGCCATCGCCGTGCCTGTCCGCTGTCCGGGGAAGGCCCTCGCCGGATCGTCCTGCGGCCCCGATCTGATGTTGCCCGCCGCTCCGCCGGTCCCGGCGGCGGTCGCCGGCGCGGCGCCGGCCCCGCGGGAGGCACCGCTGCCTGCGGGCGAGACGCCGGCGGCGATGCTCGATCCGCCGCGATCTGCCTGAGCGATATCGCCGGGCCGTTCGCGGCCCCGGTCCCCCTTGGACACAGGACACAGATCATGCCGATTTCCCGACGCATCCTGCTTTCGACCGGCGCCGCCGCGGCGCTTTCGGCCTGCGCGTCGCCGCCGCATCTGCAGGAGGTGAGCCGCGAGGCTCCGCCGGACCTCCCGCCGCCGCCCCCGCCGCCGCCGATGCCCGCCCGGTACGGGGCGATCACGGACGAGCCCTTCGCGATCCCGGCCGTTCCCGACGGGATCGTGCCGCCCGAATTGTGGCGGCAGGAGGTGGCCAACCCCTATCCGCAGATGCCGCCGGGCGGCATCGTGGTCGATCCCGACGACGCCTATCTGCACCTCGTGGAGGCGGATGGCCGGGCGCTGCGCTACGGGATCAGCGTCGGGCGGGCCGGTTTCGGCTGGGCGGGTGACGCGGTGATCCAGTACGGCCGCGAATGGCCGCGCTGGAAGGTCCCCGACGAGATGGCCGAACGGCAGCCCGAGCTCGCCCCCTACACGGTGTCGATGGGGGGCATGGATCCGGGGCCGGGAAACCCCCTGGGCGCCCGGGCGATGTACCTGTTCGAGAACGGGCAGGACACGCTGTACCGCATCCACGGGGGCTGCGAGCCGCAATACCTGGGCAAGGCGGTGTCGTCGGGATGCATCCGGATGCTCGATCAGGACGTGATCGACCTGTTCGAGCGACGCCGGGACGGTGCCCCGGTGCGGGTCCTCCGCTCCGCCCGCCCGGCGAAATTCGCGACCATCTATTAGGCGGCGCCCGCGCCGGTGCGACGTGACGCAGCCCGCGGCGCCGGTTTCCGCTTGGAACCCGGCGCCTTCGGCGTCTAGCTTCGCCGAAACGGGGAGTGACGATGACCGCGCTGACGACGACAGAGGGGCAGGGGAACCTGCCGCGCTACTTTTCCCGCGTCTTTTCCATGGCGCAGGGCATGGAAGCGGGACGCCTGGACATGATCCTGCCCGACGGCCGGCGCTTTCGCGCCGAGGGCCGCGCGCCGGGGCCCGTGGCCGAGATCGGGGTGCGGGACCCCGACCTGTTCGCCCGGCTGGTGCGGGACGGCGACATGGGGTTCTGCGAGGCCTATGTGGAGGGCGGCTGGACCACCCCGGACCTGCAGGCCTTCATGGATCTCGTGCACGTTGCCGGGGACGACATGTACGACGGCTTTCCCGCCATGGGCCTCGTGCGGGCCTTCGAGCGGTTCCGGTTCTGGATGAACCGCAATTCCAAACGGCAGGCGCGGCGCAACATCGCCGCCCATTACGACCTGGGCAACGAGTTCTACGGGTTGTGGCTGGACGAGACGATGACCTATTCCTCGGCCCGGTTCGAGACCGGGCAGGAGAGCCTCGAGGCGGCGCAGGAGGCCAAGTACGCCTCGATGGTGGACCAGATGGGCGCCCGCCCGGGCGATCACGTGCTGGAGATCGGCTGCGGATGGGGGGGCTTCGCCGAATATGCCGCCCGGGAGCGGGGGCTGCGCGTGACCGGGCTGACGATCAGCCGCGCGCAGCACGACTACGCCACCCGCCGCATCGCCGCGGCCGGCCTTTCGGACCGGGTGGAGATCCGGATGCAGGATTACCGCGACACCGAAGGGGCCTTCGACGGCATCGCCTCGATCGAGATGTTCGAGGCGGTGGGCGAACGCTACTGGCCGGTCTATTTCGACACGCTGCGCCGCCGGCTGCGACCGGGCCGCAACGCGACGCTGCAGATCATCACCGTCCAGGACGCCCGGTGGGAGGTGTACCGGCGGGCGCCGGACTTCATCCAGAAATACATCTTTCCCGGCGGGATGCTGCCGTCGCCCGGCGCGCTCCGGGCGGAGATCCGGCGCGCCGGCCTGGGGGTCGTGCGCTCGATCGAGTTCGGCGACAGCTACAGCCAGACGCTGCGGCGCTGGCACGACAGCTTCAACGCGCAATGGGACGAGATCGCGGCCATGGGCTTCGACGAGCGGTTCCGGCGGATGTGGACCTTCTACCTCACCGCCTGCGCCGCGACGTTCCGCAGCGGCAATTGCGACGTGACCCAGATCACCGTCACGCATCCCGCCTGATCCCCCCGGCGCGGATCGCCATTGCGGCCGGGCAGGATGCATCGACTTCGCGGGGCCCATGGGCGAGGCTGTGCCGGATGACGCGGCGCGGTCGGGGCATGGGGCCGGATCGCCGCCGGACCTGACGGTGGAGCGACGAGACCAATGACGCGGATCTTCCTTTTCGGGACGCTGCTCGACCCGGACCTGCGCCGGATCGTCCTGGGACGCGCGGCGGCAGGGCAGGCGGCGCGCCTGGCCGATCACGCCGTGGAGCGCGCCGAAGACGGGGACGGCCCGATCCTGGTCGCGCGTCCGGGGCAGGCCGCCGAGGGCGTGCTGGTCACCCTGTCGCCGGAGGCGGCCGCGCGGGCGGCGTTCTACGCCGCGGGATGCGGCCACGCCGCCGACCGGGTCGCGGTGCAGAGCGGGGCCGCAACGGTGGCGGCCACGCTCTACCGCGCCGCCGCCACCACCGGCGACGGGGCCGGGGGCCGCGACTGGGCTCTGGCCGGGTGGCAGGCGGCGGCGGGACCGCTGGCGCGGCGCACGGCCGAGGCGGCCATGGCCATGTTCCAGCGCGTGCCGCCGGGCGAGATCGGGTTCCGCATGCCGATGATCCGCGCCCGGGCGGATGCGCGCCTGCGCGCCGAGCGGGACCTGACGCCCGCGGACCTGCGCTCGCCGATGGGCCGCGACACGGTGGAGGTGCTGGGCCACCGCCAGCCCTATTGCCATTATTTCGCCGTGGGCGAGACGCGGCTGCGCCACCCGCTGTTCGGCGGCGGACACAGCGACATCGTCGAGCGCGCGGGCCTCCAGATGACCGACGCGGTCACGGTCCTGCCCTACGATCCCGTCCGCGACCGGGTGCTGATGGTCGAACAATTCCGGTACGGCCCGTGGCTCAGGGGCGATCCGCGCCCCTGGGTGCTGGAGCCGATCGCCGGGCGCATCGATCCCGGCGAGGCGGCCGAGGCGACCGCGCGGCGCGAGGCGCTGGAGGAGGCGCAGGTCGAGATCGGCACGCTTCACCGGATCGGCAGCTATTATCCGAGCCCCGGGGGTGTCAGCGAATACATCGAGAGCTTCGTCGGCATCGCCGACCTGCCCGACCGGGCGGAGGGGCTGGGCGGGCTGGCCTCCGAGAACGAGGATATCCGCGCCCATGTCGTGCCCTTCGACCGGGCGCGCGACCTGCTCGCGAGCGGAGAGGTCGACACCGCGCCGCTCCTGCTCTCGATCCTGTGGCTGGAGAGCGCCCGGAACCGCAGCGCCCTGGCTTGAGTTCGCCCACCTCGCGGCCTAGTCATGGCCGCGACCGGCAGCCGAGGAGGACGCCCACATGACCATCCACAGCGATCTGGCCGCGGCGGTCGGGAACACGCCGCTCCTGCGGCTGAAGGGACCTTCGGAGGCCACGGGCTGCGAGATCCTGGGCAAGGCGGAGTTCATGAATCCGGGCCAGTCGGTCAAGGACCGCGCGGCGCTCTACATCATCAAGGACGCGGTGGAGCGGGGTGTCCTGGAGCCCGGCGGCACCATCGTCGAGGGCACCGCCGGCAATACCGGCATCGGCCTGAGCCTGGTCGGCGCCTCGATGGGGTTCCGCTCGGTGATCGTGATCCCCGAGACCCAGAGCCAGGAGAAGAAGGACATGCTGCGCCTGGCGGGGGCCGACCTGGTCCAGGTGCCGGCGGTCCCCTACAAGAACCCGAACAATTACGTGAGGTATTCCGGCCGGCTGGCCGAACGGCTGGCGGCCACGGAAGAGCACGGCGCGATCTGGGCGAACCAGTTCGACAACGTCGCCAACCGGCGCGCCCATGTCGAGACGACGGGCCCGGAAATCTGGGAGCAGACCGGAGGCCGCGTCGACGGGTTCATCTGCTCGATCGGCACGGGCGGCACCATCGCCGGCGTCGCCGAGGCGCTGCAGCACCGGGGCGTCAAGATCGGGCTGGCCGATCCCGAAGGGTCGGGGATGTACCAGATCTATACCGGGCGGGAGAACGAGGGAAATTCCATCACGGAAGGGATCGGGCAGGGCCGCGTCACCGGCAATCTCGACGGGTTCACGCCCGATTTCTGTTACCGCATCCCGGATGCGGAGGCGCTTCCCGTCATCTTCGACCTGTTGCAGGACGAAGGGCTCTGCATGGGGGGATCGACGGGCACGAACGTCGCCGGCGCGATCCGGATGGCGCGCGACCTGGGCCCCGGGCATACGATCGTGACCATCCTGTGCGATTTCGGGAACCGCTATCAATCCAAGGTCTACAACCCCGATTTCCTTCGTGAGAAGGGGCTTCCGGTTCCGCAATGGCTGGTCGACGGGCAGGCACGGACGCTGCCGACGGTCTTCGAAGACGCATGATCCGGGCTGCCGCCGCGGTCGCCGTCTGGCTTTGCCTGGCACTGGCGAGCCTGGCGCAGGAGATCCCGCAGCCCGATTACGACGCGTGGGCTGGCCTGTCGCAGGAGGTGCAGGGGGCCCTCGAGAGCGATACGAATATCGGCGCGCTGGAAGAGCTGCGCGCCGCGGTGGCGCAGCGGCGCGGCACCTTCCTGCAGGCGCAGGACGTGAATTCCGCCCGGATCGAGACGGTGCAGGGACAGCTCGACGCGCTGGGCTCTCCGCCGGCCGAGGGGGAGCCGCCCGAGAGCGAGCAGATCTCGGACCGCCGCGCCACCCTGACCGACCAGCTCGAGGAACTGCGCCAGCCCGTGCGCCGCGCCGAGGAGGCCTATACCGAGGCCGACAGCCTGGTCGCGGCCATCGACCGCCGCATCCGCGACCGCTACGCCGAACAGCTTCTGGCGCGCGATCCGACGCCGCTCAACCCGCTCTACTGGCCGGGCGCGGTGTCGGCCGTCACCGATACCGCGCTGATCCTGTGGGAGGAATGGCAGGCGAACTGGCGCAACGCCGACCTGCGGGCGGCGGCGATGCGGTCCCTGCCGCTGTCGCTGCCGCTCCTGGTGATCGGCCTTCTGCTGCTGTTCCGCTCCAGCTGGTGGATCGACCTGTTCCAGACCTGGGTGCTCGGCCATACGCGGCGCGGCCGCGGCGTGGTCGGGTTCCTCGTCTCGCTGGGGCAGATGGTGCTGCCACTGCTCGGGGTCGTGCTGGTCGCCGTCTCGGCCGAGGTCAGCGACATCGCCGGGCCGGCGACGCTCGAGGCGGCGCAGTCGCTCTTGAGCGTGGTGGCGCCCCTGGTGCTGGGATTGTGGCTGTCCAAGGCGCTGTTTCCCTCGGACCGGCCGGGGCCGCTCTTTCTCGACGATGCGATGAGCAACCGGCTGCGCCGCTACGGGCGCGCGGTGTCGTCGGTCACGGCGCTGGTGATCGCGATCGAGACCCTGGCGGACCTGACGGATCGCTCCGACATCGCCATCTCCGTGCTCCTCTATGTGCCGCGCCTGCTGCTGGCGTTCCTCCTTTACCGGATCGGCCTGCTGCTGCTGCGGGCACGGCGCGCGAACGAACTCAATGACGACGACGAGCGGACCCTGACGGGCTCCTTCACCCGCCTTCTCGGGCGGCTCCTGATCCTGGCGGCGCTGGGCGCGGCGATCCTGGCGACGGCGGGCTATGCGAACGCGACCGAGTTCCTGCTGATCCCGGCGGTCGAGACGATCGCGCTCACCGGCTTCGTCCTGGTCATGCAGCGCCTCGTCTACGATTTCTACGCCCTGGTGACCGATACCGCCGAAGGGTCGAGCGACGCCCTGGCCCCGGTCCTGATCGGGTTCGCCCTGACTCTGGCGGCGCTGCCGATCTATGCGCTGATCTGGGGGGCGCGGGTGGCGGACCTGACCGAATTGTGGTCGAGCGTCCGCGCCGGGTACAGCTTCGGCGAGACGCGGATCTCGCCGGCGGATTTCCTCACCTTCCTCCTGGTGTTCTTCGTCGGCTACGCGGTCACGCGGTTCATCCAGGCCACGCTGCGCAATTCCGTTTTGCCCAAGACGCGGCTGGACGTGGGGGGGCGCAACGCGATCGCCTCGGGGCTGGGATATGTGGGCATCTTCACGGCGATGATCGTCGCCGTGACCTCGGCCGGGATCGACCTGTCGAGCCTTGCCATCGTCGCCGGTGCCCTGTCGGTCGGCATCGGTTTCGGCTTGCAGAACGTGGTCTCGAACTTCGTCTCTGGCATCATCCTGCTGATCGAGCGGCCGATCAGCCAGGGCGACTGGATCGAGGTGAACGGCGAGACCGGATACGTGCGCGACATCTCGGTCCGCTCCACCCGGATCGAGACCTTCGACCGGACCGACGTGATCGTGCCCAACGCCGACCTGATCTCGGGGACGGTGACGAACTGGACGCGCGGCAACAATGTCGGCCGGGTGATCGTTCCGGTCACCGTGGCCTTCGGCAACGACACCCGGCAGGTGGAAGACATCCTGACGGATATCGCGCGCGACCATCCGATGGTGTCGCTGAACCCCGAGCCCTTCATCTATTTCGCGGGCTTCGGGCCGAACGGGATGAATTTCGAGATCCGCGCGATCCTGCGCGACATCAACTTCGTCCTGAACGTGCAGACCGACATGAACCACGAGATCGTGCGGCGCTTCGCAGAAGCCGAGATCGAGATCCCGATGGCGCAGCAGGATGTCTGGCTGCGCGGCACCGGGCGGCCCGGCGCCCGCGCCGGCGGGGAGGAGCGCCACCCCGCCCGCCGCATGCCCGTCCGGCCGCAAGGCCCGGAGCTGGACGCGGACGCCGCCGGCGAGGCGGGCGGCGACGGCAGGTAGGGACACGCGAAGGGAGGGACCCGCGATGAAGAACCGGTTGAGGGAAATCTGGGCGGAGGGACGTCCGGTCCTGAACGGATGGCTGATGATCGGCGACCCGTTCGCCGCCGAGATCATGGCCGCGCAAGGCTATGACAGCCTGACCGTCGACATGCAGCACGGCGCGCTCGACTACGCGGCCGCCCTGCCGATGCTGCAGGCGATGGGGGGATCGTCCCCGGTCCCCATGGTGCGGGTGCCGTGGCGCGACCCGGCCCATGTGATGAAGGCGCTGGATGCCGGGGCCATGGGGGTGATCTGCCCGATGGTGAACACCGCCCGCGAGGCCGCCGAATTCGTGAGCTACATGCGCTATCCGCCGCAGGGGCAGCGCAGCTATGGCCCGACCCGCGCCGCCGTGGCGATGGGCGGCTACGGCACCGAGATGGACGACGAGGTGCTGGCCTTCGCCATGGTGGAAACGGCCGAGGCGGTGCGGAACCTCGATGCGATCGCCGCCACGCCGGGGCTCGACGGGATCTATGTGGGGCCGATCGATTTGACCCTCGGGACCCAGGAGGGACGGCTCGCCCCCGGTTTCGACCGGGAGGAGCCCGAGATGATCCGGCTGCTGGAGACCATTCTCGAGGCCTGCCGCAAGGCCGGTATCCGCGCCGCGCTCCATTGCGGAACGCCCGGCTATGCCGCGCGCGCGGTCGGCTGGGGCTATGACCTGGTGACGATCTCGGGGGACGCCGCGCTGCTGGCCGGGGCGGCGGACGCCTCCGTGCGGTCCTTCCGCGACCTGTCGGGCGGGGGCGGCGGCTGAGGGCGCGCGCCGCCGCCGCGCCTGGGCGGAGAGCGGCGCGCCCCCGGGCCGCTGGATCAGGCGGTCGCGGCCATGGCCTCGGCGAGGGCGGCCTCGAAGATCTGCAGGCCTTCCTCGATCACCGCGTCGGACGCGGTCAGCGGCACCATGATCCGCACCGCGTTGCCGTGCATGCCGCAGGGCAGCAGGATCAGGCCGCGCTCGCGGGCGTGCTGCACCACCGCCTTGGTCAGCGCGGCATCGGGCGCGGCGGTGTCGAAATCGGTGACGAACTCCACCGCGAGCATGGCGCCGAGGCCGCGGATGTCCCACATCCGCCAGGGCGCGGTGCGGGCGCCGATCTCGGCGAAGCGGCGGCGGAACGTCTCGCCCAGGGCGGTCGACCGGGCCAGGAGCCCCTCGCTCTCGATCGCCTCGATGGCGGCGAGGGCCGCCGCGCAGGCGACCGGGTTGCCGCCATAGGTGCCGCCGAGGCCGCCGGGGCCCATCGCGTCCATCACGTCGGCCCGGCCGATCACGCCCGCGACCGGATACCCGCCGGCCATCGACTTCGCCACGGTGATGAGGTCGGGGACCACGCCCGAATGCTCGATGGCGAACCAGGTGCCGGTGCGGCCGAACCCGGCCTGGATCTCGTCGGCGATCAAGAGGATGCCGTGCTCGTCGCAGATCCGCCGCAGGGCCTGCATCATCTCGACGGGCACCGGCGTGTAGCCGCCCTCGCCGAGCACCGGCTCGATGATGATCGCGGCGACGCGCGCGGGATCGGCGTCGGTCAGGAACAGCGTCTCGAGCCCCTTGATCGCGTCCTCCACGGTGATGCCGGCACGGGCATCGGGGAACGGCGCGCGGTAGATGTCGGTGGGGAAGGGGCCGATATCCTTCTTGTAGGGCGACACCTTGCCGGTCATGCCCAGCGTCATCATCGTGCGGCCGTGATAGCCGCCGGTGAAGGCGATGACGCCCGGGCGCCCGGTGGCGGCGCGGGCGATCTTGACCGCGTTCTCCACCGCCTCGGCACCGGTGGTGACGAGGAGCGATTTCTTGGCGCCCTCGCCGGGGGCCAGGGAGTTCAGCTTCTCCGCCAGGGCGATGTAGGGCTCGTAGGGCAGGACCTGGAAGGACGTGTGGGTGAACCTGTCCTCCTGCGCCTTGGCGGCCTCGACCACCTTGGGGTGGCGATGGCCGGTGTTCAGCACCGCGATGCCGCCGGCGAAATCGATGAAGCGGCGCCCCTCGACATCCCAGACCTCGGCGTTCTCGGCCCGTTCGGCGAAGATCGGGTGGGCGGAGGCCACGCCGCGGGGGACCGCCGCCTCGCGCCGCTGCAGCAGCGCCGCGTTCGATCCGCCCGCAGGCCGCGCGGCGTCACCGGCGACGGAGGGCGTCACCGTCTCGGGCGCGGGGGTGTGGGCCCCCGCCGCGCCGGCCGGACGCGGGGAGGTGGCGATCGCGGCGTCATCCGTGACGCCGGTCGCCTGCGTCTCAGAGCGGGTGGACCGGGTCGAACGGGTCGGTGTGGTGCTGCCGGCCATGGAAGGCTCCTCGCATTGTCTGTTGCAAGTATTACGTGCGTCGATTGAGTTTTATTGTCAATCCGGCAGGGGGTGCTGGGCATCCCCCGTATCTTCCTCTACGTAAGAAGCGGTCCGGTAATGTGAACCCCGGGCGACCTTGACCGTTGCGGGTGGGCACTGTTGAGTATTTTACATCACCCGCCAAGAGGATCCGCATGGAGTTCGACATCGGCGCCCGGCTCAGGAAGGTCCGAGAGGATCGCGGCCTGTCCCAGCGCCAGCTTGCCGCCCGATCCGGCCTTACGTCCAGCGCCGTGTCGCTGATCGAGGGGAACAAGACGAGTCCCTCGGTGGCGTCGCTGAAGAGCCTGCTCGACGCCCTCCCCATGAGCCTGAGCGAGTTCTTCTCCGGCCTCGAGGAGGACGGCCCGGCACGCTATTTCTACGCCGCGACGGAGTTCACCGAATTGTCGCCGGCCAATCCCGACGCCCAGGTCTCGCTGCGGCAGGTGGGGGACGCGTCGCGGCATTCGATCCAGATGCTGCGCGAGGTCTATCACCCCGGCGGCGATACCGGCCCCGACATGCTGCGCCACGCCGCCGAGGAGGCGGGCATCGTCATCTCGGGCGTGATCGAGGTGACGGTGGGCGAGCAGAGCCGGGTCCTGAATCCCGGCGACGGTTACCTGTTCGATTCGCGGCTGCCCCACAGGTTCCGCAACATCGGCAATACCGCCTGCGTCGTGGTCAGCGCGTGTACGCCGCCGACTTTCTGAGCCCGCGGTGGTTCAATCGCCTCCCCTTGCGTCACTAGGTGAGGGAGGCCCGGGGGCGGCGCGGAGACGTGCCCCCGAGACCGGACAAGATGCGGACGGACCCGGCCGGGTCCGGCCGCAGGACGAACGATGGGCCCCCCGGATGACGGATCACGGCCCGGTTAGGAGACGATCAGATGACCCCCTTCGCCATTGCCGGCATCCAGATGAATGTGGACGCGACCCGGTCCAACGTGGATGCGATGCTGCACAAGGTCGACGTGACCATGGCGCGGTTTCCCTGGACGCAGATGGCGCTTTTCAGCGAATTGTCGCCGTTCGGCCCGCTCGACCATTTCGCCCAGCCGTTCCCGAACGAGACGATCGGCCGGTTCCAGGCCAAGGCCGTCGAGCACGGCATCTGGCTGATCCCGGGCTCGATGTTCGAGAAGACCGCCGACGGGCGGATCCTGAACACCTCGGTCGTGATCGATCCCGACGGGCAGGTCGTGTCGCGCTATTCCAAGATGTTCCCGTTCCGGCCCTACGAGGCCGGGGTCGCGGCCGGCACCGATTTCTGCATCTTCGACGTGCCCGGGGTCGGACGGTTCGGCCTGTCGATCTGCTATGACATCTGGTTCCCGGAAACGACGCGCCACCTGACCGCGCAAGGGGTCGAAGTGCTGCTGCACCCGGTGCTGACGGGGACCTCGGACAGGGATGCGGAACTCGCCATCGCGCGGGCGACCGCGGCGCAGTTCCAGTGCTACGTCTTCGACGTGAACGGGCTCGGCGCGGGCGGCAACGGCCGGTCGCTGGTGGTCGATCCCTCGGCGACGGTCCTGCACCAATCCGCCGGGCAAGAGGACATCTTTCCCATCGAGATCGACCTCGACGTGGTGCGGCGCCAGCGCGAGACCGGCATGAAGGGGCTGGGCCAGGTGCTCAAGAGCTTCCGCGACCGCGAGGCGCGCTTCCCCGTCTACGACCGCCAGAGCGGGGCGGATGCCTATCTGCACACGCTGGGCCCGCTGTCGATGCCGGGCCAGGGGGCGACGGGCGGCCTTGGCGAACCCTCTCCGCGGCGAAAGCTGGCCGGAAAGAGCGACGTTCCCATGCCCGAGGGCATTCCCGGCACGGAGGCGACCGCCGCTCCGGACACGGCGCCGCAAATTCGGACTTTTGTCGCGGAAGGATCTGGGTCTAACTGATCCACTGAAACAGGGAGGGCTTATGGACGAGATCTCATCGGTGGTCGCCACCGGACAATCCCCGGGGGAGGACAGGAACCGCCCCCTCGTGGGGGATGCCTATTCGGCCTTTCAGCTCAGGGCCGACCGGTGGAACGCGTTGCGAGAGATCGCCGAGGATCTGGCCCAGAACAGTCTGACCGACCGGCGGAAGGCCGCCCGCGCCGCCGAGGCGCACGAGATCTTCGACCTGCTCGCGCCGGTGGAGATCTACTGGGCCTTTCCCGGCTTCGACGCCTTCGAGCGGATCCGGCGGCTGCTGAAGCAGAACGATGTCGTCGATTTCTCCAATGCCGTGCGGCGGGTGGCGCGCGCGCTCAGTTCGGGGGCCTACCGCAAGCGGATGATCCCGCTCTTCGGCGAGGCGGAGGATCCCGAGATCTTCGAGGACGCGACGCTCTTGCCGTCGGACGAGGCGAGCCTGGGGCGGCCGTATTTCGAGGTCCTGATCGTCGACAACCTGACCGAGCAGCAGACCGCCGCCCTGCGGGCGAACCTGCGCAAGGTGCGCCGGGCGGAGGACCCGTTCACCTACGAGGTGGTGGTCGTCCCCTCGCTCGAGGATGCGCTGATCGCGATCCTGTTCAACCACAACATTCAGGCCGCGGTGGTCCGCAACGGGCTGACCCTGTACACCAATGCCGACCGGGCGATGCTGCGCACCTACCTCGACCGCATCCGCGGGCTGGCCGAGATCGACAACCTGCGCCCGGTCCAGTACGCGCCCGAGACCTGCAACCTGATCGGCAAGATCCGCCCCGAACTGGACCTCTACCTCGTCACCGACCGCTCGGTGGAGGAGATCGCCGGCGCCGACCTGCGCGGCCTGCAGCGGGTGTTCTACAACCAGGAAGACTTCTTCGAGCTGCACCTCAACATCCTGCGGGGGGTCAACCACCGCTTCGAGACGCCGTTCTTCACCGCGCTGAAAAAATATTCCCGCCAGCCCACCGGCGTGTTCCACGCCATGCCGATCAGCCGGGGCAAGTCGATCTCGCGCAGTCACTGGATCCAGGACATGGGCGCGTTCTACGGTCCGAACATCTTCCTCGCCGAAACCTCGGCGACGAGCGGCGGGCTCGACAGCCTGCTGGAGCCGAAGGGGCCGATCAAGCAGGCGCAGGAACTGGCCGCGCGCGCCTTCGGCTCCCAGCACAGCTTCTTCGTCACCAACGGCACCTCGACCTCGAACAAGATCGTCGTGCAGGCGCTGATCCGGCCCGGCGACATCGTTCTGGTGGACCGCGACTGCCACAAGTCCCACCATTACGGCATGGTCCTGGCCGGGGCGCATGTCGTCTACATGGACAGCTATCCGCTCGACAAGTTCTCGATGTACGGCGCCGTGCCGCTGCGGGAGATCAAGGGCCACCTCTTGCGGCTGCGTGCCGCGGGGCAGCTCGACCGGGTGCGGATGGTGCTGCTGACCAACTGCACCTTCGACGGGCTGGTCTACAACGTCGACCGGGTGATGGAGGAATGCCTCGCCATCAAGAAGGACCTGGTGTTCCTGTGGGACGAGGCCTGGTTCGGCTTCGCCCGGTTCAACCCGGCCTACCGCCAGCGCACCGCGATGCAATGCGCCCGCGTCCTGAAGGAACGGCTGGACACGCCCGAGCGGGCCACGGCGTGGGACGAGCAATGCGTGGCCCTGCAGGACGCCGGCGACGAGGCGTGGCTCGACACCCGCCTGAAGGCGCCGCCGGACGCGCGGGTGCGCGTCTATTCCACGCAATCGACGCACAAGACCCTGACCTCCCTCAGGCAGGGGTCGATGATCCACGTCTACGACCAGGATTACCGGGGCGAGACCGAGCAGGCCTTTCACGAGGCCTACATGACCCACACCTCGACCTCGCCCAATTACCAGATCATCGCCTCGCTCGACGTGGGCCGGCGGCAGGTGGAACTGGAAGGGTTCGAGTTCGTCCAGAACCAGATCGAATGCGCCATGTCGATCCGGCAGGCGATCTCCAACCACCCGATCCTGCAGCGCTATTTCAAGATCCTGACACCCGCCGACCTGATCCCCGAGGCGCATCGCGAGAGCGGCGTCGAGGTCTATCACGGCAGGGGCAAGGGATGGACCGACGCGCTGCAAATCTGGGGGCGCGACGAATTCGTGCTCGACCCCACCAAGATCACGCTGCTGGTCGGGCGCACCGGGCATGACGGGGATACGTTCAAGACCGAGATCCTGATGAAGCGCTACGGGATCCAGGTGAACAAGACCTCGCGCAACACGGTGCTGTTCCTGACCAATATCGGCACCACCCGGTCCTCGGTGGCCTACCTTCTGGAGATCCTCGTCGATTTCGCCCGCAGTCTCGACGAGACGAGCGAGAACGCCTCCAAGATGGAGCGCAAGTCGATGGAGAACCGCGTCCGCGGGCTGATGGAGGAGGTACCGCCGTTGCCGGACTTCTCGTGCTTCCACGCGGCGTTCCGGGACGAGTCGACCCAGGCGGGGGACATCCGGCGCGCCTTCTTCGCGGCCTACGCCTCGGAGAATTGCGATTATGTGGGTCTGGACGGGGCGCTCCTGCGGCGTCTGAACAAGGGCGAGGAACTGGTCTCGGCCTCGTTCATAACCCCCTATCCGCCGGGCTTCCCGATCCTGGTTCCGGGCCAGGTCATCGACCGGCAGGTGATCGACTTCATGCGGGCGCTCGACGTGAGCGAAATCCACGGCTATCGCCCCGATCTGGGGTTGAGGATCTTTACCCCCGAGGCGCTGGAGGCGCAGCTCGCCGCCCCCAGCGAAATGACGCGGTAGCCACCGCTTTCCGGTTTCGTGACGAGTGCCAAGCGGCCGTAGACGCCGCGTGACAGGACCCAGCAGGGGAGTCCCGGACATGAGCGCCACGCACCTCAAGAACATCTCGGAGATCCGGCGGTTTTTCCACCGCAACGAGCGGCCGATCTACTTCGTCTCGGGGACCAACTACAACCTTCTCGGCATCGACGAATGGGTGAGGAACTTCAAGAACATCAGCTATATCGACTGCTATGACGGGCGGCACCCGAACACCTTCGTGCCCGGCCCCCGCGAGCACGGGATCTTCGAGTCGATCGAGGACATCAACAATTACCTCCTGCAGCACCCCGAGGTGATCGAGTTCGTGAAGGGGCGCGGCGGTGATCCGGTCTTCGTCTTCCTGATGTTCGACGAGGAGACCGAGCGGCTGGTGAAGGAGCTGGGCGGCGAGATCTGGTTCCCGAAGGCCGAGCTGCGCGAGAGCTGCGACGACAAGATCAAGACGGTCCGCATCGGCAACGAGGCCGGCGTGCCCTCGGTGCCGAACGTCCTGTCCGAGGTGAAGGACTGGAACGACCTGTGCCGCATCGCCAAGGAGAACGGGCTGGGCGATCGCCTCGTGGTGCAGTCGGCCTTCGGCGACAGCGGCGAGACGACCTATTTCATCACCTCCGAGGAAGAATTCGAGGAGGAGAAGGAGGGCATCGTCGGCCAGGGCGAGGTCAAGGTCATGAAGATGATCGATTGCCGCGGCTCGGCGATCGAGGCCTGCACCACCGCCTCGGGCACCGTGGTGGGGCCGCTGATGACCGAACTCGTGGGCTTTCCGCAACTGACGCCCCACAAGGGGGGCTGGTGCGGGAACGAGGTCTTCTCCACCGCCTTCTCGGAGGAGATCCGTCAGAAGGCGCGCGAGTACACGTTCAAGTTCGGCGAGCAGCTGCGGCGGAACGGCTATCGCGGCTATTTCGAGCTCGACTTCCTGATCGACAAGGAGACCGAGGAGGTCTGGCTGGGCGAACTGAACCCGCGCATCGCCGGCACGACCTCGATGACCAACCACGCCGCCTTCGCCCATGCGGACGCGCCGCTGTTCCTGTTCCACCTGCTGGAATTCTCGGATGCGACCTTCGACATCGACATCGACGAACTCAACGCCCGCTGGGCCGATGCCGAGATGATCGACGACTGGTCGCAGATGGTGATCAAGTATACCGGCGAGGATACGGACATCCTGACCGCGGCACCCTATACCGGCATCTACCGGATGGATGCCGACGGCACGGTGGCCTATGACCGGTTCGACTACCACCGGCGGGCGGTGGAGGGCGACGACGAAGCCTTCTTCCTTCGCATCCTGAAGGCGGGCGATCACCGCTACGAGGGCGCCGATCTGGGCATCCTGGTGGTGCGGGGGCGGATGATGGACGACGATTTCAAGCTGACCGAGCATGCCGAGAAATGGGCGGCCGGCATGAAGGCGCTCTTCACCGCGGGCGAGACGGTGGCGCAAGCCGTTCCCTATCCCCGGTTCAAGCTCGGCTGAGGAGACGATGACGGCGGAGTTCGTATGGAGCGCGCGGTCCTTCGACGACCGCCTCGCGGAGTGGCCCGCGCTTCTCGACCACGCCTGGCCCGCCTATCGATCCTGGTGGTTCCAGGACGGGCCCGAGGCGCGGGCGCCGCTCGACCTCTGCCGCGCGGCGATCGACCGGCACATGCACGCGCTGCTGCCCCTGTGGGAGCGGCTTTGCGCGGGCGCCAGCGACGATCAGGCGCGGTTCCTCAGCTTCTGGTCGCCGCCCGCCTACATCAAGGCCTGCTCGCAGGCGGCGGTGGGGGGGGCGGACCCGGTTCTGGTCCGGAACTACGATTACGGGGCGGACGCGTTCGACTGCCTGCTCCTGCGGACCGACTGGCTCGGGCGGCGGGTGGTCGGCGTGAGCGACGGGCTCTGGGGATTGCTCGACGGGATGAACGACGCGGGGCTGTGCCTGTCGCTCGCCTTCGGCGGCCGCCGGCAGGTCGGGCAGGGGTTCGGCATCCCCCTGATCCTGCGCTACGTGCTGCAGGTCGCGACCACCACCGAGGAGGCGGTGCGGATCCTGCGGCGGGTACCCACGCACATGAGCTACAACGTCACCGCCGTCGATGCGGCGGGGCGGATCGCGACGGTGGTGGTCGCGCCCGACCGCGCCCCGGAACTGCGGAGCAAGGGGGTCGCCACGAACCACCAGCGCGCCGACCCCGAATGGCCCGATCACGCGCGCCTGACGCGCACGCGGGAACGCCTGGCCTGTCTGGAGCACCTGATCGCGCGGCCCGATCCGGGCGGGGACCTGGTGGAGCGGTTCCTGGCGCCCCCCCTGCGGGTGCCCGGGTTCGTCCGCGGCTTCGGCACGCTCTATACCGCCGCCTACCGGCCGGCGGAGCGGGCGATGACCGTGAACTGGCCGGGCCTGTCGCGCCGCGTGCTGCTCGACGAGTCGCCGCACTGGGACCTGACCGTGCGGCTGGCCACCGAGGGACAGGCGGCCTGACGCCTGCCCGCTTGCACCGGGCGCGCCCCGCGGCCTAGGAGTGGCCGCAACCTTGGTTGGAGATCCCTGATCCATGCGCATGCGCGATGTCGTGCTGAAGCCGATGCATCCCGACGGCCGCCGCTTCGTGGCGATCTTCGCCGCCGTGACGCTGGCGCTCTTCGTGATCGCCGCGCCGCTGGGCTGGATCGGCGTCCTCCTGACGATCTGGTGCTACTACTTCTTCCGTGATCCCGAACGTGTCACTCCGGCCCGGCCCGGTCTGGTCGTCAGTCCCGCGGACGGGATCGTGTCGCATGTCGGGCCGGCCGTGCCGCCGGCCGAACTGGGGTTCGAGGCGGTGCCGCTGACGCGGGTCAGCGTCTTCATGTCGGTGTTCGATTGCCACGTGAACCGGATGCCGGTCGCGGGGCGGATCACCGCCATCGCCTATCGCCCCGGCACCTTCGTCAACGCCTCGCTCGACAAGGCTAGCGAGGACAACGAGCGCAACGCCCTGGCGATCAAGACCGAGTCCGGCGCGCGGCTCGCGGTGGTCCAGATCGCGGGCCTGGTCGCCCGGCGGATCCTGTGCTTCGCGGCCCAGGGCGACCGGCTGGAAACCGGGCAGCGGTTCGGCCTGATCCGGTTCGGCTCGCGGCTCGACGTGTATCTGCCGCCGGGGGTCGAACCGGCGGTCGCCGTGGGCCAGACCGCCATCGCCGGCGAGACGGTGATCGCCGACCTGACCGTTCCGGGATCGGAGGGCTGATGGCATCCCCCCCCGCGCGCCCCGACGAGGACCGGCCGAGCCTGCCCCTGGTCTCGCTCCTGCCGAACCTCCTGACGCTGGCGGCGGTCTGCGCGGGGATGACCGCGATCCGGTTCGGCTTCCAGGGGGAATACGGCTGGGCGGTGCGGCTGATCCTGGTCGCGGTGGTTCTCGACACGCTCGACGGCCGGCTGGCGCGGCTCCTCAGGGCCAAGTCGCTCCTTGGGGCGGAACTCGATTCGCTGGCCGATTTCCTGAATTTCGGGGTCGCGCCCGGCCTCATCCTCTATGCGTGGTCGCTCGAGGCGATCGGGGGCCTGGGCTGGCTCGCCTGCCTGGGCTTCGCGCTTTGCTGCCTGATGCGCCTGGCCCGGTTCAACGTCGACGCGAAGGTACAGGGCGAGGGCGGGCCGGCGGACCATTTCGTGGGCGTCCCCTCGCCGGCGGGCGCGATCCTCGTGCTGCTGCCGCTCGTCGTGTCGCTCCACCTTTCGGTGCCGCCGGTCCTGCCCGCGGGGGCGCTGGCCGCCTATACCGCGCTGGTGGGGTTCCTGATGATCAGCCGCCTGCCGACGCGGTCGTTCAAGAACGTCCGCATCTCGCGCGCGCAGGTGCCCTACGTCATGTTGGGCGCGGTTCTCGTGGTCACCGCGCTCCTCATCTACACTTGGGCCACGCTCATTGCGCTGACCGGCCTCTATGTCTTGGGGCTGGTCGGTTCGATCCGCGCCCTGTGGCGCCCGGCCGACAAGGAGTGATCCCCCATGGACAGCAATGCCGTCACCAAATCCTATGCCCGCTGGGCGCCGATCTATGACCGGACCTTCGGGGCGGCGACCGCGGGGGCGCGCGGGGACACCGTGCGGCGCGTCAACGCGCTCGACGCGCAGGCGGTGCTCGAGGTGGGCGTGGGCACCGGGCTGGCCTTGCCCTATTACGACGGCCGGGCCCGGGTCACGGGCATCGACTTCTCCTCCGATATGCTGTCCAAGGCGCGCGCGCGGGTGGCGCGCGAGCGGCTCGACCACGTCGTGTCCCTGCGCGAGATGGACGCCCGCAGCCTCGATTTCGCCGATGGCAGTTTCGACGCGGTGGTGGCGATGCACATGATCTCGGTCGTGCCCGAGCCCGATCGCGTCATGGGCGAGATGGTGCGCGTCCTGCGCCCCGGCGGACACCTCGTCATCACCAACCACTTCGCGCGCGAGAGCGGGGCCCTCGCCCGGCTGGAACGCGCGGTGGCCCCGTTCGCCGACCTTCTGGGCTGGCATTCCGACTTCCCGATCGAGACGGTGACGGGGGCGGCGCGCCTGAGCCTGGTGGAGCGGCGCGCCGCGCCGCCCTTCGGCATGATGACCTTCCTGCGGCTGCGGAAGGTCTGACGCCTCAGCGCTCGGCGCGCATCACCTCCTCCTCCATGATCTCGGTCTGTCGGGCGGTGCCGACCTGGGCCTTGCCCATCGACCACAGCCCCAGACCGGCCAGCGACCACAATCCGACGATCAGCCATTCGGCCGGCCAGATCAGCGCCGAGGGCATGCCGGGCAGGTACAGCACCGCCAATGCCCCGCCCAGGATCACCGCCGCCCAGCCGATCCGCTCGCCCTGCGGGACGCGGTAGGGGCGCGGCATGTCGGGTTCCCGCCGCCTCAGCACGAGGAAGGAGACGGCCACCAGCACATAGGCGATGACGATGCCGAAGCCGCCGGCATCGACGAACCAGACGAGCGCCGAACGGCCCAGGAACGGCGCGATGGTGGCCAGCGCGCCGATCAGCAGGATCGCGTTCACCGGCGTGCGGTGGACCGGGTGCATGCGCGCCAGGAACGCGGGCAGCATGCCCGACCGCGCCATGGCGTAGATCGCCCGGCTGCCGCCGATGAAGAAGGCGTTCCAGCTGGTCAGGATGCCGCAAAGCCCGGCGAAGACCAGGAATTGCCCGCCCCACCCGGCGCCCACCACCGCGGCCAGCGCGTCGGCGGGGGCCAGCTCCGTCTCTTCCAGCGCGGTGCCGTCCAGCATCAGCGAGACCGCCACGATGATGAGGATGTACCACACCGTCGCCATGGCGACCGACAGCAGCAGCACCTTGCCGATGGCGCGGTGGGGCAGGTCGATCTCTTCCGCGGCCTGCGGGATCACGTCGAACCCGACCAGGAGGAAGGGCGTCATCACCAGCACCGACATCCAGCCGCCGAAGCCGTCGACGAATTGCGGAGACGTGTTGGCGACCTCGCCGGCGAAGAAGCTGCCGATGATGAGCGCGAGGCCCACGATCCCCAGGGCGAAGACGAAGATCTTCTGCAAGGCGGCCGAGAACGAGATGCCGCGGTAGTTGATCCACGTCATGAAGATCGCGCCCACCGATCCCGTCAGCGCCCAGGTCAGGGTCACGTCCCAGCCCGCGACGGTCCAGAGCCGCCCCCATTGATAATTGGGCGCCAGGTATTCCAGCACCGTGGGCAGGGCGACCGCCTCGAACGCCGTCACGGCGACGTAGCCCAGGACGACCGCCCAGGTGCAGATGAAGGAGCCCGCCAATCCCAGCGCGCGATAGGAGTAGATATGCTCTCCGCCGGTCTTGGGCATGGCCGAGCACAGTTCGGCATAGGTGAGCGAGATGAGGAAGATCGCGAAGCCCCCCGCCGCGAAGGCGAGCACCGCGCCGAGCGTGCCGCCCGCGCGGATCTGGGTGCCCGCGAGCACCACCCATCCCCAGCCCACCATCGCCCCGAAGGCGAGGGCCAGGATATCCCAGCGCCCCAACACCCGCTGAAACGTCGCTTCGTCAGACATTGCATCCCCCGTTCGATTCTTGTCGTTGTCGATCTGACGTAGGGGAATGCGTCGGGAAATCACGCTGTCCCGGACAGCGCAGCGGCCGGGAACGGCGTGACGGGTCGCGACGCCTATTGCGTGGGCAGGGACGCACAATGCGCGCCTGCCGCGACACCGCCTGAGCCGAGCGCGATGACGGGCGGCTGATCGTAGATGTCGGGCGGCTCGGAGGCCGCGAGGTCGAAGGCCAGAAGCCCCGCCACGAAGGCGGCGACGGTGGCGGCGGTCAGACGGCGCGTCATCCTCAGCCCCCCAATCCCAGTTTCGGACGCAGGCGCACGCCCACCGCCGACCCGGCGAAGCCCGCCGCGAACCACGCCCATCCGTGCAGCGATCCGGTCGAGATGCCCGAGAAGAAGGCGCCCACGTTGCACCCGAAGGCGATCCGCGAGGAATAGCCCAGGAGAAGGCCCGCCACGACCGTGGTGACCCAGGCCCTCGCCGGCATCCGGGGCAGCGCCTTGCGCGTGTCGCCCCGCCAGACCGTCACGAGGAGCGCGCCGCCGATCAGTCCCAGATTGGTCAGCGACGTGACATCGGTCAGGAGGCTCTGGGCGATGCGCTCCTGGTTGGAGGGCAGGCTCCAGAACGCCGAGGGATCGGTCGGCACGCCGATCGCGGTCGCGCCCTTCGCCGCCCAGAGGCCCAGGCCATAGACCACGCCCCAGGGCTGCCCCGCCACGACGATGTTGAGGATCGCGAACACCGCGAGGAAGAGCGAGGCCCAGACATAGCGGCGGGGCACGCGGCGCGATTCGGCGGGCGCGAGCCACAGGACGAAGGCGGCGACCGCGGCCAGCGCCGCGAGCGTGATCGCCAGCCCGTCCAACCCGTCCAGGACGAGGAGCGGCAGCGCGCCGAACGAGCTCCACCAGACGAGGTTGTAGGCCCCCAGGAACGACCCGATGGCGAAGAAGGGCAGGGCGACCACACCGACCGGGTTGCCGGACCCCGCATTGACGAGCGATCCCGACCCGCAGCCCATGACCAGCTGCATCGCCAGCCCGAACACGAAGGCGCCGCCGATCATGGCGATGCCGACCGGGGCGTGGGCGCCCACCAGTTCCGGCCCCGCCGCCGCGAGGAGCGGAAACGCCACGATCGCGACCAGCGCGATCGCCAGCAGGTGCCCGAGGAGGCCGCCCGGGTCGCGCTCGGTGATCATCCGCCGCCACGGGCCGGCGAAGCCGAAGCGGAACCCTTCGAGCGTGATGCCGAAGCCCAGCCCGATCAGGATTAGCAGCCCGTAGCGCACCCCCACGAACAGGGCAACGGCCAGGGCGAAGGCCAGGGCCGCCCCGATCAGGACGGCCCGCGTGACGGTCGAGGAGGCGCGGCCCTCGGGCGGCGCGGCGATGGCGGAACTGGACAAGGCAGACCTCCCTGGTGGCGATCAGAAGACCGACTTGACCTGGTTCCAGAGCGTGCGGATCGGCCCCGGCACGTTGACCATGTCGTAGCCGGCATTGGACCAGCCCACCACGCTTTCGGGGTAGAGCTTCACGTTGTCGATCCCGGCCAGTTCGGACAGGGCGAACCAGTTCGTGGCCGCCCAGTGGCCGGTATTGCAGAACGAGATGATCGCCTCGGCCGCGGTGAAGTCCTGCTCTTCGGCGAGGCGCCGCGCCGCTTCGGCATCGATGATCGCGGGACCGTCCGAGAACCAGCCCGAATGCTCGAAATATTGCGATTGCGGGATCGTGCCGGGACGCGCGGCCGCCGGATGGGCCTCCTCGCCGTTCCAGAAGCTTTCGGGCCGGGCATCGAGAAGAAGCGCCTCGCCCTCGCCGTCGAGGATGCCGCGCACCTGCTCCGCGGTCGCGGTCCATTGGTCGTTCCAGCGGATCCCCGGATCGGTCGGTTCGGGGTCGACGGAGGCGTCGGACAGGTCCTGCCCGGCCTCGGACCAGGCGGCGAGACCGCCGTTCAGGATCGAGATATCCTCAAACCCGCTCGACTTCAGCGTCCAGTAGACCCGGGCGGCGGCGCCGAAATCGGAGATGTCGGACCCCGCATAGGCGATCACCACCGATTCGTCGGGCACAAGGCCCAGCTGCCTCAGGGTCTCGTTCAGTTCCTCCACTGAGGGAACCTGGCCGGGATTGTCCTCGGGGCCGCGGAAGAGCGGGTAGGGGGCGCTCACCGCGCCATCGATATGGCCCTGGTCGTACCCTTCGGTCCGGATGTCGATCACCTCGACGGTGCCGAGCGCGGAGCGCAACTCCTCGGCCGAGACCAGCGGACCGAGCGGGGCCTGCTGGGCGGCGGCGGCGGTGGTCGTCAGAAGGCCCGCGACGAGCGGCAGCGCGTAGCGCATGGTGGCGGTCATGATCATCTCCTTGGCGGTCCGGGACGGATGTGGCCAATCGCGGCGCGGAGACAAGCCCCGATCGCGCGCGGCCCCCGGAACCGGCGTTTGCGCCGACGCGCCCGACGCGGCCCGGATGTTTCGGCCGCGCGCCCTGGATCGAACGCCGGTCGTCCGGAGGCCGGATCCGCGGACGGGCGTTCCTTTCGCGGGCGCCCGCCCATTTAATCTGTTTCCAAAGCGCTCCCGGACAAATAGGGGCTCCGACGTGAGAGGACGGCCGCATCGGCGGCCCCGCATCTCGCGCATCCGAGGAGGACTATGGCCGCGTCCGCTATCGGCTCACCCGACCGTCTCGCCGCATTGACCCGTTCCGGGCTTGCCGATCACCGGTCCGAAGAGCCCTTCGACCGGGCGGCGCGCCTGGCGACCCGGGTGCTCGGCGTGCCGGTCAGCGTGCTGTCCGCCGTGGGCGCCGATCGCCAGGACTTCAAGGCCCAGATCGGGCTCGGGGGATGGGCCGCGCGGGAATGCGGAACGCCGCTCAGCCATTCGTTCTGCCGCCATGTCGTGGCGAGCGGCGCGCCGCTGCGGATCGAGGACGCGCGCCGCGAGCCCCTGTTCGCCTCCAATCCCGCCGTCGAGGAATTGAACATCGTGGCCTATATGGGCGTGCCGGTCCGCGACCGGGACGGCCATGTCCTCGGGTCCTTCTGCGCGATCAGCGATGCGCCGCGGGCCTGGACCGACGACGACCTTGCCAACCTGACCGACATCGCCGCCGGGATCGAGAGCGAGATCGCGCTCCGCGCCCTGGCGCAGGCCGAGAAGAACCAGCGCGAGACCTTTCGCGCGGTGCTCGACGAATTGCCCGTGGGGGTCGTGGTGGCCGAGGTTCCCGGCGGGCGGCTGGCCCTGGCGAACCAGAATGCCGGGGCGATCCTGGGCGACGACCTGCAGATCGGCGAGGTGGCGGAATATGCCCGGCTCGGGGCGCGGCATGCCGATGGCCGCCGCTACCGCGCCGGCGACTACCCCCTGGTCCGCAGCGCCGTCGCCGGCGAGGCGATCGAGAACGAGGCCATGCACTATCGCCGGGAGAGCGGAGAGGTCCGCCAACTGCACGTCTCGTCCCGCCGGATCGCCACCCATCCGCCGCTCGCCGTGGCGAGCTTCGTCGACGTGACCGAGAAGCTCGCGGCCGCCGAGGCGCTCGCCCAGCGCGACCGGCGCCTGTCGCGGTTCCACCAGACCACCGGCGAGGGCATCATCGAGATCGGCGCGGACGACCGTATCCTGTCGCTGAACGGCCGCGTGCGCGAGGATCTCGCGCGCCTGCGCGGAATCTGCGACGCCGATCCCCTGATCGGCGATCCGATCCAGAGCCTCGAGATCGAGGTGACGCAGGGGCTGGGGCGGCCGCTGTCGCTCGCGCGCTGCAGCGGCGAGATGCAATGCTATCGCCATGAGACGGCCGAAGGGCGTCACCTCGACGTGCGGGTGGTGCCCGATACCGACGGATCGGTCCTGATGGTGCTGCGCGATGTCACCGAAGAGCGCCGCCTGGCGGAGGGCCAGCAGCTTCTGACCCAGGAGCTCAACCATCGGGTGAAGAACCTCTTCGCCATCGTGTCCGGCATGGTCGGCATGACCGCGCGCGCTTCGGCCACCCCGGCCGAGATGGGCCGGTCCCTGCGCGACCGCATTCAGGCCCTGAGCCGCGCGCACGACATGATCCGGCCCGTGGCCGGCGCGGACCCGGACGCAAGCTCGGGCGACGTGTCGGTCTCGGCGCTGGCCTCGACGATCCTGTCGCCGCACCTGACCTTCGAATCCGACACCGTCATGTTCGAGGGGCCCTCGGTGATGCTGGCCGCGTCGGCGGCCACCAACATGGCGCTCCTGTTCCACGAAATGGCGACGAACGCCGCCAAGCACGGCGCCCTGTCCGTCCCCGACGGGGTGCTGCGCGTCACATGGGCAGTGGACGGGCCGATCCTGGTCATCGACTGGGTGGAGCGCGGCGCCCCGGCGCGGCCCGTCCCCGAGAGGGCGGGCTTCGGCACGACGCTGATCGGGATGGTCGCCGAGAGCCAGCTGCGCGGCGAGGTCACGCGCGACTGGCTGGAGGGCGGGCTCCATTGCCGCTTCCGGCTGCCGCTCGCGATCGTCGGTGGCCGGTCGCGATAGCCCGCCCCCCCCTCTCGCGGGGTGGGCGGGCGTCCCGCCTCAGCGCCGGCGATCGCGGCGCGACGACATCGGCTGGAACGCGACGCCCACATGCGCCTCGCAATAGGGCTTGCCCGCCTGCACCGGCAGGCCGCAGAACCAGAAATTGTCGCTCGCCGGATCGCCGATCGGCCATTTGCAGGTCCGCTCGGTCAGTTCCATCAGCGACAGCTTCTTCGAGCGCTTCTCGACCTCGCGCACCGTTTCCAGCGCCTCGGCGCTGATCTCGTTGGCCGAGGGCTGGGGCGGCAGCGGCTGGCCCGCCGGCACGATCTGGCGCAAGGGCGCGGGCGCGGCCTCCGGCTCTTCCTCGGCGGCCTCGGGCTCCGGGGCGGGCGCGGGCGCCTCGGGCTGGGGGGCGGCCGCGGCGGGCTCGGCCGGGGCGGGCTCCGCCGGGGCCTCGGGGACGGGCTCGCCGCCGACGGGCGCGCCGCCGGCGCGGTTGGACAGGCCCAGCCGGTGCACCTTGCCGATCACCGCGTTGCGGGTCACGCCGCCCAGCTCCTTGGCGATGGCGCTGGCCGATTGCCCCTCGTTCCACATCTTCGTCAGCTTCTCGACGCGTTCGTCGGTCCAGGACATCCAGGTTCCTCGCAATCGGAAATGAGGCGGCCGCGGGGGCGGATCCGCTTGGTATCTGCCGTGAACTCCCTATTCTAGTCACCCGTTCGTTCGACACAAGGTTGGGACCCCGCATGACTCAGAGCACGTCGCACCAGATGGGCGTCCGCCGCTTCGGCCGCTGGAACTGGATGGGGCTCTATACCCTGGCCGAACGGGAATGCCGCCGCTTCCTGTCGATCTGGGCGCAGACGGTGATGGGGCCGCTCATCAATGCCGGGCTGTTCCTCGCCGTCTTCGCCATCGCGATCGGGCCGACGCGCGGCGACGTGATGGGCGTGCGCTACGTCGATTTCATCGCCCCGGGGCTGATGATGATGACGGTGATCCAGAACAGCTTCGCCAACACGTCCTCGTCGCTGCTCGCCGCCAAGGTCCAGGGCAACATCGTCGACACCCTGATGCCGCCGCTCAGCCCGGCCGAGATGCTGCTGGGCTACCTTGCCGGGGGCGTGGCCCGGGGCGCGCTGGTCGCCGTGGTGATCGGCGCGGTGATGGTCGTGGTCCTCGGCACCGGGCTCGCCCATCCCGTCGTCGCGCTCCTCTTCATCGTCCTGGGCGCGGCGATGATGGGGGCGTTGGGCATCCTCGCGGGGATCTACGCGTCGAAGTTCGACCAGATGTCGGCGATCACGAACTTCATCATCACGCCGCTGTCGTTCCTGTCGGGCACGTTCTACTCGATCGAGGCGCTGCCGCCGGCCCTGACGGCGGCCTCGCACCTCAACCCGTTCTTCTACCTCATCGACGGGGCCCGCTACGGCGTGCTGGGCGTCTCGGATGCCTCCCCGGTGCTGGGCCTCGCCGTCTGCCTGGCCACCACGGCGGCGCTCTCCGCCCTGGCCTGGCGCTGGTTCGCCAGGGGGTATCGCCTCAAAACGTGATCGGCGGGACGCGTCGGTGACCTTGCGTCACCTGGCCGACGGTGCGACCCTTCCGGCGACGGAGGGCGCATGCCATGGCCAAGACGATCCGAGATCCCGCCACCTTCGCCATCGCCACGCTGGGCGACATCTTCGGCGTCGTGCCCCGGATGCTGCGGCGGGTCGGCGGACACGATGCCGCCCCCGCCGTCCGGCCCATCACCCTGAGCGATCTGAAGGCCGCGCTCAGGGCCGGGATCGACGATCTCGGTGCCTTTCGCAGCGACGTGGTCTTCGTCTGCGTGATCTATCCGGCCGTCGGGATCCTGCTGGCCTGGGTCACCTATCAGCGCGACCTGCTGCCGCTTCTCTTCCCGCTCCTGGCGGGGTTCACGATCCTCGGTCCGATCGGGGCTGTGGGCCTTTACGAGATGAGCCGCCGGCGGGCAGAAGGGCGCTCCGCCCAATGGTCGGACGGGCTGGCTCTCCTGTCGCATCCCTCGACCGGCCCGATCGCGCTGATGGGGGCGATCCTGCTGCTGCTCTTCCTCCTGTGGATCGGGGCGGCCGCGCTGATCTACGCCGCGACGCTCGGTCCGGCGCTGCCCGAGGGGCCGATCGACCTCGTCACCCGGTCCGTGACCACGGGGGCCGGGTGGGCAATGATCGTGATCGGTTTCGCCGTGGGGGCGGTCTTCGCCTCCGTCGCGCTCAGCATCAGCTTCGTGTCCCTGCCGCTGCTCGTCGACCGCGATGTCGGCCTCGTGCCGGCCATCGTCACCTCCGTCCGGGCGGCGGCGGCGAGCCCGGGTCCGGTGGCGGTCTGGGGCCTCGTCGTGGCCTTCGGCCTCGCCATCGCCTCGATCCCCGCGCTGCTGGGGCTGATCGTCGTCTTTCCCGTCCTGGGCCACGCCACCTGGCACCTCTATCGCCGGGTCGTCGCCGACTGAGCGACCGGGCGGCCCGGTGGGGCGGGCTGCCCCATCGCGTCCGGGCGGGGGCCCCGACGGCGCGCCGGGGCAATTGACACCCCCCCGCCCCTTTGGCACCTCTGGGCCTCTCGTCTCCGAAGGACCCCTGCCATGATCCCCGCGATCCTGCCGACCTACAATCGCGCGCCGCTGTCCTTCGAAAGGGGGGAGGGTGCCTGGCTCTGGACCGAGGACGGCACCCGCTATCTCGACATGGGCGCCGGCATCGCGGTCAATGCGCTCGGTCATGCCCATCCCGCCCTGGTCGAGGCGCTGACCGATCAGGCCGGGCGGCTCTGGCACGTCTCCAACCTCTACGACATCCCCCACCAGCGCCGCCTCGCCGGGATGCTGGTGGAGCATACCTTCGCCGATACCTGCTTCTTCACCAATTCCGGCACCGAGGCGCTCGAGCTGGCGGTCAAGATGGCGCGCAAGCACTTCGCCGCGCGCGGCGCGGACCGGCACCGGATCGTCACCGTCGAGGGCGCCTTTCACGGCCGGTCCATCGCCGCGATCTCGGCGGCCGGCGCGCCGAAGATGACGGAGGGGTTCGGCCCGCTCCTGCCGGGCTTCACCCAGATCCGCTGGGGCGATCACGATGCGCTCGCGGCGACGATGGCCGACGACGTGGCCGCCATCCTGGTCGAGCCGGTGCAGGGCGAGGGCGGAATCCGCGCGCTCCCCGAGGCCTGCCTGCGGGGTCTGCGCGACCTGGCGGACCGGCACGGCGCGCTCCTCATCCTCGACGAGGTCCAGTGCGGCATGGGACGCACCGGGCGGCTCTTCGCCCATGAATGGGCCGGGATCGTCCCCGACATCATGATGGTGGCCAAGGGGATCGGCGGCGGCTTTCCTCTGGGCGCGGTCCTGGCCCGCGAGGCCGCCGCCGCCGGGATGACCGCGGGGACCCACGGATCGACCTATGGCGGCAACCCGCTGGCCTGCGCCGTCGGCGCGCGGGTCATGGAGGTGATCACCGCCGAAGGGTTCCTCGATCGGGTGAACGCGGTCGCGGCCCGCTTCCGCGCGGGGCTGGAAACCCTGTCCTCCGCCCATCCGCAGGTCTTCGGAGAGGTCCGGGGGCGCGGCCTCATGCTGGGCCTCAAGGCGCGCGCCCCCAACACCGAGATCGTGTCGCGGGCCTATGCGCAGCACCTGCTCACCGTCCCCGCCGGCGACAACGTGGTGCGTCTGCTGCCCCCCCTCGTCATCGGCGACGCCGAGGTGGACGAGGCGCTCGGCCGCCTCGATGCCGCGGCCGCCGCGATCGCCAGGGCGGCGTGATGCCCGTCACCCTTTCCGAAATACCCCACGGGGGTCCGGGGGTGTGACACCCCCGGTCCGACCGTCCCACGGATTCCGACCGATGACCCATTTCCTCGACATCCACAGGACCGATCCCGCCGACCTGCGCCGCATCCTCGATTGCGGACGCGCGATGAAGGACGGCCGGGCGGGCCGGCCCCGCGGCGCCCCGGACGACGCCCAGCCCCTGGCCGGGGCGATGGTGGCGCTGATCTTCGAGAAGCCCTCGACCCGCACCCGGGTGTCGTTCGACGTGGGCGCGCGGCAGATGGGCGGCCAGACGATGGTGCTGTCGGGCGCCGACATGCAGCTCGGCCACGGCGAGACCATCGCCGACACCGCGCGGGTGCTGTCGCGCTACGTCGACCTGATCATGATCCGCACCTTCGAGGAGGCCACCCTGCTGGAGATGGCCGATTACGCCGAGGTGCCGGTCATCAACGGCCTGACGAACCGCAGCCATCCCTGCCAGATCATGGCCGACGTGATGACCTACGAGGAGCATCGGGGCCCCATCAAGGGGCGCAAGGCGGTCTGGTCCGGGGACGGCAACAACGTCTTCGCCTCCTTCGCCCATGCCGCGAAGCAGCTCGATTTCGACCTCGTCTTCACGGGCCCCGAACCGCTCGATCCGGACCCCGCGGTGCGGGACTGGATCACCATCGAGCGCGATCCGCTGAAGGCGGTGGAGGGGGCCGACCTGGTCGTCACCGACACCTGGGTGTCGATGCACGATCCGCAATCGGCCAAGGAACGGCGCCACAACCAGCTGCGCGGCTATCAGGTGAACGCGCGGCTGATGGAGCGGGCGAAGCCGGACGCGCTCTTCATGCATTGCCTGCCCGCGCACCGCGAGGACGAGGTCACGTCCGAGATCATGGACGGCCCGCATTCGGTGATCTGGGACGAGGCCGAGAACCGCCTTCACGCGCAGAAGGCGATCATGCGGCACTGCCTGGGGGTCTGAGCCGGCCGACGGGCATCAGGAAGGACCGGCCCCCCCGCCGGATTTCCGGAGGGAAGCCGTCACTCCCCGGGGGAGGGGCTCTCCTGCGGCCGCGGCATGCGCTTGCGCCCCAGGAACACGACGGCGCAGACCCCCATCAGCGCCATCGACACGAGGAACGGCGCGCCGGGCAGGTAGAAGCCCGTGGATTCGGCGGTCGAGAACCAGAACACCTGGCTCATTAGGGCCGGAGAGACGACCATGGCGAGCGCGCCGGCGCTGGTCAGCAGCCCCTGCAGGCCGCCCTGGGCATTGTCGGGGATGGCGCGCGACATCATCGCCTGGAGCGCCGGCGTGACCACCGCGCCGAGCGCCGTCAGCGGCGCAAGCAGCAATGCCACGGTGCCCGACTGGACGAAGGCCAGGGCGAGGAAGGCGCAGGCATTGAAGGCCAGCCCGTAGATCACGGTCCCCCGGTCGCCCAGCCATTTCAGCACCAGCCGGATCAGGCCGCCCTGCACGATGGCGAGCGAGATCCCGAACAGGCCGAGGGAGATGCCGATCATCCGCGGCCCCCAACCGAAGCGTTCTTCGGCGAAATAGGCCCAGATCGCCGGATAGACGAAGAAGGCCGTCTGGTAGAGGAAGAACATCAGGGTGAGCCGGCCGACCCGCTCCTGCCGGCCGAGGTCGAGCAGCGCCCCGAGCGGGTTGGCCCGCACCCATGCGAAGGGGCGGCGGATGCGGTCGGTCACGGTCTCGGGCAGGATGAACACGCCGAGGGCGAGGTTCGCCGCCGACAGCCCCGCCGCTGCCCAGAACGGCGCCCGGGTGCCGAATTCGGCCAGCACGCCCCCGACGAGCGGGCCGAGCACGAAGCCCAGCCCGAAGGCGGCGCCGACCAGCCCGAATCGTGCCGCCTTCTGGTCGGAGCTGGAAATGTCGGCGATGAAGGCCGTCGCCACCGACCGGGTGGAGGCGGCGATCCCGCCCACCAACCGCCCGACCAGAAGGATCCAGATATTGTCGGCGAGCGCGATCACCACGTAGTCCAGCGCCATGATCGTCAGGGTGCCGAGCAGGACCGGCCGTCGTCCGTAGCGGTCGCTGAGCGCCCCGAGGAGCGGCCCGCAGAGGAACTGCATGATCGCGTAGGCCGTCGTGAAGACCCCGCCCCAGAGCGCGGCCTGGGCGATCGAGACCGCCTCCACCTCCTGGATCAGGCGCGGCATCACCGGGATCACCAGGCCGATTCCCATGGAATCGATCATCAGCGTCGTCAGGATGAACAGGAGGGGAAGGCGGGCAGGCATGAGAACTCCGACGGTCTGCCCGGTATGGGGGGGGGCGACAGGCGGGTCAACGCGCAGGGGCGGTGTTTCGGCCCCCGGGAGGGACGTTCGGTCGCGGAACCCCGCTCAGATCCGGGCCAGCGCCCGGGCGAAGACGGCCGGATCGACGTTCCCGCCCGAGGCCACGACGACCACCGGCCCCTCGGCCAGTTCGTCGCGGCGATAGAGCGCGGCGGCCAGCGCCACGGCGCCGCCCGGTTCGCAAACGAGCTTGAGCCGCAGGAACGCCGCCGCCATGGCGTCGAGCGCCTCGTCGTCCGAAACGACAAGTCCGGGCCCGCAGAGCCGGGACAGGATCGGAAAGGTCAGAGCGCCGGGACTGGGCGTGACGATGGCGTCGCAGATCGAGCCCGATACCCGGTCGTTGCACAGGCGGCGTCCGGCGGCGAGCGACCGGGCCACGTCGTCGAAGCCCACCGGCTCGACCGGGCGCACCCGCAGGGCCGGGCGGCGGGCGGCGAGCGCCACGGCGATGCCGGAGGTCAGCCCGCCGCCGCCGCAGCAGACGAGCACGTCGCCCGTCGCGCCTTCGGGCAGCTGTTCGGCCAGTTCCAGCCCGATCGTGCCCTGGCCGGCAATGACTTCAGCGTCGTCATAGGGCGCGATCAGAGACAGGCCGCGCGCCGCGGCCAGGCGGGCGCCGATCTCCTCGCGGCTTTCGCCGGCGGCGCGGTCGTAAAGGACGATCTCGGCGCCCAAGTCGCGGGTGTTGGCGATCTTCAGCGCGGGGGCGTCCCGGGGCATCACGATCACCGCGGGAATGTCGTGGAGGTCGGCGGCGAGCGCCACGCCCTGGGCATGGTTGCCCGAGGAATAGGCGAGGACCCCGTGCCGCCGCGCGGACGGGTCGAGCGCCGAGACGGCCGAGAAGGCGCCGCGGAACTTGAAGCTGCCGGTCAGTTGCAGCGGTTCGGCCTTGACCAGGACCGGCCGGCCGGCGGCGGCATCGAGGAACGGCGAGGACAGGAGGGGCGTGCGCCGGGCGCGATCGTCGAGGCGGCGGGCCGCGGCCTCGATCGCGTCCGGCGTCACAATTGCGCCCGCCAGGCCGCGATCGCCTCCAGCGCCTCGGGTTCGTCGAGGAACGGCACATGGCCGCGATCGGCCACCTCGGCCACGATCATGTCGGGTCGGCGCCGGCGCATCTCGGCCAGCGTGGAGGGCGAGAGCAGGTCGCTGTTCGCGCCGCGGATGCAGGCGAGGGGGAGCCCGTCGAGCGCGTCGAACCAGGGCCAGAGGTCAGGGGCGGGCTCGGCCCCGCCGGCGGCCACGGCCTGCCGCAGGGCGGGGTCGTAATTGATCGAAAGGCCCGCATCGCCCTCGGTGTAATGTTTCTCGACCTCTTCGCGCCAGCGGCTCTCGGGAACGCCGACGAAGCCGGCCATGAGCGTGGCGCGGGCGGCGACCGCCTCGGCATGGGTCCGTTCGGCCGGGGTGCGGCCGACGTAATCGGCGATCACGGCAAGGCCCGCGGGGTCGATCTCGGGGCCGATATCGTTGAGGCACACCCCCGCCAGCCGGTCCTTCACTGTCGCCGCCAGGAGCATCGCGATCAGCCCCCCGCGGGAGGTGCCGAGGACCGGCACGCGGGCCAGGCCCAGGTGATCGAGCAGTTCCAGGGTGTCGCGGGCCTCCACCGGAACGGTGTAGGTGGCCGGATCGGCCCAGTCCGACCGGCCCCGGCCGCGATAATCGAGGGCGATCATCCGCACCCCGTCGAGATGCTGCGCCAGATAGTCGAAATCGGTCGCGTTGCGGGTCAGTCCGGACAGGCAGAGCAGGGGCGTCCCCTCGCCCCTATCCGCGTAATGGAGCCGGAGGCCGTCAGATGTGGTGAAATCGGGCACGTGCGGGGTCCTCCGGGTCGGGTGGGTCTGGCTGCGGCCGGGACGGTGGCACGCACCCCGCGTTCCCGCAAGGCCGCGCGACGCGGGGCGCGGGGCGCAGGCGCAAAATCGGGGGACCCCGGTTTACAGGCCGCCCCCCGGGCCCCACGTAGGGGCCATCCGAGACGAGCACCCGCCGAGACTGGCGGCCTCGAAACCAGTCAAATCCGAAAAGAGAGGGAAAGCGATGAGCCAGGCGAAGCCAGGAGACACCGTCCGCATGCATTATTCCGGCAGCCTTGCCGACGGGACGCAGTTCGACAGCTCCCAAGGCGGCGAGCCGCTGGAATTCATCCTGGGCAGCGGCCAGATCATCCCCGGCCTCGACCAGGCCATGACCGGCATGGAGGTCGGAGAGAGCAAGCAGGTCGTGGTCGAGCCGGCCGACGGCTACGGCGACCGTGATCCCGCGCGCATCCAGGCGGTGCCGCGCGATCAGATCCCCGACCACATCCCGACCGATCCGGGCACGCAGCTGCAGATGCAGACCCCCGAGGGCCAGACCCTGCCCGTGACCGTCGCGGAGGCCACCGACAGCGAGGTGACGCTCGACGCCAACCACCCGCTGGCCGGCCAGAAGCTGACCTTCGACGTGGAACTGGTCGAAATCGTTTAAGCCGACGGCAGTTCTCTGCCATCGGGCCGCGCCTTGTCGGGCGCGGCCCTTTTCATGCGCGGATCAGACGTGGATGCTGTCGATCTGCGGCATGCCCAGGATGTGGTAGCCGCCGTCGATATGGAGCACTTCGCCGGTGGTGAAGGCGCCGCCGTCCGAGGCGAGGTGCACCGCGGTCGCGCCGACCGCGTCGAGCGTGGCATTGGCGCGCAACGGCGCGTTCTGCTCGGCGAACTTGAAGGTCTTGCGGGCGCCGGTGATGGCGGCGCCGGCCAGCGTCTTCATCGGGCCGGGCGACAGGGCGTTGACGCGGATGCCGTCGGGGCCGAGATCGTTGGCAAGGTACCGGACGGCGGATTCCAGCGCCGCCTTGGCCACGCCCATGACGTTGTAGAACGGCGTCACCTTGTTCGACCCCTGGTAGGTCAGCGTCAGGATGGAGCCGCCATCGGGCATCATCTGGCCGGCGCGGCGCGCCACGTCGATCAGCGAGTAGCACGAGATCGACAGCGTATGCCCGAAATTGGCGCGGGTCGTGTTCACGAACCGGCCCTTCAATTCGTTCTTGTCGGAATAGGCGACGGCGTGAACGACGAAATCGAGGCTGTCCCAGCGCTCCTTCAGCCTCTCGAAGGCCGCATCCATCGACGCGTCCTCGGCCACGTTGGCGGGAATGACGATGTCGCTGCCGACGCTCTCGGCGAGCGGCTTCACCCGCTTCAGCAGCGCCTCGTTCTGGTAGGTGAAGGCAAGCTCGGCCCCGGCCTCGTGCATGGCGCGCGCGATGCCCCAGGCGATGGAATGGTCGTTGGCCACCCCCATGATCAGGCCGCGCTTGCCCTGGAGCTGTCCCGCCATCGTCATTCCTTCCACTTCGTCAGCAGCATCGACCCGTTCGTCCCGCCGAAGCCGAAGGAATTGGTCATCACGGTGTCGAGACCCGCATTCTCGACCAGATCGGTGGCGATCTCGCCCTCGCGGATCTTCTCGTCGAGCGTCTCGACGTTGATCGAGGGCGCGATGAAGTCGTGCTCGAGCATCAGCAGGCAATAGACGGCTTCCTGCGCGCCGGTGGCGCCCTGGCTGTGCCCGGTCATCGACTTGGTCGAACTGATCGGCGGCGTCGCGCCCTCGCCGAAGACCCGGCGCACCGCCTCGACCTCGCCCACGTCGCCCACCGGCGTCGAGGTGCCGTGCGCGTTGATATAGCCCACCCGCTCCGGATCGAACTCCTGCAGGGCGAGCCGCATGGCCCGCTCGCCGCCCTCGCCCGAGGGGGCGACCATGTCGTGACCGTCCGAGGTCGCGCCGAACCCCGTCACCTCGGCGTAGATCTTGGCGCCGCGCGCCTGGGCGTGCTCGAGGCTTTCGAGCACCACCATGCCGCCGCCGCCCGCGATGACGAAACCGTCGCGGTCGCGATCGAAGGCACGGGAGGCGCGCTCGGGCGTGTCGTTGAACTTCGTCGACATGGCGCCCATGGCGTCGAAGAGGCACGACAGGGTCCAGTCGAGCTCCTCGCCGCCGCCGGCGAACATCACGTCCTGGGTGCCGAGCTGGATCTGCTGGGCGGCCATGCCGATGCAATGCAGCGAGGTCGAGCAGGCGGAGGTGATGGAGAAGTTCATCCCCTTGATCTTGAACGCCGTGGACAGGTTCGCGCTGACGGTCGAGGACATCGCCTTGGGCACCGCGAAGGGGCCGATCCGCTTCGGGCTGCCCTTCTCCTCCACGATCTTGTGGGCCTCGTAGAGGGCGCTGGTCGACGGCCCGCCCGATCCCGCGATAAGCCCCGTGGCGGGGTTCGACACGACCTGTTCGGGCAGGCCCGCATCGGCGATCGCCTGTTGCATGGCGATATGGGCATAGGCCGCCCCGGGCCCCATGAAGCGCAGGGTCCGCTTGTCGACGTGCTCGGCGGTGTCGATCTTCAGCGTGCCGGCGATCCGGCTGCGGAAGCCGTGCTCGGCCATTTCGGGGCTCGCCTCGATGCCCGACCGGCCCGCCTTCAGCGACTGGGCGACCTCCTGGGCGGAATTGCCGATGGGCGAGACGATGCCCAGTCCGGTGACGACGACGCGGCGCATCGCTCTCCTCCTGTTGTTTCGGTCAGCTTTCCGAGAGGGCGACCTTCATGTCCTTCACCTGATAGATCAGGTCGCCGTCGGCGTGAACGGTGCCGTCGGCCACGCCCATGGTCAGCCGGCGGGTCTGCACCGCCTTGGTGAAATCCACGTTGTAGGTCAGCATCTTGCGCTCGGGGCGCACCATGCCGGTCAGCTTCACCTCGCCCACGCCGAGCGCGTAGCCGCGCCCCTGCCAGCCGCGCCAGCCGAGATTGAAGCCCGTGAGCTGCCACAGGCCGTCGAGGCCGAGGCAGCCGGGCATGATCGGGTTGCCCGGGAAGTGGCATTCGAAGAACCAGAGGTCGGGGTAGATGTCGAATTCCGCAACGACGTGGCCCTTGCCGTGGGGGCCGCCATCGGCCGAGATGTCGGTGATGCGATCCATCATCAGCATTGGCGGCAGCGGCAGCTGCGCGTTTCCGGGCCCGAACAGGTCACCCTTCGCGCAGCGGATCAGATCCTCGCGGTCGAAGGATGTGGGATGGTCGGACATGGGCCCCTCCTGGCGGCGTCTGACGGGTCGGTCGGCCTGTACCACCCTGCGGGAAAGAGGCGCAAGGGCAGGAAGTCGCGTTGAAATCACTCCCCGTCCCGCGCTATATGACGCAATGATGGCCGATCTGGACCCACATATCGACGATGACCGCCTCGCCCGGGGGGCGGAATGGCTGTCTCGGGCGACCTTGCGCCCGACGCGGCAGCGCCTGTCGCTGGCCGCGCTCCTGGTGGGCGACGGCGAGGTGCGCCACGTCACCGCCGAAAGCCTGCACGCCGCGAGCCGCGCGGCGGGGGAGACCACGTCGCTCGCCACCGTCTACAACACGCTGCGCGCGTTCTGCCGGGCGGGCCTGGTACAAGAGGTGCATATCGAGGGCGCCAAGAGCTACTTCGACACCCGGACCGAGGACCACCCCCATTTTCTGTGGGAGGAGGACGGCCGCTTGGTCGATGCCGCTCCCGACGAGCTTGAGATCGCGCGTCTGCCCGCGCCACCCGATGGCGCGCGCGTGAGCGGCGTCGACGTGATCATCCGCTTGCGACGCAGTGATTCTTAGCCGACGCGCGGATCATCCGTGGATCGGTGGTCGCGCGAAACGATCTCCCTGAATTGCTTCTATTGTCTCTGATGATTTGCTCCCGGCCGGCCTGGCACGGCGATTTTCGCCGGTATCCCTCTCGACGCTTGATCGTCTCTTAACGGTTGATTAACGCCCGTTTCCGAAGGGCGCAGGGGAAGCTGCGCCATCCCGGCGGGACTTCGAAACCGACGATGACCTGCCGGCATGATTCCTTCTGCTTCTGGAGCTTCGAAAGATGAAAGCACTGCTCGTCGGCGCCGCCTTCACGATGGCCGCCTCTGCCGCTTCCGCGGCGACCTACCAATCCACCACCTATACCGATCCCTCCTACCAGGTCGTCGTCACGCAAGAGGGCAGCGCGACCCGGTTCGATCTCTCCTCCGTACTGGGTTCGGGCGATTTCCTCGGCTTCGGCTTCGATTATGCCGGCACCGCCGGGATCAAGACTTCCGACCTGACGCTTCTGTCGGCGACCAAGTCGAACGGCCGCTCGATCAGCCCGGCCCTCGCACTCTTCGGCACCGGCACCGGCACCGTGTCGAGCTGCGGCGCGGGCTGCAACTTCAACGGCTCCGGATCGGCCAGCGAGTTCGACTACATCGTCCGACTGGGATCGAACGGTGGCGGGCAGGACAATTATGTCGCTTCCGCCTCCTTTACCGTGGCCGACACGATGGCCGCCGATTTCTCCGGCTTCGCGCTGCGCCTCCAATCGACCCGCGACAGCGACGGAAACCAGGTGAACGGGGGCTCGCTCAAGATCGACCTGGAAGAGGTGGACGACGTGGCGCCGGTTCCGTTGCCGGCAGCGGCACCGCTCCTGCTGGCCGGTCTGGGCGGTCTGGGCGTCGCGGCGCGTCGCCGTCGTCGTTCTGCTGCCTGAGGCAGGTCTGCATCGTGCACGTAGGGAATGCCGGTCGGCTCTGCCGGCCGGCGTTTCGCGTCCGCGCGGCCCTTGGTCTCGGGGGACGAAGGGTATAGAGCCGGGCGCGCAGCTTCCCGGAGGACAGGCGCCATGGACCGTCAGCGCAAGCTCTATGTCAGGACCTATGGCTGTCAGATGAACGTCTATGACAGCGAGCGCATGGCCGAGGCCATGGGCGGCCAGGGCTATGTCAGCACCGACACGCCCGACGACGCCGACATGATCCTGCTGAACACCTGCCATATTCGCGAAAAAGCGGCCGAGAAGGTCTATTCCGAACTCGGTCGCTTCCGCGGCCTCAAGGCGGCGAACCCCGAGCTCAAGATCGGCGTGGCGGGCTGCGTCGCGCAGGCCGAGGGCGCCGAGATCCTGCGCCGCCAGCCGCTGGTCGACCTCGTCGTCGGACCGCAGAGCTATCACCGCCTGCCCGAACTGGAACGGCAGGCCCGCGCCGGCACGCGCGCGCTCGACACCGACTTTCCCGCGGAGGACAAGTTCGACCGGCTGGCCGAGCGGCCCAAGGCCCCGCGCGGACCGACCGCCTTCCTGACCGTTCAGGAAGGCTGCGACAAGTTCTGCGCCTTCTGCGTCGTGCCCTATACCCGCGGGGCGGAGGCGTCGCGCCCCGCCGCCCGGGTGATCGCCGAGGCGCGCGACCTGGTGGCGCGGGGCGTGCGCGAGATCACGCTCCTGGGCCAGAACGTGAACGCCTATCACGGCGCGGCGCCGGACGGCGAGTGGCGCCTCGCCCGCCTGATCCGGGAACTGGCCGCGATCGACGGGCTGGAGCGGATCCGCTTCACCACGTCGCATCCCAACGACATGGACGACGACCTGATCGCCGCGCATGGCGAGGTCGACAAGCTGATGCCCTATCTGCACCTGCCGGTGCAATCGGGCTCGGACCGGGTGCTGAAGGCGATGAACCGCAAGCACACCGCCGAGGGCTACCTCCGGCTCATCGAGCGGATCCGCGCGGCGCGGCCGGACATCCTGATCTCGGGCGATTTCATCGTCGGCTTCCCCGAAGAGACCGAGGCCGATTTCGCCGCCACGATGGAGCTGGTCGAGGCGGTCGAGTACGGCCAATGCTACTCCTTCAAGTATTCCACCCGCCCCGGCACCCCGGCCGCCGAGCGCGCCCAGGTCGCGGAGGCGGAGAAGGATGACCGCCTGCACCGGCTCCAGGCGCTGCTCGGGCGGCAGCAACGCCGGGTCCAGGACCGCATGATCGGCCGCGAGGTCGGCGTCCTCTTCGAGAAGCCGGGCCGCGCGCCCGGGCAGATGGTGGGCAAGTCCGACCATCTCCACTCGGTCTTCGTCGAGGCACCCGTCGCCCGCGGCGAGCTCGCCCGCGTGCGCATCACCGGCAGCGCCGCGAACTCCCTGGCCGGCACCCTGGCCTGAGGGGCGCGTCCGGCCCGGTCACCCTTTGCCAAATACCCCGGGGGTCCGGGGGCGGCGCCCCCGGCCGGTCCGATCGGGCGGGGTCCATCGGGTTGCGCGGATCGCGGGATGGGACTAGACGGTCCCGGTCACGACAGACGGATTTCGCCGCCCATGCAAACGATCGTCCTCACCGTCCACCTGATCCTCGCCCTGTGCCTGATCGGGGTGGTCCTGCTGCAGCGTTCCGAGGGCGGCGGCCTCGGCATGGGCGGGGGCGGCGGGGCGATGTCGGCCCGCGGCGCGGCCACCGCCCTCGGCAAGATGACCTGGGGGCTGGCCGCCTGCTTCATCGCCACGTCGATCTGGCTGACGGTGATCGCGGCGCAGAACACCTCGGACAGCTCGATCCTCGACCGGCTGGGGACCGAGGGCGCGCCGGTGCAGGAGGGCGACCAGTCGCCGTCGACGCCGGATCTGGGCGGCGACCTGCTGCCCCCGCCCGCCGCCGAGGGCGAGGCCGCGCCCGAGGGCGGCTCCGACCAGCCGTTCCTGCCGCCCCGGGCCGAGTGACGCCCCCGGTTGCGGGGGGCGCCGGACCGGAGTAGTCGGACCTCCCGTGACGGGCGCGGATCGCCCGCCGTCCCGAAGCTGCCGCAATCCTGTTCACGGGGGGATCCAGACCCATGGCGCGTTACGTCTTCATCACCGGTGGCGTGGTGTCGTCGCTGGGCAAGGGCCTGGCCTCGGCCGCGCTCGGCGCGCTCCTGCAGGCGCGCGGCTTCTCGGTCCGGCTCAGGAAGCTCGATCCCTATCTCAACGTCGATCCGGGCACGATGAGCCCGTTCGAGCATGGCGAGGTCTTCGTCACCGATGACGGCGCCGAGACGGATCTCGACCTCGGCCATTACGAGCGCTTCACGGGCGTCGCCGCCCGCGCGACGGATTCGGTGTCCTCGGGGCGGATCTATTCGTCGGTCCTGGAGAAGGAGCGCCGCGGCGACTACCTCGGCAAGACCATCCAGGTCATTCCCCACGTCACCAACGAGATCAAGGACTTCCTCACCGTCGGCGCGGACGAGGTCGATTTCATGCTCTGCGAGATCGGCGGCACCGTGGGCGACATCGAGGGGCTGCCCTTCTTCGAGGCGATCCGCCAGTTCGGCCAGGAGCGCCCGCGCGGCCAGTGCATCTTCATGCACCTCACGCTGCTGCCCTGGATCGCGGCGAGCGGCGAGCTGAAGACCAAGCCCACCCAGCACTCGGTCAAGGAATTGCGTTCCATCGGCATCGCGCCCGACGTGCTCGTCTGCCGCTCGGAGCGCACGATCCCCGAGAAGGAGCGGGAGAAGCTGGCGCTGTTCTGCAACGTCCGGCCCGACAGCGTGATCGCCGCCTACGACCTCAAGTCGATCTACGAGGCGCCGCTCGCCTATCACCGCGAGGGGCTGGACCAGGCGGTGCTCGACGCTTTCGGTATCCACCCCGCGCCGAAGCCGAACCTGGCACGCTGGGACGATGTGGCCGACCGGATCTTCAACCCCGAGGGGGAGGTGCGGATCGCCATCGTGGGCAAGTACACCCAGCTCGAGGATGCCTACAAGTCCATCGCCGAGGCGCTGAGCCATGGCGGCATGGCCAACCGGGTGAAGGTCCGTATCGAATGGGTCGATGCGGAACTCTTCGACCGCGAGGACCCGGCGCCGCATCTCGAGCCCTACGACGCGATCCTGGTGCCGGGCGGTTTCGGCGAGCGCGGCACGGAAGGCAAGATCAAGGCCGCGCAATTCGCGCGCGAACGCAAGGTGCCCTATCTGGGCATCTGCCTCGGCATGCAGATGGCCGTGGTCGAGGCGGCGCGGAACCTGGCCGGCATGGAGCGCGCGGGGAGCCAGGAATTCGACCACGAGGCGGGGGAGAAGCGCTTCGAGCCGGTGATCTTCCATCTCAGGGAATGGGTGAAGGACAACCAGACCATCGCCCGCGACGTGCTGGACGACAAGGGCGGCACCATGCGCCTGGGGGCCTATACCGCGCACCTGAAGGAAGGTTCCAAGGTCGCCGAGGTCTATGGCGCGCACCGGATCGAGGAACGACACCGGCATCGCTACGAGGTCGACATCCGCTATCGCGAGGCGCTGGAGGCGCAGGGCCTGAGCTTCTCGGGCATGTCCCCGGACGGGCGCCTGCCCGAGATCGTCGAGGTCGAGGGGCATCCGTGGTTCATCGGCGTGCAGTTCCACCCCGAGCTGAAATCCAAGCCCTTCGCGCCGCACCCGCTCTTTGCCGATTTCGTCCGCGCCGCGAAGGCGGTGTCGCGGCTGGTCTGACCGGCGCGCGGGCGGAGCGGGGCCCCCTCGGCGGGGGCCCTACGGAACATCCGCGAACGCCGCGCATTGATCAGCGTGATGCTGCAGGAGGTATGCGCCATGACGAACGAGAACGAAACCAAGGGCAAGTCCAAGGATCTGATGGGCAAGGTGAAGGAAGCCGTCGGCGACCTTCTGGGTAACGAGAAGATGCAGGCCGAGGGCAAGGCCGATAGGGTCGAGGGCAAGACCCAGGAAACCGCCGGCAAGGTTCAGGACGCGGTCACGCCCGACAAGACCGAGGAACATCACCACCATCACCATCATACCGACGACACGAAGAAATGAGGGAAGGCGGGCGCCTCGGCGCCCGCTTCCTGGTCCGCGCCGCCCCGGCGCGTCTGGCCTTCCGGCCCGCCCCGTGAAATACCGGGGGCCGTCGGCCAGCAAGGGGGCACCATGTCCGAATTCGACTACGACCTGTTCGTGATCGGCGGCGGGTCGGGCGGCGTCCGCGCGGCCCGGACGGCCGCGGCGACGGGTGCCCGGGTGGCCTTGGCCGAGGAGAGCCGGCTGGGCGGAACGTGCGTGATCCGCGGCTGCGTCCCGAAAAAGCTGATGGTGTATGCCAGCGAGTTCGCCGACACGGTCGAGGCCGCGCGCGATTACGGCTGGGACGCGCAGCTCGGCGGCTTCGACTGGACACGGTTCCGCCACCGCCTGCACGGCGAACTGGATCGGCTGGAAGGCGTGTACCGCGCCATGCTCGAGCGGTCCGAGGTCCGGATCTTCGACACCCGCGCCCGGCTGACCGGGCCCCACGAGGTCGCGCTGGCCGAGGGCGGCTCGGTCTCGGCGAAGCATATCCTGATCGCCACCGGCGGCTCGCCGGTGCGCCCCGCGCTGGAACACGCGGATCTGGGCCTCGTCTCCAACGACATGTTCCTGCTGGACCGGCTGCCGGCCTCGCTCCTGATCGTGGGCGGCGGCTATATCGGCTGCGAATTCGCCTGCATCATGGCCGGGCTTGGCGTCGACGTGACGATGTTCCTGCGCGGCGGCCAGATCCTGAACGGGTTCGACGACGAGTGCCGCGGCCTGGTGGCCGAGATGATGCACGAACGCGGGATCGACATCCACACGGGCACGTCCATCGTCGCGATGGGCCCGTCCGGGGATCACGAAGACGTGCGCCCGGTCGGGGCCGGATCGGATGCCGCCACCGGGGCGCCGGTCGGCCCCCGCGCCGCGCCGGACCCCGCTCTGGAGGGCAATCCCAAGAGCGAGACCGGCGCCGAGGCCGGTTGCCCGCTCTGGGTGCAATCGACCACGGGGCGCGAAGCGGTCTACGACCACGTCCTTTTCGCCACGGGGCGGGCGCCCAATACCGGGGATCTGGGGCTCGACGCCGCCGGCGTGGAACTCGGCCGCTCGGGCGAGGTCGTCGTGGACGCCTATTCGCAAAGCTCCGTTCCCTCGATCTACGCGATCGGGGACGTGACCGACCGCGTCGCGCTGACGCCGGTGGCGATCCGGGAGGGCATGGCGTTCACCCGCACGGTGTTCCAGGGCGAGGATTGCCCGGTGGATCACGACCTGATCCCCTCGGCCGTCTTCACCCAGCCGCAGCTCGGGACCGTCGGCCTGACCGAGGAGGAGGCGCGGACCAGGTGCGAGATCGACGTCTACTGCGCCGCGTTCCGACCCATGCATTCGGCCTTCATCGGGCGGCCCGGGCGGACGCTGCTGAAGCTGGTCGTGAACCGCGAGACGCGCGTGGTGATGGGGGCGCATATCGTCGCCGACGACGCCGGCGAGATGATCCAGCTGATCGGCATCGCGGTGAAGAACAAGCTGACGAAGGAGCAGTTCGACGCCACCTGCGCGGTCCATCCGACGATGATGGAAGAGCTCGTCACCATGTCGCAGCCGGCGAGGTCGGGTTGAACGGGTTTCGCGCGACGACCATCTAGGCCACCATACGGCGACGATTGAGAAAGGGGACTCACCAGGCATGGCGAGCAACAACGGCGGCCCATGGGGCGGCGGCAACCGGGGCGGAGGCGACGAAGGCGGTCGCCGTCCGACGGGCCAGCGTCCGGGGCAGGGCGGCAGACCTTCACCCGACATCGACGATCTGATGCGCAAGGGGCAGGATCGTCTGCGCGTGCTCATGGGCGGCAAGGGCAATCGCACCGGCGGCCCGTCGGGCGGGCCCGGCGTGAACCGGGGGACGTTCGTGCTGGCCGGGATCGTGCTCGTCGGGCTGTGGCTCTTTGCCAGCGTCTACACCGTGCGGCCGGAGGAACGGTCGGTCGAACTGTTTCTCGGGGATTTCAGTTCCATCGGCGAGCCGGGCCTGAACTTCGCCCCCTGGCCGGTCATGACCCACGAGGTCCTGCCGGTGACGCGGGAACAGACCGAATCGCTGGGCACGGGGCGGGATACCGAGCTCGACAACGGCCTGATGCTGACCACGGATGCCAATATCGTCGACATCGAGTTCGAGGTGGTCTGGAACATCGTCGACCCCGCCCAGTACCTGTTCAACCTGGCCGAGCCGCAGGACACGATCCGGTCGGTCAGCGAATCGGCCATGCGCGAGGTGGTCGCCAGATCCGAGCTGTCGCCGATCCTGAACACCGATCGGGGCGAGATCGCCTCCGACACGCAGGAACTGATCCAGCAGACGCTGGACAGCTACAATGCCGGCGTGAACATCATCCGCCTCAACCTCGACCAGGCCGATCCGCCGGCTGAGGTGATCGACGCGTTCCGCGACGTGCAGGCCGCCGAGCAGGAGCGGGACCGGCTGGAACGGCAGGCCGACGCCTATGCGAACCGGGTTCTGGCCGGTGCGCGCGGTCAGGCGGCAGAGATCCTTGAGGATGCGGAAGCCTATCGCGCCCGCGTCGTCAACGAGGCGACCGGTGAGGCCTCGCGCTTTTCCGCCGTCCTGACCGAGTACCAGAAGGCGCCCGAGGTGACGCGCAAGCGCCTGTACCTCGAGACGATGGAGCAGGTCCTCGGCCGGGTCGACAAGGTGATCCTGGACGAGCAGGGCGGGGCCGGCGGCCAAGGCGTCGTGCCGTACCTTCCGATCAACGAATTGCGCAGCGGCCGGTCCGGCGGCCAGGGCGCCGGCGGGAACGCCCAGACCACGGCGAACGGAGCAACGAACTGATGCGCAAAGCCTATGTCCTGATCGGTGCCGTCGCGATCGCGGTGGTCCTGTTGTTGTCCTCGATCTTCGTGGTCGACGAGCGCGAGAAGGCGCTGGTCCTCCAGTTCGGTCAGATCCAGCGCGTGAAGGAGGAACCGGGCCTCGCCTTCAAGATCCCCTTCATCCAGGATGTCGTCCGCTACGACGACCGGATCCTGGCGCTCGACACCGACCCGATCGAGGTGACGCCCTCCGACGACCGGCGCCTGATCGTCGATGCCTTCGCGCGCTATCGCATCCTGGATGTCGAGCAGTTCCGCCGTGCGGTTGGTACCGGCGGCATCGCGTCGGCCGAGGGGCGTCTGACGGCGATCCTGATCTCCCAGACGCGGGCGGTGCTGGGTTCCGACGGCGTGACCTCGAACACGATCCTGTCAGAGGACCGGTCCGAGCTGATGACGCGCATCCGCGACCAGGCCCGTCAGAGGGCCGAGGCCCTTGGGTTGGAGGTGATCGACGTGCGGCTGAAGCAGACGGCGTTGCCCGACCAGAACCTGGCGGCCACCTTCGAGCGGATGCGGGCCGAGCGCGAGCGGGAGGCCACCGACGAACGCGCCCGCGGCGAGGAAGCCGCCCAGCGCGTCCGCGCTCAGGCCGACCGTACGGTGGTCGAGCTGGTCTCCGAGGCGGAGCGCGAGGCCGAGATCACCCGAGGCGAGGCCGATGCGCGGCGCTCCGGCATCTATGCGGAGGCGTTCGGCGCGGATCGCGACTTCTTCGCCTTCTACCGGTCGCTCGCCGCCTACGACGAAGCCCTGCAGGGTGCCAATTCCACCATGATCCTGTCGCCCGACAGCGAGTTCTTCGATTACCTCAAGACCGACACGCCCGGCGGCTCGTCCGCTCCGCAGGGCGGCCCCTCGTCGGGCTCGCAGGCCCAGACCGACGAGCAGGCGGCGGAGGTCGGTGAAGAGCCGGACTCCGACTCAGCCGCGACGAATTGATCGCGACCGCGCTTCTGGCACTCGGCCTCGTCCTCTGCGCGGAGGGGCTGATCCTGGCCCTGGCGCCTGCGCGGCTCGAAAGCCTTCTCGACGCCCTGCGCGCCATGCCGGTCGAGGCCCGCCGTCTGGCGGGCCTTCTCGCTCTGGTGATGGGTGTCGGGCTGGTCGTCGCGGCGCGCGGGATCGGCGCCTGAGGCGGGCGCTGTTTCCGTTTGTCACGCCCTGTTGAGCCGCCGCGACCGTTCGTTGTGTTGTGGGCGTCGAACCTTATATTTTACGTCGTTTGCGGAGCCCGTCGCATTCTGATCCGGGGCCGGCAGATCCGACGAGTCTCACCGTATTGAGGAGAGCACGAGAGTGACCCACGCATTTCATCCCCCCGCACCGGTGGTCCGCCGGCTGGCGGGCGCCCTGATGCTCGGTACCGCGCTGGTGGTGACGCCGGCGTTCGACGCGCAGGCGACGCCCGAGACCTTCGCGCCCCTGGCCGAGAAGATCAGCGATTCGGTAGTGAACATCACGACCTCCTCCACCGTCTCGACGCCCACCGGGCCGATGCCGCAGGTGCCCGAAGGCAGCCCGTTCGAGGATTTCTTCCGGGACTTCATGGACCGCAACCAGGGCGAGCAGCAGCCCCGGCGCAGCCAGGCCCTGGGATCGGGGTTCGTGATCTCCGATGACGGCTACATCGTCACCAACAACCACGTCATCGACGGCGCCGACGAGATCGAGGTGGAATTCTTCAACGGCGAGAGCCTGCCCGCCGAGGTGGTCGGCACCGACGACCAGACCGATATCGCGCTTCTGAAGGTCGAGAGCGACGCGCCGCTGAAACCCGTCCCCTTCGGCAATTCCGACGCGGCCGCGGTGGGCGACTGGGTCATGGCGATGGGCAACCCGCTGGGGCAGGGCTTCTCCGTGTCGGCGGGCATCGTCTCGGCCCGCAACCGGGCGCTGTCGGGAACCTATGACGATTACATCCAGACCGATGCGGCGATCAACCGGGGCAATTCGGGCGGCCCGCTCTTCAACATGGAGGGCGAGGTCGTCGGCGTGAACACGGCGATCCTGTCGCCCACCGGCGGCTCCATCGGCATCGGTTTCGCGATGTCGTCGAACGTGGTGCAGAAGGTCGTCGACCAGTTGCGCGATTACGGCGAGACCCGGCGCGGCTGGCTGGGCGTCCGCATCCAGGACGTGACCGACGACATCGCCGAGAGCATCGGCCTGGAGCAGGCGGCGGGCGCCCTCGTCACCGACGTTCCCGAGGGTCCCGCGGCCGAGGCCGGGATGCAGTCGGGCGACGTGATCGTCAGCTTCAACGGCCAGGAGGTCGAGGATACGCGCGGGCTGGTGCGCCGGGTGGGCGACGCCGAGGTGGGCGCGACGGTGCCGGTGACGGTCTGGCGCGACGGCGAGACCGAGGAATTGTCGGTGACGCTCGGCCGGCGCGAGGAAGCCGAGGCGGTCCCGGCCTCCGTCGATCGCGAGATGCCCGACGAGGGCGAGAGCGAGGTCCTGGGCATCAACGTCCAACCGCTGTCCGAGGAGATGCGCCAGCAACTGGGGCTGTCCGATGATGTGCAGGGACTCGCCGTCACCGATGTCGCGGGCGACAGCGAAGCCTACGAGAAGGGGATCCGGTCGGGCGACGTGATCACCGAGGCCGGCCAGGAAAAGATCGCGAGCGTCTCCGACCTGCGCGACAGGATCGCCTCCGCGCGGGAGGCCGGACGCCAGTCGATCCTGCTCCTCATCCGGCGCGAGGGCGAGCCGCGCTTCGTCGCGCTGCCGACCGACGAATGAGCGTCGGCCCGGCCGGTCGCGCCGGGCCGATCCGCAGTCCCGTCACGCCCCGGGCGTGGCGGGATCGACCAGGGCCCCCCGGTTCCGGATGACCCGGGCCGACAGCGCGCATCCCGCCCGGGCGGCCGCCGGCGCGTCCTCGCCGCCGGCCAGCGCATTCAGGAACCCGGCGTTGAAGCTGTCGCCCGCGGCAGTCGTGTCGACGACCGTGTCGACCCGGTGCGGGGCGATCTCGACCGTCTCTTCCCCCTCCCGGACCAGGGCCGGACCGTCGCCGTTCTTCACCACGACGAGCCCCGCCCCCAGATCCGCGTAGCGCGCCGCGGTGGCGGCCGGATCGGCGTCGCCGAAATGCCCCGCCTCGTCGTCGAAGGACGGCAGGACGATGTCGCCCACCCGCGCGGCCTGCGTGATCCAGTGCCGCATTTCTTCTCCGTCCGACCAGAGCCGCGGGCGCAGGTTCGGATCGAAGACGACGCGCACGCCCCGCTCCCGGGCCTCGGCGAGCCGGTCGAGAAGCCGCCGGCGCCCGGCATCGGGCAGGATCGCCATGGTGATCCCCGAGAAGAAGGCGATATCGGCCTCGCCGACCCCCGGCAGGGGGCCGAGATCCTCGGCCAGGCTCCGCGCCGCGGAGCTGTTCCGCCAGTAGGAGAAACTGCGCTCCCCGTTCTCCAGCGAGATGAGGTAGAGGCCCACCGTCCGGCCGGGCCGGACGCTCAGTTCCGGAACGATGCCGGCCGTGCGCATGAAGTCCTCCATGCGCGCCGAGATGGCGTCGTCGCCGATGGCGGAGAGATACGCGACCTCGGTTCCCGGCCCGGCCAGCCGCCGCATGTACCAGGCGGTGTTGAACGTGTCGCCGGCGAACCCCATGATATAGCGGCCGTCATCGGCCGGCGCCATTTCGACCATGCATTCGCCGATCGCCAAGAATCGCTGCACTCCGTCCCTCCCCCGGCTCGGCCCGACCCCGATGTGCCACGGCCCGTGGGCGGAGGTCCAGCGCCGCGCTTGCAAAATCCCCCTCCGGCGGATAGCCGGCAAGGTGGAGCCGTGGCAGAGTGGTCGAATGCGGCGGATTTGAAATCCGTTGAGCCTTCACGGGTTCCGTGGGTTCGAATCCCACCGGCTCCGCCAAAATACGCAAATTTATAACAGAAAAACAGATACTTGCAGGTCCAGTTAGGTGGATCGTCCCCCATTTGGTCCGCCATTTGATGATCGGATGGCTTCCTTTGCGGAGGCAGGAAGTCAGCACGCTTTCATCACCCTGCATGACAACGCCGCACTACCGTCCCCGTGTGTCCATATGCCTGCGTCAAGCGGCGGGCATGTCATACAGCATCCTGGGCTACGCCATCGCAACTTGGATCATTTCGGACCTTCTAGCGAACGCTCTGGCGGTCGATAGCGGTCGAACTCGCATGGCGCGGATGCCGCTATGGATCGGTCTCGGTTTGTTTGGGCTTATCCTCGTGAGCGTCATTTGCTTCTAGCGCCGCCGTTGACCGGGCTAGCGAATGGTGTCCACTCGTCCGGAGTGCTGTGCGTCAGCGAACTCCTACCCTTGTTTCTCGAACGGTCGCAGCGAAAACGAAGCACCGCCGCAGGTCTCGCCATCGGCGGGGGTGCCTTTTTTTTTGGGGGGGGTGGCGGCGGTCGCAGCTCTGCTAGCAAACAGGGGGCTCCCTTAGGTCAACGGATTGCTTGAGGGATGTTTGCGGACTGTCTGAATCGGAAACGCCTTGGCGGTCTAAGAATCATCGAACATGGCGACCAATGTTTGAGACTGACGAGTCAACGCGTTCGCCAGCCGCCTCGCCAGTACGGTTTCCTTGCTTCGTCCACCGTGCTTCCAATTCGGATTGTGTGGCCCTATGCGAGCACCGCCGCGTGCGCCATGCATCCGGCATACGCGCCAACCACAAACCGCAGGGGCGCGGCAGGGAAGGCCGGTTCGCTTTGATTTCGCACCGCAGCGGGGCGCGGTGTTGGCCGCGTGCATGGGGTTGCCGTCATTTTCGCGACGAGCCTCTCCCCCCAAAGTTCTGGATTGGGGATGCGCGTGAGTGGCGGGGGCGTCGGTTGCTGATCGTTTTGGCCTCAACTTTTGCTCACCCCCCTGCCGTTCACCGCCCCCACGATAGCCTGCCCGCCGTCCGCCACAGTGACGCGCTCCACCCGGACCACCTGTTTCCCCTCTGAGCGATACCGCTTGAGCGTGTCCATCTGCGCCGCGTAGGTCCGCGCCGTCTTGTTCAACGCGCGTTCGGCGGCGTCCTGTTGCGGGAGATTTTGAACGTGGTTCAATTGCCGGGCCAGCATCATGGTCGCTTAGGGCAAACAGTCACTATCCCTCACGATGTCGCCGAAGTGCGGGCCTCATGTGCCCAGATGCCTGCGCCAATCGACAATCATCCAATCGACGAGCATGTCGTATAGCAGCTTGGGCTTCATCATCGCGATCTGGATCGTATCGGGCCTTCTTGCGAACACTCTGTCGAGTGAAAGCAGTTGAACCCGCATGGCTTGGATGCTGCTATGGGTCGGACTCGGCTCAATTGGGCTAGTCGTAGGTTTGGCTGCGAGCATGTCCCCTTCCAGATAGTTCAGCAGACCCCCTTTGTGTTTTACTCTGCGCGTTGGAGCCCAGGCATTGCTGAAGCCTTCAACCCATGCTCTTTTACATCCTGACCACAGAAGACATCACAGCGCTAAAGCGCCTTTACCGAGGACTGGAAGCGGGCAAACCGGACGCCAGCAGGAGCGCCGTAAAGAACCTCGGTTGGCGTGACGTACAAATAGCAAGACTGAAATTACCACACGTAAGTTCCTTATATGTACTCTTCATGTTCGTTTGATACCCCCGATGACACCTCCTTTTAGGTCCCTACTGTGGTGGACGTTCAGATGGGAGTAACTGTACGCATTAGATGGCTTCTCGGCGATGAGCCTTATTGATTCAATTTTGCTGTAAATCTGCGCTTGATTGCTGGAAGTTCGCTATCGAAAAGCTCATCAGGGAAGGATTCACTCGTGCGAGCATCTTATTTTGCTGTCATCATGATTTTTGCAGGTTCGGCAAGTTCTGGATCAACAACCAATCTCGACTTTGATAATTTGGAAATTTTACCGAATAGTTTGGGACTAGACGGTGGGTTTCCGCAAGAAAATTTCACTCTCTCCGCTCAAACAGACGAATATCTTAGTGAAGAAGAGGGATTGCTTGCAGCGATCAATAGGATCAGCAGTGGACAAACTGGTGCCGATACTAGCGTTCAAAGCCTTACCCTCTCGCGCAGTGACGGCAAAACGTTCAATCTAGAGTCTTTTGATGTAGGCGGCTTTTATACCGGAAACTTAACTGAATACTTCGCGTCAGATGCTGACGGAAATTTTCTTCGGAGTGATTCCGTACGCACAATTTTTGATATCGTTGATCTAGAAGCTACTAACCGATTTGGTGATACGTTCCGCACGTCTGCCATTCCAGCAAGAACCGAGGATTTGTATGGCGATCAATTCGGTCCATTCTTCCGTGGGGCCCGTATTGAAGCAAGCAATTTGGATGGCGACTTCACTGACCTCGTTTCCCTCACTTTTAGGAGTAACGGCTTTCCTAACGATCCCGTTGAGTGCTTGCCGCAGAATTTGGTTAGAGTAGACCCGTTCTTTTCGCTATTTGGACCTTGCGGAAGCTTGGATTCCGATTTCCGTTTTGAAACGGGGACAACCGCGCTCTTTTTCCCCCGGAACGATGCAAGTTATTTTTCTCTGCGATCTATAACTGTGACTGACGAAGTCGCCCCTGTGCCCTTGCCCGCAACGGCCCCGCTAATCGCGATGGGCCTTGTTGCACTCGGTTGGGCGCGCGGCCGTCGAGCTTGATGCGTAGGGTGGCGCGCCGAAGCGCCACCCATTCCTTCGGAAAGAGCGGATTTCTCTGCATCAAGTTTTGTCCCGCAAGTCGAGTAGGCCAAAACTTCGACCTAATTCGTTCGCAAGCTTCCGAATTGCGACCAACTCTTTGCTTCGTCCGCCGTGCTTCCAGTTTGGATTCGCTGACCCTGGACGGGCACCACCGCCCGATCCATGCATGCGACATACCCTCCATCCGCGAACCGCAGGGGCGCGGCATGGCCACCCCGTCCGCTTTGATTTCGCCCCACACCGGGGGGCAGCGTTGGCCGCGTGCAAGGGGTCGCCGTGCCGTTTCTCGGCGGCCCTCCCCTCAAACTTCTGGATTGAGGATGGGTGCGAGTAACAGGCAAATCGGTTGTCGCTGGTATCGCCGTCACGTTTCATCAGTTCCCCTCCCTCCTTCCACATTCCCGACAATGGCTTGGCCGCCGTCCGCTACAGTGACGCGCTCCACCCGGACCACCTGTTTCCCCTTCGACCGATACCGCTTGAGCGTATCCATCTGCGCCGCGTAGGTCCGGGCCGTCTTGTTCATCGCTCGTTCGGCGGCGTCCTGTTGCGGGAGGTTCTGAACGTGGTTCAATCGCCGGGCCAGCATCATGGTCGCTTGGTGTGTCGCGGCCATCTGCGTCAGCAATAGCGCTTCCGCCGCGTCCCTGGGTTCCATCGCATCCACGAAGCCCAGCGCGAAGTCGGTTGCCTGTGCGTCCACAGGTTTGCCGTGTGAGCCAAGCATAGCCATTTGAGCCGTCAGGCCAGCGGAGACGGTCTTGTTGAAGGACGCCCGCTCTATGCGGCCCCATGCGCCGGTAGTGCGAACGCTGAGCGTGTTTCCCTCTGCCACCTCCAGCTTCGCGCTGGGCGGTTTCCGGTCCTCGTGTGGCGTGACCGGCTCCAAGTCCGTGCCCCGTTTCCTTGTCATTGGCTTCACCTTTCCAGTTGGCCCATGCCCTTGCATCCGTCGCACCTGCCCCTGGCTAGATGTATAGAATGGCACAGGAATTGTGACGGGCGGCGGCTCGTGCATGGCACAATCATTGTGACGGCCCCCGCGTTTCGGAGTGGAAATCCCGGCCCGGTGCACAATTATCGTGACAGGGACGCCCGGTTTTTGTGACGGGCTTTTCGCCCGGCTTCCACTTTTGAAAGCCCAGATCGGGCGGTTTGCCATCGTGGCTTGGCAGTTCGCAGAGCAGCCAAAGGGAGGCAATCCCATGCCCCCCTTCGCCCAAGTGGCCGCGCTTCGTCGCGCGTATCAGCCTGCGTTCTTCCAAGTCCTCGAAGTAACCGGACACCGTGTTACGATGGACATTTAAGAGAACCGCCGCCTCGCGCGCGGCCATCGGGATGCGACCGTTGTTCCCGCCGTTGTACCGTCGCTTCAGTTCCATGTAGAGCGCACGCGGCCCCGGCTTCAAAGTGGCCCAGGCGGGTTGCGCCTGGAACCACTCATCGAGCCGGACAAACTTACCGCCCTTGCTGCGCCGTTTGTCGCGACTTCTCATCTCTCGCGCTCCTGCGCCATCAGGGCGGCCAACAGGGCGGTAGCTATGCTCGGGCTGCGGCAGGTGCCCAGCGCCAGTGTGGCGGCCTCCTGGGCGCTGTCAGCGATGGTCAGGAGGTAAAGCCGATATTCCGGCCCTACAGCGTCCAAGCGGTATCCCCTAGCGGCCATGGTCGCCTCCGTAGGCGAGGGCGGCAAGGGACCGCGCCAGCGTCTCTGAGACACCGTAACGGCGGCACAATCGGGCAATCTGAAGGCCGTTCATCGAACCACCCCATCCACCAGCGAACGGGCAGAAGCAGGGAAGCGCAGCTTCGCCGGATCGGTCCCGGGGGCAAGGCGGTAATATGCTGTGTTCTCCGGCCCCCGGTACTCAGTCAGGATGGGCCAGCCATACTGCTTGCGTAGGCGTTCGCAGATTGCGGCCAGACGCCACCCGCGTACCTCGCGTATTTCGGTCTTATGGCTGATGGATCGGCGCTCGGTCAGCGCCTTACAGCACCAATAGACTTGCGTCTGGCCTGAAAACCAGCGGTCTTGTTCAATCATTGTCGTGCGTCCTGTATTGCCGGACGGCACGCGATGGGCTAATCCCTGCGGTGTCCTACGCCGCATAGAGCATCCGTCCCGCGCCCGATCCGGGGTGCGGGTTTAGGTTTCAGAATTGGCCCGCTGGGCCAGCCAAGCTTCGATGCGGCTTTCCGGCCAGGCGACAATGCGCGCGCTCAGCTTCACAGGACGCGGAAAATCTCCGCGATCCATGAGGGCGTAAATTGTACTGCGGCTCAGGCCTGTGAGTTCTTCCACGGCGCTGCGGCGATAGTGACGTTCGGGCAAGACGGAACCTCTTGGCATTGGGTGCATCTTGCCGGAATTTGTTTCACCGGGGGGCGTTATGGAATGCGGTCAAATCCGACAAAACGGCAGCACAGCATATGGCATAGGTTGTGACGGTTTAGACATGCCCTATTCCTCCTGAATGGCGCGCTGTATTGTCCGTGGGGCCACACCGATTCCAGCGGCATCTGAAACTTTGCGAGCGACTGTCTTCCAATTTTCGTCGGCATGACCATTGGGGTAAATTTGCCAATATATCTGCCTAGCGACAAACCGTTTGGATGGGCGACCACCCCTTGACCGCTCAATTTGCGGATTCTCGGACGCGAAGGCAATACGCGGCTCTTCCAGCCCGGCATCCTCAAGAAAACGCTCAATTGTGTTTGGGAAGTCGGAGGCATGGAAACAAACAGCCCAGCCGTCAAAATTTGTTGCCGTTGCAACTTGAGAATCAATATTCTCTTCCGCTTCGTGCGCGAAAATTCGGATAAGGTGCATTCTTCGCTCCACACAAATCGTTCCAGTTGCAAAATCTATGAACCGAAAGCGATTTAATGGGTGAGTAGAAGGCTTCCCTTCCTCGACACGGCGCATTATTCCACCGAGTTCGTCGTCGTCTAATGCAGGCCAGCTATAGCGATACCAATACAGATTATCCTCATGATGTGTCAGCGGGTGGCTGATGCCGACCCGTATGCCAGATGGAGAACAGGCGATTGGACGATAATTTGTCAGCCCATGACACAGAAGCCATGCGAAGAGCACTTCCCGCTCTAGGAAGCGATAACGCGCCAGGTCGTTTGCCACGTTTTCCTCGCGGTACTCTTTAAATGAGTTAGCCGCGAAAATTTCGGTTGAGGCAGATTCGGCGTAATCCATGAGGTCGGAGAATGGCACGTAGCCCTCGGGGTAAAACATCAGGCAATCCTAGTAACCGTGTTTCGCGACATTGCGACTTCGGCCCAGCTGGCCATAAGTCGCCGTCGCTTCTCAAACAGGTCAGAGCGTGCATAAGCTGCTTCCGCCTTGTTCTGAATAGTATGCGCCAGCACCGCCTCAGTCACTTCGCGCGGCATGTTCGTCCGCTCTTGTGCCCATACCTTGAAGGTCGAGCGGAAGCCGTGAACGTGCACGTCGTAGCCCATCGCCTTGACAAGTTTGGTCAAGGTCATGTCAGAGATCGGCTTGCCAGCCTTGGTTCCCGGAAAGACAAGCCCGCTTGTGTCGCCCATCTGAGCGCCCGACACCTTTGCTTTTAAGAGTAGCTCTACAGCGCGAGCGGATAGCGGAACGCGGTGGGGCTTCTTTGCTTTCATGCGTTCCGCCGGGATGGACCACTCGGCACGATCAAGGTCGATTTCTTCCCAGCGCGCCAGCCGTACCTCGCCCGACCTGCAGGCGGTTAAAATAGCCAGTTCTAGGGCAAGTTTCGTGAGCTCACCTGCCTTGGCGGCGCGTAGGTCCGCCATAAAGCGCGGCAGGTCGGCATAAGGCAGGGACTTACGCGGCTCTTGACCCTTCTCTTGGCGGGGCAGGGCGGCTGATATGGCGTCGGCGGGATCGTCCTGCCGCCACCCTTGCGCCACCGCCCATTTCATTACGGTTCCAATGCGCTGCCGCACACGACGGGCGGTTTCCGGCTTTGTCAGCCAGATCGGGGTTAGGACCGCCAGAACGTCAGCCGTCGTGATTTCTGACACCCTAAAGCGACCAATACGCGCGAAGGCGTAGGTTTCGAGCGTGGTGATGAACTGCGCCGCATGCTTCGGGTTCCGCCATGACGGGCGGTGTATCTCATGTACCTTCCGCGCGGCTTCCTCGAAGGTCAGGATGGCGTTCGCGGCGCGCTTGTCGCTTAGGGGGTCGCCACCGCTCCGCGCTTGCTTGCGGTTCTCCAGGGCGGCTGCGCGTGCCTCCGCAAGCGGCGTGAGCGATACCGGCCCTAAGCCGATTTCCCGGCGCTTGCCGCGAATCACGATGCGCTGCACCCACCGCTTCGCCCCGCTAGCTTCGACCTTCAGAAAGAGACCATGCCCGTCGAAGTATTTGCCGGGGTCTTTCACGGAGCGAACGAAGGCAGCGGAAAGCGCCTTCTCTGGATGCTGTCCACTCTTTCGCATGGCTGCCTTGGTTTGAGCGTCCGCCATTCCGTCCCCCATCCTTAGCGGGAATATGGGGGACGTTGCTGGAACATACAAGACTGGTCGGGCTTGTAAGCATTTGACTTGGATGCTTCTTCGGATCTGATGAGAACACAGGTCGGCGGACACCGGCTCCGCCATCTTATCCCTCTAGGTCAATGCGACATTGCGGATCGGTTTTCAGCCCCACGCAAAGCGTATCGGCTATTGTCGCCGCGGGAGCGGCCACGGCCACGGCGCTTTCGTTTGTGAAGGGTTCTTTCCCGACCAACTTTCCGACTTGGACGTCCTCGAACGCCCCCTCCGGCCTGTCCGGCGACCGATCGTTAGACGGCGCCTCGTGGAAGACGCCAAGCCCGTGACGTAATTCTCAGTCCCGTGTTCGACGACCATCCCCACGAACTCGATCTGATCGGCAGAGCGTTGTCGTAGGCGAACTCGGAGAATGCTTCTGGGCGGAGGCCTTATCCGGGCCCTCGAAAAAGCGGAGGAACACTTCCAGCCCGCGGACCTGAACAATTTCTGTCCTGCGCTTGGCCTTTACGAGCTCCGGCGCTCCCTTCTCCGCTACGATTAGCATCTTTTCCGGGTCAGAAATGTCCACTTCGCCCAATGTCTTCCGAGATTTCCATTTGGGAAGCGCCGTATCGTTTTCGTTCCGCGCCGGGAGTGCTAGAGGCGTCTTTCTGAACGCGGTGAAATCCGCCGTAGGCCCAGCACGTCGCCCGTGGCCGCGTCGAGCTAACTCAGCAAGTAGACGTAGAAGATCGTCCGCGACACCCGTTCGACGAGATGGACGGCATCTTGAAACCGCAGGTTCGCGCTCTGCATTCGGCGCCATCAGCCCCTTCCAGCATTCGTCCCCCAGCATCACTTCGATGAAGACGTAATGCCGTGCGCTCGCGGGAATCTTGAGTTTCGTGGACGAGGGGTGGCGATTGCGATGGCCTTGCGGCGACAGACCTCCAGCTCGGTCGACCGGCCCATGAAACAGGGCTGGAGTTCGAACATAGGAAGGTCGAATCTTTCGACCTTTTCCCCGCCCAGCTCGGCCGCACTCGGGATGCCGGCGATCTCCGACAAGTCGTCGACGGCGGTATCCGCGAGATGGTCCCAGGGCGCGCCGTCGGATTGCCACGTCTCGACGGTCCGCACATGACGAGGGAGGATACATCTGGCCCGTCAGGAGGTTGCGCACGTCGCCCATGAGCCCAGCTCTGACTTCGTGCAGCTCCTCGATCAACCCGGTGCCGGCCTCATTTTTCTTTTTCCTCAGGCGGAATGACGGAGATGGATGATCCGCCCTCGGGCGGGATCATCTGATCGAGTCTTCGGGCGAACTCCGGACGCTTCGATCAGCTTTTCGGTGAGGGAGTTCGGTGCTGACCGTGTCGACAGCTGCGGATTCGAGCCGAAGAACTTCAGGTTCCCGCACACGTCGAAGATCCGGAACCCGCTCTGCGGTTGGCCGGGCCCGAACAGGTCTTTGCCAGGGCGTGTTCCGCGACCCACCTTCCGCCAGAACCTCGTCTCGTAGCGAACGAGCCTGGAGAACATGAGGTTCACCACCACCTCGGGCCTGCCCCTATCGGGTGGTCCTGATTCGATCTCGGTGCGTGACGGGTCTCGGTACCAGGGCGGATGCCTGAGGCGGGGGTGATCCGCCGTCGCGGCTGCAGTGAAGGGCCTCCGGCGCGGGGGGGGCGGTAGCCCTGCGACGAGCGGGGCCTGGCGGTATTGTCGTGGAGGCGCCAGGCCTCGATCCCGACGCGGGATGCGGCCAGCGAGGAGACGCTCTCGCCATGGCCCTGCCTCGGAAAAAACGGTCCACCGGACCGTTTTCCGGCCCTCGACAATCCCAGGGGCTCCCCGGTTCGCGGGACGCCTGTCTCGCGGCGACCGCCGCAATCCGGTCCCGCACGGCCTTGGCGACGAATTCCGGACCGTCGTCCGAGCGAACGTGGCCAGGCACACCCCGTGGGGCCTGAACAGGCCGGTCGGGACATCGATCACGGCGGTTCCGTTCAGCTTGCGGCCGATCCGGATGGCACGCGCCATCGTCCTCGGATTGACGGCGGGCGATGACGCGTCATTCCCGGGTGAACTCGTCGACGATATCGGGCATTCGGAACTCCCGCCCCTCTTGCGTCCGGCTCTCGACGCAGTCGTGAGGTGCAGACGTGGTTCGGCCGCGCGGGGCGAAGACGGATGCAGGACCCGTCATCGGGCCGGCGCCGCCCGTTCTTCGGGTGTCTCGCGGGCAGCTTCGGCTTCGTCGGGGCAAACGCCCCACCGGGGCCTTTCCTCCGACCTCCCGCCACCAGGTCCGCGCGACCCGCGTCCCGTTCACGGACCAACCGGCCTCGCGAAGACGGACCGCGATCCGGCGGTGGCCGGAACGCCCGTCCCGGCGGGCGAGCGCGACGAGGTCCGC